>JAUJNO010000002.1:11443-14043 GCA_030448125.1 Rubrobacteraceae bacterium | reverse complement strand
ATCCGGGCCGCCGGAAGCGGCTAAACGCCGACCTCTCCCAAGTCCCGGATCTCTTCGTCCGAGTACCCGGCCTCGCGCAGAGGCGCCACGACGTCCCGCTCGAGGTCCGGTACGTAGCAGACGATGAGGCTCGCCTCTCCCTCGGGGACGATGCGTACCTCTCCAATTGCCGCCGGAAGTATGCAGGACTCGCCGCTCCCCAGCATCTCCGTCCCGCCCGCGTACTCGATACTGGCCGGGTCGCCCACGTTCGAGAGCGTCAGGCAGCGTTCGGGAGGGGACGGCTTCACATAGGGCTCCGTAAGGGTCCAGCGTTCGAGGGCGAAGTAGGGGCCCGCGCAGCAGAGGATGCGGCGGTTGGCGACGGCCCGGCCGTTCTCCAGGGCGAGGCCGGGGTTCGGGCGTGGGCGGTAGTCGGTGCGGAGCTCGTCGAGGGCAGCGTCGATGTTCGCGTCCCACGTCTGTTCGTCCAGAGGGTTCCCGTAGAGGTCGTCCGGGGTGACGAACTGGCCGAGGTCGGAGGTCTGCTGAACCTCAAAGACCAAAGTGTCGGGGCCGAAAGCGTGGATAACGCCGCCCGGCACGTACACGGTGTCGCCCGCGCGTATCGGGTGGCGGGGCATCACCGCGTCGTGGTCCTTTGCTCTGAACGCCTCGTGGAGCTCGTCGCGGCTGAGTCCCTCCTTGACCCCGGCCAGGATCGTCGCTCCTTCGGCGGCCCAGAGGATGTGCCAGGCTTCGGTCTTGCCGTGAGGCTCGCCGTGTTTCGCGCGGGCCGTCTCGTCGTCGGCGTGGAGGTGGACGGGGAGCATGTGCGAGGCGTCGATGAACTTCTCCAGGAGCGGGAAGTGCGGGCCGCGCCAGCCCTCGCCGACCAGCTCGTCCGGGTACTCGGCGACGAGGTCGTGGAGGGTGTGACCGGCATAGGAACCGTTCGTGACCTCGCCGGTCGTCTCGCGATAGTCGCTGACTTCCCAGGTCTCGGCCACAACACCCTCGGGCACGTCCCCCTTGCCGAGCATCTCGGGGATAAGGCGCTCCCCGAACGAGTAGGAGCGGACGTGGTAGGTGAGCTTTATCGGGTACGGTTCCATAGCGCTGCCTCCTTTCACTCGTACCCGCAATGATAGCGCTGTCGCGGGACAGCGGCGCGCCCGGTTATACTGCGGGTCAGGAAGGGAAAAGCATCCGAGCTTCGGGGGTGTTACGTGTCTAATGCAACGTCGGCGGCGGAATCTGGAGTAGGCGGCAACAAGTTGGTCTACTTCTTCGGCGCCCTGGGTGGTTTGCTCTTCGGCTACGACACCGGGGTTATCTCCGGCGCGATCCTGTTCATCACCGAGGATCTGGGGCTCACTCCGTTCCTCGAAGGTCTGGTGGTCAGCTCGCTCCTGCTCGGGGCCGCGGTCGGAGCCGGCAGCGCGGGTCCCCTCTCCGACCGTCTGGGGCGGCGCAACCTCATAATCATGGCCGCCGTAACCTTCACCGTAGGGGCCATCGGCGCGGCCCTCGCCCCGAACGTGGGCGTGCTGGTCCTGTTCCGGGTGGTCCTGGGAATCGCCGTCGGGGCGGCCGCCCTCATCGTGCCGCTCTACCTCTCCGAGATAGCGCCGACCGAGATCCGGGGCGCCATCTCTTCCCTGAACCAGTTGATGATCGTCACCGGTATCCTGGTGGCGTACGCGGTGAACGCCTTGCTGGCCGACGCCGGGGCGTGGCGCTGGATGCTGGGGCTCGCCTTTATCCCCTCGGTGGTCTTGCTCATCGGGATGTACTTCATGCCGGAGACCCCCCGCTGGCTCGTGAGCCGGGGACGCGACGACGACGCCCGAGACGTCCTGCGGCGCAACCGCGACGAGGAGGCCGTCGAGCAGGAGATCCGGGACATAAAAGAGGTGGAGCGCGAGGAGGAGGGCGGCCTCCAGGAGCTGTTCTCCTCGTGGGTGCGTCCCGCGCTGATCGTGGCGATAGGCCTCGCCGTCTTCCAGCAGATCATCGGCATCAACACCATCATCTACTACGCTCCCACCACCCTCACCAACGTCGGTTACGGGGCCGCGGCGGCTATCTACGCCAACCTCGGCATCGGCGTCTTGAACGTTTTGTTCACCTTCGTGGCGATCCGGCTCGTAGACCGCGTGGGGCGCAAGCCGCTGCTCCTCGCCGGGCTCGTCGGGATGGTCGCGAGCCTGACCGTTCTGGGGCTCTCCACGATGCTCTTGTCCCAGCCGTCGAGCCCCACCGACGTCGTGGCCATAATAACGCTCGTCTGTCTGGCGGGCTTTATCGTCTCGTTCGCGGCCACGTGGGGACCGACGGTCTGGGTCATGCTGCCGGAGGTTCTGCCGTTGAGGATCCGGGGAACCGCGATGGGGGTCGCGATCTTTTTGCACTGGATCGCCAACTTCATCGTAGCCCAGACGTTCCCCCAGCTGTCGGCGTCGATCGGTCCGGGCATCACGTTCCTCGGCTACGCCGTGATCGGAGTCCTCGCCTTCGTCTTCGTCCAGACCCTCGTGACCGAGACCAAAGGCCGCAGCCTCGAACAGATAGAGTCCGACCTCCGCGAGAAAGCTTCGTTCGCGAGCGGTTAGCGAGAC
>JAUJNO010000002.1:0-11343 GCA_030448125.1 Rubrobacteraceae bacterium | reverse complement strand
ACAGATAGAGTCCGACCTCCGCGAGAAAGCTTCGTTCGCGAGCGGTTAGCGAGACAGTAACTCCGGCGACAATAGTAGAACCGTAAAGGGAATCCTCCAGCCTCGATCCCAGGCATGCGCCTGTCCGCGAGAAGCACCACCTGGTCTACGGCTCTCTATCTTGGAGGGACTTCGCCCACGGCCTACCCCGGTACGGCATTCCTGCTCGCTTCATAACAGTTGCAGTAATACCAGGAGTAGAGGGGCCGCAGGACAGCATAGACGATCCTCGTGCGCCCGAAGTAGCTGTCTTTAGCCGGGTGTTGTTGGTGACCGAGAAGACCCTCAAATTCGAGGAACAATACCCGGGACGAAAGTTATGAGAACGGCCAGGGCGGGAACACTGGTAGCAGGTTAAAGGGACGTTAGCGGAGGAAAAGGAGATAGAAGAATGGCCGAAGACAGCGGCGAGCGGGCTACCGGAACGCCCGACACCATCTACGACCTCTCGAGCGTGCTCTTCCATGCGTTGGAGGGTGGTGCATCTTACGACCAGTACATCCGGGACGCCGAAGAGGCGGGCGACGAGGAGCTTGCCAACTTTTTCATCCAGGTGAGGGATGAGGACAGCATGCGTGCCGACGAGGCCCAGCGGCTCATCGCCGAGCGGACGTCCACCGCTGTACCGGCGGAAGACACGTCCGCCTCGATAGCGGAAGGTGCGGCTGGCCTCTCACCGGGTATGGAGCCGTCGAGCCCTCCACCGGGGACGGCGGAAGAGCTGCCGCCGACGAGGGCGGGAGAAGGAGGCTCGCCGAGGACGGAGCCGATCAGTGCTCTGCCGGAGGAAGGAGACGTCCCGCCAAGAAGGACGGAAGAGGTCCCGCCGCCGAGGCCGGAGCCGAGGGATGACTTGCCGGGAACGGAGCCGATAGCGGAGGGGGCGCCATCGGGGGATGTGCGCAGAGAGACCGCCGTCACCCGGACGCCGGAAGAAGAAGACCTCGTCCCGCCGGGGGAGGAGGTCCCGCCCGACGTCCCGCGGACGGGAGAATTGCCGCCGGAAAGGGCGGCGGATGAGGCAATGCCGCCGCCGAGGACGGCGGGGATAGAAGAAGGGGTTCTGCCGAGGACGGAAGAGGAGGCCCCACCGTCGAGGACGGAGGAAGTGCCCGGGGCGGAAGAAGTTCCCTCCGGCATCCCTCCGCAGGCCCCACCGGGGGACGTGCAGAGGGAGCCTTCATCCGAGCGCCGGCCCGGGACGGAGGAACCCGAACAGGAGGAGAGAGAAGAAGATAAGGGCCTGATAGACAAGGCCAGGGATTACTTGCGCGGCGAGGGCAGGGAGAGGGATTACCTGCGCGGCGAGGACAGAGACAGGGAGAGGTAAGAGTTACCCGCGCGGCGAGTAGAGAACGCTCGCGCACGACGAGGGCCGGTACGCAAAGGACCCGGGAGAGAGGATCGTGGTGGTCAAGGTAGCACGATCGTGGTCCTGGCGGACACGGAGACGCACGCGGACAGGGCGCGGGGCGCCAACGCCCTGACGACCGCCCACGAGTTCAAGGAGGCCGGGGACGAGGTCGACCTGATCTTCACCGGGGCTGGGACCAGGTGAGTCGGCGAGTTGTCGGACCCGGATCACCGGCTCCACAGGGCCTTCGAGCAGGTGAATGACAAGGTCGCCGGAGCCCGCAAGGCTTGCGCGACAATCCTTCAGCGTCAGGGAAGAGGTGCAGGCCAGCGGTATACCACTGCTGACGGAGTACAAAGGACACCAGATTCTCCGCGAGCGGGTGGTCCAAGGCTACCAGGTGATCACCTTCTAGCCCGGCAAGCGTTCGGAGAGGCCGGGGCGTCTACCGGTCCCGGCTTTTCCTACCCTTGCTGACGTAAGGGGACCGGAACGTATTCAGCGAAGGGAGATGCTCGGGTTCCAGTTGGCGCGTCGGTCATCGCAGACGACTACTCCATGAGGTGTAGTGCCGCCGTTGGCGGTGGATACAATCAGCGATTAGTCGCAAGAGGGAGGTATGTTCGGTGGAGGAGAGAAAGTTTCTCATAAAGGCGGACGAGGTGGCCGACAAAGCGGCTGGCTTCTCTCATCCGTGGAACCCGAACTCGGAGATCATAGGCACCCGTCTGAGCACGCTGGTCGGGCTGTCACGAACCGGCGTAAGCCTGGTCCGCATTCCCGCCGGAAAGGAGTCCTTCGTCTACCACTCCCATCACCGGGAGGAGGAGTGGATCTACATAATCTCCGGTCGTGGCGTCGCGGAGATAGACGGCGAGGAGTTCGAGGTCGCCGCGGGCGACTTCATGGGCTTCCCAACCCCCTCGGTAGCCCATCACCTGCGCAACCCGTCCGGCGAAGACCTGGTCTACCTCGTGGGCGGCGAGAACCTCGATGTGGAGATAGCGGACTTCCCGCGGCTGGGCAAGCGTATGCTCCGACGCGGGCAGGACGTCGAAATCTACGACACGTCCGACGCCCAGAGCCCAACGCGCGGGTTCCTTAACGGACGATTTTCCTCAAATCATCCCTTCTTCCCTACGTTTCGCCTTTCGGCGAAGCAAGTCATACACGGACGGCGCGCCCGCGAACAACCAGAGGGCGATTACCGGGTCGGTAATGGCACATCCCAACGACGAATCTGCGGCGAACGGAACGATGGGATTCCCATAGAGGTGGTGCAACACGTCCCAGCCAGTATGCAAAAGCCATCCAACGCCTATGAAACTATAGAATCGTAATCCTTTGTAAGCACAGTAGGTGACCACGATGGTGAAGGCAAATTCCCATATACCGAAACCTCCATTCAGGTATGCTGCGCCTGCTCCCGCAATCATGATGGCGTTGAAGTTCTGACGGCTCGGCTCTTTCAACAAAGAAGAGAGCGAAATATAAACAAACGCGATGATGATTGGCCTGAGTATATTCATGATGGGCAGTGCCTGGATTCCGTCCGTCAACAACATTGTTCCCCTTTCATCGAGTGATCCCGTACAGGTCGCACTCAGCGTCGTCGACGAGAACCGTCGCGTGATTGGCGTTCGTCATGATTCCACGGCCGCGTGGACCTTCGAGCCCTTTCCGCTTGGCCCAGTCGTAGCCTGCTGGGGTCCGCTCTCCTACCGCTTCCGAGCACCGAAGCCCATAACACGCTCCAGGATCTTCGGCCGGAACCAGCTCTCGATGCTCACGGCTCCCGGAGGCGAGGCCACCTGCCCACAGCACCTCGTAGGGGGCGACGACATCGAGGAGTTCGAAACCTTCGAACAACACGATCTGGGCACGCATCAGTAGAGTACTTTCAGCAGAGCTTCGCTCGGTGGACGGTGCAAGTTCATCGTCTTCACACTAAGCCACCGACGCGACACGGGAAAGTGGCGCGATTGCCAAACATCAACGAATTCTCGCCACATGTCCTGAGAGTCCCGTTTTCGCCGGGCATATGTAGGGAAAGCGACCGTAGAATAGTCGTAATCGGGGCTGGAAAGAAGCGTACGAGAGGGTATGGTATTGCCATGCACACGGTGGTTGTTCTGGCTCTGGATGGGGTGCTGGCCTTCGATCTATCCACCCCGGTCGAGGTCTTCGGTCGCGCCCGGCTGCCCGGCGGGCGGGCGCCGTACCGGGTGCGCGTCTGCGCCCCGACGGACGAGGTCGACGCGGGGGTTTTCTCCATGCGTGTCCCCTGGGGTGTGGATGCGCTGGCCGAGGCCGACACGATCATCCTGCCCGGCTTAGCCGACCCCACGGCGCCGATCCCCAAGGACATTCTGGACGCGTTGCGGGCGGCGGCGGGGGGCGGCACCCGTATCGCATCGATCTGCGTTGGCGCGTTCACCCTGGCCACCGCTGGGCTCCTAGACGGTCTGCGCGCGACGACTCACTGGGCCGCGGCGAAAGAACTCTCCCGCTTGTACCCGAACATCGACGTGGATGCGGACGTGCTCTTCGTCGACAATGGTCAGATCCTGACCTCTGCCGGCGCCGCCGCCGGGCTAGATCTTTGTCTGCACATGATCCGTCGGGATCATGGCTCCGCGGTGGCGGCCGACGCCGCCCGGGTGGCCGTGATGCCCCTGGAACGCGATGGTGGGCAGGCCCAATACATCGTGCACGAGCAACCAGGCGCGAATGGGGTCAGCCTCGAACCGCTGTTACGGTGGATGGAAGAGAACGCCCACCGGGAACTCACCCTCGACTACATCGCCACCCGGGCGATGATGAGCACCCGCACCCTAAACCGGCGCTTCCGCGAGCAGACCGGCACGACCCCGCTGCAATGGCTACATAGGTGCCGAATCCGCCAGGCGCAATACCTGCTCGAAACCACGGGGCATTCCGTCGAGCGAATCGCCATCCAGGTCGGATTTGGTTCCCAGACGACCTTCCGTGATCGCTTCAAGAGGCTCGTCGGCACCAGCCCGCAGGCTTACCGGCGCGCATTCCGAGGTTCACCAGCACGCTGACCGTGCGATTCGTTCTGCGGAGCAGACAACGAGTACCGCGCCCATCTTACTTTGCCCCCGGGGACAGCTACGCAAGCACTGAGCCTCTTACGCGTGCTGCGCCGATCCAGATAGCCCGGCTGCTAGAGGCAATACGCTCCCCTACGCAAGCTCTTGTCTACCGTGCGTACCCCTTAACCCGTTTCTTCTACTTCCTCTTCTACCGCTGCTGCCGATGTAGCTCTGAAGACCAGCTCCTTGCCTCGCTCCGGATAGTCCGCGAACTCTAGGCTCCCCGTCATGGCCACCTGACCATTCACTAGCTCTGCTGCGTCTTGAACCGCCGACATATCCACTTCGACTTCCAGTACGTAGCCGGTGTGTTCCTCCCCAGAAACAGGTACGTTCTCTCGAAGCCGCCCTTCCAGATAAGCCACAACCGCTCTCCTTTCGATTCTCTTTCGTAGGAGACAATGGTAGCGGAATCGGAGATTCAGGCTCTTCTATTGGGTTACGTACTTCAGAAACTTTTTGCGAAGGAGCGGAAGAGCGGGCCTGGAAGGATTCGAACCTCCGACACACGGCACCGGAAACCGTTGCTCTATCCCCTGAGCTACAGGCCCGCGGAAATGGAACCGCCCATTAATACTATCGCAAGGCCCGTACCCCTTCAACGACAAAGAGATCGGCTGCCGGTCACCGTCGATCAGCACAAGCGAAAGTTGGCGGGCTGAAAGCCGGCAAGCTGGGGGCTATACTACGCTGCACCGGATATGTACGCGGTCATCTCGGACATCCACGGCAACCTCGAGGCTCTAGAGGCCGTCCTCGCGGACGTACCTGACGGGATCGGGGAGATCTACTGTCTCGGCGACGTTATCGGGTACGGGGCGAGCCCGAACGAGTGCTGCGACCTGGTACGTGCCCACGGGATGCCGGTGGTCTCCGGTAACCACGACCTCGCGGTCACGGACCTCTCCACGGAACTGGCCTGGTTCAACCCGGTCGCCGCGGCAGCCATCGAGTGGACCCGGAAGCAGCTGAATGGGGAGAACGCCAACTTCTTGCGCACGCGGCCACGCATGTTGCACGAGGAGGGAACACTCTTCGTACACGGCTCCGTCCGCGACCCGGACGAGTACATCCTGAACGGGGCTATAGCGCGGGAGAACCAGGCAATCCTGGAAGCAGAGTATCCGGACGTTCGGGTCTGCTTCTTCGGGCACACGCACGTAAAGACCGTCGTCCCCTCGCCCGACGGACCCTCCCCCGACTCCCACGACGTCCTGGACCTAGCGTCGGGCGGACCCTACCTCGTCAATCCGGGCTCCGTCGGCCAGCCCCGCGACGGCGACACCTTCGCCTCCTATATCCTCGCCGAGGACGCGCGGGATGGACCCCGGATCGCCTACCGCTTCGTCGAGTACGACGTGGAGAAGGCCCAGACCAGGATCCGGGCCGCCGGCCTCCCGGACATGCTCGCCGACCGGCTGGCGTACGGCCGCTAAAGGCAGCCGAAAACGTGGAGCCCCCCTTCCCCAAGCTCTTCACCGTCGAGGAAGCGAACGCCCTTCTGCCCGAACTCGAAGAACTCCTTAGCGACGTAGCCATCCACCGCGACCGGATGCGCGAGAAGGCCCCGCATCTGGAGCCCATCCTGAAGTCCGCCGCCTCGAACGGCGGCGGGCGCGTAGGCTCCGAGTACGGCGTCGAGGCGTACAGCCTCTACCTCGCAATAGAGCGCATCCGCGAGCTCGGTGTCCTTCTCAAAGACCTCGACATGGGTCTCCTCGACTTCCCGCACGAAAGGGACGGCCGCGTAGTCTTCCTCTGCTGGCACCCGCCCGAGGAGCGGATCGGCTACTGGCACGAGATACAGTCTGGCTACGGCGGTCGCAAACCCCTCCAGGAGATACCCTGAAGGTAGTACTCCAGCGCGTAAAGAACGTCTCCGTCTCTGTGGGCGGCGAGAGGATCTCCGGGATAGGCCCCGGCCTCCTGCTCCTCGTCGGGATCGCGAAGGGGGACGGGGAGTCCGAAGCCGACTGGCTCGCCGGGAAGGTATCGGGTCTGCGCGTCTTCGCCGACGACGAGGGAAAGATGAACCTCGACGTGCGGGAGGCCGGGGGCGAGGTCCTCGCCGTCTCGCAGTTCACCCTCCTCGCCGACACCCACAAAGGCAAACGCCCCAGCTTCGTCGACGCTGCCCCGCCCGCAGAGGCCGAGCCCCTCTTCGACTACTTCTGCGAGAAGCTACGCGCTACGGGCGTCCGATCCGTAGAGACCGGCTCCTTCGGGGCGATGATGGACGTAGAGCTCACGAATGACGGTCCCGTGACGATCCTCCTGGAGAGGTAGCTATGGAGCAGCAAGCTTTTGGCTCTCTCTAGTTTCTAGCCGACTACTGCCGGCTAACTCACGTGCGCCGACTGTCGGACAACCGCCTCCCTCTGTGACCAGAGTACGTAACCCAGTGCCAGCCACAGAAGACCGAACACCACGAACCCCCATATTTCTCCCAAGGCTATTGTCACCGGCAGATCAATGATAAGCCCCACCCCGCACCAGCGCGGCAACACCCTCGCTTGAAGGGTGTCCACGCCGTAGAGCACGAACCCGACCAGCACGGCCAGTGATCCAATCGGGATGAGCCACTCAAGGGCCGCGCTACCCAACAAGAGGACCACCAGGCCCAAGATCTGGGCCAAAGTCGCTATGACGACCGTATAGAAACCCGCCCGTCCGATGCGCCTGTAGCTACCTTTTTACAGGGCATGAAGTCACGCCAGCCCCACCAGCACGAAAACCAGCGCAACGACGAATATGACATCCAGGTATTGGGCGTCCTTATTCGGCAAGCCGAGAAGGCCATCCATCATGAACGCTCCCCAGCATGACCGCGATCCTACCTCACCGGATCAGGCTCGACTCAGACCACATCCGTGGTCTCCTTTCTACCATTTCCAAGAATGGGAGCCGGAGGCTACGCAGACCCCGGCTCCCGCTCCGCGCGTGGCGGTTACTGCACCCGTGGTTGGGCTCCGATGGACGTCCCAGCGGACCTCCTCTGCCCCGACAGGAGAGTCAAGCCCAACCAAGCCACCGCCACGTCGATGACCAGGGTGGTAGCGGGCAGCGGCAAGACGGTGAGTAAAGCGCCGATTATGAGGACGATGGCGGCTTTGCGTGGAAAGACCCGCGCCTTGAACGTAGCCAACCCGAAGAGCGCCCAACCCACGGCAACCGCTATACCCGAGAGCATGAACCCCATATCGAGCGGTCCCGCCACCTCCTCAGCGTCGAGGAACGCGGGGGCCTCGATCGCCGCGCTCGGCACAACGAAGGTCATGGCCCACATTATGCCCGCGAGCATCCCCGTACCGACGAGAGCCGCGAGGAAGCCGACGAGACCCAGGGTGCCGGCGGCCTCCGCTTGGCTGGCATAGAGACCTACCAGCGCCACCAAGAGCAACAGCACGCCGATCAGGTACATCGTGGACATCACCGTCCAGGAGGTGGTCACGGCAAACGCGCTGAAGTTCTCAGACTCACCGACGATGATCTCCAGCAGCAGGTTCCAGAGGTCGACAATCAGCAGCAGCGCACCAGCCACTACCGCCGCCAGCCCACCAAGGCGTATAAGGTTCGACGAGGCCATAAATTCTCCTTTCTGGAACTTCCGTTACTAGAGTAAGCGTATCCAGTAGCACCAACAACCGCAAGGGTAGCGTAGCGTGTTTTTCGGGATCGCTTGCTCCGGCCGGTATGATGTCAGCCGGTGCTATAGTGCTAACCGTCTAGCCCTCGATCACAGACCCCTCGACGTAAAGAGTGGCCGGACGGGTGTAGCCTTCTCTCCGGATGCGCTCCCGGAGTGCTTCGAGGCGTTCGCTCAGTCTCCGTCTTTTGCCCACGGGCAAGCTTCGTGGCCCCTCGGGCTCTTCTTCGGCGAGGACGATCTTGTCGAGGTATCTGACAGGGCGTGGAGGCGAGATCCGCCACTGCACCTCCGCGAGCAGCGCCTCGTGGAGCGTGACGAGGCGCTCCGGCGGACCGATGCCGTAGAGCTTGGCGCCCGAAAGCTCCCGCGTCATCTCGCGCTGAAGCTCCTCGTCTTCGAGTTGCACCGCGGGCACGGAGTTTACGAAGTCGCTCGTCGCGACCCGTCCGCCGGTCCTGACGACGGAGGCGAGGGCCGCGAGCGCTTCTTCGGCGCTCCCCTCGCGCACGTCCAGCTCGTGCAAGAGCCCAGACGAGTAGGCGAGATCGAACGTATCTCCCTCGAACGGGGGACGAAACGCGTCGCCGGTGATGATCCGGACCGGGGCGTCGAGGTCGGCTTCCCGGAGGAGCTCACGGCCCTCTTCGACGCGTTCGATGTCCGATTCGAGGGCGACGAGTGCGCCCGTTCTGCCGATGCGCTGGCTAAGGCCTTCGAGCCAGAGCGGGGAAGAGCCCCCGGCGTAGAGGACGGAGAGGCCCTCGACGTCGCCGAGCAGATCCAGCTCGCAGTCGCAGAAGGCGATGAGGTCCTCCTCGTACGCCTCGCGCTCGCCGGGCGTCAGTGGGTCTCCTTTGTATAATCTGCGCGGCATGAAGGTCCTTATAGCAAGAGATATCGTGAAGTACCACGGGGGGGACCTCAAGATCCTCTCCGGGGCCTCACTCGCGGTCGAGGCGGGCGAGAAGATCGGTCTGGTCGGCCGCAACGGCGCCGGCAAGACCACGCTCCTGAACGTCCTCTCGGGCAACTCGGAACCGGACGGCGGCGCAATCGAGTTGGTCGGCGGGGCGAAGGTCGGGATGACAGAGCAGAGCCTGTACGTGGGGGCGGAGCGTTCCGTGGAAGAAGAGATGCTCTCGGCGTTCGAGGGCCTGATCCTTCGCGAGAAGGATCTCAAATCTCTCGAAGCACAGCTCTCCGGGAGCCCCTCCCCCAATCTCCTGGAGCGCTACGGCCGGCTGCAGGCGGAGTTCGATCGGGACGGCGGTTACGGGTACCGGGCGCGGGCGGCTTCCGCCCTCTCCTCGTTGGGCTTCGATCCCGAGGATTGGAAGCGTCCCGTGGGCTCCTTCTCCGGCGGCGAGCAGAGCCGCATCGCGCTGGCGAGGCTCCTCCTCTCGGAGCCGGAGCTCGTCCTCCTCGATGAGCCGACGAACCACCTGGACCTGCGCGGCATCGAGTGGCTGGAGAACTTCGTCAAGAACGCGAAGAGCGCCGTCCTCGTCGTCTCGCACGACCGCTACTTCCTGGACGCCGTCGCGGGTTCCATCCTGGAGCTCGACGACGGCAAGCTCACTCGCTACCCCGGCAACTACACGAAGTACGTCGCCGAGAAGAAGGCCCGCGACGAGCAGATCGCGAGGAAGGCGAAGGCAAACACCGAGCGCCGCGAGCAGCTCGAACGTTTTATCGAGAAGAACCGGGCGAAGGCCACGAAGGCCCGCCAGGCAAAGAGCAAACAGAAGCTTCTCGACCGCATGGAGAAGATCGAAGGCCCCAGGAATGGCAAGAAGAACATGAAGATGGACCTCGGCGGTGAGACCTCGCGCGCCGGCAGGGTCGTGCTGGAGATGGAGGACGTCTCCTACGGCTACGAAACAGACGAACCGCTACTGAACGACCTCGAGCTCGTCGTCGAACGCGGGGAGAGGGTAGCGCTCCTCGGCCCGAACGGCGCCGGCAAGAGCACCATCATGCGCCTGGCCGCCGAAGAGTTCGACCCTCAGGGCGGAATCGTTCGTCTGGGTAACAACGTCGCGCCTGTCTATCAGGACCAGCAGCTCGCCCGCTTGGACCCGAGCAAGACCGTCCTCGAAGAAGCGATGAGCGCCACTGGTTTCGACGCGCCGGAGGCCCGGGAACTGCTCGGCGCCTTCCTCTTCTCCGGCGACGACGTCTTCAAAAAGGTCTCGGCGCTCTCGGGGGGCGAGAAAAACCGGCTTAGTTTGGCGGAGATCGTGGTCAGCGGCGCGAACCTGCTCCTCCTCGACGAGCCGACGAACAACCTCGACATCCCCGCCCGCGAGGCCCTGGAGGACGCCCTTCTCGAGTACCGGGGCACACTCTTCTTTATCTCCCACGACCGCTACTTCCTGCGCAAGCTCGCCACCCGCGTGGTGGAGTTGGAGAACAAGAAGCTCGCCAACTACCTCGGCGGCTACGATTACTATCGCGCCCACCGCCGCCTGGACGTGAAAGAAGGCGGTCGGGGTGGTCGTCGAGCGCCTCGCCGCAGGGTCAGGCCCGGGCTCGACAGCAGGCAGAGCGTAGTCGCCACACGGCTCGTGGCCGTCGAAGGCGAGATCGACGCGACCGAACGCCGCATCGCCCGCCTCGAAAAAGATCTCGCCACTTCCGAACTCTACGCCGACGGCGAGCGCTCCCGCAAAGTCGTCCTCGAGCACCGCCAGCTCAAGAGCATCCTCGAAGGTCTCTACGAAGACTGGACCGGGCTCATGGAGGAAGCCGAAGAGGTCGGGCTCTAAGAACGCCGCTACTTGGTGAGTTGGTGGATCCGCTCCACACGTTCTACTGCTTGCTTCCGACTCTTGTGACCGTGGTAAGTCTTGCCCCCCGCCTGCGCTGACCAGCTACCGTGCCAGTTCCAAATCTGCCCGATGATCTGCTCCTCTACCAGAACGTCGTATTGACTCTCCCCTGTCTTGCGTAGCTCTGCCATGACCTCATCCTACCCATATCGCAGTTTGTTTTTCTCTAGAACCACTGGTCCAGAGCTAGGAGTTGCACGCCGCAGCCTCCTCAATCCCAATCAACTTCATCTTGGTCATTAAGCGGAAAGCCGAACTCTACCGACTCGTGGGTTTGGGTTTGGACTTACCCCGGTTCGGTGGCTCTCCGCTGCTTTTGGTGCAGCCGGGCACCTCGTAACCTACAAAGTAGGG
>JAUJNO010000019.1 GCA_030448125.1 Rubrobacteraceae bacterium | reverse complement strand
AGGTGTTATACCTCTAAACGGGGTATCGAGGGTTCGAATCCCTCCTCCTCCGCTCTTTCTCTCCCCCTCAGGTTTCGTCCCCGAGATCCTTTCTGTCATTCCTTTTACACACAGTAGCAAGCTGATACAATCTTTTGAGTTATGGTGAAAGAGGAGAAGTCACAGAAGGTCGTCGAGACGTATAAGGCGGTAGCGGCGGGGATCGCGTCGGTACTGGCGGCGGTCTTTACCTCTAAGCTCGGGGTGGCCGGAACTTTGATCGGGACGGCGATGGCGGCGGTCGTGATCACCCTGGGCTCCGCCATCTTGAAGGCCCAACTGATGAAGGCTTCCACCAAGATATCGGGTCTACCCAACACGGTGCGGGGCCGCTTTTCTACCCAACAGATCCGCATCCCCGGCAAACCGAACGCGGAACCGAACCCGGAGCCGGCAGCGCGGCTGGAAACGGCGGATAAGCAGTCCACGGGTCTGCTCTCGCGCCTACGCGCCGTACCTGGCTTCCTTAAAGACCTTCCATCGAACCAGAGGCGTAAAGTACTCGTCACGGGCCTCCTGGCCGGGCTGTTGGCGACGGCGATCGGCTTAGCCGGCGTCACCGGCATCGAGCTCGCCGGCGGTAAGAACCTCTCCTGCCTGGTCTGGTCCTCCTGCCCGGACGACGACGAATCCGGACGGTCGTCGGGTAGGTCCGGCCTCTCCATTCTGGGCGGCTACTCGGGCGCCGGTACCGGGGTCACCCCCTCTGGCGATCCTTCCGGAGAGCAACAGTTCGTGCCGGGGAGCGACCAGCAGGCGCCTCAGCAGCCAGCCGGAGAGCCCGAGCAGCCAGGAGCCGGCGGGACGCCACAGCAACCGGGTGAAGCCCCACGGGGCGCGGACCCGATCCAGCCCGGCGAAGAACCGGACGAGCCGGACGCGGGCGGCGAAGCCGAGCCCGCGCCACCGCCGGCTCCGCCGCCCGGTAAGGCCCCCGAAGAGGGGCGAAGCGGGGAGCCGGAAGACGGGGGAACGAAAAACGGGCAAGAAAAAGAGGACCGGGGAGAGCCCGGTCCTCTTTAGCCTCGTGAAGGGGGATGGACAGCCCCTGGGACCGGTAAGGCCTTCGGAACCTTACTGTGCATCCCCCTTCATGGGCTAGGCGCCGCGGCGGCGCCACAGCGCAGCGGCGGTTTTTAGACCATGCCGCGCAGCTCGGCAACCATGTCCAGACCCTGCTGCTTGCACAGGTCCTTGGGACGCATGATCGCCTGCTCGTCGAGCAGGTTGCGGGTGCGAGCCTCCTTCTCGAGGTGACGCTCGATCACGTCGATGGCCCGATCCACGTCCTCGCGGGTAACTTCCTTGACCCTCTCGTGGGTGATGGTTATCGTCATATTTGTCTGCACCTCCTCTCCTCGGCGGTTTGGCGAAGCTTGTAACGTTTGATCCGCCGTGCCCAACTTCAGAGTAATGGCGCGCCACGCCCTTGTCAAGAATATTTTTGGCGAATATTTCGGTCTCTCCCCTGCCTCTCCGTTAGGCCCTCCGGCCAATGACCCTCTATCGCCGGGCTACGAAGGCTTCCCCTTCGAGGCGGGGGATGACCGGCACGGTGTTCTCGGCGGGACAGAAGTCGAGGTGTCCCGCCCGTACCCGAGGCGCGCGAGACGCCTGGCGGCGCTGTTCCGGCGCAGAGTTTTCCTGGGGCGTGCGAGGTACAGACCCACGACCCGCTCCGCCCGCTCGTCGAGCCCGGCGCCTCTCTCTCGCAGGCGGTGCAGGATGGCGCCCGCGGCGGACTCGTCCTCGGACGCCCGGCGACCCTCCCAGCCGCAACCGACCACCGCGACCCGCTCTCCCCACGCGCCGGTCGCCAGCTCGTCTGCGACGGCGTGGGCGTTTACGAAGGCGCCGGCAAAGATCGCGGATGCGCCGCGGGCGGCCTCAATTACCCTGGTGCCGTTGGTGGTACTCAGGACGGCCCTCGCGCCGGGGACCAACTCCACCGCCTCGACCTCCGCCGGCGAGTTCCCGAAGTCGAAGCCCCGTACCCTGGCACTGCCGCGCTCCCCGATGCGGTGGTCTGCCCCGGCGTAGGTCGCCGCCTCGACGATGGAGGCTACGGGTATCACCCGGGCGCCCTTTCTTACGAGGACCGCGATCGTAGTGCTTGCCCGGAGGCGCGTCCACGACCACGACCGCCGCCCCTTCGCGCGCCGCCTCCCGGCCCCCCCGCTCCCCGGCGGCGTAAACGGCGATCACGCTATCGTTTGCTCCTTGCCGCCAAAGAATTATATGTGTCGCCCCGCCGGACGGTCGCCGGCCCGAACGCAGCGACCACCCGGCGCCGTCTGGGAGAATTCACAGGGCGGCAAGATAGAATGTAGTAACTATAGGGTATTGGGCGAGAGATTCGCAGCTGGCGATCCGAACGAGAGGAAGAAGATGAGATATCGGAGACTCGGCGACACGGACATAAGTATCTCCGAGGTTGGCTTCGGCGTCTGGACGGTCTCGACCGGCTGGTGGGGCGAGGTCGACGACGAGCGGGCCGTGCGGCTCCTGAGAACGGCGCACGAGAGGGGCATCAACTACTTCGACACCGCTGACACCTACGGCGCAGGTCTTGGCGAGACGCTCCTCGCCGACGCCGGCTTCACCTCGGGGCACATGCGCGACGAGATCGTCATCTCGACCAAGATCGGCTACGACTTCTACAACCACACGGCACGCCGCGGCCAGCAGGAACGTCCCCAGGACTGGTCGGAAGGCTTCATCCGGTTCGCCCTCGAACAGAGCTTGAAGAGGCTCGATACGGACTACATAGACTTCCTGCAGCTCCACAACACGAAGATGGACGCCATCGAGAACGACGCCCTCTTCTCGCTCATGGAGGAGTTCAAGGCCGAGGGCAGGATCCGGGCCTACGGCGTCGCCCTGGGGCCGAAGATCGGCTGGCTCGAAGAAGGAGTCAAGGCGATGCGCGAGCGGAACGTCTCGGGCGTGCAGATGATCCACAACGCCCTCGAACAGGACCCGGGCCGCGGCCTGATTCGTGCCGCCCGCGAGACCGGTACGAGCCTCGTCGTCCGCGTCCCCCACTCCTCAGGCATGCTCGAAGGCAAGTACGACGAAAACACCACCTTCGCCAATAACGACCACCGCCGCCACCGCCCGAAGGAGTGGCTCCTCGACGGCCTCAAAAAGGTCGAGCAACTGAGTTTCCTGACGGAGTCCGGGGAGCGCACTATAGGGCAGGCGGCCCTGAAGTTCGTCCTCGCCTCGCCCGAGGTCGCCTCGACCCTGCCGAATATCTACGACGAAGCTCAACTCGAAGAGTTCGCCTCCGCCCCCGAGACGCCGGACCTTACCGGGGAGGAGCTCTCCCGCATCGAGGCGCTCTACGAGAACAACTTCGGCCTCGAACCCGCCGCGAGGAGGTAAAGGATGGCCGAGACGCAGACGCGGGGGCAGCAGGTACAGGAGGAGAAGCTCCCGGCCCAGTACATAAACTATCTTTTCTTCAAGCTAGACCCCGAGTGGCGACGCCTCCCCGACGAGGAGCGCGAGAAGGGCAAGGAGGAGTTCCTCAGGACCGTGGAGGAGCACTCGGGCGAGATGCTGCTGCGGTCGTTCTCCCTTATGGGCCTCCGCTCGGACGCCGACTTGATGCTGTGGCGCATAGGCTATGACCTCGACGCCTTCGAAGAGATGACCGCGGCCCTCCTCATGACCGGGCTCGGCAAGTACCTAAGCACTACCTACGCCTACTTCGGTCTCAGCAGGCGTTCGATCTACGTCGGCGAGCACACCCCGGGTTGGGAGAACCGCCGGTACATCATCCCCGGCGAGGGCGACTACCTCTTCGTCTACCCGTTCGTCAAGACGCGTGCGTGGTACCGCCTCCCCCTCGAGGAACGCCAGCGGATGATGAACGAACACATGCAAATAGGGCGCAAGCACTACCCGGTAAAGAACAACACCGCCTACTGCTTCGGCATCGACGACTACGAGTTCATCCTCTCCTTCGAGGCAGAGACCCCCGAGAAGTTCCAGGACCTCATGATGGAACTCAGGGAGAGCGAGGCGAGCGCCTACACCGAACTCGACACCCCCATCTTCACCTGCCGCCGCCGCCCTTTGGAAAAAATTCTAGAAAATCTAGGATAGATACGGCGAATCGGGTAGCGCGGGAGCCTCGTACGAGAGTATAATTCCTCTCACGCACCAACCATAGCCGGAGGGCTTTTTCGGGCCTTCCGGCTAATGCGTTAGGCGAGCATTCTTTGCCTTCCCCCTCTTCCTGGACGCCGGTCTTCTATCTTGTATAATAATTCCGACATGATTACTAGGATTAACACTAACGCTGCTTCGCGGCCCACGGATCTCGTCGGGAACACGCCGCTTCTGGAGCTGCCGAGCATCTCGCGCGAGGTACCCGGGGTAAGAATTTTGGGCAAGGCCGAGTGGTACAACCCGGGCGGCTCGGTCAAGGACAGGCCCGCCCTGTGGATGATCCGGGACGGCGAGAAGAGCGGCGAGCTCGGCAACGGGAAGGTGATCCTCGACGCCACGAGCGGCAATACCGGGATCGCATACGCCTGGATCGGGGCCTCTTTGGGCTACAAGGTCAAGCTGTGCATGCCCAAGAACGCGAGCGAGGAGCGCAAGAAGATACTGCGCGCCTACGGCGTCGAGGTCGTGCTGACCGACCCGGGCGAGGGCTCCGACGGGGCCATCCGGGAGGCCAGGCGCCTGTATGGCGAGGACCCGGAGAGGTACTTCTACCCCGACCAGTACAAGAACCCGGCCAACCCGCGGTCGCACTATGAGTCGACTGCGCCGGAGATCTGGGAAGGGACCGACGGCGAGGTTACGCACTTCGTCGCGGGGCTGGGCACGAGCGGCACCTTCGTCGGGACCGCGACGCGCCTCAAGGAGTACAACCCGGAGATAAAGGTCGTCTCCTTCGAACCCGACTCGCCCTTTCACGGGCTCGAGGGCATGAAGCACATGGCCAGCGCTATAGTGCCGGAGATCTACGACCCAACCATCGCCGACCAGAACCTCGGCACCCCGACCGAGGACGCCTACGACATGGTCAAGCGCCTCGCGCGCGAGGAGGGCATCCTGGTCGGCATCTCCGCCGGTGCGGCGGTGGCGACGTCGCTGCGCGTGGCGCGGGAGCTGGAGTCGGGTGTGGTCGTCACCGTCCTGTGCGACAGCGCGGATAAGTACCTCTCCGAGAGCTTCTGGGAGGAATAGCCTTGCCGCTCAAGATAGGCGCGGGGGACGTGGGGCACATCCACGACCACGCGAAGGAGACCTACCCCGAGGAGTGCGCCGGGGCCCTGGTGGGAATGGACACCGGGGAGATGAAGGTCGTGGTCGACGTCTGGCGCGCCGAGAACACCCACGAGGACGAGCGCTCGCGGCGCTTCCTCATAGAGCCTTTAAAGATCAAGGAGTTCGAGGAGAGGGCCCAGGAGAGGGACATGGACGTGCTCGGGTTCTACCACTCGCACCCGGACCATCCGGCCGAGCCCTCCGAGTACGATCGGGAGCACGCCTGGCCCTACTACTCGTACGTCATCGCTTCGGTCGGCGCGGACAACGTCGAGGACATGCGCTCGTGGGTCTTGAAGGACGACCGGTCGGGCTACGACGAAGAGCCCATCGTAGGGTAGCGACGAAAAGGAGAATGTGAGATGCCGAAGGTCAAGATCCCCACGCCTCTAAGGCAGTACACGAGCGGCAACTCGGAGGTCGAGGTGGGCGGCGGCACCGCGGGCGACGCTCTGGGGAACCTCGTCGAGGAGCACCCGGATCTCAAGCAGCACCTGTACACCGGCGATGGCAAGCTGCGCTCGTTCGTCAACGTGTACAAGGGCGACGAGGACATCCGCTACCTCGACGGCCAGGACACCGAGGTCTCCCAAGACGACGAGCTCTCGATCATCCCCTCCATCGCTGGAGGGCGATGTAAGTAGTTTTAGAGCCACACCCATTTCGGGCGGGACCACGACCCGCCGCTTTCGACACTTTCAGCAAGAGGAGTTTCAGACCATGGAGATACGCAAGCCATTAGTACAATCGCCCAACGGGGCGGTCGATCTGTCCAACGAGGAGATCGCACGCTACAGCCGGCACCTGATCATGCCGGAGGTCGCCCTCGATGGGCAGAAGAAGCTGAAGCAGGCCCGGGTACTCACCATCGGGGCCGGGGGGTTGGGTGCGCCACTCGCCATGTACCTCGCGGCGGCGGGGGTCGGAACCCTGGGCATCGTGGACTTCGACGTCGTCGACGAGTCCAACTTGCAGCGCCAGATCATCCACGGTACCTCCGACGTCGGGCGTCCGAAGATGGAGAGCGCCCGCGACCGCATAAAGGACATAAACCCGAACGTCAACGTCGAGGGCTTCGAGGAGCCGCTCAGCAGCGAGAACGCGCTCGACATCTTCAAGGACTTCGACATCATCGTCGACGGGACGGACAACTTCCCGACCCGCTACCTGGTCAACGACGCGTGCGTGCTGCTCGGCAAGCCGAACGTGTACGGTTCGATCTTCCGCTTCGAGGGCCAGGCGAGCGTGTTCTACGCCGAGGAGGGCCCGTGCTACCGCTGCCTCTACCCCGAGCCGCCGCCGCCGGGGCTCGTGCCGAGTTGCGCCGAGGGCGGGGTCCTGGGTATC
>JAUJNO010000013.1:69958-89508 GCA_030448125.1 Rubrobacteraceae bacterium | reverse complement strand
TGGTGGGGTTCGACGACGGTGAGGAAACGACGAAGATGCTCGACGGCGTACCAGTGGGGAGCATCAACCCTGACCTGACTGGCGACCTGAATCTTACGATGGCTGCCAAGCTACCGGAAAACAGTGGCATAGCCTTTTATGGGACGGTAAAGATAGGACCGTTCAATATCGAGCAAGCGGTAGCCGAGGAGATGATTGCCTCAATCGGGAACCCGAATGGCCGTCCGAATAAGGACGTAGTGAAGCCCTGGGCGAACGCTATGGATGTCACCAGGAGACCACACAATATGTGGGCTATCGACTTCGGCGTAAACATGCCGCTTGAAGCAGCCGCCTTGTACGAGAAGCCCTTCGAGTACGTGCGTACACACGTGAAACCCCTACGTGACGAGGTACGGAGAAAAAAGTACCGGGAGGTGTGGTGGCTCTTCGGGGAGCCGGGCACCGGCCTGCGGCGAGCCCTGGCCCCGCTCGACCGCTACATCGCAACGCCCGCCGTAGCCAAGCATCGTTTGTTCGTCTGGCTGAGCCAACCGACGATCCCGGACCACGCGCTCACTGTGTTCGCCCGCGACGACGACTACTTCTTTGGTGTCCTCCACTCACGGGCACACGAGCTCTGGGCGCTCAGGATGGGAACGTCCCTAGGTGTGGGTAATGATCCTAGATACACACCGACTTCGACGTTCGCTACTTTTCCCTTCCCCTGGCCGCCGGGGGAGGAGCCAGACGGTGATGCACGCGTCGAGGAGATAGCGAAGACCGCCCGCAGCCTGGACGAGCTGCGCCGCAACTGGCTGAACCCCGAGGGAGCGAGCGAGGCGGAGTTGAAGAAGCGGACGCTTACGAGCCTCTACAACGCCCGCCCCACTTGGCTGGCGAACGCACACGCTCGGCTCGATGCGGCGGTCTACGCTGCCTACGGGTGGCCCACGGACTTGCCTGACGAGGAGATCCTAAAGAACCTGCTCGCGCTCAATCTAGAGCGAGCCAAGGAAGGTGTCGATTAGCGAAGTAGGATCTCACACGCCTTCCCAAACGCCTAACCTCGCGTCTCCCGGGCGGCGCAGTCAGCAGCAGGGTCAGGGGATCGCCCCCCGCTTACGAGCCTCGTCGATCTGCCCCTGGACCCACGGTGAGGGTCCAGTGCCATCGTAGGTTGCTTCCCGCTCCGCGAGGATTCGCCGGTTCTCCGCTTGCTCTGGGGTGATGCCGGACGGTGGTGGCGCTTGCGGCACCGGCTCGGGGACCACCGGAGCGGACGGTACCGCCGGGACGGGCTCCGGGATAGGCGCCACCGGCACGGGCGGAATGGGCTCCGGGACGGGCTGTGGGGCAGGCTCGGGGACCACCACCGCTGCGGGCTCATCGGGGGACGGCTCCGGTTCAGCGGCGGCCGTGGTGGCTTCCGTCGTGGCTTCTGTGGTGCGCTCGGGGGCTGTGGTTTCTTCCGTGCTCTCTGCGGGGGCGGTGGCTTCTTCCGTGCTCTCCGGGGCTTCATTCCCACCGGAGCACCCGGAGAGTGTCAGCACAGCCGCCAGCGAAATTACCATTGGCCCTAACTTGAATAAGGGCATTCTTATGTCAGCCAAGTTCATCTCCGCTCTTACCTCCTTGTAGAAGCCGAAAGGTACAGTAGCCTATGATACGGCCCAGCCCCGATCTCCCGCCTAGGGTTGTTGGTCGATTGGCTTGTGTCGTTCGTCAATTTTGATAGTCGATGAAAAGGCAAGGCAACCGGTGCTGTAGGGTAGTGATAGCTGCCAGCCCCACGATATTGTTATTGACCTCACGAAACATATCCGTCGTGTAGAATGCTGCACGTATGGAGGGGAGACTAACGACCCGAAGCACCGTACTCGTAGGGCTCGTACTGGCAACGTTCGCTGTAGGCTTGGGCTTCTTGCTCTACAAACTCGGAGGCACGGAGGTTCAGGCCCAAGCGGACTGTACTGAAGTCCTGTCGATCGGCCCCGAGACGGAGAGTCAGATCACCCAGGACTTCGACATAGAGGGCAATTCCTTTAGGCTAAGCGGAGACTTTAGTACTGTTTCCGAAACTGAAGCGGGCGGCTCTTCGTCCTTGCAAATTTTCCCGCAGGATGTGACAACAGATGCAGCGGTGGATTTGATCACCTTATTTGAGCCGGGGCCTTTCGACGAAAACATAACCCAGGGCGACGGCACGTTTAGGCTAGAGATAAACGCTACCAACGCTGAGTACACGGTGAGAGTCGAGGACTGCGGGGCAACTCCAAGCGGCGGACCTGCTGACACTAAAGGCGGCACAACCTCTCCAAGTCCTAGCCTCTCACCCGCGCCCAAAACCCCGCCCCCTGCTCCCAAGACGCCACCACCGGCCCCTAAGACTCCCTCGCCTACTCCCAAGACTCCTACGCCTGCTCCAGAAGATTCGGGCACGCTAATGAACGCAGGCGGACCTACCTCTGGACCCATGCCGATGATGCCCAACGGTAGCTGCCCACGGGAGCTTCCCGTAAAGCGCGACGGGGCCTGTTACTCGTAGCCACGCGGTAAACTCGTGGCGGCGTGAATCGTTTTGAAGATGGGAAGTACGTAATACAAGATGATTTGGGAATCCCGTTACTGGAAAGACGACCTATTAAAGGCCGCGTCTGACCTTCGTCGGCGACGCAAGCAGAAACGCTGGTCAGAGGCGTCGTTTGCACGACTCGAACAGCGGATCATGCTCGGGTTCTACGGAGTCAGGAAACTACGGGACTCCCGCAAAATAGCAGACCGCCTCCGGCACCGGTCCGTACCTCTCGACGAGTTCCCGCCTACGGGAAAGGCAATTGATGTCTTGAACCGCATCGACCTGGACGAGATCTACGAAATGGATGCTCCTCGCGCAACGAAGAAGCCGCTTGAGTTCGTTTGTAACCAGATTGTCCATAGCTACATATTTACGCCCGGCTTCAACGAAGAAGGTTCCCTCAAAGTATTGTTCTTTGCGTCCGACCACCAGAAGGATTCCGGGATGTTCGGCATCAATATAGACGAGATCGTCTCTATCTTTGAGGAGATAGGCAACAACGATCCCTCATATTTCCATATCTCTCGCGGACGGTCGGATAAGAGACAGATTATTAAGGTCACTGATTAGCACGACCTACTCGCGTCCGCACCCCGCGCGGGAATCAGGGATAAAGTCTGCAAAAATCGAATCTCGTTAGGACCGGGCCTGTGCCCAAAAGAGAGGGCCGGAGCAAGATGGTAAGAGCATGAGTTATGCCCGGCCCTCACCGATTCGGACTAGCCCGACGGCCTCGCGGTTACACCCCCGCCGGAGTCCCGACGGCGTACGCCCCCTCTCTATTGACCCCCGTGCTCCCTAATCCGTACTCTTCGTCGTCGGGGCCGTCCACGGGGTGGTTTCGAGTAAAGCCGGAGCCCCTGGTGTAAGGACCCCGGGCCGCCCGTTTGGTTTCGGTTTCGGTGCTCGTAGGGATAATAGCTACCGGAGTAGGCCTTGCAGAAAAGGGAAGGGAGTCTAACGTCGTGAGCCACAAGATGCAGAGGCGACTGTTGTCCTTACTCGTATTAACGCTATCCCAGGTACTGACCCGTCCGCTGAGAAACCTCGTCGCGGATCTGGTGCCCGAAAGGAGGGGCCCGGCGGACGACGTGACGGAGGCTGTACTACAAGGGATGGTAAGGATGGTCGCGGTCATCGTCGCTTCGGCAGTCGTGCGGGGGTTGGCCGAGAAGCGGGAGTGAGGTCCGATCCCAAAACATTCTCTCAGCACGAAAGGGCCAGGACACCCCGAAGGATACCCCGGCCCGCCGATTCGGATTCGTTACCTCCTAGTATACGAGCTCGTGAAGCGAGAGCTTTGCCCCGGTCCTGTGGATTACCGGACCGGGGGGGGCTATGCCCCAAAAACTTCCGAGGCTTGCTTAACAGTGTTTAACGATGGTTACATCAGGCGCAACATTAGGTTAAAGTGTCTGGCAGCAGGTCGCGTGTGCAGGTCGTGCGGGAAAACGCTCAGTGAACAGAAGGAGGAAACTTTCGTGAAGAAGCTAGTTATTTTGGCTACGGCCGCTTTTGGTGGCCATGCTGATCCTCGTGCCGACCGCTATGGCGCAGGATGAGATGACCGTGATGAGGAAGAGACCATGATGATGGAGAGCACCCAGCCGCTGCCCGCGAGCGGTGGTCCAGCGATAGGCAGCACGTCGGTGCTGCTGCCCGCCGCCGCCTTACTGCTGGGCGGGAGTGTCCTGGGGTACGCGGTCCTGCGGCGCAGGTAGGATCGGGGGTAGAATAGGCTAGGGTTTATCCCTCCGGGGCGTTGTACACGGCCTGCACCCGTTGTTGCGTGCCCCCGGCCAACGAATCGAGATCCGGCGGTGGGTTTGACACCCACCGCCGGGTCTTTACTACGTCCACGGGGGGCATCATTGCCAAGTTCCTATGCTGAGCACCGGCCCGCCGACGGGGGTTCGTAACCGCTCGCCGCGGGTTGGTTAAAGGGGCTCCGACGGCAGGAGCACCGTGGTGGCGCTACCGTCACCCTCGGTGAGCACTTCGACGGGGCCGGCGTCGGTCGCGTAGAGGCCGTTGATCTACCCCCGCACGACACCCGCGAGCACGGAGAAGTTCCCCGCGCGCTCCTCCGGGGAGACGAGGCCCCACTCCCGACTGGTGCCAGTCGAGGATCTCGGGGAGAGGTATGAACGACTCCTCGCCGTGCTTGCGCGCCCTCCGTGACGCTCACGTCCCGAGCGAGAATAGATAAGCCATGCTGATCCTTACTCCTTCCTAATTACACGAGGCCGGGGAGCGCTTAGTTACTCCCCGGCCAGTAGCCTTTGTCTAGCCTACCAACCTCTCCAGGCACGTGTAGTGCGCGTCGAGGAACTCCGACACGCCGCTAGAGAAGCGAGGGTTACAGCCCATGCAGTACATGTCGCCCCTGTATCCCCGACCGGCATTCGGCTTCGGAGCCGTAAGCGCCTTGTCAGTGCGTCCGCACCCGTCGCACTCGCCGCGCTTACGGCTCACCTCTCTGGGGGCTTCTTTCGCTACACTGGTGGTGTCCACTTGGCTACTCCTCGTGGGCCGGGCCTCGGGGGATTTCGTGGTGAATTTATCCGCCGGGGCCGCTTTTTCGATGTCACCATAATATTAGCTTGATATTGCCATACAAGCTTTTTGATAGTACAATACTACTGTAATGAGCCGATATATGGGGGTACACGCGATGCGAAACCTGCCGAGATTACGGGAGATACGGGAGGATAAGGCTATGAGTCAGCGAGACCTGGCGGACGTATCGGGTGTCGCTCAGTCCACCATCGTAGAGTTAGAGCTAAACAAGCGAGAGGCACAGCCAAGCACCACCCGCAAGCTTGCCGAGGCGTTGGGCGTGGAGCCTGTAGACCTTATGAGGAAGCCCGAGCGGAAGGGGAAGAGGTAAGTGATGCTTAACACCAACGGAACTAACAGGGCCATACTCTACGCTCGCGTCTCGACCGACGAGCAGGTACGCACCGGGTACTCCCTGGCACAACAGCTCGAGGCGCCTGCGCGCTTATGCCAAGCGCGAGGGCTACGAGGTTGTGGAGGAGGTGACGGACCGGGGGGGTTAGCGGCGCAATCTTCGAACGCCCGGGGCTGGATAGAGTCCGGAACCTCGTGACCAGCTCCGCTGGCGGAATATCGGTAGTTCTAGCCCAGGACCGTGACCGCTTCGCTCGCGAGCCCGCCTACCACTACCTCTTAAAGAAGGAGTTCCAAGAGTATGGTACCGACATTCGGGCCATGAACGACCAGGGCGACGCGTCAGGGCGAACTCACCGAGGGTATATTGGACCAGCTCGCCAAGTATATTGGGCACAGATCGCTCAGAGAACCCGCCGGGGCAAGGTCCAGCGCGCACGGGAAGGCAAAATAATACCCAACGGAAGTCCACACTTCGGTTTCTCGTACAACGCAGACAAAACCAACTACGCGCTGAACGAGGTCCAGATGCAAGTTGTACGCCGAATCTTCCGTGACGTGGCCGGGAATGGGTACGCACGCGGTGAAAAAGGTACTGGACGGGGAGATGGTCCCCTACACCCAAGGGTAAGCGATACTGGACCACGCAGTACATAAGAACAATCCTCGACGAGGATGTGTATGTGCCCCACGACCGCGAGAGCTTGGAGGCTCTACTAGCTGAGGGGTTGTTGACGCCGGAGGTGTTCGCTCAGCTTGACCCCGAAGCGTCTTACGGCATATGTTGGTACAACCGAGTCCGCTACACGCTTGATACGTCGGGAAAGAAGCGTCAAACAACGCAGCCACGGCCTCGCTCAGAGTGGGTCGCGGTGCCCGTACCAGATGCCGGCATACCTCTATCGCATGTCGTTGCTGCACGTGCGCGGGGCAAGGACAACCGTTCTTTTAGCTTCACGGGCAGCCGCGACTGGGAAACTCTCCAAGGGCATCTTGCATTGCGGAGAATGT
Organism: Rubrobacteraceae bacterium; assembly: GCA_030448125.1. Taxonomy (GTDB): domain Bacteria; phylum Actinomycetota; class Rubrobacteria; order Rubrobacterales; family Rubrobacteraceae; genus Rubrobacter_F. The sequence continues at coordinate 83,027 of JAUJNO010000013.1, read as the reverse complement.
GGCCGCCGCATGAGCACGATTACGGGAGTTTCGCGAACCAAAGACAAATATTACTACTACGTATGCGGGCGGGTTCAGTACGATGGCAAAGACGCCTGCACCAACAACTCTATCACCGTGCCGAGTTGGTAGAGGAGTTAGTGGCCGAGTATGTGTGGGTGGAGATACTACAAGATCCCGAGAAGCTCTCCAAGCGTATAGACGCGGTCATAGAGAACGAGCCGGCCGGTGTTAGCGATCCTCAGCAGACCTACAAGACCTGGACCGAGTATCTCTCCGAGCTCGACCGAAGAAGAGGCGCTTTCAGGAGCAGCATGCCGAAGGCATAATAGATTCCATCGACGATCTCAAGGATAAGCTGGCTCCTTTAGAGGAGGAGCGTAATGTCTGCCCGTGCTGCGGGAGCTAAGGTAGGCTTCGTGGCTCCAAGGAGCGCGTTGCCTCTTTGGAGGAGCACCGGCGTGCGGTTCTCGAGGCGTTCAATACGTGAATCAGCTTCGGCCACTGGTGCATGCCTGGGCGATTGCGGCGCGAGATCTACGATGCTTTGGGTCTCAAGGTCGAGTTCTTTGCGGATTGGTCTCTCGTAGTGAAAGGCTCCTTCGATGCCAACGTTATGCGCCTCACGCGAGACGTAGAGGAGTACGCCCGTCTCTACTTTGAGATGGAAGAGCGCCTGAAGGAGGTGCCTTACGAGCCTCCCGACTGGAGAATACAGCGCATAGATCGTGAGATGGAAGCCTTGTGTTCGCAGATGAACGCCGGCACCAGGGTGCCGTAGACGAAGACGTCGAGCTTGGCGGGTTCCGTTAGCGTATCCCGTCCTCTATAGTTTCTCCGCTAGTGCTTCGAGGTCTGGGACGACGAGGTCGGGCTCTATCTCCCAGGGGTCGAATTGGGCGTCGGGTTTGCGCTTGATCCAGGCCGCCAGGAGGCCGGCGGCCTTTGCCCCGATGACGTCGAACGGGTTGCTGGAGACGAGCCAAGTCTCTTCCGGCGCCCTCTCCAGGCGCCGGGCGAGATAGTGGTAGACCTCCGGGTCCGGCTTGAAGGTCTTCACATCGTCTACGCTAATGACGTTTTCGAGGTGGCGCAGGACGCCGGCCCGATCCAGTAGTGTCCGGGCTGTCGCCTCGACGCCGTTGGAGAACGCGACGAGCGTGTGTCCTTTCGCCTTCATCGCTTCGATGCCGGGGATCACGTCTGGGAATGGCTTGAGATTCTTATACTCTTCGATGAGCTTCTCCCGGTCCTGCTCGGAGAGATCTACCTCAAGGGCGCGCGCGGCGAAGACGAGCGCCTGGCGCGTGCAGGTGTCGAAGTCCTCGTACCTTTGCATTAGACCGCGCCGGAAGGTGTACTCGATCTGCTTGTTGCGCCAGAGCTCGGAGAATCGCTCCGAGAGATCTTCTCCAACGACGGGCCGCAGGTGCTCGTTCATCTCCAGTGGGTCGACGAGCGTGCCGTAGATGTCGAAACCGATGACGCCGGACACGAGCTACCTCCTCCACAAGGACTTCCTGGAGGCAAAGACTACAGTATCTCTACGAACAGATCCCGCGCTCGGCCTAAGACCCGGCCTCGGCCTCGATTATTCCGTCCGCGACCTCCCGCAGGTCGGACCCCACCACGTCCGGACGCTCGAAGAGCGGGTTCAGGACCATCCCCGGTCGGGCAACGAAGGCGGCCGCGCACCCGGCCTGTAGAGCGCCCGCCACGTCCCAGGCGTGGGCCGCGACGAGGCGGACCTGTCCTATCTCCACCCCGAGGCTCTCCGCGGCCATGCGGTATGGCTCGGGCGCGGGCTTGAGGCGCTTTACGGCGTCCGCGGAGAGAACCTGATCGAAGTACTCTCGCAGGCCCGAGTTGTCTATCTGAGCGTCGGCTACCTGCTGCGTAGAGTTCGTCAAGGCGGCCAGACGGATGCCCGCGTCGCGCAGGCGACCGAGGTTCTCCTCGACCTCCGGGTGCGGCGGCAGCTCTTGCATCCCGCTCAAGATCTGCTGCTTGTCCTCGTCGGAGAGGTTTACGCCCTGGCGCTCGGCGATCATCTCCAGGGCGGTACCCCCGATCGTGCCGAACTCCTGGTACACCCCGGTCACCATCGCCGTCAGCCACGAGGTCAGGAACTGGCCGAACCAGGCCTGCCGTGTCGAGGCGTCTCCGAAGACGCGCTCGAACTGCGGGTCGAGCGCCCCGAGGTCCAACAGCGTCTCGTTTACGTCGAACACGCAAACCCTCGCCATGGCGTCTCCTTTACTACTTGTAGCTTCGGTCGAGAGCTACGAAAAGGGGGCGGTACGCCGCCCCCTCAAAGGTTCGTTGTTTACCTGCTCGTTGGCTCGACTACGGGGATGTCTACCTCTGTTTGGATGGAGTCGTTCATGTAGTTGGAGAGTTGGGTGAGGGAGACGTTGGCGATCATCTCCATGATCTGCTCGTCGGTCCAACCTGCCTCCCGGACCTCGTTGAACGAGTCGTCCGAAGGGTGCCCGCGGCTCTCGATCACGTCGTGCGCGAACCGGAGGGCGGCCGCCCGCTTTTCGTCCTCGGATTCGAAGCTTTGTGCCCGCCGGACCTCGTCCTGGCTCAGGCCCTCTTGCTCCGCCACGGCGGAGTGGACCGACAGTCAGTAAACGCAGCCGTCGTAGTCGGAGACGGCGACGGCGATGGACTCCTGCGTCTGCCTGTCGAGGGCACCGCCCTGCATCGTCTCGGCGAAGTCCATGTACGCCTTGAAGGACGTCGGGGAGACGGACATCTGCTTGAAGTAGTTGATGACCTCCCCGCCGGTCATCTGCTTGCCGGCCTCGACGTACTCCTGCGAGACCTCCGGGGCGTTCTCTGGTTCCACGGGTTGGATGCGTGGCATGTTACTCCTTTCCTTGATTTTCCCTTGCGGGCAACACTCTCAATCATACCCGGATTCCCGAATGCCTACCCACGCGAGGCGTAGCGGCGTCCAGGCCGGAGACCGCCGGTTTACCGGCGCACCAGCATGGCGTGGTCCACCTTGATGCACCGGTCCATGACCACGGTGAGACCGTGTTCTTCGGCATACTCGGCGGCCTCCTCGTTGATCACGCCCGACTGCAGCCACAGGACCTTCGCCCCGGCGGCGACGGCGTCCCTGGCGACCGGCGCGACCTTCTCGCTCCTGCGGAAGACGTCCACGATGTCTACGCGCTCGGGTATCTCCTCGACGGTGGCGTAGGGCTCCTCGCCCAGGACCGGGCCGGTGAGGTTCGGGTTGACCGGGAAGATCCTGTACCCCGAGCTCTGCAGGGCGCGGGCGATGGCGTGGCTCGTGCGGTAAGGGCTCTCCGAGAGCCCCACGACCGCGACGTTGCGCGCCTCCTCCAGGAGGTTTTGATCTCGCCGGCGTCAGGGTTCTTGTGCATCACGATCCTTTCTAGTTTAAAGCTACAGGTCCATCTTCTCGAGCGCCTCGAGGTACGCCTGGGAGAAGGTGGGGAACTGGAACACGCTATCGAGTAGGGTGTCCACGGACATGCGTGTCCTGACCGCCAGGCACGCCTGGTGGATCCACTCCCCCGCCAGCGGCGCGACCGCCCACGCCCCAACGATCACCCTCTCGTTGCGATCTACCACGAGCCCCAAGTTGCCCCGCGGTTCCTTCTCGTAGGTCACGGGGCGCGCGAGCGCCCGCGGCAGCTCGAGGTCGATGGAGGCGACGTCGATCCCTTCGTTCCGCGCCTCTTCCTCGGTCAGGCCCGTCGCGGCGATCTCCGGGTCCGAGAAGACGACCCGCGGGACTCCGCGGTAGTCCGCCCCGCGGTCCCCGCCGAGGATGTTGGCGGCCACGATCTTGCCCTGGTACTGGGCCACGTGCGTGAACAGGAGCACCCCCGTCACGTCCCCGACCGCCCACAGGCCGGAGGGTCCGCCCGCCACGCGGCAGTGGTCGTCCACCGAGAGCCCCTTCTCGTCGACCTCGATCCCGACGGACTCTAGCCCGATCCCTTCTACCCTCGGTGTCCGGCCCGCGACTGTTACCAGGACGTCCGTCTCTATCTCCTCGCCGTCGTCGAGCGTCACGACCGCGCTCCCGTTCTCCTTGCGGGCCTTCTCGACCCTCCGGCCCACCCGGACGTCTATACCCTCCTCTTCGAGGATCGGGAGGATGATCTCGCTGACCCGCGGGTCTTCGCGGTCTATGAGCGTGTCGGAACTCTGGACAAGGGTCACCCGGCTCCCCAGCCTGGAGAGCCACTGGCTCGTCTCTATGCCGTTCGGGCCGCCGCCGATTATTACCGCCCGCTCCGGCACCTCGCGCGTGGTCGTGGCCTCGCGGTTCGTCCACACGGTAACGTCTTCAAGGCCCTCGATGGGCAGTATGTTCGACGCGGAGCCGGTCGCCACGACTACGTGATCCGCCTCAAAGGTCTCGCCGTTCACCTCGACGCGGCCGGGCCCGGCCAGGCGGCCCTCGCCTCTCACGACGGTGGCGCCCATCTCCTCGTAGCTCTCCTTCTCCCCCGAGTCGTCGAGGTTGCGGATTATGTAGTCCCGGTAGTCGAAGATCTCCTTTAGCTCCAGTTCGGGCGTGCCGGTCCCGAAGGCCCTGGTTGCCTCGCTCTTGACCTCGGGCGGCCGGAGCAGGGTCTTGGACGGTATGCAAGCCCAGTAGGCGCACTCGCCGCCCAGAAGCTCCCGCTCCACCACCGCGACCTTTTTGCCGGCGCCCAGCAGACGCCCCGCGACGACCTCGCCGCCGGGGCCCATGCCGAGGATTATCGCGTCGAACTTCTCAGCCACTCCAGAACCTCCGTGTCATCGTACGATCATGGGTAAGTTCCCTGCCGCTATAACTTTATACCCAGGGGAACGAGGGCGTGCTCCTTGCCCTTTGCTTCGACCATCACGTCGGCCTCCCTGCCGCGAAGGGCGTCCACGAGCGCCCGCCAGTCCACGAGGTCCACGGAGTAGGCGTGGGCGCCGGGCTGCTTCTCCGGGTTCTGGCTGGAGAGGTGAAGCTTGGGCCGCGCACCCCGGTCTTGCCAGGTCGGGAGGGAGAGGTCGAAGGCCCCTTCGAGGGTCAGGCCGCCCGGGTTCAGGTCGTGGTGGAGGGTGTCGGCGATCGCCGGTATGCCCAACGAGCCGGCGACCTCGACTACCTCGGCGACGGTCCAGGTGCGCTCGTCGTTTTCGAGGGCGAGGTATTTGAGTACACCCTCCTCCGGGCGCATCGCTTCTATGAAGCGGGCGGTGGTGGCGGGTTTGTCCTCGTGGGCGCCGCCCATATGCAGGACAAGCACGGAGTCGGGGCTGCCGATGAGGTCGAAGATGCGGGCCACGTACCGGAGCTCGGCGAGGCTCCGCCCGGTGACCTCGGGTTTAGGGCTACCCGGCTGGATGTACTGTCCGGGGTGCATGCTGAGACGTATGCCGAGCTCTCGCGCGAGCTCTCCGGCTCGTCGCAGCTCGTCGCCGTGCTCCGCCTCCCAGTCGTACGGGAACCCGGGGTGGGAGGCGAAGGGGATCAGGGCCTGCCCCATCCTGAAGAGCGGTACTCCATACTCGGCGTTCCACCGAATTACAGTGTCGAGACCCGCGAGGTTCTCCCGGATCAGGGCGCGCACCCTGTCGGCGTCGTGCAGGTTCGCCAGGCGCAGGGTCCGGTTGGTGCCGGCCGGTATCGTCAGGTTCTGCGTCGGGTAACCGAGACGTATCACCCCCCGTTTGTACCCCAGGCGTCCCCTCGTCGTCGTGTTATCTTTCTCCCCACGGCAGCTTACTAACTGTTAAGCTTGGTTAACTGTTGGTATCGTTTCGAAGTATTGGTATGCCATCTTCGAGAGGCGGTGAGCGGCGGGTGCGGGGCGCGTTGGAGTCGGTCGGTGGTTTCTCCGATATGTTTGGCCGGGCGGCGGAGGTTTTGCGCCGCAACGATATGAACGGGTGGACGAGGGCGGCGCCGAACCTCTACCCGCACCAGTGGAGTTGGGACAGTGCGTTTATCGCCGTGGGGCTCGCCCGCATCGACGCCGTCCGGGCTGCTCGTGAGCTTATGGGGCTGTTCTCCGCGCAGTGGGCGACGGGCAAGGTACCGCACATCGTCTTCAACCCCGCTGCGCCGCCGCGGAGCTACCTGCTCGGGCCGGAGCACTGGGCGCCGGCGATCCCCCCTGAGGACGCTCCCGACCCCCCGCGCCAGACCAGCGGCCTCTGCCAGCCGGCAGTCCACGCCATCGCGGCCCTGTGCATCTGGGAGGCCGCCGGCGAGATGGGCACGGAGGCAGCGGCCTCCAACGCTCGCGGGCTCGTGAAGGGTCTCTACCCCCGGCTTCTCTGGTGGCACCGCTACCTGCTGACGGAGAGGGACCCCGAGGGCTCGGGCCTCGTGACCATCTACCATCCGTGGGAGAGCGGGACCGACAACTCGCCGCGCTTCGACGCGGCGATGGCGGCGGTCGAGGTCGGGGAGCTAGCCCCTTACGAGCGCCTCGACCTGCAGTTCGTCGACGAATCCTCCGAGCGGCCGACGAAGGAGGAGTACGATCGCTACCTCTGGCTCGTCGAGCTGCTAAGAAACGTCTCTTATGAGGAAGATGAGATCCAGCGCTCCCACCCGTTCCTTGTCAAGGATGTGCTCTTCAGCGCGATACTGGTCGCCGCCAACGAGGCGCTGCTCGTGCTGGCCGAGGCCATCGGGGCCTCCGACGAGGACCGCGCGCTGATAGAGGGCTGGATCCGGCGCGGTCGCCAGGGCTTGAGGAGTTGCTGGGACCCCGAGCTCGGCCTCTGTCTCGACTACGACCTCCGCTCGGACGAGCCCCTGCGCGTCCGCACGATCGCGGGCTTCGCCCCGCTCGTCGCCGGCGAGCCGGATCCCGCCCGCCGCGACGCCCTGTTAAAGTCCCTCTTCTCTGCGCAGTTCGCGGGCAACACCGCGCTGCGCTGGCCGCTGCCGCCGAGCACGAGCCCCGAGGAGGCCCGGTTCCACCCGCGTGCCTACTGGCGCGGCCCGGTCTGGCCGGTAATCTCCTGGCTGCTCTGGCGCTCCCTCGTGAAGGCCGGCGAGAAGGAGCGGGCCGCAGACCTGCGCCTGGCCTCCCTCGAACAGCTCGCCGCCGGCGGCTTCGCCGAGTACTTCGAGCCGTTCACCGGCGAACCTCTGGGCTCCGACGACCAATCCTGGACCGCCGCCGTGGCCCTGGACTGGCTCTCACAAGAGACCTGACGAGAATAAGCGCCCCGGCCGCATGACCGGGGCGCTAGCCCTCCTGAAATACTCGGCTCGTTTAGCCGGGCTGTTCGCCTTCTTCCAGGACGAAGGTGATGGCCATGTTGACCTTGTAGGCCGAGATGTTGCCGCTCTCGTCGACCATCACGTTCATGTCCTTGATCCAGGCGCTCTCGACGCCCCGGAGGGTGCTGGTAGCGCGCTTGACCCCGTGGTTGATCGCATCCTCGAAGCTCTGCTCCGACGTAGCGCTCAACTCCGTTACTCGAGCTACGGGCATTAAATGCTCCTTTCTTCCGTTCCCTAAAAATCTTCTACCCCTCGTATGGGAACGGTAAACGCTCGTGAGCCGGCAAGAAGGATGCCGGGAGGGACGCGGCTAGAGGGTCGCGGTGAGCAGAATATCGCTCGTCGGCGCCGGGGAGCCGCCGGACGGTTCGACGGTTACGGCTACGGCGTCGGCCTCGTCGATAGAGCCTTCGATGGGCGCCGTAGCGTCTCCTCCGTCGCCCGGTTGGAAGAGCCCGGCGGGCTCCGGGACGTCGCCGCGCATGAGCCAGGCCTCGTAGACCTCGCCCTCCTGGGTGGGGGGCATGTTCTCCGCCACAAGAACGGCCTGGCCGTCCCGGACCTCAACGACCTCTCCCCGGACGTCCTCCGCCGCTCCCGAACCCTGCAGCTCGTACGTTTCGCGGGTCTCGATCGCGCCCCGCAGACCCGCGTTCTCCTCGCGCAAAGAGGCGTTCCAGAGAAAGAGCCCGACGATGGCCAGGACCGCGACCGCCGCGACCGCCGCCGCGGCGAGTCCGCCCGGTCCGAAGAGCCTCCCGCCGAACCCCGCGCGCTGTCGCGGGGGAGCTTCGGCGACGGGAGCGCCGGAGGTGTCCCCGATCCTGCTCAGCAGGTTGCGGCGAAGCTCGGGAGAAGGCTCGTGCTCCCGCGGGGCGAGGGTCAGGAGGTCGGCGACGGAGCCGAGGTCGTCGACCTCGGCCTGCAGCTCGGGGTGAGCGGCGAGGTAGCCCTCGAACTCCCTACGCTCGCTCTCGTCGAGGGCGCCGAGTACGTAGGCACCCTTGAGATCGTCGAAGCGTTCGCGCCAGGGCTCACGCCCGGGGTCACGTCCCGGTCGTTCGTTGCTCATCCGGGCACCTCCATTCCGCGGGCGTCGAAGTGTTCCCGGATCTTTTGCAGCCCGAGCCTCATGCGGCCCTTGACGGTCCCGAGCGGCAGGTCGAGCAGGTCCGCTATCTCCGTGTGGGTGTACCCTGAGTAGTACGCGAGCTCGAGCACCTTTAGCTGTGCGGGCGGCAAGACCCGCAGGGCCTCCCTGACCTGCTCACGCTGGGAGTTGCGCCAGGTCTCGGCGAAGGCCTCGCTCGGCTGCGCGACGGAGGCCGTGGCCTCGACCCTTTCGTAGACCCGGCGGCGGCTCGCGGTCGTACGCAGCTGGTCGATGCCCCGGTGGTGGACGATCGAAAGTATCCAGGTGCGCACGCTCCCCCTCTCCGCTCGGTAGCTCCCCGCCGCCCGCCACACGCCGAGGAACGCCTCCTGCACGAGGTCCTCCGCCGCCTGACGGTCTCCCATCATCCGGTAGGCCAACGAGTACGACGCCCGGCTGTGACGGTCGTAGAGAGCCGCGAACGCCCCGGCGTCGCCGTCGCCGGCCAGGGACATCAAGTCCTCGTCCGCCAAAAGCAGGTACTGTCTCTCCCTGTCAGCCACAAAAAGATTCTACGGCAACCCGAAGCCCCCAGATCACCGCCGGTCTTCGTCGAACGTAAGAGCGTCGACGGTAACTCTCGACCCCGAAAACCAAAATATTAAGAAGTGTTGACTAAAGTGTCGCTAACATCTATCATTTGTGCTCAATGTCATGTCTGTCTTACATGGATGCCGTATCTGGGGAGAACGTGTAGCCAGAAAGGGAGGTAGCGAGAACTTAAGTTGATCCAGGTTCGGTTCGACTCCGTAGAAAACGTTGAGTAAGTGTAAAAGGGGCCGATAAAGGGCCCTGTAAAGAGAGGAGACTATGGGGATGGATGCAGATATAGGCCGCACTTCTCCGGTCGGGTTCGACCAGGAGCACTCGCGGCGCAGCTTCCTGAAGACCGCGGCGTGGGCCACTGCCGCGATCTCGGCGGCGGGCATAGGGGCTTTGGTGTCGCCACCCGCTTTGCCGACGCGCAGGCGCCGCCAAACTACCCGACCTACCAGGGGCTGGGGGACGCGGCGATCCTCGGGTTCGCCTTGCAGCTCGAACGGTTGGAGGGCACGTTCTACGCGCAAGGTGTGGACGCCGGCTTGTTTAGCGGTCCCGCTCTCGCGCAGATAGCGGAGATCAGGGACCACGAGATGGCGCACGTTGACGCTCTTTCGTCCACCCTCGCGAGCCTGGGCGCGCCGGTACCTCCGCCGCCCAGCTTGACCTACCCGCCGGGTACCTTCAGCGATCCGGGCGCCTTCTTGCAGCTGGCGGCGACCTTCGAGCCGGTCGGTATCGGGGCGTACGGAGGCGCGGCAGCGGCGCTGGAGAGCAAGGATCTCCTCGCGGCGGCGCTCTCCATCCACAACGTGGAGTGCCAGCACCGGGTCGCGATCAACATCCTCAACGGGGTGCTACCGCCGAACAACCTGGCCTTCGAGCCAACCCTGCCGTTTGGGGCCGTTGTCGAGGCCGTTGCCCCGTTCGGCGTTACCCCAGGTTAAGGGAGGAGATAACTAACTTATGGAGAAGCACACGGTAAATGTGCCGGATGTGGAGGGCTTCGCACGGCCCCGGACGCGGAGGGACTTCTTTAAGACCCTCGCGGTAGCTAGCGCGGGCGCGGCCGGTGCGGGCCTGTTCACGAGCAAGAAGGCCTTCGCCCAAATTGGCGGCACCCAGGAGGGGACGCGGGTATCTTCAACTTCGCCCTCACGCTGGAGTTCCTGGAGCGCGACTTCTACCAGATGGCGCTCGACGCCGGAGTCCTCTCCGGACCAGCTTTGGGCGTCGTGACCAACCTGCGGGACCACGAGGCTGCGCACGTGGACGCCATTACGGCAGCCCTGCTAGGCGCGGGGGCGACCCCGGCCCCGAGGCCGCAGTTCACCTTCCCGCCGGAGGCACTCGCGAGCCAGGCTGGCGTCATACAGCTGGCCAGTGTTCTAGAGCCCACGGGCGTCGGGGCTTACCTCGGTGCGGGGCCGATGATCCAGAACCCGGACTTTTGGAGGCCGCCGGGACCATCGCCGGGGTCGAAGGCGACCACGTCGTCGCCATCAAGAACCTTCAGGGCATCGTGCCACCGGCCAACGTGGCCTTCGCGCAAGCCCTGACCAAGGATCAGGTCCTCGCCGCCGTCGCCCCGTTCCTCGGGATGGGTGCGATGCCGGCCACGGGCGGCCCGGACGCCTAGGAAGAGTAGAGTCTGACGGAGTTGTACGGGAGTCTAATCACGAGGAGCAGGGCGGCCACCGCCCTGCTCCTCTTCTTGCTGCTCGTTCTTCCCGCCTGCGGGGGGACGCAATCGGCACAGAACGAGGACCAGGAGAGCGACGGGCAGGAGACTACCCAGTCAGACCTGGCCAGCGCAACCCAGTCGGAGTCCACCGAAGCGTGGACGACCGTCCAGGCGGCGCGCCCGGAAGACATACTCTCGGAAGAGCAACGTACGGGAGCGCCGGAGTACAAGGACTTTTTCGAGGAGGGCTCCGACGAGCCGGTCCAATTGGCTTCCGGCACGTCCGCGGGCGCTATCCCGGCGGTTAAGCCCTTCAACTTCGGGCGCGACCCCGGCGGCCCCGAGGACAAGACCCTGTATCTGAGCGTGCCCAAGCTCGGGATCGAAGGCTTGCCCATCTTCGACTCTGTCTCCGAAGAGAAGCTCAAGGAGTCGGCGATCCACGTTCCCGCCACGGGTTTCCCCTGGCAGAATGGGGCCAACGTCTACATCGCGGGGCACCGCGTCGGGTACCCGGACACCCGCTCCTCCTACGTGTTCTACGACCTCGACAAGCTCACCCCTGAAGACGAGATCTCTCTTACAGACGCCGCCGGCGAGGAGTACGTCTACAGGGTGACGGAGCAAAAGTGGTCTCGCCCGACAATGTCGAGGTGATGAACGCGGTCAAGGGCAAGGACATCGTTACCCTCCAAACCTGCACCCTCCCAGACTACGTCGATCGCATCGTGGTGCAGGGAGAGCTCGTCGAAGAATCCGCCTGACCTTCGGACTCCGGCGACCTACCTCTGCCAGGCTGGGCCCGAGATCCTGCATGGTCCGCACGGGAGAGACGCGATTTCCCTCGAAACCAGCACGACCCGGAATCATCTCCGATCATCCATTACCACACCCTACACATACACTGATCGTAAGAACATTGAGGAATGTTGTACTTGATGTTGTTAACGTGTCTTTCGCTGGCTGCGCCAGGTTGCGTGGCGCCTGGGAGGGGGTGGCTGGGATTCAGGTGATCCGGGTACGGTGCGATTTCGTAAGAGAGTATGTGTAGGGTGAGAGGGGGACCGTGAGGGTCCCGAAAAGAAAGGAATTATGTAGATGAACGGAGACGTAAGCTGCGTCTCTCCGATCGAGGATCGGGAGTACTCGCGGCGCAAGTTTCTAAAGACGGCTGCGTCGGTTGGGGCCGCGCTCTCGGCGGCGGGGATCGGGGGCGCGGGGGTCTTTACCCGGTACGCCGAGGCGCAACCGACTTTGGGATTCGTGGCCTTCCCGACCTACCAGGGCTTGGGCGACGCGGCGATCCTGCAGTTCGCCTACCAGTTGGAGCTGCTGGAGGGCAGGTTCTACCAGTTTGGTGTTGAAGCCGGTATCCTGGACCCGTTTGCCGCCACGCAGATAGCGGCCATCCGGGACCACGAGTTCGCGCACGCGGACTTCCTCGCGTCGACCCTGGCGAGTCTAGGCGCGGCGGTGCCCCCGGAGCCGCAGTTCGTTTACCCGCCCGGCGTCTTTGAGGACCCGGTCGCCTTCTTGGAGCTGGCGGCGACCTTCGAGCCGGTCGGGATCGGGGCGTACCAGGGGTCAGCGGGGGCGATTCAGGACAAGGGGATCCTCGCCGGGGCGGGCTCCATCCTCGGTGTGGAGTGCGATCACCGGACCGCAATCGACATCCTCCGGGGTATAAGCGGGCCGAACTTTATTCCCTTCCAGCGGTCCTTTACCTTCGGTGAGGCCGTGGCGGCCACGACGCCCTTCGGCGTCGTCGTTTAGGGAGGAGATAGCTAATTATGGAGAAGAAAGTGATTAACGTGCTGGGCGCGGAGGAACTCGCCCGGCCCCGGACCCGGGGGGACTTCTTCAAGGCCCTCGCGGCCGCGGGAATCGGCGCGACGGTTGCTTCCGCCGTCCTCTCCCCCCGCGAGGCCCAGGCCCAGCAAGGCGGGGACCTAGACATCTTCAACTTCACCCTTACGCTGGAGCTTCTGGAGGTGGATTTCTACACGCGGGCGCTCGGCTCCGGTGTGCTCTTCGGGGAGGGTCTGGCCGTCATCACCAACAACCTAAACAACGAGTCGGCGCACCGGGACTTTTTACTCGGCGCGATCCCGGCCCAGGGCGGGACCCCGGCTCCTCTGGCGGATCAGTTCGCGTTCCCCCCGGAAGTCTTCTCGAGCCAGGGCGCCATCCTGCAGCAGGCGTTGCAATTCGAGAACACGGGCGTCGGGGCCCTACTGGGTGCGGGGCCGCTGATCTCGGACCCGTCGAACCTGGAGGCCGCATTGAGCCTCTACGGGACGGAGAACGACCATGTGACCGCCCTCAGAAATGCTCTCGGCGTGGTCCCGCCCGCGAACGAGGCCTTCAAGACGCCCCTGACCATGGACCAGGTCGTCGCCCGCATCGCCCCGTTCCT
>JAUJNO010000013.1:0-69858 GCA_030448125.1 Rubrobacteraceae bacterium | reverse complement strand
CGTCGCCCGCATCGCCCCGTTCCTCGCGAGCGCACCGCCGCCCCAGAGCGCACCGCCGCCCCAGAGCGCACCGCCGCCCCAGAGCGCACCGCCGCCCCAGAGCGCACCGCCGCCGAGCCCGCCGCCGCCAAGCCCGCCGCCACCGAGCGCGCCCCCACCGAGCCCGCCCCCACCGAGCCCGCCGCCGCCGCCGCCGCCACCACCACCACCGGCGTCGGCGAGCACGGGCGGCACGTCGGCGAGCATGGGCGGCACGTCGGCGGGCGTGGGCGGCTAGATCGGGGAGTGTAGCCCAGCCACTTTGGTTTACGGAAACTTCACGGGAGCAGGGCGTTCTTCTACGCCCTGCTCCTCTCTTACCTCGTAGATCGTGACCTCTTCTGCCTGTGCCGTGAAAAGATACCTGGCCTCGTGGCGGCGTGCTAAGATTTTCCGGCGGGAGCCAGGGGGCTTGAAGCCATCACTAGCACTGAAGCTTGGAGGCGATTCTGCGTTTTAGCGTACTGTCGAGCGGCAGCTCGGGCAACGCGACTTATCTCGAAGCAGGCGGGCGAGGTTTACTGGTCGACGCCGGGCTCTCATGCCGGCGCCTGCGGGGGCTGCTGGGCCGCATCGGGTGCGACCTCACCGACGTCTCGGCCGTGCTCCTGACTCACGGCCACGCCGACCACACCTCCGGCGTCAGATCCTTCCTGCGCGAGCGCGAGGTGCCGGTCTACGCGGCGCCCGGGGTCGCCGAGGACGTCGAGGGTGCGGCGCCCGTGGATGCCGGGGAACATCTCGACCTGGGAGGCGATGTCTCGGTGACGTTCTTCGAGGTGCCGCACGACGCCCCGACCTACGGGCTGCGCGTCTCGGACGGCGAGCGGGTTAGCGCCCTGGCAACCGACCTCGGTGAGGTGGGGCCCGAGACCCTGCGTTTGTTACGCGGCGCGGACGCGGTGGTCCTCGAGTCCAACCACGACCCCGACTGGCTCCGGCGCGGGCCGTACTCCGCGGACCTCAAGCAGCGCGTGGCCTCCGCGCGCGGCCACCTCTCGAACCAGCAGGCCGCCGAAGCGGCGTGCGCTCTGGCCCCGCACGGCCTCAAGGATCTGGTCCTCGCACACCTCTCGAAGACCAACAACTCGCCCGCTCGGGCGTGCGGCACGGTGCGCAAGGCGCTAAAGGGCGCCGGGCACACGGGCGTCAGGGTCCGGGCGGCCATCGCCGGGCACCCGACGCCCTGGATCGAGGTCGGAGAGCCGATAGAGAGCCGGGAGGAGTACGTCTATCGCTACGGCGAAGCCGGAGTCCGGCTCTTCGACCTGGAGTAGCGGCCCGGCGATGATCCGGCGCGTCACCATCGTCGCCCCCGGCACCCTGAAGGGGTGGGCCGACGAGGGCTGTCGAGACTACCTGAAGAGGCTCCGGCGGTACTTCCCGGTAGAGGTCGTCGAGGTGCCGGAGGAGGACCTGAACCGGCGCACCCCCGGGGAAGTACTCGCCGCCGAGGCGAAGAGGCTTCTCAAAAGGATACCCGCGGGGGCGTACGTGATCTCCCTGGACCGGGAGAAGGGCGAGCCGCTCTCCTCAGAGAAGTTGGCGCAAAGGTTGGACTCTTTAGGGCTCTCGGGCCGGAGCCACGTTGCCTTCGTCCTCGGCGGTCCTCTGGGGCTCTCTCCGGAGGTGCTGGCGCGCGCGGACGCCCTCGTCTCCTTCGGCCCCGTCACCCTGCCGCACGCCCTGGCGCGGGTGGTCCTCCTGGAGCAGGTCTACCGCGCGGCCAAGATAAACCGGGGGGAGAGGTACCACTGGTAGACGGAGGCCTTCGTCGGCCGAAATGCAAGAGACAACAGCCGCCCCGAAACGCCGGTTTATGCTTGCCTCACTGATCAACGGTCGGCGAAGGCGAGAAGGTCAGGTACGTTACTGACAGTACCCGACCCTCTCGCCCCGGTCTCGCTAGTGGTTGCGGAAGTAGTCTTCGATGCCGACCTTCAGGGCCTCGGCTATCTGCTGCTGCCGGGCTCCGGTGCCTTAGGAGAGGAGCCGCCCCTCGTCGCGGTTGGTAATGAACACGGTCTCCGCGATGGTCGCGGGCATGTTGCTCTTGAGCAGCACTCCCGAGGCGTACTGGTAAGGCGTCCTCGTGGCGATGGGGCTCGTCCCCGTGGCCGCCGGCAAGGTCCGGAGCCCGTCGAACACGCTTAGGGCGAGCTCCTTGTCCTTCTGCCACTTGCCGTACAGGGTGTTCGTGTAGTCCGCGTCGGGGTTCGTCGAACCGTTCATGTGGATCGAGATAAGGATGTTGGCCCCCGTGGTGTTGGCGAAGACGTAGCGGTCGTTGTTGGAGAGGGTCTGGTCCCCGGTGCGCGTCATGTAGACCGTGGCGCCCGAAGCTTCCAGAAGGGCCTTCAGCTTGTAGGCCACGTCCAGGTTCTGGTCCTTCTCCTTGAGGTTGTACGCGGCGTTCGAGGCTCCGGGATCGCTCCCGCCGTGACCGGCATCCAGGACCACCTTTTCCCCCGTCAGAACTCCCGTCGTGGTCGTCTGCGCCTCCGCGCTGGGAGCTGAAAACGTCACGATCAGAAGGCTCGCGGCAAAGACCGCCGCGAATACCAGCACCCATACGCCCATGAAGCGGACCTTCACTATATTCCTCCCTCGGTAGAGCGGAGTAGAAGACCACCGCTTCGAACAACATTACCGTACAACTTATCTTGAAAGGGAGGCTGGCGCAATACCTCGCGAACGGTAATTCTCCGAAGGCCCGGGCGTGGGTAGCTCGCGGGCGAAAAAGCGGTAACATACGGCCATGCGCGTGCAACTGGATAGGTTCGAGGACAGAGGGATGGCGGTCCTGCTGCTGTACCCCGACGGCCGGGAGGGCTTCGACGTACCGCGGGAGTTGCTGCCGGAGGATGCGCGGGCGGGGGACGTCTTCGAGGTGAGCTTCGCGCGCGACCAGCGGGAGACCGGGCGGATGGCGGCGGAGAACAAGAGCCTTTTGAACGAGCTTCTGGGGCGGGATGGCTAGCGAAGCCAGGTCTGGTCTCGAAGAGAGGGTGGCCGGCGCCCTGCGGGAGGCGGTCCGGGAGGCGTACGGGCTGGAGCTGAACGGCGTCCACGTCGAGCGGCCAAACGAGGCGGTGCATGGCGACTTCGCCACGAACGTCGCCCTGGCGAACGCGAGGGTATTCAGGCGCAGCCCTCGAGAGGTGGCGCGGAACATCGTCGCCTCGCTCGAGGCTCCGTTCCTCGAGAGCGTCGAGGTCGCGGGGCCGGGGTTCATCAACTTCCGGCTCTCTTCGAGGGCTTTGGGTGAGGAGCTGGAGGCGTTGCTGGCGGCGGGGGAGATGTACGGGAGGCGGGAGGCTTCGGGGGAGCCCGTCCTGTTAGAGTACGTCAGCGTCAACCCTACGGGCCCGATGACGGTGGCGCACGGGCGGCACGCGGCGTACGGAGATTCCCTGGTGAGGATCATGGGGGCCGCGGGACGCCGGGTCGGCGGGGAGTACTACTTCAACGATGGGGGGAACCAGATCCGGCTGCTCGGCGAGTCCGTCGCCGCCCGCTACGCCAAACTCTTTGACCGGGAGTGGCCGGTCTCCGACCCGGAGGCTCTCTACCGCGGCGAATACATCCGCGAGATCGCCGAAGACCTCAAAGACAGGGACGTCGACCGTTACCTGAACGCGGCTCCCGGAGAGGCGTTACCGGAGATCATGGCATTCGCTACCGCCTGGTGTATGGACGACATAGAGGCGACCCTGGCGCGCGCCCGGGTACGATTCGACGGCTACTTCAACGAGAAGAGCCTCTACGAGTCTGGCGCCATAGAGGAGGTAGTCGAGGAGCTCAAAGAGAGCGGGCACGCCTACGAGAGCGAGGGCGCGCTGTGGCTCGCCTCCTCCAAGTTCGGGGACGACAAGGACCGGGTCCTGGTGAAGAAGGACGGTTCCTACACCTACGTCGCCCCGGACATCGCCTACCATCGGGACAAGTGGAGCCGCGGCTACGAGACCGTGGTAGACGTGTGGGGTGCGGACCACGCGGGGTACGGGCCGCGGCTCCAGGCCGGACTCGTGGCGTTGGGGCTGCCGGAGGACTTCCTGGACGTTGAGCTCGTGCGGCTGGTAAAACTCGTGCGCGGCGGGGAGCAGGTCAAGGTCAGCAAGCGGGCCGGGAACTTCGTCACCTTCGACGAGCTGCTCGACGAGGTAGGAGAGGACGCCGCGCGGTACTTCTACGTGCGCTCCTCGCACCGCACCGAGATGAACTTCGACCTCGCGGTGGCCGTTCAGCAGTCCGACGAGAACCCGGTCTACTATGTGCAGTACGCCCACGCCCGCATAGCAAGTATCTTCCGCCGGGCGGACCTGGATCCAGAGACCACAAAGGAAGTACCACCTGGTGACTTCGCCCCCGAGGAACGGGCCCTGCTACTAGAACTCTTCGACTTCCCCCGGGTCGTCAAGGGTGCGGCGGCGCGTAGGGAGGTACACCCCTTGCCGACCTATCTGGAGACTCTGGCTACCCGCTTTCACAGGTTCTACACCGTGCATCAGGTGCTGGTCGAGGACGAAGGTCTAAGGCAGCGCAGGCTTGCCCTGTGTGCGGCTACGAAGAACGTGCTCCGGATCGGGCTTGGCCTCTTGGGGGTTAACGCGCCCGAGAGGATGTGAACGTGGGCCCCCGGATGCTAGCGTAAAGAAGGAACGCATTGTCCTGGCCATGCGAATTCTCGTGACGGCGGCGAAGGAGTTCGGAGGAATCGGATGAGCGCGGCGGGGGCGGAGCATACAGGGCGGCAGAATGCGGACTCCGCCGACCGTCGGGTTACGCCGCTCGAGCTGTTCTTCGATCTGGTTTTCGTATTCGCTCTCACCCAGGTTACGGGCTTCCTCGCCGACGACCCTACCTGGCCTGGGGCGGGGCGCGGCGCGTTGTTGCTCGCGACGCTGTGGTGGGCGTGGGTGTGCTACTCATGGCTGACAAACGCCGTGCCTGCCGAGGAGGCGATCCCCGCGCGGTTGGTGATCCTGTCCGCGATGGCGGCTACACTCGTCGCCTCGCTCGCCGTGCCTGGCGCCTTCGGAGAATACGGCGTGCTCTTCGGCGTCACCTACTTCACGATACGGTTCTTGCACGTCGTGCTCTACGCCATCGCCACCGGCGAAGATCCGGAGGAGCGGAGGGCAGTCTTGAGGCTCGCACCAGGGCTTCTGGGCGGACCGGCTTTGCTCGTCGTGGCCGGGTTCCTCGACGGCGGCGCACAGGTGACACTGTGGGTCGTGGCGCTCGCTGTAGATTACGGCGTAGCGCTCGTACGGGGTGTCGCGGGCCTTCGCGTCCACGCGGGGCACTTCGTGGAGCGGCACGGGCTCATAATCATCATAGCCCTGGGCGAGTCGATCGTGGCGATCGGCTCGGCGGGACTCGAACTGGATGCGGGGACCTTGCTGGCTGCGTTCTTCGCGGTCGTGCTCGCCGCCGCGCTGTGGTGGGCCTACTTCGACCTGGTCGCGCTCGCCGCAGAGAGGAGGCTCGTCGCGGCACAAGGCCACGAACGGGCGAGGCTGGCGCGCGACTCCTACAGTTATCTGCACCTGCTGATGGTAGCCGGCATAGTCTTCGTGGCTTTAGGCGTCAAAAAGACTCTCGCCTCGGTCGGCGACCCGCTTGCGCCGGTACCCGCTGTCGCGCTTTGCTGTGGCGTCGCGCTCTACCTCCTGGGCCACAACGCCTTCCGGCTACGCGACGTCGGTAGCGTGAGCGTCCCGCGGATCGTCGTGGCCGCCGTCTCGTGCGCCCTCGCCTTCGTGGCCGTATCGGCGCCCGCCCTCGTTACCCTCGGTGTCCTCACGATGGTGCTGGCGGCCCTCGCCGCCTTCGAGACGGCGAGCTCCCGCGAGTTCAGGCGCAAGCTACGCGCACGCTGAACGGACACACCGGGCGGTGCTTCCTCCGGGCGATGAGACGTTGCGGGCTCGGGGGCGCCCGGCGAAGAGGGTTCCGGTACCGCCAGAACGATTGGCACGCAACTCGTCGTGTCCGGTGATGTCTTCGGGCTTAACGCTTCCTTTAACACGTTTCGACTTGGCTTCGTTATACTTGTGTATAGCCGGTTGATCCGATACGAGTACCCCGGGGGGAAATGAGCAACGACGGCCGTTTGACGATTTGCCAGATCAGCGACATCCACTGCGGGAGCGCGTACTTTATCCCGGACCTCCTGGAGCGCTCGATCCTGGAGATAAACGACTACGAGCCGACGGCGGTCGTGGTCTCGGGGGACCTCACGGACGCGGGCTATCGCCAGGAGTTCGAGCAGGCGGCCGAGTATGTGGGGCAGTTCCGGTGCGAGAACCTGATGGTGATACCGGGCAACCACGACTCCAGGAACGTCGGCTACATACACTTCGAGCGGCTCTTCGGGGAGCGCTACTCGGTGATCGAGTTCGAGGACGCGATCATGATGGGGGTAGACTCTTCGGAGCCGGACCTGAACGACGGGCGGGTGGGCCGCGAGCACTACGGGTTTATCCGGGACTGCTTCAAGAGCGCGGGGGATAAGCTCAAGATCTTCGTGGTGCATCACCACCTTATCCCGATCCCCGGCACGGGCCGCGAGCGGAACATCATCTTCGACGCGGGGGACATCCTGGAGCTCCTCTCGGAGCTAGACGTGGACCTGGTCCTTTCCGGGCACAAGCACGTGCCGTACTCGTGGAGGCTGGAGAACATGTTCATCGTGAACGCCGGCACCGCCTCCACGACGCGCCTCCGGGGCAACACCCGGCCCTGCTACAACATAATAGAGATCGAGAACGGGAGGGTAAGGGTCTTTCGGAAGTACCCGTTCAAGGAGCGAGAGCTGATCGTGGACTTCGACGCCGAAACCCACGAGTACTCGCGCTTCGAGGACAGGATAGACTCGGAGATCTCCAGCTCCCCTTACGGTGGCCCTTCTTCCCTGGGCGACCGGTAGCCCTACCCTGCGTCGTGCGGGCGCTCTTCCTCATAGACGGCGAGCACTACCCGCCCGTCGTCCTCGACGCCATGAGAACGGTAGAAGAATCTCTCGGTCTCGAGGGCGTGGCCGCTGCCTTTCTGGGCGGCACGGAGAAGCTCAAGGAAGGGACCGACTACGGCGTGCCGCTCGTAAAGGCCGAAGACCCGGTCTCGGCGGTCGAGAGGGCGCTCCGAGCGCACGAGGTCGAGGTCGTCGTGGACCTCTCGGACGAGCCGGTGGTGGGGTACAGGGAGCGGATGCGGATAGCTTCGCTGGTCCTGGCGGCGGGCGCCCGGTACACGGGGAGCGACTTCGAGCTGCGTCCGCCGGAGTACCACGCGGTCTCGACGAAGCCCTCGCTGGCCGTGATCGGGACCGGAAAGAGGGTCGGTAAGACGGCGGTCTCCGGTTACCTGGCCCGGCTGCTCTCGGAGAACGGCTTCGCGCCCGGGGTCGTCTCGATGGGCCGGGGAGGACCGCCCGAGCCGGAGGTGATAAAGGGCCACGAGATGGAGGTGGGGGGCGCTTATCTTCTCGACGCCCTCTCACGCGGGGCGCACGCGGCGAGCGACTACTACGAGACGGCGGCCCTGAGCCGGGTCGTGACCGTTGGCTGCCGCAGGTGCGGCGGCGGCCTCGCGGGAGAGCCGTTCGTCTCGAACGTGCTCGAGGGCGCGAGGCTCGCGAACGGGCTCGATACCCGTATGACGGTCTTCGACGGCTCGGGGGCGGCGGCGCCACCGGTCGCGGTCGGGGGACGCGTCCTGGTCGCGGGCGCCCACCAGGACCCGGAGTACGTGTCCGGCTTCCTCGGGGCTTACAGGTTGCTGATCTCGGACCTCCTGCTCCTGACGATGAGCGAGGAGCCGATGGCGGGCGCGGAGAGGGTGCGGAGCATCGTGGAGGCGGTGCGCGAGGTCAAGCCGAGCCTTCACGTTATACCGACGGTCTTCAGGCCGCGGCCGGTCGGGGAGGTGCGTAACCTGAAGGTGGCGTACGTCTCGACTGCGCCCCGGTCAGTACTGGAAATCCTCTGCCGGCATCTCGAGGAGCGATACGGCTGCGAGGTGGTCGCGGCGTCGGGGAGCCTGTCGGACCGGAAGGGGCTGGCCCGGGATCTGGAGGAGATGCGGGGCTTGGGTGTGGAGGCGTACCTGACGGAGATCAAGGCGGCGGCGGTGGACGTGGTGACGCGGCGGGGCGCCGAAGAGGAGAAGCCGGTCTTCTACTGCGACAACGACCCGGTGGTTGCCCCTGGCAACACCGACGGCCGCGATGGCCTCCTGGATGGGGCGCTCCTCGAGCTGGTGGAGAAGGTGGCCGCGGAGTTCGGGAACGGGACAGATGGTCCGGTCGGGCCTGTTAGTGTATAATTAGGACCTACGATGCATCGGTCGTTGGGGATCGAACCCCGGACCGTTTCGCACTATCTCTACGGGAACTCCGCATAGGACTCGCGTTCCCACCACTCGTGGAATACCGTAGGGCAAGGGAGGTTGGGTGAGCGTCCACTATGAGCTTGGCTAGGTTACGCCCTGATAGCGTGGCCGCTTCGGCCATCGAGTACGCCTCCGTGACCGAGCAGGTCGCCCTCAATGTGGCGCGCCTCGAAGGGTCCGGGGCACCGGAGAAGGCCTACACTTTGGCTACGGAGGTCTTTCGGGAGGAGCTTGACAGGGTCGGGGTTTTGGGGCGAGTGGCGATCTTGAGAGAGGAGCGGCTCGACGAGCGGGGCCAGATGCGGCCACTTAAGACCAGGCCCGGTATCTTGAGCGTGGGGGACGTTCTGGGCGCCGGGGAGACCGAGGTGGACTTGGCGGTTGAGCCGGTTGAGGGGTTGCACCTGCTGACGCGGGGACAGCAGGGGGCCATCTCGGCGGTGGCGGCGTCGCCGCGGGGGAGTATGCTCCAGACGCCGGACATGTACATGAGCAAGCTCATCGTGGGACCGCGCGCGAGGGGCAGCATCGACATCGACGCGCCGGTGGACGAGAACATGCACGCGATAGCCGAGGCGAACGGCCGGAGGACGTCGGAGATAACGGTGGCGATCCTGGACAGGCCCCGACACGAGGACCTCATCGAGCAGATAAGGGAGACCGGCGCGCGCATCCAGATCCGCCAGGAGGGCGACCTTACCCCGGCCATCGCCGTGGGCCTGCGCGGGTCCGAGCTGCACGCCATCATAGGGATCGGGGGGGCGCCCGAGGGCATCCTGGCCGCGGCCGTCATAAGATGCCTCGGCGGGGAGATACAGGCCAAGATGTGGCCCACCCAGCGCTCGCAGGTCGAGAAGCTAAGAGAGTACGGCCTCGACGACCCGGAGAAGAAGCTGGCCCTCGACGACCTGATCCGGGACGAAGACGTGGTCTTCGCGGCGACCGGAATCACGCCGGGAGAGACCCTGTACGGGGTCAGGTACTTCCGCGGCGGCGCCCGGACGCACACCGTGGTTATGTCGACCGAGCCCCGTATGGTACGATTCGTAGACACCATTCACGCCCTCGAGCCCGACGCCGGGACGCAGGGCTTCCAACTCTAGGAAAACATTAGCGAGAAGCACTTGAGAAAGACCTTTATATACTGTAACGAGAGAGGAAGACGAGCATGACGGAGCTCTCCACCCTTGAACGCAAGCCCTTGAGCGATCTGCACCAGATCGCCGCTCAGCTCGGCATCGAGCAGTACCGCAAGTACCGCAAGCCTCAGCTGGCGGAGTTGATCTACCAGACCGCCACCGAACAGGCCGTCGGCCAGCCGGCGACTGGGGTAACCACCAACGGCGGTGAGACTGCCTCTACTCTGGCCCCGGAGACCGGCACCAATGGCGCTACCGGCAACGGCGAAACCACGTCGGCTGCGCCGGTGGAGCCGGTAACGCCCGCGGCGCCCGAGGCCACCGAGATGCACATGGACCCCTTCGGCGAGGCCGACACGGCCATCGCGAGCCCGGAGGAGGTCGAGCAGCGCCGCCAGCAGCAGCGGGGCCGCGACAAGGGTGCCGATCGGCAGGCCGACAGGCAGGGCGAGCAGCGCCGGGACGGGCGTCGGGAGAGGGGCGAACGCCAGGACGGGCGCCAGCAGGAAGGCCAGGGCCAGAGTGGCATCCTCGACGTATTACCGGACGGGTTCGGTTTCCTGCGGACGAACGGCTACAGTCAGGGCAAGGGCGACGTGTACGTCTCGACCTCGCAGATAAAGCGGTTCAACCTCAGGCGCGGGGACCACGTGGTCGGCCAGATCCGGCCGGCCCGCGACGGCGAGAAGTACCCGGCCCTGGTCAGGATAGAGTTGGTCAACGGTAACGAGCCCCAGAAGGGCCGCTACCGGACCAACTTCGACGACCTGACGCCGCTCTATCCGATGGAGCGCCTGCGCCTGGAGTGGAAGCCGAACGACATAGCCCCGCGCGTCGTGGACCTCGTGGCTCCCATAGGTAAGGGCCAGCGCGGTCTCATCGTCTCGCCGCCGAAGGCCGGAAAGACCACGATCCTCAAGCAGGTCGCTCAGTCCATCGCGGCAAACTACCCGGAGGTCAAGCTCTTCGTCCTCCTGGCCGACGAGCGTCCGGAGGAGGTCACCGACTGGGAGCGCAGCGTCGAAGAGGCAACGGTCGTCTCCTCTACCTTCGACCAGCCCGCTGACAACCACATAGCCGTCGCCGAGCTCATCCTCGAGCGGGTCAAGCGGCTCGTCGAGGAGGGCGAGGACGTGGTCGTGTTGCTAGACTCGATCACGCGCCTCGCGAGGGCTTACAACCTCGCGGCTCCGGCTTCGGGGCGTATCCTCTCCGGTGGTGTGGACTCGGCGGCGCTCTACCCGCCGAAAAAGTTCTTCGGCGCGGCGAGGAACATCGAGAACGGCGGGTCGTTGACGATCATCGCGAGCGCGCTCGTCGAGACCGGGAGCCGGATGGACGAGGTCATCTACGAGGAGTTCAAAGGCACGGGCAACATGGAGATCCACCTGGAGCGCAAGCTCGCGAACAAGCGGATCTACCCATCCATCAACATCGAGGACTCGGGCACGCGCAAGGAGGAGCTCCTCATGGAGTCCGCCGAGGCCCAGCGGGTCTGGCAGGTCCGCAGCATCCTCAATGCCCTCGACTCCTCGGCGAAGATAGAGCTCCTTATCGCCAAGCTCAAGGAGACCCGCACCAACGCCGAGTTCCTGCGCGAGTTGCAGCGCGTCCGCGGTTAGGGCGGCTTCCAGCAACGGGGCGGTCGCGGCCGGCGGAGGCTCGCGGCCGCCCTCTCCGCATTCCTTTCAGGCGAGATAGAATAAGCGAGTAGTGTTGATAGCAGACGGAGGTTTTAGATGAAGACTGGGGTACATCCTGAGTACACGACCACGCGGGTGCATTGCACCAGTTGCGGCACCGACTTCGAGACCCGCTCGACGGCGGGGGAGGCGATCTCGGTGGATATCTGCTCGAACTGCCACCCGTTCTACACGGGCAAGCAGCGCATAGTGGACACCGGCGGTAGGGTGCAGCGGTTCAGGAACCGCCAGGCCCGCCAGGGCAGACAATAAACCCGCGAGATAGGAGACCGAGAAGGTAGGGGAGTGAGATGAGGGTCGGCGGACAGGCAATAATGGAGGGCGTACTGATGCGCTCCCCCAACTTCTGGGGGATGGCGGTCAGGACGCCGACGGGCGACATGGACGTCCAGGCGGAGCCGTTCAACTCGGTAACCAAGAAGAGCAAGCTCTTCAGGCTCCCGGTGATCAGAGGTTTCCTCTCGCTTGGCGAGACCCTCTGGCTCGGCATGAAGGCGCTGACCCTCTCGACCAACATAGCCCTGGGCGAGGAAGAGGACCTCTCCAAAAAGGAGGTCGTGGGGACGATGATCTTCGGGCTCGTTCTCGCGTTCTTGCTCTTCCTCGCCGCGCCCGTCCTGGGGACGAAGGGCGTCGGATGGCTGATAGGCAACAGCATCGATAACCCGATCCTCTTCAACCTCGTGGAGGGGGCGATTCGGATCGGGATCTTTATGTTGTACCTCGTCGGTATTACCGCGGTGAGCAAGGACATCAAACGCTTCTTCGCCTACCACGGCGCGGAGCACAAGGCCATAAAGGTCTACGAGAGGGGCGAGGAGCTGGTCCCCGAGAACGCCCGCAAGCTAGACACGAGCCACGTCCGCTGCGGGACGAGCTTCATCCTCTACGTGCTGGTCCTGAGCATCCTGGTGTTCAGCCTGCTCCCTATCGACTGGTGGGTCGAGGCGGTCGCGAGCCGCGTCGTAGTCATCCCGCTCGTCGCGGGCATCGGCTTCGAGTTCATTATGTGGAGTGCCCGCAACCAGGGTAACCCCGTGGTCAAAGCCCTGATCTGGCCGGGTTTGCAGCTCCAAAAGCTAACGACTCGCGAACCCACGGACGATCAGGTAGAGGTCGCGATGGCCTCCCTGAAGAAGGTCCTCGCGAAGGAAGAAGAGGCCAGCATAAAGCCCGACGCCACGGGCCAACTGGTAATTTAGAAGCAACCTTAGAAGAATCAACGATTTAGCAGTAGCTTAGGAACACATGGATCAACAGGTACTGAAACTTGCCGGGGAGATGCTCGCGCGCCACAAGGCGCTCGCGGACGAGCTCTCGGACCCGAACATCCACTCCGACCAGCGCCGTTTCGCCGAGGTTGCCCGGGAGCACGCGAAGATGAGACGGGGCGCCGAGTGGTCCCAGGGGCTGCTCGACGCCACCGAGGAGGCCCGGGAGGCACGGGAGTTGATCCCGATGGCCGATTCGGTGGAAGAGAGGGAGTTCTTTACCGAAGAGGCTCAGGCGGCCGAGAAAAGAGTCGAGGAGCTAACCGAGAAGATACGGGCCGAGCTCATCGACCGTGACCCGAACGACGATAAGGACGTGATCCTGGAGATAAGGGCCGCCGCCGGCGGCGACGAGGCCTCTCTCTTCGCCGGCGAGATCTACGAGATGTACACTCGCTACGCCGATCGCCTCGGCTTCAAGCACCGCACTCTCTCCTCGAACCCGGCCGAAGTTGGAGGCTACAAAGAGGTTATAGTTGAGATCGAGGGTGACGGCGCCTACTCGACGTTCAAGCATGAAGGCGGCACGCACCGGGTTCAACGTGTACCAAAGACCGAGAGCCAGGGCCGCATCCACACCTCGACCGCGACGGTGGCGGTGCTGCCGGAGGCCGAGGAGGTGGAGGTTGCGGTGGCCCAGAACGACCTCGAGATCGACGTTTACCGTTCAAGCGGCCCCGGCGGGCAGAGCGTGAACACGACGGATTCGGCGGTCAGGATTACGCACAAGCCCACCGGCCTCGTGGTCACGTGCCAGGACGAGAAGAGCCAGCTCCAGAACAAGGAGCAGGCGATGAGGATACTCAGGTCGCGCCTTCTCGAGCGTGAGATGCGCGAGCGCCAGGAGCAGGAGGGCGCCCTCAGGCTGGCCCAGGTCGGCTCCGGCGACCGCTCGGCGAAGGTCCGCACCTACAACTTCCCCCAGAGCCGCATCACCGACCACCGTGTGGGCGTGACCTCCCATAGCCTGGAGGCCACCCTCGGCGGCGACCTCGAAGAGTTCACTCAGGCTCTGGCCGCCAAGGAGCGGTCCGACCGCCTCGCCGCCGAGGCCGCCGAAACTCCCGGCTAAGGGATGTAGACTGGCGCGCATGCGAGCGTTAGCTAGCGCCCGCCAACTCGCTTGGGAAGCCGCCGAAAGGCTCGAAAACGCGGGCGTCCCCGAGCCGGTCGCCTCCGCCGAGGTGCTCCTCGCCGAGCTACTAGGCGTGAGGAGGAGTGAGCTTGCCTTTTACCCGGAGTCGCTAACCAGAGAGCAGGCGGCACTCTACGAGGCCTGGGTCTCACGCCGCCTGGAACGCGAGCCCGTGCAGCGCATACTCGGCTACGCCTACTTCCGCAACCTGCGGCTAGATCTCGACGAGCACGCCCTGATCCCACGCCCCGACACCGAGAGCGTCGTGGACGCCGCCCTCGAAGTCGTGGATCGCGGGGGCGGCTTTAGTCGCGTCCTCGACGTCGGTACCGGCTCCGGCGTGATAGCCGTCTCCATCGCCCAAGAGCGTCCCTCCTGCGAAGTCCACGCTACCGATCAATCGGAGGGCGCACTCCGGATCGCTCGCCGCAACGCGGCGCGGGCTGGAACGAAGGTTCAGTTCCACCGCGCGGACCTGGCTCGCGGCCTCGACGTCCTCGAAGGCTGCGTCGACCTGCTCGTCTCCAACCCGCCCTACGTGAGGAGCGCGGACATCCCGAAGCTCACCCCCGAGGTCCGCGACTGGGACCCGCGTGCCGCGCTCGACGGCGGTCCCGACGGCCTCGGTTTCTACCGGCGCATCTTTGCCGAGGCCGGACCGCTGCTGGCGGACGGGGCGGACGTGGTACTGGAGGTGGGGGATGGGCAGGCGGAAGACGTGCTCGAGCTCGGGCGACGCGCCGGTTACGCGCCGCTGGGAACGCGTGTGGATCTTACCGGCACGCCTCGGTCCGGTCTGTTGCGGTCGGGAACCAGGCGTTGAAGCTAGTCTCCGCCTGGAAGGCCGCGGATCTTCTACGCGAGGGCAAAGTAGGGCTCATGCCGACGGAGACGGTCGTCGGGCTCGTGGCGGGGGAGGCCGGGCTTTCGCGGATGTTCGAGATAAAAGGCCGCGACCCCGACAAGCCCATCGCCATGCTCTGCTCCTCCGTGGAGAGTGCATTCCTCAGATTTAGGGAGGTACCGTCGTTTGCCTGGACTCTGGCGGAACGCTTTTGGCCCGGCCCGCTTACGCTGGTATTCGACACCGAGAATGGCGGAACCATCGGTCTGAGAGTGCCGAACCACTCCGCCATCCAGGAGGTATTCGCACATGGGGCAGCGATGTACGCCACGAGTGCGAACCTCACCGGCAAACCAGCCCCCACGGCGCTCAAGCACGTGGATCCACGTGTGGCCGATGCGGTGGACTTCGTTGTTCCCGGAACGCCGGGAAGTGGGGAGGCTTCGGCAGTGGTACACCTCTCTGGGGAAAGGGCCCAACTTCTCAGACCCAGCGCGGAACTCACGGAGATCGCGCTGCTTCGGCTTGCCGAAGAGCAGGCCGATCCCCCCGTCCACCCTCCCTTTACCGTTTGAGGGCTTCGCGGGCAGCGTTTATACTCCGCTCAAGTACGCAACGGTCGGGAGGCTGTAAAGCGGCTACAAACCCTCACACCACGAAGCCCGGCCGCTCATCGGGAGAACGCACGGGAGGTCCGTATCCCCGTCAGTAATATCCAGTAGACCTACTAAACCTGAAGGAGAGGTACAAAATGATAGGCCCGTATACTGAGGTTGATTCTGAGGTTCAGGCGGCGCTCGACGGGGAGTTAGAGCGCCAGAGGACGACCATCGAGTTAATAGCCAGCGAGAACTTCGCGTCGCCGGCGGTGTTGGCGGCGCAGGGCTCGGTGTTGACGAACAAGTACGCGGAGGGCTATCCGGGGAAGAGGTACTACGGGGGCTGCGAGCAGGTCGACAAGGTCGAGGTTTTGGCCATCGAGCGGGCCAGGGAGATCTTCGGGACGGAGCACGTAAACGTGCAGCCGCACTCGGGGAGTCAGGCGAACGAGGCGGCTTACGCGGCGCTGATCGAGCCGGGAGACAAGGTTCTCTCGATGGACCTCGCGCACGGCGGGCACCTCACGCATGGGATGAAGATCAACTTCTCCGGCCGGACCTACGACTTCGTCCACTACGGGGTCGGCGAGGACGGGTACATCGACTACGACGAGGTGCGCGAGATCGCCTTGCGGGAGAGGCCGCGTTTGATCCTCGCCGGGGCGAGTGCCTACCCGCGCGTCCTCCACTTCGATAGGTTCCGCGAGATCGCCGACGAGGTCGGGGCGTTCTTCCTCACCGACATGGCCCACATCGCTGGGCTCGTCGCCGCCGACGTTCACCCTTCGCCGGTGCCCTACTGCGAGATCGTTACTACCACGACACACAAGACCTTGAGGGGCGCTCGGGGCGGCATGATCCTGTGCCGTGAGGAGTTCGCCAAAAAGGTCAACAGCCGCGTCTTCCCCGGTATGCAGGGTGGCCCCCTCATGCACGCCATCGCGGGCAAAGCGGTCGCGTTCGGCGAGGCACTGCAACCCGAGTTCAAGGACTACGCCCGCAGGATCGTCGAGAACTGCAGGGCGATGGCCGAGGGGCTCATGGAGGGCGGCCTGAACCTCGTCTCCGGCGGCACGGACAACCACCTGATGCTCGTAGACCTGCGCGGCACGGGCACCAATGGCAAGGACCTCGAGGAGCTCCTCGACCAGGTGGGCGTGACGTGCAACAAGAACATGATCCCCAACGACCCCGAGCCGCCGACCGTGACGAGCGGCGTCCGGCTCGGGACGGCGGCGATGACCACGCGCGGGATGGGCGAGGAGGAGATGCGCGAGATCTCCGAGATAATCGCTAAGGCCGCTCGCGGCGAGACGGACGGCCTGCGCGATCGGGTCACGGCCCTGACGGAGGCCTTCCCGCTCTATGCTTGAGGCGAAGAACCTGCACGTCGTGGACGGGCCGCTGGTCCGCCAGAAGCTCAAGGCCTTGCGCGACGAGAACACCCGCACGCCGGAGTTCAGGCAGGCGATGAAGGAGCTTGCCCTCATAGTGGTCGCCGAGGCCACCCGCTCGATGCCGACGAACGCGGTGCGCGTCAGGACGCCCTTGGCGGAGACGGAGGTAGAGGAGATCTCCGGCCCGGTCTGCCTCGTGCCCGTCCTGCGGGCCGGCCTCGGGATGCTCGAAGGGGCCCTGGCCCTGCTGCCCGACGCGACGGTCGGTTTCATGGGCCTGCAGCGGGACGAGGCGACCGCCGAGCCGGTCGAGTACTACGTCAACCTGCCCCGCAACCTGGAGGAGTATCTGGTCCTGGTATTGGACCCGATGCTCGCGACCGGGGGGAGCCTCTCCGCGACTTTGGACAAGCTCGAGGAGTACGGGGCGCGTTGGATCTCCTGCCTGCACGCCGTGGCCGCGGCGCCCGGTGTCGAGCGGGTAACCAAAGAGCACCCCGACGCGAACTTCTACACCGCCGCCGTCGACCCGGAGCTCGACGAACGGGCATTCATCGTGCCGGGTCTCGGCGACGCGGGGGACCGCTTGTATGGAACGCTTTAAGGACCCTTCGGTGGACACCTCCGGGCAGCACGCCGCACTGAAGAAGGCCCGTCCTTCTTGGGACGAGTACTTCATGCGCATCGCCCACGAGGTCGCGACCCGCTCGACCTGTCCCCGGTTGGCCGTGGGGGCCGTGGTCGTGCGGGACAAGAGGATCCTCACGACCGGCTACAACGGGAGTCCCTCCGGGATGCCGCACTGCGAGGACATCGGATGTCTCATACGGGTCGTGGACGGTCGGGAGAGCTGCCAGCGCACGCTCCACGCCGAGCAGAACGCCATCATTCAGGCGGCCTACCACGGGGTGTCGGTGCGTGACTCCGTCCTCTACTGCACCCACCAGCCGTGCCTGTTGTGTGTGAAGATGATCATGAACGCCGGCATCGGGGAGGTCCGCTACACCGGCGGCTACCCGGACCCGCTCGCCGTGGAGCTCGCCGCCGAAGGGGGACTCGGGATGGTTCAGCTTGCATCAGACAACGATTGATACTACCGACACACGCTTGAAACCATTTGCCACAGTTCGGGCAGTAGGGTACACTTCTGGCAATGATAGACACCGGTTTTTGCAGGAGCGTTATGGGCAATAACTACGGTCGAGCCATAGCACTCGGAATAACCCTCCTGCTTATCCTGGTGGCCCTCGGGGGCATCGGTTTACTGGCGGATACACTGTTAGAGACCCTCCCGCTGTTCTTGCTGCTCGGCATCGTGGCGGGATTCGCCCTGGGGCTCTACTACATGTACGTGACGCTCAAGAACATGGGCAACGGGTGAGCCCCCATTGGCGGCTGGCCCTCTGGTATGTGACCTGGATATGCGTGGGGGCGACTCCGGTGGGGGCGGTCGTCTGGTCTCTCTACGGCGCGATTTACGCCGGGTCGCTTCTCTACGGCGTGGGCATGGGCGCGGCGAGCTTCGTCTCGATAGCGGCGACCGTCTCGATGTTGACCGCGCGCTCCAACGTGTGGCGGGGGCTTGGGATGGCTTTGTTTGCGGCACGGTACGGTTTCGTAGCTGGGGCATTGGGTATACCGGCGTACATGGGTCTCCTGCTGCTGGCCCCTATGCTATTCGGCTTCGCCGCGGTTTACGTGGCAGAGAACGTGGTGCTCTTGCCGGGGGTGTCGAGAGTGCTGGGCGGTACGAGGGCGAAACGCGCCGCAGACGTGCGCCCGGAACGTGAAAAAAGGGAACGGAGGGTAGAGGCTTGATGAATACGCTGGCACAGGGGTTGACCCAGGAAGAGTTGCAGAAGGAGATCCTGCACACCTGGTCGGAGGCCAAGGAGACCTGGGTCATACATATCGAGCTCTTCGGCATCGACCTGTCTATCAACAAGATTATCTGGTTCTTGTGGATCGGGGCGGCGGTGACGTTCCTGATCCTGTTTATCGGGAGCAGGGCGCTCAAGAACAGGCCCGGCGCGTACCAGGTGATCGTGGAGGAACTCTATGGCTTCGGGCGCAGAAACCTAGCCGGGCAGATGGGCGAGGAGGGGCTGAGGTGGTTGCCCTACACGCTCTCCCTCTTCGTCTTTTTGCTGGTGCTAAACATCATTGGGCTCTTTCCGGGCTCCTACCCGGTGACGAGCAACATCACTTTCACCATGGTCCTGGCGAGCTTTACGCTGATCATCTACATCACCGTGGGTATCAAGCGCAACGGCGTCGGGACCTACTTCAAGAACTTCGTGCCCGAGGGCATGCCGTTCAAGATCGTAATGGTCCCTTTCATGTTCTTTATCGAAGCCCTCCAGGAGTTCGTCACCAGGCCGCTCACGCTGGCTGTGCGGCTCTACGCCAACATCCTGGCGGGGCACATAATCATCTTTCTGTTTCTGGGCTTCATCCTGTATTTGGGGACCTTCGCGGCGCTCGTCTCCGTGCCCTTGACGATCGTGTTCTACGCGTTCGAGATCTTCGTCGCGATAATTCAGGCCTACATATTCGCTATACTCACGCAGATCTACATAGAGCTGGCAATATACGCCGACGAGCAGCACTAGTAAGGGGCCGTCGGTAGGGGAAAGAAAAACGGAAGAAAGGAGCGGGACATGGACGTGTTGTTCGTGCTGTTAAACCACGTGGGAGCGTTGGCGCTATTTCAGGCGGAGCTCAAGAGCATCGGGTTCGGCGTCGCGGCCGGCGCGGGGACTATCGGCGCTGGAGTGGGCATGGGGTATCTGTTCGGCCAGTACATCTCGAGCATCAGCCGCCAGCCAGAGGCGGAGGATCAAGTGAGGACTTGGCTGTTCGTCGGCATCGGGCTCATAGAGGCGTTCGCCCTCTACGGTCTCGTCTTCGGCTTCCTCGTCCTGTTCCTCTCTTAGGCGAGCGTAGGAAGAGGGAGAGGAGGAGAGCGTATGGGCAGCGGTATACTCGACATAGCAAACACCAGCCTGATCTTCTGGGAGATCGTGACCATCGCGATCTTGCTATTCCTGCTGTGGCGGTACGTCTACCCGCCGATCCGGGACCAGATCCGGCAGCGCCAGCAGTCTATCGAGCAGGCCATAGACGAGGCGGAGAAGACCAGGACGGAGGCCCGCGAGCTTCTGGAGGAGTACCGCCAGCAGATCAACGAGGCCCGCGAGGAGGCCCGCCAGATCCGCGACGAGGCCAAGAAGGAGGGCGAGCAACAGCGCGAGCGGGCCAAGAAGGAGGCACGCGAGGAGAGCGACCGGATCGTACAGAGGGCACGCGAGGAGATACAGCGCGAGCGGGATTCGACTCTGCGCGAGGTACGCCAGGAGGTTGCCGGCATGGTCATACAGGCCTCCGAGCAGATCCTGGGCCGCTCCATAGACCACGACGAGCACGAGCGTTTGATCTCCGAGGCCCTCGACGAACTCGAGACCGAGGTCGCCGGGGCCGGGGACGGTAGGTAGCGTTGAGCGCGGTATCCACCTACGCCCAGGCACTCTTCGAAGCCGCCCGCGAGCGCGAAGAAATCGAAGAGACCCTGGAGAACCTCAAGGAGTTTGTGGACGTTCTCCATGAGAGCGATGAGCTCAGGGAGTTCTTCTATGGGGTCCACATCCCCGAGTCGCAGAAGCGGCGGGCCATAGACGCCCTGACGGAAGAGATGAGCACCTCGACGAGGAACTTCCTCAAGATCCTCATAGACAACAGCCGCACGGAGATACTCGAGGACGTGGTGCCGCGCTACGAAGATCTCGTCGAGGAGTATCAGGGGAAGGTGGAGGTCGAGCTTACTACGGCGGTGGAGCTCTCCGATGAGATGCTCGACCGGTTTAAGTCCCGGCTTGGCGAGATTCTCGACGGCCGCGAGGTAATGTTGGAGACTTACGTCGAGCCGAACCTCGTGGGCGGCGCGGTTGTCAGGGTTGGAGAAAAGCAGATAGACGGTAGCGTTCGGGGTCAGTTGCAGGGCCTCCGGCAGAAGATGCTAGAGAGGGGTAGCGCTTAGTGGGTAGGTTGAGACCGGAGGAGATCTCCTCCATTCTAAAGGGTGCCATCACGGATTACGAGAACCGGGCCCGTACCGAGGAGGTTGGCCAGGTTCTGCAGGTCGGGGACGGGATCGCGCAGGTACATGGCCTGGCGAACGCGATGTACCAGGAGATGCTCGAGTTCGAGGACGACCGTGGCGAGACGACCATGGGCCTCGCCATGAGCCTCGAAGAGGACAACGTCGGCGTCATCATCATGGGTAACGACAGGTGGATACGAGAGGGGAGCACCGTCCGGCGCACGGGGCGCCTCATGCGTGTCCCGGTCGGTAACGGCGTACTGGGCCGGGTCATAAACGCGGTCGGGGAGCCGATGGACGACAAGGGCCAGATCGAGTACGACGAGGACCGCCCCGTCGAAGAGGTAGCGCCGTCGGTCATGCACCGCCAGGACGTCGACACGCCCATGCAGACCGGCATCAAGGCCATAGACGCGATGGTCCCGATCGGGCGCGGCCAGCGCGAGCTGATCCTGGGCGACCGTAAGACCGGCAAGACCGTCCTCGCCGTGGACACCATCATCAACCAGCGCGACCAGAACGTGAAGTGCATCTACGTCGCCATCGCCCAGAAAGACTCTACCGTGGCGGGGGTGGTAAACACGCTCGAGGAGCACGGGGCGATGGACTACACGGTGGTCGTCAACGCGCCCGCCCACGAGGAGGCGACATTCCACTACCTCGCGCCCTACGCGGGGACCGCCATCGGCGAATACTTCATGGAGCAGGGCGAGGACGCGCTGATCATCTACGACGACCTCTCCAAGCACGCCAATGCCTACCGGCAGTTGATGCTTCTATTGCGGCGTCCGCCGGGGCGCGAGGCGTTTCCTGGGGACATCTTCTACCTGCACTCGCGCCTCCTGGAGCGGGCGGCCCGAATGAGCGATGAGAACGGCGGCGGTTCCTTGACCGCGCTACCGATCGGCGAGACCAAGGAGGGGGACATCTCGTCGTACATCCCGACGAACCTGATCTCGATCACGGATGGCCAGATCTTCCTCGACTCGGACATGTTCAGCTCGGGTCAGCGGCCACCCATCGACGTCGGCAACTCAGTATCACGGGTGGGTGGTGATGCCATGATCGACGCTATGGATGACGTTACCGGCACGCTCAGACTGGATCTGGCCCAGTACTTCGAGCTCCAGAGCTTCGCCCAGTTCGGGAGCGATCTGGACGAGGCCACCCAGCAGACCCTGGCCCGCGGCGAGCGGACCATGAACATGCTGCAGCAGGATGAGCACGACGTTATACCGGTCGAAGAGCAGGTCTGCCTGATCTTCGCGGTCACCAACGGCCTCCTCGACGACATCGACGCGGACAACGTCGTCGACTGGCAGCGCCAGTTCCGGGAGCACCTCAAGAACAGCCACGAGGATCTCCTCAACAACATCCGGGAGACGCAGGAGTTCTCCGACGAGGATGAAGAGACGCTCAAGGAAGCCATCGAGAACTTCAACGAGAGCTACGAGCCCGAAAGCGGCGGCGTGGTAGAGGTCGGGGGTACGGGAGAGGACGAAGACGAAGAAGGCGAAGAGGAAGAGGAGGGCTAGAGATGTCGCTTCAAGACATGAAGCGCCAGATCCAGTCCGTCGACAACACCGCCAAGATGACGGGCGCGATGCAAACTATCTCCGCCGTCAAGCTCAGCAGGGCTCGGGAGCGTCTCGATAGGATACGGCCCTACACCGACAACATGCAGCAGATGATGCAGGACATCGCGAGTAGGGCCGGGGGCGACAACCCGCTTCTAGCCGGGCGGGAAGAGGTCCGCAACGTCGCCGTTTGCACCATCACCTCCGACCGGGGTCTCGCCGGGCCGTTCAACGCGCAGGTCTTGAGGCGCACGATGCAGTTCCGCCAGGAGCAGGACGTGGATATTGTCCAGGTCGTGACCGGTCGTAAGGCGGTGGAATTTTTCCGGTTTGGGAGGATAAGCCTCGAAGAGGCGTTCACCGGGTTCTCGGACGAACCCAGCTTCGAGAAGGCTCAGGAGATCGGGCGCCATCTCACACAGCTTTTCGAGGACGAAGAGGCCGACGAGGTGCATCTGGTCTACAACCAATTTCAGAGCGCCCTTGTCCAGCGGGCTACCGTTACCCGCCTTCTGCCCGCGGCCCCGGAGGACACGGATGAGGAGGAGGACGAGGAAGATGGGGAAGAGGAGGGGAGGGGCGCCCCCTTTGAGTTCATTCCAGATGCCGAGGTGATTCTCGAGCGCCTCGTGCCGAAGTACGTGGAGACGCTGATCTTTCGGGCGCTTTTCGAGAGTGCGGCTGGGGAGCACGGGTCCAGGATGTCGGCCATGAAGAGCGCGACCGATGCCGCCCACGAGATGTCCGAGGATCTCAAGCAGCAGATGAACAAGGCGCGCCAGGCCGCGATAACCCAGGAGATCATCGAGATAGCCGCCGCCGCCGAGGCCCTCGGCTAGAACGAGTTTAGGAGGTTCTTGCGTGAGCGAGAGCGATAAGAGAGAGCAATTCAATATTCCGAGAGACCCCCAGGCCTCCGAGAGCATTCCGGAAGAGCAACAGAACTCCGGGCAGCAGCAGAGCTCTGGGCAGCAGCAGAGCTCCGGGCAACAGAGTGACAGAAGAGATGATTTCAATATTCCGAGAGACCCACAGGCCTCTGAGAGCATCCCAGAAGAACAGCAGGCCTCCGGGCAGCGGCAGGTAGAGGACGGCTCCCGTGACGGGGAAGGGGACGGACGGGCTAACGGTGGGCAGCAGACGCAGGCCCAGGGAGAGTCCCAGCAGGAGGCTCAGGGTGGCGTAGGGGAGCTGATCGAGATCAAGGGGGTCGTGGTCGACGTTCGCTTCGACGCGGATGAGATCCCCGAGATCTACAACGCGCTTACGGTTTCGTTCGAGGTCGAGGGGGTCGAGAACAATGTGACGCTGGAGGTTCAGCAGATCGTCGGCGACGACACGGTGCGGGCGATCGCGATGGGCACGACGGACGGTATGAGGCGTGGTCTGGAGGTCCATGATACCGGAGGGCCCATCGCGGTGCCGGTCGGTAAGGCAGTCCTCGGGCGCGTGGTGGATGTGCTCGGCCAGCCGATAGACGAGAAGGGCCCGATCGAGGACGCGGATGATACCTGGGCCATACACCGCCCGGCCCCGGCCTTCACGAACTTGAGCACCTCGCAGGAGGTGTTCCAGACCGGCATCAAGGTCATAGACCTTATGTGCCCTATCTTGAAGGGCGGCAAGGTCGGCCTCTTCGGAGGGGCCGGGGTCGGCAAGACGGTCGTGATCACCGAGCTCATTAATAACATCGCTCTCCAGTACGAGGGCACCAGCGTCTTTGCCGGGGTGGGTGAGCGGACGCGCGAGGGGACCGAACTCTACGCCGAGATGGACGAGGCCGGCGTTATGGAGAACACGTCGATGGTCTTCGGCCAGATGAACGAGCCGCCTGGCGCTCGCTTCCGCGTGGGGCTGACCGGGGTGACCATGGCCGAGTACTTCCGGGACATCGACGAACAAGACGTGCTCCTGTTCATCGACAACATCTTCCGCTTTGTACAGGCTGGCACCGAGGTCTCGTCGCTCATGGGCCGGATGCCCTCCGAGGTCGGCTACCAGCCCACGCTTGCCACCGAGATGGGCTTCCTTCAGGAGCGGATCACCTCGACGAAGCAGGGCTCGATCACGAGCTTCCAGGCGGTCTTCGTCCCGGCAGACGACTACACCGACCCGGCCCCGTTTACCGTGTTTACCCACCTCGACTCGACGGTGGAGCTGACGCGAGACCTCGCCGAGCAGGGCATCTACCCGGCGGTCGACCCGCTGACTTCCAACTCCTCTATCCTTGACCCGAGCGTCGTCGGGGACGAGCATTACCAGGTGGCCCAGGGGGTGCAGCACATTATGCAGCGCCAGAAGGAGTTGCAGGACATCATCAACATCCTCGGGATGGACGAGCTCTCCGAGGAAGACAAGATCATGGTCAACCGGGCGCGCAGGATACAGCGTTTCCTCTCGCAGCCGTTCTTCGTGGCCCAGCAGTTCACGGGTATGGAGGGCAAGTTCGTGGAGCTGGAGGACTGCATCCGCTCCTTCAAGGAGATCGTCGAGGGCAAGCACGACGACCTGCCGGAGCAGGCCTTCTACATGGTCGGCAACATCGACGAGGCTGTCGAGAAGGCCCAAGGCATGAGCGGCGAGGAGGAAGAAGAGGAAGAAGAAGAGCAGGAGGAAGAGGACTCCGAGAACAACTCCGAGAACGACGAGGAAGGTTAGTGTCCGAGGACCAGAACCAGCAGGAGGGGCGCCAACTCTTCTGCCGGGTCATCACGCCCGAGAAGATGATCTACGATGGCGAGGCGGACCTGGTGGTCGTGAGGATCGCCGATGGCGACATCGGGGTCATGAGGGACCACGCGCCGGTCGTCTCCACGGTCGAGCCCAGGGAGGTCAGGATCACGCAGGACGACGAAAGGTACGTCTTCGCGACCTCCGACGGCTTCTTCAAGGTCTCGGAGAACCTGGTGCAGATCCTGGTCGAGGAGGCGGTCCCCCCCGACGAGATAGACGTCGAGGAGGCCGAGAGTCGCGTCGAGCAGGCCGAGAACGAGCTCTCGGAGGTCTCCGACGACGAGGACGCTGAGAGGCAGCGGACCGAGATCGAACGCCGCCGCCAGGTGGCGGAGAACCTCGTGCGCGTGGCCCGCGATTACGGCGAGGGATAGAACCGAAGTATGGGGGTCCGGGCCAGCAGGGGAGTGGCCCGGACCCACAACCGTAGCGAAGGTGTTACGCGGGTGTAGCCATTTCGTAACCCGGGCGATGCATAATGCCGGTGCTTGCTCGAGTGAACCGGGCCAGGAAGAAGGGACGCACAGGGAGGATGGGCATGGAGAGGTTCTTCGTGGAGGGAGGAAACCGGCTCTACGGTGAGGTAGAGGTCTCCGGGGCCAAGAACGCGGCCCTGAAGCTGATCGCCGCGGCGCTCCTCGCTCCCGGGCGGACCATACTCCACAACGTGCCGCGCATAAAGGACGTGGAGACGATGCTCGCCGTCCTCGACGGCCTGGGAGCGAAGACGGAGTTCTCCGGCAACACGCTCTCCATCGACGCCTCCAGCGTGGATTCCTACACGGCCCCATACGACCTCGTGCGCCAGATGCGGGCGAGCATCGTGGTCCTGGGACCGCTGGTCGCCCGGTTCGGAGAGGCCGAGGTCTCGGCGCCGGGTGGATGTAACTTAGGTCTTAGGAAGTTCAACTTCCACCTCGATGGCTTGCGGGCTCTCGGAGCGGAGGTGGGGTTGGACCACGGCTTTATCGAGGCCGCAGCCCCACGGGGCCTCCGGGGGGCGGAGATCAACTTCGAGTACCCGAGTGTTACCGCGACCGAGAACGTGATGATGGCCGCCGTCCTCGCCCGGGGCACCACCATTATCGAGAACGGCGCCCGCGAACCCGAGGTCGTCGCCCTGGCCGATTTCTTGAACCTGATGGGCGCCCGGATCTACGGCGCCGGAGCGGGCCGCATCGTCATCGAGGGCGTGGAAGAGTTACGAGCGGTCGAGTACGCCGTGATGGGCGACCGCGTGGAGGCCGGGACCTTTGTGATGGCGACCGCCGCCACCGGCGGCGACGTGACGGTCAAGGGGGCGAACCCGGACCACCTCAAGATGGAGCTCCCCAAGCTGCGAGAGATGGGCTTGGATCTGACGTACGTCGAGGACGGTATCCGGGTGCGGGTGGACGAACCGGAGGCTTTGGGTAGCGTGGACGTCTCGACTCTCCCGTTCCCCGGCTTCGCCACCGACCTTCAGGCCCAGATGATGGTCCTCCTCACCCAGACCTCCGGGGCTGGCATCATCACCGAGAACGTCTACGAGAACCGTCTGCAGGTTGCCGAGGAGCTAAACCGGCTGGACGCCGGCATCGACCTCTTCGGCGGCCACCGGGCGCTCGTCAACGGCCCCAAGCGGCTCTCCGGGACCATTGTCCAGTCGCCGGACCTGCGCGGCGGGGCGGCCCTCGTCATGGCCGGCCTCGTCGCCGAAGGCACCACAATCGTTGACGGCGCCAGGCACATCCTGCGCGGCTACGAGGGCTTCGAGGAGAAGCTCACGTCTCTGGGCGCCACCGTCGCTCTTGGGGCCGAACCGGCCTTGCGGCGCTAACCTCCGGGCTCTAGCGCTTCCTTTCGCCGCAAAGTGGGCCGGAGTTTGGAGAGACTATTTCGGGTACGATTGATAGTATATGCGTATCGCCTATAGTCCCCTATAGAGACGGAGTTCTAGAATGGCGGTAGCGACTAACAAGACCGAGGTTCTCGGGCTCACGCGGAGGCTTATACGTTACCGGTCGTACACGCCTGGAGGGGTCGAGTCCACGGTCGACTTCATCAACGGCTGGTTCGAGGCGCGGGGGCTGGAGACGGTCCGCTACAAGGGCGCGGGACCGCACGGCGAGTTGTCCTCGCTCGTGGTGCGGGTCGGTTCGGGGAGGCCCAGGATCCTGCTGCACGCCCACGCGGACGTGGTGCCGGGTGAGGAGGAGCAGTTCGAGGCTCGCGAGCAGGACGGCGAGCTTTTTGGCCGCGGCGTCTACGATATGAAGGGCGCTCTAGCCGCGATGATGTACGCGGTTGAGGACCTCACGTTACGGGCTGCGACGACGGTGGAGCTCCTCATCGTCCCGGATGAGGAGAGGGAGTATGGGGGACTCAAGGGGGCGGAGGTGCTCATCGAGAATGGGCACACGGGCGACTTCCTCATCACGGGCGAGCCGACGGACTTCCACATAGGTCTGCAGGCGAAGGGGGTCCTGGATCTGAGGGTCACCGTGAGGGGCAAGAGCGCGCATGGCTCGCAGCCCTGGTTGGGCAAGAACGCGGTGCTTCTGGCTTACGAGCACTACAAGCGCATACTGGAGTTGCCGTTCGCCAGGGAGAGGAGTGAGCTCTTCCCGTACCCGAGCATCAACATGGCCCGGATCATCGGCGGCGACGTCATAAACCGCGTCCCGGACCGCTGCACCTACGACCTCGACATCCGCTACCTGCCCGAACAGGACCCCAAGGAGATCACGCGCCAGATCCGCTCGATAGACCTCCCCGCCGAAGCGAAGGTTCTCTTCACCCACGAGCCCACCTACGTCTCCAAGAATACCCCGTTCGTCAAAGCCCTCCGCGAGGTCGCGGCGCGGCACTTCCACGGCAACCCGGTCGGTGTTGGCCGCCACGGCGCCTCCGACATCGTCTTCTTCCAACGCGTGGGCGTCCCGGGCGTCGAGTTCGGTCCTGTCGGAGGCGGCCACCACGGTCCGAAGGAGTTCGTCGTCGCCGATTCTCTGGAGACCTACCGGCAAATGCTCGTACAGTTCGTGCAGATACTCGCCGCCAACGGCGCGGGCGACGGAGAGGCCTGTTGAACGCAACTTGCTACTGCTAAGGTATGTTTCGCGGACACGGCGACTCACTCGTAGTCCGCTCACCTATCAGGGAACCCGGGAGCAAAGAAGTTTCACCGCTTTTGAGCTCAGACCACGGAGCATGCGGAGGGCTGGGGCGCTGCGTACCGGCTCTGTGTTGTCGGCGCCTGCCCCTTACCTGTTCGTTTCGGACCCGGCCTCCTGAAAGGGTTCGGCCTCCCCCGAGGTTGGGCGCCACCGGCGCTGCTCGGTTCGGCCTCGGCTTCGGCTTGCTCCTGGGGTATCGCGCCGCCGGCTATGGCGACCATGCCGTTCTCTATGGAGGATATCTCTCCCCCGCGCTCGCCCAGACACCGATCGAGAAGCCCTCGTCGACGGGCTCTCCTATCTTCTGCTCGTACTCCACTTCGTCGCCCTCGGAGACGAGCGGCGTGGCCGGCTTCAATAAACCGCCGCCCAGGGGCAGATGCACGCCCGAGATCTTGCCGACCAAAGAGACGATGCCTTCTTCGGGGGATCGGTCTTTATGCCAGCGTACTCCCTGCCTTGCCTGCCCTTGGGGAGTAATAAGAGGGCGTTCGTCATCCGCCGCACGTAGGCGTCGTCACCCGTCCCCAGCTCCTCGATAGCCATATCGTGCAGGTATGGTCCGCCGTCTATAACCGAGAGGTAACTAGAGTTCTCGACGTCTAGCCCCGCTATCCCTAAGATCTCACTTACCGAGGCCCCTATCGGCGCCTCGTAGACCTTGATGTCCATCTCCTCGCCGTAGACGGTGAGAACTTGGTGGTTAAAGGCTTGCCCAGGAAGAGCGCGTTGTAGACGTTGAGCAAGGTCTCCGAGTTGTTGACGACTTTGCCGACGTCCGGCGGCATCCCCGGGCGCCTGGAGCCGTCGGGCGTGTCCAAGAACCGGGGCACCCTGGTGTCGGTGGCATGCTTGATGAGGGTCTTCTCCTCGCCCAGGGCGTACGTGTTCGGCACGTAGCGCATATCGTAGATGCCGTCATCGGCGTGCTCGGCGTAATCGGCGAACCACTCCCGGTCCTTCTCGTGCACGCCCAGGGAGATCTGCTCGAGTCCGAAGATCGCCTTCATGGCTTCGAAAAGCTGGAGGAACTCCTCCAGGTACTCTTTG
This sequence comes from Rubrobacteraceae bacterium, assembly GCA_030448125.1. Lineage (GTDB taxonomy): Bacteria > Actinomycetota > Rubrobacteria > Rubrobacterales > Rubrobacteraceae > Rubrobacter_F. The sequence goes on along the minus strand of JAUJNO010000013.1, from coordinate 40,717 downwards.
TACCAGCTTGTCCCCCCAGTAGCCGGGCTCGCTCTCGGTGGCGTTGACGATCAGGTGCGGCTGGGGGGACTTGTACTTGAAGTACGTCGGGAAACCGCCGCCCCCCGCACCGACTATGCCGGCCTGGCGCATGATCTCCACGGCCTCTTCGACGCTCAAGGCCTTTACTTCTTCGAGACTGCGTTGCTTCATCTCGGCCACGATCCGTTGCCCCCTAAAGAGTTACCCGGCTAATTGACCTCGAAGCCCGGTGCGGTCGTTGAGTAGTCGAACTCGGCGGCCTTGGTGATGTAGTGCTGCATCTCCTCGGGGACCTCGTCGCCGGGGTAGATGGCCTCCACCGGGCACTCGGGCATGCACATGGAGCAGTCTATGCACTCCGCGGGGTTGATGATAAAGTGGTCATCGGCGTCGTAGATGCAGTCAACCGGGCACACCGCCACGCAGGCGGTGTTCTTCGTGCCGATACACGCTTCGACAATAACGTAGGCCACTACGGTTCCTCCTCTCCGGAACATCCCTACTCTCCGCCAGTGCCGACCTCCATAGTGACGCCATTCCTGAAGTTTACCGAAAGGTAGTCTAACCAACCGGAAAACGTTGTCAACAAGACGAGCTGACCTTCGCCAATAAGCTCGGATAGTGGTAAAAAGGAGGGAATGTCTACTCTAACGGCAAGGTCGGCAACGGGGACGGCTAAACGCTCTTTGCTACTGTTAGTAGCTTCTTGAAAGTTGCGTACGCAGGTAACGCGAGTATATTGCGAGTAGTTTCCAAGCAGTTTTACGGGAAGAAAGGCCACTTTTGGCTCTAGCTCTATTGCAAGGGACGCAGGAGATCGGGTACGGCACGCTGTACGTTTACGTGGGCCTGTTCATCTTGCTGGTCGTGGGTTTCGTGGCGACCACGCTGATCATGGCGCGGCTCATCGCGCCGAGTCACAGGAGCTCCGGACGAAGGGCCAGATCTACGAGACCGGCGAGGTAACGGTCACGGACCCGTGGCGTCCCTTTCCGGTTCGTTACTACGTCTTCGCGCTGCTTTTCCTGATCTTCGACGTCGAGGCGGCGTTTCTCTACCCGTGGGCCACGATTTACAGCGAGTACATCGCTCAGGGGATGGGTTTGTACATGTTCGTTGAGGTAGTTATCTTTGTCTTGATCCTGGCCGTCGGCCTCGCCTACGCCTGGAAGAAGGGGGCCCTCCATTGGGTTTGATGCAGAAGTTCAACGAGCCCAACATCATAACGACGAGCTCGGACAAACTCTTTAACTGGGCCAGGAAGAACTCCCTGTGGCCCCTGCAGTTCGGGCTCGGCGTGCTGCGCCATAGAGATGATGTCTACCGGAATGGCCCACAACGACCTCGACAGGTTCGGGGCCGGGTTCTTCGCGGCGAGCGCCGCGGCAGGCGGACGTCATGATCGTCTCCGGCACCGTCTCGACCAAGATGGCCGAGCGGATGACGCGTCTCTACGAGCAGATGCCGGAGCCCAAGTGGGTAATAGCGATGGGTGCGTGCGCCATCAGCGGAGGCCCGTTCCTCGACGGCTACTCCGTCCTCATGGGGGCGGACAGGGTGATTCCGGTGGACGTGTACGTGCCGGGTTGTCCGCCGCGTCCCGAGGCCCTCATCTTCGGGATCATGACGCTCCAGAAAAAGATAGAGCGCGACCAGCAGGTCGGCTACGAGAGGCCGCGCCCGGCGCTCGTCACCGAGGACGGCGAGTTCCTCGAGTACCTCCCCGAGCGGGAGTACACGCAGATAAGCGAGGGCAAGGCTCCACGCTTCGAGGGTATAAGGCCCTCAAGCGCACCTACGTCTTCGAGCGTGAGGGCATGCCGCCCGCCTCCCAGACGGATGTGGGTTGGATCCCGAAGGAGGTCAAGAAGAAGCTAAAGGAGCAGAAAAAGGCCGAGCAGGCGGCAGCCGAGGCGGACGTCCAGAAGAAACGGCTCACCCGAAGAGCCCGCCGACCCGAAGGGTACGGCCTAGGATGGCCGTTAACGCTGCCCGAAGGCGACCTGCAAACCCGGCTCAAGCGTTACCTCGAAGGATTCGCAACCGGCATGGGCTGGAGGAGTCCGAGATCGAGGGAACCTGGTACGGATCGTGATCGAGCCGAGGATCTTACCGGCGGTGCTGACGACCGCGCGGAGCGTCTCGGGGTCTTGCACCTCTCGTTCATCACGGTCGTAGACCGGGTTGGATCGTTCGAGTTGACCTACGAGCTTCTGGACCTGCGCGGCGGGCAGGTCAGGGTCAAGACCAAGGTCGAGGGCGAGGAGCCGGTGATAGACTCGGTGACCGGGATCTACCCGACCGCCAACTGGCACGAGCGGGAGGCGTACGACATGTTCGGGGTTGCCTTCAAGGGGCACCCGGATCTGAGGCGGTTGTATATGTGGCAGGACCACTTCGACCACCATCCGCTATTGAAGAGCTTCGAGATCAGCACCAAGCGCACCTTCGAGAATTTGAGGTAGAGAGATGCTTAGCGAAGAACGTCGCATCGAGAGCGCGGCTCTGAGCGGCCGGGCGGCCGGACGGCTGGCGAACCCGGACGTCCGGGACGAGTTCGGGCTCGAGACGCTCGACATGAGCATGGGGCCCCAGCATCCAGCAATGCACGGTCTCTTGCGGCTCATCCTGGAGCTCGACGGCGAGACGGTGGTCCGGTGCGATACCGTGATGGGTTACCTGCACCGGAGCAAGGAGAAGATCTCCGAGAACCGCATGTACCCAGCGGTCATACCGATCACCGACCGTATCGACTATATGAATAACATCGCCATGGAGTATGGTTATGTCCTAGCTGTCGAGAAACTTTTGGACGCGGAGATACCGCCGCGGGCGGACGCCATACGTGCGCTCATGAACGAGTTCGGGCGCATTATGAGCCACATACCGTCCATCGGTTTTCTCATGCTGGAGCTCGGGGCGTTCACCCCGATCCTGTACGCCTTCCGGGAGCGGGAGCGCATACAAAATATCTTCGAAGCCGTCACCGGCGCGCGAATGATGTTCCACTACATCCGTATCGGTGGGGTGAAGGCTGATCTGCCGGAGGGTATTCCCGAGCAGATGTGGAATTATATAGAGGGTCTCGAGCAGCGCCTGCAACCCGACTTCGTAGATTTGATCGAGGGGAACGAGATCTTTATCGCCCGTACGAGGGGGATTGGCAAGATGACGCAAGAGAAGGCCGTCGAGATGGGCCTGACCGGCGTGCCCTTGAGATGCACCGGGGCAGAGTTCGACGTGCGCAAGCATTACCCCTACGGCTGGTACAAAAACCTTGATTTCGATGTCATCACCGATACGGAAGGAGACGTCGAAGCTTCTTATCGGGTCAGAATCGGAGAGGTGAAGCAGAGCATCCGAATGATAAAGCAAATTCTTGAGGACCTGCCCGAGGGTGAGGTGATGGCGGATCTGGGCCGTCGTATCCGGCCCGCGGAGGGCGACGGTATCGGCCGGGTAGAGTCGGCCCGCGGCGAGTACGCCGTGCACGTCGTCTCCGACGGCTCCGACACGCCGTACAGGGTACACTACCGGACGCCGTGCACGGTAAACATGCAGCTCTTGCAGGAGATCGTGCCCGGCCACTACCTGCCGGACATTATGCCAATCATGGGCCTCATAGACCCCGTCTCAGGGGCGTGGGATAAGTAATGGTCTGGACAGTCGTCGAATACCTGAACTACGAACCCTGGCGCTTTCTGGTGTCTTTTGCGGCGGTGCTGTTTCTCGTGCTGAACATCGCCGGTATCTTTACGATGGCCGAGCGCAAGGCGTCGGCATACATACAACTGCGCTACGGACCGAATAGGGTGGGGCCGCGAGGTCTGTTGCAGCCGGCGGCGGATGTGTTGAAACTGTTCAGTAAGGAGAACCTCTCACCGAACCGGGCGGATCTCTGGATCTTCCTGGCTGCGCCTATCGCCATGTTTATTCCGGCGGCGGCCGTCTGGCTCGTCATGCCGTTCGCGCCCGGGGCGGTGATCGTGGACCTGAACATCGCCATTCTCTTTTTCGTCGCCATCACCTCGATAGGCGCCCTGGGGGTCATCATGGCGGGCTACGGGAGCCGGTCGGCCTTCTCGCTGCTGGGTGCTCTGAGGGGCGCCGCGCAGATGATCTCTTACGAGGTGCCGCTCATCTTGAGCCTGCTCGGCGTCATAATGCTCGCCGGGAGCCTCTCTCTGGTGGACGTCGTAAATGCCCAGAGCGGTGGGTTCTGGCACTGGTACTTCTTGCCACTGTTGCCGATGTTCGTGGTGTTCTACGTCGCGGGGCTTGCGGAAGTAAAGCGGGTGCCTTTTGACCTGCCGGAGGGGGAGAGCGAGATAGTCGGCGGCTACATGGTCGAGTACTCAGGGATGACATGGGCCATGATCCAGGCCTCCGAGTTCGCCATGATGGGCCTGATGGCAGCGATGAACGTGACGCTCTTTCTGGGCGGTTGGCAGCCGCCGCTCGACTTTCTGGATCTCGGTGCCTTCAACTGGATCTGGTTCGGCCTGAAGACGGCCCTTCTCACGTTTACGTTTCAGTGGATAAGGTGGAGCGTGCCCCGTTTGAGGATGGACCAGTTGATGGACCTGGGGTGGAAGATACTCGTGCCGGCTTGCCTTGTCTGGCTGTTCGTGGTTGCGGGTGCGATGCTGGTGCTGCAAGGGTCTTAAGGGAGGATTCGTAACATGCCGCAGTTAGGACAGGGAATTCTAAAAGGGATGGGAGTGACCCTTGGTCACCTCTTCGGAAAGAAGATCACGCGCGCATATCCCGAGTATAAGCGCGACCTCCCCGAGCGGAGCCGCGGGTTGCTCACCGTGGACATGGACCGTTGCATCGCCTGCCTGCAGTGCATGCGCATCTGTCCGGATCACTGCATCTCCATCGAACAGGAGAAACGCGACGCAGACGGCTCCGGCAAGGCCAAACCGTACGCGGTCGGCTTCGTCATAGATGACTCGCGCTGCATGTACTGCTCGCTCTGCGTCGAAGTCTGCCCGGTCAACTGCATCTACCACACCGAGGAGTTCGAGGCTCAGGCCTACAACCGCCTGGAGCTCGCGAGGCAGTTCGGCGAGCGGCCCGTGGACCCGACGGTGGACCCGAAGCCCGCGGTCAAAAAGAAGAAAAAGCCCACCGGCAAAAAAGCCCCAAAGACCGTAGAGCGTCCCAGGACCGGAGAGGACGAAGTGGCTTGATCGTTGCGTTCGTCTTTCTGGCTGCGATGATCCTGGTCTGCTCTCTGGGTGTGGTCTTGAGCCGGAGCGTGGTGCACTCGGCCCTGTTCATGTCGGGGGCTTTCTTAGGGGTGGCGGGCTTCTTCGTGATGCTCAACGCCCCGGCTTTGGCGGCGTTTCAGGTCCTAATCTACGTCGGGGCGGTAACCGTCGTGATCCTGTTCGGCATCATGTTCACTCAGAGACAGCAGGTGCGGCGCTTCAGCTTAATCATGAACCGGCAGATCTGGCCGGGGCTGGTCGTCACCATCGGGGTCGGGGCGTTTCTGACGTACGTTTTGAGCGTTCAGGACTGGACCGGGACGCAGCCGGGGAACGGTCCGCAGGGCCCTGGGCCTTTGGGCGAGATACTGCTCGGTGTGGGTGGGGCGCCACCGATTTTCGGACTGTTGTTCGAGGTTATCTCGATACTGCTCCTGGTCGCGGTAGTCGCGGCGATCGTGGTGGCGATGGAGTACGGTTACTGCCCTGGCGGTCGAGAAACTTCTCGACGCGGAGATACCGCCGCGGGCGGACGCCATACGGGCGCTCATGAACGAGTTCAGCCGCATTATGAGCCACATACCGTCCATCTGGGGTTCTCCTGCTGGAGCTCGGGGCGTTCACCCCGATCCTGTACGCCTTCCGGGAGCGCGAGCGCATACAGACGATCATGGAGGCCGTCACCGGCGCGCGAATGATGTTCCACTACATCCGCCTCGGTGGGGTGAAGGCTGACCTGCCGGAGGACATCCCGGAGCAGATGTGGAATTATATAGAGGGCCTCGAGAGACGGTTGCAGCCCGACTTCGTAGATTTGATCGAGGGAACGAGATCTTTATCGCCCGCACGAGGGGCGTCGGCAAGATGACGCCGGAGAAGGCCATCGAGATGGGCCTCACCGGCGTGCCGCTGAGATGCACCGGGTCGAGTTCGACGTGCGCAAGCACTACCCCTACGGCTGGTACAAGAACCTCGACTTCGACGTGGTCACCGACGAGGCCGGGGACGTCGAGGCCTCTTACCGGGTCAGGATCGGCGAGGTCCGCCAGAGCATCCGGATGATCAAGCAGATCCTCGAGAACCTGCCCGAGGGTGAGGTGATGGCGGACACGGGCCGCCGCATCCGGCCGGCCGAGGGCGACGGCATCGGCCGGGTCGAGTCCGCGCGCGGCGAGTACGCCGTGCACGTCGTCTCCGACGGCTCCGACACGCCGTACAGGGTGCATTACCGGACGCCGTGCACGGTCAACATGCAGCTCTTGCAGGAGATCGTGCCGGGCCACTACCTGCCGGACATCATGCCGATCATGGGCCTCATAGACCCCGTCTCAGGGGCGTGGGACAAGTAATGGTCAGACGGTCGTCGAATACCTGAACTACGAAACCTGGCGCTTTCTATCGTCTCCTTTCGGGGCGTCATACTGTTTCTGGTGCTGAACCTCGCCGGCATCTTTACGATGGCCGAGCGCAAGGTGTCGGCCTACATACAACTGCGCTACGGACCGAACCGGGTGGGGCCGCGGGGGCTGTTGCAGCCGGCGGCGGACGTGTTCAAGCTGTTCACCAAGGAGAACGTCTCGCCCAACAGGGCGGACCTCTGGATCTTCCTGGCTGCGCCTATCGCCATGTTTATACCGGCGGCGGCCGTCTGGCTCGTCATGCCGTTCGCGCCCAACGCGGTGGTCGCGGATCTGAACATCGCGGTCGTGTTCTTTATCGCCATGACCTCCATCGGGGCCCTGGGGGTTATCATGGCCGGCTACGGGAGCCGGTCCACCTTCTCGCTGCTGGGTGCTCGATGAGGGGGGCCGCGCAGATGATCTCTACGAGGTGCCGCTGATCCTGAGCCTGCTCGGGGTCATCATGCTCGCCGGGAGCCTCTCTCTGGTGGACGTCGTAAATGCCCAGGCGGTGGGTTCTGGCACTGGTACTTCCTGCCGCAATTGCCGATGTTCATCGTGTTCTACATCGCGGGGGTTGGCGGAGGCGAGGAGGGTGCCTTTCGACCTGCCGGAGGGCGAGAGCGAGATCGTCGGCGGCTTCATGGTCGAGTACTCGGGGATGACGTGGGGTTTGATCCAGGCCTCCGAGTTCGCCTCGATGGGCCTGATCTCGGCGATCACCGTGACGCTCTTTCTGGGCGGCTGGCAGCCGCCGCTCGACTTCCTGGATCTCGGTGCCTTCAACTGGATCTGGTTCGGCCTCAAGACGGCGCTCATCACGTTCACCTTCAGTGGATAAGGTGGAGCGTGCCCGCCTGAGGATGGACCAGTCATGGACCTCGGGTGGAAGATACTCGTGCCGGCTTGCCTTGTCTGGCTGTTCGTGGTTGCGGGTGCGATGCTGGTGCTCCCTTCGGTGTCTTAAGGAAGGATTCGTAACATGCCCCAGTTAGGACAGGGAATTTTGAAGGGGATGGGGATCACCCTCAAGCACCTCTTCGGAAAGAAGATCACGCGCGCATATCCCGAGTACAAGCGCGACCTTCCCGAGCGGAGCCGCGGGTTGCTCACCGTGGACATGGACCGTTGCATCGCCTGCCTGCAGTGCATGCGCATCTGTCCGGACCACTGCATCTCCATCGAACAGGAGAAGCGCGACGCCGACGGCTCGGGCAAGGCCAAGCCCTACGCGGTCGGCTTCGTCATAGATGACTCGCGCTGCATGTACTGCTCGCTCTGCGTCGAAGTCTGCCCGGTCAACTGCATCTACCACACCGAGGAGTTCGAGGCCCAGGCCTACAACCGCCTGGAGCTCGCGAGGCAGTTCGGCGAGCGGCCCGTGGACCCGACGGTGGACCCGAAGCCCGCGGTCAAAAAGAAGAAAAGCCCAAGGCAAAAAAGCCCCAAAGACCGTAGAGCGTCCCAGGACCGGAGAGGACGAAGCGGCTTGATCGTTGCGTTCGTCTTTCTGGCGTCGATGATCCTGGTCTGCTCTCTGGGTGTGGTCTTGAGCCGGAACGTGGTGCATTCGGCCCTGTTCATGTCGGGGTCTTTCCTCGGGGTGGCGGGCTTCTTCGTGATGCTCAACGCCCCGGCTTTGGCGGCGTTTCAGGTGCTAATCTACGTCGGGGCGGTAACGGTGGTGATCCTGTTCGGCATCATGTTCACTCAGAGACAGCAGGTGCGGCGCTTCCGGACGAATCATGAACCGGCAGATCTGGTCGGGGCTGGTCGTCACCATCGGGGTCGGGGCGTTCCTCTCGTACGTCATGAGCGTTCAGGACTGACCGGGACGCAGCCGGGGAACGGTCCGCAGGGCCCTGGGCCTTTGGGCGAGATACTGCTCGGTGTGGGTGGGGCGCCACCGATCTTCGCGCTGTTCTTCGAGGTTATCTCGATACTGCTCCTGGTCGCGGTCATCGCGGCGATCGTGGTCAGCCGCCGCAAGACCGGCGAGGGCGTCGATCGGGGAGTGGAGGAGGTAATGCCGCCGCAAGGCGCAGCAGTTTCTGGAGACGCTGAACTCGACCATACCGCTTGAGGCATACCTCATCGTCGGCGCGATAATGTTCGCCATCGGGGCCTGGGGGCGCTTATGCGCCGCAACGCCGTGGTGGTCTTTATGTGCATCGAGCTGATGATCAACGCCGTCAACCTCTCGCTCGTGGCGTTCGCGGACTATCTGCCAGCCGCTGGCGGGGCGGGGGTGGGCTACGCGGTGCTGGTGATCGCCGTGGCCGCCGCGGAGGTCGCGGTCGGGCTGGCGATAGCCCTTGCGGTGTATCGCACGCGCAGGACGGTGAACGTGGACGAAGTAAACCTCATGAAGGGGTAGGGAGATGAGCCAGACGGTAGGACAGCAACTTATCATCACGGCCATCCCGGGCCTCCCGGCGCTGGTCTTCCTGGTCCTGGCGCTCTTCGGACGCTACATCAAGGAGGGCGCCCAGTTCGTCGCCATCTTCGGGGTAGCGACCTCGCTGGTCTTCTCCGGCTTCGCGCTGTTCTTCGTCGCCGGACGATCGGCGACGGGCGATGCCGATAGAGTTCGCGGTCAACTGGATAGACTTCGGCGCGGGCGGCTCTTTCCAGATGGGGATCTACATCGACGGCCTCGCGGCGGTGATGCTCGTCGTGGTTTGCTTCGTGAGCTTAATGATCCAGCTCTACTCCGGGGCGTTTATGCAGGACGACAAGCGCTTCGCCTGGTACTACGCGGTCCTCAACCTCTTTACCGCCTCGATGCTCGGCCTCGTCGTGGCGCCGAACTTCATCGAGCTGTACATCTTCTGGGAGCTCGTCGGCCTGTGCTCGTACCTCTTGATCGGGCACTGGTTCGAGAAGCCCTCCGCCGCCAAAGCGGCCCAGAAGGCTTTTATCGTGACGCGCGTTGGGGATGCAGCGCTGTTTGTCGGGATCATCATGTTCTGGCGGGCGACGGGGACGACCTCTTACGAGGGGATCACGCAGGCGGCGCAGGCCGGATTTATCGGCGGCTCGGTGCTGACGGCGGCGGTGGTGCTGGTCTTCGTCGGGGCTATCGGCAAGAGCGCCCAGTTCCCGTTGCACGTCTGGCTCCCGGATGCGATGGAGGGCCCGACGCCCGTCTCCGCCCTGATCCACGCGGCGACGATGGTCGCGGCGGGCGTGTACCTCGTGGCACGCACCTACGACATCTTCGTGCAGAGCCCGACCGCGATGCTCGTGGTCGCGTACATCGGCGGGTTCACGGCGCTCATGGCGGCGACGATGGCGCTGACCAAGAAGGATATGAAACGGGTCATCGCTTACTCGACGGTCTCGCAATTGGGGTACATGATGCTGGCTCTGGGGATCGGTTCGTTTTCGGCCGGGATCTTCCATCTCTACAACCATGCCTTCTTCAAGGCGCTCCTGTTTTTGGGCGCCGGTAGCATCATCTACGCGATGAACAGCTACAACATCTTCGATATGGGTGGGTTGCGGCGCAGGATGCCCGTGACGTTCTGGACGATGGTGATCGGGGGCCTCTCGCTCGCGGGGATCTTTCCGCTCTCGGGGTTCTGGTCGAAGGACGCCATCGTGGCCTCGGCGTTCGCGGAGCACTTCTACGTCTTGTTCGGGATGGCGCTGCTCACGGTGTTCCTGACGGCGTTCTACATCTTCCGGGCGATCTTTGTGGCGTTCATGGGCGAGCCCAGGAGCGAGGCGGCGCGGGAGGCGGTGGAATCACCGGGGATCATGACGGGCCCAATGGTGATACTGGCCCTTCTCGCCGTGGTTAGCGGCCTCATCGGTACCCCGTTGAGCAACTACTTCGCGGAGCTCGTGACGCCGAGCGAGTTCGCCGTCGAGACGCTCGCCCTGGAGCCGGAGGAGTTCAGCGCCGTTATGGCCGCCCTCTCCGTGGCCATGGGGGGCGCCGGGATCCTGCTCGCCTACGTGCTCTACGTGCCCAAGCCCGAGCGGGCGGCCGCGCTCGCGAGGAGGTTCTCGCCTGTCTACACCTTTCTGGATAAGGGCTGGTACTTCGATGCGCTCTACGACCGGGTCTTCGTGCGGCCCGCTATGGCGATAGGCCGCGTAACCAGGGAGTTCGACCGGCGCGCTCTGGGCAGGTTCGTTACGGGCGTCGGCCGGGGCGCCGGGGGCCTCGGGGAGAGGCTCAGGCCGTTGCAGGGCGGCGGGGCGCAGAACTACGCCCTGTTCATCCTGGTCAGCGTCCTGCTCCTCGGGGTGATCGTGGGCGCCCAGTACGCCTTTTTGACGGTCGCGGTGATCGCGGTCGTCGCGCTGGCCGCCGTGGCTCTGGGGGCGCGCCTATGATCACCACCATAACCATCTTCTTCCCGCTGGTCGGCGTATTCCTCATGCTCCTCATGAGGACCGCCGACGAGAGGACTACCCGCTACACCGCTCTGGGGGTCGCGGGGGTACCGCTGTTACTCGTCCTCTACGTCTACTTCGCGCACGGCGGCGACCTGGGTAACGCGCTGCTGACACAGGGCTTCGACTGGGTCCCTTCCCTGGGCATCGGGTACCGGGTCGGGCTCGACGGGCTGGGGTTCGGGATGTTCTTCCTCTCGGCGCTGCTGACGCTCATCGCCGTGGTCGCCTCGTGGGACGTGCGTGAGAACTTACGGCAGTACTACGCGATACTCTTCGTCGCGGAGCTCGGGATGCTCGGGGTGTTCGCGGCGCAGGATTTGATCCTGTTCTACGTCTTCTTCGAGGTCACGCTGATCCCGATGTACCTGCTCGTAGGTATCTGGGGCGACGAGAACCGGCGACCGGCGGCGATAAAGTTCTTTATCTACACCTTCTTCGGGAGCACGGTGATGCTCGCGGGCTTTCTGGCCTTGGGGATACTCTCGGGACCGAACTTCTCGATCGAGGAGTTGAATGGGGGCAGCGGGCTCTCGCGGGCGGCGCAGATAGCCGTCGCCGCGCCGATACTATTCGGGCTTCTCATAAAGGTACCGGCGGTGCCGTTCCACAGCTGGCTCCTCGACGTGTACATCTCCAGCCCGATCTCGACGAACGTGGTGCTCTCGGGTATCCTGCCGAAGCTCGGGACGTACGGCCTGATTAAGATAGCGATACCGCTCCTGCCCCAGGGCGCCGAGCCGTTCTTGCCCTACCTGGCGGCCTTCGGCGTGGTGAACATCATCTACGGCGCGTTCGTCGCGTTCATGCAGCCGGACTTGAAGGCGCTCGTCGCCTACTCCTCGATCGGCACTCTCGGCTTCATCCTGCTCGGGATAGCCTCCGGCAACGCGGTCGGGATCAACGGCGCCGTGATGCAGCAGGTCACCCACGGTCTCTATTCGGCGCTCCTGTTCATCCTCGTCGGGGTCATCGCGAGCCGCGCCGGGACGCGCCGCATCGGCGAGCTCGGCGGGCTGGCCGACCGTATGCCGTGGGCCGGCGGTCTCCTGGCTCTGGGGGCCTTCGCGGCGATGGGGGTGCCGGGGCTCGCGGTCTTTATCTCGGAGTTCATGACCATCATGGGCGGATACGATGCCTTCCCGGTGCTGGGGGTGCTGGCGGCTGCGGGCATCGTGCTCGGGGCGATGTATCTCTTGAACATGTTGCGGCGCGTGATCTTCGGTCCCACGGAGCGGCCGGCGCTCGTGGAGGCCGGGGACGCGGGGCCGGTCGAGATGGCGGCTATAGTGCCGCTCGCCGCTCTGCTCGTGGTCCTGGGCATCTTCCCCAGCCTGCTCACAAACGTTCAGCGTCCGGCCGTGGACCTCGTCCTGGCCGCGGTAGGAGGTAGCTAGTAGTGGTTACGGCGCAGACCTTCGTTGGGCTCCTACCCGAGATCGTGGCGTTCCTGTTCTCGATGCTGGTGCTCATGGTCGGGGTCTTCAACCCCCGCGCCATCGGGCTGACGACGGGTCTGGCCGCTTTCGGCGCTCTGGCGACCTTTGTGGTCACGGTCGTACTCCTCGCCGTGAGGTTCGAGGGGAGCTTCTTTGGCGACGGGTACGTCGTCGACGACTTCGCGCTGTACTTCAAGCTGATCGTGGCGCTGTCCGCGTTCTTTACGGTCCTGGCCGCGGCCCGCTGGTCGGGGGAGACCGGCGACGCGCCGGAGTACCTGACTCTTATACTCTCGGTCGCCGTGGGCGCGATGCTCCTGGTTTCGATGCGCGACCTCTTCGGCGTCTTCGTCGCGATAGAGCTCGCTACCATACCGTCTTACGCTTTGGTGGCTTTCGACCGGTCGCGCCGCGAGAGCGCCGAGGGCGGGATGAAGTACCTGCTTACCGGCATGATCGCCGCCTCCATCCTGCTCTATGGGATCGTCCTGATCTACGGCGCCGCCGGATCGGCGAACTTCGCCCAAATATCGCTCGCCTTTACCGGGGATCTCGCTTCCTCGCCCGTAGCCCTCCTGGGCCTCGTACTGCTGGTCTCGGGCTTCGCCTTCAAGGTCTCGGCGGCGCCGTTCCACTTCTGGACGCCGGACGCCTACCAGGGCGCCCCCACGAGCGCGGCGGCGTTCCTCTCCGTGGCCCCGAAGGCGGCGACCTTCGCGGTGCTGCTGCGCATCTTCCTCGAAGGCATGCCCGAGGCCGCGCCTTCGTGGACGGCCGTGGCGGCTGTCCTCGCCATCGTGACGATGTTCGTCGGCAACCTGTTCGCTTTGAGGCAGCGCAACGTGCGCAGGATGCTGGCGTACAGCTCGGTGGCGCACTCGGGGTACATCCTCGCGGCGTTCGCGGCCCTGCAGGGGGCGGGGGTGGAGAGGGGGGTGCAGGCCGTCCTGATCTACTCGGCCGCCTACGCGGTGATGAACCTCGGGGCCTTCTTCGTGATAGATCTCGTCGGCGAGGAGGCGAAGAGCTACAACGGTCTCTTCAGGACGAGGCCGGGCGTGGCTTTGAGCATGGCTATCTTTATGGCCGCGCTGGTCGGCATCCCGCCGTTGAGCGGGTTCTGGGGCAAGCTGTGGGTGATCCTGGCCGGGGTGGAGTCCGGGTCGGTCCTGGTCTACGTGACCGTCGGCGTGCTCGTCGTGAACAGCGTCCTCTCGGTACCGTACTACTTCGGCATCCTCCGCAACATGGCCTTCGAGGAGCCGGTGAAGGGCGCCGAGGAGCCGAAGGGTGCCGGAGCTCTCAAGTTCTCCGTCTACACCCTGGCTCTCGCCACGACCCTCTTCGCCTTCTTCGTCGGCCCGCTTGCGGCGCTGGCGGGAGCCTCGGGGTTGCTGTAGGAGACCTCTGGCTCTACGCGCGTCTCCGTATCCGCTGCGCGAGATATTAAGAGAATTGTTAAGAGTTTTGTACTGCCCTCGATACTCTAGCCTGGGGCCGAAACTTGGTGTAATCTTTCCGCTGCTATGAAGGCAGTCGTTTTGGTGGGGGGACAGGGAAGCAGGCTGCGGCCTATAACTTACGACGTTCCCAAGGCGATGGTGCCCTTGAGGAACCAGCCGTTCATGGGCTACTTGGTGGACTTCTTGAGGGCGGGTGAGCTCGAGGGGGCGGTGCTCTCTTTGGGCTACCTGCCGGACCCTATACAGGAGTACTTCGACCGGAAGGACCTAAACGGGTTCTCGATAGACTACGCCGTCGAGGACCGCGCCCTGGGCACGGCGGGCGGAATCAAGAACGCCGAGGGGTACCTCGACGGCGGGCCTTTCGTGGTCGTGAACGGGGACGTCCTCTCGGGGATGGACCTGCGGGTGGCGATCGCGAAGCACAAAGAGTCGGATGCCCTGGCGACGATCGTGCTGATAAGCGTCGAGGACCCGACGGCCTACGGTCTCGTCGAGGTGGACCACGAGATGCTGGTGCATCGCTTCCTCGAGAAGCCCGCCGCCGACGATGTGTCGACGAACCTGGTCAACGCCGGTATCTACGTGCTCGAGCCCGAGGTTCTGGACATGATCCCCGCGGGCCGTGAGGTCTCCATAGAGCGTGAGATCTTCCCTTACCTCCAGGCCGAGCGGCGTCTGCGGGCTCACGTCTCGAGCTCTTACTGGAGGGACATAGGCATGCCGAGGAGCTACCTCGCCGCCTCCCACGATGTCCTCTCCGGCGCCGTCGGCGCACACAAAAACTTCGACTACCTCCACGTCGATCCCTCGGCGGTGTTGGGCAAGGGCGTGAAGATCCTGCCGCCGGTCTCGGTGGCCGGCGGGTGCGTGTTGGAGAACCGGGCTACCGTGGGAAGTCGCTCCTCGCTCGGGCGGGACTGCAAGATCGGGGACGGAGCGGTGGTCGAAGGGAGCATCCTCTTCGACGGGGCCGAGGTCGAGGCGGGCGCGGTGGTGCGTGGTTCGATCATCGGCCCGGGCGCCCGGATCGGCCAGGAAGCCATCGTCCGCGGCCTCTCGGTACTCGGCGCCGGGTGCGTGATCGGCGAAGGCAACGTCCTCGACCAGGGCGTCCGCATAAACCCAGGCGTCGTATTGCCGCCGAGAAGCATGAGTTTTTGATTAATAGTTATGAGTTTTTAGTTGAGGATGGCGTTCAGGGGTGCAGGACTTCCGGAAGCTGAAGGTGTGGCGGAAGAGTCACGACCTGACTTTGGAGGTCTACGGCGCGACGTTTCCTAAGGAGGAACTGTATGGGTTCACGAGCCAGATACGCCGTGCCGCCTCTTCTGTCCCCGCGAATATAGTCGAGGCCTGCGGCAGGGGCGGCAACGCCGAATTTGCCCGGTTCATTCGTATAGCCATGGGCTCCGCCAGCGAACTCAAGTACCATCTTCTACTCGCCTACGGCCTGAAGCTGCTGCACGGCGACGAGCACGAACGCCTCACCGGAGAGATAATCGAGGTAAAGCGCATGCTCACAGTCTTCGCCCAACTGCTTCGAACAGCCAACAGCCAAAAACTGACGACTGAAAACTAAAAACTATTAACTAATGACCAACAACTACCTCGACGTCCTCTCCAACCTCTTCTACCCGCAGCGGTGTGTGGGCTGCGACCGGCGGGCGAGCGACGTTCTGTGCGGGGCATGCTTTGAGGCTCTGCCCCTCGTGGGGCTTCCCTTCTGCGGTAGGTGCGGGGCGCCGACGGCGTTCGAAGTCTATGGGTGCGGCGAGTGTTCGACCCGGGACTTCGGGTTCGAGTACGCGCGGGCTCCTTTGCGGTACGAGGGGGTGGGGCAGGAGCTCGTGCACTCCCTCAAGTACAAGGGCTATCTTCGCATCGTGGAGAAGGTGATGGCGCCGCTCATGGCGGGCGCTCTCGATGGTGGCCGTTTCGATGCCGTGGTGCCGGTGCCGCTGCACCGCTCGCGGCTCGCGAGGCGGGGTTTCAATCAGGCGGAGCTCATGGCCAAAGGGGTCGCGCGGAGGATAAACGCGCCCGTTTTGGATAAACTGAAGGTCGTGCGTAGGACCAGGGATCAAGTCGAACTCTCCGCCGGCGCTCGCCGGGCGAACGTCGCGGGTGCCTACGCGTCGCGGGGACCCGTGGCCGGCAGGATCCTGCTCGTCGACGACGTCTTCACGACGGGCGCCACCTTGAGCGAGTGCGCCGGGGTGCTCAGAAAAGCGGGCGCGGGCGGGATCCACGCCCTGACACTGTGCAGGACTTGTTAGTTGTCAGTAGGCAGTGGATAGCGCAACGGCGGTTCGGTCAAAGAAGCGGCTCGGGAAGACGAGTTGGTTGACGGGCTTGGCGATGTACCAGAACCAAAACTGATAACTGACAACTAACAACCGCCGACGAAGGAGGCCAGATGGACGTGGCGGTCAAGGGACGGAACATCTCGGTGACGGAGGCGCTGGAGCGGTATGCGACGGAGAAGGTCGAGCGGATCGCCAGGTTCTTCGACGACGGGCGCAGCGTCTCGCGGGCGGAGGTGGAGTTGATCCACGAGCGAAACTCCTCGAATCCCGAGCCCGAGGTGGCCGACACGACCTTCTTTATCAACGGCACGGTCCTCAAGGCCAGGGTGGCCTCGGCGGACATGTACGCCTCCATCGACATGATGGTGGACAAGCTCGAGCGGCAGGTCCGGCGCTACCGGGGGCGCCAGATCGACCGCTGGCACGGCCAGAGAGAACGGCACGCCCAGGAGGAGACCCCGCAGCCCGTCCAGTTCGCCGAGGAAGAGGCGGAGGAGATAGAGGCGCGCATCGTGCGGACCAAGCAGTTCCAGATGAAGCCGATGAGCCCCGAGGAGGCGGCGCTCCAGATGGAGCTCCTCGACCACGCCTTCTTCGTCTTCACCAGCGCGGATACGGGCGAGATAAATGTGGTATACCGGCGCCGTGACGGAAATTACGGGCTAATAGAGCCCGCGAGGTAGCAAGCGGACGGGCGAGGGAGACCGGCGCACCCGGTCGGATGCCCGAGCGAGGAATAAAGTTTTGGCTAATCTACTAACCAGAATCTTACGCATGGGCGAGGGCCGGAAGGTAAAGGCGCTCCAGAAGGGCGTCGAGGCCGTGACGGCCTTGGAGCCTGAGATAGAGAAGCTCTCCGACGAGGAGTTGCGGGCGAAGACCGATGAGTTTCGGGAGAGGCTCGACGGCGGGGAGACGCTCGACGGCATACTGCACGAGGCCTTCGCGGTCGTGCGGGAGACATCCAGGCGTACTCTGGGCATGCGGCCCTTCGACGTGCAGGTCATGGGCGGCATCGTGCTGCACGAGGGCAAGATCCCCGAGATGAAGACCGGCGAAGGAAAGACCCTCGCCGCCACCATGCCGGTTTATCTCAACGCCCTCTCCGGCAAGGGCGTCCACGTCGTCACCGTCAACGATTACCTGGCGAGGCGCGACGCGCAGTGGATGGGTGAGATCTACGAGTTCCTCGGCCTCACGGTGGGCCTCATACAGGACGGCCACGGCTTCGACGAGCGAAAAGTCGCCTACGCGGCCGACATTACCTACGGCACCAACACCCAGTTCGGCTTCGACTACCTGCGCGACAACATCGCCACCTCCGTCGAAAACCTCGTCCAGAGGGAGCCAAACTACGCCATCGTCGACGAGGTCGACTCGATCCTCATCGACGAGGCCCGCACCCCCCTCATAATCTCCGGCCTGCCCGAGGCCGCCGCCGACACCTATTACCGCTTCGCCAAGATCACGCCGCGCCTCAAGGAGGGCGAAGACTACGAGGTGGACGAGAAGAAGCGCCAGGTCGCCCCGACCGAGGCCGGGGTAGAAAAGGTCGAGAAGTTCCTCGGGGTGGAGAACCTCTACGACGACGTGAACATGAACCTCGTCAATCACCTGAACCAGGCGCTGAAAGCCCACACCCTGTTCCACAAGGACAACGAGTACATCGTGCGGGACGAGCGGGTCTTTATCGTGGACGAGTTCACGGGGCGCGTGCTCGAGGGGCGCCGGTACTCGGAGGGCCTCCATCAGGCCATAGAGGCCAAAGAAGGGGTGGCGATCGAGGAGGAGAACCAGACGGTCGCCACGATCACCATACAGAACTACTTCAGGCAGTACGACAAGCTCGCGGGCATGACCGGTACGGCCGCGACTGAGGCCGACGAGTTCATGCATATCTACAAGATGGCGGTCGTGTCCATACCGACTCATATGGATATGATCCGGGAAGACAAGGACGACCTGGTCTACAAGAGCACGAAGGCCAAGCACGACGCCGTCGTGGAAGACATCGCCGAGCGCCACAAGGAGGGCCAGCCGGTCCTCGTTGGCACGGTCTCGGTCGAGGTCTCGGAGCTCCTCTCGGCTCTTCTCAAGCGGTGTGGGATCAAGCACGAAGTCCTGAACGCCAAGCAGCACGAGCGGGAGGCGGAGATCATCGCCCACGCCGGCGAGCGGGGCTCCGTCACGATCGCGACGAACATGGCCGGCCGCGGGACGGACATCAAGCTCGGTGTGGGGGTCCCGGAGGTCGGGGGGCTCTACGTTCTCGGCACCGAGCGGCACGAGTCGCGGCGCATCGACAACCAGCTGCGCGGGCGTTCGGGGCGCCAGGGCGACCCGGGCGAGTCGAGGTTCTACCTCTCGTTCGAGGACGACTTGCTGCGGCGCTTTGGCGGGCAACGGATGCAGAACGTGATCGAGCGGATCGGGCTGGAGGAGGACGTGCCGATCGAGGCGGGTATGGTCTCCGGATCGGTTCGGCGCGCCCAGGAGCAGGTCGAGAGCCAAAATTTCCAGATCCGGAAGAGGATCCTGGAGTACGACGACGTTCTGAACAAGCAGCGCGAGATCATCTACTCCATAAGGCGCGACATTCTCATGGGTGGGAAGGTGGACACCTGGGAGTACGTCGAGGAGGTCCTCTCGGAGGTGGTCGGCTTGCACATCTCCGAGAACGTCTACCCGGAGAACTGGGACATGGAGACGCTCTCCGCCGAGGTCAACCGCTTCTACCCGACCCGGATAGATTTCCAGAGCCTCGACGTCGAGAACCTCTCGAGCGAGGAGGTCATGGAGATGGTCCTCGAGGATGCCAGAGAGCGCCTGGAGGAGCGCAAGGCCGAGTGGGAGGAGCGGACGGAGGAGATCAAGAAACGTGGCTACTCGCGCGCCGACGGCCTCGACGCCTTCGAGGAGGCCGAGCGGCGGACGATGCTCTCGATCGTGGACTCCCGCTGGCGGGAGCACCTCTACGACATGGAGGGCCTGCGCGAGGGCATCGGCTGGCGAGGGCTCTCCCAGCGCGACCCGCTGGTCGAGTACAAGCGCGAGGGCTTCGACATGTTCCAGGAGATGGAGCGTGGCCTCAGGGAGGACTACGTTACCTACATCTACCGCATAGAGAACGTCAAGCTGCGCGAGGAACCGGAGGTTCAGCAGCTCTCCTACAGCGGCGGCGGAGACGAACCCAACCCGACCCCGAAGAGCCCGCGCAGGGTCGAAGGCAAGATAGGCCGCAACGACCCGTGCCCCTGCGGCTCGGGCAAGAAGTACAAGAGGTGCGGGATGTTAAAGACCCCCGAGCACCAGCGCATGATGGCCGAGAACCCCAACCCCGCGGCCACCGCCGCGGCGGCCCGCGCCAGCGCTACGACGGCGGCGGCGACGGGGGGCATGAGCGCGGCGACGGCGATGCCCCCAGATCTCGACGACGCCGACCCATCGATGGGCGATGGCGGTTCGGTTGACGGTGGCGGTTCCGTCGATGGCGGTGGCGGCGGGAGCTAGTGACCGAGCTCAAAGAGAAAGCGTCGGAGCTGGAGGAACGCCTCGCGGAGCTCGAGGGCTTCTTCGACGTGGAGGGCCTGCGGCGCTCCTCCGCGGCTTTGGGCGAAGAGATGAGCCATCCCGGCTTCTGGGACGACCAGGAGGAGGCCAGACAGGTCTCCTCCGAGTTCTCGCGCGTCGAGGGCCGGGTGAGGATGCTCGACGGTCTGCGGGCGCGTCTTCTGGACGCCGAGGAGATTCTGGAGCTCTCGGAGGGTGACGAGGAGCTACTCGGGGAGGTCGCGGAGGAGCTCGGGCGGGTGGAGAGGGCGCTGGAGGAGCAGGAGGTCGCGAGGCTCTTCTCCGGGGAGTACGACGAGGGGGCGGCGATCCTGACGATCAACTCCGGGGCCGGCGGGGTCGAGGCGCAGGACTGGGCGGAGATGCTCGCCCGGATGTACCGGAGGTGGGCCGAGCGGCGCGGGTACTCTCTGGAGGTCATCGAGTACACGTTGGGCGAGGAGGCCGGGATAAAGAGCGCCACCTACAGCATCGCGGGCGAGCACGCCTTCGGGCTCCTCTCGGCCGAGCGAGGGGTGCATCGCCTGGTCCGGATCAGCCCGTTCGATGCCAGCAGCCGCAGGCACACGAGCTTCGCGTCGGTCGCGGTCGCGCCGGTCGTAGACGAAGCGGTCGAGGTGGATATAGACGAGAAGGACCTGAAGATAGACACGTACCGGGCGTCGGGGGCCGGCGGGCAGCACGTCAACAAGACCGACTCGGCGGTCCGCATCACGCATCTGCCCACGGGCATCGTCGCGCAGTGCCAGAACGAGCGCAGCCAGCACCAGAACCGCGAGGTGGCGATGCGGGTCTTGAGGGCGCGCCTCTTCGAGCGGGAGCAGGAGAAGCGGGAGCAGGAGATAGCGTCCCAGAGCGGCGAGAAGGCGGACGTCGGCTTCGGGTCCCAGATCCGCTCCTACGTCCTCCACCCCTACAAGATGGTCAAGGACCTGCGCACCGGCGAAGAGACCAGCGACGTGGACCGCTTCCTCGACGGCGACATCGACGCCTTCATCTACGCCTACCTAAAAAGCCGCGCCGCTGTATAGAGCCCTGCTTGCCCTCCTCGCCGCGGTGCTACTCCTGTGCGCCGTCGTCGTGATCGGCACCTACACCTTCGTTCCGCTCCTCCTAGAGGGCCTCGTCGCGCGAAACCTCCGGGATGGGCTCGGGCTGGCCGAGGCGCCGGAGGTGAACCTGGTGAGCGACCCGGCGCCGAGCGTGCTCCTGGGAAAGTTCGAGGAGGGGGAGGTAACCTTCACGAACCCCGATCTCGACGGTGTGCGTCCCGACGAGGTGATGGTCGACCTCGAGCCCTTCGACCTCGACGTGCCCGGTAGCGTGACGAGCGGAAATATCGAGAGCGAGAGGCCGCTCTCCGGGGCGCTCCGAGTGGAGCTATCCGAAGAAGAGGTCGCCAGGCTCGCTAATTTTTCCGATACCCTGGCGGCGCCGGTGAGCGGCGTCCGGCTCGAGGAGGGGTACATCGTCGTCGGGTTCGAGGTCGAGGCTTTGGGGGCGCGTGTTCCGGTCGGCGTGGAGGGGGAGGTCGTTCTCCGGGACGGTGGTGAGTTAAGTTTCGAGGCGAGCCGGTTGGAGGTGCTCGGGGAGCCCCTCCCGGAGCGGTTGACGCGGGAGCTGCTGGAGGGGGTGGACTTCGTGTACCCCATCGAGCTGCCGTTC
The DNA here is from genome assembly GCA_030448125.1 of Rubrobacteraceae bacterium. Lineage (GTDB taxonomy): Bacteria > Actinomycetota > Rubrobacteria > Rubrobacterales > Rubrobacteraceae > Rubrobacter_F. The sequence goes on along the minus strand of JAUJNO010000013.1, from coordinate 19,227 downwards.
GAGGGGGAGATCTCGGGGGCCGAGACCCATGAAGACCGCCTCGTGCTCACCGGCGAGGCGAGGAATCTGCCCGTTGGATGAACCGCCGGGAGGCCGGCAGGAGGTTGCCGGTTGCCAGGACGCACGCCCTTTGGTATCTTTGGCACCGGCTGGGAGGTTCCGGAGGGGGAACGTCGTGGCCGGTGTGTTGGCGGTAATCCCTCGTGGTTGCGGCGGGCAACCCCTTCTGTCCGCTGTACACGGAGAGTCCGGTTTGATCTACTTCGATAACGTAACCAAGGTCTACGGCAGGGACGCCGTGGCCCTCAAGAACGTGAACCTCGGCGTCGAGTCCGGGGAGTTCGTCTTCCTCGTCGGGGCCAGCGGCTCCGGCAAGTCAACCATGATGCGCCTGATCCTCAAGGAGATGGAGCCTACCCGCGGGACCATAAGCGTCAACGGCGTGAAGCTCTCGGCCATCCCGCGCCGGTACGTGCCCAAGCACCGCCGGGATATAGGCTGTGTCTTTCAGGACTTCAAGCTCCTACCCAACAAGACCACCGCCGAGAACGTCGCCTACGCGATGGAGGTCACGGGCCAGAAGCGGCGGGCCATCCGCACGAAGGTGCCCCAGATCCTGGAGCTCGTCGGCTTGAGGGAGAAGGTGGGCGCATATCCTGACCAGCTCTCCGGCGGCGAGCAGCAGCGGGTCTCCATCGCCCGCGCCTTCGTCTCCCAGCCGCCGATACTAATCGCCGACGAGCCCACCGGAAACCTCGACCCGGATACTAGCGTGGGCATCATGCAGCTCTTGCACAGGATCAACCGCATCGGCACCACGGTCCTCGTTGCGACCCACGACAAGGAGATGGTCGACGTGATGCGAAAGAGGGTCGTGGCGCTCGAGGCGGGGCAGGTAGTCCGAGACAAGGCGAGGGGGGTCTACGCCGATGAGGTCTAACAATTTAGGATTCTTCCTGACCGAAGCGTTCAAGAACCTGCGTCTGAACCTGCTCATGAGCGTGACGGCGGTGACGACGACGGCGGTGTGCGTACTGATTCTGGGTATGGGCCTGCTCGTCGACGCTCACGTCGAGGGGATCGTCCGCAACGTGGGCCAGGACGTGGCGATCACGGCCTTCTTCCCTGAAGACATCGGCCAGGAGAAGGTAGACGAGGTCGTTTCCGCGGTCGAGGGCTATCCCGAGGTCAACGAGAGCGCCTACGTCTCCAAAGAAGAGGCGCTCGAGAGGTTTAGGGAGACCTTCGCGGAGCAGCCCGACATCGCCCATAGCATCAGCAGCGACGTCCTGCCGGCCTCGATCGAGCTCCAGCTAAACGACTCGCGCGACTCGAGCGCGGTCGCCGACAGGCTTAGGGCGGAGGGGTTTCAGGACGACGAGATCCGGTACCCGCAGCAGACCGTGGACCGGCTGAACCAGATCACGGGGTACCTAGTCTGGGGTCTCCGGGGTGCGACGGCTCTGTTCTTCGTGGCGAGTGTCCTGCTCATCTTCAACACCATACGGCTCTCGATCTTCGCCCGGCGCAAGGAGATAGAGGTGATGAAGCTCGTCGGCGCCTCCGACAGCTTCGTCAGGACGCCGTTCCTCCTCGAAGGGCTGGTGCAGGGCCTGATCGGGGCGATCCCCGCCGCGCTCCTGGTGGTGTGGATGGACTCGCTCTTCGTGAGTTGGGCGCAGGAGAACCTCCCCTTTTTCCCCATCTCCTCGGGCGCGGTCAACGCCCTGATCGTGCTGCTGGTCCTCCTCTTCGTAGGAGCTCTCGTCGGCATCGCCGGTAGCTTCTTCTCCGTCCGACGCTTCTTGAGGGTCTGAGCGCGGAGCGCCCAACGCAGCGACGTGTGGCGCTTGCGGCGTTAAGGTTTTCCGTGCGGCGTGCCGATAAATAGAATAGGTACACGTTCGAGATGCACAAGAAGCTCATGCGTGATGAGCCGTTCCTCGGGAAGGAGACTGGTGGAAAGAGAGCGTGAAAGAGGCGGGGTCTTGGTGTGGATCGCCCTCGTGACGTTCTCCGCTTTCGCGGCGCTGTTGGTGGTTACGGTGGGCGTGGACTCTGCGTCCGCGCACAGTCTGGGGTATGACTCGGTCGACGGGCGCGAGATACGGTACGAGGACCACACGCGGTACGACGACGCGCGCAAGTTCGGGGTCTCCCAGTGGAACCGTCTCGGCAGCGTCTCTATCCGGAATGAACAGTCGGGCACGGACCTGGAGTTCAGAGATTATAAGAATTGCAGGGACGGGGTGGTGGGCTACTGGCAGTGGAGGAGCGGGGTCGATCTGCTCAGCTTCAACACTTGCGAGTTCAACAGAAGGGAACCCCAACAAACCGCAGGATCATGACAGGTCCGACTACTACTCCCTGTGGGGCAAAACGGCGTCTACGGCGGAGCTGGAGCCGACTGGCACGGAACAGTCTGATGCAAGATCATCCGACCTCGAGGTCCGTTACGCCTTCGAGGCCGAGGATGCGAGAAAGTTGGTCGGTTTCGCCACCAACGTCTTCGTCGGTCGCGTGGTTGGAGAGGCTGGCTCCGAAGGGGCGCCGCTCTCCGGGCCGGGGGAGAAGGCCGTGCCGCGGACCCAGTTCTCCGTCGAGGTGCTGAAGAACGTGAAGGGGGATCTCGACGGCACGGTTACGGTGAGCCAGATCGGTGGGTACGATGGAGAGGAAGGCCGCGAGGTGCGCGTCGAAGGCGATTCGCTGTCCAAGCCCGGCAAGAGGTACCTGTTCGTCACGAGCTATAACCGGGAGGAAGGCTGGTACGCCGTGGTCGCGCAACCCTTCGGTGACGTCCTCGTCGAGGATGAGGCGCGGCGCAGAGAAGTCGAGGAGAGGTTCGAGCAGGCCGAAGAAGAGCAGATCCCGTTTGAGCCTGCTGCGGAAACGTCTCCCAATGGAGGCGCCGGCCCGTAGCTCCGGGAGCAAAGGAGCAAGGGCCGATGGGCACTCGAAACGCCGGCGAGCAGGCAAGCTCTACCGGTGCTCGTGGTAGACTCAGAGGGTGTTTGACCCGAGGATTTCACCTTCTCTCTCGCCGTGATCCTGCCGGCCCAACTGGTTCGTCGGGGTAAGTACTCGGTTGCGGATCCCTTGTTCGTCGAGGAGCGGCGCCCGGTCCTGGTCGCCCGCAGGCTCAGGCGAGGCGCCGACGCCGGGGACATAGTCCTCGTCCGCGTCCGCGAGAAGGGTCGTTCCCTGCGCGGCGAGGTGACGAGGGTTCTGGGTCCCCCGGACGACCCGCGCAACGTCTACGAGGCGCTCTTCGCCTCCATAAGCACCTCGCGCGGCTTCTCCCAAAAGGTCGAGGAAGAGGCCGTCTCTGTCGCCTGCGAAGCCCCGGGCGAGCGCGAGGACCTTCGGGGGCTCGCGACGGTCACCATCGACGGCGCCGACGCCAAAGACTTCGACGACGCAATCTCGGTAGAGCGCGTGGAGAGTGAAGCCGGAGGCTACCGTCTCTGGGTCCACATAGCGGACGTCACCCACTACGTGCGTCCCGAAAGCCCTCTCGACAAGGAGGCCCGCAGGCGCGGCAACTCGGTCTACCTGCCGGGCACCGTGGCCCCGATGCTCCCCGCACGGCTCTCCGAGGACGTGTGCTCTCTGAGGCCGGGCGAGGAGAAGGCGACCGTTACGGTGGAGATGGAGGTCGCGCCGTCCGGCGAGGTGAAGAAGAGCCGGGCCTACCGCAGCCTCACCGTCAGCGACGCCCGCCTGACCTACGACGGCGTCGACGCGTTTCTGCGCGGCGAGAATGAGGTGCGGCGGCCCGAGTTGGTGAGGGCCGCGTACGAGCTGTCGCGGAAGCTGAAGACGCGGGCCGCGGTACGGGGCAAGCTGGAGCTCGGGGGGCGGGAGCCGGAGTACGAGGTGGACGAGCGGGGGGTGCCTATATCGGTCAGGGTGCGTCGCTCGACGCCGGCGCGCGAGCTGATAGAGGAGTTGATGGTCCTCGCGAACGAGGAAGTGGCGAAGATGTTGCGCGGGGGGGCGAAGCCCGGCGGGGTGTACCGGGTACACGAGAGGCCCGACGCGGAGGACATGGAGAGACTGGCGGAGAGGCTCGCGGCCGTGGGCGTGCAGGTCGAGCCGGCGCCGGAGAACCTCGGCACCATCGCCCAGAAGGCCAAGTCCGATGCGGTCAACTACCTGATCCTGCGCTCCATCCCGCGGGCGTTCTACTCGCCGGCGCCTTTAGGCCACTACGGGCTGGCGCTCGAGAACTACACCCACTTTACCTCCCCGATCCGGCGCTACTCCGACGTTCTCGTCCACCGCGCCCTTCTGGGGGATGTGCCGCCGGACGACGTGACCGAGGCCGCCGGGCACATCTCCGAGCGCGAGTGGCGGAGCACGATCTGCGAGCGCACCGCCGACCAGCACACCTTGATGTGGCTTATGCGGGACCGCGTCGGCGAGAACCTGGAGGGCATGGTCGTGAGCACCGCCGCCTTCGGGCTCTTCGTCGAGCTGGAGACGGGGGCGACGGGGCTGGTACACGTCAGCAAGCTCCCCGGTTGGTGGGAGCTGGAGCCCAACGGGGTCGTTCTCTCGAACGCCGCCATCGGCTCCTCCTACCGGGTTGGGGATCGGGTGCTCGTCGAGCTTATGGACGTGCTGCCGCTGATGCAGCGGGCGGAGTTGAGGGTGGTGAAACGATTGTGAGCAGGAACGGTAGTTCGGGTAAGGTCTTTGCGCAGAACAGAAAGGCGCGGCACGACTTCACCATAGAGGAGACCTACGAGGCCGGCATCCAGTTGACCGGCCCCGAGGTCAAGTCCATCCGGGAGGGCCGGGCGAACCTCAAGGAGAGCTACGCGCGGGTGAGGGACGGGGAGGTCTTTCTCCTCGGCGCCCACGTCTCCCCGTACGAGAACGCCGCCCATCGCGAGCAACTCCCTACCCGCGAGCGGAAGCTGCTCTTGCACAAGCGGGAGATAGCGCGTCTCACGGGCAAGTCCCAAGAGGACGGCAAGACGCTCATCCCCCTGAGGCTCTACGAAAGGAACGGCAACATAAAGCTCGAGATCGCCGTCGCCAGCCGAAAGAATCAGTACGACAAACGGCGCGACATCGCCAAAAAGACAGCCCAGCGCGAGATCGAACGCGCCATGAAAGAGCGCCTGCGAAGCTGACGCGAGCTTTGATCGTGCTTACGCGAGTGGTATAATACGTGCCGTACACGGGGGCGTTCCGGCTTCGACGTGAGCGGACAGCGTCCAGTGAGACGAGCCGAGTTTGCTGGAGACTCGTTAAACGCCGGCACCTAAACATACACGGCAACGACGTGAATGATCTGGCGGTCGCTGCTTAAACAGTGATCGTCCATCGGCCCGGGCAGCCTACGGCCCGGTCACCGGTGTCATCTTAGTGGGCTCACCTTACTGGTCCTGGCCCGGGGCTCGTAAGGGACACTCAATGGGCTAGCCCCTCGGCGGCGCCCTGGTCTGCCGAGGTAGGCGAAGCTAAACCGGGAGCGACGCTCGTAGAATCTCACGGACGGCGCGTTCGCGGACGCGGGTTCGAATCCCGCCGCCTCCACTAGAGAAGCCCCGACCGAACAGGGTCGGGGCTTCGTCGTTTCCCACTTCGCCGGGCTTCGCCTACGCCATAGTCAGGACGACGCGGCCGCGCAGGCGGCGCTCGTGCATCTCGTTGAGGACATCGGCGGCGTCTTCGAGGGGACGTTTGGTGATGCGGGGACGGACGTCGTGGGTAGCGGCGAACTGGAGGGCGTCACGGATGTCTTTGCGCGAGCCGGAGGGGGAGCCGATAAGGTGACGGCGCGCCCCGATCAGGTCCATCGGGCTCACTGAGATCTCGCCCGCCGCGGCCCCCAGGACCGCGAGCGTGCCGTCGGGCGCGAGGCCGGGCAGGGCGTCGGTCATCGGCCCCGTGGAGGGCGCGGTGGCGAGGATGACATTCGCCCCACCCTCCCAATCGAGGAGCGCCTCGGAGAGTGCCGTGCCCTCCTCGGAGATGAACCGCTCGGCGCCCAACTCTTTGGCTTCGTCCTCCTTGTCCGGGCTGCCGGAGAGGACGGCGACGCGGGCGCCCATCGCCTTCGCGTAGAGGACGCCGAGGTGTCCCAGGCCCCCGAGCCCGATCACGGCGACCCTGTCGCCCGGCTCGAAGCCGGCGTTTCTCAGGCCGTTGAAGACGGTCAGGCCGGCGCACATGAGGGGGGCGGCGTCGGCGAAGTCCAGGGCGTCGGGGATGGGGGCGACGTAGGCGGCGGGGGCGAGCATGAACTCCGCGTAGCCGCCGTCGGTGGTGACGCCGGTTACCTGCGGGGCCACCTGGCACAGCACCTCCTCGCCGCGCGTACACTGCTCGCAGTGACCGCACGAGGAGTAGAGCCAGGGCATCCCGACGCGGGCTCCCGTCTCCGGCCACGCGACGCCCTCGCCGACCTCCTCGACTACGCCCGCGACCTCGTGGCCGGGTACGAGCGGGAACTGGACGAACGGGAATGCGCCCTGCAAGACGGCCAGGTCGCTGTGGCAGACGCCGCAGGCGTGGACCCGGATCAGGACCTGCCCCGGGCCGGGGGAGGGCCTCTCGCGCTCCTCGACGGCTACCTCGCCGTTCTGCTCCTTTATGACTACCGCCTTCATCACGCGACCTCCTCTGTTAGCCAAAGAACGGGGCCAATCTTAACCGGTGGTGCGTATTTGAACCAGAGGCTGCCACCGGGTTGGTAAGTGCCGGAGGCATATAACGTGCGCCGAACGGCTATAATGCCGCCCCGTGAGCGACCCGCGTCCCATAGGCGTCTTCGATTCGGGGGTCGGCGGCCTGACGGTGCTCTCGGAGATCCGGGACCGGTTGCCCTACGAGCACATCGTCTACTTCGGGGACACGGCCAGGGTGCCCTACGGGGTGCGCGACCTCGCTGAGGTGAGGTGGTTCGCCTTCGAGATCATCCGCTACCTCATCGGCCTGGACGTGAAGCTGGTCGTGATCGCGTGCAACACCGCGACGGCGGCGGCGCTCAAGGCGGCGCAGCGTTCGTTCGACGTCCCGATAGTGGGGGTGATCGAGCCGGGCGCGCGCGCGGCGGTCGAGGAGACGCGCAACCGGCACATAGGGGTCCTGGCGACGGAGGGCACGGTCGCCAGCGGGGCGTACCGCCGGGCGGTACACAACCTAGACGCCGGCGTAGACATCTATGAGCAGGCCGCGCCCAGTTTCGTGCCGCTCATCGAACGCGGCGTCGTGGACGGCCCGGAGCTCGAAAAGGTCGCCCGGGGCTACCTCGCCCCGCTCAAGGAAGAGGGGGTGGACGCGGTCATTTTGGGGTGTACGCACTACCCCTTGATCTCCGCGCCCATCAACAGGATCCTGGGCCCGGAAGTACGCCTGATCTCCTCCGCCGGGCAGACCGCCCTCGAAGTGGGACGCATACTCTCCCGCCGCGGCTACCTCAGGCGCCCCAAGCACGCCGAGGACGAGGGCCTCTCGTCCTACATATGCAGCGCCGACCCCGAAGAGTTCGCGGCTCTAGGCAGCCGCTTCCTCGAAGAAGAGATAGAGGCCGCCACCCCCGCCGTGTTCTAGGCAGTCCTTCGCACTCTGGTATACTCCCTGCGGGTCTCGGACGGGGCGTGGCGCAGCCCGGTAGCGCACCTGCTTTGGGAGCAGGGGGTCGGAGGTTCAAATCCTCTCGCCCCGACCAGAAGCCGGCGTGCGGGTGTAGCTCAATGGTAGAGCTCCAGCCTTCCAAGCTGGTGATGGGGGTTCGATTCCCCTCACCCGCTCCACACCGCTCCGGAAGCGGTTCCCCGCCGATCCCCGACCGGATCCCCGAGCGCCCGTAGCTCAGCAGGACAGAGCAGCGGACTTCTAATCCGCTAAGTGCTACTCCGAAAACTCCGTAGGTATCGTTTGAACGCTGATATTCAAGGAGTTTTTGCACTTTAGACTATTCGCCGAGTACCGCCGAATATCGCCTCTTGTCGCCGCTACTGTTGCCTCTACTGCTGCCATTGCTGCCGCCTCCGAGCTCTGAAATATTCTCGATGTTATAGACATCCACGCTGTCAGAGCCGAAAAGGCTCGCGCCTTACGGAAGTTTCACCTCCGCCTCAGCTAGCTTGATGAGCTTGTTGTTTGCCTGGCCGGAGTTCCTTCTTCCTGCTGCACGCATAAAACGGCTCGCTTATACTCCGACCGCCTCGCTGACTCGCTGGTACTAAACAGTTGAGCGCACGACCGATGCACCACGCCGTCGCATAACCCTTTCACCCGTTGCGCACGGTAGGGGAATCTTCCCGCCCCGGCCCTCGCTTACCGACGATGCACCTCGGGTATAAGCAGCACTAACGTTGATCTCGAGCAGGAGGCTACGTAGATGAGCCTGCGGATAATACCAACACAGGTGCATGGGATGCTCGACTACCTCACGGGGAGTGCCCTGCTCGCGGCCCCGGGGCTGCTGGGGATCAAGGACGACCCGCGGGCCGCGCTCACCTTGCGGCTGGCGGGCGGTGGGGCGACCGCTTACAGTCTGCTGACCGACTACGAGCTTGGCCTGGTGAGGCTGCTGCCTATGCCCGCGCACCTTGCCTTGGATGCCATAAGCGGCGCTTTGCTGGCGTCTTCACCCTGGCTCTTCGGCTTCGCTGAGAGAGGCACACGCTACTGGCTGCCGCACGCGCTCGTGGGTGCGGCCGAGATCCTCGCCGCCGCCACGAGCAAGACCGCGGCGTCGACGAGGTAAGAAGAGGCAGCACGGCCCGGCTTGGCCGGGGGCCGAAAGCAGGGGAACTGCGAGCAATCGAAACTTGTCGGGGGCGGTAAAGATGCGACTCAAGCCCATAGAGCAGCAGGTCATAGTGGTGGTGGGAGCTTCGAGCGGCATAGGGCGCGAGGCGGCCCTTCGGTTCGCGCGGAGGGGGGCGAAAGTGGTCGTGTCCGCGCGCGGCGAGTCCGGGCTACGCTCCCTGGTGGACGAGATACGCGGCGAGGGCGGCGAGGCGGTAGCGGTGGTGGCCGATGTCGCCGAGTTCGACCAGGTGAAGGCGGTCGCGTACAGGGCCGCCGAGGAGTACGGTAGGCTCGACACCTGGGCGCACCTCGCCTCCGTCTCCCTCTTCGCCCCCTTCGACAAGATAGACCCCGAGGAGTTCAAGCGGGTCGTGGAGGTTGACCTCATGGGGCAGGTCTACGGGGCGATGGCCGCGCTGCCGCACCTGAAGCGCGAGGGCCGCGGAGCGCTCATACACGTCTCCTCAGTACTCGCCAAGCGCTCGGTGCCGCTGCAGAGCGCCTACTGCTCCTCCAAGCACGGCGTCGAGGGCTTCCTCGAGTCCCTGCGCGTGGAGCTTAAGCACGAGGGGTGGCCTATCGGGGTGACCAACGTTATGCCGGCCTCGATAAACACCCCGTTCTTCGACAAGTCTCGCACCAAGCTCGGGTACAGGCCGATGAGTCTGCCCCCGTTTTACCCGCCCGAGGTCGTGGCCGACGCCCTCCTGTACGCCGCGGAGAGAGCGCCCCGGGACCTCGTCGTGGGGGGCGCCGGCAAGGCGCTGCTCCTGACCCAGCGCCTCTCGCCGCGCCTCATGGACGCCTTCATGCTTTACGCGGGCTTCCGGTGGCAGCAGACGGACGAACCCAAGCCCGAGGAGGCTCCGGACTACCTCTTCGGGCCGGTGGAGGGTGACGACAGGATCGAGGGGGATCTCGACAAGTGGTCTTTCTCGCGAAGCCTCTCCACCTGGCTGGACACGCACCCGGCGGTGAAGCGAGGGGCAGTAGTAGGGGCGGCGTTGGTGGCTCTAGCCACCCTAAGAGCAAAGCGATAAGTTGGTCACAAAAAGCCTGGAGCAAAAAAGCAAAACGATCTCTGTGTCCCTGCTGCTACGAGCAGATCGATTAGGAGCACGGGGCTCGGTACGGCCGACTCTGTATGCTTGAAGGATGTGGTCTAATGCTCCGGAAGATCGTAAAACACGAAGGACGGCCGTGTGAACTTTGAAGAGCGCCACATCGACGTTGGTGGGCTGCCTGCCCGCTACCTGACAGCGGGCACAATGGGCCCGCCGCTGGTCCTGCTGCACGGCGTCGGCGACAACGCCCTCGACTGGCAATGGGTGTTGCCCAACCTGGCGCATAGCCACCACGTCTACGCCCTGGACCTGCCCGGCTCCGGCGGCAGTGTCAAGCCCAACGCCGACTACTCGCCGGCCTTCTTTACCCAATTCCTCTCCGCGTTCCTGGACGCCTTGGAGGTCGAGCGCGCTGCGGTGGTAGGCAACTCTTTAGGCGGCCTGGTGGGCCTACGTTTGGCGTTGTCCGAGCCGGAACGCGTAACGGCCCTGGGTCTGGTAGCAAGCGCCGGCCTCGGGCGGGAGGTCACCTACGCCCTTCGCTCGCTGGCCCTGCCCGGCTACGGCAGGCTGGCGGTTGCTTGGGGCAAGAGGCCTCCCGGGGCGGCTCAGAGGGCTCTGGGGAGGACAACACTCCTCTTCGCGCGTCCCTGGCGTGTGCCTCGAGAATGGCTCAAGGAGCAGTACCGGCTGGCGAGGCTACCGGGCTTCCTGGAGGCCCAGCTGGCCACCGTTCGCGCCCAAGTGGGTCTAAAAGGCCAGCGCGAGGTGTTGTTGGATCGGCTCGCGCAACTGGAGGTGCCAACTATCCTCGTGTGGGGAACGCGCGACAGAGTGCTGCCCTATTCCCAAGCGAAAGAGGCGGTTTCTCGTCTTCAAGAGGGATACCTCGAACTCATATCCGACTGCGGGCATTCGCCTCACGTCGAGCAACCCGAGCGGTTCGTGTCTGGCCTCGGTCGGTTTCTTGAAGAGAAGATCTGATCTTCTTATTTCTCCTTGCTCTAGGGTTACTTGTGAACAGGTTCAGGAGGCAGATTTGGAGCCTGGAGGCCATGCGTGTATCTCTCAAGATCACCAGCCTCCGGAAGGATTACAGGCTTTCGGCGAGGGTAGGAATACTTTTGTGACGAAGGAAACCGATTTCTACGGCTCGGGGGAGGCGGCGGTGAGGATCAACGGGCGACGTGATGCACCGAGTACCCATACATCCTCGACTGGTCAGGCGCTCACTGACGCTGGCTGGCTTGACACGCATTTCGAGGCGTGCCGCCCCGAGTACGAGGCGATGCTCTCTTCGGTCGGGATCGAGCCGGGCTGGCATGTCCTTGACGCGGGGTGCGGCAGTGGGAGTTACCTGCCCCTCCTGACCGAGCTGGTGGGAAGGAGCGGGCGCGTCGCGGCGCTCGATCTGGCCTCGGATAACGTCGCCCTGGTGGAGAAACGCCTGTCCGGGTGGGACCTGCCCTGTCCCGTAGAGGCTCGGGCGGCGTCGCTGAGGACGCTGCCGTACCCGGACGACGCCTTCGACGCCGTCTGGTGTGCCAATACGACGCTGCATTTCGGTAACGAGGAGTTGCCCTCCGTGCTAGCGGAGCTCCGCCGCGTGGTGCGGCCGGGTGGGCTGGTAGCGGTGAAGGACATCGACACGAACCTGCTGCGGTTTTATCCCGCCGATCCGTTCCTGGTCTTCCACCTCTCCGAATCCGGCCTCCACGCCGAACGGGTGACCACGGAGTCCAGGGGGTCGTTGCGGGGGCGAGAGTTGAGGCGTTGGCTCGAGCGGTCGGGGCTGACGGAGGTGTGGCAGCGGACGACCCTTATCGAGCGCTGGGCGCCACTCCGGACGGTTGAGCGGCAATTCTTCGGCGATTGGTTCGCCTATCTCGCCGGTCTGGCCGAGGAGCGTAGGGTTCCCGAGGCAGACCTCGCGACCTGGCGCTCCGTACGCGACCCCGCCGCACCGGAATACCTGCTAGACCACCCCGAGTTCTACGCCTGCGAGGGCCAGGTCGTCTCGGTCGGGCGCGTGCCCGGAGGCGTGCGATGATCGCGGCCAGCTACATCATGCCTATCCGGCGCGGGACGGTGGAAGATGCGGAGGGGTTGTGGGCCTACCTGCACCTGTTGTCGACTCGCGTGGGGGAGGTGATCGTGGTGGACGGCTCGCCTCCCGAGGTCTTCGAGGCGCACGCTGCCGCGCTCGGGGGGTCTTCCATCCGGCACGTCCCGGTGGACCCGGAGCTTGTGACCCCGATGGGGAAGGTCGGGGGTGTCCTCACCGGCCTGCGGCTTGCGAACCAAGAGCGGGTCGTGATCGCCGACGACGACGTCCGCTACACGTACGACGCCCTCGCCCGCGTCGTCGCCCTCCTCGGCCGCTACCAAGTCGTCCGGCCGCAGAACTACTTCGATCCCCTGCCCTGGCACGCTCGCTATGACACGGCCCGCACGCTCCTCAATCGTCTTTCTGGGGGAGACTGGCCGGGCACTTTAGGGGTGCAGCGCTCGGTGCTCCAGGTCACGGGCGGCTACGATGGAGGCGCCATGTTCGAGAACCTGGAGCTGGTCCGCACGGTGCGTGCGGCGGGGGGTACGGAGGCGGTACCGCTCGACCTGTTCGTGGCGCGCCACCCGCCCAGTGCGCGTCACTTCTTCTCCCAACGCGTCCGTCAGGCCTACGATGAGCTCGCCCGCCCCTTGCGGTTCGGGCTCTTCTTCGCCCTGCTCCCGCTCGCCACGATCCTGGCCGCGCGCGGGCGTTGGGCGGCGCTCGGCGTCGCTGCCGGAGCATCCGTGGCCCTCGCGGAGGCGGGTCGGAGACGGGGCGGAGGCACCGCGGTGTTCCCGGCGACGGCCTCGCTGCTGACACCGGCCTGGCTCGCGGAGCGCGCAACGTGCGCCTGGCTCGCGCTCGGCGCCCGACTCTTTTTGGGGGGCATCCCCTACGGGGATTCCGTGCTGAGGCTCGCGGCCACGCCCGCGAAGGAGCTCCGACGACGGCACGGGGCGGCAGCGCTCATGAGGAGAGAGGCGCCTTTAGGGTCTAGGGGGGCTCGTGGCGTTGGCACCTAAACAAGGGGGCGTGCCTCCCGGGAGGCGTGCCAATCCCTTTGACGGCGAGCTTGCGCGGGCCAACAGCGCCTACGCCTCCTATCGCGGCGGTGGACTGGTGCGGGAGCCCTCCGGCGGCCCAGTGACGCCCCAGGAGGAGTTCGTGCATGACTCCCTTCGGGCGCTCGTCCTGAACCCGAGGTTCTCTTGCGTGGGGGCAAAGGCCGCGATCCGGCGCGGCCAGTACCGCGCCGGGCTCTACGGGACGATGGGCTCGCGCGGGGCGGTAGCCGGGCTCGCGCGGGATCTGTTCGAGTTCGTGGAGGACCTGCCGCGCATCGGTGGCGACTTCACGACGTTCCTGGCGAGCTTCGGAGGGCCGGCAGTGGTCGAGGAGATGGCCTTCGAGCGGCTTCTGTGGGCGCAGCTCCAGGGTCTCTACGAGCAGGACCGGCCGCACCACGGCTGGGACCCGACCGTAAGCGCGGACCCCGCAGATCCCGACTTCTCTTTCAGCTTCGCGGGACGGGCCTTCTTCGTCGTCGGGTTGCATCCGGCCAGCTCCCGCTACGCACGCCGGTTCGCTTGGCCAACGCTCGTGTTCAACTTGCACGAGCAGTTCGAGCGGCTGCGCGAGGGGGGAAGGTTCGCGCGCGTGCGCGAGGTGATACGAGCACGGGAGATTGAGCTTCAGGGTAGCCTAAACCCGAACCTGAGCGACTTCGGTGAACTTCCCGAGGCGCGTCAATACTCCGGTCGCCCCGTGGGCGAAGGCTGGCGCTGCCCCTTCGACACCGGCGAAGAAGATACTTCGGGTGAGGAGGGGCAGACATGAAGATCACGCGTTACCATCTGGAGCCACAGACGGGGACCGCCTTCGAACTGAAGCGGGGGCAGGTCCTGCGGATTATAGATCCAGAAGGGGAGCAGGTCTCCGACGTTGTCGCCTTCGCGCGGGAGGACCACTCCGAGCGGCTCTCCTCGGGGCGTAGCCTCGACTACAACAACACCATCTACCTGACGACCGGGCACGTCCTCTACTCCAACCGGAGCAACCCGATGTTTTCGATCCTCGCAGACAGGGTGGGAAAGCACGACTTCCTGCTCACGCCCTGCAGCCCGGAGACCTTCGAGATCCTCTACAAAGACCACGAAGGGTACCACCCGAGCTGCTTGGAGAACCTGACGAAGAACTTGCAGCGCTTCGGAATTGTGCAGGATGACATACCAACGGCGTTCAACGTCTTCATGAACGTAGACGTCCTGTCCTCCGGCGAGCTGAAGATCGGCCCACCGCTTTCGAAACCGGGTGATTTCGTAGACTTGCGGGCGGAGATGGATCTGGTAGTGGGGATCACGGCCTGTTCGGCCGAAAAGTCCAACAACCACAGCTTTAAACCCATCAATCTAGAGGTCCACGGATACGAACGGCGGTTTGCGCCGCAGGACAGCTCGTCTCGTGCATGACGTGAGGGAGTGGTTCGAGCGACGGTCGTACGACTACGCTCGATTCGCCGGCCCCTTTTCCCTCGCTCGGCGAAAGCGCGACCTTGGCCTGTCGGTCAGCGTCTTACTGCCGTGCCTCGGGGAGACGAATGCGGTTAGGCCGTTGATCGGCGAAATCCACGCTCTTAACGAGCGGGCATCGTTGGTGGACCAGATCGCCGTGATCGCCGCGAGCTCTTTCCACGATATGGATGCTGCGTGCCCTGGCGTCGAGGTTTATTCAGGGGACGAGTTACCGGCCACATAACGGAGATGACCATAATGATCGACATTTTGAACAAGTAGGGCCTGATGCGATGGCCCAGGTCAATTTCGGCATCCGCTCGGACCGCGGGCGATTTTTGGGTAACCCCGGCTGTGAGTCCTACGCTATGCTGCGGGCCGTGGACCTGCGCCTGGGTCGGGATTCTTTCGGTCGCCCCCTCTCGGAGGAGGCCCATCCGTGGGTCCGCAGTATGCCCGCCAGGGTAGATACTTATACGCGTCCGGTCGCCTCATTGGAGGGAGTGCGGTTTCGGAAGGACACGACGGAGATCGCAGAGCGCCCACCTATGACGCGGGTTCTGCAGGCATCTATAAGAGCCACCCGAAGTGAACTTTAGGGGATTGTGGTCTGTAGCGCCGCCTTTGCGGAGTTTTCCAAGACCAAGGTACAGGCTATCTACCCCACGACCAGTGCGATGGCCGGGCCAACGGTGACCTTAGACAACTCCTCGAACGTGACCTGGCCCGCCGGCCGAAAACCCCAAGATCACGGTTCTTCGAAACCTCGGCACCGTACAAGCGTCTGTTACACTCCAGTCCCTAAACCGAGGAGAAAGCCACCTTGCCGTTCCCGGATTTTCTGATTATAGGAGCACAGAAAGCGGGCACCAGCTGGTTGGCCTCGAACTTGTCCCGTCACCCCAACGTATGGACGCCACCGCTCAAGGAGCTTCATTACTTCGACGAGAGGATCAAGGAACTCCCTTTTGGCGCTTCGATCATCAGGCTTTCTAGGAAAGAATACACCGACGAAGACTGGTATCCTTGGTACTGGCGGTACCAACTCCAATACCTACTGAAAAGGCGCTTCCGCCGGTACGGAGAGAACTTCGACCCTGAAACCTTTCTGTGGGCCCTCAAGTTCTTTGGGCGTTCTCCTTCCGATAAATGGTACGCCTCCCTTTTTGAGCAGGGACAAGGAAAGATCACCGGCGAGGCCACTCCGGACTATTCGATCCTTGAAGAAGGAATGGTGGCCCGTATACACGAACTTATACCGAGCGCTAAGGTTATCTTCTTTATGCGCAACCCAATAGAGAGGCTCTACTCTTCCGCCATAATGCAACTCAGGAACCTCAGAGGAATGGGACGAGAGGTGGAAGCGACAAACGTCGAACCGTTCTTTGAGAGCTTCTTCCAACAACCTACAGTAGTGTCTCATACAAGCTATCTTCGGAACCTGGAAAAGTGGCGGCGTTTCTACCCGGACGAGCAAATCTTCGTCGGATTCCTCGAGGATATCCATTTCTACCCCGTTCGGCTGCTGCAACGCCTCTACGGGTTCCTGGGGCTGGATCCCTCCCACGCGCGCGAGGCCAAGAGACGCAAGATTAATCCTGGATTGCAGGAGAACATGCCATCTCAGTTGGCTGCTCACCTGGCTCGCGCCTACTATGAAGACTTACGACGCTTGAGCACGCGCTTTGGCGGTTACACCTATTTTTGGCTCTACTGCGCGGAGAAACTGACCAGCGGTACTCTAGACAAAGACGAAATACCATATCCCCTGTGGGACTCACGGTTTTGGGAAGAGTGGACAAAGGGGGCTCATTCGTTTACGCCGCTGAATACCCAGGATGGTGAAGTCCACAGCAGATCCCTGACCGGATTCTCTAAAGTCGAATCTGCATGACATCGTTTCATGTCTAATGCCCATTGAAAAATTCTCCGTAGGCTAAAAAAGCCTTCGTGAGGGCCAAAAGCCTTCCCTGGAGGGCCATCGAGCGGCGTTTTGCGGCTGTTGCGGGAGCAGTTCAACTTGGCTCGGAATTTACCAAGCACCCTGGCGCCGAACAGCCGCTCAAGGACGATCAACTTGCCTATCAAGCTATAAGCAGGTGGTAACCTGTACACTTATAACCAGCGGTTATAAGCTGCTCCTGGCCTGTAAGTACGTGATCAACCTGTCCGTCGTGCGTGGGGCCTCGATCAAACCAGCAGGCGACTTGATTATAGTGCACGCGTTAAACCGAGGAGCCGACGAAGTAATGAGCCTTGCCTACACGGCGCGCAAGGAAGGGGGTGTCTCGGTCGTAACCCACGAAGTGTCGAGCATCGTGGATGAAGAGCACGAACGCAAGGTTGCCAACGATATCGACGAGGCGCTCTGGGAGGAGGTGGAGACCAGCCTGCGCCACCAGAGCCGGACGACGGTCAACTACCTGGTCTTGATGTCTTTGGGCGGCGCGGTCGCCACCACCGGCTTCGTAGAGGGGTCGACCTCCCAGGCGATCTCGTTCGTGGCCGCCTCGATCATCGCACCTGGCTTCGAACCGCTGGCAAAGATCCCGGTCGCCTCGCCCTACGCCGCTGGGATGCGGCAGCAAGAGGCCTGGCGTCAGCGGGCGTCGGTTACCTGATGCTGGCCCTCTCGGCGGCGTTGGTCTTTTTGGTGCTGCGGCTGACGGGCGTGGGGACGGTAGAGGAGTTCCTCGGCAATCCCGAGGTGGAGTCGCTAGCGAGCCCCACACTACGGGACATACTGTTATCGGCTTGCGAGGCTGTGGCGGGTATGGTGATGCTCGTTTCGTTCGTTTCGTACCGGCGTTACCTCATCCCAGGCGCCTTGATCGCGCTGATGATAATTGAGGCCGCGGCCATGGTCGGGGTGGCGCTGGCGGCTGGCAATCTGGCGTTGATGTACGAGGGGGCCGAGCGATTCGTACTCGATGTCCTGCTGATCGTCGCGGGGGGCTTGATCGTCGTGTTGCTCAAGCAAGCGTTCGTCCACCGTCGAGCGCCGATAGTATAACGTCAGAAACCCACGCGAGGCATGTTTAGGAACCAGGAGTGGCAAGGGCGTGTAGGTCCATAGACCTCGATTCTACAGTCTTAGAAGCCCTCAGATGCCACCGGGCGCGCTAGCTGCGGGAGATGACCACCAGCTATGGGCTCTTATGTTTGCCTCGTGGAAGGATGTCCCATGCACTCCACTAACCTCCTCTACTATCGTAGCTTCAAGCCCCTCCTGAAGCGTGCGAGTCCGCCGGACATAGTGTTTCACGAGCTACGGCACGCGTGCGCTACAATACGGTTTATGAAGGGTCAGCATCCCAAACGGGTATCGGAGCTTCTAGTATATTCCAGCATCGCAATAACGCTGGACAGGTACGGTCAGGTCGTAACCGGCTTGGGCGGCGACGTTATGGAGGAAGCCCTGCCGTGAGCTACTGTTGCCCTACTGCTGCCATCGGGATTCCGATATCTGGTGCGACCTCGGAAAAATATGCCGATTTGCAGCAATTTTATTACACGCGCCCGTAGCTCAGCAGGACAGAGCAGCGGACTTCTAATCCGCGGGTCGCAGGTTCGAATCCTGCCGGGCGCGCTTCGAAAGGAACAGCTCTAAAAACTAAGGGCGTGCTGCAGCACGCCAGTGAAGCACGCTCTTTCTTACTGACAGACCCTTATGTACTCTGTGTGCTCAGTATCTATCGACCGGAGAGCGACTCCCCCTCGCGTGCGAGCAATATGCTCAGCCGTGAGAGCCTCTCCATGCCTGCCTGCGTCCCCGCAGGCCCGTTGGCTACCACCTGCACCTGCTTGCCCAGGGCTATTAGAAGCTGCCCCATGGTGGCCGGGTCGAAGTCGTCTGCTGATAGATGGTTCCTCAGAGCGGTGAGGTTTTCGACTACGGCCGCGAGCTCCGGGCTGTCCAGGGCCGACAGCCTCTCTTCCCAGCCTTCGATCACCGGGATCGCCGCCTCTATACCTAGCTGTCGGATACCGTCTCGCAGGGACCTTGTGGTACGGTCGAGGGCGGCGCCGATGTCGTTCTCTGCCACTGTGCTCTGGCCTTTCGGTCGGGAACGTCGTATCCGCAAGCGTTTCTCGACGCTGCCGGGAGGCAACGCGGGACGCGCAGCGTTCGGAAGCGGAGCGTAGTAGCATCCACCGATGATGGCAAGCCGTTAGTAGGGGTCTTGGTATGGGCGGCGCGCCGCAAGAACCGGCGAATGGCCGGCAGGATCACCACCGAAGGGACGAGGGAGAAGAGTAGTGTCGGAGGAGCGCATCACCCCAGAAGATCTAAGCGGCATCCTCGAGCTCTTCCGGGGCCGTGTCTACCGGGCTTCGATAGAGCGGGCGATCGAGGCGGTAGAGGGCTGGCGACGCAAGCTCGAGGCCACCGGTGACCCGGACCTTGCGCCCATCGCCGAGAACCTCGGCAAGCTCGAGGCCCTCCTCGCGGCCGATCATCTCGACGCCGACGCCGTGGGATGGCTCCTGAGCGAGTTGGGCGAACAGACCGTGAGGGTGGGCGGAAGCGGAGTCCCGGAGGCGGTGGACGAGAGGCTGCAGAGACTGGGCGGCCTGCTCGACGCCGACGGACGCATGCTGCGGATGCTCGTGGGCCGGAAGGACGCTCCGTCTGGGGGCGAGAGGGTAAGTCCCGAGCGCGGTCCCCAGTAGAGCGCCGAGCGTGCAGCGAGTCCGACAGGGGTGAAAAGGCCCCCCGGCGGAGGTGAGGAATGGGAAGAGATCTCGCCGGGGGACGGGAAGTAGAGTACGGTCCAATATAGCCGTCACGTCTACCGGAGTCTTTGGACACGGGGAGAAA
>JAUJNO010000012.1:114316-139647 GCA_030448125.1 Rubrobacteraceae bacterium | reverse complement strand
TTCGTCGGGGGCCGGACACGCATCCTCGTCGCGACGAACGTCGCGGCGCGCGGCCTCGACATCCCGAACGTCTCGCACGTGATCAACTACGACCTCCCCGAAGACGTGGAGACGTACGTGCATCGCATAGGGCGCACGGCACGCGCCGGCAAGGACGGGGTGGCGGCAACGCTCATCGGCGAGTCCGAGAAGAGGGAGTTCGACAAGATCAAACGCGCGCTGCCCGTGGAGGTGCGCGAGAGCAGACTACCCGAGAGCAGACTACCCATCTCCGCGTGAATCGTTCACGCTCTAACTCCTCAAACGCCGCCCACGGGGCCTCCCCAAGATTCGGTTGGCCAGGACCCGTGGACGCGAAAACCTCGCGACGTTAACCTAGGAGGCCATTCTCCCACCGCTCTTCTGTACGTAGGCCCGACGGCAGGAGGGATCTTCGGGGTCGGAGCGGAAGTCGAGCCACTCCTCGAACCCGCAGGCCCTCACGCTCGCCCGCGCCTGGGGGGAGGGGTTGCGGAGGGTCAGGTGGTGGGCGTAGAGCCGGGACCGGACCGTCAGCTCGCGGGTGGCTCCTACGTCGAGGAAGGCCACCCCGGAGAGGTCTACCACCGTCGGACGCCGCAGCGTCACTACGGCGTCCAGGGTCTCCCGCAGGTCCTCGAGGTTGTGCTGGTCGAACTCACCCCTAAGCTCGACCAGCACGCCTCCCTCATCCCACTCCCGCACCTCTATCACGTGCATCACGTACATGTAGCCAACTCCCCACGAAATAGAAAACGGCTGCTTCCATGTCACTACTACCTTCGACCACCGGAGCGACGATTCCGTTACAGTGTTTGCGATGGATCCCGAAAGATTTTCCAGCATGGAGCGGTTGCCTCCTGTAACCCTGGCAGGAGGGCGCGAGTCTGTTATCGTAGGAGGCGTAGACAGTAGGCTGACGGTGAACCTTTACTGGTGGCAGCGCAGCGGAGGACGCCTTTCGCATGACCTTTGAAGATCACAATCTGGCGGAGAAGGCCGCGAAGGGCGACGTCGAAGCCTTCGCGCGACTGGTCCGGGCCCACTCGGGGCTCGTATACCGGTTGGCCACGCGGATACTGGGCGCCGACGATGCCCAGGACGCCAGCCAGGAGGTCTGGATCCGGGTCTGGCGAAACATAGGTAAGTTCAGGGGTGAGAGCGCTTTCAGCACCTGGCTCTACAAGATAACGACGAACACCTGCCTGAGTACGCGGCGCAAGGAGCAGGCCCGCGAGATGCGGGAGTACGGCGACGAGGTTCCCTACATGCCCGCCGGCCCCAACATCGAGAACGACCCCGAGACCGCCGCCCTCGCCGGGGAGCGCCGCGAGGAGCTCTTCCGCGCCCTCGAACGGGTGCGGACCGAGCACCGGGCGGCGCTGGTCCTGCGCCACATGGAGGGGTTGAGCTACGCCGAGGTCGCCCAGATCCTGGACGTCCCCGACGGTACGGCCAAGGGCTGGGTCAGCAGGGGCCGGGCCGCCCTGCTCGTGGCGCTCTCCAGGAACTCCGAAGAGGGTAGCTCGCGATGATCGGGTCGGGTAACTGGGAGATGCTGGAGAGGATCGGGGCCTACGCCGCCAGCGAGCTCTCCCCAGAGGAGGCCCGCCAGGTCGAGCAGATGATTCTCGAAGACCCGGAGGCGCTCAGGCTCGCCGAGTCCTACCTGAGGATGCTCGCCCTGCTCGGCGCCGTCGGCGAGGAGACGCCCGAGGCGCCCAAGGCGGTTATAGACCACGCCATCCGCCGGGCGATGATCTCGGCGTTTTTCAGGCAGGCGGAGGACTTCTTCGCCGGGATAGGGCGGGCCTACGTCGACGCTTTTGTCTATTATTTTGGTCTTAAGGACCCGGGCCCCGCCGGACGAGGGATCTGAGGGATCTAAGGAGGCTTGGAGTTGGAGGATGTACTGAGCAGGCTGCTGGAAGATCTTGGGGGCGCGTTGACCGAGTTCGTCCCGAGGCTCTTGGGGGCCGTGGTCGTGATGGTCGTGGCGCTCGTGGTGGCCGTGGTGCTACAACGCCTGACGGCCCGGCTCCTCGGGACCCTCGGGTTGGACGATCTCGCCGAGCGAACCGGGGCCACGAACTCCCTCCAGCAGCTTGGCTACGACGGCGGCCCATCGCGCCTTCTGGGACTCGTCCTGTTTTGGGGCGTCCTCCTGACCGGGGTGGCCGGCGCCCTGAGCGTCCTCGGCCTCGCCTCGCTCGAGGAGACGATGAATGAGGTCGTCAACCTCGCCGGGCGGCTGCTGGTAGCGCTGGTCATCATGATCGCGGGCGTCATGGCCGCCGGTTGGCTGGGGGACCTGACCGCTCGTGGGGCCGAGAACGCGGGCCTGCGCGGCTCTAACATCTTCAGGCGCATCGTCTTCGGCGCTATCATCACCGTGACCGGCCTCGTGGCCGCCGGCCAGCTGGGGCTCGAGACTTCCTTCCTGGTCCTCATCGCCGTGATCGTGCTCGCCACCTTCGGCCTCGTCGCCGCCCTCGTCCTGGCCCAGGGCCTCGCCCCCCTCTCCGGCAACATCGCCGCCGGACGCTACGTCCAGGAAGACCTCGCCGTGGGAGACGATATCTCCGTGGACGGCATCGAGGGCACCGTCGAGGAGCTAGGTCGGGCCGCTATAACTATCCGCTCCGGGGACGGCTACCTCTACCGCGTCCCGAACCGGACCTTTCTGGAAGGCGTGGTCAGGAAGAGAGATCGGTAGAAGACTCGCCTCCTCAGTGCGTGCCACACCACATTCCACGCTACTCAGGTGTGCTTTACATACGCTTCCGAGCTTCATCGGAAGGGGGTAGCGCGGGAACGGCATAAGTGATGCTGTAGAGTGCCTTCTCGGAAGCTAGCCGGGCCAAAGGGCATGAACGAGCGCCGAGGTACTATCAGCCGTTAATACGACGTCCGGCGATATCTCGGCGCTGGTTCCGGCTCAAAGTTTGCTGCTTATATGATCGCCACCATAAGAAGGAGTGTTAACCCTGCAACCCCTACTATGCCCCCCGCCGTCAGCGCGAGCGAGAATATTTCGGCCGGCCCCAAAGTGGTCTCCTGTGCCTTCTGCTCTGCTTCGCTAACGACCTCGGTTGCCTTATCGATCATGCGCCAATTTCCTTTCCTCGACGAGCCTTAGTCTCTAATCGTGTGTTTGTGTTTAGTAATATATATGACATTAAAGACGACACAAGGGGTGCGAAGAAGACTTAAGGGTTTTGTAATAAATATCTTAACTTACACACATAGGGGCCAAGTTGCCCTATTCACCGAACTGGTTTTGTAATAAATATCCCTAACTACACGCCGGGGGTCAGCGCGGAGAGCGTGGGCTCCCAGGCAATCTGGCTCGGCTCGGTGACGCTTCCTCCACGCGGCGGGCGGACCAAGGCCCATCTCCACGAGAACCACGAGACCGCGCTCTACTTGCTCAGCGGCGAGGAGGTGAAACTGTGGACGGGCGAGCAGCTAGAGCATCGGGAGGTCGCCCACCCCGGCAACTACATCTACATTCCAGCGGGAGTGCCCCACGTGGCGGTCAATAGCAGCGAGACGCCGGCCGTCTTCGTCGCGGCGCGGACTGACCCGAACGAGCAAGAGAGCGTGGTGTTGCGACCGGACCTGGAGGCGAAGGTGCCCTAGCGCCAAGCGCCCTCCTCATTCCGCGACGTGGCGTCAGGGGTGCTTGCACCTACAGCTAGGCTGCCGTTACCCCTATTCACCGCGATGCTGAGAGGGGAGGTCTTCTCGGCATCTCGGTGAATAGAGAGCCCTACATAGAACCCATCCCAGGCTCAGATTCCATCCCAGGCTCAGATTCCGTCCCTGGGTTCATTTCGGGTTGCATCCCACCCCACAGTGTCAGCCCTAACAACACCACGCCCCCCGCTACCATCAAGACCCCTGCAGCTCGGCCCATCCGGTGGCCCGCTGGAGCCACCTTTTCGAGCAAGATGAACCCCGCGATAGCCGCGACCCACAGCAAGTTCATCACCCCCGCGACAAAGAGTAGGGCCATCAGAGACCAACAGCAGCCGGTGCAATAACTGCCGTGCTTGAGCCCCATGAGGAAAGCGCCCCACCTGCCCTCTCGCCATTCGTTCAGGACAAATCCCAGAGGAGATCGACATTTACTCAGGCAGGCGTGCTTGAGAGGCGTCCACTGGTAGATCCCGGCTATCAGGAGCAGGATGCCGCCCAAGACGGGACTGGTGCTTACCATCATCGGTGAGAGCAAGGAGACGGTATGGAGCCCCCACTGGGCTGCGGTGGCCAGGATGCTGAAGGCGGCCCAGATCACCAGGTAGCCCAGAAGGAACACACTCGTCGGTACGTAGGGAACTTGCTGCTTCTGGCGTCTGCGGTTGACCCCGGCAAACATGAGGATCATCGGGGCCGCTGAAGGCGTCATCATGGCAACCATCATCACCGCCCACATGACGAACGTCAGGGCGAAATCCGTGACGCCCCAGGCCTGCATCCGGGGCATGGCCATCTCCATACCCATGTCCTGCATACCAGAGGCTAGGTAGGACACATAGACCCAGGAGAGCGCTGTGATTACCGCGAGACTGGACAGCACGATGATACGGTCCCGCCTCAGTGCGATCTCAGCGACTCCGCTTGACATACTCTCACAGGCCCCCTGCTGGTGGGTGAGTCTTCATGCGAGCTTCTCTAAGCTCACATGAACGAACAGACCATAACTGTGATTACTCCACCCAGGAGAAAGGCGTGGAGAAGCCGCTCTTGCCTTCGCCAGAGAAGTCGAGCCCCAGGCCCTGGACGCGGGCAGAGAGAGTCCGGGCCGGAGTCAAGTCCGAGTTGGCCGGGTGCTTGGTCTCGGTGAGTTTCGGCAACGGACCGTCCGGGTCGAACGGAGACACGAGATCCTCGATCTCCACGTCGATGGCATCGCCGACCTTGACCCGGTGGCGAAGGCCATCGTCGATGTACTCGATCGGCGCTACCTCCATGCCGAGGTTCTCGCTAATGAGCGGGACGAGATTGGCCAAGGGACCACCCATCTGCCCCGAGAAAATGCCACCAAGCTTCTCGGCTTGTTCGTCGCTCGCCCGATCGTCCATGAACATACCAACCCGCCAGTTGCCCTCTGACATCTGCTGTGGAGAGTCGACGACCAGCACCACGCTGAGGTCGCTCACATCCGTGCCGTCTACCTCTCCAGAGTCGATGTGCCAGGCTAGCGCCGCGTTGCAGCGATCATAGGTAGCGGGCGCCGCGAACGCGCTGGCGGCACAGGGGCATACGATGTCGCAGTTACAGTTCTCGATGTACGTACCTTCCAGTCGCCAGGCCATGTCCTTATCTCCTTCCCGCTTCCCCAAGCGAGTTAGCGTTTACCTACTGGCACGCTGCCACCTTCCGAAGCTCGGCGCATAAGCGTGGGTTGCCTCTATTCACCCAACCGCCGAGAGTAGTCTTCTCGGAAACTCAGAGGGTATATCCCCGGCCTGTATATCGTCGATAGGCCCCTAGCTGGATCGAGCTTCCTCTACGGAGTGACCGCCTTCCTTCCAGGCCTTAATGCCGCCATCAAGGTGGGCAGCATTCTCGTAGCCCATCCTCTGTAGAGTATCGGTGGCAAGCGCAGACCGGCCCCCGGAAGCGCAATAGAGGATAGTCCGCCGGGCGGGGTCGAACTCCTCCCGATGGTAGGCGCTTGTGGGGTCTGCCCAGAACTCCAGCATCCCTCTAGGAGCTGGCACAGAGTTAGGAATGGCCCCGTTCTGAACGCGCTCGTCATCCTCGCGGATATCGATGAGGATTACATCCTCTCTATCGAGCTCGGAGGCCACCTGTTCGGGCGTTAGGTTCTCGATGCGCCCCTTTGCGTCGGCAACCATCTCTGCGGCGGCCTTTGGCTGGGATTCTGTCACGTCCTATCCCCTTTCCCCCGCTTCCCGAGCAGGTTGGCTAACTGCTTAGATAATGACCGCAAATAATGAACATGTCAAGAGTTGGGAGGAGAGACTGCACCTGAAGCTATAGGGCGGGTTGCCTCTATTCACCGAGCTGCCGAGAGGGCTAGTCTTCTCGGAAACTGCCGTACAAACACATGACGATCTCGCCACAAAGTAACACTGATAGCAATAATGTGATACGCTTTGTAATGCAAACAGCACTTGCCCAGGGGTGAGCGGAAAGTGGAAGCGAAAGTAAGACACTTCCTGCAACATCCTTTTGCGATGGTGATTTTCGGTAACACCGAGAAGGAGATGAGCCAGTGGCCGCACTATATTGTTCGTGCGAGGAGCAGCACCAGGTCTGGGGGAGTTCTGGTGGGTTGGAGGAAAGTACGCCTGGAGATTTTTCGACAGCGATCAAATGAGCGAAACTTACACTGAGCAGCTGACGCACTGCCCCGCGTGTGGCCTGAGGCTTGAGCGCATGAACCTCGATACGTTAAAGGTCTAGGCATAGCCGGAGGCTTGTGACCTGGGGAGCGCTCAACTATCCCAGGTCAGCGGATGGACAGTGGAAGATCGCTGCGTGTCGGGCCGGGATCGCTCCTCCTCGCTGGGGCTCCCGCCTTATTCACCGAACCGCCGAGAGGACTAACCCTACAGCATCACTTACGATCTTTGGCGCCGGTCCGAGGGGATCCTCCTCTACCGTGTCCCAAACCGGGCCTTTCTGGAAGGCGTGGTCAGGAAGAGATCGGTAGAAGGCTCGCCTCCTCAGTGCGTGCCGCACCACATTCCACGCTACTCAGGTGTGCTTTACATACGCTTACGCGTTCATAATGGTACGTTTGTGACGCGGAGAGTCGGGGCATAAAGGGCTCTCCCGGGGTGCGAGCCGGGGATGAGAGCGTTTGGAGGTTGAAGGGAGAGGATGCCAGCTCGTATCGACGATAGCGTAAAGCTGTGGCAGCGGCCGGGTCCGCGGCGCTGGCTCGTCTTCGCTCTCGTCGGCGCGCTCGTCGCTCTTTCGTGCATCCTCCTCGCCGGCAAAGAGGCCCAGGCCAAAGCGAAACAGTCGTCGGGCCAGGAGCCGGTCGAGAGGGCTACCGGAGAGTCCGCCAAGCCGGCCCGAGAGGCCGTCGGAGAAGCCACCAAGGCCGCGGGCAACAAAGAGGAGGCCGGGAGAAGAGAAGCCGGGGGGAGAAACGTCGCGGCTAAGGAACCGGCGCCGCGAGCCGACAAGCCGGCGCCGATAGACGCCGAGCCGACCAGGAAAACGGGCAAGCCGAGGGTCGAACCGGTCTCGGGCAAGGCAACCGGGGTGGTGGATCCAGCCCCCAAAGCTGCCCCACCGGTCACGGAGCAGACAGGGAAAGCTACCGGGGAGGTAGCCGAACCAGCCAGGAAGCGGTCGAGCCGGCGCTCGAACCGGCTCTGAATAAAACGATCCCCGCGGCCGAGCCGGTTCTGGAGGATGCGACCAGGTCACCGGTAGCCGAGCCGATCCTCGCGGAAGCAATCCCGGCAGTCGATCCGGTCCTTAGAGAGGCGACCAAGCCGGCGGTCGAGCCGGTCCTCGGGGAGACGAACTCGCTTGTCAAACCGATCCTTGGGGAGACGCCCCCGATTATCGAGCCGGTCCTGGATCAGGCGACCCCGGTCGTCGAGCCGGTCGTCGAGCCGGTCGTCGAAGCAGTCGAGCCCGCAGGTTGGCCGCTCTGGGGAGCGACGAGCCCGACCGTCGAACCGGCGCCCGCGGGGGCCGCCTCACCGGCCGGACCGATGCTAGAGAGAACCATCTCGCCAGCCGAGCCGGCCTTCGAGGCGGCGCCTCCGGTAAACGAACCCGTCATCGGGGAGGTGGCTCCGGTCGTCGAACCCGTCTTCGAGACAGCCGCGCCCGTGGTCGGGCCCGGTTTCGGAAAGTGGGTCGCTCGCGAAGGTAGCGAACTATCCTTGCCCGGGAGGGTCGTGGACATCACCCCGGCGTCCCCGCCGGCATCCCTATCCCGCGCTCTCGCTGTAGAAGCATGGATCACCCCGGCTGCCGCGGGCAGCACCCGGGATTCTTCTATCCAGGGTTCTGCCGGTGAGACCCGAGCTTCGATGGTCGGGCTTCCGGGAGTTTACTTTGGTCCGTTTGCTCGCTCGCCCGTGGTCGACGAACGTCACGCGAACCCTCCCGGCGCCGCGGCAATGAAGGGCGCCCAGGACCGGACGCCGCGCCCGCTCCCCTTCGAGTTCCCTTCCGGCATGCCGCCCCCGGCGGGTAGCTCCCTCGGGAGCTCGGGTCTCGGTGTAGCTCTGGATCTCCTGGGCGTCCTGGCCCTGTTCCTGATCCTTTCGCGAGCCGGTAGGTCGTCGTGGTCTTCCCTCGGGGCCTTCAAGCCTGATTCTTCTCTACAGCTGGCCGTAGAACGCCCCGGTTAGCTCCTCCTCACCCGTGGTGCGCCTCTCTCTAGCGCGCCACGGAGATTCTTGCTGCCCTGCCCCGTATCGAAGGCAGGAGATGTAGGAAGACTTTTTCTTTTCGTGAGGAGGAACGTAAATGATCTTCGATGAATCGACGCCGCCCGAGGTAGAGGTGCGACAGCCGAGGGTATCCGAAGCCCACACCGCCGGCAAGGGCCGGCAGTGATCGGGGCGGGTAGCTGGGAGGTGCTGGAGAGGATCGGCGCCTACGCCGCCAGCGAACTCCTCCCAGAAGAGGTACGCGAGGTAGAGCTCCTCATCCTCGAAGACCCCGAAGCCCTGAAGCTCGCCGAGTCCTACCTGAGGATGCTCGCCCTGCTCGGCGCCGTCGGCGAGGAGACGCCCGAGGCGCCCAAGGCGGTTATAGACCACGCCATCCGCCGGGCGATGATCTCGGCGTTTTTCAGGCAGGCGGAGGACTTCTTCGCCGGGATAGGGCGGGCCTACGTCGACGCTTTTGTCTATTATTTTGGTCTTAAGGACCCGGGCCCCGCCGGACGAGGGATCTAGGTTATCTAAGGGGGCTAAGGGGAAGAGGGATCGTAAGCGGCTCACCCCCCGTAGCGGACGGTATGGCCCTATAGAGTATCCTCGGCCTCCCGGCACCCATCGCCGGAGCAGCTCTCTAGCGCGTCCAGCTTCGTCTTCAGGTCCTCTATGAGAGAGGGATCGGCGGTCTCGTACACGTTGTCCAGCTCGTACGGGTCGGCTTCGAGATCGTAGAGCTCCGTCTCCCCGTTCTCGTACTCGACGTACTTGTAGGTCCCGGTCCTGATGGCCTCGAAGGCAGACGAACCAACGGCCTCGACCTTGGCCTTACCCTTGCCCTTTTCTTTGCCCTTACCTTTGCTTTCGCCTTTGCCTTCGCCGCTCTCCTCTTCGCCGCTCTCTTCCACGGGCAACCTTTCCAGCAGAACCGCCGAACGCCACGGTGATTCTTCACCGCGCAAGAGCGGCGCCAGAGAGCGTCCGTCGGCCGGAAAGGAGACGCCCGCAAGCTCCGCGAAAGTTGGGGCGAAGTCGGTGTTTACGGCCAGCTCTTCTACCTCCGATCCGGGAGCGACGCCCGGCCCCCGGACGAAGAAGGGCACGTGGGCGGACTCCTCGTAGGGGCGGTCCTTCCCTCCTTTTATGCGGTGCTCGCCCTGCTCGAAGCCGTTATCAGAGGTAAAGAAGATGTAGGTGTTGTCCAGCTCCCCGGCGGCCTCCAGCTCCTCGACGAGCGAAGCGACCATCTCGTCGACTGCCAGCATGCTCTCCAGGCGCTTTTGGTAACGGTTATCGATCATGGAGATCTCTTCTTCGGAGAGGGGATCGCTGTTCCTGATCCAGCCCGGCTTGTCCGAGACGTCCTCCTCGTTGAAAGAAGGCGGACGGGGGGCCTCCTCTCCGGCGAACGCGCCCTTGTGGCGCTCCGCGGGCGTCGCGGGTCCATGCGGAGCCGTAGGGGCTACATACGCGAAGAAAGGCTGGTCCTCAGGCGCCGCCTGCCGCACGAAGTCCGTCGCCTTGCCGGAGAGTACGTCGGTGAAGAAGTCCTCGGTCTCGCTACCGTAAGAGATCTCCTCGCCATTCTCGTTGAGACTGTAATCGTACAGCTTCTGTTCGTACAGCTTGCCGTACCACTCGTCCCAGCCTGGCGGTACGTGGGTTGGGTCTTCCGCAGTGTACCCGTTCAGGTACTTGCCGAAGAAAGCAGTCTTGTAGCCTCCCTCTTGAAGGCGTACGCCGATCGCGTCCTCCTCGTGCCCCTCGGAGAGGAACTTCTGGAATCCCCCCTCCGGAGGCCTGTTGCTTATCACGTTGTGGTTATGGTCATAGAGGCCGGTGAGGATGGTCGACCGTGAGGGGCAACATATCGGGTGGCTGATGAAGGTCTTCTCGAAGGAGACACCTTCGTCTCTCAGCAGGGAGCTGATCTCGGGCATCTTCTGGACGGAGGCGAGGTCCAGATCGTCAACGAGGACGAAGATCATGTTGGGCCGGTCGGCGGAAGCTTCCGCCTCTTCTTCCTGGGCGGACCCGCCGACCCCCGAGCAGCCGGCGACGAGGAGGGCCGCCAGGCACGCCAGGATCACGAGCAGCACTCCCCTCACCAGGGACCCGTCGCTCCTCGTTGACGCGGCGCCTGCTCTACCCAAGAGCCTGGCCAACCTCACTCTGGGACTCCTTTCGGCCCGGTTCGTGGTTCTGGCTAGCCCGGGCCCACAACGCGGTGCAGGCGATCACGGCTACGAGCTCCGTCGCCTTGGTGATCAGCCCGATCGGATCCACGGCCTCCGCCGCCTCCGCTCCGGGCGGGGGCACGAGCAGAAAGACCGCCCAGAGCACGATCAGGGCGAGCGAGATGCCCAATCCGGCCAGGTAGGCTGGGCGAGAGGGCCACACCAGGATAGTGGCCGCGACGACCGCCGAGATCGCACCCGCGGCGCAGAAGAAGGCCCCCTGAACGGCCGCCTCCTCGAAGTGCGCGGGGATGAGACCGACGTGCAGAGCGGCGCTAAGGGCGAGCCCTACGATCGCCGCCGCCCTCCAGGCGGACCACGGGGCTACGGGCTCGGTACGCTCGCCGGTGTCTACAGCCCAGGCCCGTCGGCGGCGGACCGCGTACAGACCGAGCCCGGTAGTCGCGAGGACCCCGAGAGACAACGGCGCCAGGCGCGCCGTGTCTGCCAGAGCCGCGAATCCCTCGCCGTGAGCGTGCCCGTCCGCCTCCGCGCCTTTGCCCTTGCCCTTGGCGCCGGCGCCCGCCCCTTCCTGGACCATGAACGCCGCATCGTTGTACCATGCCGTTGCGGCCCCCGCGGCGTCGGTGATCGTAACCGCCAGGTCGAGGTCCCGGGTCTCGCTCCC
Source organism: Rubrobacteraceae bacterium (assembly GCA_030448125.1). GTDB lineage: Bacteria > Actinomycetota > Rubrobacteria > Rubrobacterales > Rubrobacteraceae > Rubrobacter_F. Next base: position 128,377 of record JAUJNO010000012.1, on the reverse strand, counting down.
GATTTTCGTGTTGAAGTGGTTGGCGGTGCCGTAGTCGTTGACCGCCGTGAATTCGCGCTCCTCGCCGGGCGCGAGCTCCACCTGTTCGTCCACCACGTCCATGTTGGTGTGGTTCCTGTGGTCCATGATAATCGTGCGAACCCGGGCCTCCTGGGCCTCGTCGCCGGTGTTGGTCACGGCGAGGTCGTACCGGTCCCCCTCCTGGATCGCGGGCGATGTCGCCTTCCATTGGAACGGCATTCCGCCCACCTTGCCCTTACCACCGCCCCCAGGCTCGTCGGCGAGCACCGGCATCGCGATCACCAGCAACGTTCCCAGCGTCACGAGCACCATCGGTATTCTCTTCACGGGTCCCCCTTTCCTGGTCGGCTTGCCAGCGTACGAACAGGACTCTCCTCTACGGTCGGCTACGAGAGATGTTAGATCCCGAACCTTGGAGGAAGCTTAGAGAGGGCTAACTTTTCCCTGAGAGGCTTTCTCCGGGATCTTCTCGGAGAGCGGGAGGCGAACGGTGAACGTGGAGCCCCGGCCCGGGACGCTTTGGACCTCGATCCGGCCCTCCAGGGCCTCTACGGTCTCCCGGACTATGGCCAGCCCGAGCCCGGTGCCCTCGCCGGCCCGGGAGCTCTCGGCCCGGTAGAAACGCTCGAACACGTGGGGCAGGGCGTCCTCGGGGATGCCCGACCCTTCGTCGACGACGCGCAGGGCGGCCTCCCGGCCCTCGCGGTCCACCGAGACCAGTATCTCGTTCTCGGGGGGCGTGTGCTTTACGGCGTTGGAGATCAGGTTAGATATAACCCGCCTCAGAGCCTCCGGGTCGGCGAGCACCGGGACTACGTGGTCGGGGGTGACGAGCTCGATCCGGCGGTCCGGGTAGTTGCCGACGACCTCGCGAGCCAGCGCGACCAGATCCACGACCTCCGCGGGCATCTCCCGACCTTCGTCGAGACGCGCCAGGACGAGCAGATCCTCCACCAGGCGGGCCATCCGGCCACCCTCCTCTCTCATCACCTGGAAGACCCTGTGGCGGACCACGGGGTCCGTATCTCCGCTCTCTTCGAGCACGTCGAGGTAACCGAGGAGGGTGGTTAGGGGGGTACGCAGCTCATGGGAGGCGTCCGCCACGAAGCGGCGCAGGGTCTCTTTCGACTCGCGCTCGGCCTCGAAGAGCCTCTCCAGGCTCTCGGCCATCGCGTCGAACGAGCTCGCCAGCTCCCCGACCTCGTCCCGCCGGCTCTTGAGCTCCGGCAGATTCACCCGGCTCCCGAGCCTCCCCCGCCTCAGCTCTCCGGCGACGGTGCTCACGCTCTCGAGCGGCTTGAGAGCGCGCCCCGCCAGCTTGGGCCCGAAGCCCGCTATCAGCGCGAGGGCCACCACCACCGCGGCCACCTCGATCAGGAAGAGCCTCCGGAGTACCGGGTCCCACGTGGGGAGCACCGTATAGACCACGCCGGTCGCACCGGGGACCTCCTCGGAGTGGAAGGTCGTCGTGAGGTAGCGTCCGTCCCGGCGGACCTCGGGATAGGCAACGTCGGAGGCGTCGATCTCGGGAGCGTTCCTGCCACCATACGGCGTCGCCGCCAGTATGCCGCCGTCCGCGTCTTTGATAACCACCTGAACGTCCTCCCGCCGTACCTCCCCTATAGCCCAGACCGTCCGAACGTCCTTGCGCCGCACGTTTCCGACCGCCGAAGCGGGGGTGCCGGTCTCCTCCAGGACCTGGCTGACGGAGTCGGCCGTGTCCCTCACGTCGTCCTGCCGGATCTCGACGAGCGAGGACCTCGCGCTCAAGTACAGGATGGTCGCGAGGAGGATCAGGATCACCGCGGCCATCCCCCCGTACCACAGCGTCAGCCGCCAGCGCAGGGTCTGCACGCCGCCTGCCTACCCGCCCAACCGGTACCCGGAGCCGCGGACGGTCTGGATCAGGCCGGGCTCGTCGGGGGCGTTGAGCTTGCGCCGGAGGTAGGAGACGTACGTCTCGACGACGTTGGAGTCGCCGAAGTAATCGTAGCCCCAGACGGCCTCCAGAAGCTGGTTCTTCGAGAAGACCTGCCGGGGATGCTCCATAAAGAAGCGCAGCAGGGCGAACTCCCGGGCTGTGAGGTCTATTGGGCGCCCGTTCCGGCGCACCTCCCGGGTGGCCTGGTCCAACTCGAGGTCCGCGTAGCGTAAGGTCTGTCCCGGGGGCGCCCCGCTCCGCCGCAGGAGGGCGACCACCCGGGCCGCCAGCTCCTCGAAGGCGAAGGGCTTCACCACGTAGTCGTCGGCGCCGAGGTTGAGACCGCTCACCCTATCCGTCACCGCGTCCCGGGCGCTCAGGATCAGGATCGGGACGTTGCTCCTCGCCCGCGTCCTGCGGCAGACCTCCAGCCCGGAGAGCCCCGGGAGCATGAGGTCGAGCACCACCACGTCCGGCCGGAACTCTTCCAGGTCCTTTAACGCGGCCGCGCCGTCCAGCGCCCCCCTCACCTCCATCCCCCGCCCCTCCAGACCCATCGCGACGAGGTCCACGATGTGCCGCTCGTCGTCCACAACCAGCACCCGCGGCCGCCTACTCTCCATAAGAATCGATTCTACCCGACGGGACCCGGCGCGACGATGCCGGTCCACCGCAAGCCGGCTCGTCCCGGGAGCGGGGTCACCGCCGAAACCCATCTAACTGGTCGGCTCTATCAACGGAAGATGAATCGACCGCAGCAGCACCCTACGGAGTTGAGATCCCGTGGATCGAGTGAGTGCGTTCTGAGGGCAGCGAAAGGACCAGAAAGAGAGAGGGCCGGGAGCCCCATACGGGGAAGACTCCCGGCCCTTCTAGCATCGTACTGCTACTGTGCTCTCTGCCGCGTGTTTAGAGTGGGAGCACCTAGCTATCCTCGCAACCCGGGTCCCGCGGCAGCGGCTTGCAGCGCCGTTTGTCCTCAGGGGAAGCCTCCTCGAGGCACTCCCCGCGGGTCGCGTAGGCCGCTCTTCGCACCTCTCCCTTGCTCGGGGCTACCGTGATCGGGGTCAAATCCCCGGGAAGGGGTACCCCGTCGGACTCCAGCTGCGAGATAACCAGCCGCGCCACGCAGCGCCCCAGTTTCAGGCCCTGCTCATGGTCGGAGCGGTAATGGATTCCGGCCCACAAGCGCGCCATGCCCGCGTTGTCGGCCAGCTTGTCGAGCTCATCCTTCTCGTCGGGGAAGAAATACGTCAGTATTTCGCTGCCCGCCGCGGCATGTGTGCTGTGACCGGACGGATAGGACGGATGCCGCGGAGTTCCCGGCGACGGTCTCGGAGTCGTTCTGGCGCCGTCATCCTCGCACCCCGTTCTGTTGACGCACCTGTCGAACAGAACGTCGAGATCGTCCTCGACTTCTATGGGCCGCGGCCGGTAGGCGGTGCAGGGGCGGTCGCTGGCCCATTTGTAGTACCACGCCGCCAACAGCGCGCTGTAGATGGCCACGTCCAACGCCATCCAGATGCGTGCCTGACGAGGTGGGGACAGGCTGCAACTGAGAATGAGGCAGTTGAGCGCGTGACGGTGACCGAGGCCCGGCGTTTCGCTCTCGAACCAGCGGGCCAGTTCCCGCCCGGTCTGGATGACGGGAGGATCGTCCTGCTCATCGAGCGTACATTGCTGCGCGAGCGTCTCTAGCGGCTTCTGTTCACGCTCCAGGCAGAAGACGGCGCCTAGTGGTTGCGGGCGATACTGGAGGAACTTGCTGATGGGCAGGCGTCTCCTGCTCGGTGCATCCGAAGCAACGGCGTTGGGATCGTCGCGCAAGCGTTTCAGTTCCCTGAGCTCTTTGATCTCGTCATCCAACACCCTTTTATCGGAGGGGTAGGGCTCGAAATAGCACTCCCTGTTGTTCGGGTCGTCGGAGAGAGCCACAAGCTCGGAGATCGTGACGACACGAGGCACGGTACAGGGCCCCGCGGTCCAGTAAGCCGCGCCGGGCTCGACTTGAGGGCCCGGCAAGCGGTAACGGCGGTTGCCGCGGCCATCGACGACAGGCGGGAAGGGTGTGCATTCTGGGTTCTGCACGGTATGCCTCCTTTTGGCCTCGTTCTCCCGCAACCTCACTGCGTGGGTTGCTCCTATCGCAATTAATAGCCGGAGGCGATGAATTAGCGATGAATTCAAAGTGAATCGCCGATGAGCCGGAACGTTTGCGGACAAATCGGCTCGTTATCGGACCCTTCAAAGGGAATCTGGCTAAAGTCCTCTCATAGATCACGGTATAAGATCGAGCACCCCCGGGCGTCGCGCCGGGTCTACGGAGCCCATCCGCGTGCCGTAACACGCCCTCTAGGCGACCAGCTCTCCCAACGAACGGTACAGAACCTCGAAGAACGCCTCTCTATCCAACTCCAGCGCCACCTCGGCGTTCGGCGGCCTGCTCCAGATGCCGTGGAGGTCGCAGATGGTCTCGCCGCGGGTCAGCTGGCTTTCGCACTCAATCTCCACCCGCATCGGCCGCGTCTTGAGTATCCCTGGCTCCACCACCGCCGCGACGGCCACCGCGTCGTGGATGGGCGGGGCATCGGACCCGTAGACCTTCCTGTACGTACCCGCGAAGAATGTCACGAGCTCCGCAGCCACCTCCCCCACCGGGCCCAGAGCCCGCAAACGCTCGATCGCCTCCGGCCCGGCGCCGGCCTCGTGCGTGACGTCGAGGCCGACCATCGTGATCGGCAGCCCGCTCTCGAAGACTATCCTCGCGGCCTCGGGGTCCACGTAGACGTTGAACTCCGCCGCGGGCGTCGTATTGCCCAATCCCATGCTCCCGCCCATCAGGACGATCCGGCTGATGTTGTTCTTGAGGCGCGGATGTTCCTCGAGGAACGTCGCGACGTTGGTGAGCGGCCCCGTGGGGACGAGCGTGATCGGCTCCGCGGATGCCTCCACGAGGTCGGCCATGAGCCGGACGGCCCCGCGCCCGTCCGGGGCGAAGGTAGGCTCGGCCAGCTCGGGACCGTCGAGCCCGCTCTCACCGTGGATGTTCTCCGCAGTGTGGAGGGGACGCGCGAGGGGGGCTTCGGCGCCCACCCCAACAGGTACGTCGCCACGCCCGATCAGGGCCAGGACCCGCAGGGCGTTTCTGGTGGTCTTCCCTAGCGGCACGTTCCCCGCGACCGTCGTCACCGCCCGCACCTCGAGCTCCGGCGCGCCACAGGCGAGCATGAGCGCCAGCGCGTCGTCGTGGCCGGGGTCCACGTCCAGGATCACGGGTGTAGGCGCCATCGTTCGATGGTAGCAGAACGACCCCTCCGCGAGGGTGGTGAATACCGTTACGTACCTTCGGCGACCGGCGTAGGATAATGTATATGCGAAACGCACATACCATGGAAGTTATCAAGCAGTTCAAAGAGGAGGGCTCGATGAAGAAGCCACCGACGGGGGATCCGGCGCACGACGTGCTCGGGTACGAGCGGCAACCTTTAGACGTGATGTTCCGGCCCGAGACGGTCGCCGTGATCGGGGCGACCGACAAAGTCGGAAGCGTGGGACGCACGGTGATGCGCAACCTGATCGGCACCCCGTTCGGGGGAGCGGTCTTCCCGGTCAACCCGAATCGGTCGAACGTGCTGGGCATAAAGGCGTACCCGAGCGTCTCCGAGGTGCCCGAGCGGGTAGATCTCGCCGTGATCGTCTCGCCCGCGCCGACCGTGCCGGGCATTATCAGGGAATGCGCCGAGGCCGGGGTCGAGGGCGCGATCGTCATCTCCGCCGGCTTCAAGGAGGCCGGCGAGGAGGGCGCCGACCTCGAGCGGCGGGTTCTGGAGGAGGCCAGGCGCGGCAGGATACGCCTCATCGGCCCCAACTGCCTCGGCGTGATGAGCCCGGTAAGCGGCCTCAACGCGACCTTCGCGGGGACCATGGCCCTGCCCGGCAACGTCGCGTTCCTGAGCCAGAGCGGCGCTCTATGCACCGCCATCCTCGACTGGAGCATGAGAGAGAACGTCGGGTTCTCCCACTTCGTCTCGGTCGGCTCGATGCTCGACGTGGATTGGGGCGACCTCATCTACTACCTCGGCAACGACCGGAACACCAGGAGCATTATCATCTACATGGAGTCCATCGGGGACGCCCGTTCGTTCCTCTCGGCGGCGCGCGAGGTGGCGCTCACCAAGCCCGTCATCGTCATAAAAGCCGGCCGCACGGAGGCCGCCGGCAAGGCCGCCGCCTCGCACACCGGCTCCCTCGCCGGCAGCGACGAGGTGCTCGACGCCGCCTTCCGGCGGAGCGGCGTGCTGCGGGTCGATGACATCTCCGACCTCTTCCACATGGCCGAGGTGCTCGCCAAGCAGCCGCGGCCCAAGGGACCGAAGCTCACCGTCGTCACCAACGCCGGCGGCCCCGGCGTGCTCGCCACCGACGCCCTCGTCGCGGGCGGAGGAGAGCTCGCACAGCTCTCCCCGGAGACGATACAGAACCTCGATAGCTTCCTGCCGCCCCACTGGAGCCACGGCAACCCCGTGGACGTCCTCGGGGACGCGGGGCCCGAGCGGTACGACAAGACTTTAGAAGTCGTGGCCACGGACCCCCAGAGCGACGGGCTGCTCGTCGTCCTCACCCCGCAGGACATGACGGACCCAACCGCCACCGCCGAGCGGCTGGAGCGCCACGCCGAAACGCGCGGCAAGCCCGTGTTGGCGAGCTGGATGGGCGGTCCCGCGGTCGCGGCCGGCAACGAAGCCCTCAGCCGGGCCGGCATCCCCACCTTCGACTACCCGGACACCGCCGCCCGCGTCTTCGACCACATGTGGCGCTACACCTACAACCTGCGCGGCCTCTACGAGACCCCGGAGTTCGTCGAGGAGGACGAGACCGACCGCGATAGAGCCGAGGAGGTCCTCGCGGCGGCCCGCGACGAAGGCCGCACGCTCCTCACCGAGTCCGAGGCAAAGGAGTTGCTCGCCGCCTACGGCATCCCGACCGTCGAGACCCGCGTCGCCCGCGACGCCGAAGAAGCCGTCCGGCACGCCGGGGAGATCGGCTACCCCGTCGTCCTCAAGCTCTACTCCGAGACCATCACCCACAAGACCGACGTCGGGGGCGTGCGGCTCGACCTGCCCGACGCGGGGGCGGTCCGCGAGGCGTACGAGGGGATACGGGACTCGGTCGCCGAAAAGGTCGGGGAGGGGCACTTCGGCGGGGTCACGGTGCAGCCCATGATCTCCGCGGAAGGGTACGAGCTCATCGTCGGCAGCAGCCTAGATCCGCAGTTCGGGCCGGTCCTGCTCTTCGGCTCGGGCGGCCAGCTCGTCGAGGTCTACAAGGACAGCGCCCTCGCCCTGCCGCCGCTCACCACGACTCTGGCACGCAGGATGATGGAGAGGACCCGTATCGTCGAGGCGCTCAAGGGCGTCCGGGGGCGGGCACCGGTAGATCTTGGGGCCGTAGAGAAGCTGCTCGTGCGCTTCTCGCGGCTCGTCGTCGAACAACCCTGGGTACGGGAACTCGACATAAACCCGCTCCTCGCCTACGGCGCCGAGCGTCTCATCGCCCTCGACGCCCGGGTCGTCCTGCACGACCCCGACAGCGAAGAAAAAGATTTGCCCCGGACCGCCATCCGACCCTACCCCAACCAGTACGTGAGCCGGGCGGAGATGGAGGACGGCACCCCGATAACCGTGCGGCCTATCCGGCCCGAGGACGAGCCGTTGATGGCCAGGTTCCACGAGGCGCTCTCCGAGCGCAGCGTCTACATGCGCTACTTCCACGCGATGAACCTCACCCGGAGGACCGCCCACGAGCGTCTGACGCGCATCTGCTTTATAGACTACGACCGCGAGATGGCCCTCGTGGCCGAGCGCGAGAACCCCGAGACCGGGGAGCCGGAGATCCTGGGTGTAGCTCGTCTCAGCAAGAACCACGTCGTCCCCGACGAGGCCGAGTTCGCCATTCTCGTGAACGACCGCTTCCAGCGCCAGGGCCTCGGGACCACGCTGCTCGAGAGGCTCCTCGAGGTCGGCCGCGAAGAGGGGCTGCGCCGGATCACCGCCGAGATCCTCTTCGAGAACCGCGCCATGCAACACCTCGGCAAGAAGTTCGGCTTCCGCCTGCGCCGCGACCTCGAAGAAGGCGTCGTAAAGGCGAACCTGGACCTTCTGGCCGGTCAGCTGATCGGGTAAGGCCGGAGAGACAACTCTCAAGAGAGATCTCTCGGGGAGCGCGCGTCAAGCGGCGAATCGGGAATGCCCGGTGTCAGCCGAAGACGTCGGTCATCAGGAACAAGACGACGGGCGCGAGGCAGATCAACAGGCCGAGCGCGCCGCCCAGGAGCAAGGATGCCTTCCTCCTGGGCGCGCCGGTTCTCGACGGGCGAAGGGTCGTCCAGGCTATGAGGCTCACCCCGAGCGCGAACGGCCCGAGGAACCTCAAGGAGAGGACGAGCGAGATACCCAGGACGTCCCAGGACGTAAAAAGGTTCATCTCCGGCGCCCTTCCCCGCGCGCGCGTAGCCTCAACTCCACCAGGGTAGCTCCCACGACGGCGGGCATCCCGAGGATCATCCCGTACACCAGCCCGAGCCCGGGCCCGGCGACGAACACGAACAGGTTGCGCTGCGAGGCAGGGGTGTCGAGGAGTATCATCGCACCCAGGAAGAGGCCGCTCACAACCGCGCCCACAAAGACCGAGCCACCGACGAAGAGCGCCACCCCCTTCTCCTCGCGCCCCCCGCGCCGCGAAGCGAAGCTACCGATACCTGATAATAGAATCCGCGCAAGGAAACCACCGGCCACCACGTCGGCGATTACGACAACGAGCAGCAGCAGGGCGGAGAAGGTAGCCCCCTCGACGCTCGTGAAGCCCAGGACCCCCACGAACGCGCAGCCCCACAACAACGCCGCGCCGATCACGACGCCGAGAACAAAAACATTGAACCGGCGCAAAGAGAGGCCTCCAGTACCGTTCGCTACCCTGGCCCGCATGGTAGCAGCCTCGCGCCAGAACCGCGCTACGCTTCGGGCGCTACCTCCCCCGGACTCTCGGCTTGTCTCACGATCCGGCCGTCCCTCATCCGCACGACGCGGTCCATGAGTGAGCCGACGGCCGGGTCGTGGGTGACGACGACGAAGGTCTGCTCGTTCTCGCGGTTGAGCTGCAGGAGGAGGTCCAGGATCTCCCGCGAGGTGTCGGAGTCGAGGTTGCCGGTGGGCTCGTCGGCCCAGACTATCGACGGCTCGTTGACGAGGGCGCGGGCTATCGCTACCCGCTGCTGCTGGCCGCCGGAGAGCTGGTTGGGGCGGTGGTGCGCCCTGTCCGCCAGCCGGACCTGCTCCAGGACTTCGAGGGCGCGTTTGCGGGCGGACGCAACGCCCGCGCCGCTCACCAGGAGGGGCAGCTCGACGTTCTCGACGGCGGAGAGGACGGGCATGAGGTTGAAGCCCTGGAAGACGAAGCCCATGTGGCGGGCGCGGTAACCGGTGCGGCGGGCGTCGTTCAGGGCGTGAAGGGGCTCACCGGCGATAAAGATCTCACCCCGATCTATCTCGTCGAGGCCGGAGAGTACGTTCAAGAGCGTGGTCTTGCCGCACCCGGAAGGCCCCATCACGGCGACGAGAGAGCCCCTCTCTATCCGCAAGCTCACGTCCTCTAAAGCATGGACGGCGAACTCCTCGTCGGCCCCGTAGCTCTTGTACACCCCGCGCGCTTCGACCATGACGGGAGGCCGTCCATTCGGCGACGGCGCGTCTTGCGAAGGAACACTCCGCGAGGGCGAGTCCTCGATCTTCGCTTCGGACTGCCGGCAGCGGGAGAGGGTGCGGCCGTCGAGGCCCAGAGAGCCGGCGTAGTTCCTGAGAAAGACCCGGCTGTGGAAGACACCAGAGGGCTGGCCAGCTTCTCCCTCCAGGCCTTTGAGGATGCCGGTGGGTATTCCCGTTCGCCGGGCGGCTTCTTCCAGGGACAGACCGAGCTCGCGGCGGGCGCTCTCGAGGAGGCGGCCAGTGTGGTTCTCTCTGTCATCGTGCGAGCCGTTGACGCTCATTGAGCGGTGATCCCTTCTAACCTTCGTACCGGAGGGCTTCGACCGCGGGTATCCGGGAGGCCCTCACGGCCGGGACGATGGTGAAAAGTAGCGACGCCGCCCACACCGAGAGGCCGATGGCGAGCATCTGCGTCCACGGGAAGACGAACCGGGCGTCCGGGTCGTCTATCGTGACGTTGAACAGATTGTAGCCGCCCAAAGTCCCGACGGCCACGCCGAGCAGGATCCCGAACAGCGCGATGAAGGAGCTCTCGACGACGAACTGCCAGCCGACCATGCCCCTCTTGAAGCCCAAAGCCCTCAAGACCCCGATCTCGCGCCGCCGCTCATGGACGGCCCGGGCGCTGATGACCGCCAGCCCCGCCACCCCCACCACGAGCCCGAAAGCCAGAAACGCCTGCACGATCTTCACGAACGTGTCCGTGAACTGCTGCCCCCGCCCCAAGAGATCGTCGAGTAGAAAGCTCTGGGCCCCCGTCGCCGCGAACTCCTTCTTCAGCTCCCGGCCGACCGCCATCGCGTCCGCCCCCTCGTCCACCCGCAAGAGAAAGGTCTCCTGCGTCCGCAGGTTAGGCAACTCTCCACGAGCCCCCTCGCCGACGATAACGCCGTTGATCACGCCGAGGGGAAAGCCGCCGGGGTCTTTGATCCTGCCGACGATCCTCTTCTCCGCTTCCTCGTCGCTTACGGGATCGCGCAGGAGCACCGTGTCCCCCGCCCCGAGCTCCGGCCGCGCCAAAAAGTTCCCCTCCCCGTTGTACGGGAACGTGAGGATCGCGAGGTCCGGATCCTCTCCCAGGGCCTCCCAGGCCTCCCGGTCCGTCGCATACTCCGGCGAGCGTTCCTCCAGCACGTCGGTCGTGGAGCCCAGGAAACCGTCCGGCGCGTAGGTGACGTACTCCGCGAGGCTAGATCCGGGCGCCACCTCGCCCAACTGCGGCCCGAACGGGGTGACGTCGTAGTCCGCCGCCTCGTATTTTGGCAGCTCGACCCCGCCGGCGACGAGTCTCTCGGAGCCCGGGATCTCCTCGCGCAGAACGTCGTTCCCCCGTACCTTCTCCTCGAAGTCGTCCAAAGGCGCTACGGGACCGGACTGCACGGCGCCGTCGTAGCCGGAGAGCTGCTCGTCGCGGGCCTGCTCGGTGGCGGCCGTCTGGGTGCTGGAGAAGACGGAGCTTATGGTGACCATGTACAGGATGAGCGCGAACATCGCGAGCGTGAAGCCGGTGCGGGCGGGCCGCGAAGCCGGGTGGGCTATCGCCATCTTCAAAACGGGCGCCGTCGCCGGAACGAGACGCATCAGGAGGCGCAAGACGCCGTAGACGAGGCCGAGGTTGAACGCCGCGAGCAGGACCGCCCCGAGCACCATCAGAACACCCTCGACAAAGAACATAGCCGGGCTCTCCTCGTTGGCCCGCGCCACCGCCTCGAAGCGGTTGGCGAAATACGCGTACGCCAAAACCCCTGCCCCGACGGTCGACCACACGAACCGCGCCGGCAAGAGCCTGTTTAGGAGGAAGCCGAGCCCGAACGCCGCGAGAATAGGCCCGAGGAGCATCAGGTAGCCGTCCTCGAGCGCGAACCCCAAAACGGCGAGGCCAATGCCCAAGATGAGCAGTAAACCCTGCAAAACGAGCCGGAGCCGGGGATGGCGCGGCCTTCTCTCCTCCGGCAGGTCGCGGATGGCGGCGACGACGCCTAGAGAGCCGATGCGGATGCTGGTGAGCAAGACCGCGAGGAAGGTGATGAGTAGACCGGAAGAGGCGGCGACGAGTAGAGACGAGGGTTCTACGTGGAACGGGATGGTCAGGTCGTCGTTGAACAGGTCGGCGAACGACTCCGCTGCCCGGTTGAGGCCCCACACGAGGCCCGCCGCGACGCCAAGGCCCACGAACGTGCCGAGCAGGGAGGCGAGGAGGCTGTAGGCGTAACCCTCGTAGACGAAGAGGCGCACCAGCCCGGCCCGGCGGAGGGCGACCGCGCGCAAGATGCCCAGCTCACCCTTGCGCTCCTCGGCGAGCATCGTGTAGATATTGATGATAAGGAGTATCCCCGCGAGGATGGCGAAGGAGCTGATCATCAAGAAGATGTCCCCGATCTGGAACCCGCCCCCCTCCAGGACGTCCTTCTTTGTCTGCGAGACCTGAAATTCTTCGTCCGCCAGTATCTCCCGCACCGCCTCCGCCACCTCCTCGGAGTCTTCGACCCCGGAGGTCACGCCCCCCTCGTTGCTCACAAAGACCGCGTTGGCCTGACCCTCTCCGGCGCCGAAGAGCCCGCGCGCGTCCTCCTCGCCCACGAGCGCCGTGCCGACCGCGCTCGAGAAGCGCCCCTCGTAACCCGAGATCCCCTCCTCCGGCACGACCGCCGCCACCGTGAACTCCTCCGGCCTCCCGCGCCCCACCAGACGCACCCTCGAACCTTCCCGCACCTCCAGACCCTCCGCCAGACCCTCCGAGGCATACAGCTCCCCGGGTCCGGGCTCGGGTCGCCCGGCCACGCCCGGGGGCTCCTCCCCAAAAGATTCCAGCCCCTCCCACGAGGAAGCGCCGAGCACGGTGACGGCCGGCGTGGCGACTACCGTCTCCCCCGCGTCGTCGAGCGACTCGGTCGGAACCTCGCCAGTCAGTACCGCGAGCACACCATCCACCCCCGCGGGCCGTTCGTCCAGGCCCAGCGCGCCGAGCACGCGGTCCGCCGTGGATAGCTCGTCGCCGGCCGGTTCGGTCAGCTCGCGCACGGCCGTCGGCGTAATTCCTTCGGCAGCCGAGGCGTCGAAGAGTGGGATGGGGCGCCGGTCGCTCGGGACCCTCTGTCCCGTCTGTTGGACGACCTCGTCGATCTCGCCCAGGGTCTGTCGCGCCTCGTCCTCTTGAAAACGCCCGGTGCTGTCGTTCAGGACCAGAGACCCCGAGATGAGCGCCGTCCCGACCATCGAGCCGACCACTACCAGGACCGTGTTCCACTTGCGCCGCGTCAGGTTGCGGAGGCCCAGCCGCCTCAAAGCCGGCCGCCGCAGCATCGAAAAGAGGACGGCCGCCGAGACGAGGAGCGCGGCCCCCGCAAAGATCGCCGAATACAAACCCAAAACGCCCCCATCTTGCAACGCGCCCCGACCGCCACTGAAACCAGCCGCGCCCGCCCCTTCCGGCCCTCGCGGCCTCCCTATTCTCCGACAGCGGCGGCGCGCTCATGGCTAATCGTTTCACAGCGCCCGGATGAGGCGCGGAGGCCGGTGGCTATACTGAGAACGTGATACGGGCCAGGGCAGACACGGTGGGAAGCTTGCTCCGCCCGCCGTGGTTGAAGGCGGCCCGCGAGCGCTATGCCGCGGCCGACATCGGCCCTAAAACATGTATATTTATCGGACGATTACCGATAGAACTTTAATCTTCACCCCGACCCATTCGATAACCCGTTCGCGAACAGGATCAGACCGCACCCACATGCACCTGCTGCCAACCTCTCCCAACAACTGCCGCACCCTTCCACCCCAAGACCCACAACCGCCGCCCAACTGCTAACGATTCTCATTAACTAATATCAGTAATTGTTCTTGATTTTTAGGAGATTGGGCGTAGAATTTGTTCTCGTGGATACACGGCAGCTAATAGCGGGAGGCACGCGCTTTTGGCGGCGTTGATGGAGAAGCTGGGGCTTGGGGGGCGTGAGATGACGTCTTCGGGGCACAGCAAGGACTTTGTGTTGAAGGTTGTGCAGCCGAGTCTGGTCGGGCTCATGGACGGGTCGGTCTCGACGCTTGCGCCCTTATTCGCGACGGCTTTCGCGACTGGGGATCCGCGCGTTACCTTTCTGGTGGGCCTGGCGGCGGCGGTTGGGGCGGCGATCAGCATGGCCTTCTCGGAGGGGCTCTCGGACGACGGGACGCTCACGGGGCGTGGGAGCCCGATCTTGCGCGGCTTCATCACGGGCGTCGCGACGTTCGTCGGGGGCATCTTGCATACGCTGCCGTTCCTCCTGCCGCAGGTCGGGGTGGCGCTGTACGTGGCCTTTGGGGTGGTCGGCTTCGAGCTGTTGGCCATCTCCTTTATCCGCTACCGCTACTTCCAGATGAGCT
>JAUJNO010000012.1:13459-114216 GCA_030448125.1 Rubrobacteraceae bacterium | reverse complement strand
GGCTTCGAGCTGTTGGCCATCTCCTTTATCCGCTACCGCTACTTCCAGATGAGCTTCCTCGTCTCGGCCCTGCAGGTGATTCTGGGCGGCGCTTTGGTCTTCGCCTCCGGCATCCTCATCGGTAGCGCATAAAAAGACCGGGACCGTTACGCCCCGATCCGCCCCACCGGTTTCGGGGGCGAGGCTCCTAGCTCTTCGGTGGCTCGTAGAGTTGGAGGTCGTTGCCCTCTGTGTCCTTGAAGGTCGCGACCCGGCCCCAGTCGTGCTCGGAGATCTCCGCCGGGAACGCTACGCCCCGCCCCTTGAGGTCGTCGACCGTCTCTTCGAGGCCACCCTGCGGTTGGAAGGTCAGGACCGGTCCACCCTCCGCTTCCGCGCCCTCGGGCTCGCGGCCGTTGAGGCCGACCGTTACCCCGTTGGCGTCGACCTCGGCCCACGGCCCGTCCCTCTTTACGACCGGCAGGCCGAGGATGTTCTCGTAGAAGTCGACCGCCCGCTCGATATCCTGAACCGGCATCCAGATGTTCGCTACGCCCTTAAGCATGTTTCATTGCTCCTTATCTCGCGCGTCTCATGTTGCCGTCCCAACGCCGCTCTTTACCCGACGGGGGGAACGGGGAATCAGGCGAACAGCTCCCTAAAGCGCCCGACGACCCTCTCCTCGACCTCCGGGAGCGAGACCCCGGCGTTCAACTCTTTTTGGAGGCTCGTCACCCCGTACCCTTTGATGCCGCACGGTGTGATCCGGTCGAACCACGAGAGGTCGGTGGTTACGTTGAGGGCGAAGCCGTGGGAGGTGATGCGACCGGAGGAGAACTTCACGCCGATAGCGGCGATCTTGTTCCCGTTCACCCACACCCCCGTGTATTCCGGGTGACGCCCCGCCTCCAGCCCGTAGTCGGAGAGGACCAGGATGACGAGCTCCTCGAGGTCCCTCAGGTACTTGTGGGTGTCGAGCTTCTTGAGGCGCAGGACCGGGTACCCAACAAGCTGCCCCGGCCCGTGAAAGGTAGCGTCCCCGCCCCGGTCGCTCCAGAACACCTCCGCCCCCAGAGACTTGAGGTACTCCTCCCCCGCCCCGAGGTTCGAGGCATCCTTCGCCGCCCGGCCAATGGTGTAGACCGGCGCGTGCTCCAGCAGAACCAGCGTGTCCGGGATCCCATCCCTCCCGCGCAGCCCGACGAGCTCCCTCTGCAACTCCCACCCTTCGGCATACGGCGTCAGACCGGGGAGCCGCCGGACGTCGAAGGTCGCTTCCTCGGGAGAACGCTTCTCTAGCTCCACGCCGGGAAGTATCTAGTCGGCGCCGGCGGCGCTGCCCGCGGAGCCTGTGGAGCGTGCGTCCGCGGTCTGTTCGTGGGCGTGGTAGGAGCTGCGCACCAGCGGACCGCTCTCGACGTGCTTGAAGCCGAGCTCGAAACCGTACTTGCGCAGGCTCGCGAACTCCTTCGGAGTGTAGTAGCGGCTCATTGGCAGGTGGTTCTCCGAGGGCCTCAGGTACTGGCCGATGGTGAGGATATCCACGGCGTGATCTCGCAGGTCGCGCATGGTCTCGTGGAGCTCCTCCTCCACCTCCCCCAAACCGACCATGAAGCCGCTCTTCGTCAGGCCGTCCGGGTTCAACTCCTTGACGTGGCGTAGGACCTCGAGCGAACGGTCGTACTTCGCCTGCGGCCTGACCGCCGGGTACAGACGCGGGACGGTCTCGACGTTGTGGTTGAACGTGTCGGGCCTCGAGTCGATGAGCGTCCGTAGCGCGTCGCGGTCACCCTTGAAGTCGGGGGTGAGGACCTCGACCGCGCAACCGGGGACCTGGGCCCGGATCTCCCGGATCGTCTCGGCGAAGATGGAGGCTCCGCCGTCCTCGAGCTCGTCGCGGTTGACGCTGGTTATGACGGCATGCTTGAGGCCCATCTTTTTAGCGGCCTCGGCGACGCGGTACGGCTCGTCGAGGTCGAGCTCGGTCGGCCTTCCCGTCAGTACGTTGCAGAAGCCGCACGAGCGGGTGCAGATGTTGCCCAGGATCATGAACGTGGCCGTGCGGTTGTTCCAGCACTCGCCGATGTTCGGGCACATGGCCTCCTCGCAGACGGTGTGGAGGTTCAGGCCACGCATGGTCTCTTTTATGTCCCTATAGCCCTCTCCCACGGGGGCCCTGGCCTTGAGCCACTCGGGGCGGCCGTGCGCGCCCGGGGTTCCCCTGCGCTGACGGAGCGGCAGGTACTCCGTCGGTGCGCCGCCCGGCGGCGCGGCTACGGGCCGGTCCTCCCAGCGATGCCGCACCTCGAAGGTTTGCGCGCCGTTCTCCAACACCTTGAGCGAGACCTGTCTGCGAGCCACTTCTCTCCTATCTCCCGTCTTCCACCGTATACTACCGCACGAACGAAGGTCCGTACCGTATGATCTATCGCTGAGAAGGGTAACGTAGCGTCCGGAGGAGGAGGAAGCCGGTTTTGCAACGGATGCTTGCCAACCCGGCCAGCGGACACGGAAGGGTGGGGCCAATGAACGTGCAACAGTACCACGCGGGAGAGACGATGGAGGCTACGTTCGATTTCCTGTACGGGACAGGGCGAAGAGCATCACCGCGACCTTTGCTCACCTCGACGACCCGGTCACGAAGCTCCAGCTCTCCGGCACCCCCGAAGAGCAGCGCGCCACGCAAGATGCGGGATACGGCTACTGGCGCGTGGTCCTTTCGGGCGACGTCACGACCGAGAACAAGCTGGGCACGTACCGGTGCGAAGTCGTGGAAGCCGATTACCCTGGCGGCCGCAAGGTTGCCTTCGCTGGAGTACCCGACATCGGCATCGAGAAAGCCGAAGAAGAGATACCGCCGCCCGAGATCGTCGGAGACTGGGAATGGAGGAAGGAGACGTAGCTCTCTCTAGGTCGGGCTACCCTCTTCCAGGTCCAGGTCCTCCTCCGGCTCCACACCCAACCGTTCGCGCGCCAGGCGCACGTCGCCGTCGCCGGGGTTGGCGGCCAACCAACTGTCCGCCGCGGTCCTGGCGTTCGCCAACTCGGACGGGGTTCGGGCGTTAGCCAGCCGGTCCATGAGCTCTTGACGATCACGCGGCGGCTCGGCTTCTTGCGTTTCTTCCGGCCGCTCGCGCGGGGCTTCTTCGGAGCCCTCCGGGGTCCCCCCTTCGGCTTCGGCCATCCTCAGGACCGCGCCCCACGGCAAGAAGTGAGGCTCCACATCCCCACGGAACCGCACTTCGATCCCGTACTGGTTGTAGTTCTCGAGGACCAGGAAGCTGGTCTTGACCCTCTGCGGGGCCTCGGCCGTCGAGTCCTCGGCGGCGATCCCGCGCAGGACGTCGCCTTCTAGCGGCTGGCCGCCCACGTACTCCACGAAGACCGTGCTCCCCAACCACGTCTCCACCAACAACGGTCTCTCCTGACCCCGGTCCACCTTCCGCCTCCCATACAGGTACGCTTACCTACCGCTTCGCGACCAGTCTACCCGCTCCGAAACGCTCGCCCAAGAACCGACGGCGCCAGCCGCACGCGGGGACCGGCACGAGCGTGATCCCCCACCCCTCCCGTGACCGGAACCCGCCGTACTCGAACTCTCCACGAGCGAACTCCACGAACCTCTCCCGGTCCCGCGGATAATTCGGGTCGTAGACGTACACCCGCCCCTCCTCGATCCGGTACGGCACGACGGCGTGCGCCCGCGCGAAGCAGTAAAGGAACCTCCGGTTGGGCGCAGGCCCGAAGCAGAGGATGTGCGGGACCAGGCTCGTCCCCGCCGGATGCAACCGCCCGAGGATGCGATCCGGCCTCCCGCCCCCGGAGGTCACCCAGTCCCGCGTGGTCGCGAGGACCGTTCGCGGATAGAACTGCCGGAGCTGGTACTCCCGGAGCACGGCCAGCAAGTTCGGATTGAGCGGGATGTCCGCGAGCGGTGGGCGGCGCTCCGTCGCCCGGCCGGAGAAGTTCAGAAGGGCCGCCGCGGCCATGCCGAAGCAGAGGCCCTTCCCGTACACGAAAGCGTCGGACCAGCGGAGGAGCCTCTCTCCACCGGTCCGATTCAGAGTAGGGCCGACCGGGTTGCGGAAGCCGAAGCCGTCACGGGCCGGGTCGAATGTAGAGCAGCCAGCTCTCAGCTTTTCCGTGGGCGGCTACGCCTTTGCCATACAGCGACACCGGGGCGACAAACCGAAAACGCCCGGTCGTCGCCGCGCGAAAGCGGCGTCGCTTCGCGTCCCTTCGGAGCAGCCTCGCGGACATCCCCTTGTTGACGGCTGATAGCTGACCACTAACAACTAAATATGAATCGCGTGTCCGTCGACCGCCAGGGCGGCCTCGCCCATCACCTCGGCGAGGCTCGGGTGGGCGTGAACGGCCATCCCTATCTCCTGCGGCGTCCCCTCGACCAGCTTGGCGAAGACCCCCTCGGCTATGAGATCCGTGACCTTCGGCCCTATGGCGTGCATCCCGAGCAGGAGGTCGGTCTCCGCGTCGGCGACCACCTTCACAAAGCCGTTCGGCTCGCCCTCTATGAGGGCTTTGCCGATGGCCCGGAAGGGGAAGTTCGACTCCTTGACCTCGTAGCCCTCTTCCTCGGCCTGGGTTCGGGTCAACCCGAACGAGGCGACCTCCGGACGGCAGAAGGTGACGCGCGGGATTATGTTCTGGTCCAGCGGCATCGGGTCCTCGCCGGCCATGTGCTCCGCGGCGACGACACCCTCGTGGCCGGCGGCGTGAGCCAGCCAGTAGCCGCCTATCACGTCTCCCACGGCGTAGACGCCCTCCTCGGCGGTCCGGTAGAACTCGTCCACCTGGATCTCGCCGCCGTCGTTCACCTCGATGTTCGTCACGTCGAGGTTGAGGTCTTCGATCGCGGTCTTGCGCCCGATGGCGACCAGGATCTGCTCGGCCTCCAACGTCTCGCCCTCGCCGTCGCTGGCAGCGCCTTCTTCGGCCGGGTCGGTCTCCCCGCCGTAGGTGCTCTCCTCGTCGGCCTCCTCCTCTTCCTCTTCCTGCTTCTCCTCACTGACGGATGAGACCTTGATCTTCACCCCATCGTCGGTCTTTTCGAGGCTCTCCGAGTCGGCCATGGTGCCCGTCATGACCCTGACGCCGCGCTCCTCGAAGCGCTTTTGCAGCTCGGTAGAGATCTCCGGGTCCTCGCTCGGGAGCAGCCTGTCAAGGACCTCGACGATGGTGACCTCGGCGCCGAAGTCGTTGTACATGCTGGCGAACTCGGTGCCCACGGCCCCGGAACCCAGAACGATGACCGAGCTCGGGTACTCCTTCGCCGTTACCACGTCGTCGCTGGAGACGACCTTCTCGTGGTCTATCTCCAGGCCCGGCAGGGTCCTCACGGCCGAACCCGTGGCGATGAGGACGTTCTCGCCCTCTAGCTCCTGCTCGCCATCCTCGCCCTCCACCTTTATCTTCTTTGGCTCGACGAAGCTGCCTACGCCGGTGAAGACCTGGATCTTGTTTTTCCGCATCAGGCCCGAGACGCCCTTCTGCAGCCTTCCGACGACCCGGTCCCTGTACTCGGCGAGCTGCTCGTAGTCGAGCTCGACGCCGTTGGCGTTTATCCCGAAATCTTCGCTGTGGTTAAAGGCGTTGAGCAACTCCGCGGTGTGGAGCAGGGCCTTGGTCGGGATGCAGCCCCAGTTCAGGCACGTCCCGCCCAGTACGCTCTCCCTCTCCACGAGCGCCACGCTCATCCCAAGCTGGCTCGCCCGAATAGCGGGGATATACCCACCGTTTCCGCTGCCGATTATCACGAGGTCGAACTTGTTGTCTTCCGCCACCCTACTTCTCCTTCCGTAGACCTAGCCTAATGTTAACTATTGTTCCCCCTCGCGCCAGTCCTCAAGCTGACAGGAGGGGCAGAAGTGCGTCGGGCGCCCCCCGACCTTCTCCCGAACGACCTTCGAGCCCTCGCAGCCCGGGCAAGACTTACCGTGCTTCTCGAAGACCCGCAGGTAGTCCTGGTGCTCGCCCGGACGGTTCAGCACGTCCTTGTACAGCCGCACGGTCGTTCCCCGGTGCTCGACGCCCGCCGCGAGGTTCTCGAGGATCGCCGCGTGTAGCCCCCTCCACTCCTCCTCCGAGAGCGTGTTGGCCTTGCGGCGAGGATGTAACCTGGCGTCGTAGAGGATCTCGTCCACGTAGATGTTGCCTATGCCGGCGACGACTTTTTGATCCAGCAACAGCGGTTTTATCTGAGCTCTCCGGGAAGAAAGGGTCTCTTGCAAGTATTTTACGCCGTTCTCCCTGAATTCCTCCTCTAACGGCTCCGGCCCTAGAGTAGAGAGCCGCGCCTCCAGTTCCTCCGCGTCCAGCAGGCGCGCGCGGGTAAATCGCGTCTCGTCGCGCAGGAACAGCCTCCGGTCCCCGTCCAGGTGGAGCACGAGCATGAGCGCCGTTTTCGGCTCCTCGACCGGCGGCACGAGGAGGAGCTGGCCCCCGATCTTTAGCTGGAAGACCAGGGAGTTACCGGAGTCGAGCTCGACGATCAGGTGCTTCGCCCGCCGCCGCGCCCCCGAGATCCGCTCTCCCTCCAGCTCCCGTTCGAATTCTTCGGCTGAGGGCTGCTCCACGAGGCCGGGGTCGAGCACCTCGACGTCCGTGATGAGCGAGCCGGCGACCAGCTCACGCAGATGCTCCTTTATCGTCTCGACCTCGGGTAGCTCGGGCATCTACGGAGCGGTGGCGCGGACGGGGTCGTGCGCGAGCGGTGCCGGCTCCCCATAGACGGCCTTGTAGAGCCCATCGAGCATCACCGAGCGGGCGTCCAGAGAGCGCATGGCGCCCTCGCGCACCTTTTTCTGGCCTTCTTCGTCTTCGGCGTAAGGGGCGATGGCATCCATCATGATACGAGCGTGGGTAACGTCCATCGTTACGTGACTGGTGAAAATCTCCAGGGCCTCGTCCGGCAGGTCGGTCGCCTTCTTCAAGCCCTCGGTGAGGCGCACGTAGATCGGGGGTACCGGCCACTCGCTCGCCGGACCCATCGCCCCCAGGCCGAGCCGCACGTCCGGGTCGCGCGTCAGCTCGCGGTGAACGCTTACGTAGAGCTGTACCTCCGGGATCGTCGTCGGAGCCTCCCACTCCTCTTCGGCGAGGCCCAAAGCCTCCATAAAGCGCCTGTACAAAGCCGGATGCGTCTCTTCGGGGTTCAGGTGGCCGTACTCGTCGAAAAGGATCTCGGCCAGGGCGAGTTGGAGCTTCTCGTCGTGGCCGCAGTTGGAGATGAGCGACGCCAGGTACAACCGGCTCACCCGGACGTGGCGGTAGTACTGGATCGCGAACGTCCGCACCCCCTCTTCGCTCGCGTCTCCCTCCCCGAACCGCTCGAGAAAGGGATGTACGAGCGCCGGGTGCCCGATGACCTCCCGCTTCAATCGTCCCAAAAACTCTGTGGAATCCACTTCAAAAGCCTCCTGCCTGCTACGCATCCTCTCCAGTTTACCTCTGTTACCCCTACTTCGAGGGATTGATCCCCTGGGGCAGTCATATCGTCTTTCGCCAGTTCCGCCAGACCAGTCGCGCCTGGAAGACATTTCCTGCGGGCTACACGGTTAAAATGATCGTATGGGCATCGCCGGCGACCTCGCTCTAATCCTGGTGGCGGCCTTCCTGGGCGGGCTCGTCGCCCGGCGGCTCGGGCTGCCCCTGATCCTGGGCTACATACTGGCCGGCGTCCTGATCGGTCCGAACACCGGGGGACCGACGGTTGGGGACGTCCACGACATCGAGCTTCTGGCGGAGATAGGGGTGGCGCTCTTGCTCTTCTCCATCGGGCTGCACTTCCCCATTGAGGAGCTTGCCCCGGTGCGGCGCGTCGCGCTCGTGGGCACCCCCATCCAGATGGCGCTGACGGCCCTCTTCGGCTACGGGATAGGCCAACTCGTCCTCGGCCTCGATTGGGAGGAGTCGGTGTGGCTCGGGGCCCTCGTGGCGCTCTCCAGTACGGCCGTCGTGCTCAAGGCGCTCTCCGAGCAGGGCGTCATGGACACGCTGTCGGGCCGCGTCATCGTGGGGATGCTCGTCGTGCAAGACCTGGCAGTGGTGCCCCTCACGATACTGCTACCCGAGCTCGGGGACGTGAGCGAGGGGCTGCCCCGGCTCGGGATCGCGGCGTTGGAGGCAGCGGTCTTTATCGTGGGCATGGCTCTCTTCGGTACGCGGGTCTTCCCGTGGCTCATGGCCAGGCTCGCGGGCGAGAACTCGCGCGAGCTGTTCTTGCTCTCCGTGGTCGCCATAGGTCTCGGGGTGGGCTACGCTACCTACCTCTTCGGGCTCTCTTTCGCCTTCGGGGCCTTTGTGGCCGGCATGGTCCTCTCCCGGTCTGACTACAGTCACCAGGCCCTCGCGGACATCGGCCCCCTGCGCGACGTCTTCGCCATGCTGTTCTTCGTCTCGGTCGGGATGCTCATAGACCCAGCGTTTCTGTGGGAGCGGGCGGGGACCATCGCGCTGGTGGTCCTGCTCGTCTTCGTCGTGAAGGCCCTGATCTTCGGGGGCCTGACCCGGGCCTTCGGATACGGCAACATAGTCCCGTTCGCGGTCGGCTTGGGACTCTTCCAGGTCGGGGAGTTCTCGTTCGTGATCGCGCGCGAGGGCATCACTTTGGGCGCCATCTCCGAAGAACTGTACTCCATCGTGCTGACGACGGCGGTCGTCACCATGGCTCTCACCCCGTTCGCCACGCGCCTCGCGCCCGCCCTGTACGGTCGGTGGCGCGAGAGGTTCCCCAAAGAGACCATGAATACCTTCAACCTGCCAAAGACGGGGCTCGAGGACCACGTAGTCATCGCGGGGCACGGGCGAGTCGGGGCCTTCGTGGCGCGGCTACTTGGAAGCCTCGAGCAAAGATTCGTGGTAATAGACGGCAATCCGGAGCGGGCGGAGGCCGCGAAGGCAGAGGGGTTCCCGGCGGTCTTCGGCGACGCGGCGGCGGAGCCGGTACTTGAAGCGGCGGGGGTGGGAAAAGCGCGGCTGGTGATCCTCACGGTCCCCGACCCGGCGGGCGCGCGGCTCGTAGTCGAGCGCGTCCGCGGGATCGCTCCGGACATCCACATCGTCGCCCGCGCGGCGCATCAGGAGCAGCTCGAGGACCTCGGCAAGCTAGGGATCTACGAGGCGGTGCAACCGGAGTTCGAGGCGGGGCTGGAGCTCGGCCGGCAGGCGCTCTCGCACCTGGGAGTGGGGGCCGGCGAGATCCAGCGCATAAGCGACAGGGTTCGTCGGGAACTCTACGCCCCGGTCGCCGGCAACACCGCCGGCAAGGACCTCCTCCAGCAACTGGGCAGGACCTCGCGCATGATCGAGACGGAGTGGTTCCGCCTCCCCGAGAACGCCTCGATAGTCGAGAAGAGCATCGGCGAGCTCCGGATAAGGAGCGAGACGGGCGCGTCCGTGGTGGCGATCGTCCGCGGCGACGAAGCGCTCCCGAACCCCGGTCCCGAAGTTTCTTTAGAGACAGGCGACGTGGTCGGCGTCGTGGGCACGTCGGACCAGCGGGCAGCTTTCCGGACGCTCATCCACGAACCATAGGGGACACGGAGTTTACGCTCATCGAGGGGCAGAGACGGCGCTATTCCCGGGCGGGATCTACCTCCGCCCCCACGGTTAGCGGCGGAAAGCTATACACTCGCCGCGACGAGGGCGCGAGTAGGCCAGGGTCGTAACCGGTAAGGGGGTGAGCGGCGGGGAGGTTGCTCGCCCCCAAAGACACACGAGAAGGAGCGGTTGGAAAGGAGCCCCAGACGGTGAGTGAGCGCCAGAACGGCGTAAGGATACTGCGGACGACCCCCGCGAGAGGAGTGTGGCGGGCCGTCTACGCGACCCGCGGGGAGGGCGCCAGGGCGAAGATCGAGGAGGAGCGCATAGACGAGTTCGCGGTCTGCGAGGACGAGGAGGGGAACCGCTTCGTCAGCGGCGTCCGCGAGGACGGGGAGCTCTGCGTGGAGCGCGATGACTTCGTCGGACACTTCTCCGCGAAGACGCGCCGGCACAAGATCCAGGACGCGGCCGAGAGCTTCGTGCGGGCCCAGGAACTGGAGAAGGGGAACATGATCTAACCAACGGGCCGCCGCGCGGGGCGCCTCTGCTAACCAACCTCTTTAGCCGATACTCCGGTTCACCCTAGCTCCCTTTCTATCTGAATCTCGCCGAGGAAAACATTGACTCTATGCTCGCGCTATGAACCTGGTGAACGCGTAGACGACACGCTCACCTGTGAGGACGAGCTAGCCTGCCTACCGGAACCGGATGAGATCGAGGACGAGATGCCGTTTTTCGTGTAGGTAAGCTTGATGGTGCTGCCCCGGCCGTTGATCTGGTACACCGAGCGGTCGTTTTCTCCACCGACGAGCACGACCCTGAGCGGGCCGGTGCTCTGGTTCTGGATCTCACATTTGAGCTTCTGGCCGTCCAGACCGTAGTCGAAGCTCTGGGGGGTTTGTCCGCCGATGGCGCTCTCTTCTCCGCCAACGGCGCACGTCCCCGAGAACTCCGTTTGCCGACCACCTTGGACCTTTATAGTCACGTCTTCCGAGCCGCGCCCCTCGCTTTCGTCGCTTCCCCCGGCTCGTCCTTCGGTGCTCTCCGCCCGTTCTTTGGCCCGCTTTTCAGCCTTCTTCCTGGATTTCTTTTCGGCTCGCTCCTCGGCCTTCTCTTTGGCCCTTTCGGCTCTCTCCGCCCGCTTTTCCGCCCGCTCCTCGGCCCTCTCCATGGCTTTCTCGGCCCGCTCCTCGGCCCTCTCCGCCCGATCTTCGGCTCGTGCCTCTCGGTCGCTCACCAGGACAGAGACCGCGAAAAAGACCGCGGTGACCAGAATCAAGACTTTTGCGTTCATCATCTTCTCCGTTCCGAAGCGCTTTCGGGACCTAACGGGCTCTCGCCTGATGAGCGCGCGCCTTTTGGTGCGCTTCTCCGAGCGCGTCGAAGCCCGGTCTCGGCGTGCGTCCGGCGCGTCTCTGGCTTCGTCCTCGCCCCGATCGACTGGCTCCCCTTCTCACGGCGCACAGACTATCCTCTCCAGTATCCTACCCTCCGGTAAAAGCCCCGCAGCGGTGCGGTTATCTTGCGTAAAGAGACCGTTAAGGTTTGTTGTGGGATACACAGAGCCGCGCCGGAACAGCCGGTAGGGTAGTTGCCTGAGCATCTCCGACGGCAGAACGGTGACCTGGACCAGCCGCCCGGGATCGGAGAGTACCATTATCCGGGACTTCGACTCCTACCTGCCTCCGCCACATACCATCGAACGAACCCCGAAAACTTACTCTTAACGGAGACCTTGCCGGTCGTTAACCGATCCTTTACGCGCAGGCCACCGGAGCTCCCGAATGTAGAGGTGTGCAGTTAGGGACCGCGACCTGGCAACCGGGGAGACGCCGGACGGGTGAGATTCTTTCCTGGTAAGCTCCTGAAGAGCCGGTCGTCGGCTCGTGAACGTCGAGGTTCTGCATTGGTACGAGGAGAAAGATCAGGTGAGGATAGGGGCGGTGGCGGCGAAGGAGTTCTGGGGGCTCGTGCGCCAGCCGCAGCTCCTGTTGCTCTTGCTGATAGGGCCGATCCTAATCATGGTGGCCTTCGGCCTGAGCCTCGACGTGCAGAGCATCCTGACGCCGCGCGCCCTCGTCGTGGTGGAACCCGGGAGCGAGGGTGCCGAGCTCTTCGAGGAGTACCGGTACGAGTTCACCAACCGTACGACCTTCGCGGGGACCACCGACGACCCGGAGGCCGCCAGGCAGCAACTCTTGCGCGGTGAGGTAGACGCGGTAATCTCCATTCCCTCCGACCCTTCGGAGGCCATAACCAGCGGGGAGCAGGCGGTCCTGGAGGTAACCTACAACTCGATAAACCCCGTCTTCGGGACCGCGGTGCCCCGGCGCGTGTACGGGCTGGTCCTCGACCTCAACCAGAGCCTCGTGCAGCAGGGCATCGCCAGCAACATCGGGGACGTCCGCTCGGCGCAAGAACAGGTGAACTACCTGGACCGCCAGCTCCAGAACGCGAACGCCACCGCGGAGGCCCTGGCCTCGGAGGAGGGGAGGAGCGTCACGGCCGACCTGGACGATTCCCTCTCGGAGCTGGAGAGGACGCTGGAAGTCTTGCAGGACGCGCCCAACGAAACCGGCGGGGACACGCAGACGGCACTCGAGCGGGTCCGGCAGGGCCGCGAGCAACTCGCGGAGGTGCGCGAGGCACAGGAGGGCGGGGTCGAGGAGGTGGAGGAGCTAGCCGGCGTCTCGGAGCTGGAGCAAACCGTGGACGACCTGCAGAACGCCCTCTCCGACGTGCCGGACGCCCCGCCCGAAGTGCTGGCGAACCCGTTCCGGTCGGAGGTCGAGAACCTGGCGACCCCTCCGGGGATCGTCGGGTTCTACGCGCCGGGGGTTCTGGCCCTGCTCATCCAGCACATCGCCGTGAGCATGGCCTCCTTGAGCGTCATCCGGGAACGCCTACAGGGCGCCTACGAGTTCTTCGAGGTCTCGCCGCTCGGGGCCGGGGAGCTTCTGGCCGGCAAGTTCCTGACCTACTTCGGGCTGGTGCTCGGGGCGAACCTGGCGGTGGCGGCCGTCCTCACGGTCTTCTTGGGCATCCCCATCGGGGGCGGGGTGTTCGTGATGGCCCTGGCGATGGCGCTCGTGACGGTCGCCTCCCTGGGCCTGGGGTTCCTGGTCTCCGCGCTCGCCAGGAGCCAGCTGCAGGCCGTACAGGTCGCGATGCTCCTGCTCATAGCGAGCGTGCTCTTCGCCGGCTTTTTGTTCCCCTTGGGCGACATGCAAGGGCCGGCCAAGGCCATCGCCTACTTCCTGCCGGCGTCCTACGGCATCCGGACGCTGCAGGAGGTCATGATCCGGGGCGAAGGGATCCCGCTCTTCGACGTCGCGGGGCTGCTCCTCATCGCCGCGGTGAGCCTCGTACTGACGCGCTACCTCCTGGGAAGGAAAAAGACCTGACATGGCCGCGATAGAGGTCGAGAACCTGGTCAAACGCTTCGGCGGCGAAGAGGTCCTCGGAGGACTGGACCTGACGGTGGAGGAGGGCGAGATCTTCGGCCTCATAGGCCCCTCCGGGTCGGGTAAGAGCACCTTTATGAGGACTCTCACCGGTTACCTCACCCCCTCCGAAGGGAAGGTCGAGGTCCTGGGCAAGCCCCCTTCCAAGTTCGCCCCGGAAGACCGTCGCCGGATGGGCTTCATGCCGCAGGGGTTCGTCCTCTACGGGGAGCTCTCCGTCCGCCAGAACCTCAACTTCGTGGCCGGGCTCTACGGTCTGAAGTTCGGTAAGCGCCGGCGGCGGGTGCGCGAGACCCTCGAGTTCGTGGAGCTCTGGGAACACCGGCGCAAGACGGCGGCGAACGTCTCCGGCGGAATGCAGCGCCGGCTGCAACTCGCGGCCGCCCTCGTCCACGAACCCGAGCTGCTCTTCGTCGACGAGCCCACCGCCAACCTCGACCCGATCCTCCGCCGCCGGTTCTGGGAGGAGTTCCGGCAGCTGCGCGAAGGGGGCCGCACGCTCTTCGTCACCACCCAGTACGTCGGGGAGGCCGAGCTGTGCGACCGTGTCGGCCTCCTCTCCGGCGGCGCTCTCGTCGCCCTCGGAACCCCCGACGAACTACGCCGTCGGGCTTTTGGGGGCGAACTGGTCCAGCTGGCCCTCTCCGGAAGCCCGAGCCACCTGAAGGACAGCCTGGAGGCCCTGGAACCCCTGGGCCGCGTGGTGGAGGTCAGGCAAGACGAAGATGCGGAGGGAGCCGTAAGCCGCGTGCGCCTCCTCGTCGAGGACGCCGACGCCGCGCTGCCGAAGGTGATGGAGGCCCTGAACGGCGCCGACGTGCGCTCCGTGGACCTCCCCAAGCCCTCCTTCGACGAGGTCTTCTTTCGCCTGGTGGAGAGGACGAATGGGAACGACAAAGCCGCCGGTTAGGGCCTCTCGGCCTTCTCCAGGATACGGCGCAGCGCCTCGAGCTCGCGCTGGTCGAGCCGGACTTCCCCTCTCCCCTCGGACGCGCCGTTGCCCTGTTGTTGGGTATCGAGGCCGACGAGGACGGAGGCGATGGAGGCGATGAAGTAGGAGAACACCCCGACGGCGTAGAGCATCAAGAAGAAGCCCAGGAGACGGCCACCGGCCGTCACCGGGTGAAGCTCGCTGCCGACCGTGGTGACGAGGGTGGCCGACCACCAGAGGGCATCGCCGAAGCTCGTTATCGTGCCGTCCGGCGCCCCGGTCTCGAGGACATACCCTGCGGCCGCCCCGATGAGGACGACCAGAACAGAGACGAGTGCAAGCTGGCCGAGGCGGCGGCGCCTGAGGAGCGTCAGGGCCGCCTCCGAGCCCCGGCCGCCGAAGACCAGGAGGCGAAAAACGGGGAGCGCCCGCGTGACCCTCAGGACCCGCAGCAGCCGGAGGAATCTCAGGAACGGCACCAGCAGTACCAGGACGTCCAGGGGGTGCCGTTTGAGGTAGGCGCGCTTGTTCGGCGCCAGGACGAACTTCGCCACGAACTCGGCGAAAAAGAGCCCCCAGAGCGACCAGCCCAGGACCGCCAGGCGGCCCCGCCACGGCTCTTCCACCTCCCCGCCGAGCTCGATCACGGCGATCAGGACCATGAGGATGGAGGCCAGGGCGAGCGGCAGGTCCAGGTACCGGTCCAGCCGCTCGCGGAGGCTCTCCCTGCGTTCGGGATCTTCCCGGAGCTTCCGCGGCCGGTCCTCGGGCGTCGCGCTCACGGCACTCGTCTCGCTCTCCGCTTCGTCGTCATGGGCCGGAAGCTACCTAAAAGGCGACCAGCAGGATCGCCGCGTAGGCCGCGGCGCCCGCGGCAAAGGCGCCGAAGCTGCTCTCGCGCTCCTCGGGTATCTCCTCCTTGAGGACGTTCAGGACCACGCCGCCGGCCAGGAAGGCGAAGAGGACGGCGAGGGCGGCCTCGGAGATCTCGGCGAAGAGCCCGACCATCCATCCCGCGAGGATGGCCGCCGCTAGCACCCAGCGGCCGATCCGGTCGTAGAGCCCCTTGTGGTCCTTTCGCAGGCCGTAGTCGTTGACCACGAAGTGCAGGCCCAGCGCGAAGGCGAAGAGGAACAGACTCCCGAAACCGGGCGTCTCCCGGTGGAGAAGGAGGTAGCCGATGAGCGCATTGTAGACGGAGAAGGAGGCGACGTGTAGCCAGAAGACGCCGGCCTCCGTGGAATCCTCCCTGTTCAGGCTCCTCCTGCGCCGGCGCGAGGTCTTGGCGGCCCGGTCGAGCCCGTAGAACGTGGCGAGCCCCACTAGCGCCACGAGGTAGACGTGGTACTCGAGGAAAGAGAAGCTCTCACCCGCCGCCTCACGTACAGTCTCCTGCTCCTCTGCGAGGTCCGGCAGGATATGGACGAAAATGTAGGCGACGGAGATACCGCTCGCCGCGGAGAGCCAGCGGCTGCGCGGGAAGACGTCGAGGAAGTGCAGCCTGCCGGAGAAGAGGTGGACGACGGCCAGACCGGCCGCCAGGAGTCCCGAAAACAGGATCAGAAAAACCATCAACAACGCGAATCTTACCCTTGCTTCTCGGCGCCTAACCCGCCACGGCTCGAAAAACTTCCTCGAAGCTCTTGGACGCTGCCGAGGTCGTGTTGCTCCTTGCGGGTCTGGGGTTCCCGGCAAGAAGTCGGGCAGCACCGCCGCGACCCGGTACGGCTCGGACCAGGGGCGACCGAACGCCGGTCGCCCCTCGGGTTTCTATCGCCCGGGTTCCCGGACTCGTCTCGCTCGGCCTTGCGGGTTTCGTGGGCGTCATGGGGACGGACCTGCCGGCCAACGTGTTCCACCTGGGCGTGGGCGGCATGTTCGTCTACCTCGGCTTCTTTCAGCGGGATGCAGAGGTCGTGCGCAGGATGGTCGGAGGATTGGGCATGCTACTCCTGTCGGTCAAGGGGGTCGTGATGCTGGCCCCTTGCTATGGGGAGAGCCTCCTCTCCTCGCCCCGGTGGAGGTAACGTGCCTGGTGTTGGGATTCCTCAGTATCCTGGCCGCCAGGTACTTGCACCACGAGCATGCGTCGAGAGATTAGACGGCCCAGGTCGAGATAGACGAGATAGTCAGCGACCCCGATCTCGGGAACGCGACTTTGAGGAGCGGGAGGAGAAGCGCCCCGGTAGATCAGCTGCGGTTTATGGATAGGGAGGTCGCGAACCTTTAGCAACGACCGCGTCCAGTAACGGCTGTGCCGTCCAGTTTTGGTAGAATGGTTTTCGGTGACATCTGTAACAAGGGAGACAACGTGCGGGAGCGTCTAGCGTACCTGATCGTGATCGCCATGCTGATCCTGCTCGTCACCTTCGTGTTAGCCGTGCTCGGCAAGGGTGAGTGGCAGCCGCCGTCACGCCAAGAGCAGGAGAAAGGGAGCATCTCGCAAGTTTCCCTGCTCTGAGAGCGGCCCCCGCGGTTTTCCCGAAGAAAGGGACCGCCGTTCGCAGAGGTCGTTCGAATGGCCGGAACGCGCTGGCACAGCGAACCGTGCTTCGTCAATAGGCCGCTGGGGGCGCGGTAGACGGGGTTTCCTGAAGGGCTTAAAGAGGAGTCTACTAGGGAACGGCTTTCGGCATCTTCCGGGACGAGCTATGGTCACCTGAAAGTCCCTTGTGGGGCCTGCCGAACATCCTGGTCAGCCCTCATACCGCCCTCGCTAAACCCGAAAAAAGCGCATCACGGGAAGGCTGGGACGCGTCGCTACCCCTACGATACCCGTAGCCGATAGGAAAGTCGAGCGGGAAATACGCAACAGGCGCTTTAATCCGCTCCCCGCAAGTTTTCCTCGGGTACACTACCCTTATCTGGGGTAGGAAAGCTACTGAACCGATTGGAAAGTCGGGATCGGTAAAAGCTTGATAAAGAACCGGGCTAGAGGAGGGAACAGGGCAACTCCACGTCAAGCAGCCCTGAGACATCGGGAAAGGAGAAGAAAGGTGTATCCGGGAACGCCAGTAGACGCTTTGGTCGGCGGTGAACCCAGAGCGAAGCGGCCAAAGCCATGATGAGGACTACCGCCAGCGCGTTGGGGCTCGTCGCACTGCTCGCCGCTATGGTGGTCGGGATGTTCGCGACCTTCGGGTTCTTAGGCGAAAAAGCACCTATAACCTCGACCCTGCCGGGTCTGGAGGCCGAGGCTACTCAGCAACAGGACGAACAATCGGGGGTCGCCATCGGGGAGACAGTGACCGCCGAGGGCGTCTCCTGGACCGTGACCGACGCTTTTAAAGAGACCGAGCTAAGGACGTACACTTTCCCTCCACGAACCACGCCCGGTGACTACGTGAGCCTGATCTTTACCGCCGAGAACATCTCCGAAAAGCCCGTCACGCTCAACGAGGATTCGATCACCCTCTTCGACCAGGCAGGGACTGAGTACCTGCCTGAAGCGGACCGTAACAGCACCTACGTAGAACCCGAAAAGAACCTATTATTCGAAGAGTCCAGCCTTATCGAACCCGGCGCAACCAAAGAAGGGAGGGTCAACTTCGGGGTTTTAGAGAACTCCTCAGGCTTTACGGCTCGTCTTGGAGACACCGATCCAACCACGAGCGAGGAAGAGGACGTAAACCTGGGGTTGTAGAACCAACCATGGCCTGTCCGATGGCTTGCGGGGTTGTGCGCCGGCTCTGCGAAGGACCGGATACCGGTTATGGGAGTCCAGGGCTTGTGCTACGCCCTTCACTATTCGGTGAACTGCGTGGTACCACCAAGTCCATCCGACCTTCTCCGATACGACCGTGGCTGCGTGCGGCTTTTCGTTTGTAGAACGCTTAACAGAAGCGGCTGCTACGCGGCGTGAAAAGTTAAAGGCGAGAAGCGGCAAGCTGGACGATCTCGATGCCGGCACGAAGAGGGTCAGATACCCTTTACTCTAGCCCGGAGAGAGCCGAGCCTTCTCGATTTATTGGCCCATCAATCTGTTCTTGGCCTTGTTTAGCTTATCTAACAGACCTTCCCCCTCCGGCCGCTCCGCCCGCATGGCCTCCTGGAACAGCTCCTCGGCGCTCTGCTCAGCTATTTGCGCCGTCTCCTCCTCCTGCTGGAGGTTCGTCTCGAGCAGGTCATCCACCACAACAGACTGCCCCATCATCAGCCGCGCCCCGGTGATCAGGCCCCGGTAACTGCCTATCTCGAAGTGCTCGACCTTGATCACCGCGGCGTTGATCACGCAGTCGCGTAGAGCGTCGCTCTGGGCCTCCTGGATGCCTCCCCGGGCTTCGCTCACCAACCCCTGGGCCACCTCGTTCGTCTCTCGCCGGGGCTCCTGGCCGAGCTCCCTGAAGAATTGCTCCAGGTTCCCGATGTGCTGCCTGGTCTGCACGATGTGGTTCCGGATGGATCTCTGGAGATCGTTGTCCGTGGCCCTGTGGACCATCTCCACCTGTCCCTGAAGGAACCTGCGCTCGGCATCGTAGAGTTCGCACAACTCGTGGACGAAAAGCTCCCGGACGTTCGCGATCGGCATCGACCAACCTCTCCTCCCGTTGCCCACTGAAACATTTGTTGCCCTTTACCCGCGACCCCTTGGCCGAAACGTCCCGAAGCTCGAACGACGAAGAAGGGCACAGGGAGCGCAGGAGGTGAGAGTCTGAAGAACCCCAAACCCGGCCAAGGAGGGCTCTATGCCCACCTTCGGCGCCTCCTTACTTCTCCGGCGCGGGACTCGAGTATCCGTTCATTACCTCGTCGTAGGCGCCCGGTATAGCGCCCTGACCGGCCACAAGCCCGAAGGAGAGGGTAACCACGGAGACAACGATTATCGCGACCCCGAGGACGCGGGCTCCCAGGTAGTAGCCCATCGCCCCCAACATCATGCCTATGATACCGCTCGACATATCGACGAAGAACGCTCCCGTCACGGCCAAGCTCAACCCGATCACGCAGAGTATCCTCCCAGGGACCAGGCTACTCGGCCTTGTAACGGAACGCCCCTGGCCCCCAACCGCCCTGCCGCCAAGGGCAACGGCGAACAGCCCGCCGACGAGCATGACCAAGAAGATGACGATGAGGAGCCCTGCCGCTATGCCCTGCAGAAGCGCTACTGCGATGCTCATGTGTACCTCCTCTTACAGGAACGAGAGCTACCGGGTTTTTGCTCGAAAGCTCCACGGAGCAAACGCTCGAACCGCCCGGCCTTCGACGCTAACGGAGGGCCTGTACCGAAAATTCGACAGAAGGACCGTAGCTCGCTATCACCTGCTTCGTGCCCCAAAGAGAAGCCGGGCAGACCAGACACAAGGAGAACGCAAGAGGCGCTCGAGCTAGTCCCCCTCGCGTTCTGCTCCGCCGGGTCCTTCCTCCTCACCATACTTAGAGACCAACCAGAAAGCGAAGACCACGGCGCTGCCCTCGACTACCAGGATCAGCAAGATCGCAATAAAGAACCTCGCAACAGGAGGAAACAAAAACGGTTCCGCCATTCCCCATATCATCGCTAAGGGAACCTCCCTCTCTCGGGGGTCTGCTCAGGCGCGTCCGGGCAGTCCTCGGCGACGACATTCTGAGCCAGCGTCAGGCAGCCCTGGATCAAGTAGCCATCCGACCCATCTGGGGGATCTCCCCCCCTGCGGGACGTCTCCCTGGTATAGCCCATGGTGAGCATGGTGAGAATCACCGTTACGGCGGTGGCGATCAACGCGTACTGGCTCCACCGGCTGGCCCGCCCCCAATGGAAGCCGTCGGCGGTGGCTTTGAGGTACATCCCCAACGCGAAGACCCCCACCAGCATCATCCCTATGAGCCCGATAAACTTCCAGGGATACATTGACCCGAGCGGGACCGGCGTGGGCTCCGCCAGCGAGATGTCTGGAGCCACCCTTTCGCCAAACACCAGCCCGATCTGGGGCACCAGGTACCAGTCGGACGGGATAATGTTTAGAAAGGCGAAGAGGGCCATGAAAGCCAGAGAGCCCATCGTCATGTTGCGCAAGGTGGGCATGGGCTTCACCGCGAACTTGAGCTTGTGCAGGCAGTAAGCCACGGCGGCCACGGACATTATCGCCAACTCGATCGCGAGCAGGTTGAAGAGCCAAGCCTTATCGCCCAGCATTATGTAGTCGAAAGCCGCGGCGTTATGCTCACGAATCGCTTTCATGTATCCGTAGCCTACAAACGGCTGCAAAAGGAGGAACCCGAACCCCCAGATCAGACCCCAGTGACCCATCCAGTCGTAGTACTCCCGGTCCTCCTCCCGCGTGCTCCTGAGGTAGCGTAAAGCGCCCCACCCGGCCACCAGGAAACCCGCGTACGATATGTTCCCGACGAAGCGGTGCATGTTGAGCGGCACGAAAGTGGGGTTCATGTAAGTCGCCGCCACGTTGGTCACCTCTCCCTCGACCGACGGGGTCAGCAGGTAGGAGCCCACCACGTTTATGAAGGTGAACTGCGCGACCACCAGCATCGCGGCCATAAAGCCGATGACCACATGAAGCTTCTTGCGGTAAGCCAGCTTCTCCCAGGAGATGTACCAGGCGTATATGAGGATTATCTCGGCCACGAACATGAACGCCTCCGCAAAGAGCACAAAGAACAAGATGTTCTGCAGATACGACCAGAAGACCGGGTACAGGGTTATCAGGGCCAGGACGAAGGTTATGGCGATGGTGGACCCTGCGGCGAAGATCAACACCACGGTTATAGCCACGTTCTTCGCGAACCGATCGTACTTGGGCTGCTTGGTGATCACCCCCATGTACTCGCTGACGGAGGCTATGAGCAGGATCCCGGCGATAAACGCGGCGTGGAATATGTGCGACTGCGCCAGGACCGCGATCACGACTTCCTTGCCGATTCCCGGGATTTCGATATCACCTATCGGCACGTTATCTACCTCCTCCTCAAGGGGACCCGCCGGGGAAGTTCAAGATTCGGATAATCCCGAGCAACAAGTTGAACACCACCGTCAGTATGATAAGGAAGGCCACTATGGTCATGAAGGGTCGCTTTACCGGGCTGTGCCCCGGCTCCGTATCTAGCCAGGGGACCGCAAAGAAGAGGATAAAGACCAGCGTCGGTATTACGATCCCCCCGAAAGGTATGAGCGCGTAACCGGGGAAGAACATCAGCATCTGGTCGTAGAACATAAAGAACCACTCGGGCCTGGGCACGTAGGTCGTGGTGCTGATGTCCACAGGCTCCGTGAGGGGTGCGGGTACCAGGTAAGACAAGGCGACGACGATCGCCAGAAGAGCGGCCGAAACGGCGAGATCCGCCACGATCTGACTGGGGAAGAACCCTATGGTCTCGTCCGGACGGTCGTAGACGTTCTCCTCGGTTATTACCTCTCCCTTTTCTACCGGCCCGCGCCTTACTTCCACCATCTTCTACCTGTTCCTTCTTTAGATACCCTGCCGCATCCTAGCAGTAGCCGGGCTACGCTAGCAGTAAGATCCCTCGCGCTCTTACCCTCGCGAGTCTTCATCGCCCTCCTCATATAACGCATACTCTTCTATCTGCTGGCGCTCCCGGAGCTCCGCCAGGCGCTTGGAGTACTCGAACTCGCTCCCGAACTCCCCGTGCTTGCGCAACAGGTACAGGTGAATGCCGATGAGAGGAGCCAGAGCTGCCGGCAAGAGCCACACGTGGATGACGAACACCCTGGCGAGCGTGGCCGGACCGGCCGTATCCCCCCCGAGGAGGAAGGTGGCCACGTACGCGCCCACGAAGGGCGTGTAGGAGCCTATCTTTATGCCGACCTCCCAGGCCCAGAACCCCTCCTGGTCCCAGCGCAGCGCGTACCCGGTGAACGCCAGAATCGTTACCAGCATTATCAGGACGACACCGATCACCCAGTTTATCTCCCGAGGGGCCTTGTACGCCCCGCTGAAGAAGGTCCGGAGCATGTGCATCCCGATCACGATCATCAGGATGTTGGCCGACCAGAAGTGGATACCCCGGATCAGCGGCCCGAAGTAGACGTCGGTCATGATGTAGTAGATGGAATCCCAGGCGTTGTCCGTAGTCGGCACGTAGTAGAAGAGCAAGAGAATGCCGGTGAGGAACTGCAGGTTTATAAGAAAGAGCGTCGCGCTCCCCAAGGTGTAGAGCCACTTCCCCCTCTTGGGCACCGGCTCATAGAGGAAGTGCTCCAGCATCGTCACGACGCCGGTCCGCTCCTCCGTCCAGTCCGCTATGGGCTGGACCACCCCTAGCGTCCATCCTTTGATCCTGGATATCATCTCTCTTCGGGCTCCTGTCTAGACTACCCACGGCTCGCCGTTGGTGAACTCGTGCTTTACGTAGATGGCTCCGTCCTCGCGTACCTCGTAGGCGTATTTGTAAAGGCCCTGCGGAGGCGGCCCGCCTATGAGACCTCCGTTTATGGTGTAGATCCCGCCGTGACAGGGGCACAAGAACTCGCCCCTATCCGGGAACCACCTCACGGGACACCCCAGGTGAGCGCAATGGTTGCTCATCACGTTCAAGTCCTGCGTCAGTTCCTCGATCTCGGACGTCGAAAAGCTTCCCTGGTCCCCGTTCTCCAGGATGCTCGGGATCTCGCCTTCCTTCCAGGAGACCAGCACGGCCTGTATCATGGAATCCTCCCCCAATAGGGGTCCTCCCCCATTGTAGGTCTGCTCCTGGGGGAACTCCACCCGGTAGACCTTCGGCTCGCCCGAGGGGATCTCGAAGACGGACCCCAACTCCAGCCAATCGTCGGGAATATCCGATTGGCCCAGTAAGTTCGTCTTGATCGTGGGGTTGAGGACGAAGACTACGGGCGGGATGGTCATCACGGCCCCGACCAGCGACCCTACCACACCCATAAAAAGAAACTGGCCCCGGGTTACCGGATCTTTTTGTAGCTCTGCCAACTTGAACGCTCCTTCTACTCTTTCTATAACCCCGATGGTTCCTGAAGCTCGCTCGGAGGTACGGGCTGCTCGCTCTCTACCGTATAATCGGGTTGGCCGTATATCGTGTATGGTATCCGCGCGTTGGACTTCATCCATCCCATGCTCAACGTCACGACGGCGGCCAAAATGCCCAAGGACAGGAGAACCGCGCGGTAAGAGCCGTTCGGGCTTCCGTAGCTGAACCGGCCACGGCTCCGGACGTAGGCTACGAGAGCGCCCAGGGTCGCCAGGACCATGATCAGGATCATGATGTAGCGCATATAGAGAAACGGCCAGTCCGCGATCGGCGAGATCGAGTACAGCCCCGCCACCGCCGCCACCAGCCCGAAGAACTGTATGGGACGCCGCCCGCCGCGGTCCGGGTGCCGCCCCGCCCCCAGGTACATCGCCATGCTCGACAAGACGAACAAGGCTACGACCATGATCAGGTTTACGTGTAAAAGGTTCGAGGTGAAGGTATCGCCTCCGGCCCCTACGAGCCTGTCGTAGGGGCCGGCCGCGCCCGGAACCGACAAATCCCCCGGCTGGTAGCTCACCCTAGACATGACGTAGGCCGTCGCGAAGCCGCCGAGAGGCTGCAAGAGCAGGAAGACCGTACCCCAGATCACACCCATCGAACCGGCCCAGTCGTAGAAGGTCTTGTCCTCCTCGCTCTTGGCTCCGGCGTATTTGAAGGCCGCCCACGCGGCGACGGCGTAGGCCGGCCAGGAGAGGTTGCCGAAGGTCCGGTGTATGACCTGCGTCAACCACATCGGGCTGACGATGCTGTCGAGCGCCGCACCGATGCTGCTCACCTCGGCGCCGCTCGGAACGGCCTGGCCGCCGGGGCCGCCGCCCGTCACCATGAACGTGTCTACCCCAGTCAGGATCACCATCCACACCCAGATAAAGAACCCGGCGGCGGCCCCGGCCACGATGTTCCTGGGGAGCGCCCTGTTCTTCGCTCTGTAGTAGTGGATGTAGAACAACCAGAGGGTGGCCGCCATGGCACCCATGGCGATCACCGGGAAGAACCAGAAGAAGTTGGTGAACAGCGCGGTCGTGACCCTGGGGTAGAACCCCAAGAGGACCACCAGGAACAAGACCGCCCACGTGGCGCCGACGCTGAAGGTCAGCACGTTGAAGCGGGCTATAGCGTGGGCGAGGCGCTCGAATCGGGGGTTCCCCGTGCGCACCGACCACATCTGCAGCAGCGGGGAGCCTATGGCGTACCCCACGAACAGCGTCGCGAAGAACATGTGGATAAGCATTACTATGCCCACGAGTCCCCTGGTCCCCAGGTAAGGGAACTCGATGCTCGGGAGCTCGAGCTCCTGGAGGACCAGGTACAAAAAGTTCACCGCCGGAAATTCCACCTCTGGCTCCTCGCTAGGCTTCCTGGGCGCCCACCACGCGCTCCTCCTCGCTCTCCTCTTCTCCTGCCCAACGTAGTATGGCCCCGCTCACGGCTTGAGGCTCCAGCCGCCGCTCGACTATGTAAAAGTCGGCTCCCTGCTTCCTCAGGGCTTCCCAGATGGGTCTGAGGGTTTGCCGGTCGTCCGTGTTGGCGAAGACGAGGACCTTGCCCTTCTCGAACTCGTCGTTCCAGAGCTCCGAGTCCTCCGCGGGCACCTCCAGGTCGATGAGGATCGGGTCCACCCCCACCCTGGTAAAGGCCCCGGCGGCCAGGATCGCGGCCAGGGCGATAAAGAACACGAAGACCAACGTGCCGATGCCGGGAATGGTGAACGCGAAGAGAAGCCCCGTGAGAGCGAAGATCGCGGCGAACCCTATAGGGATCTCAAGACCCCTGATATCGTTGGGTACGACGATGTATCGCGTTCCTTCCGGGAAAGGCTCCGGTTGGTCGGGCTCCTCACGCTTTAGGACCACCGTGAGATCCTCGCCACTTATCCTCAGCTTTCTCAGATCCCAAACAACCTGATTGAGTTCGGCACCGTCGTTTACGATCCCGACCACGGTGTACTCGGGGCCCCGCTCTGATACCGCATCCTGCACCTCGCTCAACGCGGCGTCTCCGCCGGGAGGACGTACGTCGGCCGTTTACTTGCAGCCTCCGGTTGCCGATAGAACCGCGAAGACACCCCTCGTGTTTGAACAGCCACGGTTACCTCCATTCCGGCCACCCAGCCTTCCCCTGAGTCGATCTGGTGAATGATATTATGGTTTTTGCCGGCTCCGGTCAATGTTGTGCGGTATTTCGGTTAGTGTCCGGTAAAGATATCCTTACATACGCAAGTCCCATGCATAGAAAGGTGTACCCGGGCTCCTCCCGCACGCCGGCATCGGCGGCTCCGAGGACCCCTCCCCATGCACCGGGTGTCTCCGGTCTTCGTCCAAAGACTTCGCCCGAGAGCGATCGGTTTATAGAACCGCGGGGAGAACCCTACCCGATCCGGCGTCCACCGGGCGAAAACTCCTAAGATCTGATCACGGTCCCGACGAGTCACGTTTTCGTAATGGACGACCGGGTGGGCTCCCGCATCTTGAGGCCAGTTCAAAGAAGAGCACACAGGGCGAAGCGACTCCGCGGTTCTAGCCATCGAGCCGGGTGAGGCTGCTTCAGGCGGTAGCGCGGGAGCCGGACGAATACAGTTGGATGCCCCGCGCGGTAGCCGTCATACTTTCGGGCGGCAAAACCGCCCTTTGGTAGGATGCATAGCCGGGCCCCAAGATGGTACAGTCGGGCGCGAGGGCTGCATACGAAGGAGGAATCTTGAGGCGGCTGATGACACCGTACGTTCTGGTGGGAATAGGAGCGATTCTACTCATCGCGATCGGGACGGCGTTGGCGACGTCGTTTGGCGGTACCGAGGACGAC
This sequence comes from Rubrobacteraceae bacterium, assembly GCA_030448125.1. Taxonomy (GTDB): domain Bacteria; phylum Actinomycetota; class Rubrobacteria; order Rubrobacterales; family Rubrobacteraceae; genus Rubrobacter_F. The sequence goes on along the minus strand of JAUJNO010000012.1, from coordinate 88,542 downwards.
GGCAAGCTCCGCGCCAGCCTGCGGGAAGACAGCGACGCGTCCGACACGGAGAACGGCGAGGAGACCGAAACCACCTCCGAGAGGGAGACCACGACCGAGACCGACAAAAAGGCCGAGAAGGCAGACAAGAAGGCTAAGAAGACCGAGAGGGCAGACAAGGGCGAAAAGAAAGCCGCCAGAACCGAGAAAGCCAACAAGGTCGACAGGAAAGCCGCCAGGGCCGAGAAGGGCGGCAAGGAGACCAGGGCCGGTAAGGGCGGTGGCCGCAACGGCGGGTCCGCACCGAGGGCCGGCAAGGGCGGCAATGGCCAGCAGGCGTCCAGCGGCCGGCCGGCTCGGGCCTCCCGGGGGCAAGGCTCCGGAAATTACGAGGCAGACTCCGCGACCACGCCCGCGTCGGCCCCCGAGCAAGCGGCCGGGGAAAGCTCGAGTACCCCGGCAAATCTCGAGGCCGACCAGTACGGCGCCGGAGAGGCTCCCGCCAAGACGGACCCGAGCAGCTCGACGAGCCCGGAGGAGGATACGCCCGAGCCCGGCGCCGAAGAAGTCCCCCCCGAAACGGAGCCGGGCGACCCTACGAGCCCGGCGGAGGATAGCGTCGAAGAAGACGCGCCGGAGTCCGATGACACGGACGACTCTACCGAGACGGATACGGACGACGCGGCGAGTCCCGAGGAGAATATGCCGCTGGCCCTCGTCGAGAACCTCCCCACCGGGGAAGAACAGTACGACGACATCGAGCTAGACGTACCGACGAGTTAGACTCGCCGGAGATCGATCATAGCAAAAGACTACCGCCCGACAGTGAGTTAGGTTGACAGGCACGAAGCCCGATGCACGAGGATGGTGACCCTCCAGCGCCACGGCGTCGTTGCAGTAGCGCCGCCCGCGCCCTTCACGGCCTCCTGCGCAATAGAAAGAAGCTCGCGGCTACAGCCCCGTATGGACGACCTACCATACCGCCGAGCTCGGGCCTCCTACCCGGCTGCTTCGCCACCGACGAGCAGTAGGGCCCGGAGTCACCGATCGCCCCCGAAAACAGCTTCCCCGACAGCTCCAAAGCGTGGCGGTTGCCGGGTCGAAGCCACCCGGCGTAGAGCCGGACGGAGGCGCCCGCGCACACCCATAAGAGCAGCCGACAAAGCAGTGTGTTGGCAGGACAAAACGTGTGTTTTGCAGGCAAATCGACGATGATAACGCGCTGTTTTGCGGTATAATTCGTCTATGATAGAGACTGGTAGCAGCAAGCGTCAGGATTGGTTGAGCGTTCCGCGGCGGCGGGAGGAGGAGCGCCTCGACCCGCACGTTTACGCGCGCGGGATCAACGGGCTGACGGTCGAGGAGGCCGTCGAGCGGGCGTACCCGCGGGTGATGGGGATACTCCACAGGAGTGGCGAGGAGTACTCGGAGTTCGAGAGGCAGCTCGTGCGGCAGACGATCCGGGCGTGCTTGATCTCGCAGGTCAGCCGGGCGAACCTCTACCGTATCGCGGGCATCCTGGTCGCCGACAGGCGCGACGAGGGCGCCCACCTCGGGCGCTCCCTCGCGCTCACCTACGTCGCTGCGCTCCGGGAGGCTTTCCTGCCCGATCTCTCCGTCGGGGAGCGTGTCGCCTCGCCCTTCGGTCGCGGCGAGGTTCGCTACGTCTCCGGGGACAGAGGCAACGTCGTGGTGAGACTCGACGACGAGACCAGACGCGAGGTCTGGCTGCCGGGCGTCCACCTCTTCCGGCTCGACGCGGAGGAGGATCACGCAGGGGCGTCCGAGTATCCTGAGCGGCGAGCTTCCTGACCGCTCATCCGCCATACTCGGCGTCGTTCGGGGTAAACTCTCGGACGACGTGAAGGCAAGGAAGGGTTAAGCAATGGAGGCTTCGAAGACCAGGGCGCGGGTGATCATCAACCCGTCCTGCGGGGGCGGAACCTACGACCCCGACCGGTTGCGCGAGGCGCTCTCCGGCTTCGAGCTGGACTGGGTGGAGACCGAAGGTCCCGAGGACGCGAAGGAGGCCGCCGGGGAACTGCGCGACGGCCTGCTCATCGTCGTCGGCGGCGACGGCACCGTCAACGACGTTGTCAACGGGCTCGGTAACGCCGGCTTCCCCGAGGGCGTGACGCTCGCTCTCCTGCCGGCCGGGACCGGGAACGACTTCGCGGCGACTCTGGCCATACCGGAGAACCCCGGTGAGGCAGAGGACGTGATCCGGCAGAACCGTGTTCGGACCCTAGACGTAGCGCGCGTCAGGTCTACCGGAGTCGGCGAGCGGTTCTTTATCAACGTGGCGACCGGCGGGTTGGGCGCTCAGATCTCCGAGGAGAACGACGAGGAGACGAAGAGCAGATGGGGCAAGCTCTCCTACCTCCGGGCCTCCCTGGACGTCGCCCGCGACTTCGAGGTGCGTGAGACGCTGCTGCGCCTGGACGGCGAAGAGCGCCGGGTGCGGGCCGTCAACATGGCCGTCGGCAACTGCCGCTACACAGGCGGAGGCTGGCTCGCCGCCCCCAAAGCAAATCCCGAAGACGGGCTTCTAGATGTCGTGGTTATAGAAGACATCGGGCTCAAAGAGCTCCTCACGATCGGTCCGACGGCGTTCGTCGGTTCGGACTACCTGGACCAGGAAGGCGTCTTCTACACGCGAGCCAGGGAGATACAGGTCAAGACCCAGCCCGGACTCGAGTTCACCGTCGATGGCGAGGTCATCGGCGACGAGCCCGCCGAGTTCTTAGTGATCCCGCGCGCTTTGAAGGTTATAGTAGGTCCCGGGTACGTCCCGGAGCCCGAGGAGTAATCCGTGAACGGTGTAAAAGTGCTGCTCTTCGGCGCCGCGGCGGACCGGGCCGGTGTCCGCCAGACCGAGTTGTCCGTGCATAGCGGCGTTACGCTAGGGGAGCTCTGGCCTATCCTCGTAGACCGGTATCCCGCCCTGGTGCCCATGCGCGACACTTTAGCCTTCGCCGTCAACGGCGAGTACGCCCGGATGGAGGATGCTGTCTCGCCCGGCGATGAGGTGGCCGTGTTGCCGCCGGTCTCGGGGGGATAGTTGTTCCGCATCGTCGAGGAGTCTATAGACGTGGGAGCGCTCGTCACCGGGGCCTTCCGGCCGGACTGCGGGGCGGTCGCGACCTTTGTGGGGACGACGCGAGTAGACGAGAGCTCCGGCGCGAGCGTCGAGTACCTGGAGTACGAGGCGTACCGGCCGATGGCAGACCGGAAACTAGAGGAGATCGGGGCGGAGATACGTGAGCGTTGGGAGGTCGGGCACGTCTCCATCGTTCACCGCCTGGGGCGAGTGGATCCCGGCGAGCCGAGCGTGGTCATCGTAGTAGCATCCCCCCGGCGCGGACCGGCCTTCGAGGCTAGCCGGTACGCGATAGAGCGGATCAAGGAGATAGTGCCGATCTGGAAGCGGGAGGTCTGGTCCGACGGTTACGTTTGGGTCGGCAGCCAGGTCGGCACCCGCTCCCGACATGAAGGCCGGAATACTGCGTCCCTACGGTAGCCGCCCTGGCACAGCGGAGAGCGAGTTCGAGGATATACTCACTCTTCATGAGTAAGGATCGCGGGCGGGTGAAGATGGACTTCGGTATCCGGATCGGGACGGTCGTGGAGCGGGACGGGGCGCTGCTCCTCGTGCGCCACGACAAGCCGGACCGGGAGCCCTACTGGGTGCTGCCGGGCGGACGCCTTGAGCCGGGCGAGACCATCCCCCAATGCGCCGAACGGGAACTGATGGAGGAGACAGGCCTCGAGGGCAGGTTTATGGGAGTGCTCTACGTGAGCGAGTTTCTGCATGAGGGGCGCCACACGGTAGAGTTGACGGCGCGGGTGGAGGTCTCCGGCGGGGAGGCGAGCCTCGGGGCGACCCGGAGGTCGAGGAAGGCTCCGAGCCTACCCTGCAGGAGCTGCGCTGGGTGCAGACGAGAGAACTGCAAGATATTCCGCTGCTTCCCGGCTGGATCAAGGAGAGGCTCCTGGAGGACGCCGCGCGGGGATGGTCGGCGGGCGAGGTTTATCTCGGGGGCGGAACGGATGGCTAGCGACCCGGCCGAGTTGCTGCTGAGCGTGGTCTCACTGAACGTCTTGCTTATCGTGCTTACGATAGGCTTCTTCTGGGTCGGGGTATCCGTAATGCGGGGGCTCGGGAGGAAGGTGGGCTACTCCCTTTCTCCTTTAGGCATCGCGAAGCCGAAGTCCGGTTACTTCTCCGGGTTGATGCTTGGCTTCCTGGCGGGCCTCGGGGCGCTCGCCGCGAGCCTCTTGCTGGTCGGCCCCTTGAGCTTCTACGTCTTCGACAAGCTCGGTTACTCGACCGAACGCAATGTGCAGGGACCGCTCATGCAGAGTTTGTCGGGCTGGATCGGGGAGAACCCGGGGGTGGCGATCCCGATGACCGTCGCCGTGGTCGTCTTCTTCGGCCCGGCGGTCGAGGAGCTGGTCTTCCGGGGGGCCTTTTTCGGCGGCCTGTACCGGCTGGGCCTCTTCGTCTCGCGCAAGCTCGGCGCCAAAACCGATGAGGAAAGAAAAGGGACCGGTGAAAGGGTCTCGTTCGCGCTCTCGGCGCTCTCTTCGTCGGCCGTCTTCGCCCTGGCGCACGGCGAGACCGTAATAGTGCCGGTGCTGTTCGTCCTGGCGTTCGTCCTGTGCGCGCTCTACCGGCGCACGGGAAGCTTGCTACCATGCCTCGCGACGCACGCGACGTTCAATGCGTTCGCCGTGCTGCTCGTGATCCTGAGCGGTTTCGGGGTGTTGCCCACGCCCGCGTGACACCCGACAACTTGTCGGCTTTTTGCGGAAGGAGGAGACCAGCGTGGATCATCCGAACGTCGTGAACGAGAACGAGCTGGAGTGGGGCGAGCAGTCATCACCGAATCCGCCTGTATACTTCAGTGAACGAGCTTCGGAGGGGTCGGAGTTGCGGTTGGAGGGTCTCTATCTATCGGAGGCGAGCGATCCGCGCACCCACTTGCAGATGGTCTGGCGCATGTCGCTCGGGGATTCGGTGGGCGAGGTGATGGTGGGCTACTCGGAGAAGTGGACCACGCACGGCTTACGAGAAGGGGTTGAGGGCTTGAGCCGACACGGCAATCCCGGTGCCAAAGAGAGAGCGCTCGACGAGGAGGGCCAGGCACGGCTTCGGGAGGCTCTTCTGGAGGAGGCCGCCGGGCGGGGGATGTGGAGCGGGCCGAAGGTGGCGCGTTGGATCGAGGAGGAAACCGGGATGGAGAGGGTACATGCTCAGCGTGGCTGGGAGTACCTGAGGAAGGTGGGTATGAGTCCTCAGGTCCCCAGGCCCTCCAACGCCAAGGGGGCCGAGGCCTCAGAGCGGGAGGCTTTCAAAAGTCTCCCCACGGCTGAGGGAGATCGCCCACCCGGGGGCGGAGCAGGTGGAGCTTTGGGCCGAGGACGAGGCTCGGCCCTAAAGCCGGTGATACCAAATCCGGTTGTATACTTCTAACATGAACGAGAGACGAGATCGCCGCGCGTTTGGAGGGTCTCTATCGGAAGGCGAGGATCCAGTGTTGCGCACTCACTTGCTTATGGTCTGGCGCATGTCGCTCGGGGATTCGCTCGGCGAGGTGGCCAGGGTGGTGGGCTACTCGGAGAAGTGGGTTAGGGAGATCGCCCGACGTTACGAGTCGGAGGGAGTCGGCGACCGTCGGCACGCCAACCCCGGCGCCAGGGAGAGGGCGTTGCTCGACGAGGAGGGCAAAGCGGAGCTTCGGGAGGCTCTTCTGGAGGGTTCGCCTCCGGGCGGGGGATGTGGAGTGGGCCGAAGGTGGCGCGTTGGATCGAGCAGAGGACGGGGTTGGAGGGGTTGCAGCGGGGCTGGGAGTACCTGAGGTAGGTATGAGCCCCCAGGTCCCCAGGTCCTCAAACGCCCGGTCCGCCGACGCCTCCGAGCGGGAGGCTTTCAAAAAAGTCTCCCGATGAAGCTGGAGAAGCTAAGGAGGCCTATCCCAAGGCCGAGGTCGAGCTTTGGGCCGACCCGGTTGGGACTCAAGCCGGTGCTAAGGCGAGTCTGGGCGCCGGTGGGAGAAAGACCCGTCGCCCGATTCAAGAGGGGCTACGAGTGGACCTACCTCTACGGCTTCGTGCGTCCCCAGAGCGGGGAGGTGTACTGGCTAATCCTGCCCACGGTCAATGTGGAGCTGTTCTCCATGGCGCTCTTTGAGTTCGCCGGGGAGGTGGGGGCCGGAGAGAACAAGCGCGTCTTGTTAGTGGTGGACAAGGCCGGGTGGCACACCGGCGGGGAGGTCGAACTTCCCAGAGGGGATACACCTGGAGCTCCTACCTTCGGGCTCCCCAGAACTGCAGCCGGCGGAGAGGTTGTGGCCGCTCACCAACGAGGCCGTGGCGAACCGTCTCTTCGAGGAGATCGAAGAGCTTGAAGAGGCCCTGGTGGAGCGCTGCGTGCAACTGCTCGACCAAGCCGAGACCATCAGGGACCTACCAGCTACCACTGGTGGCGAGGCAGCATGACGCTCAAGAACTATTCACCCGGATTCAGTATCACACGGGGAGAAGTTCGGCTACCGGCGCAAGTCGCTGAGCTCGGCCACGGGCGGCGAGAAGCTGGTTCTCTACGAGGTGCCGCCGGGGTGCAGGGCGTGGCCCTACCACTACCACCTCGCCAACGAGGAGGCCATCTACGTCCTCCATGGTACTGGTACGCTCCGGATCGGCGGACGGGAGGTCACTATTTCCCGGGGATACTACGTAGCGTTGCCGGCGGGAGAGGCGGGGGCGCACCAGATCATAAACACCTGCGGATGAGCCGCTGCGCTATCTCTGCTTCTCGACCATGATCGAACCAGACGTGATGGTCTACCCCGACTCTGACAAGATCGGGCTCTTCGCCGGCTCGGCGCCCGGCGGCCCGAAAGAGAAGAGGACCTTGAGCAAGTTCTTGAGAGGCGACGCCGAGGTCGATTACTACGAGGGCGAGTAGTCTACGAGCCCTCCTCGGCTCCGAGGTCCCAGCCGTTCTACGCGCCGGCAGTTGCCTCCTCCACGCTACCCTCCAATGTGTCGGCGCAACTGCGCAGCGCTGGCGCCGGTCGTCCCGGCTCAACCCCTCTAGCATCCGCCTCTCGACGTCCCCAACGACCCCGTGCGCCCTGGCCACTGACTCCTCGCCCATCTCCGTGAGGTAAGCCTGTAGTATGCGCCCATGCTCCGGGTGTGGCCGGCGCGCGGCGAGCCCGGCGGCCTCCAGGTTCGCCAGGATCGCGTTCATCGTCTGCGGCGTGACGAAGCTCCTCCGGGCGAGCTCGGCCCCCGACAAGCCCGGCGCCTCCTCCAGCGTACTCAAAGCCGCGTACTGGGCCGTAGTCATACCAACCTCCCGCAAAGCCTTGTCCATCTCGACCCTCAAAACATGCTGGGCACGCTTCATCTGGTAGCCAACCCTGCCCTCCACCCTATCCTCCGCCGCTCTTCTGCTCTTCATAAACGAACCTCCTTGTATCTATCAGTGCCCTGATATATTATCAGCGTATTGATAAATATAGCCGAAAGAAGGAGACGCATGACGAGGATTTCGCAGCGTGACGATGTCGTAACGCTCATCAACGTGTTCACGGTGGCGCCGGAGGATCAGCAGCGTCTCTTGGACCTGCTGGTGGAGGCGACCGAGTCGGTGATGAGAAGACTACCGGGCTTCGTCTCGGCCAACTTGCACAAGAGCCTCGACGGGACGAAGGTTGCCAACTACGCTCAGTGGCGGAGCCGGGAGGACTTCGAGGCGATGCTCGAGGACCCCGAGGCGGCCATGCATATGAGGGAGGCCGCAAAGATGGTCGAGAAGTTCGAGCCGCACCTGTACGAGGTCTCCTTCGTCGATGAGGCTCCAGATTCTTAGGACTGTGGTGGTAGGAGGCTTCGTCGCGGCAACAAAAAACGACCCCCGGTGGAATCCGGGGCCGTACCCTTTGAGTTTACGCAGGTATCTGGTCTTTCAGCACGTCCGCCCGCAACTACAGGAGAGGCGGTTAGATGACGTGTAACCCAGGATCCCGCAGGGCTTTCAGTGGTCCTAGGTCAGAGCCACCTCTCCCAGAAGATACCCGCGACTACTACTCGATGCGTCTATCTGGATCACCTCCTCTCCGTGCCGTCAACTTGGAGAAGTGTACTACCCGTATTCGTTTCCTACAAGGGTACTAAAACGGGATTTTTTAAGTTTTGTTTTGCCCCAAGATACGGTGCCTCAAGAGGTCGAAGGCACGATTCGCGCTCCGCTCCCGGACGGCCTCGCGCGAGCGTCTCCAGGCCGAGAGGTCCAGGCGCTCTACCTCCGTTCCCTCCTCGTCCGAGACCCCGACGAAGACGAGCCCGACCGGCTTCTCCTCCGTCCCCCCGTCGGGACCGGCTACACCCGTGACCGAGAGCCCGTAGTCGGTCCCGGCGGACTCTCTTACCCCCTCGGCCATCGCCCCGGCGACCGGCTCCGAGACGGCGCCGTGCTCGACGAGCAACGCTTCTGGCACCCCGAGGAGGCGCTCTTTGGCCTCGTTGGAGTACGTGACGAGGCCCTCCGTCAAGAACGCCGAAGAGCCGGCCCGGTCGGTTAGGCGCTTGGCGAGGAGGCCTCCCGTACAGCTCTCGGCGAGCGCGAGGGTCGCGCCCTTCTCCGTCAGGAGCTTGCCCAGGGCGCTCTCCAGGGTCTCGTCGTCCTCGCCGAAGTAGTACTCGCCGAGACGGGTGAGGATCGCGTCCGCGACCGGGTCGATCTTCCTCCCGGCCTCCTCGGGTGTCCTGGCCCTGGCGGTAACGCGCAGCCTCACCTTGCCCTGTCCGGCCAGGGGAGCGACCGTCGGGTCCGAGGCGTCGAGGAGGTCCTGGACCTGCTCGGCTAGGGCGGACTCGCCTATGCCGGTAAACCAGAGGGTGCGCGAGACGATGGCGCCCTCACTCCGCTCTCTTACGAGGGGCTCGAGAGTCTCCTCGAACATGCTCCTCATCTCCCCGGGCACGCCGGGGAACGTGGCGACGAGGGCGCCGTCGAGCTCCAGCATCGCGCCCATCGCCGTACCCACCGGGTTCGGGATGAGCCTCGAGCCCTCGGGGAAGAGGGCTTGCTTGTAGTTCGAGGGGGTCGGTTTGCGGCCGAAGCGCCTGAACATCTCGTCCACGTGGCGCCGCGCCTCCGGGTACTCGACCATCTTCCGGCCCGCCGCTACCCCTAGACACTCGTTGGTGAGGTCGTCGGAGGTTGGTCCCAGGCCGCCGGTGGTGATGACGAGGTCCGCCCTGACGGCCGCCTCCCGAAGGGCGGCGGTGATGCGTTGTACTGTTGTCCCCGACGGTGGTGTGGCGGTAGATGGAGACGCCCAAAGCGGCGAGCCGGCCGCCCAGGTAGGCCGAGTTCGTGTCCACGAGGTCCCCGAGGAGTATCTCGGTCCCGATGGTCAGGATCTCGGCGCTCCTTATAACGCCGGTCTTCTCATCCGTTTTCGTCGATTTCGGCTGTATATCTTCTCGTTTTGCATCCCTTTATTTTACAATCCCCGCCATGATCGACTACGCCCTTCTCGAAGACGCGGAGAGCTACGCTCGGGGGCGCCTCTCCGACAAACGCTATGTGCACACCCTGCGCGTGGCCGAGACCGTCGAGCGTCTTGCCAAACTTCACGGGCTAGACCCCGAGAGGGCACGTCTTGCCGGACTTCTGCACGACACGGCGCGAGAGTTGGGCAAGGAGGAGCTTCTGCGGGTGGCCGAAGAAGAGGGGTTGCCCGTGGGTGACTTCGAGCACGAGCGGCCCATACTGCTGCACGGTCCCGTGGCAGCGGAGCTTTCGAAGAAGGACCTCGGGGTGGAGGACGCGGAGTTGCGGGAGGCGATAAGGGTCCACACGACGGGCGAGCCGGGGATGGGACCGCTCGCGCTCGCTCTGTTCGTAGCCGACAAGATCGAACCCGGCCGCGACCAGCCCGGTGTGGAGGACCTGCGCGAGCTCGCCCTCGAAAGCCTGAAACGCGCCGCGTGGGCCGCATTGAAGGACTCCATCTCCCACAACGAACGGCGCGACCGCCCGGCCCACCCGGAGAGCCGGAAGACCCTGGAGTGGCTATCCTCCGGCGACGAACAGCACCCCGGCGAAACCACGCCCCGCAGCGAGGTGTAGCGCGTAGATCCCGTACCCCGCCCCCGCGGCCACCACGAGAGCCACCGCGAACTCCGTCACCCCTCCGGACCGGATGCCACGGGGCAAGAGCCTCATGGTCCGTCCCGCCGGCCACAGGAGCGGCACGCCCCTCTTGTTCAAGGCGTCGGCGACGAGGTGCGAGACGTAACCGGCTATCAGGGCGGCGAACAGGTCTAAAGAGAGCGTAGCCGCGGGCGCGACCAGGACGACGAAGAGCGCGACCCCGAGCAGGGAGTGGGTCAGGGTCCGGTGCCCGACGGTGCGGAAGAGCGTGAAAGACGCGACCTTCAAGGCCCAGCTCACGGGGCGGGTGAGGAGGTTCAGGGTAGGGTTCTTCATCCGGCTCAGACCGTTGCCGAGCCGGCTGCGCGGGTTGTCCACGTCCGGGAGCCAGGCGGCTACGACGGCTGCGGGGTAGGCATACAGCGGCGGCTCTTCCCCGACGAGGAGGAAGGAACCCGCCAGGGCCGCGACCCCGAAGATGGCGTGGGTGGTAGCGTTCATCGCGGAGCGCAGTCTAGCAACCCGCGAAGCTCTCCGAATACCGGCCCGAATCGGTCAGAAGCTTTCCGTCTGCCAGACGTCTCAGGCATGGCGCATTTCCTCTCGGGCCACGGCCTCGACCATCGCGCGCGTCGAGTCCCGGCGGAAGCGCTTTTGCAGCAGTCGGGCGAACGGGTAGCCGGGCCAGACTAAAAGGTGTTTCGGCCTGGAGAAAGCGAAGACGTCGTAGTAGACCGAGCCGTCTTCGCGGTTCCATTCGACGCCGAAACGTTCCTCGCCGCGCTCGGCGTGCCCGGGGAGCGTCCCGTAGCCGAACCCGAACCGCTCTACCTCACCCGGCCCCTCGACGAGGTACGCGATGCGGGCGGTGTTCAGCGACCAGAAGCCATAGTGCCGGGCGAGCACGCCGACCGTCGCGCCGACCTCTATCGGCGCGCCCGGCGGCAGTAACCATGTCCAACCGAGGTCGAACTGCCGCCATCCGCGCAGGGCCTCGACCGCCCGCGCGTACGCCTCCGGCCCCTCGCCGAGCCTCACCCGGTAGCGGTCCACGGCGTAGCCCGAGGGTGCCGCGCCCTCCCGTGAAGCCCCGACGTTCTCATAGGAGAATGGCAGGTCCTCCTGCGAGGAGAGAAAGCGACGGACGGCGGCTTCGGAAGGCTTACGGAGAGAGAACATTAGCTTATGTTACCGGCTTTGCCTCGTACCTTTTACCCGAAGACCCGCCCGAGGCGGCCCACTATCCTCTCCCAATGCGAGCCGTGCCAGAAGACGCGCTCGCATCCTTCGCAGCGGAAGAATCTCTGGTGGTCCCGGATCACGCCGGGCGGGACCCGCTCGACGACGGCGTCCGGCCGCACGGTCTCCAGCTCCCCGTTGCACTTCATGCAGCGGGAGGGACGCCAGGCGAGGTCGAAGCTCCCGACCACGAGGCAGAGCTGGTCCTCCAGGGGAAGATGCGGCACCACGAGGAGCGATACCTCCTCGTCCCTGACCGGCTTGCGCTCCAGAAATCCCCTGTCGCTAGTCAGGAGTACGCGCCCCTCCTCGAGCGCCATACGTACCAACGACCCGTCCGAGACATCGGTCCCCTCGCGAGCGTAGTAGGTGTCGTACCCGGCCGCGCGCAGCCACTTCGCCAGCCCCCCGAGCATGGCGTCGCAGAGGAACCTCATCCCGTACCCGAGGAGCCGAAGCCCCCCTCCCCGCGGCCGTCGGCACCCTCTTCGAGTAGCTCCACGCTCACGAACCGCGCCTCCGCCGCCCGCACGAGGACGAGCTGGGCGATCCTCATGCCGGCCACGACCTCGAAGGTCTCTTCGTGGTCGTGGTTTATGAGGGGGACCATGAGCTCCCCGCGGTAGCCGGGGTCTATGAGCCCCGGAGCGTTGACGAGCGAGATGCCGTGGCGCATCGCCAGTCCGCTCCGCGGCAATACGAGCCCGGCGTACCCATCGGGGATGGCTATCGCTATCCCGGTACGGACCAAGGCCCGTTCGCCCGGCGCGAGCACGGCGCTCTCGGCGGCGACCAAATCGTAGCCGGCGTCTCCGGCGTAAGCCCGTTCGGGAACCCTGGCCCCGGCTCGCAGCCGCCGGAAAGGCACCCTCAAGAGGAGTTCCTCGGAGAGAGCCACCGCGAAAGACTCATGACGAAACGGGGAAGATCGGGGTCCATACGCGGCGCTATCTTAGCACGACTACCCGTACGTCTCGCGTACTTCCGGGACCGTTCGCAGATGCTATTCTTTGGGCATGAGCGAGAGAGATGCGAGGAACGGGAGAGAGCGTTATCTGGTAACTTCGGCGCTGCCCTACGCCAACGGTCCGCTGCACATCGGGCACATGGCCGGGGCGTATCTGCCGGCGGACGTGTACGTGCGGTACCTGAGGATGCGCGGGGAGGACGTGGTCTTTGTCGGGGGTACCGACGAGCACGGTGTCCCGATCACGCTGACCGCCGAGCGCGAAAACAAAGAGCCCCAGGAGGTCGTCGACTACTGGTACGCCCACATGAAGGAGACCTTCTCGCGCTTCGGCATCAGCTTCGACAACTTCTCGCGCACCTCGACGCCGCTGCACGCGAAGAACACCCAGCTCTTCTACCAGAAGCTCAAAGAGGGCGGCTACATCTCTGAGGCCGAGAGCAAGCAGATGTATAGCCCGACCGAGGGTCGCTTTCTGCCGGACCGCTACGTCGAGGGGACGTGTCCCGTGTGCGGCTACAAGGAGGCCCGAGGCGACCAGTGCGACAACTGCGGGTCCTGGTACGAAGCCTACGAACTCATAGACCCGCACTCCAAGATCACCGGCGGTCCGGTAGAGGTGCGCGAGACGACGCACCTGTACCTGGATCTCCCGAAGTTTTCGGATCGTCTCAAAGACTGGGTCGCGCGACAGGACTACTGGCGCGACTCGGTCAGGAACTTCGTCTTGGGTATGATCGGGGCCGGTTTAGAGGAGCGACCTATAACACGCGATATACTGTGGGGTGTTCCCATCCCCGAGCCCGGCTTCGAGGACAAGCGCTTCTACGTGTGGTTCGACGCGCCGATAGGCTACGTCTCCTCCACGATGGAGTGGGCCGAGTTCGCCGGCGACCCGGACTACTGGCGCCACTACTGGCAGGAGCCGGAGACGAAGCTCGTCCATTTTATCGGCAAGGACAACACCGTCTTCCACGCGGTCGTGTGGCCGGCGATGCTCATGGGCGCGGGCGAGAGCGGCGAGGAGCCCTTCATCCTGCCCCACGACGTGCTCGCCAACGAGTTCATGAACCTCGAGGTGGTCGTAGACGGCACGCCCAGGGCGATGCAGATGTCCACGAGCCGCAACCTGGCCGTATGGCTGCACGAGGCGCTCGACGACTTCCCGGCGGACCTGCTGCGGTTCTACCTGGCCTCCATCCTGCCGGAGACGGCGGATGTGAACTTCTCCTGGCGCGAGTTCCAGGAGCGGGTTAACTCCGACCTGATCGGCACCCTCGGCAACTACGTGAACCGGACCCTCTCGTTCATAGAGAGGTACTTCGACGGCGAGGTTGCGCGCCCCGAGGAGCTGCCAGAGAGCGTGCAAGAAACCTTCGCCGATTTCAAGGAGCTCGAGAGGCGCTACGAGACGCGAATGCTCGCCGGACGGCCCAGGGATTCTCTGGGAGAGCTCCTCGCGATGGGCCGGCGGGCGAACCGCTTCTTCGACGCCGAGGCGCCGTGGCAGAGCCGCAAGGAAGACCCGGAGCAGGCCCGGGTCACGCTCTACGCCTGCTCGGTCCTGCTCGGCGCTATCGCCTACCACGCCGCCCCCTTCGTCCCGGATGCCGTCGAGCGGCTCGCGGAGTTCTTCGGCGGACCGATCGCCCGGATCTCCGACCTCGAAGCGCTCCCAGGCGCCTACCGCACATGGAACGCCAGGCCCCTCTTCAGGCGCGTCGAGGACGCGGAGGTCGAGGCGGCCGAGGCGAAGCTCTCCCGCGCCGCGGAGGGCTAGGGGCCTCCGGCCCCGCCGTCAGCTCTTTATTCTTTGCCGGCGGCCGATGGCTGGCCGCCGGCGCGGAACGAGAGGGCGAAGATCGGGAACCCCGCCACCGCTATGGTCCCGAGAGTCGCCCGCAGGCCGAGGAGTTGACGGCGCAACGGGGATGACTCGGAGGAGCGCGGTCCGAGGTAGGTAGTACGGAGCCTGAGCGCGGCGGGGCGTTCTTTGAGAGGCACGACTCCGTCGGACAGACAAGCCTGGCGGCGAGCGCCCGAACCGGAAGACCGCCGCGCGTCCTTCGCTCGTGTACCGATAGGATCGGACCCAGGCTCCGTTCTTTCGTCCGGCGCCCGGCCTCCTCACGTTCGGCGTTTAGCTACTGCGCGCCAGGCGGTTGAGAGAGATCGTTATGAGCTTGCGCACCACGATGGTCAGAGCCGCAACCTGCACCACCGTCCACGTGGGATTGAGCATGAGGTTCAGGAGGCCGGCCCCGATAAAGAACTCCAGCCCCAGGGCCATGTGCTCCACTATCAGCTGGGGAACGTGGGGACCTAGTCCACGCCTTAAGGCTCCGAGGCTGGCCTGCACGATGCCGACAAAGATCACCACGCTCCCCACAAACAGCAAAGACATTCTCAGGACGTCCAACCCGGCATAGTACAGGTCCATCCGTTTCAGCCTGATGGTGCGTCACGCTCGGGCTCAGGCGGGGCGTGCTCGCGCTCACTCTCGATTTCTTTCTGGAGGAAGTAGTTCAGCACCGTCCGGATGACCACGATGGCCCCCAACAACTGCACCTCCTCGAAGGTTGGGGCGACCGCCGTGGCGAGGATGTCCGCCGCGAGCTGGAACTCCAGACCAAGCACCAAGAATAGCCCGAAGTGGAGCCGGATGTTCGAGTTCGTGTCCTTTCTTAGACCCAACAAGAACAAGACATACCGGAAAACCGTCGAGGCGGCCCCGATCCCTATGACTGCGGCGCCGATGGCTTCCACCGCTAGCCGCAGGTAGCCAACCGCGACGATCAAGAACTCTTCCACGTTTCACATGGTACACGAAGCGCGAAGCCTCCAAAGACGGTCGACACCGGCTAAAAAGAGGAGCCCGGACAAACCGCCAGGACCCAGGAACAACCCCGGCAACCACGGGAGTAGGATAGATAAAGCGGTCACCGGCGCTGGCGTCGCTCTCTGCCCTTTCGCTGCTATAGAGAGGAACTCCTCGGAACCTTTAAACTTTCTTAAGAACCTGGTAAGAGACACGTAAGGATCCCCAGGTGTCCTGTCCGATACAATGTCCGCCAGGCGCTGACCCTTACGATGGCGCGACCGGAAATCCGAACCGGCAAGGAGGAACCACGCTCATAGCCTCACGGTATGATCTGGTCGTTATCGGCGGTGGGACCGCGGGGCTCGTCTCGGCCGCCGGGGCGGCGTCTTTGGGCGCGAGGGTGGCCCTCGTGGAGCGAGATAAGCTCGGCGGCGACTGCCTTCACACTGGATGCGTCCCCACCAAGACCCTCGTGAAGAGCGCCCGGGTCGCGAGCCTCATAGACCACTCCGAGGAATACGGCATCAAGACCTCCGGCTACGAGGTGAACTTCCCGGCGATAATGGACCGCATGGTCCGGATAGTACGGAGCGCGGGCGAGCACGACGACCCGGATCGCATAAGGGGGTTGGGCGTGGACGTCTTCCTCGACGAGGCACGCTTTACCTCTCCAGACGAGGTCGCGGTAGACGGAAGACGCCTGACGACCCGGAACGCCATCATCGCCACCGGCTCCCACTCGACAGCACCCCCCATAACCGGCCTGGAGGACATCGGTTATCTCACTCACGTCGAGGCCTTGAGGCTCCGGCGGCTTCCCCGTTCCATAGTCGTCGTGGGCTCGGGGCCGATAGGCTGCGAGTTCGCCCAGATCTTCGCCCGGTTCGGCTCAGACGTCGTCCTGATCTCCTCCTCCCCCCTGCCGCTCCCCAAGGAGGACGTCGAGGTCGGCGAGGTCCTGAAACAAGTCCTGGTCTCCGACGGCGTAACCTTTCACGGCGGGTACAAGGTGGAAGAGGCCCGAACAGAGGGCGACGAAAAGGTCCTGATCGCCCGGAACGAGAGGGGCGAGACGGTGGAAGCCAGGGGCGAGGAGATCCTGATCGCCGCCGGACGCGCCCCCACCGCGGAGAGCCTGAGCCTGGAGAACGCGGGCGTGGAGCTGGAGAAGAAGGGCCTCAAGGTAGACGAGAAGCTATGCACCACGGCTCCGAACATCTACGCCGCGGGAGACATAACCGGCAAGTACCTCTTCACCCACGTCGCCGAGTACCAGGCCCGCGCGGCCTTGCGCAACGCCCTCTTCCCCATAAAGACCAAAGCAGACCACCGGGTCGTCCCCTGGACCACCTTCACCGACCCGGAGGTCGCCCGGGTGGGCCTGACCGAGGAGCAAGCCCGGCGGGAGCACGACGGGCAGGTTCGGGTCTTCCGCCAACCGTTCAGCGGGGTAGATCGGGCCGTCGTCGACGGTGAGACAGAAGGATTCGTCAAGATAGTAACCGGCAAGCGGGGCAGGATCCTGGGCGGGCACATTATCGGGCCGGATGCGGGGAACCTGATCCACGAGATAGTCCTGGCGATGCAGAAGAACATCCCCATAGGGACCCTCTCGACGACCATCCACGTCTACCCCACACTGGCGCAGGCCAACCAGCGGACCGCGGACAACTACTATCGGGAGAAGCTCTTCACCGACCGCAATCGGAAGATACTCAAGGGCTTCTTCGGGCTGCGACGCCGGTTGAGCCGGCGTTGATAGCGACCGCGTGAGGACAATGGGCTAGCATTCATAGCACGGCGAGAGAAGAGGAGGAGCCGCGCCCATGAACCCGGAAGCGAACACGAGCGAAGAAGCCGGAGAGGCAGAAGCCGGGAAACCCTCGCAGAGGAAAAAGACCATAGGCAAGACCGTCGGCCTCGCCTTCGGCCTGTTAGCCGTCGTAGCGGCCGCCTATTTTACCGGGCTCATAGACTACCTTAGCGTAGACAACCTCAACATGTTGAGGGATTGGATCAACGGTTTCGGGGCCATAGCTCCCGTAGTTTTCATCGCCATGTACACCGTCGCGGTGGTGGCATTCCTGCCGGCCGCGCCCCTGACTCTGCTTGCCGGCCTAGTCTTCGGGGCCGGTTGGGGCACTTTGTGGACCTGGATCGGAGCCACACTGGGCTCTACTCTGGCCTTTCTGGTGGGGAGGTATGCGGCCCGAGGTCTGGTCGAAAACTGGAAAGAGAACAACGAGCGAGTCAAGAGACTGGACGAAGGGGTCGAGAAGCACGGCTGGAGAATGCTGCTCATCACCAGGCTCGTGCCCGTGTTCCCCTTCAGCCTGCAGAACTATGTGTATGGGCTAACAAAGATCGGGCTAGGCACTTACGTGCTCCTCACAGCCATCTGCATAGTACCGGGGGCGGCCGTGTACACCTTCGCGGGAGGCTCTCTGGCGGCCGCCCAGGAGAACCTCACCACGACCTTTCTGTACCTGGGAATAGCCGCGGTACTCTTCGTGCTGGTCTCCTTCGTCCCTACCCTGATAAGGAAGAGAAACCAGAAGTAAGGTGCCCTCTTGCTCGGAATGGCGCCTGGTGTCTCCGTCTTGCCGTGCTCCTCGAACCGGCGAAACCGCGCGTCGAAGTTAATACTTTCGTAAGGAGTGGGTAAGGGCAGCGTAAGAGCCGTCGGCTAGCATTCTTTTGATACGGCAGCGGCATGAATCGGAGAAGCGCGACAATTCGACGCACAGTATGCGACCAGGAGGATCGGGTAGTCTCGATGTGGCGCCGGCGGCGCTTGACCACCAACTTCGCAACAGCGCCTCCGAGATAGTGTCCATCTTGTTGCGTCGTAGGGCACAAGTGGGTAACCTGCGTTACCGGGAATAGTTCGGGAAAGGAGCACCGTGCCTTACAAGCCGATAGAGAATTATGGAATCGTCGGGGACATGCATAGCGTAGCCCTGGTGGGCATGGACGGGTCCATAGATTGGCTCTGTTTCCCACACTTCGACTCCCCAAGCGTCTTCGCGGCTATCCTCGACGACGAGAAGGGTGGGCGTTTCCAGATCTTCCCCGCCTCTGGAGATTTCACATGCAAACAGCTCTACTGGCCGGATACAAACGTCCTGATCACGCGATTCTTCTCTCAGAATGGGGTCGGGGAGGTCACGGACTACATGCCGGTGGGCGCCCCTGAAAACGGTCACGGGTATCACCAGCTCATCCGGCGCGTCAAGGTAGTCCGCGGCGAGGTGACCTTCCGGATGGAGTGCTTCCCGGCCTTCGACTACGCCCGGGAGGAGCACGAGACCGAGATCTCCGACGAGGGCGCGTGCTTCCGCTCGCCACGACTTAACCTGGGCCTGACGGCGAGCGTTCCCCTGGAGCAACAAGGCAGCGGGGTCGCCGCCGAGATTACGCTTCAGGAGGAGCAAACGGCGATGTTCGTGCTCCAGGAGATCGAGGCCGGAGCCGGCTGTGGCGTCTCTCTCTCCGAGCAGGAGGAAGAGGAGCTTCTGAGGCAGACGGTGGAGTACTGGCGACGGTGGCTCTCGCAATGCACCTACACCGGCCGCTGGCGCGAGAGGGTCTACCGCTCAGCACTTGCGCTCAAGCTCCTGACTTTCGAGCCGACGGGGGCGATCGTGGCGGCGCCGACGTGTAGCCTGCCGGAGTCTTTAGGCGGTGAGCGAAACTGGGACTACCGGTACACCTGGATCCGGGACGCCGCCTTCACCCTCTACGGTCTCTTGCGCATCGGGTTCACCGAGGAGGCCGCCCAGTTCATGGGCTGGCTGGAGTCCCGCTGCCAGCATTCCAATCCCGACGGCTCTCTGCAGTTGATGTACGGGATAGACGGGCGAAGCGACCTGACCGAGGAGACCCTGGATCACCTGGACGGCTATCGCGGCTCGCGTCCGGTCCGGATCGGCAACGGCGCCTACGACCAGTTGCAACTGGACATCTATGGCGAGCTGATGGACGCGGTCTACCTCTACAACAAGCACGGGGACCCTATCTCGTACGACCTGTGGACCCGTCTGCGGGTGCTCATCAACTGGGTCTGCGACAACTGGCAGCAGAAAGACGAGGGGATCTGGGAGATTCGCGGCGGGCAGCGGCACTTCGTGTACTCGAAGCTGATGTGTTGGGTCGCCATAGACCGTGGCCTCAGACTGGCATCCAAGCGTTCGTTCCCGGCGGACCGCGATCGGTGGCTGAAGGTGCGCGACGAGATCTACGAGGAGATCATGGATAAAGGGTGGAGCGCCGAGCGCAAGGCGTTCGTGCAATCTTACGGTGACGACACCCTGGACGCTTCGAACCTGATCATGCCGCTCGTGTTCTTCCTCTCCGCCAATGATCCCAGGATGCTCGGGACGCTGGACGCCACCAACCGTTCTCCGAAAGACGGCGGCCTGGTCTCCAACAGCCTCGTATACCGGTACGACGTCGAGAAGTCGCCGGACGGCCTCGAGGGAGAAGAAGGGACGTTCAACCTCTGCTCGTTCTGGCTCGTCGAGGCGCTTACCCGCGCGGGGCGGGTCGACGAAGCCCAGCTCATCTTCGAACAGATGCTGGGCTACTCCAACCACCTGGGACTCTACGCCGAGGAGATCGGCCCGGGCGGCGAGGCCCTGGGCAACTTCCCCAGGCCTTTACGCACCTGACCCTGATAAGCGCCGCCTTCAGCCTCAACCGGGTGCTCGGAGCCGGGAGCCCGGGATAATAGCGACCCGCCAGGACAATCTAGCCGGAAGAACGAGAAACGAGAAGGAGCTACATGACGGAAGCAAAGAATGAGTTCGGAGTGGTCGGGCTGGGCCGGATGGGCGGCGACCTCGTCCTTCAGGCACTGGAGAAAGGTATGCGGGTAGTCGGTTCCACGCGCAAAGGCGCCCCGGACGACATGCTCGGAGCCGGGCTCGTCGAGGTTGGCTCCCTGGAGGAGTTCAAGGCGCAGCTCGCTCCCCCGAGGGTAGTCTTTCTCTACATCCCGGCAGGGCCGCCGGTAGATCAGGTCCTCGACGACCTCGCCGAGCAACTCGACGAGGGCGACATCCTCGTCGACGGCGGCAACTCTTACTGGGGCGACTCGATCCGTCGCCACCGCCGGCTCAAGGAGCGGGGCATCCACTTCGTGGACCTGGGAACGAGCGGCGGCATCGAGGGCGCGCGCAACGGGGCCTGCTTTATGGCCGGCGGCGAGGAAGAGGCTATCACCGAGGTCGAGCCGATCGTGCGCGAGCTGGCGGTGGAGGGCGGCTACGTCCACGCTGGACCGCCGGGCGCGGGGCACTTCACGAAACTCGTTCACAACGGCATTGAGTTCGGGATGCTGCAGGCCATCGCGGAGGGCGTGGACCTCCTGGAGCATTACCGCGACAAGCTGGAGATCGCCGAGGTCCTGCGCTGCTGGCGCCACGGGTCGGTGATACGGTCCTGGCTGATAGACTTGATGGAGGAGGCCTATCGGTCGAACGGGGGGACAGACGGCATCCCCGCCTACGTCGAGGATACGGGCGAGGTGAACTGGCTCGTCGACGACGCCCTCCACATGGAGGTGCCGGTCCCGATCATCTCGCAGTCCGTGATGCAGCTCTTCGCCTCGCGCGACGACGAGAAGAACTGGGCCCGCGCCATAGCCATGATGCGCCACGGGTTCGGCGGCCACGCCTACGGCGAGGACGAAGCGGCCGCCCGCGAACGCCGGGAGGGACGTATAGGAGGTTACCCGAGTGAGTAGCTCGAAGCACCCAAGAGCAGAGAGGAGCTCTTCTTAATGACCACGGAACAACACTACGACGCCATAGTGATCGGCTCCGGCCAGGGCGGGAAGCCGCTCGCGGGCGCGCTGGCCGGGGCCGGACACAAGACCGCAATCATAGAGCGGGAACATGTAGGCGGCTCCTGCGTAAACGTAGGCTGCACGCCGACCAAGACGATGATAGCCAGCGCCCGGACGGCCTACGTGGACCGTCGTTCGGCGGATTACGGGGTCCACAACGGTTCGGTAACCGTCGAGATGACCGAAGTGCGGCAACGCAAGCAGGACATCGTAGATAAATTCCGCGATGGCGTCCGGCAGATTATCGAGAGCACCAAGGGCCTGGACCTGTTTCTGGGCGAGGCCCGCTTTACCGGTCCGAAGGAGCTACCAGGTAGATCTGAACGATGGCGAAACAGTCCGGCTGAGCGCCGACAACATCTTCATCAACGTCGGCGCCCGGCCCTGGACCCACCTATCGAAGGGCTGGACAGCGTGCCTACCCTGGACTCCACCTCGATCATGGAGCTGGACGAGGTCCCGGAGCACCTGCTGGTGCTCGGCGGCGGCTACGTGGGCCTCGAGTTCGCCCAGATGTTCCGCCGCTTCGGCAGCGAGGTCACGATAGTGCAGCGGGGTGAGCAGTTGCTGGCCCGCGAAGATGAAGACGTAGCCGAGGCAGTAGCAGAGATCCTGCGCGAAGACGGTATAGAAGTGCTGCTCGAAACCGAGGCGCTACGGGCCGAGCAGAACGGCGACGGCGAAATACAACTGACCGTACAGACACCGGACGAGGAGCGCACGCTCTCCGGCTCTCACCTGCTGGTGGCCATAGGCCGGCCACCGAACACCGACAGCCTCGACCTCGACGCGGCCGGCGTGCAGGCCGACGAGCGTGGTTTCATCGAGGTCAACGAGCGGCTGGAGACCAACGTGCCGGGCGTCTACGCCCTGGGCGACGCGAAGGGCGGTCCGGCCTTCACCCACATCTCCTACGACGACTTCCGCATCATCAACACCAACCTGCTCGAGGGCGGAGACGCTACCATCACCGACAGGCTGGTGTCCTACGTAGTCTACATAGACCCGCAGTTAGGCCGGGTGGGGCTGAGCGAGAGGGAGGCCAGAGAGCAGGGCCGCGACGTTCAGGTCGCCAGGATGCCGATGACTCACGTCCCGCGGGCTTTGGAGATGGACGAGACCCGTGGCATGATGAAGGCCGTGGTGGATGCCGACACGGGTCGGATCCTGGGTTGCACGATCCTGGGTATCGAGGGCGGCGAGATCATGTCGATGGTACATATAGCCATGATGGGAGATCTACCCTACACGGCTCTCCGGGATGGTCCATTCGCCCACCCAACGCTCGCCGAGTCGTTGAACAAGCTATTTGCTACCCTCGACGGGTGAAAGGAGAGCCAGAGTGACCACCAACCTGCGCGTCGGCGACGTCTTCCCGGACTTCGAGCTGCCGGATCACCGCAAAAAGCCACGCCGGCTCTCCGGATACGTCAAGCCCAGCCCCATGGACGAGAAGCTCGGCTTCACCGACGGTTACCCGCTCGTCCTGATCTTCGGTCGGGGGTTTTTCTGCCCGCGCGACCAGCAGCACATGCGCCAACTCGTGCAGTTTCAGTCCGAGCTTGCGGTCAACTTCGGCAAGCTCGTGACGGTCAGCACCGACGCGCCGCTGGTGGGGGCGGCTTTCCGCGCCGGGCTGGGGGCGGAGTGGCCCTTCCTGTCCGACGAGAGGCGGGAGGTCATAAAACGCGTCGGCATCCTCGACGAGACCGAGGGCGAGTACGCCTACGTCTCGCAACCCTACACCTTCGTGCTGCGCCCCGACCTGACGATTTACAAAATCTACGACGGCTGGTTCTTCGTCGGGCGGCCGACACTCGAAGAGCTGCGCCAGGATCTGCGGGAGGTCATGAGCGGGCGGTCGGACTCCCACTACGAGGCGCACAACACGCCGGAGGCCAAAAAGATCCGAATCCCCCAGCAGGAGTGGATCGACGGCGCGCCGCCACTCGGCGCTAACGGCCTGCCGGTGGCGCAAGGCGTGATACGCTCTTTCGACCTGGACGCCGGCGTGGGCGAGATCGAGAGCGACGCCTCGGAGAACGGCGTGTTCTTCAACTTCACCGCCATCCCGGGCGAGGGATACCGTACCATAAAACCGGGCACGCCGGTCGAGTTCGAGGTCGTCGAGAACGAGACGGGCCCGACGGCCCGCAACGTCCAGAAGCGAGGATAGCCATAGGATGAAGCTACTCTCCGTAAACGTCTCGTTGCCCAGGGAAGTCCTGCACGAGCGCGAAACGGTATCCACGGGTATCTTCAAGAGACCGGTCGCGGGCCGGGTCATGCTACGGACGTCGAACCTCGACGGAGATGGACAGGCGGACCTCGAGAACCACGGAGGCATTCACCGGGCGGCTTACGCATACTCCATCGAGAACTACTACCACTGGCGACGCGAGATCGGTCGAACCGATTTCGCCTTCGGCCAGTTCGGCGAGAACTTCACCGTCGAGGGGATGGTGGAGGATGATATCCATATCGGCGACGTCTTCCGTGTGGGCGACGCGCTGGTCGAAGTCACCCAGCCGCGCCCCCCGTGCTTCAAGCTCGGCATCAAGATGGGCATGGCCAGGTTCCCCAAGCTGTTTCTGGCGAGCGGTCGCGTCGGGTTTTACCTGCGCGTCCTGGAGGAAGGCGAGGTTGGCGCGGGAGACGTGTTCGAGCTCATCGAGAGCGGCCCCGAACGGATGACGGTGCGGGAGATGAGCCGCCTGCTCTTCTTCGAGCCGGAGAACCTGGAGGGGGCAAAGCGGGCGCTGCGCGTCCGGGCGCTCTCGCCCGGGTGGCGCGACTCGTTCGAAGAACGCCTGACCAAAGCCGGCGTCACGGAAGAGCAAGGCGAGACCGTGGAAAAGGAGAGTCCCGGATGAAAGCGGTCGCCGTCTTCCCCGGCAAGCCCGATAGCATGCACCTCGCCGAGTTGCCCGAGCCAGGCGTCTCCGACGTACCCGACGGGCGCGGCGTGCTCGTCGAGGTGTTGCGCGTCGGGGTGGACGGGACGGACAAGGAGATCAACGCCGCCGGGTACGGCGCGGCCCCGGAGGGCTACGACTTCCTGGTCACCGGCCACGAGTCGTTCGGGCGGGTGCTAGAGGTCGGTCCGAACGTGAGAGACCTCGACCCCGGTGACTACGTGGTAGCGACGGTGCGGAGGCCCGGTGGCAGCATCTACGATCGCATAGGCGCCTACGACATGACCACCGACGATACGTACTACGAGCGCGGCATCAACCTGCTGCACGGCTTTATGACCGAGCGCTACGTGGATGATCCGGAGTACATAGTCAAAGTGCCCGCCGCCCTGAAGGAGGTCGGGGTGCTGCTGGAGCCGGTCAGCATCGTGGAGAAGGGCGTAGAGCAGGCATACGAGATCCAACGCCGTCTCGGGGTCTGGCGGCCGAGACGCGCCGCGGTGGTCGGCGCCGGGTCGCTCGGGCTCCTGGCGACGCTCATCCTACGACTACGCGGCTTGGAGGTGACGACGCTGGCTCGCACGGACCCCTCGACGCTGAGCAGCGATCTCGTGGAGGCGTCGGGCGCGCGCTACGTGAGCACGCACGAGCTGCCGCTAGTGCAGGCCGCCGAAAGATATGGGCCGTTCGACGTCATCTTCGAGGCGACGGGGGCGAGCAATGTGGTCTTCGAGGGCATGGAGGCGTTGGGTCACAACGGCGTTCTGGTGCTGACCGGCATCAGCGGCGGAGATCGCACGGTCGAGGTTCCGGGAGACCGCATCTTGCTCGGCTTCGTCTTGGGCAACAAGGTGGCGGTGGGCACGGTAAACGCCAACCGGAGGTACTTCGAGCGCGGCGTACAAGACGTGGCGCTGGCGGAGGCGCAATATCCCGGTTGGTTGGAGCGTCTGTTGACCCATCCCGTGCGCGGCCTCGAAAGCTACGCCGAGATGATGCACCTCTTGAACGAGGAGGAGGCCGCGATCAAGGTGTACGTCGAGGTGGCCGATCTTTGAGAGACGCCGGACGAACGACGAGCGGGGTTTGCGCTCGTGCCGGCGCGGTGCCCGGCTCGGCGCTCCCGCGGCAGCGGCTTTCGTAATCCGGCACGTATAATCGGTCGCGGTAGAGATAAGGGGTGAAGGCTTCGATGATAAAGATCCTGGTAGTCGACGACGAGCCCAACATTCGGGAGGTCGTGGGCCAGTATCTGCGGCGGGACGGTTACGCGGTCGTCTCGGCGGCCGACGGCCAAGAGGCGCTGCAGGTGTACAAGCGCGAACAGCCGGACCTGGTAGTGCTCGACTTGATGCTGCCAAAGCTGAGTGGGCTCGAGGTGTGTCGCCGGATGGGAGTAGAAAGACGGGTACCCCTGATCATGCTGACGGCCCGCGGCGAGGAGGAAGATAGGATCGTGGGCCTGAGCCTGGGCGCCGACGATTACGTGGTCAAGCCCTTCTCCCCGCGCGAGCTGGTCGCGAGGGTCGGGGCGGTGCTCCGGCGGGCGGGCGAGGACACCTCTGGCGGAGCGCAAGAGCGGGTACTCACGTTCGACGAGCTCACGATAGATCCCAACACACGGGAGGTAACGGTGTGTGGGGCGTACGTGACGCTGACGGCGCGGGAGTTCGATCTGCTCTACTACCTCGCGTCTCACCCCAAGCGGGTCTTCACCCGGGACCAGCTGATGGAGGAGGTCTGGGGTTACACCTTCGCCGCCGAGACGAGCACGGTCACCGTACACATGCGCAGGCTGCGCGAGAAGATCGAGGCGGACCCCGCGCAACCACGCTACCTCCAGACCGTCTGGGGCGTCGGCTACCGGTTCGGCGGCGGATGAGGAAGTCCCTCCGGACCGCCGGCATTGCGCTGCTGTTCTTCGCGGGCTCTCTGGGGATCACGCTCCTCCTCGCCGCGACCCTGTTCGGCGTGCCGGAGGCGGACCTCGGCGCCGTGGCGTTGCTGCTAGTCGCCGTCGGGGGCGGAGTGGGGCTCCTGGCGCTGCTCCTGATGCGGCCGGCCGTGCTCGAACGCATCGGGGGCGTGCGGGGACAACTCGTAGGCGTCGGCCTGATCTGCAGCCTTCTGCTCGTCGGGATGGTGTTGGTCGGCACGCGGGCTATGTTCCTCTCGGAGCACGACCTCTCGATCCTGTTGACGATGCTGCTCTTCGCCGCGCTCCTAGCGGTCGGTTTCAGCCTGCGGGGTGCGGCGCCGATGGCGCGGCGCATCGAGCGGGTACGGGAGGGAACGGAGCAACTGGCCAACGGCGAGCTCGAGACGGAGCTACCCGTCGAGGGGCACGACGAGATCGCCGGTCTCTCCGCCGACTTCAACCGCATGGCTATGGCGCTCAAAGAGGCCGCCGCCCGCGAGCGCGAGATGGAAGGAACCCGCCGCGACCTGATCGCCGCCGTCTCGCACGACCTGCGCACACCCCTCGCGTCCGCGCGCGCCCTGATAGAGGCCGTGGCCGACGGTGTCGCCGCCGACCCCGAGACCGAGACCCGTTACCTCTCCTCGGCCCGGAACGAGCTCGCGAACCTGGGGCGGCTAGTTGACGACCTCTTCGAGCTCGCCCAGATAGACGCCGGCGGGCTGCGGCTCGAGCTGGAAGAGGCCTCGCTGCACGACCTGATCTCCGACACCCTCGCAAGCTTTCGTCCGCAGGCCGAGCGCCAGAGCGTGCGGCTCGTCGGGGAGGTCTCCGAGGGCGTGGACCCCGTGCTGATGAACCCGCCCAAGCTCCAGCGCGTCCTCTACAACCTGGTCTCCAACGCCCTTCGCCACACGCCCGCTGACGGCACCGTAGCCCTGCGCGCGGAGCCCGACGGCGAGGTGGTCCGGGTCGAGGTCTCCGACACCGGCGAAGGCATCGCCCCCGACGACTTACCGCGCGTCTTCGAGCGCTCGTACAAGGGCGAGAAGTCCCGGACCCGCCGAAGGGAAGACGTTGCCCCCGGCGCCGGGCTGGGACTCGCCATAGCGCGGGGCCTCGTCGAGGCGCACGGCGGCCAGATCAGCGTCGAGAGCCGCCCGGGCCACGGCTCGCGCTTCCGCTTCACGCTGAACCGTGCCTGAGATACTCCCGCCGAAGTGGCTACTACGCCTTCCTGTATTTGGTCGTCACCTTGTGGGTGCCGTCGGAGAGTGCCTGCAGCTGGTAGTCGCCGAATAGGATCGGGTCGGCGGTGACGAGGCAGAGGAATAGTCGCACGGCCAGGTTGCGGATCTCGCTCTCCGCGTGCTCGTCGGCCCGCATCTCGATTACGTGCCTCAAGGCCCGCACGTTCCCCGTAAAGACCATCGGCGCCTCGGTCTCGTTCGGCAACAACGAACGTGCCGTCTGCTGCACCTTCTTGCGGGCGTCGGTCCTGTACTCCGCATCCAGGAAGGCGGCGCCCTTCTCCTGGCGCTCCAGCAATCGGTCCGCCATCGCCTCGTACTCCGCCGCCGCCCGGTCGGCCCGCTCCTCGAAAACGGCGTGCAACTCCGGATCATTCTGGTACTCGGGGCGCTCCACGAACCGCAGCACGGCGCCCGAAACATAGCGCTGCGAAACTTGCGAAATTCCAACGCCGGCTCTGTGTCGCACGAGCTCGTGTGTGACGCTGCGGCTGATGCCGTAGAGCAGGAAGCTGAAGCTCGCGTGTTCCAATACGCTGCCGTGGCCAGCGGAGGTGAGCCGCTCGAAGTACGCGGCAGCGTTCTCGTTGGTCGTGCGGCGATAGCCGAATGACATGTAACAAAGTTGACCAGATGTTTTGCATAGCTGCGAGGAATCCGGGAGCTTAGTCGGATCGTCAACATACGCCGGGAAACCGGAAGAGGGATCGAAGCCTTCGAGGAAACCGCCGAGGCCCGCGACGTTGGTCCGCGGTTTCGCCAGCATGACCACTCCCGGCACCTTCAGGTAGGCGGTCCCGGCCCCCGTACGGTGGACCGGAGAGTGGATAGCGGGGAAGCCGTCCGAAACGATTCCACCCAACTCCTCGAACAGTTCCGACGCGCGCCCGCGCTCGCTTGTCTCCAAATGGCTCCCTTCTCCGCTCGCTTTGGGGAAGGTTAGCGTATCCAGAGACGCTCTACACGACTCCGAAGATCTACCGATCTTCGGACGGCCTCTACAACGAAAGGACGAGCCCTTGTGGACTCGCCCTTTCCAGGATCCGGCAGATCGAGACCTCACCGGTTGCCAGTCCTACACCGGACGTAAACAGCGAAACCAACACCCGCTCGGCTTGACATAGCCTCCACTGCCGCAAGAACGTAAAGAGGCTCTTTCGTGCGCGGCCGTAGCGCCCGCGCCGCCGGCTACACGGCCTCCGAGAGAGCACGCCTGAGGGTGCTCGCGTAACGGCCGGTGCGGATGGTCCTGAGGGCCTTTATCTCGACCTGCCGGGCGCGCTCCTGGGAGATGCCCAGGGCTTCGGAGACTTCACGTAGGGTGCGGGTCTTCGAGCCGTCGAGGCCGTGACGCATCTTGAGGATGCGGGCCTCGCGCTCGGGGAGCGACATTACGGCCTCTTGCAGCGTCCCCTCCCATTGCCCGATCTCGACTCTGGCGTAGTCGTCCTCGCTCCTCTCGTCGGGCAAGAGGTCGCCTATCTCGGCGCCTTCCTCGGCGGCGGCCCCGATCCTGGCGTTGATGCTCGCGATGGGCTGGCTGACCTCGCGCAGCCTGCGCGCCTCCTCGGGCTTTATTCCGAGCCTCGCGGCAAGCTCCTCCTCGGTGGCGTCGCGGCCAAGCTCGATACTCAACTCGTTCTCGGCCCGCCTGAGCCGGAAGAGGGAATCGACGACGTGGGCCGGCAAGCGGACGGTCCGGGCGTGGTCAGCGACGGCGCGGGTGACGGCCTGGCGGATCCACCACGTAGCATAGGTCGAGAACCGGTTGCCCAAAGACGGGTCGAACCTCTCCACGGCCTTGATGAGACCCGCGTTTCCCTCCTGGATGAGGTCCTCGAAGGACACCCCGCGCCCGCGGTACTTCTTGGCGATGGAGATTACGAGCCGGAGGTTCGACTCGATGAGGCGCTTCCTGGCCTCCCCGTCGCCCTCCCGGGCACGCCCGCTGAGATCCCGCTCCTCCGCGGCGTCGAGCAATTGTCCGCCCCGGATTCTTCCTAGATACTGCGTGAGAGTGTCCTGCGCCATCCCGTCCCCTTTCTTGCTAACCATCAGCTCTTTGTTCTTTCCTGAAGCTGACCGCCGTACCCGCTACGCCGCGGGGTAGGACCCGCCGACTCGTGGTCCCCCGTGCGTCACGAACCGCTCCAAAACCCGCTCGTCGAGGCTGCTCGTGACGTGCCAGGCTCGTCCGCACGAGCACCGCAACTCCAGAAGCCGCCGGTCTTCCCCGAGCTTCGCCACGACCGCCGCCTTGAACGACCGGAGGCAGCATCCCGGCAACCGGCGCACGTAGATCTCGGCCTCCGGCTCTCCCACCGGGGCGAGCGTCGTGTCCGGCCTCAAGGTCCCCGCCTTCTTCCCGCTCTCTCCGGCCACTACTAGGCTGCCCCTTTCCGCTCCCCGTCGCTCGCGCGCTCGGTGAACGCGCACTCTTCGGGCTCCACGGCGATGGGCGCCTGCCAGACCGCCCCGCACGCCGGGCACTCGAAGGAGTCGTCGAGGCTCTTGGTGCTCCGGGCAGAGCTGGCCGAGCGCCGGCAGCACTCTGGAAGATCCGCCTCGTAGAGCGCCTCTTCGCCCAGGGCCGCTACCCACAAGCGCCCCATTACGCGGCCCTCCCGGAGAGGCGTCCGATCCACTCGCTCGCCTCGCCCCGGCTGAGCTCGGAGACCGGCTTGCCCACCATCTCCTCGAACTTCGCCACCCCGTCCTCGACGACATCGGCGATTAAAGCCTCCAGATAGTTGAGCTGCTTGCGCGTCGCCGGCAGGGCATCCTTGGGAAGCTCGTCCTTGCCCTCCCCGGACTGCGGGCCCGGCACCCGCGGTGGCTGGGTAGATCCTGCCTCCCGCGCAGGCTCGGACACGACCTCCTCGTCCCCAAGCTCCTCGAGCGCCGCGACCCCAACGTTGATCGCGTCCCGCAGAGCGCGCGCCTTGGCCCGCGTCTCCGCCATGCGGATGATGTGCGGCGCTATGGCCCTCGAAACGTTCCCGGGGCTCGCGTCACCGATGCCGCTGAACTTGCCCTCCTCCGTCCTGATCACAGCCCTCGCTATGGCGACCTCGCCGTTCTCGACTCCAGGAATCTGCAACAACTCCGTCTCGATGCTCCTCAAACCTCGCGCGTGCGCCTCCTCTAGAAGCCCCGCGTACAACACGAACCTCCGGCCTCCGCGCTCGATCATGTACTCTTCGCGCATTCCGCTATACCTCCTTCGGCCTCTCTGCACCGATACTGCTATCTTCACTGAAATGAGTGAGACTAAAGACAAAAAAGAGCATCATGCTATCCCCTCGTAGGAATACTGGCGGCCACCGGGGGCGGCGGTGTTCTTGCGGCGATGTATGAGGCCGAGCTTGAAGAGCTTGGTGGCGCGGTTGTTGCAGGCGGTGTGGTTTATACCGAGCCTCTCGGCGAGGTCGGCGTTGGTGATGGCGCCGGCCTCGTAGATCGCACGCAGCGTCTCGAGCAGATGCTCGGACACCTCGCCCACTATCTTCGGGGCGCCGCCGGGCTCGTCCGCCCGGATCATCGCCAGTCCCCGCTGCCGCAAGGAGGCCTCGATGTTCTCCAACAGCTCCCGATCCTCCTCGACCAGCACCACGTGCCTGTCCCCGTACTCCCCCGCCGCGACCCTCGAGGCCAGGATCCCCAGCGCCTCGTCCGCGAACGAGTAATCCATGAGCTCCACACCCCGCGTGTCCACGTATAACACCCCACCAACTGGCAACCCCTCGAGAACCTCCCCGAGCGCCTCCCGCACCCGCCGGCCCGTCCCCCGGGTCACCATCAGCTTACCGCCGGCGCCGCCGTTACCCCCCGAGGTCACGTCGTAGACCGCACGCGCCCGGGAGTCCTCCTCAGTCACCGGCTTTACCCTCACTGTCTTCAGTGAAATCATATAATGGGATTATACGGGTTGGATCGCGCAAAAGCAAGAGCGTTTTCGGGCTTTCGCTCATCGGGTTTCTAGTTCTTGCTGGCTGATGGTAGCTGGTCGTCGGCAGCTTTTCTTGGCAGGGAGACTCGGACGAAGGTGCCGGGGAAGGTAGGGACATTGCGGGAGTTGGTGCGGTCTCCGTAGAAGGTGACGCGGCCCGAGCTGGAGCGGAGGGAGAGGGAGCCTCCGGCGCGGGCGGCGATCTGGCCGACCACAGCGAGGCCGCCGCCGCGTCCGATCTCGCCGGTCCCCGATACCCCCATCTTGAGGGCGTGGCGTAGAGCGTCGTTGTCCGAGGCCGTGTGTTCGGCGTACTCCGAGTTGCGCGAGAGGGTCTCGCGGATACCGACCCCGCCGTCGGCGATGGCGACGAGGACCTCTTCGCCCCTGCCGCGCTCGCGGCCCCCGCTCACGATATGCTGGTAGGCTTGGACCGCCGCGTAAGCCCCGAAGGGGGAGTGGCCGTGCTCCACGGCGTTCGCGCAGATCTCGGACAGGGTGGCGCAGATCGCGGCGCGTTCGCGCAGCCCGTAGCCCTTGTTCGTAAGGATCTCCGAAATGCGGTTGATGATCTCCGGGATCTCCTCCTCGGAGTGGAAGCTGATCAACTCCTGCAACGTCCCCGGGTTGCCCCGCCGTCGCTCCTCAAGCGCCGCCACGTCTACGTTTGTCTCTATCCTGTGCCCGAAGATCCTGAAAAAGTCCATCCTTTCGAGGTACGCTGCAACGTCGTGCCCGGAGAACCTCAGGCCGACCAACCTCGAGCGCGGTATCAGGAACTCCAGGAGCGCCGCCAGCCCGCAGAGCCCCGCCGGCTCCACGAACTCCACGCCTCTGAGGTCCAAAAGCGCCATCTCGCCCTCGACACCTTGCGCCGCCGCGAATGCCGGGTCGAGGCTGCCGAGGGTCAGAATCCCCCTCATCGCCCCCTTGCGCCGTACATTCAACTCTAGCTGCGTTCTCATCTACACGTTATTGTAAGCGGGATTTCCGGGAAGACATCCAGCCTCGCGTCCGCGATCTTTTCGAGCACGCGCTTGCGTTCATTGTCGGCTATTCCTCGCCGGAAAAGTCGTGTCGCTCCGATCACCCGGTTCTGCGATCGTTCGTGGTTTAGTCCTCCCGCCGGCACTCGTAGAAGAGCTCGGTGTAGCGCTTGTTGTCGAAGCGGCTGATTATGGAACCGTCACCGACCTCCACAAAGCCGCGCTTCTCGAAGACGCGCTGCATCCTCGTATTGTGAGCGAGAGTGGAGCCGCGTACGGCCTTGAGGCCCAGCGACTCGAAGCAGTAGGAGACAAGGAGCTCCACGGCCTCGCTCGCGTAGCCGCGTCCGCGCAGGTCTTTCGAGCCTATCTTGATGCCGACCTCGCACCCTTCGTGCCTGAAGTCGTAGAGGGTGGCAAGCCCGACGGCCTCGGTGGCTCCGCCTTCTCTGGCCTCTATGATAAAGGTTTTCACGGACGGGTCTTCCCAGCGGGCCAGGTAGTCGCGGCGGGCGGCGGAGAGCGAGATCTTGATCGGCGGTCGCCCGTTCCAGGCGGCGAGTTCGCGGTCCCGATCCCACTCGTAGACCTTCTCGACATCCTCCTCGCGCGGGGGGCGCAAGGTCACGGACTCGCCGTTCATCACCTCGAGCTCTTCGGCGTAGATGCTATCTCTCCTCTCGATCCGGGTCCCGAGCCGCGTATAACAAGTATAAAGCCTCTCGGTTAGAATACGCGGCAAGGGGAGACCTGCAGGCCACGAAGCGGCAAACCGCGAGGTTACGAGGTCGGGAGCGGCGTTGAGCAGCACGGTAGGGGAGTTCTTCGGGGGCTCCACGCGGAAGATTCGAGACGAGGTGTGGGGCGAGGTCCCGGTGGACAAGGCGGTCCGGACGCTCCTGGAGACCGCCGCCATGTCGCGCCTCAAAGGGATGAACTCTTTAGGTTTCGCCCTCTACGCCTTCCCCGCCGCCAAGCACACCCGCTTCGATCACGCCGTCGGCGTCTACTATCTCACGCGCCTGACCCTCAAGCGCATCATAGACTCCGGCGCCTACCTCGAAGATCGGGAGGTGCGGGCTTCTCTGGCCGCAGCCCTCCTCCACGACATCGGGCGCTACCCGTATGCTCCGGCCGTCGAGGGCATAAGGCTGCCCGGCATGCTCCCGCGCGATGAGGTCGCCCGGCGCCTGATCGAGGAGACGGAAGTCGCCGACGTCCTGCTGACCGGCTGGGACCTCAAACCGCACAACGTCTTCCGCCTCGTCGCCCGGGGCAGCGTCCAGGACAGCGCCCACGGCGCCCCGGACGATGGCTCGGACGGTGTCGCGCCCCTGCGCAACCTGACGCCGACGGAGCACCTGGCGCGGGACCTGCTCTCGGGCTCCCTGGACGTCGATATGCTAGACCGGCTCGTCCGGGACTCTCAGGGCGCCAAAGTTCCCTACGGCCTCGTCGACGTCGAGGCTCTGGTCAGCTCTTTGCGCGTCGTCGGCCAGGACAACCGGGCGGTGTTGGCCGTGGACGAGTCGGGCGTCGGCTACCTGCAATCGCTGGTCTTCGCCCGTTACCTGATGCACTACAACGTCTACGGTCACCACGCCCTGCGCGTCCCCGCCGTCATGTTCCTCCGGGCCATCCAGGACGCCATCCAGGACGAGAAGATCACCCCCGAGGACCTGGCCCGCCAGGACGACGCGGGCGCCCTGGTCCTCGTCTCCAAATTCGTCGACCCAGAGAGCTCCTCCGCCGCCCTCGTAAAACGCCTCGCCGACCGCCGGCCCTACAAACGCGCCCTCGAGTTCGACGAGCGTCACCCAAGCTACGCCTCCCTTATCAAGCTGCGCGACGACGCCTCCTGGCGCCGCCGGGTCGAGGAGGCCTGGTCCCGCTACCTCACCCGCTACCGCAAAGGCGTCGCCGGCCCCTTCGACATCCTCATAGACCTCCCCGAACGCAGGCGCTTCGACGTCGGTCTCAAACTCATCCGGCACTCCCCCGGGCTTCGCCTCGGCGAGCGCAACCCGGTGAGCTGGCAAGGCGTCTCCGGCTTCTCCGAAGAAGACATGGCCCGCTACCACGCCCCCCTACACCGCGTCCGCATCGTCACTGCCAACGACGACCTCGCAACCTCCGTCCGCCGCCACGTCGACGAACTCTTTACCATCGCCGAAGAGGTCGGATAGCAAAGACAGACCACGACACCCGAACAGACAAAGAAAAAGGGCCGGTTTTCATCGGAGGGCGAAGCCCTTTTCCGGCCCTTAGCGGCCCCGTGATAGGACCGCTAGGATGATGTCATCATTATAACCTCATCCCGCGACGTCACGCAAGCCGGCCCGTTGGAGACTCCTACCCGCGCCAACGACGATGCTATAATAAAAGAACTACGGGCCGCTAGCTCAATTGGCAGAGCAAGAGACTCTTAATCTCTAGGTTCCAGGTTCGAGTCCTGGGCGGCTCACTTCTAAAGGTCCTGCAAATGGCAGGAAAGCGAGAGAGCCCCGGTGACTTGCCGGCCACCTTGGTCGTAGCCCGGGTACCAAGATCGCCCCAACACCTGGAGACCACCATGTCCAAACTGCGCTACCCCTCCGATCTCTCCGCCGACGAGGTGAGTGGCAGTAGCCGCTCGCGCAGCCCTTCGGTCCACAGGGGTAGGTTTTTCGCACCGACGCCCCAAACCAGCAGCACTGCCATCACACCGTAAATGGGCAAATGGCCGATCAGCTCCTCCCAGGCAAAGAGCGTCAGCGTCAGGTTCGTCGGGAACCATGCGACGACGACAACCTCGCGCACGAAGATTCCCAGCGCTATCCACAGCCCCACCAGCAGCTCCACGGCCCCCGCGCACAGCACGAACGCCTCGTCGGTGAGCGCTACGCCTAGGACGCCCGTAAAGTTTAGAGGATACTCCTCCAGGAAAGACAGGCCCAGCGGGACGTTCGCGAACTTCTCGGTGAAGGCGACGAAGGCGAGGCTCAGGCCTACCCCGACCCGGACGGCGGGCACGGCGTAACGCGAGAGTTCGGCCCTGGGCTCCAAGCGCGGGAAGAGAAGGCGGTCTATCGAGAGGGGGCCGCGCCCGGCCAGCAGGAAAAAGGCGGCGAAGCCTAGGTACAGCACGTTATCCAACATCGGCTCTAGCCCCACCAGAAAGATGCCGGAGAACCACAGCAGGCCGAGCGCCGCCGCGGCCACGCGCGTTAGGCCTCCGTAGAAGAGGGCGAGGGCGATGCCGGCCTCGGCTAGGCCCAGGAAGTTCGCCCACACGCCGGGCATCTCGTTATCCGGGGAGAAAAGCGTCCCCTGCACGCCGTTTACGAGCAGGGGCACGGCAACGTGGATGCCCAGGATCAGGGGCACCAGCCCGTAGAGTAGGCTGCGGCGCCCGTCGGTAGCCCCGAAGGCCTCTGGCCCTGGCAAAAAGCCTCGCCCCCGCGCCCTCCATAGCAGTCCGCCCGCAAGCGTCACCAGCAGCACCGCACCGATGAGCGCCAAGGGCAGCGGCCGGAACAGGAGATCCCAGCGCAGCCCACCGACCGGCCCCCCTACGAACCACTTCTCGTGTGCGTACGCTGGCCCTGCCGAGGCCCCAAGGAGTGCGACGAGAGCTGTGGCCCCCAACGAGAGCCGCCCCAGAATTTTCATACCTGCCTCCTTATAGAGCGCGGGCCCTTCGCCCCAACGTGTTGAGGACAACTCTAGACCTCCTCTACTCGACCAGTCGGCCGACGACCCCGTACTCCTCGTCGGATTTGGCCCACTCCTCAAGGTACTCGGGGACGGTGTGGACGGTCTCCTCAGTGATGCCGAGACCATCGTCTCGCTTCTGGCTCACGAAGTTGACCTCCATGTTCGGGTCGAGCTCCGGGTAGTCGGAGCGGTTGTGGGCGCCGCGGGTCTCCCGGCGCTCGATGGCCCCGAGAATGGTCGCCTCGGCGACGACGAGGGAGCCGCGCAGATCAAGGGCGTAGGCCAAGTCGTTGAAGCCCTCGGAGGTAGGCCGGACGTCGACATCGTTGGAAGCTTCCCGGATCTCCGCGAGCCGCTTAAGGCCCTCGGTCAGCTTGTCCTCGCTCCTCACCACACCGCAGGTCTCCTGCATGGTGTTGCGCAGGGCCCGCTGCAGGGGACGGGCGAACTCCTCGCCCTCCTTTATGAAGGAGGCGACCTCCTCGGCGGCCTCTCGTATGGCGGCTCGGTCGCGGAGCTGTACATCGGCATTGCGGGAGAACTCCGCTGCGGCCTCGCCGGCGCGCCGCCCGAAGACGACGGTCTCCGACAGGGAGTTGCCCCCGAGGCGGTTGGCCCCGTGCAGACCGGAGGTGTTCTCGCCCGCGGCGTATAAACCTTCGACGCCGGTGGCGTGCGTCTCGGGCTCGACCACGATGCCGCCCATCGTGTAGTGGGCGGTCGGCGCGACCTCCATCGGAGACTTGGAGATGTCGATCATCGAGGCCTCGAGGAACTGGCGGTACATGCGCGGCAGCTTCTCCAAGATGTACCTCTTCGGGCGGTGGGAGATGTCAAGGTAGACGCCGCCGTGCTCGGAGCCGCGGCCCTCGGCGATCTCAGTGTAGTTCGCCAGAGCTATCCTGTCGCGCGTGGAGAGCTCCATGCGCTCGGGGTCGTAGCGCTCCATGTAGCGCTCGCCGTCCGCGTTGTATAACCGCCCGCCCTCGCCGCGGATGGCCTCCGTTGCGAGCGTCCCGACCCACTCCTCTGGGTAGACCATCCCAGTCGGATGAAACTGAACAAGCTCCATGTCCGAGAGCCTGCAGCCGGCCTCCAGGGCTAGATGCATCCCGCTCCCGGTGTTCTCGTCGCGCCTGGACGAGCTCACCCGCCACAGCCGCGTGTGCCCGCCGGTCGCAAGCACCACGGCGTCGGTCAGGTACACGGTCCGCTCGCCGCTGTGCACGTCGAACGCGTACGCTCCGAAACACCGCCCGTCGTGGACGAGGAGCTTGCTGACGTACTGCCCCTCGTGGACGGGAATGCCCAGGGACTCCGCCTTATCTACGAGCGCGAAGAGCATCGCCCTGCCGGTATAGTCGCCCGCGTAGCAGGTGCGGCGATACTTGTGTGCCCCGAAGAAGCGCTGGTCGAGCTCCCCGGAAGGCGTCCTCGCGAACGGGGCGCCCCACTCGGCGAGCTCGTGGACGGCGCGGGGTGCCTCCTTGGCCATAATTTCGACGACCCGCGGGTCGGAGAGGTTGTAGCCCTCCTTGAGGGTATCGGCGAAGTGCTGCTGCCAGGAGTCCTCCAGGTCGCGGGTACCAAGGGCCGCGTTGATGCCGCCAGCGGCGAGCACAGTGTGGGCGTCCTTGCGGGGACGTGTCCCAATTACCACGGCCTCCGAACCTGCCTCGTGCGCAGCGATCGCAGCGCGCAAACCGGCCGCCCCGGAGCCAATGACAAGTACATTGGATACGTTCGTCCTCGTACGCGTAGAGCTGTCAGTCATGCCTGAATCCTCCGATTGAGGCTCCCCAACTCACCCGTGCATCTACCGGTGAACTGATAAAGCCCCTGCAAAACGTTATCTTTCGTATGCCTAGAAGATACCACTGCCGCCCTCGTGCTAGTGCTATATCTTTCACTAAGCGTATCTACGTTGTAAACGTATCTACGCGGCGCTCGAGGCGATCGACGATGAGATCTATGTTTTAGATAACGGTCTATATCGGGCCCTGCTAGAACTTTTGCCTTTGTCTAAGAGCTTCCGTAGGGAGTGCGGCCGAATAAAGCTGTCATCCGGGGAGTGTCTGATGCTTCCCGAGGCGAAGGAGCAAGCCCGTGCCCGCCATCCCACCATACATCATCGAGCCGATCTGGGCCCAGTTCGTGGCCCTGCTCCCCCAGAGAGATGCGGGCGTTCATCCGAACCCCGACAGGCTACAAGCTCGTGCCTCGTCTTCGACTAGACACTTTTCGAACCTAGACTAACTGATCCAAGACGTCGCATCATCGTTTCCATACCTTCACCGTTGTTTACCGTTGTCCGATGAGAAATCCCGCTCGGGGCCGTTCGCCGCTTAGAGACCTTGGACACCCTGGGGAAGCTTCTTTGCCCTGAGCGTGTGCACCTTTCTACGTCGTTCGCCGTTGTTCTCCGCCCCTGTAACTGTCAAATCTCTGACGCCCACAAAGCTTTGCCTTCGACTTCTGGATCTGTCTCAGGTGTTTCGCCGTGTGTATTGGCGGAAGCTCTAAGGTGTTTAACTGTGTGCCTAGAACGGGTAGAACGCCTAGCTGCCGGACTAGGAAACCTAGACTAACTGATCCAGTCAGTCCATACCTTCACCGTTGTTTACCGTTGTCCAGAAATCGGCCTTCTTGAGCCAGGTTCTTTGCCCTCGTGTTTCTGGTCGTTCGCCGTTGTTCGCCCCTGTAACTGTCAAATCTCTGTCAAAAGTGCTAGGAACGCTTCAGCTTTCCTTACGTCTCAGCAGTCGATAATATAGCTCTTGTAGGCGGTCAGTCCTGTTAACAGAGGAAAGACACCGTCTCCTAGACCTTCTCCTCTTTGTCGGCGACTCAACGCCTCAGGACTTTACTCTCACCAAGCCCTATCGGCTTTGAGACATAGTCGTCCATCCCGGCCTCGATGGCCTTCTGCCTATTCCCCTGTATGACGTTTCCTGTTATCGCTATGATCGGCGTATGACGGCCTCCGGCATCGTCTCTGTCGAGCTCCGCAAGTAATCCAGCTACCCGAGCACCGATTTCTGGTCCGCCTTACCAGAGGAGCATCTCGGACGTCTCTCGCCTGGAACGTCGGTAGTCCTGCACACCGCCCCTTCACTCCTTCCGAGCGCCCCCTTTTGCTGAGAAGTCGAAATCTCCCTACTGATGCCAGAACGCTGGCGACACACCGCCCGAATTTTATCCCGTTGACAACATCAGTAGAGGTGTTATCATCCATGTGGATGGTATGTGGATGTCTAGAGGAAGGTAGATGCGATGGCATTGACTGAGTTGGAGAAGATCACGATCAACTTGGGCCCGGTGGATCTGGGGCAGATCGACCTGCTGGTTAGGGAGGGCTTCTACCAGAACCGCACCGACTTCATCCGCACGGCGATCCGCAACCAACTCGGAGAACACGCCGAGGCGGTCAAGCAGACGGTGGTCCGTAAAGAGCTGGTGCTCGGGTTGCAGCACTACGCCCGGGGCGACCTAGAGGTTGTGCGGGCGGCGGGCGAGGCGCTCGATATCCGGGTCTTGGGGCTGGCGAGCATCGCCAACGACGTCTCCCCGGAGCTGGCCCTGGAGACCATTGCCTCCTTGGAGGTTTTGGGCGCCTTCCGGGCGAGCCCTACCGTCAAGGCGGCGCTGGCGAGTCGTAACCGATCAACGTAAAGCACATAGGAGAGGAGAAGCAAGTATGAGTAACCTGTTACAGGACAGCATGTCGGAGGCCACGCGCCTCATGAACGAGGGGCGGCTCGCCGAGGCGACCGCCGCCATCCAGCGCGCCCTCGGAGGCACCTCTGCCCCGATGGCGTCGGAGGACAAGAGCGGGACCGAAGGGCCAGTTGAGACGGTCGATCGGGTGCTGGAGAGAGCCGGCCGTCCCCCAGAGAACGCGAACCTAGGTCGGAAGGGGGACGCCCTCAGGTCGAGCCGACACTACCGCGCCGTGCCGCGCCTTCCCGACGGCCTAACCAACAGCCTGCCCACCGACTTACCTAACCTGCTACACGGCTTACCCAGCAGCCTGCCAGGCGGCTTGTCTGGTCTGCCGGACGGCTTACCCGGTCTGTTGGACGGCTTGCCCAACAGCATGCCGAACGTCCTGCCCGGTCTGCCCGACGGCTTGCCCGGGCAGACAAAGGGCGTGCCCGGGCCGGCAGTTGTCCCTGCGGGAGGTCAATTCGTCGAGCGTTCCTACGCCGGTCCGGCCGGGGGCCGCTCCTATAAGCTGTACGTTCCGAGCGGTTACACCGGACAAGAGGCGGTACCCCTGGTGGTCATGCTCCATGGCTGCACCCAGAATCCCAATGACTTCGCGGCCGGAACGAGCATGAACGTGCTCGCCGAGGAGCACACCTTCCTCGTCGCCTATCCCGCACAGGCCCAGAACGCCAATATGCAGAAGTGCTGGAACTGGTTTAAGGCCTCGGACCAGCAGCGCGGGCAGGGCGAGCCGGCCATAATCGCCGGTATCACCCGCCAGGTCGTCGAGGAGTACAGTATCGCCGATGGCCGGGTGTACGTGGCTGGGATGTCGGCCGGCGGAGCGATGGCCGCGATTATGGGGGCGACTTACCCCGATCTCTACGCCGCGGTCGGCGTCCACTCCGGCCTCGCCCCCGGCGCCGCCCAGGACCTCGTCTCCGCCCTCTCCGCGATGCAGGGCGGTGGGGCTTCTAAGCCACATCAGGATGCCCCCTCCGGTGGCCCAGAGGTGAGCGTACCCGTGATCGTGTTCCACGGAGATCGTGACACAACCGTACACCCACGCAACGCCGAACAACTGCTCGCGTACTACCGGACGGCAGACGCCGCTCCTGGCAGCCGTAATGCGGTGGGCAAGCCGGTCCCACCTATCGCGGTGCGCAATGGGCAGGTTCCAAATGGTCACGCTTACACCCGCGCCACTCAACGTGACGCTGAGGGTCGCCCTATCATGGAGCAGTGGACCGTCCACGGCCTCGCACACGCCTGGTCAGGAGGGAGCAGCGCAGGCTCCTACACAGACACCAAAGGCCCCGACGCCTCGGCGGAGATGGTGAGATTCTTCGATCAGCAGCATCCGACGGAACGGCCCTCCACCAACTGATCGTGCGAGGGGTGCAGCATAAACGCTACGGTGGAGGCTCGCGTGTCAACGCGAGCCCCGCCGCTGTACGGGATTGTGGAGGAGTCGATCGGGCCGACCGGTAAGGGTGCCATCCTGCGCGCAGGGGCAGCTTGAGTCTATCCGCCGAGATACCGCCAGTAGGCGCAGCCGAAGAACCGCACCTGCACGAGCTTATTGAAAACTACCCTGTCAGGGATCCGAGGTCGGTGGCAACCGAGCGGATGATCTACGTTTCGTTCGGGCAGAAGGACGGCGAACTGTTCCTAGATGTTCCTAGATAACCTAGATGATGTATGGTAATACTGCAGGCATGGAGAGGCTCCTTCACTTCGGGAAGCTTCAGCAACTTCCCAAATGATCGAGCAATTCATCTCCATTTACATTCAAGCGCTCCTTATTGGCACAAGCTCTTACCCTTAACATAGAGGAAACTAATATATGATGGAGCCTGCAAAGGACATGAAACCCCTAGAATTGCTCATTGTAGAGCTGGACCCGCTTCAGGAATGGTTCGCCGGAGTGCTAGTGGGAGTCTCTACCGCCGCGGAGACCGGTACGTCCTGCTGAAGACCCGCGTGCTCGTGTTCGAGCCCTTGCCACAATCTGTAGGACATAGAGAGTTATATGTCACTAACACTTTTAAAGAAACGTATTATCTCCTCGGAAGCATCTGGCCCTTCGGGATCAGTGTAGGATCCTTTGGGGTCACCACCCGGCCACGCATGGCCCAGCCCATCGACGATCCACTTCTCCATGATTACGTCCCCTTCCGGGTTCTCATAGACGTATCTGACGTAGTGGTAGCCCTCCGGCGCTTGCTCCCGGAAGGTGTCGGCTGGCTCGTCGGTGATGCTGTCGTTGTCCGAACCGTCGTACGAGTAATCGTTTGTTTGCGCCCATTGTGAGAGCGCTTGATGGGCATTTACCACGTCAACTTCCTCATCCTCCTCTCCATGCAATACGATTGTCGGGAGGACTCGTGCTTGCTCACGGGCACTCAGAAAAGCTAGGTAGCCTTGCTGATCGGGGTCCGGCCCGCCATCCCTCTGAGCCGCCAGAGCCATCCTACTGTTGCCGGCAGCTTTGTATTCGAGTCCCGAGTGCACAGCGATGGCGCTGTAGAGATCGGGGTACGTCGCCCCCATGATGCTGGTCATCGCTCCCCCGGCAGAGATCCCAGCAACGTACACCCGACTCATGTCGACGTTGTAGTCGGCAATCACGCTCTCGGTAACGCCGGCGATAAT
Organism: Rubrobacteraceae bacterium; assembly: GCA_030448125.1. Taxonomy (GTDB): domain Bacteria; phylum Actinomycetota; class Rubrobacteria; order Rubrobacterales; family Rubrobacteraceae; genus Rubrobacter_F. The sequence goes on along the minus strand of JAUJNO010000012.1, from coordinate 46,437 downwards.
CGAAGGTTCTCCGCTGCCCCGTTCCTGGCTAGTAAGCTCGAACCAGTTCCAGCAACCCAATGGGTTTGCGCTCAGGCGCTGCTCCGGATAGAGGACGAGGAACTCTTCTCGCTCGGCGAGAACGTTCATTTGGGTGCCAGCGGCGAAGTCTTCGGCATCCTGTCTACACCCGTGCAACATGACGATCAGGGGAACGCTGTCCTGCTCTTCATAGCCACTAGGTACATATAGCCGATAATCTCGCGTCCCGTGCTCATTGGTGAAAAAGTGCCGCGTAAAAGCACCCTCGTTGGGACCACCGAACCCTGCTCGCCCACCGCAAGCGACGGTAGCGAGTACCAACAAAGTCAGGGGCAACAACACCAAGATTATGCTTGGGTTTCTCTTCACGCGCTCCTCTCTGTCGAGCATATGCGCCTTTTATACTCTGCAACTTGGTGTGATCCTATGTCTGTCAACACTGCTGTGGTTCCCGACTGAAGCTAAGGACGCTACCATGAATCGGAATCTAGAGGATTGGACTTGCCCCGGTACGGTAGACACATCTCTTTCACGCAGCGGCTTCTGTCAGTTTAACCTCCTCGAACTCTGCAGGGCTTAGGTGGCCCAGAGAAGAGTGCCTCCTCCGAGTGTTGTAGAACCCCTCTATGTACTCGAAGATAGCCGTCCTTGCTGTCTGCCGAGTAGGCCACGGGGCTTGGTAGATCAACTCCGTCTTCAGCGTAGCGACGAACGACTCGGCGAGGGCATTGTCATAGGCCGAGCCTACCCGGCCCATCGATGGTACGAGCCCCTCATCCTCCAGCCTCTTGCCGAAGGACAGCGAGGTGTACTGCACTCCGCGATCCGAGTGGTGCACGAGCCCCGGAGCGGGCTTTCGCCTCACAATCGCCATGTGCAAGGCGTCTACGACAAGCTCGGTCCTCAGGTGCGTTGCCATTGACCAGCCGACCACCCGACGGCTGCAGGCGTCGAGGATGAAGGCCAAGTAGACGAAGCCTTCCCTGGAGCGGACGTAGGTTATGTCCGCTACCCACAGCCGGTCCGGCTCTTCGGAGGCGAAGTTCCTGCCGACCAGGTCCGGAGCGACTTGCTGGAGGGCTCTGCGATGAGTCGTGCGCATCCTACGCCCTCTGAGGCAGCCCCTGAGCTTCGCTCGGCGCATGAGCCTGGCTACTCTCTTCCTACCGCAGCGGAAGCCTATGGCTCTGAGCTCGGCGTGAATCCTCGGTGCTCCGTAGGTGGCACGGCTGTCGCGGTGGATCGTCTCGATCTTCTCTGAGAGCACCGCGTCGAAGCGGGCTCTCTCGGATGGTGGCCTGTTCCTCCAGGCGTAGTAACCGGAGCGAGAGACGCCAAGAAGCCTGCACAGCATAGGGACAGAGTGGCTAGCCTTCTCCGCCTCGATGAGCCTGAAGACGCTCACCGAGTCCCGTCTTCCTTCGCGAAGAAGGCCTTAAGGCTTTTTCAGGATTTCTCTTTCCTCGCGAAGGATCCTGTTTTCCCGCCTGAGCCTTCTGAGTTCCTCACGCTCTTCGGTGTTGAGCCCCTCCCGCTCACCGCGATCGATCTCTGCTTGCTTGATCCAATTGCGTAGGGTCTGGTCCGCGATTCCCAGCTCATGGGCGAGCTGGAGGATGGACCTATCCGGAGAGGAGTGAGCTAGCTGGACGGCTTCGGCCTTGAACTCCTCCGGGTAACGCAACCCCGTCTTCTTGGGCATGTGGACTCCTTCGCGGAGGCTTTGCCTCCAAACTCTCGGGTGTCCACCAGAGCGGGTCAAGTCCACCTGGCGATTCTCCGAACGATTAGATCGCCTCTTCACCGCCTGTTGATACATTCACTATTCACCTAATGGCGCGGCCTCTTAATTGCGCCAATAGGCTGACAAGGAGCTTGCGAGATTCAATCGCTTTGAGAGCTGCCAAGTACGAAAAGTTGCCAGCCTATTGGCGCAGCCTCTTAATTGTCTGACAGGTTAGAACCAGTGAGAACTGACCGATTAAGACTCGCATCAGAAGGTCGCAGGTTCGAGTCCTGCCGAGCGCGCTAAGAAAACTCCTGCACATTGGGCTGAACCATAATAGCCCCGGGTACCCGCCGGGGCCGATTTACTGCAACCCGCTACTCTAGTACGCTCTCCATCGCGTTCGCTGCCTGGTGCCCCATTCCCGGCACAAGGTGAGAATACGTGTCCAGAGTTACCGCAATCGTGGCGTGCCCCAATAGCTCTTGAACCAATTTCGGATGCACGCTCCTTCTCAACAGTAGCGTCGCGCAGGTGTGCCGCAGATCGTGGAAGCGTATGTCTGGCAGTCCGGCTTGCTTGAGCAACGGCTTGAATGAACGGCCCGTAAGGTTGCGGGGATTGATAGGAGTCCCGATCGTCGTCGCGAATACAAGCCCGTAGTCTTGCCACAGCCCGGTGAGCCGCGTGCACTCTTCGAATTGGAGTTGTCGTGATGACGTTTAAGAGCCTCTATAGCCCCGGTGGTGAACCTTATCTGTCGGCGGCTCTTGGCGGTCTTAGGGGCCATAAACATTGGGCCATCCTTAGCCAGAGTGAGCGTCCGTCGGACGTGCAAAGTGCCTGCTTCGAGGTCTACGTCTTCCCAGCGAAGCCCTAGCAACTCGCCTTGCCGAAGCCCGCAGTGAACAGCGAGCACGTAGAGGGCTTCCAAGCGATCTCCACGCGCCGCCTCGAGCAGTCTGCGCGCTTGCTCGGGAGATAAAGGTCGCACCTCCTCCCTCTGCGCCTTCGGCGGGTCCACGGCCTCCGAGACGTTGCGAGGTACTTCTCTCGATGACGAAACCGCTAACGGCGATCGCATTCGTCGGGATAAGAGAGATTACCTCCGCAGGCTAGGTTTATGAGGCCTGCTACAAGATTCAGGAAACACCCCACACTGTGCATCCTTTACCCCTTCAATCTTTGAAACCGCTCCTCCGCTCGGCTCCTCAAACGCGCCGGTCTTCCCGATATATGATCTCATGACCTCCGGCACACTTGCGCCACCCTGCTCCTATCCCGTAACGTCATCTCCAAAGAGAAAAGAAAGATCTGGGACGATAACATCTGGGGTAGGAACATCGCCATCCTTGGGAAGTGGTGGCGACTTTGCGAGCAAGATACCTGTTATCCCTATCTGGAAAGCTCCTTTGATGTCTGTCATAGGATTGTCGCCGATCATTGCGATGCGCTCGCGTTTTGCGTTCAACCCTTCCATAGCTAGCTCGAAAAGTTTGGGGTTAGGCTTTCCTACTATCACATCGGGATTTTCTCCAGAAGCTGCCTGGATAGCAGCCACTATGGCCCCTGCACCTGGAATAGGGCCCTCTGAGGTTGGGTAGGAACCGTCCGGATTGGTAGCTATAAACCTTGCTCCCCCCAATATGAATCTAGTAGCTTTCAAGAGGTGATCATAGGAGGTATGCTCGTCGCCCCCGACTACGACTACCTCCGGTTGACCAGTTTCAACAACCTCGACTCCGGCCTGACGAATCTCATGTGTGAGACCAGGGCTACCGACGACATAGGCAGAGCGCACACCACTTTCCCCGAGGTACCTCGCTGTAGCCCACCCGGAGGTGAAGACCTCCTGCTGTTGAGCTTTTATACCCATTCCGATCAGGTGTTGGGTAACCTCCGCTCGAGTCGGTCGGGGTCGTTAGTCACGAAACGAATTACCTTACCAGCACCGCGAAGGCGAAGTAAGGAGTCCGTTACGTGAGGGAAAATCTCCTCACCATGGTAAAGGGTACCATCAAGATCGAACAAGAACGCGTCAAACTGCTCAGCCAGCATACGAAGCGCTTCCTCTCCTTAAAGCTCTGGGTATACTACACGCTTTTTCCTTATGTAGCACCTCTATTGAAATAGTCTGGTCCTCCTGAACTCTCTCAACAATACCATTTACTTGGTTCACAATTCTGGCACTGGGGCGGGCAAAGTAGAAGGCGTAAAACCGGCTCTTAGCTTGCGTTTTAAGCAGGAGGAGTTTTGCGATGGGCTTTATCTACATCGCAAAACTCTCGCTTTGCGGTTTTACCCTCTCAGGCGCTCTTCTTGAGCGCCGAGTAGCGCTTGGCCCTGCCCGAGAGCCGACCTTTGGGTCTCCCGGGCGACCTACCGCAGGGTTTCGGCGCCTTCGCCGGCGTCCCCAGTTCCACCAAAAGCGACGAAACTACCCGGTGGACCCGGACCGGCGTCAGCCGACCCGCCTCGTAACGGCGCTCCCATGGCAGACGAGGGTCCGCCACACGAGCGCGCCATAGAAATACCGTAATTTGCAGGATAAACGGAAGGTAAGGAGAAGGGCCGGGAGTTATCCTGGCCCTTTTTACACCAACCTATACACCAATGCTCTACTGCAAGGCGCTCTCCATCGCGCGGTTCGCCCTAAGCAGCAGTGTGCCATAAGAGGTGCTCGACCAAGGTGTGTATGGTTCGTGCGCCCTTCCCCGTCGATCTTAATGTATCCTTCTAAACTGACTCTAGACGATAAGGTGGGACCATGAAACGAAAAGAAGGTCTGTATACGGGTAGAAACAAGGGCTACGGTGCCTGATCTACTCCTCGGTCCGTTGCTACGCTACGCTGACGAGACTGAGGCTACGGTCTGGGTGGAAACGGCCGCCGCTTGCGAGGTCGAGGTGCGGCTCGACGGTGCGAACCACCGCTCGCGCACCTTCAGTATCGAAGGTCACCACTACGGCTTGGTGCACGTTGCAGGGCTAGAGCCGGGAGTTGCGTATAGGTACGAAGTACTACTCGACGGCGAGAAGAAGTGGCCAGAGGAAAGCTCAGGGTTCCCGACGAGCGTGATCCGCACCTTGGACCGGGGAGGCTCCCTAAAACTCGTCTTCGGTTCGTGCCGAATCTCAGCTCCGCACGAGCCACCCCACACCCTGAGCAACGAGGAGAACGAACTGGGAGTCGGGACGGACGCCCTATACGCGATGGCGATGAGGCTGCAGCACGAGCCCTCTGAGAACCTGCCAAACGCATTGCTGCTCTTGGGGGACCAGGTCTACGCCGACCAGCCTCCGTTAGACACGCTCGACTTCATCCGTTCGCGCCGCGACACCAGCAAGCCACCTGGAGACGCGGCGGCCGACTTCGAGGAGTACTCTCGCCTGTATAGAGATTCGTGGAAGGACCCAGCCATCCGCTGGCTGCTCTCTACCGTGCCTTCGGCGATGGTCTTTGACGACCATGAGCTTACCGACGACTGGAACATCTCCGAAGCCTGGGTCGAGGAGATGCGAACCCTTCCCTCGTGGGACGAGCAGATCTTCGGAGGCCTCGCCTCCTACTGGGTCTACCAGCACCTCGGCAACCTCTCGCCCCAAGAACTCGAAGGAGATGAGCTTTTCGAGAAGGTCAAGCACGCCCACGATGCGGGGCCTCTCCTTCGCGAGTTCTTCTACAGAGCACATCGAGATCCCCTGCTAACCCGGTGGAGCTTCTGCCGAGACTTTGGCAACGTGCGGCTTGTAGTGGTGGACTCCCGAGGAGGACGGGTACTGAGGAGAGACCGCCGCTCGATAGTGGACGCCGACGAGTGGCGCTGGGTTGAAGAACGCGCAACCGGGGGCTTCAACCACCTTTTGCTCGCCACAGCGGTCCCGGTGCTGCCTGGGCCCGGAATGCACCACCTGCAGGTCTGGGACGAGGCCGTTAGCTCCGGAGCGTGGGGGGAGCGAGCGGCAGTGTGGGGAGAGAGACTACGTCGCTCGCTTGACTTCGATCACTGGGGTTCGTTCCACGACTCGTTTGTCGAGCTGACTAACCTGATACGGGCCGTAGGAGCCGGAGAGAAAGGCCAACCCCCGGCCTCCGTCGTTATCCTCTCCGGGGACGTCCACTACGGCTACCTGGCTGAGGCGACGTTCCATAACCAGGATGTCACGAGTCCGATCTACCAAGCGACCTGCTCCCCGCTACGCAATGCCTCCGCCGCAACGAAGAGGCGTCTTGAGAGCACCGGCTGGACGAAGCTTGGAGAGCTCGTCGGCCGCTTTCTAGCTTGGCTGATAGGTGCCGGGCAAGAAGGGATGAGCTGGCGCCTTACCCACAGAGAGCCTTGGCTCGAGAACCAAGTCGCAACCCTAGAACTTGAAGGCCGGCGGGCTATGCTGAGGTTTGAGAAGGCCACCATTGGTGGCTCTGGAGAGCCTGTCCTGAAGAGGATCTACAGACACATCCTCGCCTAGAGACGGCGAGAACCGGCTATAAGACTGTGCTAAGTGAGGACTCGACGTGACCTCACAAGTTGCGTGGCCTAGGAGCTTCTAAGAGTCAGAGACAAAGAAGCGCATAGAGCATTCCGCGGCCGTGTGGCAGCAGTGTGGCAGCAGTAGGGATAGAACAGAGCCGAACAGATCAGAAAACGCTCACAGACCAACCCCGCTTTTTCGGCTTGAAGAAGCGGGATTTGCTGACGGGTTAGGACCTGCTAGAACTTACCAATTAAGACTACGAATCAGAAGGTCGCAGGTTTGAGTCCCGCCAAGTGTGCTTCTAAGGTCTCTGAGGCTACCGCTAAGGTTTTGAGAACTTGAAGTGACTCTAGTTGACACTAGTTTTGACACTAATCCGGCGCAACGACGCGAAACATAGGGCAACATCGGAGGAGGACATTCGGCTTATTTATGCCGGTTCTGCAACTATGAGCAACAACCAGAAACCCGTCGGCATAGACTCTTAATCTCTAGGTTCCAGGTTCGAGTCCTGGGCGGCTCACTTGTAAAAGGGGTGGCTTTGCAGGATAAATGCCCCGCCTCTCTCCTCGCCGACAACCTCCGAAGAATTCATTACCACGGCTACTACCAGCGTCAGGAGAGTCGCGAAAACCCTTCGCCGAAGCGGGAGAACGATTCTCTCTGATAGCGGGGGTCCGGCGGGTGTACGTGTCTATCATGAGGGTGATGCTGGAGTGTGGTCTTTAGCCCCGAGAGATTATCCGAGCGATCCTGCATAGAGTCGCCTGGGGGTACGCCACGAGGGAAGCAGGGAGGCGTACAGGGTGATGCGAGTAAGCATACCAGCGTCGCGGAGAAGGTTTACACCGGATATCGAGGCAGCTAGAGGTCTGCCCGCTTCACCACAATCTTCTTCTTCGTCGGCGGCACAGCCGCTTCGGCGCCGCACAGAGCACGTGCCCGAAAGCTTGTAGCTTCCGGGCACGAAAAAGGGGCAGGATAGTGCAGGCTCTCCCTGCCCCGACCTCCTCAAACCCTGGGACGCAAAGGCCCCCAGGCTAGAAGATCCTGTTAAAGGCTACCTGCGCCGCAGGACGGCGAACGCCAGAACGCCCGAGCCCAAGAGCAGGGCGGCGGCGGGCAACAGCACCGACGTGCTGCCGATCGCCGGACCACCGCTCTTGGGGAGCGGCTGAGTGGTCTCCATCATCATAGTCTCTTCCACCATCATGGTCTGTTCCATCTCCTGCGCCATGGCAGTCGGCACGAGGATCAGCATGGCCACCAGAGCGGCCGTAGCCAAGTAAATTACCCTCTTCATAGAGTTTCCCTCCTTCTACCTACACAGTCTTTCTACACGGCCTGCACCGCTTCCCGTACGGAAGTTACCCGTAGTTTACACACTTGAAACGCTCAAGTCTCTATTTGTTTAATTTTTTTTAACAAAGATTTCTCGCGGACACACCTCCGAAAGGTTGAGCCACAAGATATTGGGGGGAGGAGGGGGCGGGGGCGGTAGGATTCGAACCTACGGGCGTTTTACCGCCTCTGGTTTTCAAGACCAGCGCATTAGTCCACTCTGCCACGCCCCCGGAAGCCGTTTTGCTCCCCGATGAGGATTATACGACGTCTGCGCCGGGCATCCGTCTCTATTGTCCCCTGCACAGGATGTCAGTTCCAGGTGATCTGTTGCTCGAACTTTAAAGTTTGCTTTGAGATTCTTCGTTTGTGCTCACCTTGGTCCGAGTATTACCCCGTTTGGCGAGTCGTCTGTTTTGGTGCGCTCCTCCGGTTCCGGTCTTCGCCCAGGAACTTCTCCGCGGCGGTACGGCCCGATTCGAACAGCCCCATCGCCCGCTCCTCGGAGAGATCAAACTCCGTCGTGCCCACTCCCAAAGTATCGATGGCGATAGTCCGGTCGAAGTCATGTTCTTCTATATAAAGCCGGTCGTGGGCCGCCATCATAGTGTCCACCAGGCTTCTAAGGTAATCGATGATTGACAATACCCCACTACGAGGGCTTTCCTGCCGAAGCTGGTCGCCTATAGGTGCCCTCGGCTTCTCTACAAGCTTCAGCCCGAAGGTGGGCCAGAGTGGCTCCTCGGCGTCGAAGAGCCAGACCGGGAAGTTGGATAGCATCCCGCCGTCCACGATGAGGTGTTCCCTGCCCGTCTGCGCGTTGGCAAACTTCACCGGCTCGAAGAAGATGGGGATGCTCATGCTCATGCGGACCGCCAGGGCCACGTTGAGATCGTCCGGGTCGCCGATGCCGAGCCTGGGTGCGTCTCGGGGCAGGACTAGCAGACGCCGCTCGGTTGCGTCCGAGGCGATCACCTGCGCCTTGTAACGGTATTTCGGCTCGGCGTCTTCACGACGCACCAGGTCTCCGAACGTCCGAATCCCTTTAGCCTCCAAAAGCTCGCGCATCCACGCCAGGAAAGCCTCACCCTCGTAGACACCGAGGTCCTTCAGGATGCTCAAAGACCTTCCCGCCAGGGGGATTCGATCCTCCCAACCCTCGTCCTTGAAGTGATCGTAATCCAGCTTCCCGATGATCCTACGTAGCTCCGTGGCTGTGTAACCCGCGGCGACCAGCGCGGCCACGATGGCGCCGGCCGAGGCCCCGGCCATGTTCTGGGGCTGGTAGCCCCGCTCCTCGAGAACGGAGAAGGCCCCCACCAGGGCTATACCCTTCACCCCTCCGCCCTCGAACACCAGATCCACGTACTTCTCCCGGTTCTCGCTCTCCCCTGCTACTCGCTCTGACACTTCATCTGCTCCTTTCGGTTAGGATCAGCGGGAACCGTGGTCCCGCGCGGCTCGTAGCGCATCCAGTTCGTCCTCCTGTAGTCAGCATGGGTGCCTCTCCCAGCAGCACGCCGAACTCCACGGTATCCACGGCCGTTCGCACTCGACGGGCGCTCTGGCTACGCCGGGGGCGAAACGGTGACCCGGTACAGCACGAGGTTGGGACGGCTACGGTTACTTTCTTTAGCATCTTGGCAACAGGTTGTGGCTCGCTCTACTTGCCTACTCGATTACCTTACCGCCCCATCTTGCTCTCCCTTGTAAGTACCTTCCAAACCCTGCGTGGCATATGACGCTGCAAACGGAGAGCGAATGACCGTCCTTCCTCTGTCTAATTCACCACTTCGCCTCGCAGGAACCCGCGGAAATCCTGCGTTTAGTGATCGGTCTCATGTAGAGGTCCCGCTAGAACTTGCCCTTCCGGAGACAAAACCCGCCAGGACACCTGCTACGGTCGTAACCACCGTAAGCAGTACTTGAATCTGACCCGGACTCCAGAAAGCACTCACGAAAAGCGCAATGGCGGATAGGATAAAGACAATGGCAAAGGCTCCGACGATTATGAGCCATATTCGGTCAATCGCACCCTGAGTCGGCGCTATAGACCTAAGTACAGTCTCTTGGTCTTCGCGAGGAAGACTCTGTACCATTTCGGTAACAGCGTCCTTTTTGGCCTCCTGAGGAAGCGTTTGCATAGCTGCCGAAGCAACGTCCTTTTTGGCCTCCTGAGAAAGCGTTTGCATAGCTGCCGAAGCAACGTCCTTCTTAGCATCGGAGGGAAGAGCTATCACTGCTTCGGTAGCAACATCCTTTTTGGCTTCAGAGTCGAGGCGCACTATAGACTTTCTAAAGGCATCCACATTCTGAACATCGTTTGCTGGTCTTGGCCTTTGCCCTCCTGTTCCTGGACCCTCACTGGGCTTCTCTGGGCGTAGGGTAACGCTTTGGCGGCGGTTGTGCGGGTAGAGGTGGGCGTCCTTGATCGGCGGCTCTAGATCTTCAGGCTGCCCCTTGGGCCTCTCTGGGTGTGGGGTAACGCTTCGGTGCATTGTTCTTCTCTCCTTTCCTCTACTCTAGGGAGTCTAGCCACGAGTCCATACGCTCCATGCGCCAATCTAACAGCGCTTCGCGCCTCTTCTGCTCCGCTTCGATGCAAGCTGCGAAGGCATCCCAGAACGGCTTGAGCAAGCTCCTCCTCAGCCATGTCTGCTGGCGCAAACCTTGTACCGATCTCTCCTTAGACGAAGGTGATATGAACGTGTCCTGTGTGACCAGGGTCTGAATCTGCGGGGCCAGGCGGGGAGGCTTCCCACCCACCACCCATACTCCACATTTCATTCCACCATATCACCCACCAAATCCAGGGTTCTTTGCCATTATTGAAAATGTCGTCGAAGACCGCTTGACCAACCGACGGATCTATGTTGTATCCACGGCCACCCGAACTCCACACGTCCATGGATACGTTATCCAAGCCCCATCCAGGGGGGTGATCGACATAGGTGTTGCACCATACACCATAGTTATCTACTAGATAGCGGGCCACCTCCTCCACGTCGCTCCTCCAGTTGTACCTTTCGGGGTGCATATCCACGTAGGAGCCGTCACCGGTGTACCCTGGCGGGTCCCACGCTTCGGGCCACGACCACGTTGATGTTGCGATCGCTGCGGTCGCTACAGTCTCTCCTGCGGTCGCTACATCAGCCCAAAGCCAACCATCCTTGTTGGTCTTGTGGTCAAGGTCCGCTGTATTGGACCTGACGTAAAGTCTCGACGCAGTGTCATAAGCCCAGCCTTGTTTGTCGTATCCTAATGTTATCTGGTCCGCCACTGACTCGCTCCTTTCTCTGGCGGGTTCGGTTACGGGTTCGGTGCCGGTGCCTATCACCGACTGAGCCCTCTCGTAGGCCGCAAGACGCTCTGGCCAGCCGTGGATCGGACCTGTGGGCACGACCTCGCCCCGGTTGATGAGGCTGCACACTGCCTCGAAGTTGCCCTGATCAGCGTAGTGTCCACAGTCCCTCGACGTCCAGTACCAGACGGCGGTCTTCGCCGCCAGCTCCTTGTCGTTCGCCAGCAAGTGTGGCTCGTTCACCAGCCTATCGTCCACGCCTATCCCCTGGCCCGCGGCGCGGTAGTTGTCTGCCCAGGTGAGCATGATGTAGCCGCGGCCGTGGTACATCCAGGCGTTGGGTTCGCCGCTGATCTCTACTAGGTACTGCCAGTAGTCATAGTCGCCGTACTCCTCCAGCGTCTTGAGCCAGTCCGTCTCCTGGCAGATGTTGGCGAGGAAGGCGGTTATTTGATTCTTGGTAACGATCCCACCCTTCTTCATCTCGAGGACCAGGGCCGCCCGATCCCCGGCGAGGTCGAAGCGGCCCGGGTCCGGATTCTGCGAGATCTGTGCGAGTTGGTCTTCCGTGAACAGCTCCGCCGCGTCAACCCCTCCGCCGGGGCCATCTGGTGTCGTCGCCACGCTACTCTCCTTCCTCGGGGACTACAAAATCCCGAAAGCGGTGTCGTAGGAACCCGAGGCCCGTTTCTTCTATCAGTACATCGTGGGCGCCCTCCGCCGCCAAGGTCTGCCTGAAGTGGGAACTCGGATGATTCACGGTCCTGGCCACGTCTGCATTATCTTGTCGAACGCTGCGTCGCCTGCGTTTGCCATGTCCCGTATCCGTACAACCGGGCGGAGGACACACCGGACTTCATGCAGAGCCGGGTGTCCCCGGGCTGAACTCTATAGACGGGCATAAGTGACTCCTTTCTTCCTGGTCTCTCCGCCATTCGTTAGCCCGGCTATCCCAATACTTCAATCCCTATTCATCATTAGAGTATACGGCGATGAATTCCCAATGAATCCGGAATGAGTTGCTAATGAATCGGTCCGATTTTTCTGAGGATCGCGTCGCTCTCAACGGTTGCCGTCCTTTAGGATGCTCGTGTAGAGGGCTCGGGCCTCGGGGGAGGGCGTTGCGTCGTACTCGTGCTTCAGCGCCTGCTCGCATAACCCGTACTGGCGCAGCGCCCTGCCCCGCTGGCCGAGGCGGACGAAGCACTCCATCAGCAGGCGGTGGGCGTCCTCGTCACTACGGTCCTTCTCCAGCACCCGGTAGCAGGCCCGCACGCCCTCCCGCAGTCGCCCGCCCTCCATGTAGCGGGCGGCCAGCCTGCGCGATAGGTCCGCGTACGCCTCGACCAGCCGTTCGCGCTCGATCATGGTCCACTCTTCGTACAGGTCTTCGATCAGGTAGTCGCCCCGGTACAGTTCAGCGGCCTGCTCGTACTCGGCGACCGCCTCCGACACCCGACCGGCCTCCTCCAGCCTAAGCCCTTCCTCGTAACGAGAATCGAACTCCTCGGTATCCGCGCTCAGCAAAACACGCGGCGACAGCCGATATCCTCCCCCCTGGAACAGGATGGTCTCCGAGGCGGGTAAGGAAGGCAAGCAGCCGCCCAATAGCTTGCGCAGGGCGTAGACGGCGGAATTTAACGACCAGCGGGCCCTCTTCGGGTCGGACTCGGGCCACAGCCAACCCATGAGGTAGTCTTGGGGCACGGGGCGTTCATCCCGGTGGACGAGCAGGTACTTGAGGATAGCCAAAGCCCTCGCGTTGCGGCCCAGCGACGTTGCCTCACCATCCCGTAGAAGCTCGAAGCGGCCGAAGAGATGGACCCGCAAATGGGGGCGGGCAGCAGCGTGTACCGTCTCTCCCGTAGCCTCGCTCGCCGCGAAAGCCGATGATGCGTGGCGAGCAGCGGCGAACCGCTCCTCCACGCAGGCAGCGAGCGCGTCCCTGGCAAAGTTCACCTCCTCATAGCTCAGCCGGGAGAGGTTTCGGCTTAATATCCCGCAGGCGTCTCGTAGCTTCTTTTCGACCAATTGCTCACAGTTTAGCGCGACGCACAGCTGTGCGGCTACCTCGGCCGCTTCAACGGACAAACGGTCGACCGGGGTTTCGGCCGGGAGCAGCATTCGGCGGAAGCATTCGGCGGCCCGCTCGTACTCGCGCCGGTCGATAAAGTCATGCCCCAACTTCCAGGCCGCGGGACCGAAAGGAAGATGGTCGCTCCTCTGCCGTGCCGCAGCGGTAACGCCCCCCGGCGAGCTCACTGACGAGCCCGCCACCGAGACCCGGCGCCGATCGTGAAGAGCGGTCGTACCTCTCGGGGAGGCGCCGGTAGGAACGTCCCGGCTTCCCGAAGAACCGCTCTCTTCGCCAGACCACTCAACCGCGCAATTCCGCTCGGCGCTAGAATCCATTTCGGTTACTCCCACCCTTACCGTCGCTCTGCAGTTACTCCCGCCAAACCGGCACGAAGATGCATCCCTCCTCCTCAGGAAGTTTCCTCAAGAGCTTCGTCCCTTTTTGCGTCTCGACCACTTCTCGTCACCCTTGCTTCAACCATATCGCCTCAAACCCGAGGTGTTAAGAGCCGAACCCTGTTCGGGACTCGAAATGTCACAAGTGTGTATGCAAAATGTATAAAAAATGTAGTGCGCTACGACCTTTGGGCGATGCTACCGATCCATTAGTTGTACGAACATGTACCGGATGTAGATTCTCATGTTCATCCCCCTGTGTATGTATCTATTACTACTATTCAATCTGGCACCACCGTAACGGGGTGACGGTCGCCGTACTCGCACCATAAGGGCGGCGGGGAGCTATTCCTTTCCCTACCCGCCCTTATGCAGCCGGTGTCCTACAGGCCGGTTAGGGCCAATGGTTAGCTAACTCTTCTGGATCTGGATAAGGGCAGAGAAGCGCCAGTTTGTCTTTTCTGAATTGTGCCAGGACGCAGCTCGGGCAGTCGGGCTTGCGGGACTTGCACACGCGGCGGCCGTGGAAGATGAGCAGGTGCGAGAAGAGCGTCCTCTCCTCTTCGGGCACTATCTCCAGGAGGTCGCGCTCTATCTTTTCAGGATCTTGATGTCCCGTGAGGCCGAGGCGGCCCGAGACGCGCCGGACGTGGGTGTCCACGACGACGCCCTCGTTCACCGAGAAGGCGTTGCCCAGGACCACGTTGGCGGTCTTGCGGCCCACACCGGGGAGCCGTACCAGCTCTTCCATCGTGCGGGGAACCTCTCCTCCGTGCTCCTCGACGAGGGCACGAGCCATACCCTTCAAGGAGCGGGCCTTGTTCCGGAAGAAGCCCACGGATCGTATCTCCTCCTCCAGAAGGTCCAGGTCCGCCTCCGCGTAGTCCTCCGCGGCGCGGTACTTCTCGAAGAGCCCCCTGGTGACCTGGTTGACCCGGACGTCGGTGCTCTGAGCGGAGAGGATCGTGGCGACCAGGAGCTGGAGGGGGTCCTCCCAGTCGAGCTCGGTCCTCGCGTCGGGGTACGCCTCTTTGAGGCACGCTATCACCTCGCCTATCGGGGCGGGGGGACGTTCTCGCTGGTCGGTCGTCGCGCGCATGGTGATCGGGGGAGATTATACCGCGATCCCAAGGACGTCCCGCGGACCTTTGGACCGGGACGAAACCCGGGACAATCGGGACAAGAATCCGGGACAGCCGGGACATTCGCCCATACGCCTATAGGACCTATTTCCTATACAACACCCGCCGGGCGAGGAGTATCTTGGTCCCCGTAAAGACGAGATGTAAAACGGATGGGAGGCTAAGATGGAGCAAAAGATAGAGCGGACGGCGGGCTCCAGCAGGGGCGAGGTGGGACCGGATGTTCTCGACCTGTACCTGTCGCGGGCCAGACGGCACGGGATCCTCAGCCGCCGCGAGGAGGCGGCGCTTTCGGCGCGGATCAGCGCGGGCGACGAGACGGCGTGGGAAGAGCTCGTCGAGTGCAACCTGAGACTCGTCGTCTCGGTGGCGCGCGGGTATATGGGCCGCGGTCTCGAGTTCGCCGACCTCATTCAGGAGGGCAACCTGGGACTCATGAGGGCGGCGCGAGGCTTCGACGCGGCCTTCGGCACCAAGTTCTCGACCTACGCCACCTGGTGGATCAAGCAGTCCATAAGCCGGGCCATCTCCAACAAAGCGGCCGCCATCCGGGTCCCAATCCACGCCGCCGAAGGTGAGCGGCTCATGAACGGCGCCCGCAACCACCTGCAGGCCACGACCGGCCGCGAGCCCTCCGTCGAAGAGCTCTCCAAGTATGTTGGCAAGAGCACGGAGGATGTCGTTAGCGCTCTCACCGCCCGTAAGACCGTCGTCTCCTACGACGTGCCCGTCGGCTCCGACGAAGACGGCTCCCTCTCGGACCTCCTCGCCGACGAGACGGAGGCCGGCGCGGAGGACCTGCTGATGGAGGATGCCCTCAAGGACTCCGTCCGCAACCTACTCGCAACCCTCCCCGAGCGCGAGCGCTACGTCGTCGAACGCCGCTACGGCCTCGACGGCGAAGGGTGCGCCTCGCTCGCGGAGATCGGCATGAGCATGGGCATAACCCGCGAGCGGGTCCGCCAGGTACAAAGCTCCGCGCTGCGCAGGCTCCGCTCGCGCGCCCTCAAAGCCGAGCTTGGATCCTTCCTCGAGCCGTCCGGCAAATCCGCGTAACAACGCGGCGTCGCTCCTCGACGGGGCCACCTTACAAGGTGGCCCCGCGTCTCTACGAGCCTTAAACTGCCCCGGACAGGTTCCGGAACGCCACAGAGGGGAGCACGCATGGCCAACGTCGCCTTCGACTACACGAACCTCGTCGAGGTGGAAGGGGGTATCGGCGACGAGGAGTTGCGCGACCTGCGTCCCAACCTCGAAGAGGCCGTGAACACCTTTCTTGAAAACCCGCCCGGCTTTATGCGCCTCCCGGAGACGACCGGGCTCTCCGGGCCGTCGAAGTCCCTGGCCGAGGAGGTACGGGCCTCTGGCGCCACGGACTTTGTCCACATCGGCATCGGCGGCTCCGCTCTAGGTCCCATCGCCCTCCACCGCGCCCTCAACCACCCCTACTACAACCTGCTCGCCGACCGGGGAGGTCCCCGCCTCCACTTCGCGGAGAACACCGACCCCGCCACCCTGGCCGCCATCCTCGACGTCGCGGACATGGCCGGCACCTGGGCCAACGTCGTCACCAAGAGCGGCTCGACCGCCGAGACCATGGCTAACTTCCTCGTCATTCGCGGCGCACTCGTGGATGCTTTGGGCGAAGACGCGTACGGGGAACATGTGGTCTTTACCACCGACCCGGAAGAGGGCTACCTCGTGCAGATAGCCGGGAAGGAGAGTATAAGGACGCTTCAGATACCGCCCGACGTCGGCGGCCGCTTCTCGGTCCTCACGCCGGTCGGCCTCTTCCCCGCCGCCGTCACCGGCCTCGACGTCGACGCCCTGCTGCGCGGCGCCGCCGAGTGCGCCGGCGAGGTGACGGAGAGGGGCGCGGACCACCCGGCCGTGCAGGGCGCCGCCTTCCACTACCTGATGGACACGGCCCGTGGGCGCAACGTGCGGGTGATGATGCCCTACACTGATAGTCTGGATCGGTTCGCGTCCTGGTTCGTGCAGCTCTGGGCGGAATCTTTGGGCAAGGAGGGCAAGGGTTCGACGCCACATGGCGCCGTGGGGACGACAGACCAGCACTCACAGGTGCAGCTGTACATGCAGGGGCCGCAGGACAAGATCATCGAGATTATCGAGGTCGAAGAGCACCCGCGCGACCTGACCATCCCCAAAGCCTACGATGACCTCGAAGGAGTCGGCTACCTCGGCGGCCACACGATGGCCGAGCTGTTAAACGTCGAGTGCGACGCCACGCGGCGGGCGCTCACCGAAGCTGGGCGGCCCAACGCGACGATCAAGCTGGGGAGGGTGGACGAGGAGCACCTGGGGTACCTGTTCCAGGCCCTGGAGGTCCAGACGGCGATCGCGGGTTCGCTCTACGAGGTGAATGCCTTCGACCAGCCCGGCGTAGAGGCGGGAAAGCAGATCACCTACTCCCGTATGGGCCGCCCCGGATACTGAAGACTGCTCCAGTCGTTTCTCTGGGCGTGTTTTCTCGCCCAGACGGGCAGGTCTGGATGCGTTATTCGTGCGTAGCGGCAAGCTACATATCCCGGAGGACGGAGTGGTGACGAAGGAAATACAAGAAGAGCGCATCCGGCAGCTGAACGAAGCAAGATACTAGAGAGGGCGACTACGTACTGTACTGGATGCAGGAGGCGCAAAGGGCAGAGTACAACCACGCGCTTGAGTACGCCGTGCAGAGGGCGAACGAACTGGGCCAGCGACTCCTCGTAGTCTTCGGGCTCACGGACGGCTACCCGGAGGCCAACCTCAGGCACTACGCCTTCCTGCTCGAAGGCTTGCAGGAGGTAAAAGAGGAGCTCAAAGAGCGCAAGATCAAGTTCGTCGTGCGCCGCGACTCCCCGGACGAAGTGGCGCACGACGCGAGCAAGAACGCCTCTCTAATCGTCTGCGACATGAGCTACCTGAGGCTCCAGAAAGAGTGGCGCGAGAGGGTAGCTAGAGAGGCCGGCTGTCTCGTCGTGCAGGTCGAGACCGAGGTAGTAGTGCCAGTCGAGCTCGCGTCGAACAAGCAGGAGCACGCGGCGCGAACCCTGAGGCCCAGGATACGGGAACACCTCGACGAGTTCCTGGTCGAGCTCGAACGAACGGAGGTGGAGAAGCAGTCCCTGAACATGAAGGACGACGGCCTCGACCTCTCGGACGTCGGAGCGATCCTGGACGATATGGGACTCGACAGGAACGTGGCCCCCATAAGCCACCTCTACAGGGGTGGAACCAAGGCGGCGAAGGGGATCCTCGAAGACTTCATAAAGAGCAGGCTCGGTACCTACGTGGAGCACCGCAACCAGCCGCAGACCGACGACGTCTCGCACATGAGCAAGTATCTGCACTACGGTCACATCTCACCCATACAAGTGGCGTTGAAGATCCGTGCCGCGAATCCCCCAAAGAAGACCTCGACTCTTACCTCGAAGAGCTCATAGTGCGCCGCGAGCTCTCCATGAACTTCTGCCACTACACCCCAGACTACGACAGGTTCTCCTGCCTCCCCGGCTGGGCCAAAGAAACTTTGAAAGAGCACGAAAAGGACGGTCGAGACCCTGTCTACGCCCGGGAGCAGCTCGAGAACGCCGGGACGCACGACGAATACTGGAACGCGGCGATGAACGAGATGCGTTATACGGGCTACATGCACAACTACATGAGGATGTACTGGGGAAGAAGATCCTGGAGTGGAGCGCGTCACCCGAGGAGGCCTACGAGACGACGCTCTACCTCAACAACAAGTACTTCCTCGACGGGCGTGACCCCAACTCCTACGCCAACGTCGCCTGGGTCTTTGGGCAACACGACCGTGGCTGGAAGGAGCGGGAAGTTTTCGGCAAGGTACGCTACATGTCCGCCGGGGGCCTAGAGCGCAAGGCCAAGCCCGAAGAGTACGTCGAGAAGGTAGAACGATTAATCGAGGAGGGCCGGGCCGAGGCGCTCTGATCCGGCCCGGAGCCAGCCACCACGGGAACGCGCGGACCAAGCGGCGGGTATAATCGAGGACGCTGTCGGCTAAAGAGGGAATGGATCGGTTATGAAGTGGCTCAAGGTCTACGGTCTTCCAAAACTACCGCTCTTCCTGGCGCGGCTTGCGATGCGCCTCGGGTTGCCGGGACCGACCTGGTACAAGTGGAAGGCAGCCTCGGCGGGCACCGGCGTCATCCTGGACGAGATGATCCGGGCCGCGGACGACCTCGGCTACGACGGGCAGAAGGTCGGGAAGCTGGCCATGAGCCGCATCGGCGAGAAGCAGGGTACGGACCTGCGCGAGCAACTCGGTGTCAGCACCATGAAGGACACCGTGGACGTCGTCATGCTCGCCAACCGCTTCTTCGACATCGAGATCACGCTGACCGAAACGAAGGATGGCGAGTACGTCATAAACGCCGACCGCTGCCCGTGGTTTGGCGGTATGGGCCAGGAGGGCGTCCCCGGCTGGGACGTCAAGCCCTGCGCCGCTTTCTCTACCTACGAGAAGGCGATGGTCAGCGCCATAAACCCCAACGTGAAACTGTCGTACACAGAGAAGCGCACCACCGGCGGCCATACGTCCGCGGCGTCTACCAGTACCGTGACAAGGAGCTCGGCGACAACGCGGAGCCGCGGAGCGAGTTCGTACTCGGCAAGAAGCCAAAGAAAGAAGTCGAGGCGAAGGCGGAGTGGTCTGACTTGCCTATAAACGTGCCTGAAGGGCGAATCCTTTTGAAAGCAAGAAATGTTTCCTCATTCTACAGAGCCGCGCCGCATCTTTCTGGACTCTTCTACTCTGCAAACCCTGCAGGACTACGGGGGCGGGGAAGGCGAGGCATACCCGAGTCGGCACGGATCGGGCGGGATCTAGCCAAGTTGGAGGCTCTGCGAGCTATCTTTTCGTGAACCAGCGCGCAAACTTCGAGTTCGCGCTATCCGACAACAGCCTTGCCGAAGTTTCAGACAAGGGAGACCCTCTTTACCTGACCTGGGCCTACGATGTGCTGGATCATTGGCTAACCTGCATCGAAGAGGTCGGCGGCCTGACTCCCGCGAACGAAGTACTTCTGGCGAAGCTCAATAGCGGTTCTTTTGGTTACCTGAGCGCTAAAGACCGCCTACGCAGACGCGGTCTCGTTAGGGTGTGAGGCTTTTCTAACGATGGAAAGCGTCTTCCGAAGAACGTTGCCCATATCGGGCTGGTCCTCGAGAAGTGGTTCAAAGCGGTCTACTCATGACCTTTCGTGACCTGACATAGGAGAAGCGTTGGAGCGTCCATAGAGATAGATACGGCACGTGGCAAGCTTCGAGTCCCGCCGGGGCAATACCTCGTTGGCGACCGTTTTCCGGCATTCTGACCTACGGCTCGACTCCGAGGTTCAACCCGACGGGGCGGGACTTCACGATCTCTGGCCTGGTCGAGAACCCTCTAAAGTTCACCTGGGAGGAGTGGAACGAGCTGCCGATTCTCACCTAGGCTCCACCCCCAGGTTCAACCCAGATGCTGGGACATGCTCTGGCTGCGTTAAAGTTCACCTGGAGCAGGCTGGACAACATCGTTACTTCGTGGAGGGGACAACATCTGGAGGGGCGTCCGGGCGAGGCACCTACTGGAGATGGCAAAGCTGAAGCCGGAGGCCAGGTTCTTCGCCGTGTTCTGCGACGGCGGCTACACGACGAACGCGCCGATCGAGGAGCTCTACGAGGAGGATGCCCTCTTCGCGACGCACCACAACGGCGAGCCGCTGGAGCCGGGGCACGGCTATCCTTTGCGGCTCGTCATCCCGCGCCTGTACGCCTGGAAGAGCGCCAAGTGGATCCGGGGCGTAGAGTTTATCGCCGAAGATAAGCCCGGCTTCTGGGAGGAGAACGGCTACCACATCTACGGCGACCCCTGGCGGGAGCAGCTACAGCTTCTCTTTCTAGCCGGTCGGTCTCGGTTATGAGCTGTCGGCTTCTTGACGCAAAGCGCGCCGAAGAAGCTCAGAGTCTGTTTGAGGCCGGCAGCGAGGTCCGTCTCCGGTCGCCAGCCGAGGACGCGACCGGCGGCGGTCGGGTCTATGGAGCTGCGTAGTTGCTCGCCGGGTTTGGCGGGGCCGTGCGCGGGCAGGAGGTCTTTGCCGGAGGCCTCGCGCAGGATCTCGTAGAGCTCGTTGACGCTGGTCTCGATCCCGGTCCCAACGTTGTACGCGCCGGAGGGGGCTTCGCCTTCGAGGGCGAGGACGTTGGCCCAGGGCCACGTCTTCGACGTAGACGTAGTCGCGGGTCTGCTCTCCGGTCCCGTTGATCTTCGACTCGCCGCCCGCCGCCAGATTGCCGCAGAAGATGGCCACGACCCCGGCCTCTCCGTGCGGGTCCTGGCGAGGACCATAGACGTTGGCGTAGCGCAGCGCCGCGTAGGTGAGACCGTACTGCGTCCGGTAGAAGTGCAGGTAGCGCTCGCCAGCGAGCTTCGAGACGCCATAGGGCGAGACCGGGTACTGGGCGTGATCCTCGGCGGCCGGGAACTCGCGCTGCTCGCCGTAGACCGCGCCTCCGGTCGAGGCGAAGACGACCTTTTCTACGTCGTGCTCGACGCAGTTTTCGAGCAGCCGCAGCGTTCCCAGCACGTTGACGTCGGCGTCGAAGTCCGGCTCCCGGACCGAGCGCCGCACGTCCATCTGGGCCGCCTGGTGGCAGAGCGCCTGCGGGCCGAACTCCTCGAAGACCCCGGCGCACCCGGAGCGGACGTCCAGCTCGTAGAACAGGGCGTCTTCGGGAAGTTCTCCCTCTTGCCGGTCGAGAGGTCGTCCACGACGGCGACCTCGTGACCGCGGGCGAGGAGCTGTTCGGCGACGTGGGAGCCTATGAAGCCGGCGCCGCCGGTGAGCAGGACCCTCATTCGGCGACACGCCCGGTCTCGCGTTGGACCCGTTCTGCGAACCAGTCGCAGGTCAGCGAGAGGCCTTCACCGGCAGGGACTCGGGGCTCCCAGCCCAAAGTCTCGCGAGCGCGGGTTATGTCAGGACAGCGCCGCTTCGGGTCGTCCTGCGGCAAAGGTTCGTGAACCAGTTCGCTCGCGCTGCCGGAAAGATCCAGGATCAGGCCGGCCACCTCCTTCACCGTGTACTCGACGGGGTTGCCGATGTTTACCGGACGCGTCTCCGGGCTCTTCATCAGCCTGAGGACGCCTTCTACGAGATCGTCAATGTACTGCACGCTTCTCGTCTGGCTCCCGCTGCCGTAGACGGTGAGCGGTTCCCCTGAGAGCGCCTGCTGAATGAAGTTCGGAATCATGCGCCCGTCGTCTGTGCGCATCCTGGGACCGTAGGTGTTGAAGATACGCACTATTCTGGTGTCCACTCCGTGGTGACGGTGGTAGGCCATCGTGATCGATTCGGCGTAGCGCTTGGCCTCGTCGTAGACGCCACGAATACCTATCGGGTTGACGTTCCCCCAGTAATCCTCGGGCTGGGGATGGACAAGCGGATCTCCGTAGACCTCGCTCGTCGAAGCGAGCATGAAGCGCGCCCTTCTGGCCTTGGCAAGACCCAAAGCATTGTAGGTACCCAGAGCGCCCACCTTCAAGATGGGGATCGGGATCCGCTCGAAGTCGGCGGGGCTGGCCGGAGAGGCGAAGTGGTAGACCTCGTCCAACCTTCCCGGACAGTCTAGGTAAGTGGTCACGTCGTGATGTACGTACTCAAAATCCGCGTCGTCCCGAAGGTGGGCGATGTTCTCCAGGCTCCCGGTGCGTAAGTTGTCCATGCAGACAACCTCGTAGCCTTCGAGGAGAAGTCGTTCGCAGAGATGGTTCCCGATGAACCCCGCCCCGCCCGTAACGAGCGCGCGTTTTTTCGTCATCAGGAGGTCCTATTCCCGTCCGAAACCCCGGTAGAGGAGGCCCGAGTCCCGGACCGCTCGGGGGTCGTAAGCGTTGCGGCCGTCAACGAGGAGCTTCGGCGACTCCATGAGGGCAGCTATCCTTTGGAGGTCGAGGGTGCGGATCTCCTCCCACTCTGTCACCACCACCGCCGCGTGTGCCCCGGAGAGAGCCTCGTAGGGGTCGAAGACGACCCTGAGGTTCGGCAAGAGCCCGGCGGCCTTCTTCCCCGCCACCGGATCGTAGCCGACGGCCCGCGCCCCGCGCTGGTCCAGAGCACGTGCTATCTCCAGGCTCGGGGCCTCCCTGAGATCGTCGGTGTTCGGCTTGAAAGCGAGACCAAGGAGGGCGACGCGCTTGCCCTTCAGGGTGTGCAGGTCGCGCTGGAGCTTGGAGACGACCCGCTTGCGCTGGCGCTCGTTCACGGCGACCGACGCGTCGAGCAGAACAGGCTCGTGATCGTACTCACGGGCGATGGAGCGCAGGGCGGCCACGTCCTTCGGGAAGCAGGAGCCACCCCAGCCGATGCCGGCACTCAAGAAGCGGCTGCCGATGCGGTCATCGAGACCGATGCCGTGGGCGACGCTAGAGACGTCCGCGCCGACCAGCTCGCAGATCGTGGCGATCTCGTTTATAAAGCTGATCTTGGTCGCGAGAAAAGCGTTGGCGGCGTACTTGATCATCTCCGCGCTCGCGAGATCCGTGGTGACGAACGGTACCGCGACTTTGGGCCTTGGGTCTACCTGCGTCGGGAAGGTCTGCTCGATGAACGGCTCGTACAGGGCGCGCATCGTGTCCAAAGCGTCCCGCTTGTCGGCCCCCAGCACGATCCTGTTGGGGAAGAAGGAGTCGTAGACCGCGCTCCCTTCCCGCAAGAACTCAGGGCTTGAGACCACCCGGTAATCGACCGCGCCGTTCCCGGACGAACTCTCAGAGGCGCCTTCTTGTATGAGCATCGAGACGTAGTCTCCCGAGCCGACCGGCACGGTGCTCTTGTTGACCACGACGAGGGGACGTTCTCTTTGCGCTCTCCCGGCCCCGGGCCGCTCCGCCAGCGCCCGGCCTATCGACCGTGCGACCGCCGCCACGCTCGAGAGGTCCGCGGAACCGTCGTCCCCCTGCGGCGTGTCCACCGCGACGAAGAGCACGTCCGCCTCGTGCACGGTCCCCGCGATGTCCGTCGAGAAAGAGAGGCGGCCCCGGCGAGAGTTCTGAACCACCAGATCCTCGAGGCCGGGCTCGTAGATGGGCATTCGCCCCTCCTTGAGCTCGGCGACGCGCCCCTCGTCCTTATCCACGCACGTCACCCGGTGCCCAACGTACGCCAGACACGCACCCGTGACCAGCCCTACGTATCCGGCGCCGACGACCCCAACATTAAACTCTTCAGCCAAAGGTCCCATCTCCAAACTAGCTCTCCAGGCCACCCGCAAACCGGCGATCCGAACACTACATCTCTTCGCCCATACACTATATAGCTTACCGAATTTACCAGAGAAAGCCTTCCCCATAGGTGAGAGACATACGATACCAGAGAGAAGTATGCTCTTAGAGAGCTACTCCTGCGAGGGGCGTGATCTCCGCGCGGCCGGTCCTCGCTAGTAGGCGCCCTCGCGCTTGAGGACGGCGCCCAGGGTTTTGAGGATAATCTTGACGTCGAACGAGAGCGACCAGTTCTCGATGTAGTAGAGGTCCAGGCGGACCATGTCCTCGAACGAGAGGTTGCTGCGGCCGCTGATCTGCCAGTACCCGGACATCCCCGGGATGGCCGCGAGCCGCCTCTTGTGCATCTCGCTCATCCGCTCGAAGTCCCGCACAGGCAGCGGCCTCGGCCCCACGAGGCTCATCTCGCCCTTGAGCACGTTTATCAGTTGGGGCAGCTCATCGATGCTCCAGCGCCGGATAAAATGCCCAACCGGCGTGATGCGCGGGTCGTTCTTTATCTTGAAGACGGCCCCGTCGGCCTCGTTCATGGCCTCCAGCTCCTCCTGCCGGGCCTCGGCGTCCTCGTACATCGAGCGGAACATGTAGCAGATGAACACCTTCTCGTCCGCCCCGATCCGCTTCTGCCTGAAGAGTACCGGCCCCGAAGAAGTAATCTTCACCGCGAGCGTCACAGCGAGGAGCAACGGACTGAGAAAGGTCAGGCCGAGGAGCGAGCCCGTGACGTCCAGGAGACGCTTCAGGCTCCGCTGCGTGTTGTCCAGCCTGGGGTAGCCGATCTCGAAGAGAGGCACCCCCATGTACTCCGAGAGCACGGGCCTGGTCCTCAGGAGGGTGATGGCCCCCGGCACGACCCGGAGCTTGACCTTCCGCAAGCGTACGGAGCGGAGCAAGTCCAGAAACTCCTCATCGTCGAGCCGCTCGGCTCCGGCCAGGATGACGTTGCGGACCTCCGTCTCGTCGAGTGTCTCGCGCAGGCGCGGCAGGTCTACCCTGCCATCCGAGAGGTCAAGCTCCCCGACGAGCCTGTAGGCGCTGGGAGAGGCGTCCAGAGCCCGGATCAGGCGCTCCCGGTCCCCCTTCTCCCCAATCACGAGCGTCGGTATCCGGAACGAGCCGCGGCGGTAGATCCACTCCACCCCCTGCTCGTAGAGAAACCGCGGAGCACCGCTCGCCACCAGCGCCACGAGTGCCGCGAGCAAGACACCGCCCAGCCCGAACCCGCTCCCGGGATAGACCACCGACCCGATGGCGAGCAGCCCGGCCCACAACATCACCGCCCCGATGAGCGCCGCGGGATTGCGCCGCGCGAGCGCCTTGTCGTAGAGGTCCTGCGCGGCGAAGAGGGCGAGCCCCACCGCGAGCACGACTGGCAGGTAGGTCACGACCTCCTGACCGGTCCCCGTGAGGTACGCTGAGACCAGTACGCCCACGGACAGCGCCGCAGCGTCGATGGAGATCAAAACCACCACGCTCAGGAGACGCCGGAAGGCGTGGAACCTGAAGAGCCTCCTCGCCGCTTCCCTCACACCGCGCTCCGAACGTTCAAAGACATCTTAGAGAGGCAGTATACAACCCGGCGCCACGACCCCGCCCGCTCTCCTATGGTCTACCCTAGGCGCGGTCCTGCACGAGGCCATCAGGGTAAACGAGGTAGGCGACCCCGCCGGAACCGGAGCAGAACCAGGCCCGGGCGAACTCGTCGCGGCGGTAGACGCGCCTGACCAGCGAGCCGTCGCGACCGGCCGGATCATTGACTATGACGTTCCCCAAGGAATCGAAGCCCCGGATCACCAACAGGTGCCCGTTCGATTCCGGTATCGGCGCCCCCGAGAGCTCGCCCCTCTTCCACGCTATGCTCGCGACGACCGGCACCCCGGCCGCCACCCACCTCTCGGCCTGACCGAGCGAGCCGAACCGGTTGACCGAGGCTTCGAGTCCTAAAGAGGAAGCGTATGCCGTGTTGAACGGCCAGTTGCCATTCCCCCCATACGTATAGTCATAGGTCCCCCGCACCACCGCCTGGACCGGCTGGTTCAGGTCTCCCCGACTGGTCTCGTCCGCCCAGTAGGCCATCACCATCGAGAGCGAGACCGGGCTGCACCACGCCTCGCCGCCGTTCGGGTACACCATCTGCGAGTGGGCCGGCACCGCGAGCTCCCGGCCCCACAAGCTTCCGTCGCTGGGCGCCTCGAGATACTCTCCGTGGCGACGAGAATCCGAGACAGCGACGCGGACGCCCCGCACCGACGGGGAGACGCCCCACTCCTCCGTAAAGAGCGTGAGGCGATACCGGTAGGCGTCGGCGAAGACCGGGCCGGTGCTCTGGAGGGTATCGGTCAGCACCCTCCAGTTCCCCGCCTCCTGTCCGTCCACGCTGTGACGCTCCACGCTCCCCGTCTCCGACGCCCAGATGCCCATCTCGAACCACCGGGTCCACGTTCTACTGAAGCGCACCCGGACCTGTAGCTCTACCCAGGTCCCGGCCGGGGTCGTCGCCCGCCAGGAAGGAACCAGCGTATCGAACCGGGTGGCGGTCCCGTAGACCGGCGAGGTCAGGCGGCCCCAGTGGTAGCGTCCGCCGTTGTAGAAGGCTGAACTGTCCGAGGCGGTGTGCGGCGGGGTAGGCGCGGGGACCAACCTCACCTCGCCCGCTCCTCCGGGCCCCTCGCGGACCAGAACGCCGTCCCCGGTTCCCGCCGTGAGCGCCGCGTGCGTGTCGTGCCGGTCGAAGTCTATAAAGGAGTCGCTCTTCGCCCCAGCCTCTTGGGGTACCGGGGTCGGTCTGTGAGAACTGCGAGACTGATGTCCTCTCATGCGAGGAGTTATGAGCCCCGGCGAGTCCGGGCGCCTTTTTCGGTCAGGCGCTGTGCGAGCACCCGCGCCAGGAAGAGGGGGTTACCGATCACGTAGCGCCTCCACAGCCTCCCAGGCTCTATGAGAAGCCGGGCCAGCCACTCGAAGCCGTTGTCGGTGAGGACGCGCGGCCCCCGCCTGAGCTCCCCCGAAACGTAATCGAAGATCGCTCCCAGGGTTATGGCGACGCCGGCGTCCACACGGTCCCAGTTCTCCTTCAGCCACCACTCCTGGAGCGGCATCCCGAACCCTACCACCAATACGTCCGGGTTGGCGGCGTTGATCTCTTGAATGACGGCCTCGTTCTCCGGGCTCCCCGACGTGTGGTCGAAGTAGCCGTGATGAACGCCGGCTATCATCAAACCGGGAAACCTCTCTTTGAGCCGGGCGGCGGCCTTCTTTGCGACCCCGGGCCGGGCCCCGAGAAAGAACAGGGAGAGTTCGTTCGCCGCGGCAAACTCCGCCAGCCGCCACATCTCGTCGGCGTGGGTAAACCTCTGGAGACCTCCGGGACGCCCCAGGATCTTCGCCGCGAGCACGACGCCCGACCCGTCGCAGAAGACCACGGAAGCGTTGTTGAGCATGTCGCGCAGCCAGGGGCGGTGGTAGCTCAGGTTGAGGCCGTGGACGTTTACGTGCAGGACGAGGCCATGTTCCCCGCCGCGGGCCATGCGCAGGATCTCCGTGCGAAGCTCGTCCGCGCTTATGCGGTCCACCCCGACCCCCAGGATCTCGACCCGCCCCCTCATGCACTCCTCACAGCTTGCTCCACAGGGCCTCCTCGAGCTCCTCGAAGCGTGCCTCCCAGGAGTTCCGGCGCGCGACTTCGATCCTGGCGCGGACCCTCTCCTCGGTCTCCATCCCCGGCAGGTTACGCAGAACCTCCACGAACTCCTCCGGGCCCTCTGCCAGGTACACATGCTCCCCGAGATCCACCATCGCCGGCAGCGGGGCCGCCACGACCGGCTTCCCGGTCGCCAGGCACTCGTAGGTCTTGGAGGGAGAGACGTTCCGGCTGAGCTCGTCGACCCGGTAGGGAATGATGAAGGCGTCTACTCCCTCGAAGGCCGCCGGGAGCTCCTCGTGCGGGACCTCTCCCCGGTAGTCCACCCCCGGCATCTCGAACAAATCCCTCTCCGCCTTGCCGCGGTCCCCGATCAGGCGCAGGGTGAACCCTGCCCTCGCCACGGCCTTCAAAATGGAGAAATCCATCTCTACTCTACCGATATAGCCGAAGTAGCAGACGGTGTTGATCTCCCCGCCGGTCCTATCCGTGCTCTGGGCGTGAAACGCCTCGAACTTCACGCCGGGCCCGTTTAGCATCGCGTCCGGCCGGACCGGCTTCACCTTCTCTAGAAGGGCCGTCGAGGTACAGGAGACGAGGTCGACTCGCCGCAGGAGCTCGCGCTCGGTCTTTGCCATGTCCTTCGGAACGCCCGGGTACCTCACGTAGTCGTCCACGTGGTCGTACACGGTGAGCCGGGGCTCGAGACCCCGAAGGATGTCCAACGTCGTCCGGGTCGGGGGATACGCCAGGACTACCGGGTCTGGGCCGGTGATACGGCGCAGGTCCCGGACTATGCGCGGTACGAAGACCTTGCGGTTGAGCCGGCGGAAGATCTTGGAGGTCGGCGGAGCCACGAGCGGCGCGTATACGGTCAAGCTCTCCTCTCGGGAGTAGGACTTGCCTCCCTTGTGTCTGGAGCGGACGATCCGGTCCAGGACCTTTCCGAGCGAGGCCCGGTCCAGACCGGGGTTCGCCATCCCCGTAGTCTCGACAAAGACGGTGGGGTAGCCGGCCCGGGCGAACAGGACGGCGAGCTCCTGGTGACGTTGCCAGAGCCAGCCCCACCGAATGCTGGAGAGCAGGATCACCGGCGGCTTGACGCCGGACGTGTCGTCCTTGAGGTCCTCGTCCTTCCGGGCCGTTACCTCCTCTCCGGTGTCCCTACCTTCCGCCATCTTCGCCACTCCCCGTTCCCCGTCTGCCAGCGATCAAAGGGTACCCGTAGTGGGCCAACAAGGGAAAGGTTAGCGCGGTGATCAACCTCCTGTCCTCGGGCCTCATGCGGGAAGCCCACTCATCATCCGGCCGCAGCCGCACCAGGCCGGTCTGGAAGCGGTTCGGGTTCCCCCAAATGTTGTGGTTCGCCCCGAGCTTTACCTCGTGCTCGCCCACGTGGGGGAGCGGGGCCGTCTCCTCGTCCGCGAGCTCCAGCACTCGTTGGATGGACCGTCGCGGTTCGGCGACGAAGTCTTCGTAGCGCAGCATCAGGTACCTTTCTTTGGAGCGCCGCCACAACACCTCCGTACCCAGGTTGCGCGCCGTCCACCGCAGGGAGGTCCCCGTGGGGCTCTCCTGGGGCGTGTACTCGGGGGTTTCGGGGTCCGGTTGAAGCTTTTTACGCATCCAGGAGTACGCCACGGCGCGGGGGTCCCGCACGAGATGGACCACGCGCAGATCCACGGAGGGCGCCATCCCCAACACGAAGCCATAAGAAGGGAACTTCGAGGTGTCGACGATCACCCTGCTGCCGGTGACGGTCTGCACCGCGCGGTAGAGCTTTCCCAAGCTGTCAAGGTACTCCGCCAAGCGGCCCTCTATCAGCCGACGTCCCGGGGGTGCCAGCATCAGGGGGATATGCTTGGTGCGCGCCCAGCTCTCGCGCAGGTGAATCATCTTGCGAGGATCGACCTTGCTCATGCCCCCGAATGCCTCGGAGAAGACGGGTCGCCACATCTCGCACTCCTCGAACCGCGCCCCGCAGCCGCAGATCTTGTTCATGACCAGGCCATGATCCCAGACGAGGCGGATCTCGCCCACCGAGACGAAGCCGTCCACCTGCCCCAGGATGTTGCCGAGAAGCGTGGTCCCGCTCCGCCCCAACCCGGCGACGTACAACACCTTGATCCTACCGTCGGACACTATTCGAGATCTCCTTTCCGCTCCTCCCGGCCCGCTCCCGGCCCGGTGGCTCGAAGACGTAGTGGCACTCGTCGCGAAGACGCTCGTCGCAAAGACGCTCGTCGCAAAGACGCTCGTCGCAAAGACGCTCGTCGCGAAAGGTCGAGCCCAGGCGGCTCCGCTCGAGCTCAGGCATCTGGCGGGGCGGGGCGGCGGAGGTTGCGCCGGATGGCGGACCAGAAAGAGGCGAGGAAATGCCGGTCGCTGGGGCCCAAACCCAGGGCGACGAGCAGCGTGAGAAAGACCGTCAGAAAGAGCGGGGCGAAGATCAGCAGGGCCGGGGCGCCGGCGAGAGCGGGTAGGGCCAACCTCGCCAGGTACGCCGAGGCGGCGGCGAGCAGCCCGGCGACCAGGGCTTCGCGTACCGGGCGTCGTAAGGCCAGAAGCCCAGGATCCGGTGGACGAAGAGCAGCGTGATCGCGTTCAGCAGGACCAACGCGGCTGCCGTGCCCGCCGCCGCCCCGAAGATGCCGAAAAGCGGGACCAGGAGGAGGTTCAGCGCCACGGCCGACACGGCGGAGCCCAGGCTGGCGAACATGACCACCCTCTGGTGCCCCGTCATCGCCAAGACGCGGGCCGCAGGTCCGACCGAGGAGTTGAAGAGCTGGGCCGCGGCGATGATGACGATCACCGGCCAGCCCGAGACGAACATGGGTCCGAAGATCGCCATGATGTCACTGGCCAGCAGTGCCGTCATCAGGAAGAACGCCAGAGCCCCCGTAAAGGCCCAGTACGACACGTCCTTGTACAGGTAGGCCAGGTCCCGCAAAAACCCCTGTGGTAGAGGTTGGAGATCATCGGCGAGAATATCCCGCCGAAGGCGAAGAGCACCAGCGTCGAGAGGGCCGCCGTTCGGAAGGCTACGTCGTAGATCCCGACCATCCGCACGGGCTCGAAGACGCCGAGCACGAGCAGCGCGGGCCAGGAATTGAACTGCTGCGTGAGGTTGACCATGACCATCGGCGCCGAGGCCCCGAAGAGCGCCCGGCTCTCGAACTTGGGCTTGAGCCCGCGGTCCAGGAGCCTGGGGAAGATCCGCCTCAGGTAATAGAGGGACAGGACGGCGCCGAAAGCCATCGAGAGGACGTAAGAGGCCACGGCCCCGAGCACCTGGACCCCGAAGAGGTAGAAGACCGCGATGAGCGCGAGGTTCGAGAGCGGCCGCAAGACGTACTGGACGTAGGTCGCGTACTTCACGGTCTGGAAGCCCTGCGTGGCCCAGAGTGCCATGCTCATAAGCGTGAAGAACGGCACGGAGACCGAGAAAGCGGCGAACACCGTCTCCAAAAAGGGCTCGCCGAAGACCCCATTCGCGAGGAACCCCGCACCGAGGAACATCAGGACCGAGAGCGCCACGCTCAACGCGAAGGTCACCGAAAGGGCCTGGAGGATGGTGCCCCGCACCCTCCGCGTGTCCCCCTCCGCGTCGTAGTGGGCGACGTAGCGCACCACGCCGTTATCCATCCCGAACTGCGAGAGGATGCTGATGATCTGCACCAGCGTGATCCCGAGCACGTAGAACCCCAGCTGGCCGGGTCCGTAGAGCCGGGCCATGGCGACCTGCGTCGCGTAGCCCAGGAGCCGGCTCACTCCCTGCCCGAGGGAGCTCACGCCGACGCCCCGCGCGATCCGGCCCACGTGGGCGTCGTACCGCTCGTCTTTGGAAGGCGCGCTCAACCGAAAGTCGCTCCGCTACAGGTCACGGAGCCTGATGATAAAGGTCCCCCCCGCCTTCTTCAATCGCCGCCGGCCCGGCCCTGTAGTTCCTCTCCCTGGTACCCGTTGGACAAGGGTCCCTCTGTACGGGCGGCCAGTCTGACAGTCACGCCGGCCAGGATGAAGAAGTAGAGTGTCGAGGGAGGTATGTACCAGTGCCATTCCAGCGCCGAGGAGACGAGGTACACGGCCACCGCCGCCGTAAGCCCCGCGAGCAGCACCTTTTGCTCCTCGGCCTCGCCGGACCTCACCCGCCACGCGGCCCAAGTCGCGTACCCGAGCAATAGAGTGGCGAAGCCACCCAACGCTATAAACGCCACAACGCCCGTCTCCGTCCCCTGCTCCAGGTAAACGTTGTGGACCTGTCTCACGCCACCGAAACCCGGGCGGTTCTCCAGCCAGGTGTACTGGAAGGTGCCGGCCCCGGTGCCCGCCAAGGGGTGTTCCTTCCACTCCTCCCACGCCACCCGCCAGTAGTTCGACCGGGAGTTCGAGGAGAGGGAGGTGAGCCGATCGCGCACGTCCTCCGTGTCTTCGACCTTACGGGAGAAGGCCCCCAACAACTCGTCCGAGCCCTGCTGCCCCCCGTATATCAAGAAGCCCAGAGCGCCCGTCCCTACCAGGACCGTGACTACGGCGGCGACCCCGAGGGAGCGGCGCAGGACCGGGGCCAGCTCGTAGCGCCCGACGAGGAAGGCGTAGATGGTCTGCAACAGGAACGCCTGAACCACGGCGACGATGAGATAGTTCCGGAACGTCGCGCCGTCGGCGGCCCTGGGTGCCTCCTCCGAGACGTACTCGAAGAAAGTATCGAGGCCCTGCACCCGCCACACCAACCAGGCCAGGGGCCCGGAGATGAGGAGAAGGCTCCCGAACATCTCGAGCCGGCGTCCGCTCACGGCGAAGAGCACCACCAGGCCCGCCGCCAGCGAGAGCATCCCCCCGCGCGAGAAGGTGAGGTAGAGGATCGCGCCGAAGACCAGGATCAGAGCCGCGTACAGCCCGCGGGCTACGGGGTTCCTGAGTTGGGTCATGCGTCCCAGGCCCAGCGCGATGCCCATTCCGAGAACCACCGCGACGGTGTTGGCGTACTCCAGGGTAGAGCCGACCCTGACGCCGTCGGTGGTGTTGGAAGGGTACTCGACCGGGTTTACTTTCTGGAGCACCCCGTATCCGGCTACCGCTCCCGCCGTCAGGCTCATACCGTCGACAAACGCACCCACGAGCCGCCACGAAGAGAGCGAGGCCGCCGCCAGGCCGAACGTGGCGAGGTACATCGAGGAGCGCAACAGCTCCTGGACCGTCTCGGTCCGGCCGATGCTCCAGGTCAGAGACAGGCCCTTCACGGCGACGAGCACCACCAGGAGCCCCACGAGCACCCAGGCGATCCTCGGCACGTCCGCGAAGTAGCCGGTGACGAACAAGGTGATAAAGACCACGCCCAGAACCGCCATGGCGACCGGCAACCACAGCTCCACGCCGAAGAGCCCGCGGTTGAGCATCCCGTAGAGGGTAATGGCGACGAGTATAGCGAGGACGAGGCTCTTGAAGATCGTCAGGTTGCGGCCCGCCGTGCGCCGCTTCTCGTGGAAGACCTCCCTACCGGGATCGCGGAAACCACGCCCGACCGCGCGCATCTCTCCGGTCTCGATGCGCTCCTTCGGCCGCCCCCGGGCG
>JAUJNO010000012.1:0-13359 GCA_030448125.1 Rubrobacteraceae bacterium | reverse complement strand
CCCCCGTCAGACATGGCCGTTCAACACCACCCCGAAGAGCTCCATGCGGGCGTCGAGCAGGGCGTCGGTGAAACCTCGTGCCACGCCCTTCGGGGTACGGGTCGCATGCACGACGAGCAGGACACCGTCGAAGGAGCCCCAGAGGGCGCGGGCAGCGAGCACCTCGCCTGTAACCGGCGCGTCGAGCAGGACCACGTCCCTGTCTTCTTTGAGGGCCCGGACAGCCCCGGCGAACTTCGGCGAGCCCGCGAGTCCCCACGGGCCCGGCAAGACCGGACCCGTGGGGACTATCCGCAGGTTAGGTGCCGCGTCGAAGCCGTAGTCGTCGAGGCTACCGCCCCCCTCCAGGGCGCTGGTGAGACCGGTAAAGTTCGGTCGGCCGAACCGGCGATGCAGCTGCGGCCGGTCCAGGTTGCAGTCCACGACGGCGACCCTCTTACCCGTGACCGCGAGCGCCGCCCCCAGTCCGAGGCAGATCGTGCTCCTCCCCACCCCGGACTCCGGGCCGGTAACGACCACACTCCCGGTGGGCCGTCTCAGAGAGCCGAGGTTCTCCGCGAGGGCCGCGAACGAGCGCCCGACCTCCGAACTGGAAGAAAGGAGCCGCTCGGTATGCGCGTCTGGACGCGCAATGTTCGTCTCCGGGTTCACTACGCTCCCCCATCTCTGGAGAGAGAGTCGTTCGAGAAGTCCGGGATCACGCCCAGCACCGGCGCCCGGAGCGTGAGCTCGACGTCTCTGGAGCCGCTCCACCGGCGGGCGCGACCCTCGAGAAAGAGGGCTCCTATCCCCCCGACGAGCAGCCCGCCGCACCCGGCCACGAACGCGGCGAGGAATACCCTCCGGTCGGAGCGGCGCT
The DNA here is from genome assembly GCA_030448125.1 of Rubrobacteraceae bacterium. GTDB lineage: Bacteria > Actinomycetota > Rubrobacteria > Rubrobacterales > Rubrobacteraceae > Rubrobacter_F. Next base: position 12,500 of record JAUJNO010000012.1, on the reverse strand, counting down.
CGGGGGGTTCGGCGGCCTTCTCCACCTCGGCTTCCACGGCAACGGTCCCGCCCGCGAGCCGCCCCTCGAACTCCGCGACGCGCTCGATGAAGACCTCCGCGTAGGCGTTCGCCGCCCGGGCCGCCACCTCCGGCGTCCGGGCCGAAAAGCCGGCCTTCACCTCCTCGTTGTTCGCCGGCTCCCAGTAAAGCCGCTCGTTGAAGTCACTCTGGCTCGTCTCCCATCCCGCCCTACGGGCCGCTTCCTCGGAGAGGCCATCCGTTACCGTCGAGTCCCGCAGCCTGGAGAGAACCTCGTTGGAGCTCGCGGCGGCGGGGGCGATACCCTCCTCCGAACGCACCGAGAGCGTGGCCTCGGCCGTGTAGACAGGCTCTTTCGAGAAGGCATACAACAGGGCGACCGCGAGGAAAAGGATCGTGCAACCCGCCACCAGCACGCGCCGCTCCCACAGGACGTGGCGCGCCTCCGAAAAGGTGAAGTCGTCACGCTGCTCCTGCTGCCAGCCTTGCCGCTGGCCTTGCCGCTGGTTATGTCGCCCCTCCCGCGAGCCGTCCCGGCGCTTAGTTGATCGAAGCATCAAATACCGACCTCCGGTAGGCTTCGGGGTCTTCGTCGAGCAGCGCAAGTACAGCGGGCGCCTGCCCGGCTTCGCTCCGCGCGAGATAATCACGCGCTTCGGCGTAGGAGCGTTGCACGACCAGGGCGTCCGCGGTGGCGAGGTCCAGCGACTCCAGAAACGCCCTCTTCTGATCCTCCTGCTGCTCGTTCGAAGATTCCAACTCCGCGTCGGCCCTCTCCCTCGCCTCTTCGAAAGTCTCGGTGGCCTCCTCCGGCTCATCGAGCCGCATCTGGACCTTGCCCAGAGTATACAGGTCTCTGAGAGGGATTCTCCCGCGTTCGTACAGCCATTCGTACTGGGCCCTCGCTCCCTCGAGGTCTCCGGTACTCACCAGGGCGTCGGCGAGGCGCGAGACCAGGGTGGCGGCGTGCGGGTTGCGGTTCAAGGCCTCCCGGTAACTCTCCACCGCCTCTTCCGGATCGTCAAGCTGCTGTCTCTGAAGGTTCCCGAGAGCCTCGTGGTTCCTGTAATTATAGGGATCACGCCGTATCGCCCGCTCGAAAGCGTTGGCGGCCGCCTCCGGCCTTCCCTGCCGCAGTTCGAGGTAGGCCTCGGAGGAGAGAGGCGCCGGGCTAAAGGGGTCCAGACGCGCCGCCCACTCGACCTTATTCACCGCGCCGCGCAGGTCTCCGGTCTCCGCCAGCCGCTGATGGTCTTCGAGGAACCGGTTCGACAGGTATAGCGAGACCGCGAGCAGTATCAACGCGCCCGCCACGAAACCGACCGAGATCTTGAAAACTACCCTGCCCAAAGCTCGTTCACCGCCAATGAGGATATACATTGGCCGGGACGAATACAAGCATGCCGGCCGCGTGCATCGCGGACAAGCACGGTAGCCCCAAGACGACGGAAACGGGCAAACGTACGAAAGAAAGAGGCGGACCCCCGAAGGGACCCGCCTCCTCTTACTGCAGCTGCTCTAGAGAGCTAGAGCTGCTACTTACTACTTGACGATCCTGCGGGCCACGAGCCCACCGGCCACCAACAGCGCGCCAGCACCGAGCGCGAACAGCGACGCCGTACCACTACCACCGGTCTTCGGCAGCTCCTTCGGCGGCGGCGGGGGCGGCGGCGGGGGCGCCGGAGCCTGGGCCTTGGCCCCAGGGGTCTCAGCCTTCACGAGCGGCGGGGGCGGCGGCGGAGGCGGCGGGGTCTCGCACGGGGCCTTAGCCACCACGCCGCCTGCCTTAGCCTCTATGAACCCGTCCTTGCACTCTGCCTCGGCGAAAGCGCCGCCAGCCTTGGCCTCTTTGGCCTTGGCGTCCGCGACGACCGCCGGCTCGTCCTGAGCCAGAGCCGGCGCCACGGCGACCAGAGCCACCGCCAGCACCGCCACCAGCAACATCAACTTCCTCAACACTTACCTCCTTCTAATGAATCTGTTTCCACCGGAGGCGGACCCCGAGAAAGGGGCCCGCCTCCCACAAAGGGCTAGCCTTCGGCTATTAGCCGCTGGCCGACGCCGCCTGGTTGACCTGCTGGTCGCAGACGAAGACCTCTTCCACGTCCTCGTTGGGGTTCACGGTGATCGTGCTACGACCTCCTCGGGCTCGGGCTGCCCGAGGAAGCGTACTGGAGCACGTTGTTGTTGCTCTGCGCGTTCCCGGTGTTGCCGGTTAGCTGATCGTTCACACACTGGTTGGAGTTGTCGCCCGCCTGAGAAGCCTCGGACGACTGGTTGAGCTCGCCGCTCTCGCCTTCCTGCTCGGTCTCCTGGCTGACCTGCGCTATGGCCGGGATCGCCGCGACGATCAACATCGCCAGCAGCGCCGCCAACAACATCACCTTCTTCAACTCTTACCTCCTTACGCGAGGGTTTCCTTTACGCTCGTCATTCTTCCATCAATCACAACAACTGTCAACACCCAAAACACGATTTTTTCTGCTTTTCTTAAAAAAACTTAATACTTACGTTAGGCTTACGATAGATTTCTGGACGGGGCCGCACAGAATCGATGTTTCCAAGAACCGACGGGAAGCTTCCCAATGATGCGGACTGGACGAGAAAAAGAGGCGGACCCCGAAGGGGCCCGCCTACAGACTGCTAAGGCCGGGTCGGCCACGCTCGATCGAGCGTGGCCGGCCTCGGTAGAACTCGCCTTTAGCCGCTGGCCGCTGCGGCCTGGTTGACCTGCTGCTCGCAGGTGGTCGTGTTCGCGGGGCTAACGGTGAGCGTGCTACCGACCTCCTCGAACTCGAAGTCGTCCGCCTCGGAGGCGTACTGGAGGATGTTGATATTGCTCTGCGAGTTGCCGGTGTTCGCGACGCCCTGGATCCCCGCGCACTGGTTAGAGTTGTCGCCCTCGCCGGTGACGGTGAACGACTGATCTACCTCGCCGCTCTCGCCTTCCTGCTCGGTCTCCTGGCTAACCTGCGCTATGGCCGGGATCGCCGCGACTACCAACATCGCCAGCAGCGCCGCCAACAACATCATCTTCTTCAACCTCTACCCCTCCTTACGAGAGTGCCTCTAATAACTCCCGGTATTCTTGCACCAACAACCCTCGCTGTCAACACTCAAAATACGATTTATTCCTACTTATCTTAAAGTTTTTTAACATTGTCGGTGGCTTACGTCAGACTTCTGGGACAGGGCCGCGGACAAACCGACGTTTCCCGAGAACTAACAGGAGACGTCTCACGTTGGGATTGGAACACAAGAAGTCAACACCGCGGTGGGGACCAGAAAGGGCGCAACGAAAGAAAGAGGCGGACCCCCGAGGGGGCCCGCCTCCCGGCGGTTAAGCCCGGGCCGGCCGCTCCCGATGGGGAGTGGCCGGCCCGGGTAGAGTTAGCCCTTAACCGCTCGCCGAAGCGGCCTGGTTGACCTGCGTGTTGCAGGTAAACGTGTTCGTGGGGCTAACGGTGATCGTGCCACCGACCTCCTCGAACTCGAAGTCGTCCGCCTCGGAGGCGTACTGCAGGATGTTGATATTATTCTGCGAGTTGCCCGTGTTCGCAGTGCCCTGAACGTTAGCACACTGGCTGCTATTGTCGCCCTCGCTGGTGGCCGAGAAATCCTGGCTAACCTCGCCGCTCTCGCCTTCCTGCTCGGTCTCCTGGCTGACCTGCGCTATGGCCGGGATCGCCGCGACGATCAACATCGCCAGCAGCGCCGCCAACAACATCATCTTCTTCAACCTCTACCCCTCCTTACGAGAGTCTCCAATAACGTTCAGTATTCTTTCACCAACAACCCCCAGTGTCAACATCCAAAGCATAGTTTTATCTACTTTTCTTAAAAATCTCAATATCTCAATGTGGAGTAGCAGGCGCTCTAGTCGCCGCGAGCCGAGGAAAGTACGGTGAGACTTGAGAAGGGTGGTCGCGATAGACCGAGGGGGCTGCTCGCGTCACCGGCTTGGTAAAGCAAGATCGGCGGAATACGACAGCGTTCGAGGCCCCGGAACGGGAGTACAGAAAGAGGCGGACCCCAGAAGGGGCCCGCCTCCTCTAGTTAGAGCCAGGTTAGCTCTTCGTGCTTACCTTACCGGGTGATCCTGCGGGCCAAGAGGCCGCCGGCCACCAGGAGCGCGCCAGCACCCAGCGCGAACAGCGACGCCGTGCCGCTACCGCCGGTCTTCGGCAGCTCTTTCTTCTCCTCGGCCTTCTTCGCCTCGGCCTTCTTCGCCTCCATCTTCGGGGGCGGCGGGGGCGGCGGCGGGGCGGCGGGGGCGCGGAGCCTGGGCCACGGCCCCAGGAGTCTCAGCCTTCACGAGCGGCGGGGGCGGAGCCTTCGGAGCGGGCGGCGGAGCCTTTGGAGCGGGCGGCGCAGCCTTCGGAGCGGGCGGCGGAGGCGGAGCCTTGGGGGCAGCTGCCGCGGAAGCGGCCTGGTTGACCTCCTGCACGCACTCCGTCGAGTTGCTACCGCTCGAGGTGATGTTGGAGCCGGCCTCTTCAAACTCGAAGTCGTCGGCCTCGGACTCGTCGGACTGGGTCACGCCGATCTGGTTCTGCGAGTTGCCGCTCTGACCGGTTCCCTGGAGCGGTGTGCACGAGTTACCGTTGCTGCCAGAACCGGTGACGGTGAACGACTGGTCGACTTCGCCGCTCTCGCCATCCTGCTCGTTCTCCTGGCCGACCTGCGCCATGGCGGGCACGGCGACCAACAGTCCCATCGCCATCATCGCCGCTAACAACATTAACTTCTTCAACTGTTGCCCCTCCTTCACAAAAGAGTCTACTCCACTACAGTTCCATTCTTCCACCAACGTTTCACACTGTCAACGCTTAAATGCAGATTGTTTTACTTTTCTTAACAATCTTCAACAAATAGTAGGGGCAATGAGACATCGCGCGTTGCCCGCCAAGTGCTACGCTCGGCGGGGCGAGCTGAAAGGGGAAGGCCAGGACGCTCGCGGCGCTCTTCGAGGCCACGCACCGGGCGCTGTCCGCGGTCACGGTCGAGGATGCCCGCGGCTTCTTCCGCCACTGCGGCTCCGGGTCGCCGCGGGCGTAATCAGTATGAACTATGCTCTATCATCCGTCCGGTTACCAGTGGTAGCGCGTGGGGTCTTGGTATAGCTTGGCCATGTTCTTCGAGATAATGCGGCGTCAGGAGATGGAAGAGGGTCTTTGCGACCAGCCTGCCTTTGTTTCATACTGAAGACATGCCGTTCGAGCCGAAAGAGGTCAGCGATCAAAGCTTCACTAACGGTCGCTTGAGCAAAACTACGGAGAGGTGGGCGTCACGCAATGCATACGCCTTCGCGATCGTTGGCATCGGCACCTGTTTCGTCGTCTGGGCCTCCGCATTCATCTACAAATCTTCGTTCGTCGGGATCGACGGGAGGCGGTACTTCTGCTTGATCGACGACGCCATGATCTCCATGCGTTACGCTTGGAATCTCTCGCACGGTTCGGGGCTGGTCTGGAACCCCGGCGAGTATGTCGAAGGCTATACCAACCCCCTGATGACCCTCCTCATGTCGCTACCGACGCTCGTGTTCGATAAGGTCGACGCCGTGCTAGCGGTACAGATCGTGGGCATCGTCTTCGTGCTGGTCAACGCATCCCTCATAATGTCGATAGCGGAACACCTCGTTTCGGGGCAGGAGCGCTACCGTCGGCTCTTTTTGGTCCTCGCCTTTCTTTGCGCGCTGTCGTACTACCCTTTGGTCTACTGGACCTTGATGGGGATGGAAACCGGACTGCTGGCGGTCCTCCTGTCGCTTGGCGTTTTGGCCGCGCTGAGGTATGCCGCATACCAAAGACCGGCGCAGGGTGTGTTGCTCTCCTTCTCCTTGGGTCTGGCGTTCCTTACCAGACCGGACACGCTGGTTCTGGCCGTTCCGATCTTCGTCTACGCGTTTTTCGCCGCGCGTAAGTCGGAGCGCAGCCCGAGTTTATACTCCTTGCTCGCGATGGTCGGTCTGTATGCTGCCTTTGTCGCGGGGCAAGAGCTATTCCGCTGGGGTTACTATGGTGAATGGCTGCCCAATACCTACACCCTGAAGGTAAGCAGCATACCCCTCTCTTCCCGGATCGAGAACGGGATCAAGTTCGTCACACCGTTCTTGGAGGAGGTCTCCGTACTCTTGATCGTGGTGGGAGCGGGGTTAGTATTCGCTTTTCGGAGGGACAAACTATTCCTGGTGAGCATCTTCGTCGCGCTGGTGTGCTACCAGGTTTGGGCCGGCGGAGACGTTTCGATAAACTGGCGCCTCCTCTCGCCTGCTGTGCCGATCATGCTGGTGCTGGGAGTGCACGGAATCTTTCTGGCCCTGCAACATCACGTCTCCGGGGCGTCAGTCGCACGGGGGTACTTCCTTCGTACCCCGACCTCTCTGAGGCGCCACGTTCCGGGGTTTCTCGCCTGCTTGCTGGTACTGGTGATGCTTTTGTCGGTGAACCTCCGCTTCCTTCCGGAGATAGCGATGCTGCGCGACTTCACCGACGTACGCGTCAACGAGGAAAGGGTCAACATAGCCCTGGCCATCGAGCGGTTTACCAAGCCCAACGCCACGGTGGGCGTATTCGATGCGGGCGCCATCCCCTACTACACAGGGCGGCCCGCGATAGATTTTCTTGGAAAGGCGGACCGTCGTATCGCCCGGCTGGCCCCCGACCCTTCCGGTTTCCCGAAGATGGAGTTCTTCGGTCGTAAGATCAACAATCCGGGCCACAACAAATACGACCTTGGCTACTCCATAATCGAGTTGAGACCGACCTACGTACGAGGTTTCGTGTGGGGCGGACAAAACGCCCTAAGCTGGGCCCAGTCGGAGTACGTGATGGTCGTCTACAAGGGCACCATTCTAAACTTTCACAGAGATTCGGAAGACGTGCGCTGGGACGATATAGAGGCGGCCCGAGAAGCAGGCGAAGCCGCCTTGGGAGCACCCATACATACCAGTACGCGTTAGGCTTGATCCACGGTCAAGCAGCGGTTCATTATGCCAAAACGAGCGATCGGAGAGCTTGAACGAGCTTCTCCTACTAGCTACCTTTCCTCATCGGCTAAACCTTTCTGAACGCCGCTGCATAATGACTCTCTCCGGGTAGGGCTGCTTACCGGAAGATCCTGCGGGCCAGGAGGCCGCCGGCCACCAGGAGCGCGCCAGCACCCAGCGCGAACAGCGACGCCGTGCCGCTGCCGCCGGTCTTCGGCAGTTCCTTCTTCGCCTCGGCTTTCTTCGCCTCGGCTTTCTTCGCCTCGGCCTTGGCCTGGGTAGAGCCAGCCTTCGCCTCTGTCTTTTTCTCCCCGGCCTTGGGAGCCGCGGCCTTCGTCTCGGCCTTGGGAGCAGGCGTTGGTGTAGCCTTGGGGGTCGTGGCAGCTGCGGCGGCCTGGTTGATTATTTGCTCACACTCCTCGGCCAGCTCGGGGCTCAAGGCGACGTCGGAGCCGGCCTCATCGAACTCGAAGTCGTCGGCCTCGGACTCGTCGGACTGGACGACGCCGGTCTGGTTCTGCGAGTTGCCGCTCTGGGCGCCTCCCAAGAGCGCCGCGCACTGGTTGGCGCTGCCGCCCGATCCGGTGACCGTGAACGACTGGTCGACCTCGCCGCTCTCACCGTCCTGATCAGCCTCCTGACCGACCTGCGCCACAGCGGGAGCAGCGATCATTAACGTTATCGCCAACGCCGTTGCCAATAATATTAGTTTCTTCAATTTTTGCCTCCCTCCTAAATGAGAGTCTTATTGTTACACACTGTATTTTTTCACCCCCAACCCTCACTGTCAACGTTAAAGTATATTTTTGTTCCGTTTTTCTTAAAATTTCTTAACAACTGGTCGAGTATTGGCGCCCCAGGCCTTGGGTACTGGCGAGGTTCGGGTAGCGCGGCCACTGCGGCCGGGCCGACCTGGTAGGCTCGAGCAGTATTGTTGTTACTCCGGGTTCGGAGGAGCTTTACCTTTCGGCGGGCAGGTTCTCCCGCGTCCCCCACTCATTCCAGGAGCCGCCGTAGTTGGCGAGGTTCTTGTAGTCTGGCGTACTAGTCTTCGTTTTTGGCGCCGAGGATGAGGGTATCGCGCACCGCAAGGAAATATCCTACGCGATGGCGGGGATATAGGAGACCCGGGCGACGTACACCTCGAGGAGGCGAGTTGCTTCGGGGCCGGGAGCCTAGCCTCCTAGCCAGGATTCCAGCCACGCGCGTCGCCGCAGACTCTCCGGGCTCATGGGCAGTGCCATCGTCATGGGAAGAAAAAACAGGGCGGTTGCCACCACGCAAGCCGCGAAAGCGATGACCACCCACGGCCGGTGCTTCCAAAGTCGGCAGAGCCAGTAGACCAACGCCAACAGGGCGAAGGCGTAGGAAGGCAAGTAATGGTAGAGGAACGCCACTCGGGTACCCGGCACCCACGGCAGCAGAAGAGCCGCGTAACCCAGCAGTACCGGCACGAGTGGGTGGTCTGCTATAGGCTTCCTGGCGACAAACCTACGGCGCACCAGCTCGCCCAGGCTCAAAACCACGGCGAGCGTGCTGCTCCACCACAGGATCGGGTTGCCGATCGCCGCGATGGTCAGCACCCTGCCCGCCGCGTCGGCTTCGTGGAAGAAGAGTACCGGTTGCAGCATGAGCGGCCAACTCCACCAGGGCGAGGCCCAGGGATGGGTAACGGGCAAGGCGATGCCGCTAGCAGCGTAGAGATGCCACTTCCACACTCCTAGCCATGCCTGCCACGGGTCCTTGGTCCCGCCGACGATCTCCCCGACGTAGACTGTAAGAACGTAGACGACCAGCGAGACCAACAAACCACCCACGAAGGGCCTGAGCAGCTTCTTGCGCCAGAGGACGTAGCTCACGGGCACGACCACCCCGAGCGCCGCCCACTTCACGCCGACGGACAAACCGAGCAGCACGGCCGGCCAGACGACCTGACCTCTCCGCTCGGCGCGTAAAGCCGTAAACACGGTTGCGAGGATGAAGAACAGAAGGATGCCATCGATAAGCCCCGTCCGAGAGTAGACCACCAGTATCGTCTCGCTGGCGATAAAAGCGGTTAACAGCAGCGCGCCTACCCTCTCTTTCGTGTAGCTCCAGCCAAGAGCCGCCCCCAGCCCCAGCAAAGCGCAACCGAACAGAGCAGGCATCAATCTCCAGGCAAGGGGTGTATCCCCCAGGAGGGCAATGCCGGCGGCCAAAACGAACTTGCCCAGAGGAGGATGCAAGTCGAGAAAAGGGATCCCCTGCAAGTAGTTGTAGGCGTAGGTAGGGAAATATACCTCGTCGAATACCTGCCTCGATGGAGAGCCGAGGCTATACACTCGGGCCCATAACCCCACCACAAGCGCGCAACCCGCTACGAGCAACATCGAGCGGTAAGACCAGGAGCCGTGAGCCCAGGGTTTCATCTTCGTACGTTACTAATTCTCATAGAGCGTTGCCAGCAGAACCTCGCAGAGACCGAGCACCGGCACAGCCACCGTCGTTTCAGGCCCTAAACCGCAAACATCACCGTCGATCCTGGATCAACACAACGAAAGCGAAGAAGAAACCGGCCATCCCTCCAGCGCGGGCTGAAGCCCTCGGCTAAACGCTGTTCGTCGGGCCGCCAATCCTCGTCGACGGCCATTGGGTAAGACGGCCCGCGTCCACGCGTAGCAGTTCGGTCAGCATCCTTCTGCTCTTTATCTTTCGACGGGCAGGTCCTCCCGCGTCCCCCACTCGTTCCAGGAGCCGTCGTAGTTGGCGAGGTTCTTGTAGCCGAGCCGATGCAGGACGAAGAGCGGTACCGTCGCCGCGACGCCCCCGTTGCAGTAGGCGACGATGGGCTCGTCCTTGTCCTCCGGCACCCCGGCCTCGCGTAGCTTCTCGTCCAACTCCTCGTCCGGGCGGAAGGTGCCAGTGTGCGGGTTCAGCAGCGTGTCCGCGTGGAGGTGTTTAGCGCCGGGGACGCGTCCGGCGCGGCCCTCCCCCGCGCCACCGCACCTGTGTACTGGCCCCTGTCGCGGGCGTCGAGGATGAAGGCGTTGCCGTCCTCGGCTCGCGGCGAGCACCTCTTCGGCATCGGCGCGTTGTTCGGGGTGGGGACGCGAGGTGAAGGTGGCGGGATCCGGAGCGGGGACCTCGGCGGTGGTTGGGCGGCCCTCGGCGGTCCACTTCTTCCAGCCGCCGTCGAGAACGGAGACGCGCTCGTGGCCGTAGTAGGTTAGCGCCCACCAGAGGCGGGTGGCGAACTGGCCTCCGGCGTGATCGTAGACGACGATGTGGGCGCCGTCGCCGATGCCCAGAGAGCTCATCAGGGCGGCGAAACGGTCGGGCGGGGCGACCTGGGCGGGGACGGGGGCGTCGGGGTCGGTAATGTCGCGGGTCCAGTCGACGTAGACGGCTTTGGGGATGTGGGCCTCGTCGTACTCATCGCGCGCGGGCAGGTACTCGGCCTCCTGGCGGCCGTCACCTATGTACCTCTTCTTCACGTAGCCGCGTATGTCCACAACGCGGACGTCCGGGTCGTCAGGTGTTCGGCAAGCCAATCCGTTTGCACGAGGGGATCGAAGTTTCGCATGGGCTCTCTATTCCTCCTCGAAGAGGTCGTGTTCGCGGGCGTAGGTCTCGGCTAAAGCCCGGGCCTTTTCGGTGTCGTCCTGGGCAAGGCGGCCTTCGACGACCTCGTTCTCCAGGTAGTCTTTTACGTGCTTGATCCAACGTCCCGGACCACGGCCGAAGAGACGCATGAGATCGTTGCCGTCCAGCAGGCTCTCGAGCTTCTCCACGGCGTCCTGGGCCCGTATCTCGTCCACGCGGCTCTTCAGGCTGCGCCAGGACTCCTCGGCTATGTGCCGTCTTCTGGGGGCGCTGCCGGTGATGTCGGCCCGGGCGAGCTTGAGGAGCAGGTCTACGTTAGCGAGCTCCCTGTCGCCCCGGGCAAGGTGCGTGTCGCGGATAAAGCGCCTTATGGCCGAGTCGCTCCATGGGTCGCGCCCCACCGCGTAGCCCATCGGGCGCATGTGGTTCGCGACGAGGTGGGCGACGGCGTCGGTGTCGTCCTTCGGGTAGGCGAGGCGCTTCATCGCCTTGCGCGCCATCGCGGCCCCGACGTTCTCGTGGCCGTAGAAGTGGATCTTTTTGGGGAGGGTTCGTCCGTCGCAGTGCTCGCACTCGCCCTCGCCCGCGCGCTTCCGGTACTCTTCGCCCCGCAGTAGGTGCAGCGGTGCTCGTAGACGAGCGTCCTCGGTTTGCCGATGTCGTGGAAGAACGCCGCCTTGCGCAGGATCGAGGTGTTCTCGACGTTCTGCGTCACTATAAGAGTGTGCTCGAAGACGTCCTTGTGGTGGAACTCGGCCTCCTGCTCGACATTCAGCGTCTCCATGAACTCCGGAACTATGTAGGGCATCAGACCGAGGCGCACGAGGGCGCGGAGGCCGACAGCTACGTTCTCGGAGATCAGGATCTTCTCGAACTCCTCCCTTATGCGCTCGGCGCTTATGCTCCCAAGCCAGTGAGCATTCTCCCCTATCGCCGCCTCGAGCTCCGCCGTCATCGCGAACGGCTTCTCGGGGGTCGAAAGCGTCGTCTCGAAGCGCACCGCTCGCAGCATGCGCAGGGGGTCGTCGCGCATCCGGTCCAGGGTCTCCTACCGGGCGGATCACGCCGGACTCGAGGTCCTTCCTGCCGTCGAAGGGGTCACGTATCTCCCCCGTCTCTGCGGCGGCGGCGACGGCGTTGATCGTAAAATCGCGGCGTGCCAGGTCTTCGGCTAGGCTCTCTCCGAACCTCACCTCCGGGTGCCGGCTCCCCTGCGTGTAGAGATCGGTCCGGTACGTCGTGACCTCGACGTCGTAAGGGCCGACTCTGGCCCCGATGGTCCCAAACCGCTCCCCCACCGTCCACAGGTGATCCGCGACCGGCCCGAGTAGCCTCTTGATCTCCTTGGGGTGCGCCCCCGTCGTCGCGTCCACGTCCTTGCCGATGCTCCCCGAGAGCGCGTCCCGCACGAAGCCGCCGACGAGGTACAGCTCGCGCCCCGCCTCCTCGAACCTCTCCCCGAGGCGCCCGAGAGGCTCCGGAACTTCTATGCTTTTGACTCCGGTCATCATAAGTAATTAGATTCTAGTACGTACGGCGCGGTGGGTTCGAGTACCCGGGTGTCCGGGGCTCTCTACCCGGGGATGGCGGCCTGGCGCGAAGGGTAGATGTCGAAGTAGTCCCCGAAGCCCGTGACCGCGAAGATGCGCTCGACGGCCTTCGACGGGGCGGTGAGCCGGAGGAGGTGCCCTTCTTCTCCAGGGACTCCTTGGCGCGCATGAACGTCGAGAGGGCAGTAGAGTCCATAAACGCGATGCCGCCCATGTCCACCACCACCGCCTCCACGCCTTCCGAACCCCGTTCTATAGCGTACTGGACCTTCGGGGCCGTGTGGAGGTCTACCTCGCCGCGTACCGCGACGATCGAGTAGGTGTCGGCGTGCTCGTCTATGCTGACCTTGAAGTCCA
>JAUJNO010000011.1:121474-144572 GCA_030448125.1 Rubrobacteraceae bacterium | reverse complement strand
CCCCCCACAAAACACCCGCAACCCCCCCCCCACCCCTTCTGTCTGTCTCTCTGTTGCCCTCCTGTCTGTATTGTCTTTTTTTTTTTCCCCCCCCCCCCCCCCCCCTGGGCGGCGGGGGGGGGGGGCCGCGGGGGGGGCCCCCCCCCCCCCCCCCCCCCCCCCGCTTCTCTATGGGTTCAGGATTATCTTTCCGGTGGTCTCGCGGCCTTCGAGGGCGTCGTGGGCTTCGCTGGCCTGTTCGAGCGGGTAGCGGGCGCCGATGTTGAGCTTGAGATCGCCCGAGGAGATCCAGCCGAGTATCCTCTCCAGGCTCGGAGCGAAGAGCTCGGGTCGGGCCATGATGTTGGGTAGATAGAACCCGACGATGGAGTGGTTTTTCTTCATCAACTCGGCGGGCACGAGGCTTCCCCGGTCCCCACTCGCCGCCCCGAAGACGACCATCCGCCCGAAGACGTTCAGACATTGGAGGTTCTTCTGTGGGAAGTCCCCGCCGACCATTTCCAGGATAACGTCCGCCCCGTTACCGTCGGTAGCTTCACGCACCTGTTCGGGCCAATTCTCCTCGGTGTAATTTATGAGTGCGTCGGCGCCGAGATTCTTCGCAAGGTCCAGCTTCTCCCGCGTGCTCGCCGTGGCGATTAACGGGCTTGCGCCCATTAGCTTTGCCATTTGTACGGATAGGTAGCCGACGCCTCCAGCGGCGGCGTGTACGAGCACGCTCTCGCCTGCTTCGAGCTGGCCGGAGGTTTCGAGCACGTGGTAGGCGGTGAGGCCCTGCAGGGGGACGGCGGCGGCCTCGTCGAAGTCCATCCCGTCGGGAATCGGGATGAGGTTTTGGGCCGGCGCCACAGCGTATGCGGCGTAGCCGCCCGTACCAAGCAGGGTAACCACCCGGTCGCCGATGTTTACGTCTTCTACGCCGTTCCCCACCTCGGCGACAGCGCCTGCTATCTCCGAGCCCGGCGTGAAGGGCAGCTCCTGAGGCTCGACGTACTGGTTGCGGCGTCGCATCGTGTCCGCGTAGTTGACCCCGGCTGATTCGATCTCGACGAGGACCTCACCCTCGCCCGGGGAGGGCCGTTCGACTTCGACAGGCTCTAGCACCTCCGGCTCCCCGAACTCGTTAACCTGAATCGCCTTCATCCGCGGCATACGTACTACCCCGCCTCTCTCTAGTTCAAGCCGACACTCGCAGCCGCAAACTATACCCTAGCTTCGCGCCGTCCCCATTTTGCTCTGCGCCAGATCACGCCCCCGGAGGGGCGAGTTCGTACTTTTAGAGTACGAACGTCGCGAATCGGCCCGGTAGGATCTACTCGAGGGCACGAGCAAGCGGCATGTAAGCAAGGGGGAGGTAGATGAAGCGAACGGCCGCGGAGCCGAGACGGCCAGATATTACGAGGTGCCTCCGCAGCGGAGCCTTCTTCGTCGTGTTGTTCGCCTTCTTCACATGGTCGCTGCGCGTAGCTCTCTTAGACTTCGATACCCTTTCGGACCTCACGCTCGCGGGCGCGCTCAACGAGGCGCTCCGGGCCATGATCTTCGTCGGGCCCGTGGTTCTCTACTTGAGGTACGTCGAGAGGGCGCCCGTGCTGGCGTTCTTGAGAATCAACAAACCTCGCGCGAGCTTCGCGTGGGTACTACCATTCACCGGGACGCTCTTCGTGGTCTGGTACGTGCTGCTCGACCAGATCGTCGGGGACGGGGGAATCGCCGGCGCCACTCCCGCCGTAGTCCTATTTACGATCCTGTCCCCGGCAACACTGGTCGAGGAGATCTTCTTTAGGGGCTTCCTCTTGAACAAGCTCTGGCAGGCGATGGCCTTCTGGAAGGCCAATCTCACTTCTTCCTCGTTCTTCGCTCTCGTTCACTTCCCCGGCTGGTTCGCCCTCGGCAACTTCTCCACGCCGCTCGTCGCCACGGACATCCTGGGCTTGCTCGTCTTCGGCATGGTCTTCGGCTGGGCAATGAAGAAGACCGGCTCGCTGTGGACCGCGTGCATCCTGCACGCCTTGAACAACCTCCTCGTCGTCGTAGTTTTAGGTCCCTAGCGCCGGCGCGGTCGTGTCGCTCTCCGCTTTGCCGGAGCCGGTGAGCTCGCGCTTGAGGATCTTGCCGGTCGCCGTCTTTGGGAGGTCGTCCATAAAGGTCACGGAGCGCGGGTACTTATAGGCAGCGACCCGTTCTTTGACGAAGGCGACGATGTCCTCTTCTGTTGCGGACTCGCCCTCCTTGAGGACGACGACGGCCCGGACCTCTTCGCCGAGCTCCTCGTGCGGCGTCCCGATGACGGCGACCTCGGCCACCGCCGGGTGCTCGTAGATGACCTCTTCGATCTCTCGCGGGTAGACGTTGTAGCCGCCGCGCACGATCATGTCTTTTACCCGATCCACGATGAAGATGAAGCCGTCCTCGTCCATCGTCGCCATGTCCCCGGTGTGAAACCAGCCGCCCCTCATCGCCTCCGCGGTCGCTTCGGGGTTTTTATAGTAGCTCTTCATGACGTTGTGACCTCTTACGATCAACTCCCCCCGCTCCCCGCGCGGGACCTCCTCGTCCTCTTCGTCCACCACCCTCGCCCAGGTCCCCCAGATGGGGAGCCCGATCGAGCCGACCTTCCGTTGTCCGGTGGAACGGTTGAAGCAAGTCGTCGGACTTGTCTCCGAGAGTCCGTACCCCTCCAGAACGACGATGCCGAGCCTCTCTTCGACGGCTTTGAGGATCTCGACCGGTATCGCCGCGCCGCCGGAGACCCCGAGGCGCAGGGAAGAGGTATCGTACTCGTCGAGATCCGGGTGGCGGAGAAGGTACTGGTACATGGTCGGCACGCCGGTGAAGATGGTGACGCCCGCCTCCTCTATGGCTTTCAGGGTAGTCTCGGGCTCGAAGCGCGGAACGAGGACGACGGTGTTGCCGGCGTAGATGCCGGCGTTCAGCACGCAGGTCTGGCCGAAGATGTGGAAGAGGGGCAGGACGGCGATCTCGACGTCGTCTTCGCCCAGGCCGAGGAGCTTATCCGCGTTGCAGACGGCATTGTAGAACATGTTGAAGTGCGTCAGCTCCGCGCCCTTGGGCCTGCCCGTGGTCCCGCTCGTGTAGATAACGACCGCCGTATCTTCCGGCATGGTCCGCGCCATCTCGTGTTCGGCGGAGTTTTCCGCCAGGAGCTCGTCGAAGCCGTGCGTCCCCTCCGGCGCGCCCTCACCGTCCGGCTCCTCGACGACGATGAGCTTTTCGCACCCTTCCGCCTCCTCGAAGCCCTTTCGCGCCTCCTCGAGGAATCCCTCCCAGGCGACGAGCACCACGGCGTCGGAGTCGTTCAGGTGGTAGGCGACCTCGGGACCTTTGAGGAGCACGTTCAGGGGAACGACGACGGCGCCCGTGTTAAGGATGCCGTAGTAGGCGATGGCGAACCGGGGGACGTTCGGGACCATCAAGGCGATCTTGTCACCGGGTTCGACGCCCAGACCGGCGAGGGCGTTCGCGAACTTTTTCGCGGCGTCGCTCATCTCGGCGTAGGTCAACTCGTGCCCGTCGAGGATGAGGGCCGGTTTCTCCGGCTTCTCCTTCGCGCTCTCCTCTAGCAGCACCGCCAGGTTCAGCGTCATGCTTCTCTCCTCCTCTGCCCTTTGCCCTGGTGAGGATTATAGCGGCGGGCCGTGGAGAGCAACGCGCGACTACGGGAGAGGAGCGGCGGCGCGGCGGTCTCTGCTTTGGGGGAAAGGGTTTTAGATGAGGCTGCTCCGGCGGTACCCGGCAACCTCTTCGAGGCGCTCGGCCAGGCCGGCGCCGGTTACGTTCTGGACTTGCAGACCTGGTCGGGCGTTGACCTCCATGACCAGGGGCCCGAGCTCTCTGTCGATGGCGAGGTCTACGCCCAGGTATCCGAGACCCGTGGGCGACGCTCTCGCGCAAAGAAGCGGCGGAGTTCGAGTCCTCCTGGTCCGGGGTCTCCGTTATAATTCCCGCTCTACGGGCTACGGAGAAGGAGTTGTGAGCATGTTGGATCTTTCGCCGAACAGAGAGCAGGAAGAGCTGCGCGAGCACGTTCACGCCTCTGTCGGCGAGGGGACGTTCTGGCTCCACGAGACGGTGCAGTCCGGGCCCTCTTCCTCATCAACGGTCCCGTAGCGTAGTGCTCCCGCTCGAAGGCGTAAGGGTTTTAGACCTCTCGCGGGTCCTCGCCGGTCCGTACGCGACGATGATGCTCGCGGACCTCGGGGCGGACGTCCTGAAGGTCGAGCACCCCGAGCGCGGCGACGACACCCGCCACTGGGGGCCGCCCTTTGCCGGCGGCGAGTCAGCCTACTTCCTCTCGGTAAACCGCAACAAGAGGTCCGCGGGCGTGGACCTCAAAGACCCTGATGGCCTCGAGAAGGTGAAGAAACTGGCGGCGGGGGCGGACGTTTTGATCGAGAACATGCGCCGGGGGACGCTGGAGAAGCTGGGGCTGGGCTACGAGAGCTTGAAAGAGGCGAACCCCGACATCGTGTACTGCTCAATAACGGGCTTCGGTCCTGGCGAGGACGAGAGAGGCCGGGCTACGACTTCCTCGTGCAGGCGCGCGGCGGGATCATGGGCGTCACCGGCTTCCCGACGGCGAGCCGACGAAGGTCGGCGTGGCCATAGCGGACATGGTCTGCGGCCTGCAGGCGGCGATGGCGGTCCTGGCCGCCCTGCACCGGCGGAATACTACGGGCGAGGGAGCGCGCATAGAGGTTCCGCTCTTCGAGAGCCAGCTCTCCTGGCTTGCTAACCGCGCCCAGGAGTACCTCGTCTCCGGCGAGGAGACGGGACGAATGGGCAACGCCCACCCTTCGATCGTCCCATACCAGACCTTCGACGCCTCGGACAAGAAGATCGCGCTGGCCGTCGGCAACGATGCCCAGTTCGAGAACCTGTGCCGCGCGATGGGCCGCGAAGTTGGCAACCGACGAACGGTTCGCCAGGAACCCCCACCGGGTAGCTAACCGCGAAGAGCTGGTCGCGGTCCTGCAAGAGGAGTTCTCCAAAAAGACCGCGGACGAGTGGGTGGAGGAGGTCCGGGGCGCCGGGGTGCCCATCGGTCCGGTCAACACGCTCGCGGACGTGTTCTCCGACGGGCACGTGTTGAGTTCGGACATCCTGCAAGACGTCGAGCATCCGGCGGCGGGAATGCTAAAGATGCTCGCCTCGCCTATCCTGATGGACGGGGAGCGGCTCTCGATCCGTCGCCCCCGCCGACCCTGGGAGAGCACACCGGAGAAGAGCTGGTAGGCCCCCTACACGTTCGCGTCGTGCCGCCCGCGGCGCGGATCGCGCACGCGAAACACGCGAAATTTGTAAGGTGTTTTTATCCATAGCGCGCATGTGCTTGCAAACTATGCGGATCTGTTGGGGACCGGGCCCGGTCCCCAGAGAACGATTTGTTGCGGCCCGGCGAGGCGCCGTTCCGGCGGCTGGATCGAGGAGGAGACATGCATGACAGGCAGAGAGGTATGGCAGGGTATGGCAGGGTTCAACCGCCTCAGGATGGCGGCGCTGCTCGGCGCTTTAGTGTTAAGCTTCGCGGCCGGCGCCGAGGCCGACGCCGCCAAAGAGAAGCGTGGCGGGGACAACGTGCGGAGGTATGAGGTCCCGGTCGACAGCCCCGAGAGCGTGATCTACGACAGGCAGACGAACGCCTTCTACGGCGGCTCGTCCAATCCCGACGGCAGGGTCTACAAGGCGAAGCTCGACGGGGAGAGGCTCGACGGCAGGGCGAGAGTCTTTATGAGGCCCGGCGAGGACGGCGAAAGAACCCCCGACCGCACCCAGACCGAAGGCTTCAACGTCGATAAAGAGGGCCGCCTGTACATAGCGGGCGGTGGCTCCGGCCAACTCCACGTCTACGATCTCCCGAGCGGGAAGAAGATAGCCCAGTTCGACACGGCTCCCGGCAAGCTTCATCAACGACGTGGACATCGACCCGAACAATGGCAACGTCTACTTCACGGACTCCATACTCCAAGGGAGCTGTCCATTTACAGGGTCACCGAGGAAGAACAGATCAAGACCGGCACGGGCGCTCCCGAGATCATCCCGCTGGCGCCGGAGGTCAACTACGCAACAAAGAACACCAGGACCAACAACGAACTGGAAGCCAACGGCATCGGGTTCACACCAGGCGGCGAGTTCATCATCTTCGACAGCCTGAACAACGGCGATGATGGAGCTCTACCGTATGACGCCTCCGCCGCCCGGTAATCTGGCGGCCAGGGAGATCGTTACGATTGGAGGGGTGACCCCGAACAGGTCGGCAACGCCGACGGGCTGGAGTTCCTGGACAGCAACACCCTCTACTCGGTGGACAATGCCGTAACGAAGGAGGAGAATACGCTCTTCGGCGACGAGTCCCCGGAGCGGATCGTCAAGCTGCACCTCTCGGACGACTACCTCACGGCCAGGGTGCTCGATGTGAAGAAGAGCAACAAGTTCTGCACCCCGACCTCGGTCTCGAAGGCCCCCAGGGACCGCCTGCTGGTCAACAACGCGGAGTTCTTCGACGGGGACGGGATGGAGCCCTTCTTCGTGTTGAGCATCCCGCGGCCGTAGAGTCGCCCGAAAGCGGCTGCCGCCGGGTCAGGGTGTTCCCCCCGGCGGCAGCCACTCTTCTGGAATGTACGTCCCGGCGGGCGCGACCGAGACCAGAGGAGGCCGGCTGGGGATGAGGGTCGTAAAGACCACCCCGAGCGGCTCCCCGTCGCTAGTAAAGACGTGGCAGGCGAGCCAAGATCCGGAGGCCGCCCCGGACGGTCTCCACGCCGGCCGTGACGCCGGGATAGGGGGATCGAAGGAGAGGTGGTGGGCACCGGTGGCACCACGAACGCCTCTCGGCCGATGTCGTCCTTTCCCGCTTCCGGTAAAGGAAGCCGCACAGCAGTACCGTGCCCGGTGTAGTTTGCGACACTGGGCATATGTGCTAAACTGCCGCGCTGTATAAGTGGGGATTTCGCCCTTGTCCCAAAGGCTTTATAACAAGCTGCGGGCGGTATAGAAGATGATCGCCTATCGTGACCCGGCGAAACCGGCTGGCTCGACGCTCGCGCACCGGCCGGAGCTGATAAAGGAGGAGGCAGAGATGTCGAGCGAAGAGATCAAGCGGGAGTCTCGACCCGGACGTACCCCAAGAGCGCAATGCTTGTGGCGCTGCCCGCGCGCGCTTACCCTTGGTCGTTGAGTGGCCGGCCCGGCCGAGCAAATGAGCGAGGATCGGCACGCGATCCGGTTGACCCACCTGTCTCAGGAGGACCTGCTGGAGGCGGGCTGCCTGGATTTCCGTCTGGCCGTGGAGGCCGCCGAGTCGGCGCTGCTCGCCAACCGCAACGGCGACGTGCTCTTCCCGGAGAAGATCGTTCAGATCTTCGACGACGAGACGCAGGAGCGGATCAACTGTCTCCCGGCGACGCTGCGGGCGGAGGGGTCTGCGGCATGAAGTGGGTATCGGTCTTCCCGCCCAACGTGCCGAGGTTCGGCCTCCAGAATCTAACCGCGCTGTTCGTCCTCTCGGAGATCGAGAAGGGGTTTCCGTTCGCGGTGCTCGAGGGGACGCTCGCGTCCAACATCCGTGTCGGGGCGATGGCGGCGCTCGCCGCGAAGCACTTCGCGCCGGAGCAAGCTCGCGTGATCGGCTTCATCGGCAGCGGCGAACAAGCCAAGATGAACCTGCTGGCCATGAAGACGGTCCGTCCCTCTCTGGTGCAATGCCGGGTCTCGGCGAAGACCTCCGAAGAGGAGCACCAGTTCGTGCGCGAGCTCGAACCCATTCTCCCTGACATGGAGTTCGTGGCGGCCGACACCGACGGCGCCTGTGCCATGGACGGAGCCGACATCCTCGTCACCGCGACGAGCGCGCAGGCTCCGCTGCTGAAGGCTGCCTGGATGAAGCCGGGATCCTTCTACAGCCACATCGGTGGCTGGGAGGACGAGTACGCGGTGGCAAAGCAGTGCGAGAAGATCGTGTGCGACGACTGGGAAACGGTTAAGCACCGCACGCAGACCCTCAGCCTTATGTACAAAGACGGCGAGCTGGACGATGCCGATGTCTACGGGGACCTCACTGAGGTCGTCGCGGGCGACAAGCCGGGCCGGGAGAAGGACGACGAGCGCGTCTACTTCAACGCCGTGGGGCTCGCCTTCGTCGATGTCGCGATCGCGCTCGCCATGTACCGGCGCGCCCGGGAGGCGGGGAAGGGCCGCGAGCTCACCATGCAGGAGACGATGATCTTCGACCACCCGCGCATGGCCGATTACGTCCGCCTGTGACGACCGCCCGCCGGGCACCCGGCGATACTTGTCGTGGTCGTATCCGCGGTCGGCGACCAGCTCGCCGGCGCGCAGCCTCAGGCGGCTGACCTTGCCGCCGACCGGAGGAGCCGCTTTAATCCCGCGGCTCCTCCGGCGGCCACCATCCTTCCGGGATGGGCGTATCGGCCGGCGCGGACGTCCTGATCGAGAACATGCGCCGGGGGCGCTGGAGAAGCTGGGGCTGGGCTACGAGAGCTTGAAGGAGGCGAACCCCGACATCGTGTACTGCTCCATAACGGGCTTCGGTCCTGGCGAGGACGAGGAGAGGCCGGGCTACGACTTCCTCGTGCAGGCGCGCGGCGGGATCATGGGCATCACCGGCTTCCCCGACGGCGAACCGACGAAGGTCGGCGTGGCCATAGCGGACATGGTCTGCGGCCTGCAGGCGGCGATGGCGGTCCTGGCCGCCCTGCACCGGCGGAATACTACGGGCGAGGGAGCGCGCATAGAGGTTCCGCTCTTCGAGAGCCAGCTCTCCTGGCTTGCTAACCGCGCCCAGGAGTACCTCGTCTCCGGCGAGGAGACAGGACGAATGGGCAACGCCCACCCTTCGATCGTCCCATACCAGACCTTCGACGCCTCGGACAAGAAGATCGCGCTGGCCGTCGGCAACGATGCCCAGTTCGAGAACCTGTGCAAGGCTTTGGACCGCGAGGAGTTGGCAACCGACGAACGATTCGCCAGGAATCCCGACCGGGTAGCTAACCGCGAAGAGCTGGTCGCGGTCCTGCAAGAGGAGTTCTCCAAAAAGACCGCGGACGAGTGGGTGGAGGAGGTCCGGAGCGCCGGGGTGCCCATCGGTCCGGTCAACACGCTCGCGGACGTGTTCTCCGACGGGCACGTGTTGAGTTCGAGCATCCTGCAAGACGTCGAGCATCCGGCGGCGGGAATGCTAAAGATGCTCGCCTCGCCTATCCTGATGGACGGGGAGCGGCTCTCGATCCGTCGCCCCCCGCCGACCCTGGGAGAGCACACCGGAGAAGGCTGGTAGGCCCCCTACACGTTCGCGTCGTGCCGCCCGCGGCGCGGATCGCGCACGCGAAACACACGCGAAATTTGTAAGGTGTTTTTATCCATAGCGCGCATGTGCTTGTAAACTATGCGGATCTGTTGGGGACCGGGCCCCAATCCCCAGAGAACGATTTGTTGCGGCCCGGCGAGGCGCCGTTCCGGCGGCTGGATCGAGGAGGAGACATGCATGACAGGCAGAGAGGGTATGGCAGGGTTCAACCGCCTCAGGATGGCGGCGCTCGCGGCGACGCTGCTCGGCTTTAGTGTCGCGCTTCTCTTTGCGGCGTCGGCCTCGGCGCCGCAAAGAGAAGCGCGACGGGGACAACGTGCGGAGGTACGAGGTCCCCGTCACAGCCCCGAGAGTGTAATCTACGACAGGCAAACGAACGCTTTCTACGGCGGCTCGTCCAATCCCGACGGCAGGGTCTACAAGGCGAAGCTCGACGGAGAGAGGCTCGACGGCAGGGCGAGGGTCTTTATGAGGCCCGGCGAGGACGGCACCGGAGAGCCCGACGACCGCACCCAGACCGAAGGCTTCAACTTCGATAAAGAGGCCGCCTGTACATAGCGGGCGGTGACTCCGGCCAACTCCACGTCTACGCTCTCCCGAGCGGGAAGAAGATAGCCCAGTTCGACACCCTCCGACAAGCTTCATCAACGACGTGGACATAGACCCGAATAACGGCGACGTCTACTTCACGGACTCCAACCTCGCGTTTATCTACAGGGTCACCGAGGAGCAGATCGAGACTGGCACGGGCACTCCCGATATCATCATGCTAGACGACCCGACGGACAACAACGACGTCGACTACACAAAGAGCACCAGGACTAACAACCCGGTGGAAGCCAACGCCATCAGGTTCACGCCCGGCGGCGAGTTCATCATCTTCGATAGCCTGAACAACGGCGCGCTCTACCGTATGACGCCTCCGCCCGGTAATCCAGCGGCCAGGGAGATCGTTACGATTGGAGGGGTGATCCCCAAGCAGGTCGGCAACGCCGACGGGCTGGAGTTCCTGAACGGCAACACCCTCTACTCGGTGGACAACGCCGTGACGCGGGAGAATAATCCGGCCTTCGGCGACGAATCTCCGGAGCGGATCGTCAAGCTGCGACTCTCGGACGACTACCTCAGAGCCAAAGTGCTCCAAGTGAGGAGGAGCGCCAAGTTGCCGCACCCCGACCTCGGTCTCGAAGGCCCCCAGGGACCGCCTGCTGGTCAACAACGCGGAGTTCTTCGACGGGTAGGTACGGGATGGAGCCCTTCTTCGTGTTGAGCATCCCGCGGCCGTAGGGTCGCCCGAAAGCGGCTGCCGCCGTGTCAGGGTGTTCCTCCCGGCGGCAACCACTCTTCTGGAATGTACGTCCCGGCGGGCGCGACCGAGACTAGAGGAGGCCGGCTGGGGATGAGGGTTGTAAAGACCACCCCGAGTGGTCCTCCGTCGCGGCCGAAGACGCGGCAGGCGAGCAAGAGACGCAGGCCGCCGCGAACCGTCTCCGGTCCCGCCGTGACGCCGGGATAGGGTGGCTCGAAGGAGAGGCGGTGAACGCGCTGGACGTGCTCCGTCTGTGCGCCGATATCCCGGGCCAGTGCCAGGAGATCCCCCGCGCCGCTACCGGCGGCGACGCGCCTCCCGATGCTCCGCGCGGCCCACGTGGTCAGCGCCGCCGACAGGTAGAGCCGCCGCGTTCCGAGGTCAAGTTCAGGGTCCACGGGTAGGAGGGTACACGGGGCGCGGTCTTCCCGGTAGAGCGGCTGCCTCTATAATGGCCTTGCTCGCGCACGGTAGAAGGGGAGAGAGCATGGCAGAGCCGCGGAACCTCGTCCAGAAACTGCTCGCCGGTCACCTGTCTGCCGGGGACCTCATCCCCGGCGAGGAGATAGACCTGGCCGTGGACCAGATCCTGATCGAGGACGCAACCGGGTCCATGACCGCACTCCAGTTCGAGGCTTTGGAGGTAGAGCGTATCGACGTCCCGCTCGCGGTTATGTACGTCGACCACAACGTGCTGCAGATCGACGACAAGAACATGGACGAGCACCGCTTCCTGCAATCGTTCTCGGCGCGCTACGGCATCCACTACTCCCGCCCCGGAAACGGCATCTCGCACTACGTCCACCTCGAACGTTTCGCCAGGCCCGGCGAGGTCCTCGTCGGCGCCGACTCGCACTCCACCATGGCCGGCGCCGTCGGGATGCTGGCGATCGGAGCGGGAGGGCTCGACGTGGCCGCCGCCATGGCCGGGTACGGCTTCTCTCTAGAGTGCCCGAAGGTCGTCGGCGTCGAGCTGCGTGGCGAACTCCCCGACTGGGTGCAATCCAAAGACGTGATCCTGGAGCTCCTGCGGCGCTACGGGGTGCGCGGGGGCCAGGGTAGGGTCTTTGAGTTCACGGGAGAGGATGTCGCGGCCCTCTCGGTTACGGATCGGGGCACGATCTGCAACATGATCACCGAACTCGGCGCAACCGCCGCCGTCTTCCCGAGCGACGAGCGAGTCCGCGAATGGCTCGCCGCCCAGGAACGCGAGGACGACTACATGCCGTACGTAGCCGATCCCGACGCTGCCTACGATGAGGTAGAAGTCGTAGACCTCTCCGAACTCGAGCCGCTAATAGCCAAACCGCACTCCCCGGGCAACGTCGTGCCGGTGCGCGAGGTGGCCGGTACGAAGACGGTCCAGGTCTGCGTCGGCTCCTCGGTGAACTCCTCTTATGAGGACCTGGCCGTTGTCGGCGCCGTGCTCAAGAACGGTATCGTCCACCCCTCCATCGAGATGACGGTAACGCCCGGCTCGCGGCAGATCCTCGACATAATCTCCAGGGGTGGAGTATACGGGGACCTCGTCGCCGCCGGCGCGCGGATGCTCGAGCCCGTCTGCGGCCCCTGCATCGGAGTCGGCCAGGCCCCGGTCAGCGGCGAGCCCTCAGTGAGGACCTTCAACCGCAACTTTCCGGGCCGCAGCGGAACGCCGGGCGACGAGGTCTACCTCTGCTCCCCGGCGACCGCCGCCGCGACGGCGCTGGAAGGCGAGATCTCCGACCCGCGCGAGCTGGGAGGACCGCCGGACATCGAGCCCGCACCCTCCAACCCAGGGGTAGACGACCGCCACATCCTGGCCCCGCCGTCGCCCGAGGAGGCGCGAAGCGTCGAGATCTTGCGCGGCCCGAACATCGTCCCCCCGCCCGAGGGCGATCCACTCCCCGAGAACCTGGAAGGCCGCGTCGTGATCGTGGTAGGGGACGACGTCTCGACCGGCGACATGGCCCCGGACGGCGCTCTTGGGATGAGCCTCTGGTCGAACATCCCCGAGTGCGCGAAGTACATGTTCCACCGCCAGGACCCGGAGTTCCACGACCGGGCGCTGCAGTGGGGCGGCGGCTTCGTCGTCGGCGGCCACAACTACGGGCAGGGGTCGAGTCGTGAACAAGCCGCGATCTCCCCGCTACACCTGGGTATCCGGGCCATCGTCGCCAGGAGCTTCGCCCGCATCCACCGCCGCAACCTCATCGGCCAGGGCATCCTGCCGCTCGTCTTCGCCGACGAGGACGACTACGAGAAGGTGAGCCGGGGCGATGAGTGGAAGATGGAAGGCGTTCGGGAGACGGTCGCATCCAGGGAGACGGAGCTCGTAGCCAGGAGTAAAGACGGCAAAGAGATACCGCTCGAAGCCCGCCTCCTTCCCCGCGAACGGGAGGTCCTGCTGTCCGGAGGGATGCTCAAGCACCTGCGCGAGGGAGGGCAGGAGCGAATCGGTATCACCGAGGGCGACAGTCCAGCGGCCGAGTCGGGAGGGCCCCAGTCCCGCGAACGGTCGTGAGGAGCCGGGGTTGACCAGGATAGCCGTGATCGGCGGGGACGGTATCGGGCCGGAGGTCGTCGGCGCCGGGATGCGGGTTCTCGAAGCGGCGAGCGAGTTGGACCCCTCGGTCGAACTCGACTTTACCGAGTTTCCCTGGAGCTGCGGATACTACCTGGAGCACGGGCGGATGATGCCGGAGAACGGGCTCGAAACACTCGAAGAGTTCGACACCATCTACCTCGGCGCCGTCGGGTGGCCCACGGTGCCCGACCACGTCTCACTCTGGGGGCTTCTACTCCCGATCCGGCGCGGCTTCGACCAGTACGTAAACTTGCGCCCGGCCCGTCTCCTGAGAGGTGTCGAGAGCCCTCTCTCGGAGCCCGGCGCTTTGGATATCACCGTGGTCCGGGAGAACACCGAGGGCGAGTACTCCGACGCCGGCGGCCGGATGTACGTGGGGACGCCGTACGAGATGGCCATCCAGGAGAGCATCTTCACCCGGCGCGGGGTCGAGCGGGTCGTCCGCTACGCCTACGAGCTGGCCAAAGAGAGGCGGGGCATCCTCGTTGGGGCGACCAAGTCCAATGGGATCAGCATAACCATGCCGTTCTTCGACGAGATCTTCCGCGAGGTCGGGAGCGAGTTCCCCGGCGTGGAAGCCTCGCTCATGCATGCGGATGCCCTGGCCGCCCGGATCGTCCTCCGCCCACGGGACTTCGACGTGATCGTCGGCTCGAACCTCCTGGGAGATTTGCTCTCGGAGGTTACCGCTGCCGTCTCGGGATCGATCGGGATAGCGCCTTCCGCCAACCTGGATCCCGACCGGCGATTCCCCTCGCTCTTTGAGCCGATCCACGGCTCGGCCCCCGACATCGCGGGACAGGGCGTCGCGAACCCGTCCGGGGCGATCTGGGCCGCATCACTCCTCCTCGAACACGCCGGTCACACCGGAGCCAGCCAGCGCGTTCTCGACGCGCTCGAAGCCGCCATAGTGGGCGGCACGAGGACACGCGACCTCGGAGGCGTCGCGACGACGGACGAGATGACCAGGGCGGTGGTCGGGGAGCTTCTCGGGTCCGATTGAGATCTTCGGTTCTCGCCACGAGGTTTTTCTGGCGGGCCAAAGCGGCGGGAAAGGCCGGCAGCCTTTACAATTCCTGTGGGAAGAGGGAACGCCCTTTGGGGCGATTTTAGGAGGTGAGCATGGACAGGTCGGATAGGCAAGACGCCGTCCAGACGTCGGACATCAAACAGGTGCTCGGCGCGAGCTTTATAGGAACCGCCATCGAGTGGTACGATTTCTTCATCTACGGGACGGCGGCCACGTTGGTCTTTGGCCAACTGTTCTTCAGCCCGGAATTCAGCCCGCTCGCCGCCACCCTCTCGTCTGTGGCTACCTTCGCGGTCGGCTTCGTGGCCCGTCCCTTTGGCGGCATAATCTTCGGCCACTTCGGCGACAAGCTCGGTCGCAAGGCGATGCTCGTCCTCACGCTGAACATGATGGGTATAGCGACGTTCTTGATCGGTTTGATGCCCACGTTCGAGTCGATCGGGCTCCTGGCCCCAGTACTGCTTGTTTTGTTGCGCGTAGTCCAGGGCCTCGGCGTCGGCGGTGAGTGGGGCGCAGCCCTGATGGCCGTGGAGTATGCCCCCGAGGACAAGCGAGGCTACTATGGGAGCTGGCCCCAGATGGGCGTTCCGGCGGGACTTCTCCTCGCTACTGGGGTCTTCGGCGCGGTGTCGTTCCTTCCCAACGAGCAGTTTTTGGCCTGGGGCTGGCGCATACCGTTCCTGTTGAGCATCATCCTGGTCGGCGTCGGGCTCTTTATCCGGTTGCGCCTCCTCGAGACCCCGTCGTTCAGCGAGGTTCAGGAGAGCCAGACCGAAGCCCAGATGCCGATAATGGACGTTTTCCGTAACTACCCGAAGAATGTTCTGTTGGCGATCGGGGTGCGCGTCGCCAGCGACGGAGGCTTCTACGTCTTCACCGTGTTCATACTCGACTATGCGACCAGGACTTTAGGTCTGCCGAGGTCGACGATACTGTTGGGGGTCATGCTTGCCTCCGCCGTCGAACTCCTTACCATCCCGCTTTCCGGTGTGATCTCAGACCGCATCGGTCGGCGACCAGTCTACCTGGCAGGCACGGTGCTCTTGTTGATCATCGCCTACCCTTATT
Organism: Rubrobacteraceae bacterium; assembly: GCA_030448125.1. Lineage (GTDB taxonomy): Bacteria > Actinomycetota > Rubrobacteria > Rubrobacterales > Rubrobacteraceae > Rubrobacter_F. Next base: position 129,253 of record JAUJNO010000011.1, on the reverse strand, counting down.
TCCTTATGATCCAAACAGGGTCAACGATCCTCGTGGTGCTCGCCAGCATAATCGCGCTCTCGGTCGCGCACGCCTCGGTTTACGGCCCGATGTCCGCCTACTTCGCCGAGCTTTTCAGCACGCGGGTCCGGTACAGCGGGGTCTCTATCGGCTACCAACTGGCCTCCATCATCGGCGGCGGGGCCGGGCCGCTCATCAGCATCTACCTGGTCGGCGCCACGGGCGGCTCCTACTGGCCGGTGGTCGCGTGGATAGTCATCCTGTGCCTCATAACCCTCGTCTCCGTGTTCGTGGCCGCCGAGACGTTCCGGGGCGGCGAGTTCGCGTCCGAGCGGTCGGGGGAGCGCCAGACCGTCGCCGAACAGGGCTAGAAAGGATAGTGGTCTCCTGATGAACAATCTACGGCTTGGGGTGGACGTAGGCGGCACGTTCACCGACCTCGTCGCGCTCGGCGGAGCCGACGGCGACATGCTGACGGCGAAGGTTCCCTCTACCCCGCAGGACCAGTCCGAGGGGGTAATGAATAGTATCCGGGCGGCGGAGACAAAGGCTGAAGACGTCGCTGCCTTCGCCCACGGGATGACGGTGGCGACCAACGCACTCCTCGAACGCCGGGGCGCCAGGACCGCTATGGTCACCACGGAAGGTTTTCGGGACGTGCTCGAAATCAGCCGCCAGGACCGCCCCTCCCTCTACGACCTAACCCAGGACCGCCCCCCAACCCTCGTCCCCCGCGACCTGCGCTTCACCGTTCGCGAGCGCATGGGCCCAAGCGGTGAGGCCGAACCCCTCGACGAGGACAGCCTGGAGAAGGTGGTCGCCGCCCTGAAGAAGGCGGAGGTCGAGGCCGTGGCGGTCTGCCTGCTTTTCGCCTTTATGCACCCGGAGCACGAACGGCGCGTGGGCGAAGTCTTGCGCGAGGAGTTGCCCGACGTGCACGTCTCGCCTCGAGCGAGGTCCTCCCAGAGTTTCGAGAGTACGAACGGTCCTCGACGACGGCCGCGGATGCCTACCTCGGCCCCAAGCTCGCCGCCTACCTGAGGAACCTCGACGAAGAGGTAGAGGGGGCCGGGATGCCGGCCCCGCTGGTGATGCAGTCCTCAGGCGGGGTGATAGAGCTCGAGGTCGCCGCCCGGGGCGCCGCCGCCTGCGTCCTCTCCGGCCCGGCGGGTGGGGTGGTCGGGGCGGCCTACGTCGCAAAGGCCAGCGGCTACCAGAATTTACTCACCTTCGACATGGGAGGGACGAGCTCGGACGTGGCTACGATCCTGAACGGCGAGGCGCTGACGACCACAGAGGCGGCGATCGCGGGGGTGCCGATCAAGCTACCCATGGTGGACGTGCATACCGTCAGCGCCGGCGGCGGCTCCATCGCCTGGGTGGACGCGGGGGCGCCCTACGTGTCGGCCCCCACTCGGCCGGCGCCGACCCCGGCCCCGCCGCCTACGGCATGGGCGGCGAGGATCCTACGGTAACGGATGCCAACCTTCTCTTGAGCTACCTGCAGGACGAAGCCACTCTGGGCGGCGAGGTCACGCTGAGCCGCGAGCGCTCTGAAGAAGCCCTAAAACGAATAGGCGACGAGCTGGGCATGGAGCCTTTGGACGTGGCGCTTGGGGTCGTCCAGGTCGCGAACACGGAGATGGTCGGGGCCTTGCGCGTGATCAGTGTGGAGAAGGGCCTCGATCCCCGCGAGTTCGCCCTGGTCGCCTTCGGTGGCGCGGGACCCTTGCACGCCTGCTCCTTGGCCGAGGAACTCGGCATGCAGACAGTGCTCGTCCCCCGCGCTAGCGGCGTCTTGAGCGCCTTGGGCCTCGCCGTCTCCGACCTCAGGCGGGACTACGTGACCCCGCTCCTCTCCAGCCTCGACGAAATTAAGTCCAATCGACTGGAGGACGCCTTCGAGGACATGGAGAGCACGGCCGCCGATCACCTCGACTCACCGGAGTTCCACCGCCGGGCCGACCTGCGCTACGGAGGCCAGTCCTTCGAGCTGATGGTCGACGCCGACGACCTGGGGGAGCTGGCGGAACGGTTTCACGCCGCCCACGAACGCCGCTACGGATACCGCATGGAGGAGGAGCCCGTCGAGCTGGTCAACCTGCGGCTCACGGCGACCGTCCCGGTGGAGAAACCCGAGCTCAGGGAGCCGGAGCCCGAAGGCGACGCGGAGACCGGACGCCGCGAGGCCAACTTCGATGGCGAGTGGCGAGAGGTTCCGGTACTCGACCGAGACCGAATGGGCGCAGGCTCGGAGGTCGAGGGACCGGCGGTGGTGGAGTTCGCCGAATCCACCTGCGTCGTGCGCCCCGGCTGGCGGGGTGCGGTGGACGAGGTGGGCAACCTGATCCTGGAGAAGAACAATGAGTAGTAACGGAAAACTAGATCCCGTAACCCTCTCCGTGCTGGCGAGCGCCCTCTCGGGCGTGGCCGAGGAGATGGGGGCGGTCCTCATTCGGGGCGCCTACTCCTCGAACATCAAGGAGCGGCGCGACTGCTCCGCGGCGCTCTTCGACGCCGAGGGAAGAATGGTCGCCCAGGCCGAGCACATCCCCGTTCACCTCGGCGCGATGCCCGAGGCGGTGGCGGCGGTGATGGAGAAGGAACCCGAGCCCGGCGACGTCTTCGCCTTGAACGACCCCTACTCCGGCGGCACTCACCTGCCCGACATAACCCTCGTCTCCTCAGTCGCGATCGAAGACGAGATAATTGGCTACGCCGTGACGCGGGCGCACCACTCGGACGTGGGCGGCATGCGCCCCGGCTCCATGCCGAGCGACTCGCGCGAGATCTACCAGGAGGGCATTATCATCCCCCCCGTGCGCTTGGTGCGCGGCGGGGAGTACGTGCAAGACGTGCTCGACCTCCTTTTGGCCAACGTCCGCACCCCCGACCTCAGGCGTGGAGACCTCCGCGCCCAGATAGCGGCCAACCAGCTGGCGGAGACACGGATCATCGAGCTCATCGAGCGGCGCGGCCGGGAGACCGTTCTGGCAGCGTTCGAGGAAGTGATCTCTTACACCGAAAGGCGTACCCGGGAGGCCATCCGCGATATCCCGGACGGTGAGTACTCGGCCGAGGACTTCATGGAGGGCGACGGTATCACCGATGAGGACATTCCCGTCCGGGTGAAGGTGGAGATCCAGGACGAAGAGATAACTATAGACTTCGCCGGAACCGCCGACTCCGTGCCCGGCAACATCAACTGCCCTCTGGCGGTGACCCGCTCGGCCTGCTACTTCGCCTTGCGCGTGCTGTTGCCGGAGGACATCCCGGCCAACGCGGGTACCTTCGCCCCCTTGACCATCCGTGCCCCCGAGGGGAGCCTAGTGAACACCCGGAGCCCGTCGGCGGTCGTAGCCGGGAACGTCGAGACGAGCAACCGCATCGCAGACGTCGTGATGGCCGCTTTTTCGGGAGCAGCCGACCTCCCCACTCAGGGCCAGGGGACGATGAATAACATGATTATCGGCGGCCCGGGCTGGACCTACTACGAGACCATCGGCGGCGGCCAGGGGGCGAGCAGCAAAGGCTCCGGTCCCTCCGGCGTCCACGTCGGGATGAGCAACACCCTCAACACCCCCATAGAGGCCTTCGAGATGGAGTACCCGATGCGTGTCGAGCGCTACGAGCTGCTCTACGGGTCAGGGGGCGCCGGAGAGAACCGGGGCGGGGACGGTGTCATCCGCTCCGTGCGGGTGCTCGAGCCCGCAAGCCTCTCGCTGCTGGCCGACCGCCGCCGCCACCCACCACGCGGGGTGGAGGGCGGGGAGCCCGGAGCGGTGGGCGAGAACCTCCTCAACGACGAAGAGTTACCGCCGAAGGTCAGCCGGGAGCTGGAAGAAGGAGACGTGGTGACGGTCAAGACGCCGGGCGGCGGGGGGTACGGGCAACGCGTGGAGTAACGGGCGCGGGTCTCACGACCGGTGTTGCAAAAATCCGGACCCAGCTTACTCTCGTACTGTCTGCGAGTGCAGGCCGGACCACAGGTCTTGCGCCAACCGCGCCCGCGAGCACGGTCGAGCGGTCAGCTCTGGGTGCGCAGGTAAGGGCAATCCCTGTGGTACCGGATGGGCTTCGCGTCGAAGACGGAGAGGGCGAAGAAGCCGGATTCGTTGTAAAGGTATACGAGGTTTGGAGCCTCGGAGACCTTCACGAAAGTTCTGTCCAGCGGGAGCTCGGAGCAACCGGGGACTTCGTCCCCCGGCTGTGCGTTGATCTCGACGAGGGGTAGGGTTGGAGTATCCAGCGCGGCGACCGACAACGCTGCCAGGACGGCCGCCACGTAAGCCGCCGCTAACCCGGGGAAGAACCACTCATCGTGGTCCCGGCTACGTACCTGCCCGATCAAAACCCCTGCCCCCGCGGAGAACAATAGGAAACCGGCCAGGAAGAGGACGTCGTTGCGATCGTTGACGTAAACACTATGGTAGGCCAGGAACGCGGTCGCCGGCAGCACGACGAGCAGGTAAAGGCCCCACCAACCCTTGCGACCCCGCTGCTCCTCGCCGACCGCGTGCGGCTTGCGCAACAACTTCGAGGCCAGTGAAGCAATGCCTATCCCCAGCAGGGTAGAAACCACGGAAAATACAGTAGCTCGACGCCGGTACCGACGACCACGGTGTTGGGGATCATGGCGACCGCGTTCCAGACCGTGTCGTAGTCGTAATACGGGAAGAAGTTGTCCCGCCACAGCTGTATGAGGAGCCCGACGAATCCCAGAGGATAGAGCGTGACGGCCGGAACGCCGACGTAAAGCAGGGCTACTTCGACGAGGTCTTTGACTTTCACGATGTCCTTTCTAGCCAACGCCTCATAAGAGTTGTCCCGCCCGGCAGTCTAGCTTATCCCGCACGAAATGAGGAAGATACGGACGGCCCCGAGCGCCGGATCGTTTAGGATATGCTCATGTTCGGAGCACATCGCAGGGGAGAACAGACAGCAGGGCTTGTGGAGGTCCGACCCCCAGGCCCCAAAGGCCGTCTCCTGACCGGCAACCTCCTGGATTACACGCGGGACCACCTCGGCTTCCTGACCCGGTGCGCCCGCCGGTACGGCGACGTCGTGGGGCTGCGCTTCGTCAACGTACACGTCTACCTCCTGAACCACCCGGACCACGTCGAGTACGTGCTGGTCCGGAACAACCGCAACTTCGTCAAGAGCAGGGGCGAGCGCATAAGCCTCGGCTTTCTGGGAAACGGGCTCCTGACCAGCGAGGGCTCCTTCTGGCGACGCCAGCGGCGGCTCGCCCAGCCCGCCTTTCATCGGGAGCGCATCGCCGCCTACGGCGGGGTTATGGTAGAGCGCGCCGGGCGTATGGTCGCCGGCTGGCGAAGCGGCGAGGTCCGCGACGTACACGAGGATATGGGGCGTCTTACCCTGGAGATCGTGGCACGGACCCTCTTCGGCGTCCCCTTGAGGCCCGCCGAGTTCGAGGAGGTCGGCGACGCGCTCGCGACCATCTCGCGGCGGTTCACGGGGCGGGGAGGCGTGTTCTTCCAGGTCCCCGAGAAGATCCCCACCCCCGGCAACCTGCGCATGAGACGTGCGATACGGAGGCTGGACGCTCTTATCTACGGGATCATCCGCGACCGCCGCGCGAGCGGCGAGGACGCCGGCGACCTGCTCTCGATGCTGCTGGCGGTTCGGGACGAAGAGACCGGCGAGGGCATGACCGACGAGCAGCTCAGAGACGAGGCGATGACCGTCTTTCTGGCCGGCCACGAGACGACCGCCAACGCCCTCTCGTGGACCTGGCGCCTGCTCGCCGAGCACCCGGAGGTGGAGAGCAGGCTATTCGAGGAGCTGCGCGAAGTCCTCGCGGACCGCTCGCCGGCGGTGGAGGACCTGCCCCAGCTGCGCTACACGGACATGGTGGTCAAGGAGTCCATGCGGCTCTACCCGCCCGCCTGGGCCTTCGGCCGGGAGGCACTCGCGGATTGCGAGATCGGGGGCTACCACGTCCCCGCCGGAACGCAACTCATAATGAGCCAGTGGGTCATGCACCGCGACCCACGCTACTACGAGGAGCCGGGGGAGTTCCGCCCGGAGCGGTGGGGAGACGGTTCGGCCGAGCAACTCCCCAAATATGCCTACTTCCCCTTCGGCGGCGGTCCCCGGCTCTGCATCGGCCAGTCCTTTGCGAAGATGGAGACGGTCCTGTTGCTCGCGACGATAGCGCGGAAGTTCCGGCTCCACCCCGCGCCGGGAGAGCGGGTTACGCCGCAGCCGTCCATCACGCTGAGGCCAAAGAACGGGATGAGGATGGTCCTCGAGAGACGGTAGGGATTGCCCTTCGTGCCGCATCTCGCCGGGACCCGGCGTGGTCTTTTTACGACGTACCCTACCCGTAGGGCTACCTCTACGCCCGTCGAACTCCTTTGAGTAACCCAAGCTCCAGAGCGGGCGATTCCGTCCGGCTTGGGGAGCTCCGTGTTGGCGGCCCGTGTTGGCGGCCGCTAGGGGTCGCTAACGGTAGACGCCGTTGTGTCCCAGGCTGAAGCGTCCGGGGTTGGGGAAGTAAGCGATGCCGTGCGGCTGGGCGCCGGTGTAGATCGTGCTCAAAAGCTCCCCGCTCCTGGTGTCGAGCACGTAGACCGCCCCGTCGTAGCGCCCGGAGACCCACAGCTGGCGGCCGTCGGGCGATAGCTGGAACATGTCCGGGCTGCCGCCGGTGACCCACTTGTCGGTGACCTTACGCGTCTTGAAGTCTATGACGGAGACGGTGCCTTCGAGCCGGTTGCTCACGTACAGCGACTTCGTGTCCCTGGAGACTTGCAACCCGTGCGCTCCTTCGCCCGTAGGGATAAACTCGAGCTCTTCCATGGCCTCCGGTTCGATGACGTGCACACCCATGCTGCCCTGGTCGGCGACGTAGAAGACCGAGCCATCGGGAGATAACTTTATGTCGATCGGCAGCGCGCCAACCTCGACGTAGTCGACGAGCTCCATCTTCTCCACGTCCACCTTCGAGACGACCCCGCTCCACTCGCTGCTGGCCAGGAAGTAGTCGCCGTCCTTGGAGAAGTCGAGGTGGTCGACGCCCGGCCAGGGGATGTATGTGCTCCCCAACAGCTCCCAAGTCTCGGTGTCGCGGAACTCGAGCATCTGAAGACGCTCGACCACCACGATCGCCGTCTCCCCGTCGGGGGTGAAGTAGAAGTTGTAGGGGAAGGGAGCCGAGATGGTGTCCGACGGACGGCCGGTCTCCGGGTCGATTACCGTGAACGTACTCGATTCCTCGTTGTTGACGAGCAGCTGGCTCATGTCCCACGAAGGGGTGACGTGGTACGGGAGCTGCTCCACCGCGTAACTGTCTACGATCTCGAAAGTAGCAGGGTCGATGACGGTGATGGAGTTATCCACGACGTTCGGCACGTAGACCCTCTCGGGCAGACCGGCCAGCGACTCCTTGACCTCGGTGGTCATCGTCGCGGCGTAGACGTTCTCGGTAGTCTCCTCTTCCGCCGGCTGCTCCTCAGCCGCGGCGTCTTCCGCCCCTTCCTCCTGGGCCTCCTCCTCGCCGGTGGCTTGCTCCTCCTGGAGCTCTGGCTCCTCGTAGACGGCCTGCTGCTCCTCCTCTCCCTGCCGGGTGAGGTCGGTGATCTGGACGAGCAACCCGTTCCCGTAAGGCGTGTGCCCTAGAAAAAGGTAGGCGGCAAGCAGCGCCATGAGGACGAGGAAGATCAGGCGCTTTCTCCACCTCTGCCTGCTCTCCTTCGTCTTCTCCTCCCGGGCAACCCTCCTCGAAGGCTCCTCGTATCCTTCACCCTCGGCTTC
>JAUJNO010000011.1:96205-121374 GCA_030448125.1 Rubrobacteraceae bacterium | reverse complement strand
CTTCACCCTCGGCTTCGCCCTCGGCTCCCTCGACGTCGAGTTCTTCGCGGATACGCTCCCGTTCCGCCTGGTACTCTTTTTTGTCTCTCTCGCGCTCAAGCTCCCGCATCAGGTAGATCCTACCCCTCTCTCGGCGCAGGGCTCAACCTTCGCCACCGGCGGTTGCCTGGGCTCGCTCTTACTCACCTGATTCGGCAATTCGTTCTCTCGTCTGGCGACAAAACACGGTTCGCCCCCCTCAAGTCTTATACCCGCCGAACCTCCGACGGATCCCCCGAGACGCAGCGCTCTCCCCCGAGCAGCCTCTACCTCACAAGGAATTTGTCTTCAGTCTAACAGGGACATAGCTTATCTTACTTACGTCTCGATGACCACCGTGAAGGGAGGCATTAAGCTACATGCTGTGAACTCCAACGGAGGACCCACAAGACCATGCGGTTCATACCAGCGAACGGATCATAGCACGATCCCAACCGTCTTCTTATAGAGCTCTCACCATCCCCCATCGACCAGAAACACCTGTCCCGTCACGTAGCTGTTCGCCGGGGAGGCCAGGAATACGGCTACCTTTGCGAACTCCTCCGGCGTCCCGTAGCGGCCGATCGGTATCCGCGTTTCCACCCCGCCGCGAACCTCCTCGACCGGGATTCCCAGGCTCTCGGCCTGTGACGCATCGATAACGGCGGAGCGTTCGGTGGAGATGCGCCCGGGCCCCAGAGTGTTGACGAGGATGCCGTCCGGAGCCAGCTCGAAGGAGAGGCTCTTCGCGAGCCCCGCTATGCCAGCGCGGAACGTGTTGGAGAGGATGAGATTCTCGATGAGCTGCTTGATGGAGGACGAGGCGACGTTGACGATCCGCCCGTGGCCCCTCTCGCGCATGTGGGGCAGCGTCTCCCGGACGAGCCGGACCACGCTCATCAGGTTTAGCTCGAAGGCGCCGCGCCAGTCTTCGTCCGAGACGGCGTCGAAGGACCCGGCGGGAGGTCCTCCGGCGTTGGTTATCAGGACGTCTACGCCCCCGAACCGCTCCGCAGTCCGCCCCACCAGCGCCCGGACGTCGTCCGCCCGCGTCAGGTCGGCTGTGTGATGCTCCACTTCGGCGTCGGTGCCTCGCGTATCTCCCCGGCGGTGTTCGCGAGCGAGGCCTTGTCGCGGCCGGAGACCATTACCCTCGCGCCTTCGGCGGCAAGGGCGGTCGCTACGGCCCGTCCCAGCCCTGCTCGACGCCGCCACCAGCGCCGCCTGCCCGTCCAGTCCGAGATCCATATCTACCTCCTCACCGGGTTTGACAACGGCTCGAACCCGTCTATCCGGCAGGACACCACGTCGCCGTCCCGGATCTCCACCGCCCCTGGCGTCCCCGTGGAGATGACGTCCCCCGGCAAGAGCGTCATCACCTTCGAGTGGAAAGAGACGAGGAACCACGGCGAGAACGTCATGTTCGAGACGACGTTCTCGCGCCACACCTCGCCGTTCAGAACGGTGGCAACGGTGAGGTCCCCGATCTCCCCCACCTCGTCGGGCGTCACGAGATGCGGTCCGAAGCTGAAGAAGGTGTCGAAGCTCTTCGCTCGGGTCAGGTAGCGGGGGTTCTTGCGCAAGATGTCCTCGGCCGTCATGTCCAGTACCGTCGTTAGCCCCGCCACCACCGACGGCGCCTCATTCTCAGAGACGTTCCTCGCCTCACGCCCGATGACGATGCCGAGCTCCGCCTCCCCCGTCACCCGCTCCGACTGCTCGGGTAACCGAATCTCCTCCCCCGGCCCAATGATGGCCGTATCCGGGCGCATGAAGCTCGCCGGTTCCTCTGATGGGGGCGTCTCTTCGAGGTCTCCCGCGTGCTCGACGTAGTTCAGACCGATGCCCCAGATCTTGCGCGGACGCCGGTAGAGCGGCCTGTACTCGACCTCCGAGAAGGGGATGGTGCGCTCCGAGAAACTCTTCACATTGGCGTCCGACGTCTCGCTCCACAAATCGAGGAGGTAGTAGAATCGCCCACTTTCGAGAAATGAGAAGAGGTCGACCCTTTTACCGTCGGGCTCTCTCACGGGCATGGCGCCGTCGGGCAGGATGACGGCGGCGGTCTCCTCGCCGTTCTGCCGGATCGTGGCCAGCTTCAATGCTTCCCTCCCTTCCTCTCCCCCACCATATTAGCCTACGCCGAGGTCTACTATACTGGTCCCATGTCCCTTAGCGGCGTCTGCACCATCACCCTGACCCCCTTCACGGACGAGGGGGACGTGGACCTTGAAGGGATAGAGACGCTCACCGATCTCTACCTGGACTCCGGGGTACACGGCCTAACCATACTCGGCATCATGGGCGAGGCGCACAAGCTCTCGGACGCCGAGCGGCGGGCGATAATGGAGCGATACATCTCGGCGGCCGACGGCAGGGTACCGGTCGTGGTGGGCTGCTCGGCAGCGGCGACGAGGGTAACGATCGAGCGGACACGCGAGGCCGAAGCAGCCGGGGCCGCGGCCGTCATGGTGGCCCCGCCGAACAACGTCAGGAACCTCGACCTCGTCTTCGAGCATTACCGACGGGTGGCGGAGGCCGTCTCAGTGCCGGTGGTCGTACAGGACGAGCCGGTCAATACAGGTGTCGTCATGCCCGCCGCCTTTATCGCCCGGCTCGTCAACGAGATCGAGGGCTGCCGCTACGTCAAGCTCGAAGAGGCGCCGACGACGATCAAGATCACGAACCTCATGGAGGCTATCGAGGAGATCGAGAAGAAGGCGGGCATCTTCGGAGGCCTGGGCGGAGTGTACTTCTACGAGGAGTTGGCCCGCGGCGCCATCGGTATCATGACCGGCTTCGCCTACCCGGAGATCCTCGTCCGAACATACGAGCTCTTCTCGAAGGAGAGGGGGCGCGAGGCGCGGGAGTATTTCTTCCGCTACCTGCCCCTGATCCGGTTCGAGGCCCAGCTCGGCGTCGGGGGCGTCGGCATCCGCAAGGAGGTCTTCAGGATGCGTGGGGCGATCTCCTCCTCGCACGTCCGCTTCCCCGCCCCGGCGCTGGATGGAGAAACGCTGCGGGAGCTACAGGAGTTAATCGACTTTCTCGGTCTCGCCTAGTGTGCGCCCGGTCCCCGCAGCTGCCCCGGGAGCCGTAGTCCCCCCGGAGACCCGGGCCCCGACGAGATGCACGGCGACGCCCAGGGCCAGCACGCCCGCGCCGAGCCCCACCCAGAAGGGTTCGAGGTAGAGGAGCAGGAGTCCGGCCACGGCGCACAAGACGCGTTCGGGGACGCGCGCCGGGCCAAAGAGCCAGGCGCCGGTTGCGACGGCCAAAGAGCCCACGGCGAGGGCGGAGACAAGGAGGGTCAGCCCGATCTGGAGCGGCGAGCCTTCGAGCAGAAGGCCCTCGCCGTTCGGCGAGAGGACGAAGGCAAAGGGGACGAGGAAGGCGGGTAGAGTGTACTTCCAGGTCAGCATCATCGTCTTGAAGGCGTTGCCGCCGGTGATCGCCGAGGCGGCGACGGCGGCCAGAGCGGTCGGCGGGCTCACCTCGGAGAGGACGGCGTAGTAGAAGACGAACATGTAGGCGGCGAACGTTGGGACGCCGAGCTCCGTGAACGCCGGCGCGATAATGACCGCCGAGATGATGAACGAGGCCGTCACGGGCACGGCCAGGCCGAGGACGAGGATCGCGACCGCCGAGTAGAGCGCGGTAAAGAGGAGGCTCCCGCCGGCCAGCGCGATGATGAGGGAGCTGAGCTTCAGGCCGAGGCCCGTGAGCGTCACGACAGCGACGATGATCCCGGCCGCCGCGCATGTAGCCGCCACGGGCAACACTCCCATCGCCCCCGCGGCCAGAGCATCCCAGATCCTGCGTGGCCCCATCCTGTGCTCCCGGCTCAGGAACGAGAGCAAGAAGGCCGCGATGGTCGCGTAGAAGACCGCCCTGAAGGGCGTAAGTCCCACCGCCATGAGGATGACGATGAGGAAGAGCGAGCTGAAGTGGTAGCCGTAGCGCCAGAGCAGGTAGCCTAAGGGCGGCGTCTCGACCTCGACGCCGCGCGTCCTGAACCGCCGGGCGTCCGCCTCGATGGCCAGGATTATGCCGAGGTAGTACAGGAGCGAGGGGATCAGGGCGTAGAGCAGAACCTGGAGGTAGCTCACCCCCAGGAACTCCGCGATGATGAACGCCGCGGCCCCCAAAGTAGGCGGTGAGAGGATGGCCCCGATCCCCGCCGCCGCAAGCACCCCGCCGCCCGCCTCCCGCGGGTAGCCCCCGCGCTGCAAGATAGGCCAGGCGACCGAGGCGAGCGTCACGGTAGTCGCCGTTCCCGACCCGGAGACCGTACCCAGGAGGAAACCGGCGAGCGTCGTGGTGCGGCCCGGACTCGTGCGGGACTGGCCGAAGGCGGCGAAGCTAACGTCGATGAAGTACTTTCCCGCTCCCGAGTACTCCAGGACCGCGCCGTAGATCGTGAAGAGGACGATGTAGGTCGCCGCCACGTCGAGCGGCACGCCGAATAGTCCTTCGAGGCCCATGTACGTCTGGCCCACGATCCGGTTCGGCCCGTAGCCGACGTGCCCGATCCTGGCCCAGTCCGGGATCAAGGCCCCGAGGTAAGCGTAGGCGATAAAGATTACGCAGATGAAGGGCAGTATCCACCCTACTGTCCTCCGCGTCGCCTCGAGGACCAAAAGGATGGTTACGAGACCGAAGACGAGGTCCAGGGTTTCGGGACGGGCCGCCCGCCGGACGAACTCGTCGAAGACTACCAGCGTGTAGCCTAAAGAGACCACGGACAGAGTAGCGAAGAGATAGTCCGTAACGCCCGGATTGTCCGGACGGCGCTCTCCCCGATCAGCCTCCCCTTCGCCTTCTTGCCCGGTCTCGCGTGAGCCCTCGCGTGAGCTTCCCCAGGCCCTATACAGGATGAACGTCATCGCGAGCGCGACGGCGAGGAAGCTGGTGCGGTAGATCTGGGCCGGTACCGGACTCAGAACCCAGTAGAGAGCGTAGCAGGAGAGCGCCACCCCGGCGACCGAGAGCAGGAGCTTTGGGAACCCGCTCAACTCGCGGGCCGGTTTCTCGGCCTCGAACTCCTCGATGAGGTGGTCCGCCCCGGCGGCGAGCGGATCCTCGAGCCTCACGCGCTCGCCAGCGCGTTCGCTATCGCGCTCGCCGTTGCGTTTCTCGGCCATTTTCTTGTCCTTTCCCTACCCCTTTCGACAAGAATAATTTGCGGGGCCACCCCTGTCAATCGGCGCCTCGCGCGCTGCGCTCTTCTTGCCTTGCCGCTGGCCTCCGGCGACCATAAGATGCGCTGGTCGAGGGTGAGGGCGCAGAGGAGCGGGTATGTACGAGGTCGAGAACGGCGTCGGTACCATACTGCAGAATTGTCCCGAGAGGAAGAACGCCTTCACCCTCGAGACGTACGAGCGCAAGGCGTTCCTCACGGACCACGTCTACAGGATCGCCTACACCCTGGAGGACCTGGGGACAAGCCGGTGATCGCCGCGGTCAACCGCGTCTACGACGACGAGGGCCTGATGCAAGAGACGAAAGCGTTCGCCGATATGCTCGCGGCGAGATCCTCGCTCATCACGCGCACGATCAAACGCGCCGTCTACCAGTCCGCCCGCGGCGACCTGCGCACGAGCCTCGATTTGATCTCCTCGCACATGGGCATCGTTCAGGCGATGGAGGAGTCGCACGAAGCCTTCAACGCCTTCCGCTAGAAGGAGCCCCCAACTTTGGGGGCCGCTGATTCAAGCCATCAGCTACTAGCCCCCGGTATTCAGCTCTCCGCTAATCGTTGCTCCGGCCAGCGGATCCCGCGCTTCGGTTAAGAGAGTGTCCTCCTCTACACGTATGGTGACGTGACGCGCCACGCTCCCCTCGTAGAGCGGAAACCGCTCATTAGAGACGACCAGGGTGCGCCGGCCCTTCTCCGTGCCGATCAGGGGCAGCGTGTCGAACTCTTGTGGTTTGTCTGCAACGAGGCGGAGAAGGTCGCCCCCGGTCTCTGCACGGCCCTCGATCTCATAGTAGTCGAGCACCGCCTCACTCGGGGAGGAGACCTCGACGAGCTCGAAGCTCCCGTCTCTCTCAGCTACGAAGTGCTCGGTCGCCGGGGCCTCGTAGTAGGAGTGTACGTACTCGATCCGGAATAGCCCCGAGTCCGGTAACGGAGCGCGGACTACCTTCCGGCCACCGGCGTCGCGGACCACGACCGACGATCCCCAGTCGATAGTGAACGCCCCGACGAAGACCAGCAGGGTGGCTCCAGACAGGATCAGGAGCCGCCGGGCGCGCGCAGGAACCGCGCGGGAACTAACCGCCCGCTTCGTCGTAGTAGCGCCTTGCGCCGGGATGCAGCTCCAGCGGCGGGACCTGCGGGGCCACGTTTATGTCGAGGTTTCTCGCCTCGGGGTGGGCTTCGGCGAGGGCGTCCTGCTGGTCGAAGAGGAGCCGGGTTATCTGGTACGCCATCTCCTCGTCCATCGACTCGTTGACGACGAGGTAGTTCGGAACCCCGATCACGGCGACATCCCCTTCGACCCCCTCGTAGGTACCGGCCGGGATGCTCGCCTCCTCGTAGACCTCGCCGTATTGGTCGCGCAGGGCGCCCAGGTACTCGGTGGTCGGGAGCAGGACGATCTGGTCAGTCGTGGCGAGGTCGGTGACGGCGCCGGTCGGCAGGCCGCCGGACCAGAAGAACGCTTCTATGGTACCGTCGCGCACCGCGTCCACCGACTCGTCCACTCCCAGCTGCTGGCGGTCGATGTCCGAGTCGGGGTCGATACCCGCCGCTTCGAGTACCCGGAGCGCGATGATCTCGGTCCCCGAGCCGGGGGAGCCCACGGAGACGCTCCTACCTCTGAGATCCTCCACGCTGCTTATGCCGGAGCCCGCGGGGGCCACGATCTGGGTATAGTTGGTATATAGCTGGGCCAGGGCTTGCGCGGGGACCGGCCGCCCCTCGAACTCCTCCCTTCCCTCGACGCCATCGGCCGCCGTGTCAGCGAGCGAGAAGGCTAAGTCGCTGCTCTCGTCGCCGATGAGCTGCATGTTGTCCACCGACGCCGAGGTCGCCTCGGCCGTCGCCTCGACGCCATCTACGTTCTGCGTGATCTGGTCGGCCAGAGCCCCGCCGTAGACGAAGTACACCCCGCCCGTCCCCCCGGTCGCGACCGAGAGCCTGTCGCTCCCGCCCGGCGCCTGGCTGGCGCTGCAAGCCGCGAGCGTCGACAGAACGATCAACGCCGCGACAACGCCCGGTACCATCCAGCCGAGGCGGTAGGTCCTCTCAGTAACGACCCTTGGCATAACAATCTCCTCCTTGCACGTACGTCGACGTCACGGCCGACGCTTCCCCTTATTCGGCACTATATTGGTGCCCCGGATCACGGTCAAGCAGCCGGGAGTCTCCGCTTGCGACGGCTACGGTCCCGTGCCAGAATTGTCGGCGAGAATGCTCTTTGAGGGGAAGGCCACGACACCAAACGTCCACGAGGAGGACGAATTCGATGGATTTCGATTATTCCGAAAAGGTGCAGAGGCTCCGAACCGAGCTCGAAGGGTTCATGGAGGAGCACGTCTACCCGAACGAAAAGACCTACGCGGACCAGCACGCGGCCTTCGAGGACCGCTGGAGCATACCCCCGATCATGGAGGAGCTAAAGGAGAAGGCAAAGGCGGCGGGGCTCTGGAACCTCTTCCTCCCCGACTCCGACCTGGGCGCGGGCCTGACCAACCTGGAGTACGCGCCGCTGTGCGAGATCATGGGCCGCTCCCCGATAGCCCCGGAGGTCTTTAACTGCAACGCTCCCGACACGGGCAACATGGAGGTCCTGGTACGCTACGGTACCCCCGAGCAACAGGAGAAGTGGCTCGAGCCGCTGCTGAATGGCGAGATCCGCTCGTGCTTCGCGATGACCGAGCCCGACGTCGCCTCCTCGGACGCGACGAACATACAGTCCCGCATCGAGCGCGATGGAGATGAGTACGTCGTAAACGGCCGCAAGTGGTGGTCTACCGGCGCGCCGGATCCCCGCTGCAAGATCTCCATCTTCATGGGCAAGACCGACCTCGAGGCGAAACGCCACGAGCAGCAGTCGATGATCCTGGTCCCCCTGGACGCGCCGGGCGTGGAGATAGAGCGCGTACTCTCGGTTTACGGCTACGACGACGCGCCGCACGGTCACGCGGAGATCTCCTACAACGACGTCCGCGTGCCCGCGGAGAACATTATCTGGGACGAAGGCAAGGGGTTCGCCATCGCGCAAGGGCGCCTCGGTCCGGGCCGCATCCACCACTGCATGAGGCTCGTCGGGGTAGCCGAGCGGGCCATCGAGCTGATGTGCGAGAGGGTCAAAGAGCGCGAGGCGTTCGGCAAACCGCTCGCGGATCAGGGCGTGATCATGGAGTGGATAGCCGACTCCAGAATAGAGATTGAGCAATCCAGGCTCCTGACTCTCAAGGCCGCCCACATGATGGACACGGTCGGCAACAAGGAGGCCAAAGCCGAGATCGCCATGATAAAGGTCGTCGCCCCTAATACCACTCTGCGCGTCCTGGACCGCGCCGTTCAGGCTTTCGGCGGCGCGGGCGTCTCCGATGACTTTCCGCTCGCCAACTTCTGGGCTGCCTCGAGGACGCTTCGTCTCGCCGACGGCCCCGACGAGGTCCACCGCGCGTCGGTAGCCAAGCTGGAGCTTAAAAAGGAGCGCAAGGATACCCTGGTCACCGAAGAAGTGAAGGGTGGGTAAAGAGTCAACGGATCGGGGCTTCGTCCTGCTCGGCATCAAGTACGAGGCCGCGGCTCTAGGCGGTGTAGGCGAGACCGGTCTAGCGAGGATAGAAGAGCAGATCCGGACCGAGGCCGGCGATTCCTGGGCGACGAACGAGCAAGTGATCCGGGGCCGCAACGCCGTGCGCGCCGAACACGGTCTTGCCCCGCTCGGCGAGCCACCGCGAGAGACGGTAAGGGGCGCCGATCCCGCCGTACGTCCGCTCTGGCGCAGGCTGTTCGGCGGGTAGAGAGGAGGAGCCGTGCTCTACAGGGACTTCGCGACGCAGGAGGAGCTCGACGCCCAGTACGACCTGGAAGCGACGGTCAGGGACGTCTCCCTCTACGCGGACTACTACTTGAAGGAGAGCGAGAAGGTCCGGGCGGAGTTCGAGCATCGCCTCGACGTGCCGTTCGGCCCGACGCTCGCCGAGCACCTCGACCTGTACCCGGCGCCGGGAGACACATCGGACACGCCTGTCCTCATCTACCTGCATGGCGGCTACTGGCGGTCGCGCACCAGCAAGGAGTTCGGCTTCGTCGCCCGCGGCCCGGCCTCGGAGGGTATCGCCACAGTCGTCGTCAACTACGCGCTCTGCCCGGACGTGACGATCGACGAGATCGTGCGCCAGGTCCGCGCCGCCGTGTCCTGGACCTACGAGAACGCCGCGAGCTTCGGCGGAGATCCGGAGCGTATCCACGTCGCCGGGCACTCGGCGGGCGGGCATCTCACGGCAATGCTCCTCGCCACGAACTGGAAGGGCGTCTACGGGTTGCGGGGAGACATTATCAAAGGCGCCTGCGCCATCAGCGGCCTCTTCGACCTCGCGCCTTTCCCCTACACCTTTCTGCAACCGAAGCTCCAGCTGACCTGGGAGCAGGTCTTGCGCAACAGCCCGATCCTGCACCTCCCCGACGAGGCGCCGCCGCTTCTCGTAACCTACGGTGGAGACGAACCTCCCGAGCTACGCCGCCAATCCGAAGACTTCTTCGCGGCCTGGAAGGAGCAGGGCCTAACCGGCGATCTCCTGCCCCTGCCGGGCAAGAACCACTACGATGTCATCGACGGCTTCCTGGACGCCGGAAGCCCCCTCTGCTCCGCGATCCTCGAAGGAATGAACGTTCGGTAATGGACGCTGGCCCCGGCGCATCTCCAGTAGCATCTCCAGAGAATCGAGCTTGCGGCAGGCGTGTGAGGCTCTCCCGGAGGTGGCGAGTTGGCGATAGAGGTTACGGGCGGAATCGTCGTAAACGAGCGGGGCACGGTGGTTACCTACCGCCAGAGGTGCGAGAAGTGCGGCTACGTCTACGACTACAACAAGACCACCATCGTCCCCGCCTACTCGACCCGGAGCGCCCGCAACTTCACCTGCCCCGAGTGCGGCAACTATCAAGAAGTCTCCATGCGCCACTATAAGGCTGAGTCTGGCTCCGAGCGTAATCCTGAGTAACCTCCGAGTCGCCGTCCCGGCGGCGCCGGTCCGTCGCCCAACCCGCTCCTTCCCTACTTCGTATTCCGGTTGCAATACGACCGTTTCCGGGTTGCATCTCGTACAAGCTGCGGCGCACCTTTCCAAGCCCCCCAGGCGCCGGGACGAACTTCCACACGGTCCCGCCCCGGTAGTTTCGCCGCGAATATTCTTGCCCATCGGGCACGCCTTACCCCCGGCTGCACCTCCTCGCGCAGTGGTAGCGGCGAGCCTCGGGGAGCCTCGCGTCTCGTGAGGGGTAGCCGCGCGTGCCGCCGCCGGGGAACCGCGAGGCCGTGGTGCGTCTTCCCAAGAGCAACAGCACCGCGAACTACCATCGCCGCCGCGGCGACGATAGGAGCGTAACCTCTTCGCACCGGATCGGGTCGTATCCTGGTGAACGCCTCCATCGAGGAGGGACCAGAGCGCGGCCTGCTTCGCGCCGAGGTCGTCGACGACGACGCGCGAGAGACGCTGGGCGGCGTCGGCACCTCCTCCATGAGGGAACGAGCCCGAAAGATCGGTGGAGAGCTGAAGATAGAGAGCGAACCTGACACGGGAACCACGGTCCGTTTCGAAGCCCCCGTAGAACGCCTGAAAGATCGGGAGAAAGGGTTTTGAGAGCAGAGAGAACCAAACACGGGAGTTTCTAGCCCAAACGGGCCAGGAAAAGATAACCCAGATAAGCAGAGCTAGCGTCGCCCAAACGGAGCACTATTGATATAGACGCCGTCCGGCGTCTCAAAGGCAGGAGAGGCACTCCTCTCCCCCAGAACGAGGCTCTCGATGCTCCGCGTGGCGAGCAGCAACCGTCCGCGCGAGCAGGCAGCCCATCGATCCATAGAATTCCTCACCTCTCGCGAGAGGCAGGTCCTCGAGGCTCTCGCCGAGGGCTCGACAGCAAGGAGCCCCGCGCCCGGCGACGGCGAGACTACCGCCGAGAAGCTACATATCACCTACGAAACCGAGTGTATCCAAGCGGTGAACACCCTGAGCAGCGCCGGGCGCGGGACCCGGATCTGAGCCCCCGCGCCCGGCGACAACGAGACTATCCGCTTCGCGACCGCCCCGTAATCCTCTCGTACCGGATAACGTCTAACACAGCAGAACGTAGGGCAACACTACTGTAATTAGACTTGGGGGTGTAGCTCAAAACGATGCGTGGTAATGTCAGTAAGTCTCGAGGGCGAAAGATTGGCTAGCAAGTTGAAGGGCCCGGCAACAGAGATCGAGTCTCGCGCGGACGGACTGCGCATAGTTATGGCCAACGAGTTGCTCTCGTACCGCGAGGTGATCGCGGCGGCGATCCGGAGGCAGCGCCCGAAGGTCGAGGTCGTGACGGTGGAGCCGGAGATGCTCGACACCGAGACAGCGCGCCTGGACCCTGAAGTGGTGGTGTGCAGTCAGGTTACCGACCTGGTACGGCGGAGCGCCCTGGTGTGGGTCGAACTGTACCCGGAGCATGGCTCGCTCTCGTTCGTGAGCGTCGCGGGCGAACTCTCGACGATCGAGGACATTCAGTTCGAGGACCTCGTCCACGTGATCGACCGGGCCTTGGATCTGGCCCGGTCGACCTACCGGTAGTTTACTTTAGCTGACGCGGTAGAGCTGAATTGTCGACCGAGCAGCTACAGAACGTCCCTCGCCGACACCGGCAGCCCGGGCGGTAACCTCCTTAATAGGAGCACAGGCGCTCCCCGTCGACCTCGTAATCCTCCGGCATGAGCTCCAGCACCTCAGCCGTCTTGTCCGGAGAGTAGTCATACCACTCGTCGTCCAGTCGCCTGTAGGCTTTGATCGCGGCCACGAAGCCCCTATCACGCGCGGTGCGTGCGCCGCCGTTCTCTCGGCAACGTCACCGGCGAACCCTTCGGACGCCACACCCACGGGAACGTCCGCAGTCTCCACCTCGCGTCCGGTCTCGCGCCGGGTCCGCCGATTGACGAGCGCTATGTAGAGGGTGCCACCCACGGCCACGGCGACCACAACTACCACGAGCAGCAACAAGAACGTGAACATCGTATCTAAACTCATGCCGCATCACTCCTTCGCAACTCGGGCCGCGGGACTACTCTCACGTCTACACGCTCGTGCCTACCGAGCTGTGTACCCTGATCTTAAGATATTTCCGGCAACGAGTCACGGACCGCCGAAGAAGAACGCCCGCGACCGCGGAGCTACCCCAAAAGAGTGCCCGGGTCTTCCCCCCGCCGCAGTCTGTTGGCTGCGTTGTGGGCTTGGCGGGTGGTCTCGGGCAACCGGTACCTCGTGCAGCACCGCAGGACAAGGTCTACAGCACTCGTCAGGTCTATGCGGTTGCCGACCGAGACGTAGACCGGGGAGACGCGGGCGCGGGTGCGCACCACCCTACCGACGACCTTTTCGCGGTAGACGAGGTCCGCGGCATCTCCCTTCTCCGGGCCGGGCTCCCCGTGCTCGCCGACGAGCCGGCTCTTCGCGCACCCGATCGCCGGTACGTCGAGAGAGAGCCCGAGGTGCGACGCGAGACCCAGGCCCCGCGGGTGGGCGAGCCCGTGCGCGTCGAAGATCACCGCGTCGACCTCCGACTGGATCTCGCGTAGCGCCCCGACGACCGGCGGTATCTCCCGGAACGCCAACAGCCCCGGCACGTACGGGAACGCCAGCGGCGCCTCGTACCCCCGCACCTCGACTATCGAAAGCCCCGGAAAGGAGAGCACCACGACGGTCGCGTAGCCCATATCTCCCTGCGTGGAGACGTCCGCCCCGGCCACGTAGCGTACGCGCGCGAGGTCCAGGGGCGGCCCCTCGACGACGCGCGACGCTAACTCCCCCTGCAACCGCCGCGCCTCGCCCGGCAAGAGATCCAGGGAATGCAGCCCAGAAACCTTCACGCTACCATCGCTCCACGAACACCGAAAAGGGAAGGCGCCGAAAGTAGATCGCTACGAAGAAACCGACCCGGCCGACAGAATCTGGAGGGGGGAAACGTCCCGTCGGCCGGGGCTCGGTTGACCACAACTATACTCGCACCGTGTTACGTTGACCTTGCCCCGATGTTACGATTCTGTTGCGCAAGGGAAACACTTTGATTACGGTTGCCCGTTTTTCGGCCCGATTATACGGGTCTCCTGATATTTCGCTTGAAGCTGAACCTCCGATAGAGGGTTAGAAGATCGAAGGTTCGGGGGCGGTTTTCCGGGGTCTTATTCGACGGTGACCTTGACGGTATGGTAGCCGGTAGCGCCGGCGGGATGGGGAGCGGCTTCGTCTTCGGTCTGGGTCTCGCCCTCGCCGTCGGCGGCGCGGACCTTGAGGGTGTATTCGCCGGGCTCGGCTTCCCAGTCGTAGACATACTGGCGCCAGGTGTCCAGGGCAAGTTGGGCGGCGAGCTTCGCGTCGTTCCAGGTCTCGCCGTCGTCGGTAGAGACCTCTACACGGTCGATGCCGCGGTGAGGGGCCCAGGCGACGCCGCCGATGGGGACGTTGCCGGCGGAGACGGTGTCGCCGTCCTTCACGGTATCGATACGGGACTGGGTCAGGATCGGGCCCTCCTTCGCCCAGGAGCGTTGGATCCAGTACGCGTCGAAGTCCCAGTTGGTGAGCTCTATCTCGGTGAGCCACTTGGTTGCCGAGACGTAGCCGTAGAGGCCCGGGACGACGAGGCGGACCGGGTAGCCGTGTTCGAGGGGCAGCTCGCTCCCGTTCAGGCCGAAGGCAACTAGAGCTTCGCGGCCGTCGAGGGCTATCTCCGTCTGGAAGCCCGCCGTCCAGCCGTCGACGCTCCGGCCCACGAGCTGCTCGGAGGCTTGCGAGATCTTTTCGCGGCTCATGCCGGCCTCCGCCAGCACGTCCGAGAGTAGGACTCCGGTCCAGCGCCCGTTCGAGACCAGCCCGCCGCCGACCTCGTTCGAGATGCACGAGAGCGTGACGTCCGCCTCGCGCGTCGGCAGCGAGATAAGGTCGTCGTAGCTAAGCTCGATCGGGTTGTCGACCTCTCCCATCACGTTCAGCGTCCATCTGGCTGCGTCTATCCGGGGCGAGGTGATGGCGGTGTCTATAAGGTAGAAGTCTTCGGCCGGCGTGATCAGGGGCGGCATCCCGGGCACGTCTATCGAAGCCTCGGGGAGAGGCGCCGGCAGGATCTCGGGCACGGAAGCGGCGGAGCCCGGAAGCTTCAGCGGAGCGGCGGTAGACGTCTCCTGGGCGCCACTACCGCCCAGCAAGCGCCCGGCGCTCCCGGCCGCCAGGCCCGCCACCGCGGCACCGCCGCTGAGCAGAAGAAAGTTCCGGCGGGGGACCGCGATCCCACGGGTCGAATGCGCCTCTCTGGAGCGT
Organism: Rubrobacteraceae bacterium; assembly: GCA_030448125.1. Lineage (GTDB taxonomy): Bacteria > Actinomycetota > Rubrobacteria > Rubrobacterales > Rubrobacteraceae > Rubrobacter_F. The sequence goes on along the minus strand of JAUJNO010000011.1, from coordinate 106,836 downwards.
ACGCCCTCGGGACCCGGCTTACCGTCGGGCTCGGGAGACTTGGGCGGAGACACAGATTCCGAGGTTCGGAGCCCAGAGGAATTCAGCAAGAAGCGGGCGACGGTGCTACCGGCGTAGAGCGCTCCCAGGACCGTAAGCACCGTGGGAACCGGAATGACGGACGGCTCGGTAAACGAAGCGGCCAGAGCGACCGCGGCCAGGACAACCACGCCGATGAGGGCGAGAAGCCGGGAACGGAGGCTGAGATACGCCAGAAAACCGGCGAGCGCCAGCGTCAAGATTATCGTGACCGTGATCAGGACCGGTATATCTGCCTTGCCTAGAGTCTCGACGGCTCTCGTCGCGAATTCACCCGGCGTGAACTCTATGATCCGCTGAGCGACCGCCAGGAGCACCGAAGGAACGGGCTGGTAGAGGCCGTGAACCAGCTCCACAATGCCGAACGCCACCACCATCCCGACGGCGCCCGCGACGAAACTCCTGAGCTTGGTGTTCATGTCTTTAGGCTTTGCGTTCATGTGCCCGCTCTCTGCTGTTGCCCAACAATGTTCGGCCCTTCGGCTTCGCTTCAGGCTTAGTGTACTACCGGGTTATTAACAGGTTCTTAAGTGATTACTACGATTGCGTAGGTGGTACTGGATCATTTCCCGCAACGGTCATTACAAGAGAGCCCGAAATTCCTCTACACACCCGCTCTTCAGTACTATAGGGAGTGCTCTACGGCCGGTTCCGCAAGGCCAGGGATGGTGGCTCTTCATCCCGCCCTAGCCGCCGCTGAGCAGGACGTAGATTATGAACACCCCGGCGAGGGCCAGGCTCCCGGCCACGACCACCATGTAGGCCGCCGCCGCTGGGACGAAGTTGTTCGTAGCTATCCCCCGGCGGCTGCGGAGGAACTGGACCGTCCCCATGACGAGCGCGAGACACCCGAGGACGGCCAGCGCTATCCCGAACAAGCCCGAGGCCCCGGTCGAACCTATCTGCGCCCCGATCCTCTCGACCACCAGCCCGAAGGAGATGAGGCTAACCCCGGTCCTCACCCAAGCGAGCAGCGTCCGCTCGTTGGCCAGGTGCTCTCGCGCCTCGGTTCCCCCGGTCCCCCCTCCGGACCCCTCCTCGGAACTCACCGCGCGTCCACCTCTACGCTGTGCCAGGCGTTATTGGCGTAGCCCTTGAAGTTCCATATTCCTCCGGCGTCCGCCGGCTGGGTGTCGGCGGCCGAGTCCAGAGCCCGGACGACTATCTGGTGCTTGCCGCGATCTAACTCCATCGTGGCCTCCCAGAAGCGCCACGCCCAGGGATGACCCTCGCCCTCCTTGAGATCCGCCCCGATCCAGCTTTGCCCTTCGTCGGTGGAGAGGTCCACCCGTTCGATGGTCCGTCCTCCGCCCGCTATCGCGTATCCCCGGAAGGGGACGGGGCCCGCCGATAGCTCCTCGCCATCCGAGGGGCTGCAGGTAACAGCGTTCAGCGAGATCTCGCCCAGGGCAAATCCTTCTGTGTAGTCGACCGTCTCCTCGGTGACGTAGGGCGGGAAGAGCTTATACTCGTGCGCCTGGAAGTAATTGTCCGAGGGGACATACTGCAGTGTGATATCGGAGAGCCATTTGACGCTCCGGGCCCCTATGTACCCCGGCACCACCGCCCGTAGGGGAAAACCGTGCTCGGACCGCAAAGGCTCGCCGTTCATCTCGTAGGCCAGGAGGACCTCCGGGCTCATGCCCTTGTGCAGGGGGACCGAGCTTCCGTAGTTGGGGCTCCAGCCTTCCTCGATCTCGTCCAACCCGGCAAAGGCCACGTGCCGGGCTTCCTCTCCCACGCCGGCTGCCTGCAGCACCTCCCGTAAGGGAACCCCGGACCAGCGAGCGTTGCCCAACGCACCTGCGCCCCAGGGCGTCTCGCCCGGGATCTGTTGCGCCTCCATGAGCCCCTGGCGCCTGTTGCCGGCGCACTGCACGGTGGCCGTAACGGTCTCCTTCGGAAACTCGTCTCGTATCTCTTCCAGCGAGAGTTCCAGTTGCCTCTCCACCATGCCAGAGACCGTGAGGCGGTAGGAGGCAGGATCCACCTCCGGGATCGTCCCGTGGTTGCGGACGTAGAAGAGCTCCGTGGGCGTCACGAAGCTCCGCCGGAGCGGCTCCAGGGGCGACTCGGCGTTGAAGGGCTGCTGGTCCTGAACTATTATTTTGGGGTGCTTGTCCGGGGGCTGCAACATACGCTCCTCTCTTGGGGTAGCTGTCAGTTACCCCATAGCGAGCTGCTTATCACGTGTTTGTACACAATGAAGGGTTTTTCTGGCCGAACCCGCGAAGCCGGCGGTCGAGGGAAAAGGGAACGCCGTGGCCGCGTCTTGACACTTCCGCCTGCACAAGCTACAAAACGTGTTACAGGCTACGACGGGAACGAGTAAGGCCGCGCAAGCCTCCGCAAGAGCGAGCCGGGGATGGTGTGAAGCCCGGCGCGGAGAACGGCCCGAAGATCCTCCCCGAGCCGCCGACCGAAAGCGAAGGGCCACCCAGAAGGCTCCGCCCAGGCGTTAGTAGGACCGGCCGGGTACGCCCGTTACAGCGCCCAGAGAGGCCTGGAAGGTTCGTGTTCCGGGCAAGTGGGGTGGTACCGCGAGGGCCTTCTGTCGGGCCTCCGTCCCTACGGTGGAGCGTAGTTTTCTCCGTCCTTGGGGGTGGAGGCTTTTTACATGAGGAGGCTCATATATGGCGTTCGAGCAGGTAAGGTCGCAGGTCGATTTCCCCAAACTCGAGGGGGAGATACTAGAGCTGTGGGAGAGGATCGGGGCGTTCGAGAAGTCGGTCGAGCGCCGTCCCGAGGACAACCCTTTCGTCTTCTACGAGGGGCCGCCGACGGCCAACGGTCGTCCGGGGTTCCACCACGCTTTGGCGAGGGCTTTTAAGGATCTGATCCCGCGCTACAAAACCATGCGCGGGTACCGGGTCGAGCGCAAGGGTGGCTGGGACTGTCACGGCCTCCCCGTCGAGCTTCAGGTTGAGAAAGAGCTTGGCCTCTCCGGCAAGAACGACGTCGAGAAGTACGGCGTCGAAGAGTTCAACCGCCTGTGCCGCGAGTCCGTGTTCCGCTACGTCGAAGACTGGCGCGAGATGAGCGCCCGCCTGGGCTTCTGGGTCGACATGGACAACGCTTACTGGACTCTAAACAATACCTACATCGAGAGCGTCTGGTGGGCCCTCAAGAACTTGTACGAGAGAGACCTCCTCTACGAGGGCTATAAGGTCACCGCTCACTGCCCCCGCGACCAGACCTCCCTCTCCTCGGCCGAGGTCGCGATGGGCTACGAGACCGTCACCGACCCGAGCGTCTACGTCAAGCTGCCGCTGGTCGACGACGAGAACACCAGCCTCCTCATCTGGACCACGACCCCCTGGACCCTGATCTCCAACACCGCCGTCGCCGCGAACCCCGACGTCGAGTACGCGACCGTGGAAGCTGGCGGAGCCGGCGGCGAGCGCCTGATCCTGGCGCGCGAGCTGATGGAGAAGGCTTTGGGAGAAGGCGACCACAAGGTGCTGGAGATCGTAAAGGGGCGCGACCTCGAAGGTAAGAAGTACCGCCGCCCCTTCGACTACGTCCCCGTCGAGGACTCCGGAAACCTCTTCACCGTCGTGCTCGGGGACTACGTGACCACGACGGAGGGTACCGGCCTGGTCCACACCGCCCCGGCCTACGGCGAGGACGACGCCCGCACCGGCCGCCGCTACGGCCTGCCGACCCTCCACCCCGTAAAGCCCGATGGGACCTTCGACGAGAGGATCGGACCGTTCGTGGGCGTCTTCGTCAAGGAGGCGGACCCGGGGCTCGTCGAGGAACTGAGGGAGAAGGGCCTCCTCTTCCGCGCCGAGGAGTACGAGCACTCCTACCCCCACTGCTGGCGGTGCGGGACACCCTTGCTCTACTACGCCAAAAAGGCTTGGTACGCGAGGACCACGGCGGTGCTCGACGAGCTCTTGCGCGAGAACGAGAACATAAACTGGGTCCCCGAGCACGTAAAGTGGGGCCGCTTTGGCGACTGGCTGCGTAACAACGTCGACTGGGCCCTGGGCCCTCTCCCGCGAACGCTACTGGGGCACCCCCCTCCCCATCTGGCGCTGCGAAAACGGCCACACGACTGTAATCGGCGGCATCGAGGAGCTGAAGGAGCACTCCTTTACCGATGTCCCCGGCGATCTGCACCGGCCGTATGTTGACGGGGTAAAGGTCCGCTGTGGGGAGTGCGGCGAGGAGGCGGCGCGCGTCCCGGAGGTCCTCGACGCGTGGTTCGACTCGGGGAGCATGCCGTTCGCCCAGCGGCACTACCCCTTCGACGAGACGCAGAGAGACTTCGAGCGCCACTTCCCGGCCGACTTCATCTCCGAGGGTGTCGACCAGACGCGGGGTTGGTTCTACTCTCTACTGGCCGCCTCGACCATGCTCTTCGGCAGGAGCCCGTACAAGACGTGCATGGTGCTCGGGCACGTTCTGGACGCCGAGGGGAAGAAGATGAGCAAGAGCCGGGGGAACATCGTAGATCCGTGGGAGATCTTCGGCAAGCAGGGCGCCGATGCCCTGCGCTGGGCGCTCTACACCGCCACGAGCCCCGGCAACCCCAGGCGCTTCAGCATGGACCAGGTAGACGACGCCGTCCGCAAGCACCTCCTCACCCTCTGGAACACCTACTCCTTCTTCGTCACCTACGCGAGGATAGACGGCTTCGACCCGAAGACGGACTTCGTGCCGCCCGAGCAACGGAGCCTTATGGACCGCTGGGCCTTGAGCGAGCTGCAGCTAACCACCAAGACCATCACCGAGCGGCTCGACGCCTACGATGTGACGGCGGCCGGGCGCTCTTTAGGCGAGTTCGTCGACGAGCTCTCCAACTGGTACGTCAGGCGCAGCCGCCGGAGGTTCTGGAAGGGCGAGGACGACCTGGACAAAAAGGCCGCCCACTCCACCCTCTACGAGTGCCTCGTCGCCGTCGCCAAGCTCAGCGCCCCCTTCACCCCGTTCGTAGCCGAGGCTCTCTATCAGAACCTCGTCGTAAACGCCGACGCCGGTGCGCCCGAGAGCGTCCACCTCGCCGACTGGCCGGAGGTAGACGAAGCCCTGGTGAATGAAGGACTCTCGCGGCGGATGCAAGCAGCACGCCGGGTCGTGACTTTAGGGCGGGCAGCCCGCAACGCGGCGGCGATAAAGACGCGTCAGCCCCTGCGCGAGGTCGTCGTGGTGCCGGAGGCAGCGGAGGGAGCCCCCGAGTTCCGGGAGGGCGTCGAGAGCCTGGCGGAGATAGTGCTCGACGAGTTGAACGTCAAAGAGCTGCGTTTCGGGGAGGCCGAGAGCATCCTCGCGTACGACCTCAAGCCGAACCTCGGCGTGGTGGGTCCGAAGTACGGCAAGCTGGTGCCGGGGATCAGGCGCTCGCTCGCGGAGGCGCCACCCGAGGTCGGAGTGCGAGCAGCGGCTGGAGAGGAGATTCCGGTGAGCGTCGACGGGCGGGAGGTCGTGCTAGGCCCCGAGGAGTTGCTCGTCGAGCCTAAAGAGAGGCCCGGGTACACCCTCGTGCGCGAGGGTGAGCTCGCGGTAGCCCTCAAGACGGAGCTGGACGAGGAGCTAGTAGACGAGGGCCTGGTGCGGGAGCTCGTCCACAAGGTGCAGAACCTCAGACGCGAGAAGGGGTTCGAGATCGAGGAGACCATCTCCGTGACACTTCGGGGAAACCCACGCATCGCCAGCCTCCTCGAAGGCTCCTGGGGCGACTACTTCAAGGCCGAGGTCCTCGCCCGCGAGCTAAAGCTCGACGGCAAAGCCGGAACCGGCGACGGCGCCGGAGGGCTCGAAGGCGTACGGGTGGACGGGGAGGATCTGTTGCTGGAGATGGAGCGACTCGGCAAGATCGACCCGGGCTAGAGAAGCCGTCCCAAAAAAACCGCCGACGTCCCCTACACTAGCGCCCAAGAACTGGTAGACGCGAATCAAGCTCCTCGCCCAGGGGTGTGGGAGCAAGCGGATCGCGCAGGCCACGCACTTCAGCGAGAGCACTGACAAGAGCCACGTGCAGCACCTCATCACGAAGCTCGGCGTCTCGAACCGCTCCGAGGCTGCCCGGGCCGTCGAGCTCGGTCTGGTCGAACCTTAGCGGTCACGACTCGCGTCCTTACGCGCCGGAGGCGCGCGGTCCCGGGGACCGGTCGGCGGCGGGCGTTGAGAAGCCTGGGGTAGAGGCCCGTCGAAAACGGGTATAGTGTAGGCTTCAGAAAGTCGGCAGGAAGAGGAGAGAGGGAGGTTCAGGTTGTTTGGAAGAAGATCTCGTGCGGAGAAGCTGAAAAAAGAGGCCCGGAACAGGTCGCTCGTCTCTGGCGTCACGCTGGCCGCCGCGTTTAGCGGAGTGAGGCCCGTCGCCGAGAGACTGCTCTACGACGACGACCTCCGGGACAACATCCGCACGCTCATCGAGTCAGCCCGCAAGGTAGTGGACGAGGTCTCCGACGAAGAGCCGACGGAGATCGTCGCGAGGCTCTGGGACGACCCCAAGCTCCGCAGGGAGGTCGAAGCGGCGGTCGGGGCCGTGCAGGAGGGGACGAGACGGGTGCGGGGCCAGAGGGTCCGCGGCGGCGGCCGCTCCGGGAAGTTCCTGCTACTCCTGCTACTAGCCGGAGGAGCCTTCCTCTTCCTCAGCCCGAAGACCGGCCCGGAGGCGCGCAGGATCGCCGGCGACCTCTACGGATCTCTGCGGTCCGGGAGCTAGCGACGCCGGAGGCGCACCAGCGGAGGCGCACCGGCGGAGACTCTACCGGGGACTCCCGTCCGAAGGATGTCGCGGCGCGAAGGCCGGGCAGAGAAGCGCCACCGCCCGGTCGAAGGCGCGAGCCTCTTCCCGCTCCCCGGTAGCCTCGACAAAGGAGGCCCGCAAGGCGGCGAGCCCGTACACGACCTCCCCGCGCGCCCGTTCCGCCCTTTTGCGGGCGCTCTCGCTCGGGGTGCCGGCCTCCTCGAGCCGTCCGGCCTTTTCTGCAAGCCTCACGGCCCGCTCCAGGTTCGCGGCGTGAACGCGCAGGTACTCGCCGACGGACCGGGCCGCCCGGGATTCGAGGGCCGGAGCCTCCGCCTGTACTGGTACGGCGCCGCGCCGTTTCCGGAGCGTCAGGCGTCCGAGCGTCCTCTTCAAGCGCGTGGGCCGGAAGGTCTTCAGGAAAAGGAGGACCTTCGCGGGTCCGAAAGGTGGTAGGCTGCTCTCGCTCATGGCGCGTATTCTAGTCCGCCCGTTGCCTACCGTTGTGATAACGCTCTCACTGGCCCTCTCCGCCGGCTGCTCCGGCATCTTCGGAGACCCATACGAACAGGCAAACGGACGTGTCGCCGACGCGAACGAGGCTATCGAAGAGCACAACCGGCTCTTCGAAGAGGCCCGCGGCACCTACGAGGAGGCGAGAGAATCCGTCGAGGCCGGGGAGACTACCTCCGGAGAGGCTACTTCCCAGGAAGTGGAGCGTATCACCCAGGCGCGGGAGGACATGGAGGAGGCGTGGGACACCCTGGAGGAGGCCCGTGAGCCGCTCTCGGAGGTGCAGGACCTGGAGGTCGAAGCCGAGATCCAGGAGTACGCCGGGCTCCTCTCGGAGGCGATAGACGCTCAGCTCGCCGCCGAGAGCAGGGAGATAAGCTTCTACGAGCTCCTCGAAGAGGACCCAACCCTGGCCGACAACCGCGAAGAGGCGGAGGGGATCCTCACCGAGGCCGGCGACGGATACGAAGAGGCCGAGACCGCCTACGACCGCGCCCGAGAGGTCGCCGACGCCAACCCGGAGCTCCTGCCGGAGGGTTAGTTGTTGGTTGTCAGTAGACGGTTATCAGTTTCCTGTGATTGCGGCGGGTCATCTCCGGAGTAGATCGGCCACCCGAATACAGACCGGCGGGAGCGCTACGGCGAAACCAACCCCGGTCAGAACGACAAACTGACGACTGATAACTGAAAACTGATAACTAAAGAGGCTGGCAAGCCGGACAGACGTGAGTGCCGCGGCCGGCGACACGGAGCTTCTTAATCTCCGTTCCACAGGCGGGGCAGGGCTCGCCCGCGTGGGTGAAGACCTTGAGTTGGTGCTGAAACTTGCCGCTCTCACCAAAGGCGTCGTGGTAGGAGTCGAAGGTCGTGCCGCGCGCCTCGATGGCCCGGCCTAGTATGTCGCGGGTCGCCGAGTAGACCGCCTTTATCTCCACGGAGTTCAGGGTGTTCGCCTTGCGGGTGGGATGAACTCCCGCGGCGAAGAGCACCTCGTCAACGTAGATGTTGCCGAGGCCCGCCACGACCGACTGGTCGAGGAGCAGACCCTTTATGGCGGCCTTGCGTCTAAAGACGTCCCTCAGGTACTCGGGCGAGAAGTCTTCCGAGAACGGGTCCGGGCCGAGGCGTGAGATCAGGGGGTGCTCCTCGACACGTTCGGGCTCGTACAAATCGAAGTAGCCGAGCCAGAGCTTGGTGAAGGCCAGCACTACCCCGCCCTCGAACTCGACGACGGCCGTGTGGATCTTGTCGGGCTTCCGCCACTCGGGCAGCCGCAGAACGCGTCCGGAGATGACGAGGTGAACGACCCCCACGACGTCTCCGAAGTCCAGCGTCGTGATCTTGCCGCGACGCCCCGTCCCCCGCAGCGTACGCCCGACGAGCCTGCGCGGGAACTCCTCGACCCCGACGTTCGAGACGTCGTCCCTGAAGATCTCCGCCCGGACGACCTTTTTGCCCGCGGCAAGTGCCCGGACGTCCTCGGAGATCACCGTCACCTCCGGCAGCTCGGGCACCTAGTATTCCTCCTTCTCGACGAGGCTGCGGATAAACGAGGCGACCCCATCCTCGTCAACCGGGGGCGCCACCGCGTCGGCCGCGGCCCGGACCTCTTCGTCCATCCCCCCCACCGCGACCCCCAGGCCCGCGAACTCGAGCATGTCTATGTCGTTGTCCGCGTCACCGAAAGCGAGCGTGCGCGCGGGGTCTATCCCCCACAGCTCACAGAGAAACTCCAGGGCCGACGCCTTCGTGCCCTCCAGCCCGCCGACCTCGACGTAGTGCGGCAGGCTCCGGGTGACGTGCAGGCGCCCGGAGAATGTGTGCTGGGCCTCTTTCAGCCAGCTCGGCACCTTATCGGGACGGTCGACGATGACGAGCTTCGTCGGTTCCTCCTCGCCGTTTCGCAGCCAGTCGGCCGGGGACTCGACGACCTCGACGTCCGGCTCGCGGTTGGATAGGTGCCTGAGCGCCGCCGGGGTCTCGGGGGAGACCACGATCTTGCCGTCCGTGAAGACCCGGGCGTGCAGCCCCTTCCCCGCCGCCCACTCCAAGACCTCGACGCTCAGGTCCCTCGGCAGCGTGCGGTGCAGCAGCGTCTCGCCGTTCATCCGGCGCACCATCGAGCCGCCGTAGCAGATCACCGGGTCCTCCCCCCCGAAGCCAAGCCTCTCCGCGTGCTCGCGGGCCCCCTCGAAACGCCGCCCCGTCGCCACCACGAGCCGCATACCCCGCTCGCGCAACTCGCGCAACGCGCCCACTGTCGCCCCGGTTATGGTCAGGTCGCGGCGCAACACCGTGCCGTCGAGGTCGAAGGCCCCGAGATCGTAAGGCAAGCGACCGTTCTTGGCAGCGTGGTAAGTCTCGGACAACAAAACCTCTCGCGAGTAGTGGAGCCGGGGACGTTAGAGTCCCTGGCCTCCCGTGTAAAAGCCAGCCAGCTTATTCTAGCCTGTTCTAGCGCGACCGGTTGTCTCATTTCCAGGTAGTTTATGAAGTACCCGGCGGCGGTCCGTCCACAGCGTAACGGCACGGAGCGAGCCGGAGAGAAGCCGTCGCGTTGCCCGATTCGCCGGGGCATCGGTCCCGGCGCTTTGCGAACACCTGACGGCTCAGGGAGGAGAGGGTTCTCTCCCAGAGAAAGTTGGCCCGGGGATAGGAGGGTCGACCCGCGCGACGGGAGGCCGTTGCGAAGCGCCTCCCCCGCGGTGATCGCGAGGACCGATAAGGGGCAGATCATCTCCTCGTGACACTCTCGAAAAGTCGAGGTTACAGGTCACGATACGGTGGGATCCTGCCCGTCGGGAAAGACCTGCCCCAGCACGCCGCGAGGCGCACTTTTGCGTTACCTCTTGCGCCTGTGAACAACCTGTGAAATCCATGAGAATCTTCATAGGTTCGCGAGGTTCATCCTTTTGGGCGGCCAAGAATCATCCCTTCGGAGGATGGTACGCAAGGGACCCCGATGCCAATATCTAATCTGTTGTTGACAGGCCTCAAGAAGGCTCGAGAAGGAGGTAAGCAAGTGAGGAAGTTCATGATGTTGGGAGCGCTCGTAGCGTTGGTGGTGGCCGCGCTGGCCCTTCCCGCCCTGGCGCAGGACAGGTTCAGCAGCGAGGATCGCCAGGAGTTCTACGAGGATATCTGGGATGGGTTCGAGGACCGCTACGAGGACAGCGCCCGCTGGGACGACTTCGAGGACCGCTACGAGGACGGCTTCGAGGAGAGAGGCTTCTTCGTCTTCGGCGATAACTTCGACGAGGACGACTTCTTCTCCGGCGAGGACCGCTTCTTCGACGAGGACGGTTTCTTCTTCGGCGACGACCGCTTCGACGAGGACTTCGAC
>JAUJNO010000011.1:71494-96105 GCA_030448125.1 Rubrobacteraceae bacterium | reverse complement strand
CTTCGACGAGGACGGTTTCTTCTTCGGCGACGACCGCTTCGACGAGGACTTCGACGGGAACGGCTCCGACAGCGGGGTCTCCCAGAGCTTCGACCAGGAAGCCGAGAGCGGCGACGTAGAGCAGTCTTTCAACGTCTCCAACACCGGCGACAACTCCAACCAGTGCGCGGGCATCCAGGGTGTCGCCAACACCGGCAACGCCCAGAACCAGGTTGGCGTCATCCAGTACGGCTCCGAGGCCGACGACTTCGACTTCGAGGACAGCGGCGCCTCGATCGAGGTGAGCCCCAACAACTCGACGGTCTGCGACCAGCAGGTCAACCAGGCCGCTTCCGCCTTCGGCCGGTAGCGATGGTTTCGCTGCTCACGCTAGGCTTGGGAGCAGGGCTGATGGCGGGCGGAGTCTTGGTCCGCCGGATCTTCCGGTAGGGGGTGCTCCTTATGCTGACGCCCATACTGGAGCTGATCCGCCATAGAGGCCGGGGCGTAAAAGCCCCGGCCCTCCTCGCGCGTCCGAACCGTCTTGTGCGGCGGCTGGGTCGGGCGAGCCGCGGGTACGTGCTGGCGGGCGCCGGTGTGATCGCGGCGGCCGTGACGGTAGTCTCGCTCCTCTCCTGGCTGGCGCCCGACTCCGACAGGCCCATCGGCTACCCGCTCGAGGTAGTCGAGCGGGTCCTGCCCGGGGTGCTCGAGCAGGTGGACGATCAGGTGGCAGCACTGCTCGGGGCGGACACAGAGAGTGCGTTGCGGGAGGTGCGGGAAGGCCTAACGGCGGCGAGCTCCAGGGTTTCGTTGCCAGGAGGAAGACTTGGCGAGATCGCGCCCGATCGGTCCTCCGCCAGTTCCGGTTCGAGGGCGCCCGCCTCCGCAGCCCGTCCGACAGCCAACACGTCACCGCCAGCGCAGGAAAGCCCCTCGTCACCGATCACGAACGAGTCGCCGTCACAGATTACACGCGAGCCGTCGTCACCGAGCAGTGCGAGTCCGCCGAGCAGTGCGAGTGAGACGGTGCCGCCCGCCACGGAGTCGCCGTTCCCCACGACGGGCGGGCCGACACCGCCGCCAACCGCAACAGAGGAGCCCTCTACTCCTCCCGCGGAAGAGCCTCCTCCCACAGAGGAGCCTCCCGCAGGAGCAGAGGAGGTTCCTCCCCCAAGAGGACCTCCTCCTAAGATAGACGAACCGGCGCCACCCGCAACGGAGGAGCCATTCCCCATGCCGAGCGAGCCGCCTCCCGTAGCGGACCAACCGCCACCACCACCACCGCCGCCAACACCGGGGCATACGACGGACATAAAGTAGAGCGTAGAGATCAACAACCGGCCGGGGTATATGTCCCGGGCCTCTTTCTATGCCCCTAAGGTCGTCGGGTTTCCGAGAGAAGCTCTCAGACGTTCGCTCCCCGGCGCTGTCTCCATAGGCAACATGAACTCGAAGACCGGCACTGGGAGCACCGACTCGCCAGTGGAAACCGGGCGTCGAGACCTGACTCACGGAAGCGATGACGGTCGGGAGGGACGAGGTGCTGAATGGCCCCGAGATCGAGGCCCTCACGTGTATATAAAGTCCTGGCTCTTCTGAAGTCAGGGCTCACCCGGTTACTGCTTCGGCTGGTGACGCTTCCCATCCCGCCGCATAGAGCGACACCGGTTTGGAGACGCGCCTTTGGAGTCGTGGCTAGCGGTAGCAGGCATCCCCGTGCCTGGTCGGGAACTCCTTCGGGCATCCGCCGCCCGGCATCGAGGGAACCGGCCCCTCGGATGCCCCTCCGGCCTGCAGAAGTTCTCCCGGATCTTTCGGTTCCGGCCGTGGCGCCGGCGCAGGCCGCGGCGCCGGCGTGGGTGGAGGTTCAGGTGTTGGTCGAGGAGTGGGGGTGGTCCTGGGAGTAGTGGTTTCCGAGGCCCGGTGGTCTCGAAGGCGAACCCGGCTGATCGAGCGGATCCTCTTCGTCGTCTTGCTGCTGTGCGTAAGTGCCGCCCGACACGGGCAGGCTCCAATCGTTGCGGTCCGCGACCGCCCACAACGCCACGAGGCCCTCGACGGCGATCAACAGGGTCAAGATGGTTAGTATCGAACGAACGGACGGCATGCGCTCTCCCTTCACGTGGACGTTTACTCCCTTTTGGCTTCGGTCCTAATCGAGCACGATATTCGGCCCTCGATAGTTCCACAACCTTACGAGAGGGTCTTAAGAAAATTCTTACCGAGAATTAATATGATACACCCCTGGAGGCGAGTATAGAGTGGTCATCCAGAGAGTCTGGTGAAGGAGGCTACCGTTGCCCCGAACATCTTTGGCAACCCGGAGGGCCTCGAGCGTGTAAAGAAGAGCCTGGAGAAAAAGCCCCGGTGGGTTCCCGGCCGGTGAGAGGTCTGATGTAGAGGCTGTATCCTCTTGCGCGGTCTGGTGTTGAGCTTCAAAGCGATCAGGTCGAGGTCGTGCTGGTCGTACAAGAAGGTCTTCTTGGGCAGGTACTGCCTCGACCTGTTGGTGTTCTCGCCCGTTCCACGCTGCTCGAGCTCTTCGGATCGCAACAGGACCTTCACGTCACCGTGAACCTCTTGATCTCCGGTTGAGAGTGTCAATCGAACGAACGCTCGCTCACCGCGACGATCTCCTCCTCCCCCGTACTCATCACTAACCGGGAGACTGCGCTCGACGTTACGTGCGTGTTGCGCAATCCGGCCAGCAGATCTCCTTCCCAGTGTCCGGCACCGCTCGGTCGGCCTCTCACGAATCGAGACGGCTTCCTTGATCTGTCCGCGCTGCTGACCGGCGATGGAGATAGCGCCCCTTGCGCATCATCCGCCCGCTCCTGAGGTGCGCGATATTCCCCGCACCGACTCAACCTGAACGAACAGGGTAGGGTCTCTCGTGTGAAATCGTCATACTGTCTTTCGAGCCAACCAGAGCTGCTGTGGCGACCAGTCCTCCCGTATACCATATCCCGCAGGCGCTCGGAAGCAGGCATCTTCTCGGACGCCGGGAGCGCTTTAAGGTCTGTTCCTCAGTCGCTGCCCGGTATCCGCGCCCACCATTACGAGAGTCAGAGTGCAAAGGATTCTCCGGTAGCGAGCCCGCGGGAGATCTCCTCCCGCCAGCCGGGGTGAACATCTTTGCGCCGCTGAGGCGGACCCGCCGGTGGCTTCGAGCATCCCGTGAATGGAGCCGGGAATTCTGTAGCGCCCGGGCGATGTCGCTGATGGATTCTCCAGCCCTCCATCGCTCCCACAGAAATCCTCCTGGCCGGCCCAAACCTCCGATCCGGACAACACCGAAAACCTACCGTGTTGCACTGATCAGTTGAATCCACCCCGGCCTTCTTATCTCGTACGGGTCGCTTCACGACGGAGGAGTGCTGGCCTCTCGACATCTCGAGATCTCTCCTTCTGGTCCAGTTACCTGCCCCTTCTCAGGTACCCTACTGACCACAAAGATCCAGGATAGAAGCGTCCTCCGAGTCCTGTACGCAGGGCAACGTGCAATAGCTGAAGAGGTTAAGGGAGGATCTGGTTCTCTCCCGGAGAAAGCTCGCCCGCGAAGCGAAACCTCGCCCACGGTACAGTATGGGAGTTGGAGAACGGCTTCCCGGAAGCCCGCCCCTCGCCACAAAGAGGGGCACGCTTTCAAATTCACCAACCCCAGGCAGTGATCTTCGCCACTCTTCGAGAAGACCGGGCCCCCAACCATCCGATTCCACGGCTCCGGCGCACGTGCGCGGCACGTCTAAAGGGCCGTGACGACCCGGCCCGCGCGTAAAACAAAGATAAATCTCAGAGAAGGCGGTAGAAATCCGCGATGCTCTCCTCCGCCCAGAATCGTCTCCTTTCTCGGCCGAGACGAAAGCGACGTGCCCGCCGTGCGGTGGCGTCACCGTCACGACGCGAGTATTCTCCGAGATCTCCGGACGCAACAGGGGCTCGAAAGGTACCAGAGGATCGTCTTGAGCATGGACGATGAGCGTCGGCACCCGTATACGCGGGACGAAGGAGAGGGCGCTCGAGCGGGCGTAGTAGTCGCCGGCGCCGGTGAAGCCGCCGTGCGGAGGTGTAGAGCTCGTCGAACTCGCGGACGGTGCGCAGCCGGTCGAGCCCCCGGATGTCGTAGAGATCGGGGTAGAGCTTCTTCTTGCGCTCGACGAGACAGCGCAGGCTGCGTACGAATCCCCGCTGGTAGAGGCGGTTCGAGGGCCGTTCGAGGTTCCTGGTCGTCTCCTCCAGATCCAGCGCGGGCGAGACGGCGCATACGCCCAACAGCGCCGGTGGCGCGCCCTCCCCATCTCCCCGGCCATCTTCAGGGCCAGGTTGCCGCCCATCGAGAAACCGGCGACCATGACGCGCGAGAGACCGTCGCGTCCTACCAGCTCGCGCACCACGGCCTCAAGGTCGCCCGACATGCCGCTGTGATAGAGCGTCGGCGTCAGGTGCTCCGTCCCGCCGCAGTTGCGCTGGTTGAGGCGTACCACGTTCGCGCCCGCCCTGTACGCCAGGTGTGCGGCGCCGAGGACGTAAGGGGCATCGGCGCTACCGCCCAGGCCATGCACGAGGACGAGGGTGGTCCGGGTGGTTCGGTCTTCGTGCCAGCGGCAGCGGGCGAGGAGGCGGACTCCCGGCTCGACCTCGAACAGGCGCGCCTCGTCCGGGTAAGCGCGGAAGCGCCGCGGCCACGCCCAACCGGCGATCGTCTGGGCGTGGCCGCCGGTGAGCAGGGGATGCGGTCGAAACGGCTTCGCCGCGAGCTCACGCGCGGCCTCGCGCAGGCGCGGATCCATCCCTCCCATGGTAGTCCCTGTGTCACGTCGGTCCACGGATTCCCGCTCTCGTCTGGTAGTGTCTCATCGACGACGCGCCGGGCTCGGGGCGCGTTCTTCGTATTGTAAGCAACGGAGAAAGCCAAGACACGAAACAAATCGAAAACTCAAACCCCTACGCTTCGACGCCCGGATTCCGTACCGTACCGGGAGTGAGCAGGGCGTACGGTTAATAACAGGCGTGTTATGCGGTAGAATTCGGGCTTAAGTGATCGTACCTTGCGGCCTTTTTCGTTGCCTTGATTCCCGACACGCGTGTCTCGCAAGGCGCTGATGACGCGGCAAGATGCGTGGATCAGGAGAACACATGGAATACCGCAATATCGCCATCATCTCGCACGTCGACCACGGCAAGACCACCCTCGTGGACGGCCTGCTAAAGCAAACCCTCGAGCTCGGCCACGGCCAGGAGATCACCGAGCGCGCCATGGATAGCAACGTCCTCGAAAGGAGCGCGGCATCACCATCCTGGCCAAGAACGCCGCCGTGGAGTACGGCGGCGTCAAGATCAACATCGTGGATACGCCCGGCCACGCTGACTTCGGTGGCGAGGTCGAGCGCGTCCTCGGCATGGTGGATGGCTGCCTGCTGCTGGTGGACGCGGCCGAGGGTCCGATGCCGCAGACGCGCTTCGTGCTGCGCAAGGCGATCGAGCTGGGCCTCAAGCCCATCGTGGTTATCAACAAGATCGACCGGCCCGACGCCCGGCCCGAAGAGGTCGTCGACCTCGCCTTCGACCTGATGGCTGAGTTGGGCGCCTCGGACGAGCAGTTGGACTTTCCCATCCTGTACGCCAACGCGCGCGAGGGCAAGGTCTTTAGAGACGTCGAGGCGCCGCGGGACGACATGCGGGAGCTGTTCGAGACCGTCCTCGAGCAGATCCCCGCGCCCGAGGTGGACCTCGCGGCCCCCTTCCAGATGCTGGTCACCAACCTCGACTACTCCGAGTACCTGGGGCGCATCGTGGTGGGGCGCGTGCGGCGCGGCAAGGTCAAGCGTGGCGAGTTCGTGAACCTGATCCACAAAGACGGCACGATGACCAAGACGCGCGTAGCGCAGCCCTTCACGCACCTCGGGCTGCAGCGCATCGAGGCCGAGGAGGTGGGCGCGGGCGACATCGTGGCCCTCTCCGGCATCGAGGACGCCCAGATCGGTGAGACGGTCGCCGATCTCGCCGACCCCGAGGCGTTGCCCATCATTACGATAGATGAGCCGACGGTCAGCATGCTGTTTCAGCCCAGCACCTCCCCCTTCGCGGGCAAGGAGGGCAAGTACGTCACGTCGCGCCACCTCCACGACCGCCTGAAGAGAGAAGTACAGACCAACGTATCCTTGCGCGTCGAGGAGTTGCGTCCGGACGAGTTCGAGGTCTCCGGGCGTGGGGAGTTGCACCTGTCTATCCTGCTCGAGACCATGCGCCGCGAGGGTTACGAGGTGCAGGTGGGCGCCCCAAGGGTCATCACGCGCGACATCGACGGCAAGAAGCACGAGCCCATCGAGCACCTGGTGATCGACGTGCCTGACGAGTTCGCCTCGGCGGTGATCGGGGTTCTCTCGAGCCGCAAGGGCCAGCTCATCGAGGTGGAGCCGCAGGACTCGCGCGCACCGGGTCGAGTTCAAGATCCCGTCGCGCGCCCTGTTCGGCTTTCGCACGCAGTTCCTGTCGATGACGCAGGGCAAGGGCATCATGAACCACGTCTTCGACGGTTACGCGCCGTGGGCGGGCGACCTCAAGACGAGGCAGAACGGCAGCCTGGTGGCTACGGAGGCCGGAAGCGCCTTCGCGTACTCGATCTGGAAGCTGCAGGATCGCGGCAGCTTCTTCATCACGCCCGCCACCGATGTGTACGTCGGCATGGTCGTGGGCGAGAACAGCCGCGAGCAAGACCTGAACGTCAACGTGTGCAAGAACAAAAAGCTCACCAACGTCCGCTCCGCCGGCGCCGACGACGCGCTCAACCTCACGCCCGTGCGCAAGATGACCCTGGAGGACGCCCTCGAATATATCGGCGACGACGAGCTGGTCGAGATCACGCCGTCCTCCATCCGGCTGCGCAAGAAGGTTCTCGAGCCCGGGATGCGCAAGCTAAACCCCGCAACGCACCGGGCCGCTAACTAAGCGAGTAAACGACGGGTTATGGATAAGTACAATCAGCTATCAGCATCCGGAAGCAGTCAAACGGGCTTTGCGCAAGGAGGTGTTTGCCCAATTCCGGGTTGCAGGAGCCGTTTCTAACGTGGCACCATTTCGATCCGCTATGGTCGGTGCGGCACCACCATGAGCCTGAGGGGATGATCGCCCTCTGCCTGAAACATCACACCATGGCCGATCGGGGGCTCCGTGTTCTCTAAAGCGCAACTCAAGGCATTCAAGAGCTCATCCCATTCTGTAGAAGAGGTCAGGGCGAAGTTCGAGTGGGCTAGAAGCAGCTCATAAACGTGGGCGGGAAGAACGTCGTTATGGAACCAGAGGTCGGCGTGTTCGTGGAGAAAAACTTCATCGGCCTGAGCGAGAACAGTGTCGGCCTCCTCGAGCTTTCGTTAGTCTTACGCGACAGGTGGATGAATAGAGTAGCCGTGATGGAGAACAACATGTTCGTCGCAAATCCCGATCGGTTGTTCGACCTGCGAGTCAATGTCGGGGCGACCACGATCAGAATCCGGGAGGAGCAACGGACAGTACTCTTGGATCTCGGATCGAGTCGGAAGACGCCCGCGGAGCTGCTCCGGTTGCTGGAAACCGACTGGGAAAGTGCCCAAAAGGCGATCCAAAAGAAAGCCGCCAACGACGACGCGATCGGCCCAGTCTTTCGAGATTATATGATCGGGCCTCTAACCGTTGTCGAAACAGGTGGTCCCGTAACGCCATCTCTCTGGCGTGACGAAAGCTCAGGAGAGTTGGTCGAGAGCCGCAAACATCTCACCTCCTTCATACTCGATTGGGCAATCGAGTATTGCGTGGACGACGAAGGCCTGATTCCGGTTCTGGACTTCCGTAACATGCTCACGTATATCTACGGCCGGAAGCTCGAGATCCGTAACGGCGTCGATGTCGGGAAGAACAAATCGATGGCCTTCGGTGCCTACTTCTCTCCGGACTCTCCACATCCGGAAGAGAGGCCCGACGACCCTAGGTCGCGAAAGCCATTGCATTTTCCATTGCCCTGACCCTTCATCTCGACGCGAGCCTCGCCTTCAACCCCTTCACGCCTGAGAGAGATGGGGTGCAAGCCACGGCCGCGCGTGGCTTAGAATCGTCTCATGGAGCGCGACGAGAAGAGTTATCACGAAGAATTCGTAGGGCGCCTTATTCGACTGCATGGTCGCTCGCCTAATCGGCAAGGCACCGAATTGTACTGGTTAAGCAAGGAGATAGACGGACGGCCAGAGGGCACGGGCACGTTTCCGCTGTTCGCCGCGCGACTCGTCCAACCTCAGCAACGGACGAAGGACTTTCTACGAACCGCTTGGCTCTTATGATGATCTTCTCAAACTCAGTCGTGTGAACGCCCGCCTAATAGAAGGGGCGCTCCCTTGTGGGCTCTGAACAACCTTGTCGTCTCTGTGAGGCTCTTTGGATCGGCTGAAGCTGCCTTTACCCGAGTCCGGTGAGAGAGACGGCGGCTGGATACGAGGGAGGCGACGCACTGCGATTCCGTAACTCGTGGGGTGAGTGGTGGGGTGATGAAGGTAATGGGCTGCTCTCACGAGAATACCTGGAGCGCTACATGGTCGAGGCGTGGCTTAGCAGAACGGCCGCAGTCGGACCATCTAGGTTCACGCGTCCGTTACTCCGTCTCAGCGCCGCGGATCGCCGTACGTCGGGGTTTGGATGCTGAGGTCTCCGTTGCTCGGGCGCTGAACTCCTCGATCGAAAGCAGCATCCTTCACCGCGGGGCGGAGCACACCATCGAATTCGGCCCTCTCTGCTTCGGAAGCCATTGTCGAGATGGTCGAACTCTATGACCCCTCGGGTATGCCCCTCGGCTGGGTGCACCTGTACCACCTTGTCGACGTCCGCCCGCGCGTCAGCGTCGCGAAGGAGTTCTTTGTTTGGCCTCACGTGAGGGGTCTGGGCTACGGGCGACTGTTGGAGGGCTTCGCCGCAGCGCGAGCGAAAAAATGGGGCTCCCCTGTTGCACGATTACCCCGGTAGTGTCGATGGCGCTTCACCACCGGTGCGGGCTACAAAGATCTTTGCCCAAAGGCCCAATGTTTCGGCTGTGGCTGACAGGTCTGTGAGGTAGATTCCGCTTGAGACTCGCCATCTCATAAACGTTAAAGTGGGTCCAGGCGAAATCCTTTCGGACAAGCCTTACCGACGAGCAGTGGAAAGTCTTGGAGCCCCCTAATTCCCGAACCTCCTCGCACCGCCCCTGACGCGAGGGTCCTCAACGGCATCCTGTGGATCTTGCGCACCGGCGCCCCCTGGCACGACCTGCCCAAGCGCTATCCTCCTTACGAGAGCGCTTTCAGCGCGGGGAGGGGGCTCTCGAGCATCCTCTCTTGGCCGAGGACTTGGAAGAGCGTGGAGGCTCCTCTCAGAACGTCGTGGCGCCAAAAAGTTCGAAAGACCAAGCGGGGCAGGGGTACGAAGCTCATGGCAGTTGCAGACGGCTCTGGTGTTCCTATCTCCGTGCACACGGCGAGTGCTTCTCCGCACGAGGTCACCCTTGTCCGCTTCGCTCCCGGCAAGCCCGAGCGTCTCGGGCTTCCACGACTCGCGTCGCCGAGGTCGCGCTCCTCCACCGAAAGAACTCGCCCCACGCTCCCACAAGAGGCGCTGGAAGGGCCTAGGAATGCCCTCAGGTATGAGCAGCGTGCGGAGAACTTCCGGGCTTCGGCATCTAGGCTGTATCGTCATCCTGCTCAGATGGCTTCTACTCCAGCAGAGGCCTGTCTTAGATCTCCCCGATGTTCTCAAGGCCCCGGTCGGTGAGGTATTCGACTTCGACGCGAAGCTCTCCGGTTGCCTCAATGTCTTCAAGGGCTGCGCGCCCTCTTCGATTAAGCGTCTCTCTACTCGGCCGCGTTGTGTAGCATCTCCTCCATGGAAGCCGACGCGCTGCCGCTGAGCTTCCGTGACCATGGCATGGATTGCCTCGAGCATTGTCCCTCCTGTCCGCGAGTTCTCGCCCTTGCCTTTGGGGCAAGTCCTCCTCTGCAGGAGGCCATGCCCGAAGAGGGGGAGCCCTTCTTCTAGATTCCGCGGGCTTTCTAGGTCGCCCGCGAACGGTCCGCCACTCTTCAACCCGTACCACCCCTGCCTCTTTTCGTAACCATGATCCCGACGTGAGGTTCGCCTCGCGACGCTTCCTATGCCACTCGAGGGCCTTGTCACCCTTGCGCCCAGCATCGGCAGGTCTGCCACGAAAAGGTCGACCTCGACGGCTGCTCGCGGTAGGCCGTACGAGCGCGGCCGAGTTCTTCTACCCTCTATCAGTTCAGCGACCGTTCGGGTCAAATCCAAACGGGTTCCCGGGTTCTAAAATTTGTGGTGTTGTAGCGTTTTTGCTCTCCGCGTCCAGCTCGACCGTGGGACGGCCGAGGTATCATCGAAGAAGAAACCTTCGATACCGTACAAAGGCGGTCAGCCTCCTGCCGCACTCTACCACAGCTACCTCTGGCTGGTTCTACGTCGCGAAGGCGGTTGCTCTTTGCCGAACATGACGACTCCGAGCATTCACAGTTCTGCTGATGCTCATGTTTCGGTCCATTGTCACCAGCACTTCGGGGTTGTGCGCGCGCGACCCTCGCCGTTCTTCTTCCCGCTCCACCCGCGCCGAGGTCCGACCTCGAACTTGTCGGCGACGGCGGTCCACGTTCTCTTCCAGCGGGCAGCTCCTCTCCGAGTTCAGAGCGATCTGCAAGACCGCCTGGTCCGGCGCTCGGGAACCCATCGAGGAAGTCGTCCAGGCTATCTCCCGCCTTGAGGTAGTCGATGAGCGTCTGGACCGGCACGCGAGTACCGGAGAACACTGGGTTCCACCGCGCGCTCCTGATCACCTGTTCTCTCTCCATCAGCTACCTCCACAGGCGGCCCGTTTTATTTTTACATTACCAGAGCGTCGCCGGAAGATCCCACGTCATCTTCGGGCATTGAGCGGCCTATCGACTCGACTTGGTCCTCGCCGCTACCGTCTATCCCTCCAGCCAGTTCTCTATCTCCAGCTCGGGGCGTGCGCTCGTTGCCCGGTTCTGGCCCGTGCGAGAGGGCATCGCCGCTATTCGCATGTCGGTGTCGCCTATGGGAGTACCCAGCCGCTCCAGTTCCGCCCTGATCTCACCGTAACGCCGGGCCGCGGCGGTGTCAAAAGCGAGTACGGGCAGATTGGGCAGCAGGGCGTCCTCGATCTTTGCCGTGCGGTGCGGCTCAGCCGATGCGCCCCGTACACCAGCTTCAGCGTGATGCTCGATGTGCTGTTCCTCCGGCGGGACTCGGGCCACTCTTGCCACCAGCGCGCTCGATGGGGAGCGTCTCATCAGGTTGCTCAGAATGTCGGTGTCGAGCAGGTACATCAGGCCCCGAGATCTACCGGACGCCCGGTGTCGCGCTTCTGATCTCCTCCAGCACCGCGTCCAGGTCGCGCTCCTCCGCCTCGCCCCACGCCGCCACCAGGGCCAATGCCCCCCAGAGGCCGCGAAGGAGCGTCTCCTTCGCCCTCCAGGCGCGCCAAGTCCTCTACGCCCACCAGCGCGGCGAGCGGCCTCCCACGCCTCTCTATAACGAAGCGTTCTCCTCCATAGCCAACGCGCGCCATGAGCGCCGAGAGTTGCGCCTTCGCCTCCGTCACCCTTACCTTCTCCGCCACGTCCACCCCTGGTCCATCGAACAGGTCATCTTGACCATTTTAGCATCGGTCTATTTCTCGAAAAAGGTCGAGTTGGGAGAAGCGTTTGCCTTAGAGCGCGGTCGGAGTATTCCCTTACCTTCGGAATTCTACCTGCAAAATGCGCATTTTTAGAGTGGAGCCGAGGGGATTCGAACCCCTGACCTCCGCCGTGCAAAGGCGGCGCTCTCCCAACTGAGCTACGGCCCCGAGAACAAAGCTGAGTGTAAGCCCCGCACTCCATCCTTCAACGTACTTAGAATGCGCTCGCGAGATACGAGCATGGGAGGAGTTTGTGGAGATGAGCGTGTTACCGGGCAGGTCCTGCTGGCTACCGACGGCTCCGAGGACGCGGCTCTGGCGACCCGGGCGGCGGTCGAGCTCTCCAAGAAGGGCGGCTCGGAGCTTCATCTAGTTCACGTCTGGCGCGACGTGCCCTCCCCTACACCCAGGCGTGTGTATTCTGGGGACATGCAGGTTCCGGGTGAGGGCTAGCCTCTAGGGATTCAGGGCGGCTGGCCTTCCGCGCCGTGTTTGGGTGGGGCGATAGCGTAGCCTCCTTCGACTTCGCCGTGCGGCGCAAACCGCGTGCATACTTCAAGCCGTTTTAGCCTTGCGCTCCCAACGTCGCTAAAGTTCCGCGCCGTTTGTGCCGATAACCATAGCGAGGCCCGCGCCTCTTCTATTAAGCCGGGCCTCGACATCATAGCCGGGCTGGCAAGCAACACCCCTCCTAAAAGCCCAGCCCGGCTCTCCCTCGTGTCAAACTCCGGGCCGTGGACTTCCGCGCCGTGCCGGGCCGCTCCCCAGCTTGAGGTGGTAGCTTAGCGGGAGGCCCGTACGCGATGGGAAAGAGAATCGTACTCTTTAAGGCGTTCACGAGAAGAAGATCAGCCCGCGGGCGACCACCCGGCCGCGGCCTTCGGTTTGGGGGAGAAGGCCGCTATGGTCCTGAAGGTTTAGCGAGCCGAGGTCCTATTATGCTCCGGCTCTTTCGCCACGGGTTCGTGACCCACTTTGAGACTCATTGCTGTAAGCTTTAGGATATGGGGTACTGTACAAACTGCAGGCACCGGGTAGAAGCCGCCGCGAACCTCTGCCCCAAATGCCAACAGGTCTTGCTCAGGATAACCCCACAATACCGGCAATACTCGCGGCCGCCCACTAACCCTCCCCGAGCGTCACGTAAACCACGTTCATCAACCGGGCCAAGAGAACCCGTAGGCGTGGTTGCGGCCACGTTCGAGCGGCTAAGACGAAGAGAGAACAAGGGGCAGATGCTCGTGGTACTGGTATTAGGTCTTCTGCTGATGCTGATGGCGGTATTCTCCTCGCTGCGCGGCGGGGAAGAGTACGGGGGCGAGATGCGAACGAAAAGCCTCGTGTACGATGCCGATTCTTACGGCAAGATAGGACTGTATTGGATGGATGACAAAGCGAAGAGGAGCAAGGCAACCTCCGAAGAGATCAAGAGCTGCGAAAAGCTGCATCCGGAGGAGGCGATACCCATCTGCCAGACGACCTACTACGAGAAGGACAAGAACGAGCAGTAGGTTTTGCCGAGGCGTCTCGGCTCTTTTCACCAAGGGTTAGCACGCTGAGTTATACGGCTTGAAGAGACATTACCTTCCAGGGGCAAGAAGCTACAAGAGAGTACTATCGCAGTGCTCCTCGTATAGATAGCCGCCGGACACATAGAAGCCTTTCCAGGCGCTTCCAAGCTCCCCGAGCCCCTGGCTCACCAGCGGTGGACGACGCTCATGATCCAATTGTTCGGTATGTCGTATAATCATAGTAGTAACTGTGGCGATTAACCGGAGACGCTTTGTCATCGGTCGAGGGCCTCAGCGGCGAGAAGGGGCGGTGGACGGAGATGGGACGCGCACTACTGGTCGAGGTATCGTGTTAGGTCAGGCTCCTGACCCCGAGGTTTCCGGACCTAGCGGCTAGTCGCCGCTTGTCCTCTCGGACCTGCCGCCACTAAAACGACCAAGGAGGAGGAGCAAGAAGTATGGGTATCCTACTGATGCAGCAGGTGGCCGGTTTCGGTTTACTGATCGTCGCTTTCGCGGTTTTGTTGTTCTTGATCTTCCTCGTGGGTAGCGCGGTGCGCATCGTCAACGAGTACGAGCGCGGCGTAATCTTCAGGCTTGGGCGGGTACAGGGCACGGCCAAAGGCCCGGGGCTCTTCTTCCTCGTCCCGATAGTGGACAGGATGGTGAAGATCGACCTGCGGACCGTGACCATGGACGTCCCGCCCCAGGACCTGATAACCAGGGACAACGTACCCGCCCGGGTAAACGCGGTTGTGTACTTCAGGGTCGTGGACCCGAACAAGTCGGTCATAGAGGTGGAGAACCACGTCTTGGCCACCAGCCAGATCAGCCAGACTACCTTGAGGAGCGTGCTCGGTCAGAAGGATCTCGACGACCTCTTGACCGACCGCGAGTCCATAAACGAGGAGCTTCAGGCGATAATCGATCTGCAGACCGATCCGTGGGGGTCAAGGTCAGCGTGGTAGAGGTCAAGGACGTGGAGATCCCCAGGGATGCAACGCTCGATGGCGGGCCAGGCCCAGGCCGAGCGGGAGAGGCGGGCCAAGATCATAGCGGCCGAGGGGGAGTACCAGGCCTCCGAACGCCTGAGGCAGGCCGCCGACAGGCTAGAGAGAGCCCGACTGCCCTCCAGCTAAGGCTCTTCCAGACTTTGACGGAGATCTCCAGTGAGCAGAGCTCCACGGTCATCGTTCCGGTCCCGATGGACCTCTTCCGCCCCTACCTGGGGACCTCCAATGGCTCCGGGGACGGCCACGCCCGCCAGCCACAGGCACGGCGAAGGGAGGAAGAGGAGGCCGAGCGCCTCTACGAGGAGGCCGTGGGACAAGCCAGCAGCGAGCAACAGGCCATGCAGGAGCTGGACCCTGAAGGGGCTAACGGTCGCGCCTCGACGCCGACCGAAGACGCCACGACACCAGGCGAGGAGCAGCTGCCGTCGGGTGAAGAGCCGACGAGGCCGGGGGCCCTACCAGTGCAGGACGTGGAAGCCTCCGAAGAAGCATAGACCACGCCCATCTCAAGGTCCGTGACCTCGACCGGGCGGTGGCGTTCTACGAGGAGTTCCTGAACCTGGAAGTCGTCGAGAGGATGGGCGGCGGCTACGCCTCTCCTGACCGGCGGAGGTATGCACCACGAGGTAGCGATGCAGAACGTAGGCTCGCGGGCGCCCTCTGCGCATTCCCACAGCGCCGGCCTCTACCACGTCGCCTTCGAGGTCCCGACAAGCGCTCGCTCGCCGAGGCCTACGAGAAGCTCAAGGCGGCGGGCGTCCTCGTCTCGCCGGTGAACCACCTCATAAGCTGGGCCGTCTACTTCTCCGACCCGGACGGGAACGAGCTGGAGATCTACCGGGACACCCGCGACGAGCCGGGCGGCGAGAAGCTCTGGTGCGGGCGCAACCTGCCCATCCCCGAGGAAGAGCCACGCGATGGCGCTCCCGGAGCTCGAGACCCGTATGGTCGAGCCCAGGGAGTTGTAAGCCCGGCGCAAAGCGACTCCTCCGCCGGGGCGCGCCAGTCGCCGCGTCGTGGCGCTATCGGGCACGTTCTCCATAGGAGATCTTGGAGGCCGCGCTCCGGTTGCGATACGTGATGTTCCGGGATCTTCGTGGTAGGTGCTACAATCTTCGCAAGGGCGTTAGGGTAACCGTTGCGCCCGCATTTGGAGCGTTGGATAATTTTTAGAGAATCGCATTTGAGAGGTAGGGTGCCGATGGCGAACAAGCCGGCGCTATTTGCGGTGGACGACGATCCGGAGGTTCTGCGGGCGGTAGAGCGCGATCTGCGCAGGAAGTACGGCCGCTCTCGTAACGGGGACGGCTACCGTATCTTGAGGGCCGACTCGGCGAACCTGCCGCGCATTACCGCCTACGTGGGCGAGCTAAACCAGGTGTGGACAGCGGCGATGGATGCTCTGGGGAAGCTCAAGTTGCGGGGCGATCCCGTGGCGCTGTTTCTGGTGGACCAGCGGATGCCGCGGACGACGGGCGTGGAGTTTCTGGAGGACCCGAGATAGGCCAAGGAACTCTACCCCGGGGCGAAGAAGGTCCTGCTCACGGCGTACGCGGACACGGACGCGCTCTGGCCGAGGGGCCGGACGGGCTGCACGACGAGACGCTCGCGGGCGCTCTGGAGTGGCTCGGGGCGACGCTGAACCTGGCGACGCTCGCGGGCGAGGTTGGACAGAGCACGGGGCGCATCTCGGAGCTGGTCCGGGCGATGAAGGAGTATTCGCACATGGACAAGACGGCCATGCGCGAGGTGGACGTGCGCGAGGGGCTGGAGAGCACGCTCACCATCCTCGCCCACAAGCTCAAGAAGGGCGTAGCGGTCGAGCGCGAGTACGCCGAAGGGTTGCCGCGCATCTGCGCCTACGGCGGGGAGCTCAACCAGGTGTGGACCAACATCGTGGACAACGCGGTGGACGCCATGCACGGGCAGGGTAAGCTAAAGGTAAAGACCTCCCGCGACGAAGGGGGGCACGTGCTCGTGGAGATCGCCGACGACGGGCCCGGCATCCCGCGGGAGGCAAAGAACCGCATCTTCGAGCCTTTCTTCACCACCAAGGGCGTGGGCGAGGGGACGGGGTTGGGCCTCGACATCGTCCGGCGCATCGTCGCGGGGCACGGCGGCGAGATCCGGGTCGACTCCACCCCTGGAGAGACGGTCTTCAAGGTGCGGTTGCCCATAGACGGACCACGAAGAGGGCCAGACGGCGAAGCTAACGGCGGAGTCAACGGTGACGGAGGTTGAGTATTGGATTTTAAGAATGACCTGTTCAAGGAGATATGCACCGAGCGACGCGGGGTGGATACGCGGATCCTGGAGCAGACGGTGACGCTGGCCGTCGAGATCGCGCGCGAAGGCCGCGAGGGGCGCAAGATCGGCACGCTCTTCGTCGTCGGCGACTCGGACGCGGTACTGGAGAACTCCCGTCCCCTGATCCTCGACCCTCTGGCCGGCCACCCCGACGAGGCGAAGCACATAGCAGATCCAAACGTCCGGGAGACCTTGAAAGAGTTGGCCCAGCTAGACGGGGCGTTCGTTGTCTCGGATAGCGGCGTCGTCCTCTCGGCGGCCCGCTACATAGATGCCCTCTCGGATAGCCTGGATCTACCCCTGGGGCTCGGGAGCCGGCACATGGCCGGCGCCTCTGTCTCGCACCGGACGAACGCGGTCGCGGTCGTCGTCTCGGAGAGCTCGATGGTGCGCGTCTTCGACGACGGCAAGCTCGTCTCGGAGATAACGCCCGAGCTCTGGATGCTCGGGCGCTACAGCTCGTACCTCGAAGGCCTCCCCTCGACGACCCGCCGCGGCGACGACGAGGTGACCGTGGTAAGCCGCACCGAGTGAGCACGCCGGGGGAGATACTCGACTTCTGGTTCGGCGGCGAGGGCGAGGAGGGTTACGGGGAGTTCCGGGAGGCCTGGTTCACCAGGGACCCGCAGTTCGACCGGGAGGTCCGGGACCGCTTCGAGGACGTCTACGAGGAGGCCGCGGCGGGAAGGCTGGACCACTGGAAAGACGAGGCGCAGAGCTGTCTTGCCCTGATCATCGCACTCGACCAGTTCCCCCGCAACATGTTCCGCGGGGACCCGAAGACGTATGCTACGGACGAGCTAGCACGCGAGGCGGCCCGGCACGCCGTGGAGCACGCCTACGACCGGGAGCTGCCCTCGCATGGGCGTCTCTTCTTGTACCTGCCCTTCGAACACAGCGAGGATCTGGAGGACCAGCGGCGTTCCGTGGAGCTGTTCAGGGGCCTCGCCGCGGAGACGGGCTCCGACGATCTGCTCGTCTACGCGGTGCGCCACATGGAGATAGTAGAGCGCTTCGGGCGGTTTCCGCACCGGAACGCGGTCCTGGGGCGGGCTACTACCCCGGAGGAGGCGGAGTTCCTCGGAGGGCCAAACTCCTCTTTCTGAGACACCCGTTCCCTATAGAGTTCGGCTAAACCGGGCCGGAGAGGAGGCAGGAAGTGGCGAACTTGGGCAAGCCCCCGTGCGACGAGGGGGCCATTCGGTCCGGGAAGGCCGAGGCGCCGTGCGCGCCGGCCTCGGGGCCCTGGATCCTGACCGGCGCCATCATCGGCTCCGGCATGGCCTTTATCGACAGCACGGTGACCAACGTGGCGCTGCCGGCCCTGCAGCAGGAGTTGGGCGCCACCGCCGTAGATGCCCAGTGGATCGTCGAGTCCTACGCGCTATTGCTCGCGGCCCTGATCCTGGTCGGTGGCTCTTTAGGCGACCACTACGGCCGCAGGAGGATCTACGCCCTGGGGGTCGCGCTCTTCGCCCTCGCCAGTATAGGGTGCGGCATCGCCATGAGCCCGGGACAGCTGATCGCCGCGCGGGCGGTGCAGGGCATCGGGGGGGCGCTCCTGGTGCCGGGGTCGCTGTCGATCATCAGCGCCTCGTTCGAGGGAGAGCGGCGCGGCAAGGCGATAGGCACCTGGTCGGGCTTCTCGGGGATAACGGCGGCTCTGGGTCCGGTACTCGGCGGATACCTGGTGGAGAACGTCTCGTGGCGGGCAGCGTTCCTCATAAACGTGCCGCTCGCCCTCGTGGTGCTCTTTATCGTGTTCAGGCACGTACCCGATAGCCGGGACCCGGACGCACGCAGGCTGGACCTGCCGGGCGCGTTCCTGGCTACTTTGGGCCTCGGGGGGATCGTCTACGGCCTGATCGAGTCCTCCAGCCGGGGCCTCGGTGACCCGCTGGTCCTGGGCGCCCTCGTGCTCGGGGTGGCGGCGCTCGTGGCGTTCGTCCTGGTAGAACGGCGCAGTCCCGAGCCGATGATGCCCTTGAACCTGTTCAGGTCCCGGAACTTCAGCGGGGCGAACCTGCTGACGCTGCTTTTGTACGCCGGCCTGGGCGGCTCGCTGTACTTCTTCCCGTTCGTCCTGATCCAGGTCCACGGCTACTCGGCGACCGCGGCCGGGAGCGCGTTCCTACCGTTCATCATCATCACGTTTCTCATGTCGCGCTGGGCCGGGGGACTCGTCACCCGCTACGGGGCGAAGCTGCCGCTGATAATAGGGCCTTCGATCGCCGCCGTGGGCTTCATCCTCTTCGCCCTGCCGGGGATTGGGGGCTCCTACTGGACGACCTTCTTTCCGGCGGTGGTGGTGCAGGGCTTCGGGATGAGCCTGGTGATAGCGCCGCTCACCACGACAGCCCTGAACTCGGTCGAAGGGAGACACTCCGGACTGGCCTCGGGCGTAAACAACGCCGTCTCCCGGACGGCGGGCCTGCTCTCCATAGCGGTCCTGGGGATCTTCGTCTTCGCGGCTTTCAGCGGCGGTCTCGACAGGAGGATCGAGGCTTTGGACCTGTCGGCGGAGCAGCGGGCGACCCTGGAGTCCGAGAAGGTGGACCTGGGCGGGGCCGAGATCCCGGAGGGGGTAGACGGCGGGACAGCGGCGAGTATAGAGCGCGCCGTGGACGAGTCGTTCGTCGGCGCCTTCCGGCTGGCGATGTACATAGCGGCGGCGCTGGCGGTCGCGAGCGCCCTGGCGGCCGCGGTCCTGATCGAGGGCAAAGGACCGGTCGCGAGGCCGGAGGAGCTGGCGGAGCCGGGCGTGGATCCCGGAGAGACCCGCGGAGCCTCTGCCCCCGCATAAAAAGAGAAGGAGATCGAAGTGGCGACGAACTACTGCACGCACCTGGACCAGAGATCCACGACGTACAACCTTCGGCCCAGGGCTGCGAGGAGTGCCTGAAGACCGGCGATTGGTGGGTCCACCTTCGAGAATGCCTCGTATGCGGCCATGTGGGTTGCTGCGATTCGAGCCCCAATCGGCACGCTACCAAGCACTTCCACGTCATGGAGCACCCGCTGGTGCAGTCCTTCCAGCCCGGGGAGGACTGGATCTTTTGCTACGTGGACGAGGTCGTTATGGAACCGCGTTAGCGGAGGACAACGCCCCGGCCTTCCGCGCCGGGCTCACTACTCCTTCGCCACGCGGGTCTCGACCAGCACCTCGGAACCTAGCGTCCGCTTGACCGGGCACTTCTCCGCAATCTCTCGCAGCCGTTCGCGTTGCTCCGCGTCCAGGAGGGGTCCTTCGAGTTCGAGTTCCAGCCCGATGCGGTCGATCCTGCCGCTCTTGGTCTCGCACTCCTCGCAGTCCTTGGCGTGGATCCTCCCGTGCTCGACCCGCACCCTCACCGACTCTAGCGGCCATCCCTTGCGGTCCGCGTACATGCGCACCGTTATCGCGGTGCAGCTGCCGAGTGCGGTCAGCAGGTAATCGTAGGGCGTGGGACCGGCATCGGTGCCCCCAAGAGCGGGTGGCTCGTCGGCCACCAGAGCATGCCCGTTCGCCTTCACCTCGGTGCACAGGGCGCTCTCCGTGCACACGACCACGCCGCCGCCGCCGTCGTTCCGATCCGTCTGCATAGCCCTCCTTCTCCTACCCGCCGCCCGGGAACCGCTCTCCCGGGGACGGTCGCGTCTTGCTCACCCCGTTATCTTAAACGCTGAAGAGCCCCTACGGTATGCTATTCCTTGCGAGTGAGCCCGACGAGCTATCTGGCGCCGCAGAAGAACGGGCTCCAGGCTGCGCGGGGAGGCCCCGGCGGGGGCGGGTCGCAATGCGAGCGCGGAAGTAGGACCGTCGAGTGAAATCGGCTATGCTGGTAACATGAGTGTTCGTGACGCGTATCCTTCGGCGCAACCCTGCCCGTGCGGGAGCGGGGCAGCGGCGGGAGCTTGCTGCCTCTCCCCTACCGGGACTTGGCGAAAGACGCCGCATGATCTCACGCCGCCCGGTCCAGCGACCGGCACGTCCCACCCCAAGTGCTACCTGCGCGCGACGCGAAACTGCAGTGATGCTATCTCCGCAGAGCATTACATATCCAAAAGTGTGCTCGCCACAGTGGAGAGCAATGGAACAAGTAAGATCACAGGCTTGCCTTGGCAAGACCGGAGAACATTCAGCGTTATCGGCACGAAGCGACTGGTGTCTAAGGTATTGTGCAAGCGGCACAATGAGGCTTTGTCTCCTCTCGACGCGGAGGCGGGGCGACTGATCGGGACCATCGGCCATTACGATCGGGGGTTCAACCAAGAGAAACCGGGCGCCGAGATAACCGTCATGTGCGGGGAAGAGCTCGAGAAGTGGATGCTCAAGACTACTTGCGGCATGGTAGCGGCGGGACAAACGGCTCGTGACGGAACCAGTCTCAACTCAGACATCCCTGAAGCTTGGGTTTCGATCTTGTCGGGCCAAACGCGCTGGCCTGCTCTCTGGGGTCTTTACGTTGCTGTTCCGACGGACGTCGTTTACCACTCCGTAAGCTTCTCCTTCCGGCCTTTTACGCACCCTAAGACGGGGCAGGTTTTGGCCACCGAGATGATCCTGAACGGCGTGACATTCTATCTGGTGCTCGGCCAACCTGACGCTCCCTCGGGTTGGGGCATATATAGGCCGAGAACGCTGGTCTTTGAACAAAGCGCCGTCGAGAAGTTCATTGAGATAAGTTGGCGCGATTCCAGGTTTAGCGAATACATCAGGTTCTCACGCGTCGGCAAGTACGATGGTCCGCCGCCGGACTGGCCGCTTTGGGCCCAAGAAGGGTAATGCAGCCGTCCGGGCGTGTAACAGGCCGCTGGCTTACGTAATCAGTAGCTTTGAGACCCTGGTGCCCGTCCATAGGCGGGGAAAGGGAAAGGAAGAGTGAGCACCAAGGTAATAGCTATATTCTGAATATACATATATTCATTTATCCGGGATTGTATACCCCTCGGATAACCCTTAGAACCCAGACTGATCTCGTCCGCTACCCCACGACGATTGTAGAGGCGCTCACTCCTCCTCGGAGGGCTCTCCGTGCTCCTCTAATAGCTCGGCAGCCCGCTCGGGCGTCGGTACCTCATGGACCCAGTAGGAGACGTGTTGCCCCGCGTCGTAGAGTTCGTAGGCGGGCTCGTCGGTCTCCCAGGTGCTGCGGTGGACCAGTACGCACAAGTCGTCTGACTCCCCGATGGCCAGGTGCTCGGAGAAGGTGCCGTCGGTCGCCCAACCGGCGTCTGCGAGTTCCCGATCTATCTTGTCCTTGTCCGCCATCTACCATCCTCCTTCTACCAACGCAGTGCCGCCGGCACCGACAAGAGAAAGTAACGATACGAGTAGCCTTCCCCTACAATCTCTCGTAGCAACTAAACTGGAATTATTTCATATAGTCGTCCGGATGGACATACATCTTTGTGTGCAGTTCAGTAGCCTGTGTTGGGCACTATAATAAACCGTGGACGAGACGAAGGCCGAGGGTGCAGAGAAGGAGACATGCCCGACGAGAAACGCAAGAAGCACGGGGGCGAGACCCGCCCGGGAGGGACCAACGGGATCGAGGTCTGGCCTAGGAACTGGCTAGTGCCGGTGATCCTGTTGACGCTTAGGCAGTGGAACTCCTACGGGTACAAGCTCATGGAGCAGGCGGCGGCCTTCGGGTTCGGGGCGATGAACCCGGGCACGTTGTATAGGACGCTCCGGCACATGGAGAGGGATGGCCTCTGCGAGTCGGAGTGGGACACGACCAACGGGGGAGGACCGGCACGCCGGGTGTACTCGATCACGGATGCTGGGGAGGCGTACCTGGACTTCTGGGCCAAGTCGCTGGAGCAGTACCAGCGCAACATGGACGCCTTCTTCCGGCTCTACACAGGGGGCAGGCCAGCACGGGCGGAGCAGCGGAAAGACGAGGGGTAGCAGGAGGGCCTCCGGGCGTCCACGAGAGCGCACAGGACGGTCACGAGGCTAACCGTCCCCATCCCGCCCGGTATTCCTTGGCGGGCGAGAGGTTAGTCGCCCCGCCCTCTTTTCGTGCCCGCCGTCGGAACGCACGCGCCCGAGTAGCAGTCCCTTCTGTCTGACCAGAATCATCCTTTCGGTCGGCAAAATCATCCTTTTGGTGGATGCGGCGTAAGGCTCGGTGTGGTTTCGTGCCACAAGGGCGTATAAGGGCGATCTACTGAAGGTCGCCAAAAGAAGGAGGAGGTTAGGCGTTGAAGAAGTTGATGTTGTTGGCGGCGCTGCTGGCGATGCTGGTCGTCGCGGCGATCCCGGCCATAGCGCAGGTCAGCCAGGAGACCGAGCAGGAAGGTGAGAGCGGCGAGCTCAACCAGTCGTCCTCGGCCACCCAGGAGGGCGACAACTCGATACAGTGCGTGAACGATCAGCTAACCGGCAACACCGGGAACGCTCAGAGCAACAACAACGTGCTCCAGTACGCCTCCGAGGGCAGCCCGAGCCCGAGCGGCAGCGCCACCATCACGGTGAACCCCAACGAGGACGTGGAAGAGGTCTTCGTCTGCGAAGCCATGGTCAACCAGGCCGCGGCGGCCAGCGGCTAGGGACGCCGTAACCACGGCGAGCGGTGGAAGTAGTCTTCGCCGTCGCGTGAAGGGGCCGGGGTAGCCATCCCCCGGCCCTCTTTATGTGCCCTCTTGCCCGCCAAACGCTGTCCTCGCAGCTCCGGCGACACGGGTACCTAGTAGTAGATATGGGCTTCTTGGAGGCGCGCGTTGTGTGGGCTTTCTCCCGAGCGGCGCGGCCTGCGACCGTGCCGGACGTTTATCTCGCTGGGGACTAGCGAGGGTAACCGCCTTGACTATGGTAAGGGACTCGCCCCACCATACTGGCTACTAGGCTCCCTTAGGCGTAACCCTATAGTTGCGCAGAAGCTCGATCACGGAATCGGCCCACGCGACGGGGTTTGCTTCCAGCCCGAACGCTATCGAAAGGTGGCCGCCGCCTGCAGGCACGATGAACTGGTAGAAGTTCCCGTAGCGGACCACCACGTATTCCAGGCCCCCGCAATCTATGTTCCCCCGCTTGCCTGCAAGCGTAAGGATCGCAGGGTTGACCAGCAATTCTTCGTAATGGTCGGATTCGCGGGTGGTGGCCTTGCCGATGCCAGGGCGCTTGTGCATGTACAGATCCCCGTCCTGGTAGAATGCGACGTAGCGCACCGCAGGGGTTAGGTCGAACAGCGCGTCTACCACAGTATCCATAAGTTACCTATCTTGCCCGCAGGACCCCTATCGGAACCTACCCATATTTCCTAGTGCTCGATTTAAGGGTGCGCGGGACTTCGCAGAGTGGAATAATAAGGGAGGGTAAGGCGAGGAGAGGAGAGAGTATGCGCGTTATGGTTACGTTCAGCATACAACCGGAAAAAGGCGACGCCTTGATCAAGGATGGCAGTATGGGTGAAACAATGCAGTCCATCTTTGAGGAGATCAACCCCGAGGCGTTGTACTTCACGACTGTGGAAGGCACCCGAGGTGGATACTGCGTTATTAACGTAGACGACGCATCCCAGATTCCCGCTAGGACCGAACCTCTTTTCTTAGGATTAGGCGCAGCCATCCAAATGCAACCTGTGATGACTCCAGAAGACCTTGGCAGGGCAACCGAGTCAATACAGCACGTGGCGCAGAAGTACGGTTAGAGAGACAGGCTTGAGGTACGAGGGCTGGGGCTGCTACGCCCCAGCCCTTTTTCCTTGCCCCCAACTTTTGGTTCAGAACGCCATTTCGGAGGAAGTGCGCCCGAAGGACTTTTAGTTCAGAGCCTGGAGGTCGAGTGGAAGTTCGGAGAAAAGGTCCGCCTGTTGCGTACGGGGAACGCCGCAAGCTCCAACCGGCACGCTACCAAGCACTTCCACGTCACGGAGCATCCGCTGGTGCAGTCCTTCCAGCCTGGGGAGGACTGGATCTGGTGCTACGTGGACGAGGTTGTCATGGAGCCCCGTTAGCGGACGGCAACACCCTGGCCTCCAAGGGCGTACTCCAGCCGGGTGAGACCGCCCCCGGCTGGAGGTGATGGCTTGGCAGGACGCGCGTTGGGTGGGTTCCTAAGATGAAGGCAATAGAGGGTCGTCGATCTGCGGCTCCCCTTGGGCGTCTCCG
>JAUJNO010000011.1:67212-71394 GCA_030448125.1 Rubrobacteraceae bacterium | reverse complement strand
GCTACACCCGCCCTGGCGCAGGAGGAGACCGCCTCCGGGGACCAGTACGCGCCCGAGCTGGACTGCTCCCGACCGGTTGGTCAAGAAGCTCCTCCCTTGCCCCCCGCAACGCCGGTTCCCGACGGTTCCACCGTCACCCCCAGCGACGACCTCGATCGGTGCGCCGGCATCACAGGCAACGTGCAGAGCCAGAGCGAGGCCTTCGATGCGCCCGCTTCGTGTGGCGCCTGCGGCGCGTTCGTGGCTCAGGTAGCTGAGGATGCCGTCACCGGAGACGGATCGGCCGGCGACGACTCCACGGGCGCCTTCGGCGCTGCCCTGAATGCGGCCCGCTCCTCCGGCGGCGCCAGGGAAGCCGCCGCCTCCGAGGATACTTCCAGCGACGGCATAGAAGACACCGGCGCCTACCAGGCTGCGTTCGACGCCGCCAAAAAGGCCGGGGCCGACGACGATACCGCGAAGGAGGCCGCCGAGCAAGCCGTCGCCGAGGCCGACGACAGCGGGGCTGACAAGGCCAGCAAGGTCCGCAAAGGCAGGGCGGTCAAAGAGGCCGCCGCCGAGGGCAAGACCCGCAAGGACAGGGCCAGCAAGGCCGACAACGGCAAAGACAAGCCCCGCAAGGATAAGACCCGCAAAGACACGGCCGTTGACGACGAGGAGACCACGGAAGATACCGATGAGGAGGTAGCCGCCGGCGCGGACGACGGCGGGAGCGGGAGCGAGGACGCTGAGGCCGCGTCCACCGGGGGCCATGCGTCCCTCTTGCTGGGCGGGGTCGCCTTCCTCTCGGTCGGCGGGTATGCGGCTCTCAGAGTCGCCCGGTCATGGTCACCGGTTCGGGGAAGAAGGCTGCTCCGGAACCAGGGAGTCGATGGATAAGGGATCTGATCGGGGGCTCCAGCCCTTTGCGCACTGCGCCCTGGTACGTGTCCGGGAACAATCCACTACAAAAATACAATCAGTTGGGCTCATGTGCGCGACCTCGCCCGGCACTAGCATGCAGTTTACGGGCATGGAGGCTCCGGCGAAGAGCCCCCAGGGCAGGAACCTCGGCTCTCCAGACGAGACGCGCCCATTCGACGAGAGAAAGATGGACGTCGTCACCGTCGGGCGGGCTGTCTTCGAGCCGGAATGGAGGTGGTCGGAACGTGTCAAGCCGATCGCGAGGACCGACAGCTGCCGGGTCGCGCACGTCGGGTACGTGGTCTCGGGACGGATGAAAGTCATTATGGATGACAGCTCGGAGACGGAGTACGGCCTCGACGACGCCGTGGTAGTCCCTCCGGGGCCCGATGCCTGGATCGTCAGGGCCGCGCCTTGCACTACCTCGGCTTCGCGGGAGCCGGCGAGTACGCCAGCCAGGGGAGCGGGCTACCTGGGCCGATAGGAGCCCGTACTGCACAATAGGCCGGGAATCTGCTCGTAGCTCCGGCCCTTTCGTTTAGACCGGCGGCTCATCGGCAAGGTATAGGGCAGCGGAAGGTGTAGTAGAGAGTACGAGGAGTAAACAGTGGCGGTAGCTATTGAGGGCGCGGAAATCGTCAGGGAACACGAGGGGCCTTACACGAACCAGATCACTTACCGGCAGCGGTGCGATTCCTGCGGATACGTCCCCCCCAAACCCCCGATCACGGTCTCTTGTTTGCCCCACGGCACGGTAATGCACGGCCCTTACCACGTGGAGAGCTTCGTGTGCCCCTTCTGCGGCAACTGCCAGGAGGTGAAGATCCAGGGGTAAGCCCCCTTGCTGAGCGGCCCCTCTCATTGGGGGAGAACGCCAAAAGGGCCGGGGGCTTTATGCCCCGGCCCTCGTATACGGCTCTCACTCGAATGGCGAGCTTAGAGCTTGCGCTAGCCTTAGCGCTTTTTGCCGCCCCTACCGGACAACTCTGCGAGCCAGGAGGCCACCGACCACCAGCAAGGCGCCCGCAGCGCCCGCGATCGGGAGTGCGACGCCACCCGTGGCGGGGAGGGCGCGTCCGCCGGAGGACTGGCGGGCCTTCATCGCGGCATCGCTCGTGGCAGCGGCAATCTGACCGTCGGCTTCGTCCGTCGAACCGTCCTCGTTCAGGTCGACGCCGTTCTCGGGAGCCGCGAGGTCGCCGCCGGAGCCATCGCTGCCGGAGCCGCCGCCGTCGCTGCCGGGACCGGGCGTGACCGGCGTGGAGTCCTCGGGGGTCGTGGAGTCTCCCCGGTCTCTCTTGAAGTTGACCCTCGCGCTAAACGTCCTGTCCCCGTTGAGCGGCACCACGCCGAAGTCCCGGATCACCTCGATGTTACCGCCGCTTTCCCGCGCTATCTGGACGGGCAACGACACCGGCTCGGTGCCCGGCGGCACCGGCCGCGGCCCCGGCCCGAACCTGTCCAGGGTCGTGCTGCCGGTGTAGACGCCGTCTCCGTCCGGGTCGGTGAGCGGTACCGTGATCCCGCCCTCGGCCGGTATAAACCCGAGCAACGTAGTTCCCTCGGGGGGAGGATCACCCTTGACGGTCAACTCGAACGAAAGCGTGGCCTGATCGCTCGGCGACGGCTGGT
Source organism: Rubrobacteraceae bacterium (assembly GCA_030448125.1). Lineage (GTDB taxonomy): Bacteria > Actinomycetota > Rubrobacteria > Rubrobacterales > Rubrobacteraceae > Rubrobacter_F. The sequence continues at coordinate 68,859 of JAUJNO010000011.1, read as the reverse complement.
CCGCCGCCTCCTCCTGGGCCTCCTCCTGGGCCAGCGCCGGGCTCGCGGGGTAGATCGCAAAGGCGGTCGCCAGCGCCAGCAAGAGTGCCGCGGCGATCCCCTTCGCGAACGTTCGCCTGGCAGTGGTGATAGTGGCCTGCTCCATCTTTCTCTCCTTACTTCTTTGCCGTTCGGTCCGGGCGTCTGCCCTAACGTTCTACGGAACGAAGATCACAAAACGGTGACGCCCGGATATCATTTCCGTTACGGCGAGACCCTTCTCGCACGGGCTTCCGGTACGCATTCTCCGAAAGGATACCCTCGCCATCCGAAAGTACGACCGCCAAACATCGAAAGAGGCGTCACCGGACCGGGACCCCGGGCCGAGGTCCGCTTCCCGACCCGAGCGGCCTCGCCGAACCCGGACGTAGTAACCGCGGCGGCCTTCTCCGGCCCTGGCGCATCTCCAGCACCCCGAGTTTGTTGGGCTGCTCCCAGCCGTACATATGTAACCGCACAATCACTATAGCGCCCCCCTCGCTCTTGTTCGGCTTGCCAACCTCAGGCACCGGTATGATGCCATGAAGCGAAGCACGCTGCATCCCCTGATAAGCTACGATGGCTCGAGCAAGGGTACCGGGATGCTTCGTGATTCGGGCCCTCTCCGCGCATCTTTCTGTGCAGTCTTCTGCACACTTGGGGCAACAGGTCCGGAGCGTTCCGCGGGCCCGTATCCTTCCCGAGCGCGAGATCGGGGGGCCTCTCATGGGATACGGCGCCCGTCTCACCTAAGTCTAAGAACCAGGGGCCTCAACAACTCCTTGGATACGACCCGACCTATCGACCTTCTCCCGCGGCGCGCCTCTTCTCCCGCCGTCGGGGGCACTATACGGTTACCGGCGCGAACGGGGCGAGGCTCGGCACCGCCTCCGGCCATTTTGGGGGTAGAAACGGGGCGCGAGGCCCGTACAATCTCGAGTAGACCGGTCCGGCAGTACCCTCGTCGTCCCGGCCCAAAAGGCAGATATCAAGAGTTATCGGAGGAGGTCGCGTGTACGACTTTGAAATGGCCTGGAGGTATGTCGCGCTAGAAGAAGTGCTCGGCTTCGGCATCTCGGTTCTCACGGTGCTGATGACGGCGAGCCTCGCCGTCTGGTTCGCTTGCTCCATCGTGGAGCACGTCCTGAAGATGAAGCGTACCAACCACCCGAACCACGATGCCCTTCTGAGAGAGAACGAACGCCTGAGAGTCTCGTTGACGGAGGCTCAGGAGAAGAACGATTATCTCCGGAAGCTCTATCGCGAGTTGCCTTCACGAGCGGAAGACGAAGGACGAAGGGCCGCGTGACCGCACCGGACACAGCAGTATGACCGCAAGAATTTCGCCCGGTCCAGAGTGATGGTACGGCGAGAATCTGGGGCATACGTACCGTTCCGCATGCTCCGTAGCGTTCGGACGGGACCACACCCCACGCCGTGGGGGTCAGGCGTCTCATCGTCGCAACGGCTGACATCCTGTTAAAGGCTGCACCCGTGCCGCGCACTTCAAAAGCCGGGCACAAGGAGAGGTAAGGCACGCCGGAGCCGATCAGGGCGCGTCCAGCGCGTGGTCGCGTATACTGCTGCTATGGGCAAGGATTGGACAAAACCGGGCCGAGCCCGAACGGG
>JAUJNO010000011.1:22600-67112 GCA_030448125.1 Rubrobacteraceae bacterium | reverse complement strand
AGAGGATCGGGCCTGATGCTTGATGGCCAAAGCCGTCGCGCCGCCCCGTTAGAGGAACGCCCACGACGGTGAAGAGGCTGCTCGTTCCCGACGCCGCCCAAGACGTAGAGGAGCCGGCGTGACGACCATGGTCGTGCTGGTCGACCTCAAGGAGGGCGTGAGCCCGGAGGACTACGAGCGTTGGGTCCTGGAGACCTACGCCCCGGCGGTAAGGGATCTTCCCTCGGTCCAGGACTGGCGGGCTTACAGGGTGGGCGGCCTGCTCGCCTCGGACGCCGCACCGCCCCACCAGTACGTCGTAACCGTCGATATCGACGATTTGGAGCAGCTCGGGCGGGACATGGCGAGCGAGGAGATGCAGGGGCTCCTCTCCGAGCTTCACCGGTTCGCCGGGGTTACCCAGCTCATGTCGGAGCGGTTCGTCTAGGGCAGCTCAACGAGGTTTCTCGATAAGGAAGGAGGTGTAGGCCTTGCCCGAGATCGAAGTGATCCTGGGTCTGCTGGTCGCCGTGGCCGTGCTGGCGACGCTCGCCTCCAGGCTCAGGGTGCCGTACCCGATCCTGCTCGTCCTGGGCGGGCTTGTCCTGGGCTTCGTGCCGGGGCTCCCGCGGGTCGAGCTTCCGCCAGACCTGGTCTTCTTGATCTTCTTGCCGCCGCTGCTCTACGTCTCGGCGCTCTTTACTTCCTGGCGCGACTTCCGGGCGAACCTGCGGCCGATCTCGCTGCTCGCCGTGGGGTTGGTGATCTTTACGACCTGCGCCGTCGCCGCGGTGGCCCACGCGACCGTCGAGGGTCTGACCTGGCCGGCGGCCTTCGCTCTGGGCGCCATCGTCTCCCCCACCGACGCCGTAGCCGCGACGACCGTCGCCCAGCGCCTCGGCGTGCCCCGCCGTATAGTTACCGTCCTCGAAGGCGAGAGCCTGGTCAACGACGCCACCGGCATCGTCGCCTACCGCATCGCCGTGGCCGCAGTGACGGCGGGCGTGTTCTCCCTTTGGGAGGCCGGGCTCAGCTTCGTCGTAGGTAGCATCGGCGGGGTGCTGGTCGGGCTGGCGATAGGGCGGGCCGTACTATGGGCGCGGCGCTACGCTTCCCAGGATCCGTCTATACAGAACACCATCTCCCTGCTCACGCCCTTCGCAGCCTACCTGCTGGCGGAAGAGCTGCCGACCTACCTGTGGGAACAACTCCACGATCGGTTCGGCTTCCCCGGCGAGCTCCACTTCTCGGGGGTGCTCGCGGTGGTCTCCGCCGGGCTCTACCTGGGGCGGCGGGGCTCCGATGTCATAACCTCCAGTACCCGTCTGCAGGGCTACGCGGTCTGGGAGCTGGTCACCTTCCTGCTGAACGGCCTGATCTTCATCCTCATCGGGCTGCAGCTCCAGTACATCGTCGAAGGGCTCTCGGAGTACTCGATGGCCGAACTCGCCCTGTATGCCGCGCTCATAAGCCTGACCGTCGTCCTCGTGCGCGTCCTCTGGGTCTTCCCGGCCACCTACCTTCCGCGAATCCTCAGCCGCCGGCTACGCGAGCGCGACCCGTCGCCCCCCTGGCAGCCCGTCATGGTCGTCTCGTGGACCGGGATGCGCGGCGTCATCTCGCTCGCCGCGGCGCTCGCCCTGCCCCTCACCACGAACGCGGGCGATCCGTTCCCGGAGCGGGACCTCATCCTTTTTTTGACCTTCTGCGTGATCCTGGTGACGCTCGTGGTTCAGGGCTTGAGCCTGCCGGCCCTGATCCGGGCCCTGGGCGTCGAGGACGACGGGAGCGGGGAACGCGAGGAGACTAAAGGGAGGATCCACGTAGCCCAGGCCGCGCTCGCGCGCCTGGAGGAGCTCGAGGGTGAGGAGTGGGTGCGTGAGGACACCGCCGAGCGCGTGCGCGGGCTCTACAAATACCGCCGCAGCCGCTTCGCCGCTCGCTTCGAGGGCGACGAGGACGACAGGATCGAGGAACGCTCCGCCGCCTACCAGCGTCTGCTGATGGAGCTGCTCCGGGCGCAGCGACGGACCCTCATCCGGCTGCGCAACGAGGGCAAGATCGGGGACGAGGCCATGCACCGCATAGAACGGGACCTCGACCTCGAGGAATCGCGGCTGGAGGTTTAGGTATGAAAGGAGAGCCGCCATGCACGCCGTACTCGTAGACAAAGGAGCCCCGGCCAATCTATCCCTGGGCGAGATGGAGGAGCCCGCACCCGCCCCCTCGGAGGCGCTGGTACGGGTCTCGGCCATCTCGCTGAACCGCGGCGAGGTGCGCCGCGCCCAGACGGCCGAGGCCGGCTTTAACCCAGGTTGGGACCTGGCCGGAACCGTGGAGAGGGAGGCCGCCGACGGGACGGGGCCGCGGGCGGGCGCCAGGGTCGTGGGCCTGCTCCCCTCGGGGGCCTGGGCCGAGCTGGTCGCGGTGCCGACGAGTTCGCTGGCGGAGCTGCCGGAGGGCGTGTCTTTCGAGCAAGCGGCGACGCTGCCGGTGGCGGGCCTGACGGCGCTCTACGCCCTGGAGAAGGGCGGTGGCCTGCTCGGGCGATCGGTGCTCGTGACCGGCGCCTCCGGAGGGGCGGGGCACTTCGCGATCCAGCTCGCGCGTCTCTCCGGCGCCCGCGTCGCGGCGCTCGTGCGCCGCGAGGAGCACGAGGAGTTGGTCCACGAGGCCGGGGCTCACCAGGTCGCCGTCGGCGAGGATGCCGGTGGCGCCGAAGACTTCGGCCCGTACCACCTCGTCCTCGAGTCGGTCGGCGGGAAGGCTTTGGGCGACGTCATGGACATGCTCGCGCCTGGAGGGATCTGTGTCAGCTTCGGGGGGTCGGGGGCGGAGGAGACCACGTTCGACGTACGGAGCTTCTACTTGACGGGCGGGGCGAGACTATACGGCTTCATCCTCTTCCACGAGATCCTGGCGCACCCGGCCTCCGACGGTCTGGCGCGGCTCTCGCACCTGGTCGCCGAGGGACGGCTCAGGCCGCGCGTGAGCGTCGAGGCTTCGTGGGAGGAGGTCGGCGAGGTGGCGCGGCGATTGCTCGACCGCGGGTACACCGGCAAAGCCGTGCTGAGGGTCGGGGGTTGAGGGGTGTGGAGTAGTGCTTCGAGCCTGTCGTCTCCGGGTCGCTCGTCCCGGCGGCAAGGCTCGTGCCGCTCTCGCGCTTCCTCGACGTACCCGGTCCGGGCTTCCGTGTGAGCCATCGCGTCTTCCAGGGGCAACGCTGTGTTAACCTACGACGATCTAGCTACGAGGAGAGGGTCCGGGCGATGAGTAAAGGCAAGATGGCTGTGCTCCTACTGGCAATACTTATCCTCAACCTGGGCGTGGCCGCTTGCGGTTTTACCTCCCAGGGCTCCCAGGAACAGAACCGGCCCGCCGAGAATCAGAACCCTCCCGAAGAAGACAAGGAAGAAACGATCCTGAAGATTCCGGAGGAGTAGTAGCGGCAGTGACACTCCGGCAACGAGGGTAGTAACGAGCCGGAGACCGGGAAGACCGGCGTCCGGGTCCCCGGTGGAGAGAGCACAGCCGTTTAGCGAGCGCTATTGCGGATTATCTCGTGGGTCTCTTCCAGGCCGCACCAGCCCTGTACCTCCGCCTGCTCGTCCCCTTCGAGCCGCTTGAAGGCGACGAAGAACTGCTCGATCTCGCGCAGGTTCTGCTCTGGCAGGTCATCGAGGCTCTTGATGTCGTCGAAGCGGGGGTCGTCGTTCGGGACAGCGAAGATGTTGTACTCTGGCTCCCCGTCTTCAGTCATCTCCAGGGCGCCGATGACGCGGGCCCGGACCACGCAGCCGGGGAACACGGGGTCGTGGGCGGCCACCATGATGTCTAGAGGCTCGCCGTCGGCACTCTCGGTCGAGGGTACGAAGCCATAGTCCGCCGGGAAGCGGACGTTCCCCGGGAGGACCCGGTCGCGCATGATAATTCCTAGCTCGGGCTCGTACTCATACTTGTTGCGACTGCCGACGGGGACCTCGACGACGACGTTCACCAACTCCGGGGCGTCATCGCCCATGGGCAGAGCTTCGAGGTCTACGTTTATCTCGTTCATATGTGGGCCTCCTGAACTCCCGGGGTTCGTCCCCGGACCGGTCCCGCCGGCATAGCCGGCATCGTTTGTACCGTCTAAAAAGAGCTACCCCGAGCCATCGTACCGGAAACACCGGATGAACCTTCTCTTTGGTCTCTGGCCGGAACAGCACCGCGTAATCTAAATTTAACCTTACAAGTGTTGCCAGCCACCGGGTTGTTCGCTACAGTTGCGCGCTAGGGTCTGCATTTAAGAGCGAGAGGAAGGCGTCCGGTTTTATGTCAGCACAAGGGATCAAGATAGATAAGAAGGATGCCGCCCGTAAAGGGTCTCCGGGCGGAGCTTCCATGATGATCCTCTTCTCGGCCACCATCTTCGTGAGCGCCGCTCTATTGTTCCTGATCGAGCCGATGTTCGCCAAGTTCGTGCTGCCTTCGTTCGGCGGCACGCCGGCGGTGTGGACCGGCTCGATGATGTTCTTCCAGGCGGCCCTCTTGACCAGCTACCTCTACGTACACGCCACCACCACCTGGCTGGGGGCGAGGAAGCAGGCGGTCTTGCACCTCGTCCTCGTCCTCTTGCCGCTCCTGGTTTTGCCGGTCGCCGTGCCTGCGGACGAGTGGGCACCCTCTTCGGAGGGGAACCCCATCTTCTTGCTTTTGGGGCTCCTGGCGGTGGCTATAGGACTGCCGTTCTTCGCGATCTCGGCGACGAACCCCTTGATCCAGAGGTGGCTGGCCGATACCGACCACCCGGCTGCGCGCGACCCCTACTTTCTGTACCGGGCGAGCAACTTAGGCAGCGTGATAGGGCTTTTGGGGTACCCGTTGGTGGTGGAGCGGGAGCTGACGTTGGCGAACCAGGGGCTGTGGTGGTCGGTGGGGTATGGGCTGTTGATCGTGCTGGTGTTCGCCTCGGCGGTGATGCTGTGGCGCTCGACACCGGCTACCGCCGTCGCGGAGCGGGAAGAAGAGGCGGAACCGCTGGCGGGGGACCCGATAAGCGGTGGAGGCTCTTCGCAGACGGCGGACCCCGCGCTGGGGGGCTCCTCCTCTCAGGAGGCCGGGGGCTGACGTTGACGCGACGGTTGCGGTGGGTAGGGCTGACGTTCGTGCCTTCGAGCCTGATGCTCGGCGTGACAGCTTTCTTGACGACGGACATAACGCCGATACCGCTGCTGTGGGTGATACCGCTGTCGTTGTACCTGTTCTCGTTTGTGGTGGTGTTCTCGCCGAGTCAGAGGATGCCGGATCTCATCCACAAGGTGATGGTAGGCTTCATGCCGGTGATGATGACGATACTCGTGCTCACGACGGTCACCGACCTGCGCAGGCCGTACTGGGCGTTGATCCTGCTGCACCTCATAGGCTTCTTCGTGGTAGCGATGGTACTGCATGGGGAGGTAGCGCGGGACCGTCCGGCGGCGCGGCACCTGACGGAGTTCTACCTGTGGGTGGCGGTTGGGGGCGTGCTCGGCGGGATCTTCAACGCGCTGATAGCGCCGGTGGCGTTCGACACGGTGGTGGAGTACCCGCTGGCGATAATCCTGGCCTGCCTCTTCGTGCCGGGGCTGGTCCTGGCGCGGCTGTTGCAGCGCAGCCCCGATAGCGAAGAAAGGCGGGGCCCGGTCGAGGAGTCCACCGGCGATGAGGAGGAGCGGGAGACTATAACCAGCAGCGGTGACGCGGGCCGGCCGGGGTCTCGCGTGCCGGCTCTGGCGCTGGACCTGGCGCTGCCCGTGGCGCTCGGGTTGGTGATCCTGGCGCTCGGGTGGGCCGTCGATTCGGGGTACTTCGACTCTATACTCGATAGGAGTACCGTCTGGCAGGTGTTTGTCGGTCTGGCGGCCGCCGCGTGCCTGTGGTTCGCGTACTCTTCCAGTCGTCCGATCCGCTTCGGGCTGGGCATCGCGGCGCTCATAGTGGCCGTTACCTTCGCGAACGGCGTCGGGAACATCCTCTTCGAGGACCGCAGCTTCTTCGGGGTCTACAGGGTCTCGGGCGACGCGGGGACCGAGGAGAACGCGTACCACGCGCTCGTCGTCGGCGACACCAACCACGGCGCGCAGCTCCTCGGACCCCAGCCCCCCACGCCCATCGCCTACCACGATCCTTCGGGGCCGTTCGGGCAGCTCTTCGAGCTCTTGCCGGGCGAGACCACGGACGAGTCGGAGATCGCCGTGCTGGGCCTGGGCGCGGGCGTAATGTCGTGCTACGCAGAGCCCGGCCAGCAGTGGACCTATTACGAGATCGACCCCGCCGTCGAGGCGATCGCGCGCAACGAGAACCTCTTTACCTACCTTAGAGACTGCCCGGGTGAATACGACGTGGAACTGGGCGACGCCCGCCTCAGGCTGGCCGAAGCCGAGGACGGGAGGTACGGCATGATCATCGGCGAGGCCTTCAGCTCGGACGCCATACCCGTCCACATGCTCACGCGGGAGGCGACCGACATGTACTTCGAGAAGCTCAACGAGAACGGGGTGCTGGTCCACCACATCTCCAACCGGCACCTGGAGCTGGAGCCCGTCGTCGGGGACCTGGCGCGAGACCGGGGGCTCACCTGCTACGCCCACTACGACGACCTGAGCAATACCCAGCCGTCCGCGACCTCCCAGTACAAGCTCGCGTCTCACTTCACGGTCCTCGCCCGCGACGAGGCGGACCTCGGCAGCGTGGTCGACGACCCGCGCTGGACGCCCTGCGAGACCAACGCCGAGACGGACAAAGTCTGGACCGACGACTTCTCCAACCTCCTCAGCACCTTCGCGTTCAACTGATCCGGAAGGTTCTCGAAGGAGACCAGGCTACTCCGGTAGCACCACACAAGAGGGCCGGGAGACATCCCGGCCCTCTTACCTTGTTCGTAGAACGTAGCCGGGAGGGCGCGACAGCCCGCCACAGCAGCCCCGGCGGGAGTCTTCCTACTCGCCCGAGAGGGAGTCGCCCTCGCTCGAGAGCAGTACGCTCAACTGTGAAAGCTTGTCGGCCACCTCGATCTGGATGTCCGAGTTAGCCACCCGCTGGACTTGATCTCCCAAAGTAGCGAGGAGCCGTCCGACGGTTGCCTGATCGAAGTCGCTGGCCGAGAGTTCAACCCTCAGAGTGCCCAGGTTCTCGGCTACGGGCGCGAGTTCGGGGTCCCCGGAGGCCGCCAGCCTCCCTTCCCAACCCTCGATAACCGGGAGCGCCGCCTCGATGCCAAGCCGCTGCACGCCGCCTAGCAAGGACGCGACGGTCGAGTCGAGAGCCGCGCGGATCTCGTTAGCTTCCACTCTCTTCCTTTCGGTCGTAGACTCATAACCCACGAGCGTTGCCCGCTTCGCTTGTTCCTAGCCGGAGACGGCGCGTCCCTCGGTGTCGAGCAGCTCGCCCAACTGCCGCAGCTTGCCGCCGACGCTCTCCCCGAGGCTGCCCGAGGCCACGTCTTGGACCTGCTCGCCCAGCACACGCAGCAGCACGCCGATGCCGGGGCGATCCAGGCTATCCGCCGTCAGCAGGGCCCTGAGCTGCCGGAGGTTCTCGGCGATGGGCGCGAGCTGGGGATCGCCCGACTCCTCGAGTTTCTGCTCCCAGCTGTCGATCTCCGAGAGCGCCCGTTCGATCGCGAGGTTCTCCACGCCGCCCCGGAGGGCCGAGATTGTAGGGTCGAAATCTTCGGGGACGATGCGGCCCATCGTCATCTCCGCCGGGACGTTCGAGACCGCGCCACCCGAAGACGCCAAGTCCCCCGGCGGCGCGACATCGTCCTCGTCCGGCCGGGACTCGAGCGGCCCGGGTGGGACCTCCCCCGACGAACGCTCCGGAGGTATCTCACCGGGCGGTACGGCGTCGGACGGGGGAGCAGCTATCCCCTCGTCATCGTCCGGCCGCAACGTAGCCTCTTCCTCCTCCAGCGGCTCTGCGACCGGCGCGCCGGTACCCGGCACGACCCTTCCCCCCGGCGCAACTCCACCCTCCGGTGGGATGCCGCCCGAGATCTCTCCGGGAGAGATTCCTCCCTCAGGAGGCAGGTCCGGCGCGACCTCAGGCTCCGGCGGCACCTCGAGGATGCCGAGCATCCCCTTCGCCCTCTCCGCCAACTGCCTCTGCGTGGCCTGCGCCTCCAGGAAGAAAGAGGCCAGCCGCTCGTCGCCGACCGCCTCTGCGTCCAGGATATAAGCCTCCATCGTCTCGGCCGCGTGCAGGGCGTGGTAGAGGACGCTGACAAGGTTGTAATGCTCATCGCGGGTACCCGTGATCTGCTCGCCCGGATCCATAACTCTTCCTCCTACTCCTCTAAACGATCAGAGACTCTTCCTCTCCTCTAGAACGGGTACCCGGTCCTGGGACCAGGCAAACGGCCCGTCCCCGCTGGATTGGCGAGTGTTGCATCGGAGGGGCTCGTTGATTGACGGCGTAACCCCGCCACAGTCGGAGAACCTTGCAGCACACGAACGGGCTGAAGCCGAAGGTCGACCGCCTTCCTGGATCGCCACCTAACCGGCGCGGGAGGTTAACCTGGTTTTAAAGAAGAGTTTACCGGCTGGAAACAATACCCTCCGGGTCCGCTGCTAACCTTCCTCCTTAAGGAAGTAAGAGCTTTCGCAAGAGTTGGACCTGGCGCGAGATGCTGTGGCTTTGAGATTAAGACAGCACGACATCTCGCGCATAGTGGCCTCTTTTTGCGCAAAGCCGGAAGAAAGCTAGAAGGAGGAAATTTCTTGAGCATAGAGGGTATTGAGGGTAAACCAGGCCCGATAAGCCGCCGGGCTTTCCTGGGCCTGGGAGGAGCGAGCGCTGCGGCATTGTTGCTCAGTGGATCGCCGCTTGCCGTTCTCGGAGCAAACACGGCGAAAGGCGCGCCTCCCCCGGCAGCTGAGGGCTACGGGCCGCTCGTAGCCAAGCCGCCGACCGGCCCCAGCGCCGACCCGACCAACTTCCTCGCGCTCCCGGCCGAATTCAACTACCAGATCATCGACCGCCAGGGCCTACCGCAGCGTAGCAATGGAGCGCCGGGCAGTGAGATAACGCCGGGCATCTTCGACGCCATGGGTGCGTTCCCCGACGTCGGCAACGGGGTCCAGGGCCGCGGCGACCGCACGATCCTCATCCGCAACCACGAAAACCGCGAGCGCCCGGGCGAGATCCCCGTGGTAGTCCCGCCCGCGTTTGCGTACGATGAGGCGACCATCGGCGGCAACACCAAGCTCGTCGTCGAGCGGCGCAATACTGGGGAGACCGATCCCGCCACCGGTCAGCAGCTGTTCGAGTACGAGGTAGTCGACAAGTTCAACATCCTCGGCGGCACCTCCACCAACTGCGCGGGTGGCGAGCTTCCGTTCAAGAAGTGGATCACTTGCGAGGAGGTCGTCAAGGGGCCGCGCGGCACGACGAGCAGCACGTTCGCCCCCAAGAAGCACGGCTACAACTACGAAATCGACGCGATGTCGGACGGTCCCGTGGTCGCGGTGCCGATCCTGGCGGCAGGGCGGTTCGTCCACGAGGCGACGACCTTCCGGGCGGGGATCCTCTACCAGACCGAGGACCGGCGCATCCAGACCGACCCCGTGGTGGGCCAGATCGGCTCGGTTCTCTATCGCTACACCCCGGACCAGCGGGTCGGCCAGTCCGGCAACCTGGCGGAGACCACCGGTCCGCTCGAGGCCCTGGCTGTCAAGGGCTCCCCGCGGATGAACATGGACAACGTGGTGACGCCGGGGGCGACGTTCCCGGTCGAGTGGGTGCCGGTGCCGGAGGCGGACCACGAAGATGACACGGACAACCGTCGTGATCGCGCGCCCGGGTTTACCCCGACGCGTATCCAGGCCATCGACAACGGCGCAGCGTTCTTCGACCGCCAGGAGGGGATCTGGGCCTCCTCGCAGGGAGGGGGCTTCAAGATCTACTTCGACTGCACCGAGGGGGGTCCCCCGATCGCGGGCGGGGATCCGCGTGGCCTCGGCCAGGTCTGGGAGTACGACCCCGGCCGGGAGACGCTGACGCTCATCTACATCTCGCGCGACGCCGCCGAGCTCCAGAACCCGGACAACATCACGATCGTCCCCCAGACTCAGGACATCTTCCTCTGCGAGGACAGCCCGGGCGAGCAGTTCATCCGCGGCGTGACCCAGGACGGCGAGATCTACAACTTCGCCCAGACGATCACCAACGACTCGGAGTTCTGCGGGGCGTGCTTCGATCCCGACGGCCAGACGCTCTACGTGAACCAGCAGGGCGACCGCCTCGGCGAGAACGAGCCGCCTGAGGGGGCGCCGGAGAACCGCGCGATCACCTACGCGATCTACGGGCCGTTCGAGAAGCGCGCAGGCGCCAACAACAAGAACTTTGGCAATGGCCAGGCTCCGGCGACACTGGCAACGGATCGCGCTCTTAGAAGCCGTCTTAGTACGTCATCGAGGGGGACCCGCTCCGGTGGGCCCCCTCTTCGTACGCCGGAAACGCCGTCCGATTCCACAGGGCGACAGCCATCGATTGGCTCGGTCGGAAGGGCCGACGGAGTTGATCATTACTCCGTAAGGCACTACCTGGGCCATCATGGATTTGCTACACGTTAGGAGGACCGCATGACGCTTGCTGTAATACCCCCGGGGATGAGAACTCGGCTCGGTGGGGCCGACCGAGCTGATTATACTGCTCACCATCATCCTCTTGCTCTTCGGAGCGAAGCGTATCCCCGAACTCGCGAAGGGCCTCGGATCAGGCGTCCGGGAGTTCCGCCGGGGCACCTCGGGCGAGGCCGACGTGAGATGAGGGATCGCAAAGAGGATAAGGAGTTGCCCCGGAGCGAGGCGACCGACAACGGGACCCGCGCGCAGAATGAAAGCGCCCGCGCCGAGCAGGCCGGGCGGAAGCACTAAGAGTAGTTGACGGCTTTGCGCGTGTTAAGAGTAGTGGAACCGGTTATAGCCCGGAGTGACATCGATGTGGGAAGCCGAGGGCTGGCGTAGGCTGCTACTCAAAAAGGGTGCGTCTAACTTATGTTCGGCATCGGAGCGCAAGAGATGATAATCATCGGGCTCCTCTTTCTGGTGATCTTCGGTCCTGGCAAGCTCCCCGGGATGGCTCGTGATTTCGGTAAGTTCGTGAACCAGGCCCGCCGCTACACCGACGAGTTTAAATCCGAGGACTCACCTCTACCGAGAATAGCGGTAGCAGCGAGCCTCAACGCGGCAACCGCGTTGACGTGGAATAGAGTTAGCCTGGTCGAGAGTTACGCCGCCATATAGGCCGTGAGATCTAATGAAGAGGCAACGGCAATGATGGCGGCAGGGGTAGACGAGGCGGCGGGACGGTCGGCGCTGACGACCAACAATTCATATAAGGTGTTCTTGGACAGCACGGTCGCGCTGCGGGAATGGAACACTCGATTCGCCCTGGACGTGCTCGGCGCCCTGATCCAGGAACGTCATTGACAGGCCGAGAGCGCCCGGACCATGACCCGAGAGATAGCCGGTTACCCGGGAAGCGCCAGAGCCTCTTCTGAATGCCGTCGAGCAGCCGGTCGATACCTGCGCGAGCTTCCTCCTCGCGCCTCTCTTCTACTATCGGCGGATCTGTAATCCGCGAAGATCGTCGAGAGTGGAGAGACGAATTCCTGCCGGTGGAGAGCTACAACGATCCGATATGTCCGGGAAGGTGTAGAGAGGCCCTCTCGAGACCCTTTCTGAGCCAGAGGTTCGGGCCGTGTGGTCTCACGAGATACTGTAAAAGAACCGAGAGAGCTACCGGAGCGGTTCGACCGCGCCCTGGTCCAGCATCCGGTAGCCTGGCACGAGCCGGAGCGGCGACCGTCCCCACGCTGTGTTCGGCAGCCCAGCTAAAGGACTCCGGCCCGTTCTCGAAGAGGGGGAGAACTTTGCTCTCCTCCGAGAGCTCGGGTCGCTACCAGACGAAGGTACTGAGGAGGTTCGAGAAGTCATCGGTCCAAACTGCGGAGTCGGGTTCGGTGGCGCAAGAGGACCACCGCGCGTCGTCGGTCATGCTGCCCATATCCCCGTCCTCGCGGGACATCATCACCCAGTGGGAGACGAACTTGCCCGGCGTGCTTTCGTTCTCCTGGTCGTATTGGGCGCGGCAGGCGAGCCCGGCGTCCTGCGCCACGTTCCCGAGCACGGGTTCGAGCTCGAGGTGACGGTTGGAGATGTGCATGAGCAGAACCCCGTCGCTCTGGAGCTTATCGAAGTAGAGGTCTATGGCCTCCCGCGTCATGAGGTGGACGGGGATGGCGTCCGAGCTGAAAGCGTCCGCCACGATGATTCCGTACTCCCCGTCGGGGGCGTCCGCCAGCGAGAGGCGGGCGTCTCCCAGGACCACGTTCTCCTCGCCGGGACAGTCGCGCAGGTAGGTGAAGAGGTTATCGTCGCGCGCGATGCTTTCCACGAGTGGGTCGATCTCGTAGAAGGTCAACTGCTGGCCGGGCTTGTTATAGCAGGCCATCGTGCCCGTGCCCAGACCGACCACGGCGGGCCGCGACGTCGCCTCGGGTAAGGCGTCGAAGACCTGTCCCACCGGCCCCGTGGGATGGTAGTAAGTGGTCGGCTCGGGGGCTGGACCCCGAGGACCTGCGCGCCGTGGTTGGTGTCGCCAAAGACGAGCGTGTGGACCTGATCGTCTCCGGTGACCCTGTAAACCCCGAAGAAGCTGCGCTCCTCGTAGAGCGCCCCCCGCCGGACGTTATGGTGCCGACCACTATGATCGCCGCGATACCCAGCCCGAAGCGGATCGGCCGGGTTGCCGAGTACGCGAACCACAGGCACAGTCCGATGGCCAGACCGAGCATCGCCTGCCAGGCGACGCTGATGTATTCCGCGGGAAGGTACTCGTCGATGGCCGTGGAGACCCCCAAAGCGCCAGCCCGAGGGCCAGGGGCAGCGCCAGGTCCAGCGCCAGGTCCAGACGGCGCGACCCCAGCGACCGGCCCGTATCACCACTGCTGGTGATCGTCTCTCGCTCCCCTTCATCGCCGGGAGAATCTTCCTCGCCCTGGCCTCGCCTTTCGCCTCGCCCTTCGTCGCTACTACCACTCTCGCTCTGGAACAGGCGCGAGATAACCAACCCGGGCAAGAACAGGCAGGCCAGGATTATCGCCAGCGGGTACTCCACCACCGTGTCGAACGCCACCGGTGCCACCAGCGCGTTGAACACCCCCCCGAGACGCCTCCTACCGCCACCCACAGGTAGAACTCCGTCAGGTGCCGCGCCGCCGGACGGTCCCGCGCTACCTCCCCGTGCAACACCATCGCCACCACGAAGAAGCCCAAAAGGTGCAGCCCTATGAGTAGCCAGTAGGGGTTCCGCAACTCGATAAGCACGGTGATCACCAGCAGCGCCATCATCAATGGCATGAAGCCGACCATCGCCTTGTGGATGAGATCCGGCATCCTCTGGCTCGGCGAGAACACCACCACAAACGAGAACAGGTACAACGACAGCGGTATCACCCACAGCAGCGGTATCGGCGTTATGTCCGTAGTTATGAAAGCCGTCACGCCGAGCATCAGGCTCGAAGGCACGAACGTCAGCCCTATCCACCGTAGACGGCGTACGAGCGTCAGCCTCCCGGCCTCCTCCCGAGAGAAGCCCTCCAGCGCGGGGTCCGCCGTCTGCGAAGAGCCTCCACCGCTTATCGGGTCCCCCGCCAGCGGCTCCGCCTCTTCTTCCCGCTCCGCGACGGCGGTAGCCGGTGTCGAGCGCCACAGCATCACCGCCGAGGCGAACACCAGCACGATCAACAGCCCGTACCCCACCGACCACCACAGCCCCTGGTTCGCCAACGTCAGCTCCCGCTCCACCACCAACGGGTACCCCAAAAGCCCTATCACGCTGCCTAAGTTGCTCGCCCGGTACAGAAAGTAGGGGTCTCTGGCAGCTGGATGGTCGGTATCGGCCAGCCACCTCTGGATCAGGGGGTTCGTCGCCGAGATCGCGAAGAACGGCAGTCCTATAGCCACCGCCAGGAGCCCCAAAAGCAAGAAGATGGGGTTCCCCTCCGAAGAGGGTGCCCACTCGTCCGCAGGCACGGCGACCGGCAAAACCAGGAGCGGCAAGAGGACGAGGACGAGGTGCAGCACAGCCTGCTTCCTCGCCCCCAGCCAGGTGGTGGTGGCGTGTACGTAGAGGTAGCTGGTCAAGAGGGCCGCCTGGAAGAACATCATCGAGCCGGTCCACACCGCCGGCGTGCCGCCGAACGAAGGCAGCACGAACTTGGCGAACATCGGCTCGATCAGGAACAATAGGGCGGCGCTCACGAAGATGGTGGCCGAGAAGAGGATCATCATGGAAGCTCCGCCCGGAGTACCCTTGCGGGGGGCTCCCTTCTTCCCGATCTCCTCGTTCCCCTGAGCTGATAGTTCCGCTGACATGTGGTCTAGGCGCCTTCCTTCCTGATTCCGGCCTCTGGTTGCGAACCCTAGCGCGCAACTCTAGCGGAGAACCCCATATCTGACAATACTCGTAAAGTTAAATCTTGAAGTAAACCTCTCGGTTTTCTCGCGCAGCCGGTAAAAATCGGGGGTGGTTACGCCAGCATAGACGGCGCGCTGTCCGTTTCTCGGAAACCAAACACCTGAGGACATGAGAAGAGCCGGGGCTCTTATACCCCGGCTCTTCTCATAGCTGGTCTACTTCGCTGTCAGCTATGTGATGAAAGACCAGCTATAGGGAACAATCGCGTTGCCCGTCGGCAGCGCCTTGTCCTTGACGCCGTCTACCGTGGCCGTGTACTTCTTGCCCCGCTCCAGCCTCGACGATGGTTTCAGCGTAGCCGTCTGAGTCGCCGGGTCATATGTCACCGTCGCCGATATTCTCGTTGCAGTACCGTCCTTAATTAGATAGAAGGTCCCGGTCGTTATCGTCTCCGGATCTACGAGCTCCGAGAACGTGGCCGTGACGGTGGTTCTAGTGGTCACTCCGGTCGCACCCTTGATGGGTTTCGTGCTGTTGACCGTTGGCGCAAAGGTGTCCGGCTTGGTGTCGCAGGTGGTCCCGCCGACGGCTTTGCAGGCGTTGATACGGGCCTGGGACCACTCAGGGCCGGTACCGGATAGAACACTCCTGTCGGTGGCGCTGGACTCGATGCGGTCGCGCACCACCTGGGCGCTAGTACCGTCAGGAGTAGTGCTCCAGACCAGAGCGGCCAGGCCTGCAACGTGCGGCGACGCCATTGAGGTGCCGCTCTTCAGCCCATAAGAGCCGTCTCTCGTGGTCGAGAGGATGCTGGAGCCCGGCGCGGCGATGTCGACCTTGGAGCCGTAGTTAGAATAGCTTGCCTTGGCATCGTTCTGGTCGGTAGCGGCGACGGAGATCACTTTCTCGTAGTCCGAGGGGTAGTGCGCGCCGCTCGAGTTGCTGTTGCCGGCAGCCGCGACCACGACCACACCATTGGCCCAGGCCTTGTTGACCGCGTCCTCCTGAGCAAGCGAGGAGCCCGTGCCGCCCAGGCTCATGTTGATCACCTTGGCTCGCGGGGTCCCGGTGCCGCCGTTCCCCCCGGTGCAACGCTTGGCTACGGAATCGTACGTCTCGCAGCCGGCTGCCCAGAGGATGCCGTTGGTGATCCACGAATAAGCCCCGCTACCGCTGTCGTCGAGGACTTTGACGTTGACGAGCCTGCTGTTCCCGCCGACACCCGCGACGCCGACACCATTATCGGTGTCGGCGGCGGCGCTCCCGGCAACGTGCGTACCGTGGCCTTGGTTGTCGTCGGCCACGCTGCTGGTCGTGAAGTTTATCTCATCCCCGGTATCGACCTTGCCCTCGAGGTCTGGATGAATCTTTTTGATGCCGGTGTCGAGGATAGCGATCTTAACCGCACTACTCCCCCCGTTGGTCGCGTTCCAGGCGTCGATGGCGTCAATGTCGGCACCGTACACCGTGCCACCTAGCTGCTTGGTGTTGTTGTACTGCCACTGCTCACCGAATCGCGTGTCGACCCCTCCGTCTTCGTACGCAATAGCCCGGTGGAAGTCGTTCGGCTCGGCATACTCGACGTTCTTATCAGCCTTGTAGTCATCGTCCGCGCTGTCCTCATCGGCCTCCCCGCCCACGCTGACCACCTGTACGCCGATCGCGGGGATCTCCTCTACCACCTGGCCACCCTTCCGACTATGGGTTTCGTCCTTCTTCCCCTTAGACGTGCCAGGCTTGAACTTGACGAGGATCTCGCCATCACCATCGCTCTTGCTCTTACTCTTACCAGGGTCGGAGTCTTCCGGCGCCGCTTGGGCGCTCACCGGCCCCTGACCGGCACCCAACACCAGCCCCAGGGCCAGCACGAGCGCGACCACGAACCACCGGCTCACGTGCGCCCCTCACGCCGCCGCAGTACCCGCCCCAAACGATTCCCTCACTGCACAACCTCCCTGTTTGCGTGATCCCTTATGGTTCTCATCCGGTCGATCTTTGTTGCTTCGCCTTTAGTAGTGAGGCGAGGACCCTGCCCCGTCGGGTAAAGAACCCGCCCCGTAATACCGCAGCATCTAATTATGTAGGCAGCCGGGGGTCCGGCGCATCGGTCAGGTGGCCATTTCTTGTCGGTCAGGTGGCCATACTTGCTGTTACTTACGGCGTTACATTTGATTGCGTGCTGCCCACGCCTTTTTGCGGGAGGAGTTCTTGCTACTCCTCTTTTTGTTCGGGGAGCAGGCCGAGTTCGACGGCGCGCACGGCCGCCTGGGTGCGGTCGGAGACCCCGAGCTTGGTGATGATGCGCTGGACGTTGGTTTTGACCGTGGACAGGCTGACCACCAGCTCTTGTGCGATCTGGCGATTCGTCCTGCCCAGGGCGAGCAACCGCGATATCTCTAGCTCTCGAGGAGTCAGCGGTTCCATCGGCATCTCGTGTAGCGGCCCGTGACGCTTCTTTTTGGCAGCCTCGGGAGGAGGAATCGGCTCCGTCTGCCCATCGGTCTCTCCGGCCAGGTCCTGGAGCAGCTGCATGGCAAGCTCCTGGTTTAACGGGGACTCGCCGCCCAGCACCCTCCGCACGGCGCTGAGCAGCTGTTGCTTGGTGGAGTCTTTCAGGACGTAGCCGGCGGCGCCTGCCCTGATGGCATCCATCAGGTACTCCGGGCTCTCGTGGGTGGTCACGATCAGGACGCTGATGGAGGGATACTCCTCTTTGATTGCCAGGGTCGCCGCCATCCCATCCATCTCCGGCATTCGCACGTCCATGAGTACCAGATCCGGGCGCAGCTCGCGGCACAGTTCGAGGGCCTCCCGGCCGTTCTCCGCCTCGCCGACCACCTCCAGGCCCGGCTCTCTCACCAGCATGGCCCGCATCCCCTCCCTCACCAGGGCGTGGTCGTCGGCTATGAGCAATCGTGCGGGAGGAGGCGAGGCTTCGTTCTTCACGGTCGGTCTACTTCGAACTCGGGTAGGGGGACCTCCGCCACCAGGGAGGTGCCGGCGCCCGGTCTGCTCACGATCTTCAACTCGCCCCCGAGCAGCGCGACCCTCTCCCGCATGCTGGAGAGACCCACCCTCTCGCCCGGACCACCGTCCTCCGACGCCGACGCCGGGTCGAACCCACGTCCTTCGTCCCGAACTTCGAGGCGGACCTTCTTCCCCCGGCGCGCCAGCGTGGTGTGCGTCCTCGTGGTTCGGGCGTGCTTGCGCACGTTGGCGAGCGCCTCCTGCGCGATCCTGTAGAGCGTCGTCTCGATCTCGTCCGGCAGACGTTCCTCGCCGAGGGCGTCTTCGTGGCCGATCTCCCAGCCCTCGTTCTTGAGCTCCTCGACCCGCATCCGGAAGGCGACTGCCAGGCCGAAGTCGTCCAAAGCGGTGGGCCTGAGACCCTCGATGATGTGCCGGGCCTCTCTTACCGCTCGTTGGGCCAGCTCCAGCGCCCGGTCCAGCTCCCCCGGCTCCACCGTCGAGCCCGGCGGATGGTCGTCCGCGAAGACCTGCAGTTGCTGGTGGGCGGCGATCGCCACCTGGGTAGGGCCGTCATGCACCTCGTAGGCCACCCGGCGCCGCTCCTCTTCCTGGGCCGCCACGAGCTTGCCGACCAGGTCCTTGAGCCGGCGCTCGCGGTCGATCAGCTGCGCGGTGCGCTCGGCGACCTGCTCCTCAAGGGTCTCGTTGAGCCGCCGGATCTCTTCATCGGCCCGCTTGCGCTCGGTGACATCCCGGACGATGGCGAGCACGAAGCGTCCGAGACCACCGTCTGCGTCGTCCGTCGGCTCGATGGGGCTTAGCGATAGTTCGACGCGGATCTCCTCGCCGTCCTTCCTTAGGGCAGGCAGGTCCAGCAGTTCATGCGAGTCGATGTAGGGTCCATGGCCCGTCTCAGCATAGCGGCCAATGCCCGCCCGATGCTGGGCCTTGAGGGGATCTGGAACCAGCGCCTCGACGCGAATCTCGAGTGCCTCGGAGAGAGAGTACCCGAACATCTTCGTGGCTGCCTGATTCCAGAGTACTATCAGCTGGGTCTCCGCATCCGCAACGATGACCGCGTCCCGGACTCTCTCGAAGAGCCTGCCAAACCCCAGGTCTTCCGGTCGCATGCTTCTAGCTGCTCTCATCTACTGGCATCTGGAGGCCCCGGCTTGCAGTTCCCTGGTTTCTATTCCTGTCCGGGATATGGTCTTCCGCAGATTGTGAAGGGAGAAGCTTAGTAGTCTGCGCCACCACCACCGTACAGGTGCGCAGCTCTGCCCTCGCCACGGCAAGAAGTAGTCCGAAGCGACCCTCATATGCAGATCTCCTTTTCCCCCAATACTCAGGTGGTTTCTCTCACTGTAATCCATACCCGGAAATTCAATATTGCGCAAGACCTTTGAAGAAGTTTTTCCGGCAGTCGGCCAAAAAGCCTGTCCTCGGAGCGGGTCGCCTCCTAGATAGCCTGTAGACGTATGTTGCAAGGTTCGAGCTCACACAGGCACTTGGTCTTTCCGGGGATTACAAGCACCGCCGTCTTCGTGTAAGGGGTACAATGTGGGATCAGGGTAGTAACCTACGACTTACTGAGAGGTGGGACCTATGGCTCTCTACGAGTACAAGTGCTCCGATTGCGAGGAGCGGTTCGATCTTATGCGCTCGATGAGCGAAGCCGACGAGACCGCGCAGTGCCCCGAGTGCGGCGGCACCGACTCTAGGCGTCTGATCTCCAACTTCACCTCCATTACCCCGGGCGCCTCCGCCCTCTCCACCAACCCCGTGATGGACGCCCGCATCGCGAGCGGCGGCGGCGGCGGAGGCTGCTGCGGAGGTGGCTGCTGCGGCTAGGAGCCCGGTTCAGCGGGAACGCGCAAAGAGGTGAGCGAGGAGCCGCCCGAAGAGGTCCCCGAGCTCGCCCTGAAGGGCATCGAGGAGTTTAACAAGGGCGAGTTCTACGAGTGCCACGAGTACCTCGAAGAAGCCTGGATGCAGGAACCCCGCAGGGTCCGCTTCCTGTACCAGGGCATCCTCCAGGTCGGCGTAGGCTTCTACCACCAGCAGAACGGCAACTGGCGCGGAGCCACGGGCCTGCTGCGCAACGGCACGATCCGCCTCAAGGAGTTCGAGCCGGTTACCCTCGGCATAGACGTCGCCCGGCTCGTCCGTGAGTGCGAACGATGCCTCGAAGAGCTGGAGAAGCTCGGGCGCGAGCGGGTGCGGGAGTTCGACCAGACAAAGGTGCCGAAGATTACCGTCAGCCGTTAGCAATACCCTCGGAAGAAGAACGGTGCCGCAAGAAAAACCTCTCCACGGTCTTCGGATCGGCGCTCACAAACGACGCATCCGGCGCTTCTCATAAAGAGACGCGCCGGATGCGGACCAAAAAGCTGAGGACTGGTAGTTGATAGCCACAAGAGTGGGCCTGCCTGGACTCGAACCAGGGACCTCTTCCTTATCAGAGAAGCGCTCTAACCGGCTGAGCTACAGGCCCTTCGGAGCGGATATTGTACAACACGGAGGGCCGCCTATCGAGGCGTATCGTCCTCGGGGGAGATTGAAGGGGCGGGGGTCTCAAAGTAGAATCGGGGCAGATGTATGAGACCAACCACGCAACCGTTGTTTTTCCGTAGCGTGAGAGGAGCGAAATAGCCAGTGAGTGCCAACGGCTTCACAAAGATGTCCGTCTACGGGATCAACCTGGACCTCTTCAGCTCTAGTCCGATAGTTATCCTCAAGGTCGAGGACGAGAACCGCTACCTGCCGATCTGGATCGGCCAACCCGAGGCCCGTTCTATCTTGATGAAGCTCCAGAACCAGGAGTTTAGCCGGCCCCTCACCCACGACCTCGCCGTCAACTTGGTGAACGAGCTCGGCGGCTCCCTGGAGCGCATAACCGTCACCGAGCTCCGGGACTCGACCTTTTTCGCGAGCCTGCACGTAGAGATCGACGGCCGCACTGTGGAGGTGGACTCCCGTCCCTCGGACGCCATCGCGATCGCCGTGCGCACCAACGCCGCCATCTACGCAGCCGACACTGTAATCGAGGAGGCAGCGGTCGTCTTCGAGGAGGCGATGGAGGATGCCCCTGAAGAAGAGGTCGTGGACAAGTTCAAGGACTGGATGAACCGGGTCTCCCCGGAGGATTTCAAGTAAGAGGCGCCTGAACGGGGACCCGAACGGGGGAGCGCCGGCGCTCCCCCAACTCTTGCTACTCCTTTTTGGAGCGGCCGAGCCCCAGCAAGCCCTTGTCCTGCTCCTCTTCGAGCTTCTTCGCCCGCTCTGCGGCCCGGCTCACCGCTATGGTCGCGAAGATGACCACGAGCGTGACCAGGAAAGCGTAGAAGAGCTTGGCGGCTATAGCCCCTCCCGCCGAGCCGAGAAACTCCTGAAAGATGGTCTGTATAGCGTCGTTCCACGCCAGGGCAGCCACGAGACCGAGAGCGGTCGTTATCAGTTGCGAGAACTTGTCGAGAATTTCGCCGGTCAACGCTTTCTCCTTTTTGCCGCTTTCACAACGTGGATGGTACCCAGCCTCGCCGTATCTCGTAACATCTGATCTCCCCGGCGCGACGGCCCGCGCACCGCTCCCCTCTCCGCGCAACAGAGGTTCGCTGCTCTAACCTCCGACCGGCCCCAGGGACGCCACCCTCTCGAGGAGCCCCGCCTCCTCCCACGCCCAGGGGTCCTCCTCGGAGTTCGGGCCGAAGGGCGGCGCGCTCTCGCGCATCGCGCCGGTCCCGGCCGCCACGAAGTTTCGCGCCACGAGGGTGTCCCCCGTCTCCGCGGTCGCCAGGTTCCAGCGGTGGAGCAGCAGGCCGTCCTCCCCCGCGAGACCGCCCAGCCGCCACGCCGCCTGGAGCGTGAGCCCACCCTCGCCGACGAGCGCCCGGCGCAGCTCGTACAGACGGAGCGCCGCCCGGGCGTCTGAATAATTCGCCACCGCCCGCGTGGCGGCCAGAAGGTCCGCGGCCTCCTCGGTCCCCAGCGGGGCGGCCGGTAGCTCGGCCGCAGCGCCGAAGTCACCGCTCCAGATCCGGCTCAGGATGCGCTCCCGGTGAGCGGCGAGGGCGAGCCTGCCGGGGTCCTCGGGGACGGTCTCCAGAGTGAGGACGAGGGCGCTGGAGCTCAGGCTCAGGGCTTCGGCACGCTCCGTGTCCAGTATCTCCGCTATACCGTAAACGTATGTTCTTCCCGGGCGGTCGAGGTCGCGTACCCCGGCGGAGAGAGCGCGCCGGGGGAGGGCGTCGGGCTCGCCGGTTACGTGGACGCCGAAGAGGGCGAGGTCCTCCTCGGAGATCAAACCCTCCTCCGCCGCCCAGAGCGCCCCGGCCTCAACCGCCCGCCGTACCTCCGCCTCACCGAAGCGCGGCAACGGGATCCCGGAGAGGTTGCGCAGGATGAAGTCTCCCACCTCACCGGGCGACACGCCGGGCGGCACGCTAAGATCCCCCGCGGACGCGCCGGCGACGAGCAGCAGGCCCCGCGCAGGCGCCGAGAACAGGTCCGGAGCGGCGTGCGTCTCCGAAGCGGCGACCCAGCCGAGATCGTGGCCCGAGGCGGCGGCGTGAACGGGGCTCACGACGCCGGGCAGAGTGGTGGCGGGCAGGGTCTGCTCGAAGGTTCGTTCGGCGGTGACGGCGTCGGGGGCGTAGAGCACTACCTCGGCGTCCTCGCCCTCGCCGCGCCACTCGAAATCGGCCGCGTGCTCTACCATGCGAGGAGGGGACTACTCGAGGACGATGAGGGGATCGCCGGAGCGGACGGTCTTGCCGATCTCGATGAGGACCTCCGAGACCACGCCGTCTCTCTTAGTCCGGATCTCGCTCTCCATCTTCATCGCCTCCAGGATGCACACGGGGGCGTCCACCGCGACCTCCTGCCCCTCCTCGACGAACACCTTCAAGATAGTGCCCTGCATCGGCGCGGCCACCGTGCCCTCGGCGACCGCCGCCCCCCCTGCCCCCGCTCCCTGCCGCGCCGCGCCGGGGACGGCGCCTTCGCATCCCCCGAGCGGGCTCCCGTCCCGGCTTCGTCCGGGTACACCTTCACCCGAAAGAGCTTGCCGTTGACCTCGACCTCGACCTCCCGCGCGTTCGGCTTCGCCGCTGGCGTCGCCGCCGGCCCGCCGGACCCGTGACCTGCCGGGTGCGCCTCGATCTCCAGCCCCCGAGTCTCTCGGCGATAAAGCCCGTGGTGTAGCTCCCCTTCACGAACACCTCATCGTCCAGAAGGGCCTCGAAGAACGGCAGGGTCGTCGCGATCCCCTCGATCCTGAACTCCCCGAGCGCCCGCCCGAGGCGCCTTAGCGCGTCCCCCCGGTCCGCGCCGCGCACGATGAGCTTGGCGAAGAGCGGATCGTAATATTCGGGGACCTCGCCCGGCTCGCGTAACGACGAGTCAACCCGGACACCCGGGCCGCCCGGCTCCTCGTAGACCGTGATATTCCCTGGGTTCGGGACGAAGTCGTTCGCCGCGTCCTCCGCGTTTACGCGCACCTCGATCGCGTGCCCCCGCCAACTCACGTCCTCCTGCGAGAACGGCAACTCTTCCCCGGCGGCGACGCGAATGCCCGTCTGCACTACGTCTATCCCCGTAACCTCCTCGGTAACGGGGTGTTCGACCTGGACCCGCGTGTTCATCTCCAGGAAGTAAAACTCGTCGTCCTGCACCAAAAACTCGACCGTGCCAACGTTGTCGTAGCCTACAGCCTCCGCCGCCTCGACCGCCGCCCTGCCCATCTCCTCGCGCATCGCCGGGTCAAGCCCTGGGCTCGGGCACTCCTCGAGGAGCTTCTGGTGCCTGCGCTGGATCGAGCAATCCCGTTCGCCCAAATGCACCGCGTTCCCGTGCTTGTCGCGCACAACCTGTATCTCGACGTGCCTCGGAGAAGACAGGTACTTCTCCAGATAGACCGACCCGTCCCCGAAGTACGCCTCACCCTCCCTCCTGGCGCGCGCGAACGCCTCTTCGGCCCCCGCTTCGTCGCGGGCCACGGCGAACCCCTTCCCGCCGCCCCCCGAGGATGCCTTCACCGCCACCGGGTAGCCGTGCTCTCCGGCGAACTCGAAGACGGCGCCCGCGGACTCGACGGTGTCTTCGGTGCCCGGCGTCATGGGAACCTCCGCCTTCGCCATGATGCGGCGGCTCTCCACCTTGCTCCCCATCGCCTCCATCGCCTCCGGACGAGGCCCGATCCACACGAGCCCCGCCTCCCTCACCGTCCGGGCGAACGGCGCGCTCTCCGCCAGAAAGCCGTACCCCGGATGCACCGCCTCCGCCCCCGAACGCTCCGCAACCTCGATCAGCTTCTCGATATTCAGGTAGCTCTCCGTCGCGAGCGCCGGCCCTATGTGGTAAGCCTCATCGGCCAGGCGTGCGTGAAACGACTCCCGGTCCGCGTCCGAGTACACCGCGACGCTCTTCACCCCCATCTCCCGTAGCGCACGGATGATGCGGACGGCTATCTCCCCGCGGTTCGCGACCAAAACCTTCTCGAACAACTAGACCATGCCCTCCCAGCTAGAGTATGCCCACAGCGAACCCTCGAGCTTCATCTCTCGCGGCGGCGCGTGCCCGAGTAACCCCGCGAGACGCCACCGGCTCCGGTACAGCGCGGCACTCTCCTCCGGCTCTTCGCGGTCCCCAGATACGACCGCGAGCGCGGCCATGATCGCCACGACCTCCTCGGAGCTCGGGGTTGGCTCGATCTTCAAAAGAAACGTATCCGTATCCGCGCGCCCGGCAACGTCATGCAGGAGGACCCAGCATCAACCGCCATCCGTGATTCCTTGCCTTTCCCTGTGTGGCCTGGTGGAAGAAGGAGACAGAAGCCTTTGTATGGCTATGATGAAGAGACCGAAGTACAGCAGGATGAGCACGAAAGCTGTTGTTCTTCCAACGGGAGAGAAGGGCCGTAAGAAGATAGACAAGACCTGCGCCGAGCGTCCCACCGGCCAACCCAACCAGGAAGTCGGTGGCAGAGCTCAGACCCATCAGCGAGAGCACGGCTAGAGTAACGATCAGGAAAGCGACCGAGGTTACGGTTACCTGTCCCTCTCTGCTCTTGAGCCAGTTATCGGGCCTCACCACTACGCCGCCCCTATGTAGGTCTCTCAAAGCGGAATGTTTCCGTGCTTGCGCGGTGGGCGCTCGGGGCGCTTGGTGCGGATCATCTGCAGGGCCTTTATTAGGTACGGCCGCGTCTCGCGCGGGTCTATTACGTCGTCTATATAGCCCATCTCGGCGGCGACCATCGGGTTGTTGAACTGCTTCTCGTATCCGGCGATGAGCTCCTCACGCTTCTCCTCGGGGTTCTCGGCCTCGTTGAGCTGGCGGCGGAAGATGATGTTGACGGCGGCCCTCGCTCCCATCACCGCGATCTCGCCGGTCGGCCACGACACGTTCACGTCCCCCCCGATGTGCTTGGAGCACATGACGTCGTACGCCCCTCCGTAGGCTTTCCTGGTGATGACCGTCATCTTCGGGACCGTCGCCTCGGAGAAGGCATACAGCAGCTTCGCTCCGTGGCGGATGATGCCGCCAAACTCCTGGTCGGTCCCCGGCATGAACCCCGGCACGTCCACGAAAGTGACGAGCGGGATGTTGAACGCGTCGCAGAACCTGACGAACCGCGCCCCCTTCACGCTCGCATCTATATCGAGCGTCCCCGCGAGGAACGCCGGCTGGTTGCCGACGACGCCGACGGCGTGCCCGTCGAGCCTCGCGAAGCCTACGACGAGGTTTTGGGCCCATCCTTCCTGCACCTCGAAGAACTCCCCGTCGTCCATCACGCCCTCTATAGCCTCTCGCATGTCGTAGGGGCGCTGGGCCGAGTCGGGGACGAGCGAGGCCAGCTCCCCGTCCATGCGCTCCGGGTCATCGGCGGGCTTGTAGTACGGGGGGCTCTCCAGGTTGTTCTCCGGCATGAAGGAGAGGAGGTAGCGGACGTCTTCGAGGCAGGTCTGCTCGTCCGGGGCGGAGAAGTGCGCGACCCCGCTCTTCGTGTTGTGAGTACCGGCGCCGCCGAGCTCCTCCTGGGTCACCTCCTCGCCCGTGACGCTCTTTATGACGTCCGGGCCGGTGATGAACATGTGGCTCGTCTCCTCAACCATGAAGATAAAGTCCGTTATCGCCGGGGAGTAGACCGCGCCGCCGGCGCAGGGGCCCATGATCACGCTGATCTGGGGCACCAACCCCGAGGCGAGGACGTTCCTGTGGAAGATGTCCGCGTAGCCAGCCAGAGAGACGACACCCTCCTGGATGCGCGCCCCGCCGGAGTCGTTTATGCCGACGATCGGGCAACCCGTGTTGATCGCCAGGTCCATCACCTTGCAGATCTTCTGCGCGTACACCTCCCCCAAAGACCCGCCAAAGACCGTAAAGTCCTGCGAGAAGACGCAGATCTTCCGCCCCGCGACCTCGCCGTAGCCGGTGACTACCCCGTCGCCCAGGGGCCGGTTCTCCTCCAGCCCGAAGTTGTACGAGCGGTGTACCCGGTAGCGGTCGAGCTCCACGAAGGTGCCGGGGTCCAGGAGGAGCTCTATACGCTCGCGCGCCGTGAGCTTGCCCCTCTCCCGCTGGCGCTGCACGGCCTGCTCCGAGGCCGGGTGCGCCGCCTCCTTCCGCAGGCGTGCGAGGCCCTCGATCTTCCCGGCGGTCGTCTCTTCTCCTAACCTTTCGCGCTGCATAATCGCATTCTACACGCGCCGACACGAAATGACTCTCGGCGATCAGACACAAGTTTTCGCGCCGGCGATCGCTACCAGATCTCGCTCTCCGGTCCGTAGCCCTCCAGGCGCTTCTTCACCGCGTTCAGGAACCGTAGCGCCACCCCGCCGTCCAAAACGCGGTGGTCAAAGGAGACCTCCAGGTTCATCACGCTGCGAATCGCTATAGCATCGTTCACCACGACCGGACGCTTTACGATGGCTTCTGCCGAGAGTATGGCCGCCTGCGGGTGGTTGATGATAGGCAAGGAGACCACTGAGCCCAAAGCACCCGGGTTGTTCACCGTAAAGGTCCCACCGGTCACGTCGTCGGGTCCGAGCTGCCCGCTACGAGAACGCCGGACGAGGTCGTCTATCTTTCTAGCCAGGCCCAGAATATTCAACTCGTCGGCGTCGGGGATGACCGGCACGATCAGGGCGTCCTTGAGGTCCACCGCAACCCCAACGTTTATGCGCTTGCGCAGCAAGATCCGGTCCCCGTCCCATACGGAGTTGAGGACGGGATGCTCCTTTAGGCCCTCGACCACCGCCTTTACGATGAAAGGCAGGTAGGTCAGCCTGATCCCCTCCCGGCTCTCGAACTCTTCCTTCACTCTCTCTCGCAGCGCGACGAGCCCAGTAACGTCCACTTCGACCATGCTCCAGGCGTGAGGAGCCTCGCGCTTGCTACGGGATATCCGGTCCGCTATCGCCCGGCGGATGCTCGTAAGATCCATCACCCGGTCGCCCTCGTAGACCGGCACGCGCTCCCGCTCGGGCTCGCGCTCCGGCTCTCGGACGGGCATAGCTTCTGGCTCCGGCGGAGCGAAGGCTTCCCTCTCCTCCTTGAGGCCCGGTGTTTCGTACTCCTCCTCGCGCTCCTCTATGTATGCCTCGATGTCCTTCTTCGTCACCCTACCGCCGATGCCGGTGCCGGAGATCTCCGCTATGTCCACGTCGTGCTCCCCGGCGAGCCGGCGGACCACCGGAGAGGAGCGCGTTAGCCGCAGCGTCTCCGCGCTCTCGATCTCTACCAGTCCATCTCCGCCGCTACGTGTCCCGGCAACCGCGTGCTGCTTCTCGCCGTCTTCGGCGACGGGCTGGGCCTCCGTCCCCGCGGACGGGAACTCTTCGGTCGGGGCCTCTGCCGTCGCGTCCTCTCTCGCTGGAGCTTCTTCGGCCGGAGGTTCCTCTTCTGCGGCTGTCTCCTTCCCGGCGCCGGCGACTGCCACGAGCGCGATCTCGGTCCCCACGTCTACTGTGTCACCCTCGGGGATGAGGAGCTTTTCGATCTTTCCGGCGAACGGTGAGGGGAGCTCGGAGCTGACCTTGTCCGTGTCGATCTCGCACAGGGGCTCGTCCTTTTCGACCTCGTCCCCTTCGGCCTTGAGCCAGCGTGCTATCGTCCCCTCCGTCACGCTCTCCCCGAGCTGGGGCATGTTTACCGGTGTCGCCACGGTATCCCTCCCTCCTAATAACGCGCCAGCTCGAGCATCGCCGCCTCTATCTTCTCCGCGCCCGGTACGAAGAAGTCCATCATCGGCTTCGCGAAAGCCGCCGCCGGGATGTCCGGCGCCCCGAGCCGCATTACCGGACCGTCCAGCCACTCGAACGCCTCCCGGGCGACGACAGCCGCTATCTCCCCCGAGACCGACCCCGTCAGGTTTGCCTCCGACACCACGAGGAACTTTCCGGTCTTTTTGGCGGAGTCGAGGATCGTCTCTTTGTCCAGCGGGTACAGCGTCCGGGGCTCGACGACCTCGACCTCGACGCCGTGCTCGACGGAGAGCTTCTCCGCGACCTCCAGGGCCGTGTAGAGCATCAGCCCGTAGGAGACGACCGTGAGGTCCGTCCCCTCCCGGTGGACTTTGGCCTTGTCGAGGGGCACGGAGTAATCCTCTTCGGGGACGTCCTCTTTTATGAGGCGGTAGGTCCTCTTGTGCTCCAAGAAGAGGACGGGGTTCGGGTCGCGGATGGCGCTCTTTAACATACCCTTGGCATCCGAAGGGAAGGTCGGAGCGACGACCTTGAGGCCGGGGGTGTTGCAGAAGCAGGCTTCGACGCTCTGGGAGTGGTAGAGGGCCCCGCCGGGGACCGCGCCGTAGGGGGTCCGGATCGTCATCGGGCAACTCCAGGCGCCGTTGGAGCGGTAGTAGAACCGGGCGGCCTCGTTGACTATCTGGTCGAAGCCCGGGTATATAAAGTCGGCGAACTGTATCTCGGCTACCGGACGCATACCGTTCACGGAGAGGCCTATCGCCGCACCGACTATGAGGCTCTCCGCGAGCGGCGTGTCCATCACGCGACCCGGCCCGAACTCTTCAGCGAGCCCCTGCGTTACCCGAAAGACGCCGCCGGCCCTGCCAACATCCTCCCCAAGGACCATCACTGAGCCGTCGGAACGCATCTCCTCGGCGAGCCCGTCGTGAATGGCCCCGAGCAGGTTCTTTATTGCCATGGTCTAACCCTCCGCGTAGACGCGTTCCAGGGCTTCCTCGGGGTCGGCGTAGGGAGCAGCTTCGGCGTACTCGACCGCCTCGTCGACCTCGGACTTTATTCGGGCGTCCATCTCTTCCTTCTTCTCCTCGTCCAGCAGCCCGGCCTCCTCAAGGTATTGCTCGAAGCGGAGTATGGGGTCCTTCTGGCGCCAGCCCTCGATCTCTTCGCGTTCGCGGTAGCGCCGGTCATCGTCGTCGGAGGAGTGGGCCGTGAGGCGGTAGGTCTTCGCTTCTATGAGCGTCGGTCCTTCGCCCCCGCGTGCCCGCTCGAACGCCTCTTTCGCCGCCTCGTAGACCGCGAGCACGTCGTTGCCGTCCACCTCGACCCCAGGGAAACCGTACCCTTCGGCTCGTTTGGCTATGGAGCCTGCGACCTGCATCTTCTCCGGAACGGAGATAGCGTAGATGTTGTTCTCGACGAGGAAGACTACCGGCAAATCGTGGATACCGGCGAAGTTCATCGCCTCGTGCCAGTCGCCGCCGCTGGTCGAGGCCTCGCCGCCGCACGCCAGGACCACCCCGTCCTCCCCGCGCATCTTGAACGCGAGCGCCGTTCCCGCCGCTTGCGGGTACTGCACGCCCACGGGGGCCGAGGCGGTGACGATGTTAAGCTCGCGGCTGCTGTAGTGGCCCGGCATCTGGCGACCGGCGCTGTTCGGATCCTCCTTCTTGGCCAGCAGGCTCAGGAACTGGTCGCGAGGCGTCTGGCCGAGGAGCAGGGCGATCCCGGCATCCCGGTAGTACGGGTAGACGTAGTCGTAGCCGGGGCGGAGGTTGTAGGCCGCGCCCACCTGAGCAGCCTCGTGACCCTGGCAGGAGATCACGAAAGCCGCCTTGCCCTGGCGGTTGAGGATCCACATCCGCTCGTCCACCCTCCTCGCCAGAAGCATGCAGCGATACATCCTCAGCAGGTCGGCGTCCTCCAAACCAAGGGCTTCGTGCCCGACCTGTGTGCCCTTGAGGTCCATACGTCTCCTCCTTCCCCAAAACGCGAAGAGTTAGCAACGCTTCTTGCACCTCTAGTATAACCCGCCGGGGTTTTGGCCGGTCGGCTAAACCTCTCTGTAAAGGGTTTCCGCGGCAGAGATGGGGTCCAACTCTCGCTTTCGGACCTTCTCTACGAGCTCGGTGTCTTCTCTGGAGAGGCGCTCCTGCATCTCCTTCTCCATCTTGTTCGTGGCCCAGGAGAGGATGAACTCCCTTATGGAGGCCTGGTGGCGCTCCTTCATCCTGCCGCTCTCCTGGAGAAACTCCCGGTGTTCCCCGATCTTCTCCTTCAGCTCCTCGACGCCCTCGCCGTTGTCTCCACGAGTCATTACTATAGGAGGAATCGGGGCGTCGGGGTCCAGCTCGTGCCCGATCTCCAGGATAGAACGCACCTCCGAAGCGGCGCCTTTCGCCTGCGGGTGATCCGCCTTGTTGATGCAGATGATGTCGGCTATCTCCATTACCCCGGCTTTGAGGGCCTGCACCGAGTCCCCCGCCCCCGGCTGCAAGGCCAATATTACAGTATCAGCTGCCGAGGCGACCTCGACCTCCCCCTGCCCCACGCCGACCGTCTCGTAGAGCACCACGTCCATCCCGTAAGCCTCCATCGCCAGGCCGGCGAGCTGCGACGCGCCCGCAAGGCCCCCGAGGTGCCCGCGAGTTCCCATCGAACGGATAAAGACGTTCCTGTCGAGGAAGTGGTCCGAGAGCCGGATGCGGTCACCGAGGATCGCACCCTTCGTAAACGGGCTCGACGGGTCGACGGAGACCACCCCGACCTTCTTGTCCTCCTCGCGGTAGAGCTCTATAAGCTTCGCGATTATGCTGCTCTTGCCCACACCAGGGGGACCGGTGAAGCCAACGGTTATCGCCTCCCCGGTGTGCGGGTAGAGCTCGGAGATAATGTCCCGAACCTCCGGATCCTCCCCCTCGATCTTCGAAATTATCCGCGCCAACGCCCGCCGGTTGCCGGAGAGCAGCCGTTCGACCA
Organism: Rubrobacteraceae bacterium; assembly: GCA_030448125.1. Classification (GTDB taxonomy): domain Bacteria; phylum Actinomycetota; class Rubrobacteria; order Rubrobacterales; family Rubrobacteraceae; genus Rubrobacter_F. The sequence continues at coordinate 36,537 of JAUJNO010000011.1, read as the reverse complement.
GTTCGTTTTCGCCCACGCATCAGCCTCCCTACACCCATGCCAAGAATTTCATCAAAGAGTCAGGGTACGCCAAACTCCAGTACTCGGCAAGACGGCGCTTCGGGAAGGCCCGACCTCGGCCCGCAAATCACCGAGACTTCCGGCTATTCGGCGTCGCCGCTCCTGTTTGCGCGCGGTCTGTTCGTATCCCCTCGCGCCCGCTGTCCCCGCCAGACGCATCCGCCTTCTCGAAGGTTCGCGCGGCCTGTTCGCGCAAGCCAAGGTCAGAGAGCGCCCCGGCAAGCCCTACCAGCGCATGCCGGTCGCGCGGATCTTTGGAGAGCGCCTTTCTGTAGAGCGCGCAGGCCTCGACCGGCCTCTTCTGATCCCTATAGACTGCGGCGAGCCCTACCAACGCCACCCGGCTCTCCTCGCGCTCGAGAACCCACTCGTAGAGTCTCCTCGCCTCGCCGGGCTCCTTGTTGGCCCTGTGCGTGGCGGCCAGCCTAACTATGACATCATAACGGCTTGTGTCGAGCCTGAACGCCTGGCGGAAGGCTTCGATAGCGAGTTGGTAGTCGCGGCTCTCCCTGGCAGCCACGCCGAGATCGAGTGCCTCCTCGAAGCTCGTCAGTCTCTCGGTTCGGCGGTAATCCGCCGCCTCTTTTCGTTGCTTCTCAGCGAGGGCAAACGCCAGTGCCCGGCGGCGGCGGGCCTCATACTCCGCCGACTTGCGGCGGCTCTTGGCCGCTACCCGCTCTCGCTCCCGCTGCGTGGCCTGCGCATCCCGTACTGATTTGGGTCCCGTGATCTTCGTGAGGAAGTTGCCGGCGATCCTGTTGGTGGGATCGAGCCTCAAGGCGCGCTCGTAGTCTTTTTTGGCGGCGTCGAGGTCTCCGCATTCGTAGTGGCACCGGCCCCGCCGCGTAAGGGCGGCTACGTCGTCCGGGTCCGCCGCAAGGATGCGCGTGTTCAGGTCCGCAGCGTTCGCCCCCCATTCCCCGGCCTTTGCGAGCCGTACAGCCTCGGCTCGCAGCGCATCCAACTCATGCATCCCTTCTCCCCTCGTCGCTCCTACGACAAGGATACTCCACATACGCCCGAGACAGTACAAACCCCGTCTCGGACTGCGTAGATAGAAAGAACAGCAGGCAAGCGCCGCTCGGAAGGAGCAAGAAGTCGAACGATGGCGTCAAAAAAGAGAGGCCCCACGCGGGGCCTCTCCTCTATAGCATCGTATCCTTTTGACTCTACCCCTCCAGTAGCAGCGACTCCGGGTCTTCGATGAGCTCCTTTATGCGCACGAGGAACTGCACGGCGTCGGCGCCGTCCACGATGCGGTGGTCGTAGGAGAGGGCGAGGTACATCATCGGGCGGATCTCAATCTGGCCGTCCACAGCCATGGGTCGCTCCTGGGTCTTGTGCATACCCAGGATTCCCACCTGCGGGGTGTTGAGGATCGGAGTCGAGTTCAGGGAGCCGAAGACGCCGCCGTTGGTTATGGTGAAGGTGCCGCCCTGAATCTCCTCGATGCTGAGGCTGCCTTCGTTGGCTCTCTTGCCAAGATCGGCGATCTCGCTCTCTATGTCGGCGAAGCTCTTCCTGTCCGCGTCTCGCACCACCGGGACGACGAGCCCCTGCTCAGTATTGACCGCGATGCCTATGTCGTAGTAGTGCTTGAGGACGAGCTCCTTGTCTTGAAGCTCCGCGTTGATCTTCGGGAACGCCTTGAGGGCCCCGATGGATGCCTTGGCAAAGAAGGACATAAAGCCAAGCTTGATTTCGTGCCGCTCCTGGAAGGCTTCCTTGCGGCGGTTCCTCAGCTCTATCACGGCGGTCATGTCCGCCTCGTTGAAGGTGGTGAGCATCGCCGCTGTCTGCTGAGCCTCGACGAGTCGCTGGGCGATGGTCTGGCGCCGGCGCGACAGCCGGACGCGCTCCTCGCGGCCGTCCTCGGCAGCCGGGGCAGCGGCCTCCTCCTGACGAGCGGGCTCCTCCTCCCCCTGGCCGTCACGCTCCGGGGCCTGGGTGGGGGCCTCCTGGGCCTGGCCTTGGCTCTGCTCCCGGATCAGGCGCTCTACGTCGTCCTTGATTATGCGCCCGCCGGAGCCAGATCCCGATACCTCGGCGAGGTTTATGTCGTACTCCTGGGCGAGCCTCCTGACCGAAGGCGAGGCTCGGCCCTCACCGTCCTCCCGGTGGCCGTTGGTCTCCTCGCTCACGGCCTGCCCGGCCTCCGCCTCTTCGGCCTCTTCCTCTTCGGCCTGCGGCTGCTCGGCCTCAGCCTGCTGCTCGTCCTCCTCGGCCTGCGGCTCAGATGGCGCACCGTCGCCCTCGCCTAAGGTACCGATCACGTCGCCCACGCCGACGTCCTCGCCCTCACCCACGGCGATGCTCTCCAGCACTCCGTCCTGCTCGGCCTCGACCTCGAAGTTGACCTTGTCGGTCTCGAGCTCGACGAGCGCCTCGCCGGCCGTCACCTCTTCACCCTCACTCTTAAGCCACTTGCCGACCGTCGCTTCGCTGACCGACTCCCCGAGTTCCGGGACGTGAATTTCGACCGCCACGCTTTACCTCACTCTCTCTAATCTATTCAGAAGCAGGTTCTTCGTCGGGATTGGCTGCCGCTTTGGGAGCGGCTTCCTCCGCAACGTCAACGGCGAAGGCCCTCTGGACCAACCTGGCATGCTCCTTTTTGTGGAACTTCGACGAACCCTGTGCCGGGCTGGACCGGGCCGGCTTACCGACGTAAGAGACCGGCAGCTCCCCGCCGGTGAGCTCCCGCAGCCGGGGCTCGACGAACGACCAGGCACCCATGTTCTGGGGCTCTTCCTGAACCCAGACGAGCTCCTGGAGGTTGGGGTACCCCTCGAGCACCTCCCGCACGTTATCCTCCGGGAAGGGGTAGAGCAACTCTATCCGCCCTATGGCGACGTTCTCGGCTTCCTCCCTGGCGTCGCTCCCGATGAGCTCCGTATAGATCTTGCCGGTGCAAAGGATCAGCCGCTCGATCGCCTCGCCGTTTTCCCGGGCCTCCTCGTCGTCCAGGACGGGGTGGAACTTGCCCTCGGTAAACTCCTCAAGCTTGGAGGCCGCCAGTGGGTTCCGCAACAGGCTCTTCGGTGTCATGACGATCAGGGGCCGCTGGTAGTCCTCGAGCATGGCCTGGGCGCGCAGCAGGTGGAAGTATTGGGCGGCCGTGGTGCAGTTCGCCACGCGGATGTTCTCGTGCGCCGCGAGCTGCAGGAATCGCTCCAGGCGGGCGCTCGAATGATCCGGCCCCTGCCCCTCGTAGCCGTGCGGCAGGAGCAGGGTAAGGTTCGAGGTCTGGCCCCACTTGGCCTGCCCGGAGACCATGAACTCTTCGATCATGGACCAACCGACGTTGACGAAGTCCCCGAACTGAGCCTCCCACAGAACCAGCGCCTCCGGGGCGTTCAGGGTGTAGCCGTACTCAAAACCTATGGGCGCCGGCTCCGAGAGCGGGCTGTTGTACACCGCGAAGGAGGCCTTGGCCTGGGGCAGGTTGTGCAACGGCACGTAGCGCTCGCCGGTCTCGGCGTCGAACAGCGCCGAGTGCCGCTGGCTGAACGTGCCACGCTCGGTATCCTGGCCGCTCAGCCGGATCGGGACGCCGTCCTCGAGCAGCGAAGCGAAGGCCAGGACCTCGGCGTGCGCCCAGTCGATCCCTCCCCCGTCTCCGTTCAACTCGCCGCGGTTCTTGTGGAACATGCGCTCGAGCTTGGAGTTCGGCGTAAAGTCTTCGGGGCGCTCCAGAAGCGCCTTGTTCAGCTCGGCGAGTCTCTCCGTAGAGACGGCGGTCTCCGGGATGTCGGCCAGCGGCGTGCGGGGCGCCTCCATGCTGGGGGGCTCTTCTTCTTCGCTCTGCTCCTCGGAGAGGTTCTCGCGGATCTCCTGCAGCTGCTCCCGTACCTGCTTGACCAGCTCCTCGGGCTCCTCCTCCGAGACTACGCCCCGACGCACGAGCTCTTGAGCCCAGAGCTCCCGGACAGAGGGGTGCGAGTCGACGACTTCGTACATCAACGGCTGCGTGTAGGCCGGCTCATCGCCCTCATTGTGACCGAAGCGGCGGTAGCCTATGAGGTCGATCATGAAGTCCTTGTGGAACTTCTCGCGGTATGCGTAGGCCATGCGCGCCGCCGCGAGACACGCCTCCGGGTCGTCGGCGTTGACGTGGACGACCGGGATCTCGTACCCCTTCGCCAGGTCGCCCGCGTACGTCGTCGAGCGGGCCTCCGAAGGCTCGGTCGTAAAGCCGAGCTGGTTGTTGGTAATGATGTGTATGGTCCCGCCGGTATGGTAGCCGGGCAGCCGCGAAAGGTTCAACGTCTCGGCGACGATCCCCTCCCCCGGGAAGGCCGCGTCACCGTGGATGACGATCGGCAGCGACGCCTCCTCGTCCTGCTTCGGCGGCCCCGCCTCATCGCGCGTCTCCTGCGCGGCCCGGGCCATACCCTCGACCACCGGGTTGACGTGCTCCAGGTGGCTCGGGTTCGGCGTCAGATTGATGAGGACATCCGAGTCTCTCTCGTCGTCTTCTTCCGGTCCGAAGCCCCGGATGCCGAGGTGATACTTCACGTCGCCAACCCAGCCCTGGCCCGTGCCCTCGTCGGAGATCGAGGAGACCTCTTTGCTCTCCGGCGCCTCAAACTCGCCGATGACCTTCGCGTACTTCTTGCCCAGCACGTGAACCAGCACGTTCAGGCGTCCCCGGTGAGCCATACCGAGAACCACCTCGGGGATACCCGTATCGGCCGCGTTCCGGACGAGCAGGTTCAGCATCGGCACCGTCATGTCCACACCCTCGATGGAGAAGCGCTTCTGCCCCAAAAAGGCCCTGTGGAGGAACTTCTCGAAGGTATCCACCCTGGTAAGCTGGGCCAGGAGCCCTTTGGCCTGCTCTCTGTCGAGATCCTCGTTATACCGCTCAGACTCAACCGCCTCGCGCAGCCAGAACCGCTCCTCCGCCATGTGGATGTGGCCGAAGTCGTAGCCGGTGGTCTTGCAGTAGATGCGCTTGAGCTCCTCGGTAGCCTCCCGTGCCGAGTTCGTGCGCTCCGGGATCGGGCCGGTGCCCGGCGCGTTTACTATGCTCGCCGGGAAGGATTCGAGCTCGTCCTCGGTGAGGTCGTGGAAACCGGGATCGACGGTCGGGTCCCCGGGAGGCTCTGTCCCTAGAGGATCTAGCTTGGCCGCTCGGTGCCCGAAGTCCCGGATGGAGCGGATGTACTTGGCCGCCCCGACGATCTTGTTCACGTCCACCCCGGAGGTGGCAGCGTGCCCGTTAGCCCCCGCTTCGGGCGGGCTCCAGTTCTCGAAGAAGCTGCGTGCGCGTTCGTCGACGGACTCGGGATCTTCTCTGTATCTCTCGTAGAGCTCTAGTACGTACCCAAGGTTCGGGCCGTAGAATTGGCTCTCGGTGGTATTCTCCAAAAGTGTTACACCCCCGGATCGATGGTTGTTTGAACGGACGGCAACGCGCTTCCTCCAGCACACGACGGTAATCGCAGCGGGTCCCCTGCCCGGCTCCGGTCTTGCGCGTGGTTTTTCATAAAGCGGCAAAACATATTGTTACTACCCAAATAATAACTCATCTCCACGTCCCCGGTCTTACCCAAATCCACATCCGAAAATTCATCCGTCGCCGCGGCTCGGCGGGATGGCCTAGCGCTCTCCCAGCCCGATCAGGGCGAGGCGCAAATCCTCGGCCATGCCGCTGTGACCGAACTTCTCGGCCTGGCTTACGCCCGTCTCGTAGGCGGCGCGGGCCTCATCCTGGCGTCCTACCTTCTGAAGGGCCTCGCCGAGCCTGAGATACGCGTTGCCCTCGTCCTCGTGCGTCGCGACGTAGCGCTCCAGGGCCGCCGCCTCGTCCTCGTGGCGGTCTACCTTGTTGTACTCGTTCGCCAGGGCCAGAAGCCCCGTCGGGTTGTCCGGGTTATCCGCCAGCATCCGCTCGAAGTACTCTATCCTGTCCTCCACGCGCTCCTCCTCTTGCTATCAGCTTTTCGGCGTTCTCTGGGTTAGTATAGGGTACGTTGTGTTTTATCCGCGCGGGTAGTGAAGGAGAGATCGGGGAGAGGCATTTGAAGCGTTTCGAGACCAGGGCCGTCCACGCCGGCGAGCAACGCTGGGCAAACCGCAACGGGGAATCGGGTGAGAGCTTCTGCCCGATGTCGACGCCCATCCACCCCTCCACGACCTTCGCGCACGAGAACATCGAGCAGACGGACCGGGTCTTGGGCGGCGAGGAGCCGGGCTACAGCTACGCTCGCTACGGCAACCCCACGGTCACAGCCTTCGAGGAGGCGATCTCGGCCCTTGAGGGCGGAGGACGCGCGTTCGCCTTCGCCTCCGGGATGTCGGCCATGCACGCCGCGCTCATGGCGGCGGAGATCGGCAACGGGGCGACGGTCCTCGCCGCCGAGCAGCTCTACGGCTCGACCGCCACGCTCCTCGTCCAGATCTTCGGCGCGAGCGGGGCAGAGACGCGCTTCGTCGATGCCTGTGACCTCGAGGCGGTCGAGAGAAAGGTCGAGGAGCTAAGACCGCGCGCCGTCGTGATCGAGACGATCTCCAACCCGCTCCTCAGGGTCACCGACGTGCCCCGCGTAGCTGAGATCGCGCGGGCCGCGGGCTCGACCCTGATCGTGGATGCAACCTTCGGTACCCCCTACCTTCAGCGCCCGCTGGAGCTCGGGGCGGACGTCGTCGTCCACAGCGCTACCAAGTACCTCTCCGGCCACGGCGACCTGACGGCCGGCCTCGTGGTCGCAAACGCGCCCTACGACGCAGCGCTCGACCAGATCCGCAAACTCGTCGGCGGCGTCATGGGCCCGTTCGAGGCCTGGCTCGCCCTGAGGGGCCTCAAGACGCTGCCCTTGAGGATGGGACGCCAGTGCGAGAACGCGCGCGAAGTCTCCTCCCGCCTCGCCGCCCACCCCAAGGTGGGACAGGTCTACTATCCCGGTGCGAAGGACCACCCGGACAACGAGATCGCGCGCCGCGTGCTCGCCGGCGCCGGCGGCCTCGTCTCCTTCGAGCTGGCCGTGGATGACCCGGAGAGGGGGCGTGAGACGGCGTTCCGCTTCCTGAACGCGCTGAAGATGTGTACGAGAGCTCCAAGCCTCGGAGACATCTACACTTTAGCGATACACCCGGCGACCGCCTCGCACCGGGAGCTCTCCCCGTCGCGCCGGGAGAGGCTGGGGGTCAAGGAGAACCTGATCCGGGTCTCTTTAGGCATCGAGCACCCCGACGACGTGATCGAGGACATAGAGCAGGCGCTGGAGAAGGTGTAGGACACCCGCGATCCATCCGGGCCCGCCCGCGGCGCGGGCTCGCTAACGTCCCCGGATCTGGGTGACCGAAGGGTGGAAGAAGAGGTCCAGGAACCAGTCCGCCGCGATTCGGGCCCGGGCCTCGGGCATCTCCAGCTTGGTGAGATACGCCGCCCGCCAGAAGAGCGCAGCCGGGAGCCCCTTGAACTTCACGCCCATCACCTCGTTGACGGCGAACTGGCTCCCAAGCTCCACCAACTGGCCCATGGGCTCGTACTCGAAGGGGGTGAGCTCCTCGCCGTCTATGGTGGCGAGGATGTTCTTGGCCAGCGCCTTGCCCTCCTGGCTCGCCCCCTGGGCGTTGGGAGGGACCGGCTCGCCGTTCTTGTCTATGTTGGCCGCGCAGTCGCCGATCGCCCACACGTTCTCGTAGCCCTTCACCCGCATGTACTCGTCCGTCTCGATCCCCGCCTCGCCCTGCAAGGGGAGGTCCAGGTCCTCGATCTTGATGCTGGCGCGGTTGCCGGCGGTCCAGATGACGTTCTCGGTCATTAACTCCTGGCCGTCGTCGAGGATGACCCTATCGGCGGTGACCTCCTCGGCCCGGACGTTGTTGACCACCTTGATATCGAGCTCTTCCAGGTGCCGCCGGGCCGCCCGCCTCAGCGATTCGTCAAGCTCCTTCAGGACCTCCTCGTTGGCGTCCACGAGGAAGATCCGGCCCCAGTTGAAGTCGATGTTCGGGTAGTCGGGGGCGAGGGTCTTGTGGGCCAAAGCGTGGATCTCGGAAGCTATCTCTACCCCTGTGGCGTTGCCCCCTATAACCACGAAGGTCAGCTTCGACCTTATGGTCTCCTCGCTCAACTCCGATCCTCGTCGCGGGCCAGGGTAATCTCCTCGAAGCGCTCGATCACCCGGTTTCTGATGAGTTCGGCGTCCGCGAGGTCCTTCATGCTGATGCAGTGTTCCTCAACCCCGGGTACCCCGAAGAAGGCCGGGTCGCTGCCCAATGCCAGCACCAGGTGGTCGTAGGGGAACTCCAGCCCGCTGGTGGACTTTACCACCTTCTGCTCGAGATCCACATCCTCTAACTCCGCCCGCCGGAAGCTGGCGCCGGACTGAATCAGAGCCCGCCTGAGGGGCTGGGCGACGTTCTTGGTCTCAACGTCGCTGCTTATGATCCCCGCCACCATGGGCCAGTAGGTGAAGAAGTTCTCCTTGTTGATGACCATGAACCCGACGTCGTCGCGGTCCTTGGTCAGCTCGCCGAGAGTCTTGGCCGTCGTGAAGCCCGCGAACCCACCGCCCACGATGAGCACCCGGTTGTCGAACTCCGCGTAAGGAACCCGCTCACCCGGATCTTTTCTGGGCTGTGGTTCGGTATATACGAGCCTCCGCAAACCTTCCACGGCAACAACGCCGCAGGCTACCACGAGACTACCCTTGAGCAGTTTGTTCATACGCTCTCCATGCTCTCTCTCCTTCACCTGCAAGAGCGACGTCAGAATAATAGATTGCTCACCGTAAGAGCAAACACCTCCGCCTGCCACTCCACCCTCCGCCATAAGTACCCATCCTGGGCGATAGTAACTCTATGCTTTTTGCGCCGGCCACGCCACCCGGCCACGCCACCCGGCCCGACGGCCACGCGAACGTCCGGTGGATCGGGGATAGTAGAATCGCGGGAGATGATACGCACTTTCGCTTGCTCTGCCGGAGACGAGGTCCGCCCATCCCCGCGGGGAGCGCCGCGAACCCAGACCACGGAAGGAACACTCTCGTGAGCCACATCGTCCTCCTGGGTGATTCGATCTTCGACAACGCCGCCTACGTGGCGGAAGCGCCCGACGTTATCCGGCAGGTACGGCAACGCTTGCCTCATGGGTCGGAAGCGACGCTCGAAGCCGTCGACGGGAGCATGACGCAGGACGTACGCGAGCAACTGCGTCACCTGCCGGCGGACGCGACACACCTGATCGTCAGCGCCGGTGGCAACGACGCGCTCGGCAGCAGCGACTTCCTCGACGCGCCGGCCCGCTCCACGGCCGAGGCGCTCGCCGGGCTCGCCGAAATCGCCGAGAGGTTCGAGCGCGACTATCGCGATATGCTGGCTGAGGTGCTCGCGCGCGAGCTACCGACGGCGATCTGCACCATCTACTACCCGCGCTTCCCCGACGCGGCCCTGCAGAGGATCGCGCTCGTCGGATTAACAGTATTCAACGACTGCATCATCCGCGCGGCGTTCGCCCACGGCCTGCCCTTGCTCGACCTGCGGTTCGTCTGCACGGAGGCGGGAGATTACGCCAACGCCATCGAGCCCTCGGCGCGGGGCGGAGAGAAGATCGCGCAAGCCATCGTGAGACTGGTGGAACACGGCTTCACCGGCGGAAGAACGAAAGTGTTCATTTAAACCGGACGCCAAGATCCGAGGACCCACGTAATGCTCCCGTTCTCCTCCGACGAGCAATGCGAGCGCGAAGCCGGGCAAGCCGAATGAGTCAAACAGAGACGACCTCTACGCGGTGCTCCTCGACCGGAGCGGATCTTCGTGCGATCTACCTCCAGCGCCCCGGTTCCGGCGCCCCGGTTCCGGCGCTCCGGTCGGCTTTTCCAACCAGAGCTCTCCTCTGCCTACGAGATCCCGAGCTGTCTCTTTAGTTCCTCCGGGTCGGTGGTCGGCCTCTGGCACGCGTAGTTGACGCAGACGTAGGCGGTGGCCTTGCCCTCGCGCATCGGCCGGTCGGCGAGGAGCGGTACGAGCCGGGCGGCCTCCTCGTCGTCCTCCGCGCGGCCCGCGACTACTTTATTCGGGAGGTAGGCGGAGTAGACGGCGTTCAGCAGGGTCTTCGTGTCGGGCGCGTCCGGGCCCCCGATCAGGGCGACCTCGTAGGGCGTGGAAAGGTGGAAGTCGAGCGCCGAGAGGAGCCGGCCGAAGGCGCCGGGGATCCGGGCGATCGCGCCGCTCAGGTCTTCGAGGACGGCCTCGGCCCGCTCCCGGTAGTCCTCGCGCTCGAGAAGCACGGAGAGCCTCAGCAACACGTCCACGGCGACGGAGTTGCCTGACGGCGACGCGTTGTCGTAGACGTCGCGCGGACGGGTGACGAGCTCCTCGTGATCCGCTGCCGTGTCGTAGAAGACGCCCCCCTCCGCGTCCCAGAAGAGCTCATTGATAGCGTCCGCCAGGGCGCCGGCCTCGGAGAGCCAGCGCGTCTCGAAGGTCGCCTCGTAGAGCTCCACGAGCCCGTCGGCCACGCAGGCGTAGTCCTCCAGGTAGCCGTTGAACCTGGCCCGGCCGTCCTTGTACGAGCGGCGGAGGCGGCCGTTCACTTTGAGCTTCTCCAGCAGGAAGGAGGCGTTCTTTTCGGCTATCCCGCGGTAGTCCTCGCGGTCGAGGACGCGGGCGGCGAGGGCGAAGGCGCGGAGCATGAGACCGTTCCAGGCGGCGAGCACCTTCTCGTCGCGACCGGGGCGCACCCGCTTCTCGCGCTCGGCGTAGAGCTTCTCCCGGATGTGGACTATCCGCTGCCACAGCTCCTCAGCCGGTATGCCAAACTCGGTGGCGACGGCCTCGGGGGGGCGCGGGACGTTGAGGATGTTCTTGCCCTCGAAGTTGCCCCGCCCGGTGACGTCCCAGAAGCGCGTCGCGAGCTTCGCCTCGTCGGGCTCTAAAGCGCCCTCGATCTCCTCCGGCGTCCAGACGTAGAACTTTCCCTCCTCTCCCTCGGAGTCGGCATCCTCGGCGGAGTAGAAGCCGCCCTCGGGGTCGGTCATGTCGCGGGCGACGTAATCGAGCGTCTCCTCGGCGATGCGCCGGAAAAAATCGTCGCCCGTGGCCTGGTAGACCTCCAGGTATAGGCGGGCGAGGAGCGCGTTGTCGTAGAGCATCTTCTCGAAGTGCGGGACGAGCCAGTACTCGTCCACCGAGTAGCGGGCGAAGCCGCCGCCGAGCTGGTCGTAGATCCCGCCGTTCGCCATCTGCCGGCACGTGTGCTCGACGCCGGCGCGCGCGGCCCGGTCCCCGGTCCTCGCGTAATGCCGCAGAAGGACTTCGAGGTTCATCGTTTGAGGGAACTTGGGGGCGCCGTCGAAGCCGCCGAAGCGGTTGTCCAGCTGCCCCAGAAGGGAGGCGGACGCGTTGTCGAGCAGCTCCCCCGAGAGGCCGGTCCTGGGGGCGGAGGCGCCGGTGGCGGACTGGAGGTACTCGCGGATGCTCCCGGCGCTCTCCAGGACCTCGCCGCGGCGGTTCTCGTAGGCGTCGGCGAGGCTCAGGAGAAGTTGCTTGAACGAGGGCATGCCGCGGCTCGGGACCGGCGGGAAGTAGGTGCCGCCGTAGAACGGCGCGCCGTCGGGGGTCATAAAGACGGTCATCGGCCAGCCACCGTGGCGCGTCATCGCCTGGACGGCGGACATGTAGATCGAGTCTATATCCGGCCGCTCCTCGCGGTCGACCTTGACGTTGACGAAGTGCTCGTTCATGAGCTGGGCGGTCGCCTCGTCCTCGAAGGACTCCCGCTCCATGACGTGGCACCAGTGGCAGGCCGAGTAGCCCACGCTGAGCAGGATGGGCCTGTCCTCGGTCCGGGCTCTCTCGAGGGCCTCCTCGCCCCACGGGTACCAATCCACGGGGTTGTCCTTGTGCTGCAACAGGTAAGGGCTCGTCTCTTGCGCCAGCCGGTTCGCCATGATCTCTTCGCCACCTCCGGGATGCTTTCGTTGCCGTTCTCCAGAACGTACCACATGAGGGGCCGCGGTACGCTCGTGTCTCGTCAGTCGGCCAGCGTTTCGCCTCGCCAGCTCGCCAGGTCTCGGGATGACCCGCGTCCGAGGACCACAAGCTCCTCTCCCAACCGCTCTCGCGAACAGACTACTCTCTCGCCGACAAAGAGGCGGCGGACCCGCGAAGGGCCCGCCGCTTCCTCTCGCGGCTCCTTAGAGCCGGGTTGTTGGATGGCTCTGCGCTACGCTACCTGACGACCCTGCGGACCAGGAGGCCGCCGGCCACGAGCAGCGCACCGGCGCCAAGCGCGAAGAGCGAGACGGCGCCGGAGGAGACACCACCAGTCTTCGGCAGCTGGGCCTTCGGAGGCGGCGGCGGCGGCGGCGGAGGCGGCGCGGCCTTCGGAGGCGGCGGCGGCGGAGGCGGAGGCGGCGGGGGAGGCGGCGGCGGCGGAGGCGGCGGGGGCGCCCCGGAGCCTGGGCCACGGCCCCAGGAGTCTCAGCCTTCACGAGCGGCGGGGGCGGCGGGGGCGGCGGGGGCGGCGGCGGTTTGGGCGGGCAGGGGGCCTTGGCCACAACCCCGCCGGCCTTCGCCTCGACGAACTCGCCCTCCGGGCAGGGGGCCTTCGCCTCGGCTGCGCCGGCCTTGGCCGTCTTCGCCTTGGCGTCCGCCACGACCGCAGGCTCGTCCTGGGCCAGAGCCGGCGCAACGGCGACCAGCACCACCGCCAGCATCGCCGCCAGTAACATCATCTTCCTCAACTTCTTCTCCTTTTGTTCGTGTTTTTTGATCCGGATGGGGACGGAAGAAGGGTTTCCCCCACCCCCCGTTCGAGCGACGGTGAGCCTCGTCTGCCTACCCGGCTGCGGGCTCTACCCGACTCATCTCTTGTACGAAATCACCTCCCTAGCCGAAGTCGACGTCGAAGCCGTCCCCGTCGAAGTCGAAGCCGTCGAAGTCGTCGAAGTCGACGTCGAACTCCACGACGCACACGACGTCCTCGTCGATCAACCCGTCGAAGTCGTCGTCGAACCCGTTGCAGTCGATGTCGTCGATCTCGACCTCAAAGAAGAACGGCGTGAAGAACGGGAAGAACCCGAACTCGTCGAACTCGAATTCGTCATCGCAGAAGTCATCCCCGTCGAAGTCCTCGCAGAACTCCTCAACGAAGTCGTCATCGTCGAGGTGGTCCGCCATCGCGGTAGCGGGGGCCGCCATCATCAACGCCATCGCCAGCATCATCGCCAGCATCATCATCTTCCTCAATTTCTTCTCTCTTTCGTTCGCGTGTTTTTGGTCCGGACCAGGCTCCGGGCGGACCGGTGGTATCCCGACCCATCGACTCCTCGTCCGGGGTTCGTATCTCTCGGGGGCCTCCCGGCCGGCCTCCCCGTTCTGGAGAAGCCCTGGCTACCTGCCCACTCACGCGAGTCCCTAGATCGCGCCGGCGGATCTCGCCGGGAACAGTGTAAGGTACTCGCGAGAAGGAGTAAGGAGGATTACCCGGAGGGAGAAGACTACCCGGGTCGCTCCAGAGGCACGAGCAGGGCCGAGCTCGGCTTCGGCAGCTCGCAAGAAGCCCACGAGAGCTTGCCGGCGGGTCGCAGCAGGACCACGCCCGCCGCCAAAATACACATCAATAGCGGGGCAACGCCGCCGCCGGGACCTACCTGGCCCCCGCCCGACAGGGAAAAGGAGCTGCCTCCGAGCGGCGGTGGCGCGGGAGACGGCGGAGGGGACGGCGCATCCTCCGAGGGCCCCCCCGTCCCGGCGGAAGAGGGTTCGGCGGAAGACCCACTCGTGGCAAGCTCGGAGACGCCCATGGCGGCGTTCGCGGCGACGCTCGCGGCGCTCTGGAGCGTCTCGGCCGCGTTGCTCGCCGCAGCCTCCAGGCCCGACAAAAGGCGCGATGCTTCCCTCGAAGGAGCCGGGATCGCCGG
>JAUJNO010000011.1:18415-22500 GCA_030448125.1 Rubrobacteraceae bacterium | reverse complement strand
CGGACCGGTTACCGCCGCGTACACTTCCGAGGCCGGCTGCTGCTGCGCGCGAGCCTCGCCGGCGGCGAGGACGAAAGCGCCGCCGGACAGGACGAGCACCACGAAGAGGGCCAGGGTCTTCCGGCTCCGTAGACCGGGCCGGCCTGTAATCCTGTGTGGCTGTCCAAGCGACAAGAGCCTTGCTTTCCGATCTCTCCGGTGAAGATACAGCCCCAAGAGGAGCGGCCCCCACGAGCCCGTTCGTCATGGGCGGACGAAACTTACACCAGTAAGTTTGCCACCAGATGTTGTGCGGTGTCAACACTTTTCTCGCATATCGAGGGGAAAAGCCGTTTCTTGTAGCGCCATATACCGGTACCCGGTAAGGGAAACACCGGCTCGCCACCAAACGCCCGCGAACCGTTTCCTTTCTACTCTGTTTGCCGGTTTCGGGGGACGGGTAACGAGCGCGTCAGGCTTTAGAGGCGGAGAGATAGGAGTGGGCATGGATCCGGGCGAGCAGATCACGGGCACCAGGGACGAGCACTACAACCTGATCAGCGTCCTCTACCATGCCCTGCAAGGAGCCGACACCTGCACCGCGTACGCCCTCGACGCCGAGGCTGCCGGGGACGGGCGGCTCGCCGAGTTCTTCCGCGAGGCGGGGGTGATACAGACCCAGCTCGCCGACCGGGCGAAGGGTCTGCTCGGCATCACCGGCAGCGGGGTCGCGCCGGAGCCCCCACCGGGAGACCTCGCGGGCGGCATCTCGCCCGGAGACATTGCGGGAGGCATCCCGCCGGGCGATGTCGCGGGGGGCGTTCCGCCACGATCGACGGACGTGCAGTCCGGCGACGCGCCGCCCGGGGACCTGCCGCCCGACGTACCCGCGCCCGACGAGACCGGCGGCGGGGGTCCGCGGGTCGGTTAAGGCCCTCCCTTTCGCGGCGTTTAGTCTCCGGCGACGGTGGGTACGCGTGAGATTGGAACGAAAGCTCCTCGAGGAGGTAGTGGCTATGTGCTACTCCTACAGAGACTACCGCGAAGAAGAGGAAGCCCGCAGAAAGCGGCAGGAGGAACTCCGCAGACAGCGTCAAGAAGAAGCTCAACAAGCCCGGAAGAAGGTCACGAGCAGAGAGAAGGTACTCGTAAAGAGTTAGAGCAGACCACACACGAATAGAAGACGCGGCCCCGGGGTATCGTCTCCGGGGCCTTTTGCCGTGAAGATCGAAGAAGGACGGCGCGGATCTGCCGGAGAACCGGATAGGAAGCGAAGACGTAGACTCGACCACGGCGGCCCTGAACGGGGGTGTCATGAGACTCCCGACCAAGCGGACAGTGTCGGAGATAGACGGCTGGCGGAGGAAGCTCGAGACCTCCGGCAACCCCGGCCTCGAGCCCGTCGCCGGCAACCTCGCCGGGCTCGAGGAGCTGCTCACGGCCGAGAAGCTGCAGCCGTTGAGCCAGCTGCTCACCGACGAGGGGTGTTCCGTGACCGAAGCGGCGGAGCGTTACACCACCGAAGGAGAGGCTCCGGGGGGTAGAGGATAGCGAGTCTCCCCCCGCGCGGGGCGCGGAACCTTTGTTATCCTTACAGCGAGAGAAGCCTGGAAGAGAGGAGCGATCATGGACGTACAACAGCTCGAGCGCACCGCGAAGGAGCTCGTGCCTCCGGGCAAGGGCCTCCTCGCCGCCGACGAGAGCTTCGGCACCCTAGGGAAGCGTTTCGAGGCGGTCGGTATCGAGCCCACCGAGGAGACTCGCCGGCAGTACAGGGAGTTGCTCATCACCACCGAAGGCGTCGGCGAGTACCTCTCCGGCGTGATCCTCTTCGACGAGACGATCCGCCAGAAGGCCTCGGACGGCAGGCTGCTGACCGAGGTTATCAAGGAGCAGGGCATCATCCCCGGCATCAAGGTGGACAGGAGCACCGTGGACCTGCCCCTGGCCCCCGGCGAGAAGTACACCCAGGGCCTGGACGATCTGGCCGACAGGCTCGCGGAGTACGTGGAGATGGGAGCGCGCTTCACCAAGTGGCGGGCCGTCATCACCATCGGCGACGGCATACCCACGGTCAAGTGCGTCGAGTCCAACGCCCGCGCCCTGGCCCTCTACGCGGCGTTTAGCCAGGAGGCCGGCCTCGTGCCCGTGGTCGAGCCCGAGGTCCTCATCGACGGGGACCACTCCATCGAGCACTCCTTCGAGGTCAACGAGTGGACGCTGAGGAGCACCTACAGGGCCCTGTACGAGCAGGGGGTCCACCTCGAAGGGACGCTCCTCAAGCCGAACTTCGTCATCAACGGCAAGGACGCGACCGAGAAGGCATCGGTCGAGGAGGTTGCCCGGAACACGATCGAGTGCTTCATGCACAGCGTACCGGCGGCGGTACCCGGGATCGTCCTCCTCTCCGGCGGCCAGAGCGGCGAGGACGCGACCGCGCACCTGAACGCGATGAAGTCCATGTACGAGACCCTCCCGTGGGAGATCTCCTTCTCCTGGGCCCGGGCGCTGCAGGGCAACCCGATGGAGATCTGGGGCGGCGATGAGCAGAACGTCGAGGAGGCGCAGAAGGTCTTCCACCACCGCGCCAGGATGGCGTCGGCCGCCGCCACCGGCAGCTACTCCAGGGAGATGGAGCAAGAACAGGTAGCTTAGGAGAGCCTTCGGCGGTCGGGTTCTTTTTGGCCGTGATCGGGGACCGGCCTTACGCGACTACCCGGTGGGCTGCCGCGCCGCGAGCTGGTCCCTCTCGAGCCTCTCGATGTAGGGGGACGCCACTCGCGACCGAACGACAGCTACCACCGCCACGGGCGGCGTCGCGGCGCGGTCGGCGCGGACGATGAGGCGGTTCTCGAAGGTGGGCATGGTGCAGGTCTGGAGCGTCACCATGTCCCGGCCGCGCACCGGGTCCACGGCCCACTCGGCGTTCGGCTCGACGACGAAGACCTCGCTCACCCGGTACTCGTACGCCGTGCCGGAGCGGTCTTCGAGGACCACCGTGTCGCCGCCGGAGAGCTTGTCGAGGTTGTAGAAGACGAGGCGGCTGCCCGTCCCCTCGTACCCGAGCCGGTGTCCGGCCACGTAGACGTTCTTCTGCTCGCGCTCTTCCCACGGCATCGGGGTCTGGGGGACGTGGATCACGCCGTTGTCCAACGCCTCCTCGCTGTTTGAGCTTATTACCGGCACGTCGTAGAGACCTATGGCCTCTATCGTCAGGGTCAGCTCCGCGTCCTGTCGCGGCTGGTAGTAGCGGGGGCTTTGCGTGGCGGCGACCTCCTCCCCCGAAGGCCGCGTCCAGTCTTGAGGGACGACGGGCAGCGTCGCGACCTCGCGCTTCTTCCGTGGGGACTCCCTGGAGGGCTCCACCGTCGTTTCCTCCGACCGGGCCTCCCCGGGCGCGACCGGCTCCCCGGGACCCGAGAGGTTCACCACGACCGCGACCACGGTCGCCAGCGCGACCGCGAAGAGCACCATGGCTATGCCTACCCTTAGAAGCAACTCCCCCTCTAGAGGACTTCGAACCGCTGCGTGCGGTTGCCGGACGGAAGCGCGGAGGCTCCCGCCCGGAGGATAGCATCTCGGCGATAGCTAGGCCCGGACCCGGTCGGCGCGGACGATGAGGCGCTTCCCGAAATCGGGGGGAATGCACGTCTGGAGCGTCACCATGTCCCGGTCTCGCACCTCTCCCATCACCCAGGAGTCTTCCGGCCCGGCCGCGAATTTCTCGCTCACCCGGTACTTGTAGGCCCGGCCCTGGCCGTCCTTGAGTACCAGCTCGTCGCCGGTCTTTAGCTCGTCCAGATTGTAGAAGGCCAGGCGACTCGCGGTCTCCGCCCGGCCGAGGTAGTGGCCCGCGATGTACACGTTCCTCTGGTCGCCACCGTCCCACGGGAGAGAGGTCTCCGGCACGCGTACGAGGCCGTTGTCGAGATCCTCCAGGCGTTCGGAGCTCGCGACGGGCATGTCGTAGAGACCCAGCCCCCTCACCGACAGGGTCATCTCCGCGCCGGGGTTCGGGGCGAAGCGACGGGGCTTGCCGGCGGAGGCGACCTCATCGCGAGAGGGACGCACCCACTGGGTAGCCGCCAGCCGGGGCGCGAGGTCCG
>JAUJNO010000011.1:0-18315 GCA_030448125.1 Rubrobacteraceae bacterium | reverse complement strand
CGCGGACTTCGAGCGGGTCCCGGTCTTCTCCTGGCGGGGCGTCTTGCCGGAGCGGTCCTCTACCTCTATCTTCTTGCCGGAGCTGTCCTTCACCTCTACCCTCTTGCTACCACGGTCTGTCTTCTTCTGATCCTCGCCGCGGGCCTCCGGCTTCTCGCCACCGCTGTCGGTCTTTTTCCGCTCCTCGCTACGAGTCCCCGCCTTTTCGCCGCTGTCGGACTGCTTCTCACCGCGGTCGGAGCTCCCCTGCTTGTCGCCGCGGTCGGACTTCTTCTCCACCGGCGTCCCCTTGGCCTGGGACTTCACGGAGGTACCGGTCGGCAGGAGCGACTCGTCGGGGACGGTGTCCGCTATCACGCACTCGTCGTCACCGGCTTCCCCAGCGTCCTGCGTCTGCTTGCCGGTGGCGCCTTCCCCCCCGTCCTGCTGAGCCTGCTGGTCGCCCTCTTCACCGGTCTGCTGCGATTGCTGGGCGTCGCCATCCCCGTCCTCGCCCTGCGCCTGCTGGCCTGCGGCTTCGCTTTCGTCCCCGTTCTGCTGCGGCTGCTCGTCGCTGGTACCGGTAGCGGTGTCCTCGCCGGTGGCGTCGTCGGTACCGGCGTCCGTTCCATCGCCCTCGCTGGTGCCGGCATCGTTGTCCGCGCCCGTAGCGTCCGTGCTTTCGTCGTCGATGGTGCCGGCGTCGGTGGCTTCGCTCGTATTCGTCCCCGTATCCTCGTCCGTGCCGGTCCCGCCGTCCTGGTCCTCGAATTCGACGCAATCGTCGCCTCCCGCGGTGGCCGTGGCTTCTGCGTTCTGGTCCTCCGCTCTCGTCTGGGCCCCCGACGACGCCGTCGACAGGAGCACCAGACAGAGCACGACCCCCGAGATCGCGAGTAGTAGTACGCCGGACCTTCTCCTGCTCAAAATCATCGCTCTCCCCCCTCGAATCTCACGCGCAAAGAGAAGGAAGTGCCCGCGGCAGACCTGTACCCCATCTCCCCACGCCTCACGTTACTCGCTCTTCGACAACAAAGATACAGCTCACGGCCGCTCGTCCGCAAGACCTCCGGAGGGCATTCCCTCGCCGGGCGCCGGAGCCGGAGAAGCGGGCAGATCCCGGAGCGCGCATCTCGAGTCCCGTAAAGCCCTTCGGTACGCTCGACGACCTGCACACCCCTGCCCTCCTCTCTCGTGATTCCGTCCCTGAGAAGACCCTACTCCCCTTTGATGGGAGGCAGGTGAGAATCTGGTGAGAAAAATCAAACGAAACGACGGTAAGAGGCGCCGGATGGCGCTCTATGGAGAGTCTTCGGTCTGCCGACACCCGTCGCCGGTGCAGTTCTCGAGCGCGTCCACCTTTGCCTCTAGATCCTGGACGAGGGAAGAGCCGGCGGTCTCGTGGAGACTCTCCATCTCGTAAGGGTCGGCCTCGAGGTCGTAGAGCTCCTTCTCTCCGGTTTGGTATTCGACGTATTTGTGGGTCTCGGTCCTGACTGCCGTGTAGGAGGGCGGGGACCCGCCACCGGCTGCTTCCAGCAGCACCACCGAACGCCACAGAGGATCTTCGCCGTGAAGCAATGGCGTAAAGGAGCGTCCATCCGCCGGGAACGAGATACCCGCCAGGTCCGCAATGGTCGGAGCGAAGTCGGTGTTGAGGATCAGCTTCTCTACCTTCGATCCGGCAGGCACCCCCGGCCCTCGGACGAAGAGGGGCGTACGGATGGACTCTTCGTACGGGTATAACTTCCCCGTCCTTATGCGGTGCTCGCCCTGTTGCCATCCATTATCCGAGGCAAAGAATATGAAGGTGTTGTCGAGTTGGCCGGTGGACGTCAACTCTCCGACGAGAGAGTCGACCATCTCGTCGACGGCGAGCATGCTGGCCAGGCGCTCGCGGTAGAGCCCATCGATCTTCCTGGAGGCTTGTCTGTCGGAGATGGTTCTTCTCTCCCTGATCCAGGACGGCTTGTCCGAGACGTCCTCCTCGTCGAAGGATGCGGAGCGGGGAGCTTTCTCGCCGGCGAACGCGCCCTCGTGGCGCTCGGCGGGGGTAGCGGGGTCGTGTGGCGCCGACGGAGCCAGATACAGGAAGAAGGGTTTGGAATCAGACGCGGCACCCCGGACGAAATCCGTCGTCTTGCCGGAGAGAACGTCGGTGAGGTAGTCCTCGGGACTGTTTCCGTAGGGAACGACCTCTCCGTTCTCGTTGAGCTCGTAGTCGTAGTATTTCGTGTACCCTTCGGTTGGATCTCCCCCAGCGCTCGTATCCTCCTCTCCCCCGGGGCTTATATCCATCCTGGCGTGCCACTCATCCCAGCCGGGTGGGACGTGGGCCGGGTCATCGCCGGGGTAGCGGTTCAGGTACTTGCCGAACAGAGCGGTCCGGTAGCCCTCTTCTTGCAGGCGAACGGCGATGGTGGCCTCCTCGCGCCCCTCATCCCGGAACTTCTCGAAACCCCCGTTTGGGGGCTCGTTGCTCGCTACGCCGTGGTTGTGGGCGTAGAGGCCGGTGAGTACGGTCGCCCGCGAGGGACAACACAGCGGGTAGCTGACGAAGGCGTTCTCGAACGAGGCTCCCTCTTCCAGCAACAAAGAGCGCAGCTTCGGCAGTTGCCGGGCAGAGGCCAGGTCCAGGTCGTCGGCAAGGATGAAGATTATGTTGGGTCGAGCAGGGGCTCCCGCCTGTTGGGCAGGCTCGGGGTTCGAGACTTCGGACCCCGAACAGCCAACAGCGAGAAAGGCTACCAAACACGCCAGAACTCCGAAAGGCGCCCTCGTCATCCGAAACCCGTTGACCCTTCTCTCCGCCACGACGCGAAGGATACATGCTTTCCACGTCAGGGCAATAGCGGCTGGTAACTATCCCCTCGGCACGGGTGGCCGTTTCGTTGGAGAGTCGCGAAGATCCGGGACGAGAGTTCCGTCTATCGTTCTCGCATGCGTCGCTTGGTCTCTTCCCAGTCCGGGGGGATCGAGGACCCATCCACCTTAAACGGGAAGAACTCCGTCCGGCCCATGTCCGGGAGCAGGTCCATCATCACCCTGCCGTGGGGCGTCCGTTGGACGAATCTCCGCAAGGATTCCTCGTCTTCCCACACGGATAAGGTCCAGAACTCCCGGCTCGGTACGTTCGCGTCCAGGGAGTACCCGATCAGACCTTCGGAACCGGCCAGCTGACGTTGGATCTGGAAGGTGTACCTCATGAACTTTGGCATCGCGCGCCACTTGTTGAGCGGCAAGTAGGACAACAACGCAGTGTACTCTCTGTCACTCTCGGGAGCGGCGAAGGACTTCCATGGCAACGCAGGCATAACAACGAACCTCCTGACCTTTCCACCGCTGTCATTGTGCCATCTTGCTAAGCCCGACGCGCCCCCGATTTCCGTCGAACTTGGCCGTTACCATAGCACCCGACTCCAAGGGATAGTTACCATACCTAAAGCGGTATGCAGTATAGTATGGGGGTACAAGAATCTCATTCGTGAGGTAGAAGATGAGACGAGCGAAATATGTATCCATCCCCGCCGGGTACAGGCGAGCGGCTATTCAGCCCTCGCCTGGCCGAGGGGAGGTCGTGAGAAGCGTGGTCTCCGAGACCTGGGACCAGCTGATGGAGATCTACCGGGGTTTCGTCGCGTGGAGCTCGGCGTACGCGGACGAGAACGTCGACTACCTGCAAGAACCAAAACAAAGAAGGGAGCAAGTCTCCCGGTGTCTGAGCGAGTTCTCCGACTACTACGCTCCTCGGGCGGTGTGGCTGGACCTTAGAACCTGCAAGGCCATAGAGGAGTTTATCGAGACGTCCCAAAGTCTGTATTCGGAGTTTGCCGATGAGATAAGAGATCGGGGCTACAGCCGGAGGGTCAAGGTCAACATGGCCGAGCGGGTGAGCACGGAGCTAGGACCACTCAAGAGAGAGGCCGTCTCCAGCCTCCAGGCGGAGTTGAGAGAGTCCTAGCCAGCTATACCGCCTCGCAGCGAGGTTGGTCAATGCATCGCGGCGCGTACGCTTGCCCGGAAAAGACCGTTGGGGGACAGCGATAGACGCGGCCGGATGCGGCGCGCCGGATAACGCGGCTACGTGGCTCGTCTAGCCTTCCAGGGATCGGACGAATTCGCGAGGTCTCAGCTCGCTGAACGGACCACCGGGGACGTCCACGCTCCACACGTGCATCATCTCCGGCGTTTCCCACCCTCGCAACGAGTGGGCGTGCCATTGGGTGAGGCAGCCGCCTATCCGGGGACCGGAGACGCCGGGCTCGGGCATGACGTACATAGCGCCCAGCAGGACGGCGCCCTCAGAAGTATTGGCGTAGACCAGCGACTCCGGCCGGTCGGGGTCGAGGATCTCGCCGTCTCGCTGATGGGCGGGGTTGAGGTAGTGCGTAACCGGCCGCCAGGAGGGCGAGCTGGGCCGGTAGCCGTCGGCTTCGGCCGCCGGGGGGTCGGCGTACCTGGCAACGCCAGCTCTGGTCTCCGCCGCGAGTCGGTCGGCCGCTCTCTGCTGCTCCAGCGTCGGGGGCTCGGCGCACCCGGCGTGGCGTTCTTCTCTCTGGCCCGCCGAGCTGGCCGCGGGACCACCAGGTTCCGCGGCCAGCCCGTCCTCGTAGGAGACGGCGCTGGTCGCCCACGCGGCGCCGCCGACCGCGAGCAGCATCAGGGCGCCGGTCCCGGCTACAGAGGCCCGGCGGAGGCTGGAGGCTCTCCGACCGGGGTTCCCCGTCGCCCGCGGGCAGGCGTAGGCAGCCCAGATCAGGCCGGCGAGCGTGGCGGCGACGCCGAAAACTACGAGGAAATGGCCGAGGCCGACGATTCCGGCGACGAGGGCGTGAGCGAGAGAGACGTAGTCGGGGTTGATGAGGTTGAAGAAGTTCTCGGTCCGGGCCAGATCTGTAGCGAAAGTGCGGAGCACCGAACCCCACGCCAGGCCAACGAGGAGGGACGCGAATCCTCCCAGCCCGAGGATGAGCAACAGGACCGTCCTCTTCCTCATCTTCTACCTACAGGTTTGCACGCGTGCGCCACGACCCCTCCACTTCTTCCGCTCCCGCCGGCCAGTATATCTGGCGAAGAACGGCCGATGCCCCTCCAGCTAACCCGAGATGCGCGACGTGGGGCCGGCTAACCGCGTGACCCGCCGGACAGGCCCTAGATTCGGTCGGCGCGGACGATGATGCGGTTCAGGAGGTCCGGGGAGGTGCAGGCCTGGAGCGTGACCATATAGCCCTTCGCTCCGTTACGAGTTTCGACGGGACGTGAGCGTGGCCCTGCCCGGGAGAGGAGTAGACGTTCTTCTGCTCGCGCTCCTCCCGGGTGGACTCCGCCGCCGCCTCTTCCGACCGGGCCTCCTCGGGTGCTACCGGCTCGCCGGGGCGGCCCGAGAGGTTCACCACGACCGCGAGGAGCGCCATGGCTACACCCACCCTGAGAAGCATCTCCCCCTCTTCAGACTCTTTGATCTTTGCTGTCGCTGCCGGGAGGAGGCGTGAAGGCTAACGCTCGGAGGATAGCACTCCGACGATAACCGAGCTGATCCGGCGCCCCAGGAGGCGTGGAGTAGAAGGTAGTCGAAGAAGCGGGTGCGAACGACGCGGTACAGCGCCGGACCGCCGAACCCAGAGTAGGCTGTGTGCGGTCGAGCCAGGCAGAACCCTCGGGACCGGCCAGCGCGGCGACGAGCGGGTTGTCGATGGGGCGATAGGGGCGCTCAGTCTCGCGAGCCCGCGCCGCGGCCATATCTCGAGAGACCTGTGCCACCGGGTCCACGGTAAGCCTTACCCGTCTTCGCTTTGTTGCAGGCCAATACAGGATGTAAGCGGTCTACTTGGGTGACTTTCTCGTTCAGCAAGGCGCGGAAGCACAGTTTTGGGCGTGTGTGAAACCGGAATCATATGAGAAGGTACTGCACAGTCGGTGAGCAACATGCTTTAGCGTCCACGGCCAGCCTGAGCGGTTGGTAGAGCTCCTCCGCCTCACGTCCGCCTCGCGTCGCGCCTACTCTTCCCTGTCGTACCTCCTGCCTATGCGGTCCTCCCTAAAGGAAGGGCGGGCCCGGTCATAGCCGGGCCCGCACCTGTGGTTGCCCGCGGTCTGCTCTACCTGTCGTGGCGCCCCGCCTCGTCATCGAGGTCCGCATCGTGGCCCCTGCCGCGCGTGGTGGTGGCGTCTTCGACGTCGACCTCTTCCTTGCGCACGTCCTCCTCGACGACCTCCTCGTCCTGGACGACGTCCTTGCGCACCCGGACCTCCTCCTTGACCACCGGACGCTTGTCGACTACGACCTCTTCCTCGACCACCGGCACCGAGACCTCGTCCTCGCCGATCTCCGCTCCGGTTCCCTCCTCGTTTACCGGCACGCGCTCGACGTCGACCTCCTCGCGCCTGGTGGGCACCCTTACCTGCTCGCGCTCGGTGCGCACGCGCTTGCGGACGTTCATCCGCCCGGCCTCGCGCTCGCGGGTGTCAGCCCGCAGCTCCTCCTCGCTCCTCTGCACCCTCAGTTCGTCATCGTCGTCGGCGCCCCTCGCCGCGCCCAAACCCCCGCGCTCGCGGTCGTGCTCACGTTCGTGTCCACGCTCTTCGGAGAGCGGCTCCTCGCCCGGGGCCCCCGTACCACCACGGGCCTCCGCGCCGCGAGCCTCCGTTTCGCTACGTTCCCCGCCGGCCACGCCGCGGCGGCGGCCGAGCTGGTGAAGTCCTCGTCGCGGTCGTCGTAGTAGTCGCCGTAGGCGCCCCTCTGCTGCTGCGCGGCGCCCTCCTGCCGGCCGCCGCCGAGGCCGTAATGTGAGCGAACCTGCTCCTCGTACTCGGGCGTTATCTCCTGGTCGTCGTCGTAGCCCGGGCCGTTCTTGACGGTCTCCTTGTCCGCCGAGACCTCGATGCGCCGGTCACCCTCGTTAACGCGCGCCGCATCCCACGGAACGAGAGCCGAACCGCCGAGCCCCAACAGGCCCATCTTCACGCCCATGTACTCGACTTGGTCGTTCTCGTCGACGAACAGGTCGTCTACCTTGCCGATCTTCTCGCCGTCGCGGTCGTAGACCTCGTACCTCGTACTGCTGGAGGGCCTCCGTGCCCCTACCGCCTCGCTGCTCGCGTTCCATCTACAGTTCCTCCTTGCTTGGTAGGTTCCCGATACGCACCACCGCCCGCGCTTTTGTAGCAAACGGGTCAATATTGAATTGTACCCCTATGCCGACTCGGCAAACATGCCAACGCCGACCACGTATCTCAGGAGACCAACCGCCGAAGATGCGAAGTACCAGGTGCTCGCCTACACCAGCGCCAGCTTCGCCTCGGGGCCGCCCTCGGTCGACAGGGGCGATTTTCGGGACCGGGGCGTTTGAGTTTGGGCCAGCCTTGTTAGAGTGAAACCGCGTTCTCAACTCCGGCGTCTCAATCCCAACCTGAACCCCAGGACGAGACCCAGGACCACCACGGCTATTCCCAGGAACTTCAGTCTTTCGGGGGTGAGCAGTCCCCCCAGCGCTTCCTCGCCGGTCAGATCGTCCATCACATCCCAGACGGTCCCGAAGATGTCCAGGACGATCCCCAGCAGGATTACCCAATAACCGAGCATGACGGCCCTCATCTAACTCTACCTCCTGGTCGAAGCTCCTACCGCGGAGCGACTCGCAACCGTTCTCGTTGCTCGGGAACCTGTAGAAAGGCAACGGAGATCGAGCAAAGACAAGATCTTCGACCCAAAGTACCGCGTTGACTTCCGGGTATTCCTACGAGCGGCGGAACCGTTGCGCTGTCTGTTGCAGCAGCATAGTGCGGACGTCCGGGTCCTTGAGAAGCTCCACGGTCCCCTGGCGCATCTTCTGGTTGGACAGAACCTTCAAGGCGAGGGTTCTCTTGTCCGCGCGCGGGTTCTTGAGGAACTCGACGGCCCCCGACGCACCTTTTGATTGGCCAGCAACTTCAAGGCAAGGGCCGTCTTATTCAAGAAACGTGCCTACTTCTTCTGATACTCTGGCCAGATCGGCCTTCGCTTGCTATTTGAAGAGGTCCTTCAGCTTGCCCTTCTTCTCCTTGGCAGTGCCCTTCGTCTGGTCCGAGCGTCCCTCGGACTTCTTGGTATCGTCGCCGGACACGGCGCCGGCGGCCTCTTTCGCCCGGCCCTTGACCTTATCCATAGCCCCTTCGCCCTTGTCTTGCCCGCTGCTCTTTCTGCCCATGCTCTCTCGCCTCCTTCGGTACGGCTGGTCTGCACTTATCTACTTCGACCCACAACCGGCCAGATTCGTTACGTTACCGCCGGCTGACCGCAGACGATGCTGTAGCTGAAACGCCACTACCTGGATCGACAACAACTCCACCTCGGAGGCTTCCTCGTCCAGGAGTACATCAAACCTCAGCGATGGGGCGTGTATTTCTGGAACCGTTTGAGAGAGTGGTTGTGCTCCCGGAGGATCGATCCGATCCTGCCTTGCCGGTGGCGCGGGCGCAAACGGTCCGGGTGGGGGCGCCCGGAGATCGGGCCGGGCTACGCGGAGCACCTGAGAGTGAAGCGAACCTTCGCCTGACCCGGGGGCTTGCGGCTACGCTGGCGGTGCGCTCAGGGCAACCGGTGACAGGATCGGACGTGCCGGCGCCTCGTGTTGCCGGAGCCCGGGTCAGACGCGGTCCGCGCGGACGATGAGGCGGTTGAGGAGGTCCGGGAAGGTGCAGGTCTGGAGCGTTACCGTGTCCCGGCCGCGCACCGGGTCCACCACCCAGTCGGCGTCCGGTTCGACCACGAAGACCTCGCTCACCCGGTAGTCGTAGGCGACCTAAGCGAGGACAGCGCTTGCCGGGTAAAATTGGCGAAGGCTTGAAAAAGTGGGCGGGAGCCAGACTATCGGAGTATCTGATCAATAGCGGATCTCCCATACCCGGATCTCAGAACTCGACAGCGAGAGCTATTGAGCCGGAGCATCGCCGGCCGCGTTCAGCGGACGAGGCGTTACGACTTCTTCTGGTGAGCGTCGAGACAGCGAGGTTGCGAAGACCGGATGAAATTATTGGAGGCATTGAGCAGAACGGTTACCCGGCGGCTTGGGCTGCTCGGCTCATGGATGCGATTGGCATGCGACGTCTTGTACGGTAAACGAGCCGAAGAAGGAACCCGACATCCTGGCGAGCCTCCTCAGGTTCGAGACACGGTGCGCGATGGAAGGCCGGAATTCACCATCGCCGAGTTGAAGCGCAACGAGCAGGTGCTGCGCGAGAGAGAGAAACGCTTCTACTCCCTGGTACAGAACACCTCGGACATCATCACGGTCATCGAGAGCGACGGCACCGTGAATTACATGAACCCGGCTACGGAACGATTGGGTTACCGACCCGAGACGCAGATCGGTACCAACGCGTTTGACTGGATCCATCCCGACCACATGGAGCGGGCCTTGACCCTGTTCGCCGAGATTCTAGAGACCCCTGGGGTTCATCCGCCCATAGAGTTCCCGGTCCCGCACGCGGACGGCTCTTGGCGCTACTTCGAACACATCGTCAACAACAAACTCGACGACCCGAGCATCGGGGGGATAGTGGTCAGTTCTCGAGACATTACAGAACGCAAGGCCCTTGAGGAACGCCTGAGACACCAGGCGCTACACGATCCGCTAACGAATCTGCCCAACCGGGCCCTGTTTGCTAACCGCCTCGAGCAGGCCTTGCTCCGTCGGCCTCGGCGCAAGCGCTCCGTCGCGATACTGTTTGTGGACCTGGACAACTTCAAGCTGGTAAACGATAGCCTCGGTCATGAGCTGGGAGACCGGCTACTGATCGTGGTGGCCGAGCGCTTGAGAGATTGTGTGCGGCCCGAGGATACGGTCGCGCGTCTCGGCGGGGATGAGTTCACCGTGCTGCTCGAGGGCGTTTCAAATCAGGGCGAGGTGATAGAGGTCGCGGAGCGCATAACGCAGGAACTGAGCCAGCCTTTTATGCTGGTTGGGCGCGAGCTTTTCGTCGGGTCCAGCATCGGAATTGCACTGGGCGCTCCTGGTGAGGTTCATCCGGAAGAGCTGCTGCGCGGCGCGGACGAGGCGATGTACCGGGCGAAGAGCAAGGGTAAAGCTTACGACCTGGCGACCGGCCCCGACGTGAACAGCCGGGCTATGAGGCGCCTGGAGCTTGAGGGGGATCTTCGGCGGGCGATCGAGCGCGAGGAGTTCAGGGTCTACTACCAACCCCAAGTACTCTTGAGTAGCGAAAGTATCGTTAGCGTAGAGGCGCTGGTGCGGTGGCAGCATCCGGAGCGCGGACTGCTGCTCCCCTACGAGTTTGTTCCTGTCGCGGAAGAAACCGGCCTGATTACAACTATCGGACAGTTGGTGCTCGAAGCGGCTTGCCGCCAAGCGCGAGCATGGCGGGAAGAGTGCCCGAAAGACCGACGGCCGGTGGTGTTCGTGAACCTCTCCGCCAAACAGTTTCAACAACCGGGCCTGGTCCGCCAGGTTACCGAAGCCCTGCACAAGACCGGGCTGGAGCCTTCCGGTCTGGGCCTGGAAATAACGGAGAGCGTGCTAATGGACGATGCGCACTCGACCGTAAGTATGCTCCAGAGGCTGAAGGCTTTGGGTATCCAGCTGGCGATCGACGACTTCGGGACGGGTTACTCGTCGCTCGCCTACCTCAAGCGCTTCCCGGCGGACTACCTCAAGATAGACCGTTCGTTCGTCGAGGATCTCAGGAAGGATAGCGGCGGAGATGCGGTGCTCTTATCGGGAATCGTCACGCTTGCGCACGCTATGGGCATGCGGACCATAGCAGAGGGGGTGGCGACCGCCGAACAATTGTCGCAGTTGCGGAAGCAGTCCTGCGACCTGGTCCAGGGCAACTACCTGTCGAAGCCGCTTCCGAGCCGGGCGGCAACGGAGCTCTTGACCAATCGCCTGTGATGACCTTGGTACCGGCACGGTTGAACCCGGCGTCCTGCCATTAGACCATGCGCCAATCACCGAACGGGCAATCTTACCTACTCTAGTTACTGTGGGCAGATGTCGTTCCGTACTTGGTTGACTATCCCCACCTCTCTTGCCAGCTCGTCAGTTCCGCTGCCTGGCTCTGTCGGCAGGGCCGCGCCCTGGGCTACATCGCTAACGAGCAACCCTGGCTGTCCTCCCGCCTGGGCGAAGTCGTCGAAGCAGGCATCCGCGCCTGCCGAGCCGGCACTAAGGGACAGCATCGTCGTCGTTACTGCCGCTACCGTAAGCACTAACTTGATGCGTTTCATAGAGGCTACCTTCTTTCTTTTTCGAATCCCCACGGGTTGTCGCTACCATCTCTACTGTGGTCATTTTAAAGGAACCGTCAAGATTATCTGTTTTTACTCTAGCATGTTGTGCCACGCAACCTTGATTATTAGCAGCCGTTGGGCAATATCGTGTAGCTACCGAATCTCTAAGAGCCCTTGACCCACAGACCGATCCGTCGAGGGAATTTGCTTCAGCGAAGCCATTGGCGGCTTCCGCGACAATCGGAAACGAGAACCGGCTCGCGAACACGCCAGGGCAACCTTCGCTCGCCGTCCGCACCCGCACTTCATGTTGCCGGGGCGCGGTGTTCAGACGCGGTCGGCGCGGACGATGAGGCGGTTGAGGAGGTCCGGGAAGGTGCAGGTCTGGAGCGTTACCATGTCCCGGCCTCGCACCGGGTCTACCACCCACTCGGCGTCCGGCTCGACGACGAAGACCTCGCTCACCCGGTATTCGTAGGCTTCGCCCAGGCTGTCTTCGAGGACTATAGAGTCGCCTTTGGAGAGCTTGTCGAGGTTGTAGAAGACGAGGCGGCTGCCGGTGTTTGGGAAACCGAGCCGGTGGCCTGCGAGGTAGACGTTCTTCTGATCGCGCTGCTCCCATGGCATAGGTGTCTGGGGGACGTGGATCACGCCGTTGTCCAGGTCGGCCTGGTTGTTGGAGTTTATGACCGGCACGTCGTAGAGGCCGATGTCCTCCACCGTCAGGGCCATCCCCGCGTCCCGGCGCGGCGCGTAGTAGCGGGGTTCCCGCGCGGCGGCGACCTCCTGCCCCGAAGGCGCCGGCCAGGAGGCGTCGGGAGCGACGGGCAACGTCTCGGGCACGGGCTCCGCCGCGGGCTTCCCGGGGCTCCGGTTTCGTCTTCTTGGGGGGCTCGTCGTCGATGTCGAGCTTCTCGCCGGGATCGAACTCGTTCTTCTCCCGCTCCGTCGCCCCGGAGGCCAGGGGTTCGACCGACGCGGCCTGCGAGGCGGGCTCCTCCTGGGCGGGGCCGGAGAGGGCCACCACGGCCGCGACCACGAGCCCCAGCGCAACCGCGGAGAGCATCATGGCCGCACCCACCTTGAGAAGCATCTACCCTCTAGCCCTCCGCTCCGTTACGGGTTTCGACGGGGACGGGAGCACGGCCCCGCCCGGCGGGAGGATGCCGCCCCGGCAGCCCCCGCCCGACTACGCCCTTCTCTCGCGCCAGACCATCACCAGCCGCACCGTCAGGAGGCCAACGCCGAACAGGACCATCGCCAGCACCGTGCCGGCGGCGACCGGAGCCCCGCCCGTGTTGGGCAGCGGCCCGCTGGTCGGGACCTCGTCTACCACATCGCCCCGTGTGCTCCTCTCGGGAGCCTGCTCGTCCGGGTCCCCGCCCGCGCTGGCCGAGGCACCGGGCGTCGAAGCCTCCGCCCCGTCCTCGTCCGCCGTGGCGCTTACTCCATCGTCGTCCCCTTCCGAGTCCGTGTCGAAGTCGTCTCCGTCGGTGCCCTCGCCGTCCGTACCCTCATCGTTTAGGGCGTTGAGGTCGTTTTCGGCATCCTCAAGGTCGTCGGTCTCGTCCTCGTCATCCTCCTCGTTGGCATCGATCTCTTCGTCCAAGACATCGGGTATGCCGTCATCGTCCTCGTCGATTATCTCACCGGTTACGGGATTGACGACGCCGGGAGGGAAGGCTTCGGGAGGGAACGGTTCGGGAATGAAAGGGCCGGGGCCAAGACCGGGTTGGGAACTCCGACCGTCGCCGCATTCTATGCCACCCACGCTCTGAACACTAAGATCCCTATTTACCGACAGCTCTACAAAATCACCGTCCTCATCCAGAAACTCGATATCGGCATCTGAGCCGGTATCCGGGGGGTCTTCCACCTGATCATCATTCCTATCGTCTACCACCCTGATCTCGTCGCCCCTTTCGGAAATCTGGGCGTTTATGTTGTCGGCCACCAAGAAAACCCTGCCCCTCTCGTCCTCGAACACTATGACCGCGCCAGGGTCAACGTCGCAATTCTCCGCATCGAGGATTTCGATGAGGTCTATGTTGTCGGGTCCGGCGGAGGTGGTGTCAGTATCGGTAAGGTCGTTGTTGTTGTCATCCGTGTCTGCGTCTCGAACCCGATTGTCTTCCAGTCCTTCCGACTGCGCCCACGCCGGGAGCGCGAACAGCGCCGTCGTGACCGCGAAGATCATCGCGAGTAGCGCGAGCGCCGTATAGAACTCCCTCTTGCCGGAGCCTGCGGCTCTCCCCCCGTTGGAATTCACGCTACCCTCTCTTTCGTGCCTCTTAGCTACTATCCTGGTTGTCGGTCAGAAGGGCGGTTCGCTCTGGCGTTCACCGCCCGACCGCGCCACTTTTGTCGCGTAAGGAGTATGGTACCAGGGTGTAGCACGAGGATACATACTTGTCGCGCTCGCCCGTTGCTCTTTGCTCCCGAAGGCTCCGGTGATCTCGGGGCTGATTGGCCCGGCGCCCAAGGTAATGCTTAGGAGGGGGGTATGGACGCCGGGATCGCACCAACCGGCTCCTTTGTACCTCTGCCCGGTTACAGGGAGATAACACGAAGGCAACAGTTGGGAAAACCCGGTCCCTCGGGGGAGAGGGGTAACGGTTGCGCGCTGGAGCAATGCGGCGGCTTCAACGCAGATGAACCCTCGGACATGACGTGCGCGTAAACGCCTACTCCGAAGACTTGCGGTTGATGTTCGTTTCCAAGGTTCTACGGTGGCGACAGACCATCTAACTAAAGCGTATCTGGTGAATCTTTTCCGGTCCCAGCACCCTCGTCCGGTCCTGAGGTTCGTCCCGTGGCCTCCTCCAGGGTTCGCAAGGCCACCGCCTGGTCCATGCCGGTGCCCAGCAAAAGGTCGTACGCTGCTGAGAAGATTTCTTCGATGAACGCGTTGGTGGCCATGTCCTTCGCCAGGTCTTCACGCTCCCTGAGCAGCGCAGCGGCGCCCCCGGCAGCTTTGAGGGCGAGCCGGTGTGCTTCCTCGGGACCACCGGGTGCTTCAAGATACACAGCCAAGGCCTCTGTCGCCCGGGCCAGGTCACGCACTGCCACCGCAAGCGGTTCCGGGGCCGGATCTCCGGTGCGTACCAAGCCGAGCGCGCTGCGGGCCAATATTCGCACGTGGCGCACGGTCAGATCTATCTGGTCTGCCGCAGCGGCGTAGACTTCGAGGTGCTCGAGGGCTCGCCGCCGAGACGGGGCGATCCTTGCAGTTTCGTGACCAGCGGCGAGTGCTTCTTTGAAGCTGCTCACACGCGCGTCGATCGCTCGGGCTTTCAAGAGCGCATTTTGGGCACGCGCGAAGTCGCCTTCGTCGAGGGCGGCGGCCGTCTCTTCGAGCACGGCGACCGACTCATCGAAGATCGGGTGTGCGGCTGTAGTGACCATGCGCTCGGGATTGATAGGAAGCAGTGCATTGACTAGCAGGGCAACGCCGCCGCCGATCAGCGCCTCCAAGAAGCGCTCGGGTGGGAAGACGGTGCCCACGGGACCGAAAGTGATCATCAAAATCATCGCCGAGATGGCGGCCTCGTTGACGCCGAGATCTCTCCTGCCGAAGAACACGGCCGCCGTCATCGCCAAGACAACCAAGATCCCACTCTGCACCGCCCCGATGCCGATGACGGACACCAAAAAGTCGGCAATCACGACACCGAAGGCTACCCCCAACGTCAACTCGACGACGCGTCGGCCGCGCTCGCCTACCGCCAGTCCGAGCGAGATGACCGCCGCTATCGGCGCGAAAGTGGGCTCCTCGAGCCCGAGGAGCAAGACCGCCAGGAACCACGCGACGCAGGCGGCCACCCCCGTCTGGAGGATCTGCAACCACTCGCTGCGGAGGCGAAGGATGCCCGAGCGCAGGCGGTCCCGGACGAAGAACCTCACCCTGTCCCACCAAGACGGACCCTCGTACGGCTTCATCCCCGCCCTTCTTAGTCGCTGCGAACACCGTACACGGAGGCTAGCAAAAGCCGGGCCGATTCACCGGACACGCCCTAGCCACCCAACCAGTAACTATGCCACAAGCAGCATCACAACGTATCCAGTAAGCGGAGCACCACTGTACCAACGCCGCGTCGAACAAACCGAGGGCTCTCGAGACGGCGATCCCGAGGAACACCAATCCAATAAAGATGGCGAGAGATGCCGAGAAATAGGTAACGTTGAAGGGGAAGGGAGTCTGTGGCCCGCGCTCCGCGAAGAAAACGGAGTACGGCGCGTTGACCATGGACAATGCAACGGCCGCGTAGGCCAGGAACCCCCCGATCCTTCCTAAACGCCCGCCGCGTTCCGCTAGCCGGGTACGCAGTCCCAGCAGGCCGAGCGCGAAAAAGAGTTGGGCGGGAATGAATAGGTCGGGGTCCGGGCCCCCGAGCATGATGAGGCCACCCTTAACGACCCACATCGCGCCGCCCAGCATGGCAGCTACTCCACCCAAACGGATCAGGTTCGGTGACGCCATCCATAACCTCCCGTCATCTAACGCGCGCGGGTTGTTGGGCCGATTCGTCACTGTCGGACCAGAGCGCGTAACCCACCGCCACCCACGCCACGCCGATCGGTATCGTCAGCAACACCCGCGCGGTCTGCTCGTTGGACGCGAGCATCGCCAGCGCCCCTATAATGAGCAATGCCGCCGTCCAGCGCGGCAGCACCCTCGACTGCAGGATAGCCACGCCCAGGAGCACGAGGCCGACGACCGTGGCCAGCAGGCCGGGGATGACGAAGTACGGCATGAGCAGGAAGTCCCCGCCGAAGACGACGGACTGTATCAGGCTGGCGATCACCAGCAGCGCGACTCCGGCGGCGCCGATAAGGCCCCCCGCCTTCCCCGCCTTCCCGAAGCGCCCGGAGCGCCGGACGAGGGTCACCAGCCCCGCCACGCCCACCGCGAAGAGTAATAGGGAGAGGAGCATCAGGATGCCGTCGAGTGCGCCGGATTCCCGCATCGGCCTGAACGCGCACTCTTCCGCGATACATCCCCGGGGCTTGGAGGCGTGGATAACGGCGCCGATCATCCACAGCACACCGCCCAGCATCGCCGCGAGTCCGCTCCAGCGGATAAGACTTGATGACATCTATGATCTCCTTCTTTCCTCATCTCGCATGTGCGGGCTGCTGGAGCGGCGCACCCTCCCCGACCAGAGCGTATAGCCCAGCCAGATCCAGGCGGCGCCGAACAGCACCCCTATCCAGATCCGCTCGTCGCCGAAATTGAACAGGGCTAGCGCGAGCGTCCCGATGACCAGCAGGAGCGTCGCCCCACGCGGCATCATGTTGGCTACGAACATGTCGACGACGAAGAGCACTAGCCCGGCGAGGAATATCAGCCGGCCGGCCTGGAAGAAAATTGCAGGCTCTAACAGGCGGCCCGGGACCATTATCACGATCCCCAGACCCGCGACCAGCACGGCTATCGTCCCCAGCGGCCCCGACCCGCCCCGCTGCCGCAGATAGATGCCCAAGACGCCGACGCCTATGAGGACCAAGGCCGCCAACAGCAGCAACACGGCAAAGCCCTCGGGGCCCCTCCTGGAATGTTCCGGCTTTATCGCGGTGAGCGCGATCGGGACGATCCACAGCAGCCCGCCCAGGATCGCCGCGAGCCCGCTCCAGCGGATAAGGCTTGATGAAGCTGTCATTCGTTGTTACCCCTTTGTTCTCCGTTACGAGCTATTCCATTCACTCGGGTCGGGTCGAGAGCGGTGTCTCCTCGGAACCGCGCAACTCCGGGACGCCATTTGCGCAGAGCCAACCAGTAGAGCGCGGCGAAGGGGATTGCGCCAACCAGCGTGTGGTCCAATAGGTGCCACCGGGCCGCGAAGTCCGTACCCCATTCTCCGTAGTCGCACATCCCGGGCAGCCTCTTGCCTCCCAACTCCAGCGCGAAAAGGCAAGGGTTCAACAGATGCGGGACTATCTCGGTGCCGACAAGGAGCAGCACCGGCCCGACGAATACCAGTATCCTCCGCCCTCCCGCCGTCCAGTGGCCACGCAGGAAGTCCCAGGCACCGGCGAGCAGGCTGGGCACGCCGAGGAGGATCACCAGCAGGTAGCCCAGCATCGAGATGATCATGGGCAGATCCTGCAGGCCTGGCCCCGGCATTGCTCCGGCGCTCTCGTCAGACTGCCATATGACCGCTACTATCACCCCTCCGACGAAGCCAACGGCGATGGATCCGAGCAGAACCAGCCACCCATACTGCGCCAGCCGGTCCGCCAGACGTTGCCAGTGCGCCGGTGAGGACTCCGGCGCAACGTTCTCGCTCTCCGGCGTGTTCATGGGTGGAACCCTCCTCTCACCGCACAGATGTGGTTTGACGAACCAATGTGTCGTCCTCCGACCAGAGCGCGTAGCCTACCGCCACCCACCCAACGCCCAACATCCCCGCAGCCAACAACGACAGGACGAAAAAGGCGAAGCCGAAGACCACGGGGCTATTGGCCACCGGCAGGAACGCCACCCAGCCGATGACGAGCGGCCACACAGCCCAGGCCGGCAGCACCTTCGCCCGCCTCATGCCCAAGCCGAGCAGCACCACGCCCACCGTCAGGATCATCAGCCCTATCCCGAACAACACAACCCCGAACTCCACCGCGAATACGCCCTCGGCCAGATTACCGACGGAGAACACCGCTGCCCCGATGAAGGACAGCATGTAGCCCACTGTCCCCAGTCGGGCACTTCGTCCCGTATCTCTCGCGAGCACCCCGACCAACGCGGGTAGGGTCGCCATCCCCGCCAAGCCGAGTACTACGTGGCCGCCCAAGTTGCTCATCACCGGCAGCAGCAGTTCGGCCATGCCAGCGTACCCCACGAAGTACAACAGACCGGCCAAAATGCTGGCGAGCCCACCCAACCGGATAACGAGAGTCGAAGACGACATAGTTCCTTCTTATCCGAAACTCACCCTACCAGCGAATTATGGCACCTAGCGAAACTCAGCGTATCGCTCAAACGGGTGCTTTTTCGAGTACCCGCGTCGATGGGATAATTACCTTACTCAAAGCCAGATCGAACCTGGCCCGCTCAGATTGCGGTCCATCCGCCATCGACGATCAGGGTGGTTCCGGTTACGTAGCTCGAAGCT
>JAUJNO010000010.1:72582-140643 GCA_030448125.1 Rubrobacteraceae bacterium | reverse complement strand
AGCTTGTTCAGGAAGTGCGCCGCCTCGTGCGGCTCGACGCCCCGCGCCCGCATACCATCCGCGAGCCGGGCGAACTTGCGCGCCGCCTCCTCCGTTACGCTCTCGACGGTGCGGGCGGGACGCAGGGAGTCCGGGTCCTCGAACATCGCTCGCAGTACGCGAAGGTTCTCGGGTTCGGGTAGCTCGGCGTTCGTGAACCGGTAGACGCGCGAGACCGTCCTGTCGAACTTGGTGTGGATCTCGAACCGCTCCGTATCCGTTACGACGAGGAGAGGCGGATTCTCCAGGGGCTCGTGGTACTGCAGAAGCTGCTGGTAGGCGGCGTTGAGGTCTTTGTGCTTGCCCTTGTACTCGATGGCGAAGCGGCCCTTGTACCAGACGTCCGCGAAACCCCTGCCACCCCCGCTCTTCTCGACTCCCTTCTCGAAGGTGTAGAAATCTCCCTTAGGGTCGATCTCGGCTGGCGCGGGTTGGCCGAGCACGGCGCAGAGATCGAGGAAGTGCTGCACGTAGGAGGCTCTCTCCGAGAGCGCTGCCCTCGACCACTTCTCCGCGAAAGCCTGTGGGGTCAGCATTGCCTTATTCCTCTAGACGGACCGTTACGCGTTGACGCGCCGGACGAAGTCGGCGAGTTCCCGGTTGAAGCGTTCCGGGTCTTCGAGGAACGGGGCGTGTCCTATGCCTTCGTACCAGGAGGCTTCGGCGGTCGGACACACCTCGAGGACGTGCCGGGCCATGGACGGGAGCACCACGGTGTCTTGATCCCCGTGCGTAACCAGGGCCGGAACCGTCAGCCCGGAGAGGACGTCGTCCGAGTCGATCTTTCGAGAGAAGATCATCGCTCGCCGTACCTGCGGGGGGACGACGATGTTGAAGCACAGGGTCGTCTCCCATTCCTCGGCGCTCATCGGCTCCGCGGTGCATGCCCGGACGAAGCTACGCATAGCCGAGATATTGGTAGGCAGGTCCGGCGCGGTCGCCCCCTCGGCGTTGTCGATGAACCCGGGTCCGATGTTGTCGAGGTTCTCGTTGAGCATGAGCGCCCCGGCGACGTAGTTGATCCCCGCGATGGAGTCTTCGCCGTGGGCACGCACGTAGTCGGAGATGATGAAGCCGCCGTAGGACCAACCCACCAGCACCGGCCGCTCGAGATCCAGGGCCGATATCACCGCCGCGATGTCGTCGGCCCAGAGGCGGGCATCGACGTAATGCTCCTCTTCGAGCGGCTTGCCCGACATGCCGTGGCCCCGGTTGTCGATAGCCACCAGGTGAAACTCGTCCGCCAGGTCGCTGTCGAACTGGTGCGCCCAGGACAAATGGTTCTGCGACCAACCGTGAATCAAAAAGATGGCCGGCGCGTGAGCATCACCCCATTCCCGTACGTGTAGCCGGAGGCCGCCACCCCCCTCTACCGTGTGTTCCTGCATACTGTCCTCCTTCCCCAGGGAACCTACCAAGCAACGAAAACATATATTTTAGCGTGCCGGCTCGCCTTGCCGCACAGGACGTCGGCCTGAGGCACTCCGTCTCGAGTCTCCGGCGAGCATAAAATGCTCGCCCAGGGCTGTCAGGACAGCGTGATCGTCGGCGACCGTCGCACCCGGTCGTGTATCCTTGCGGAAGTTCGCGTAGGTACGCGAGGAAAGGAGGGCGATGGGATCGCTCCACGGAGCACGGGCGCTTCCGCCACTCCCTCTCGGGGAGTGGGAAGATACCAAGGAGACCCTGCACCGCTACTGCCAGATAGCGGGCAAGGTGAGGATGGAGTACTCACCGTACCGGAACCACTGGTGGCACGTAACGCTCTACGTAACCACCCGTGGACTCACCACCGGCCCCATACCCTACGGCGGCACGACCTTCGACATCTCCTTCGACCTGCTGGAGAACAGGCTGGTCGTGACCACCAGCGAGGGCGGCGCCTTCTCCTTCGCCCTGGACGACGTGCCCGTCGCGGAGTTCTACAGGAGGCTCTTTGACGGACTCGGGTCGCTGGGAATAGACGCCTCCATAAACACCCAGCCCTTCGACCTCGACGACGAGCACACCCTGGACGAGAACACCTACCACTGCACCTGCGACGGAGACTACGTCAGGCGCTACCACCGCGTGCTCGCGGAGGTAGACCAGGTCTTCAAGGAGTTCGCCGGACGCTTCAGCGGCAAGACCAGCCCCGTCCAACTCTTCTGGCACAGCTTCGACCTCGCCGTCACCCGCTTCTCCGGCAAGCGCGTCTCGCTACCAGAGGGCACGGACCCGGTGACGCGCGACGCCTACTCGCACGAGGTCATCTCCTTCGGTTTCTGGCCCGGAGACCGCAACGTACGCGAGCCAGCCTTCTACTCCTACACCGCGCCCGAGCCCCAGGGCCTCACCGAACAACCCCTGCGCCCACGGGCGGCGTCCTGGGCCCCGGAGGGAGGTTCGGCGCTCCTGGCGTACGAGGAGATCCGCAACAGCAACTCCCCCAGAGAGGCCCTGCTGGAGTTCCTTCAGAGCGCCTACGAGGCGGGGGCCAAGACCGCAGGCTGGGACGCGGAGGCGTTCCGGGCCGGCGTCGCCGGCTGATCCGCCATCCCGTGGCGGCCACAGTGTATGCGGCCGAATAGCCTCCCTATCCTGACGGAGTGGCAACAGGCTGTGGGCACCGAAGGTAGCCATCGGGCGCACTGCCAGGTTAGACCCCACGTTTGAGCTGCCAGCGCCAGAACGGACCATCGATGGGGTCCCGAACTTCGCCAACGAGACCCATACCTACGCTCTGCAAGACGGAGATCGACGGGTTCCTTTCGGGCAGCGCGTGCGAGATCACGCGACGCACGAGATGTGACGAGAGCGCGACGGAGATCAGCGCCGCGCCATGCCCTTGACGTAGCCTCGGCCTTCGCATGGACCAAACTTGTAGTACGCAACTTCGGCGGTATCGTCCTCAGACGGAGGCCCCTTGAACGCGCACGAGTCGACAAGATAGCTCGTCCACCGCCAGGTAACCGCCCCAGCGGGCATCGTGGGGCCCGGTGCAAGCATGTCTAGCGTCTGTTGCACGACGTCGCGTACGACAGAAGCATCTTCGGCGGCCACGCTGACGCCATACTGCTGCCGGAAACGTTGCGAGCCCGCGCGCAGACTCTCCGCCAGATCCCCTTCGATCGGAAGAAGCCTCAGGTTCATCGGACACGTCCTAGCCCGGCAAGGGGACGCCGAGGTGCTCGTACGCGCGGCGCGTGGCGATGCGGCCGCGGCTCGTGCGCTGTATCAGGCCGCTCTGCAAGAGGTACGGCTCGTAGACGTCCTCGACGGTGTCGCGTGCCTCGCCGAGAGCGACGGAGATAGTGCCGACACCCACGGGGCCGCCGTCGAACTTCCCGATGATGAGGCCGAGGTATTCCCGGTCTACGCGGTCGAGCCCGAGGTAGTCCACTCCCTGCATCGCGAGCGCGGCCTTCGCCGTCTCCTCGTCTATCGTCCCGTCGCCGACGACCTCGGCGTAGTCACGGACGCGCCGCAGCAGCCGGTTGGCGATGCGTGGGGTGCCGCGGCTGCGGGTCGAGAGCTGCTGGGCTCCGCCGTCGGTTGTCGGGATCTTCAGGATGCCCGCGTTCCTGACCACTATCTTCTTAAGGTCCTCGGGCGCGTAGTAGTCGAGGCGGGCGTTGAAGCCGAACCTGTCGAGGAGGGGCTTCGTCATCAGGCCGGTGCGTGTCGTGGCGCCGACGAGCGTGAAGCGCGGTACGTCCATCCGGATGGTGCGGGCCGAGGGGCCCTGGCCGAGCACGATGTCCATCGCAAAGTCCTCCATCGCGGGGTAGAGAACCTCTTCGATCTGCCTGTTCAAGCGGTGGATCTCGTCTATGAACAGGAAGTCCCCCTCCTCAAGCGAGGTCAGGATGGCCGCCATGTCCCCCGCCCGCTCGAGGCTCGGCCCGCTCGTGACGGAGATGCCCACCTCCATCTCGCCCGCGAGGATGCGGCACAGCGACGTTTTCCCAAGCCCCGGCGGCCCCGCGAGCAGCATGTGGTCCAGGGGCTCCCCCCGCCTCTTCGCCGCCTCGACGAAGATCCTAAGGTTATCCTTGAGTGCCTCCTGCCCGATAAACTCGTTCAGCGAACGCGGACGCAGCGTGGGCTCGTCGCCCTCCGGGTCCTCCCCCGGATCCAGGGGTCGCTCCGTATTCGCTGCCCCCGTTATATCCTCGGGCGGCTCGTCCATACCGGCCGGCGGGCTTCCACCGCGTACCGTGAAGTCGTCCATCTCCTCCATACCGTCGTTCCAATCCTCGCCTGGCTCGTAGGCCGGACGCGGGTTCCCATCGCGATTCTCGGTGCTCAACGCCTCGTACCACCCATCCGTCGCAGCGCCTCCCTGACGTACCTCTGCACCGAGTCCTGCGGCGGCACCTCCTTGAGCGCCGTCTCCGCCTCGTCCAGCGAATACCCCAAAGTCGTCAGGGCCTCCCGAGCCTCCACGTACGGTCCACCAACGTTCCCGCCGGCCAGCCCAGGATCGAACGCCGCCAGATTCTTGCCCCGGAGCTCCAGAACCAGCCGCTCGGCCGTCTTCTTCCCGAGCCCCGGCACCGACGCGAGCTTGACGACGTCGCCGCGCCCGACCGCCTCGGCGACCTCCTGCGGGGACATCGTGCCCAGGATCGCCAGGGCCAACTTCGGCCCGATCTTGCTCACCGCCGTCAGGGAGTCGAACGCCGCGCGCTCCTCCCTACCCGCGAAGCCGAAGAGGAGCATCACGTCCTCCCGCACGACCATCCGGGTGTGTAGCACGCACTCCTCTCCCAGCGATGGCAACGCCCGGAGCGTGTTCGCCGAGGCCGAGGCCCGGTAGCCCACGCCCCCGACGTCGATCACGACGCCCTCCATGTCCTTCTCTACCAGTTGTCCGCGCAGCCTGTGGATCATCGGCTAATTATCCCGCACGAAACACTATTTCCCCACCCCCACCTTCCCGCCTCTCTGTCCCTCCATCCGGGAGGAGAAAGCGTGGCAGATGGCGATGGCGAGGCCGTCCGCGGCATCGTCGGGTTTGGGGATCTCGCGCAGGTTCAACAACGTCTTGACCATCTCCTGCACCTGCCGCTTCTCAGCCCGCCCGTAGGAGGTTATGGCCTGCTTCACCTGCAGCGGCGTGTACTCGGCCACCCCAATTCCCGCCCTGTAAGCCGCCAGGAGGACCACCCCCCGCGCCTGCCCGACCGTGATAGCCGTGGTCACGTTGGTATTGAAGAAGAGCTCCTCGACCGCCACCGTCTCGGGCCGGTAGCCCTTCACCAGCTCCGTCACCCCGTCGAAGAGCCGGCCCAACCGGCGCGGCATCTCCCAGCCGGAGGGCGTGGTGATGGCTCCGTGCTGCACGTAATGCAGGCGGTTGCCCTCCTGCCGGATCACACCCCACCCCATCGTCGCCGTCCCCGGGTCTATGCCGAGGATGATCCTGCCGCCGCGTCGACTCTCCACGCTCACCACCATGCCGAGAAGGTTACCCCGTCCCCACGAACCCTGCACCGCTCCCCATATATGGTACCGCCTTCCCGCAAGACCACCACGGCACAAGTAGGACCGCCCCAGACCAGGTTACGCCCCCACATCGAGACGCCCGATACTCATTCAAGCCCCATAAACGGCCCGTCTGATGGGGATCATACTTTCGGTCGCCGGGAATCATCCTTTCGTAGGATGAACTAACGAGAGCCGCTGAGTAAGATTTGTTCAGTTTTGTTAACGAGGGACGCCACCGTAAAAGAGGTGGCGAGAGAATAAGGAGAGAGGAAGAAATGAGACGAACGGTTCTACTATTAACGGTAATGGGGCTCACGCTGGTGCTCTCCGCGACGATAGCGGTGGCGGCGGTAAGGGTCGGTACCAGTGGCGCTGACAGGCTCACGGGCACGGACGGGGCAGATCAGATAAACGGCAAAGGCGGCGACGACAGGACCAACGGCAAGCTCGGCAACGACACTTACTACTACGCGAACGGTTGGGGCGTTGATAGGCTGATCGACTCGGGTGGTACAGATACCCTCAACTTCTCCAGGGTCAGCACGGGCGTGGGTGTTTACCTGATCCCGGAGTGGGGCGTAGAGTGGAACGCCGCGTACGACGGAAGCGCCAGGGTCAACATGACCACTTACGTTGTAGAGAACGCCATAGGCGGATCGGGCAGCGACAGCATCCAGGGCGGCAAGGACGACAACAC
Source organism: Rubrobacteraceae bacterium (assembly GCA_030448125.1). GTDB lineage: Bacteria > Actinomycetota > Rubrobacteria > Rubrobacterales > Rubrobacteraceae > Rubrobacter_F. The sequence goes on along the minus strand of JAUJNO010000010.1, from coordinate 134,435 downwards.
GCTGAGGCCCGGCGGCGGTGCCCGCGACGACTTGATCGACTGGGGCGGGTACGATGTAGATCCTGACGACCCCGAGTACGAAGCGATCCCCGTAAGCAATGACACCTACACGGGCTTCTCGACCAATACCGGCCTGGATCACGTGATCGACTACGGCGGCGCCGAGGATAAGCTCGACCTCAAGCCCTACGACTCCTCCGAGGTCTACATCGACGCGGTCGACCTCAACGGCAACGGGACCGACGAAAGCCTGCTGTTGCTCACCGGCGACAATATCGGGGTCGTCATCGAGGGTTACTTCCGCAACCTCTACGCGGGCCAGGAAGGCAAGGTAGAGGAGATCGTCTTCGCCGACAGCACCCTCACCGACGAGGCCGAGGTTCAGGCTATGGCCGACGCCTCCGCCAACGACAGCAGCCGCGCCGCGGCAGCCGAGAAGCTGGTGTCCGAGGACTCAGCCAAGTAGCTCCCCTGGGAGCCTTGGGCAGCCCGGAATACTGACAACATCGATCGGTGCTCCGGCGCACACGAAAACCGTTAAACACCGGGTCGGAGCCTTCGGGCCCCGGCCCTTTTTCGTCTCCGAAGGTTCGAGTCTTCCGGGAAAGCAAGCTCAAGGAGTAGCCGGCGGCGAACCGCCGCGGGTCTTGCCGTGATCCCCGTCAAAGGGAAGAAGTCCGTCCCCTCGCACCTCCCCCGTATCCCCCCGCTCGCTATCCCCGCCCTCTGATGGGGGCGGGGGTAGCCGGGGTGCCCCCCCTCCTCGCGTAAGGGACGGTTAAGGAGACCCCCCTCGCGGCCACTTGGAACCTTGGTTCTAAGCGACTGTTACGCCCCGCCCAGCTTCGAATATAGCGCAAGCTCTCCGGCCGGACCTTAAGAAAACCTTAAAAATCGCTTACAGGGCGCTAAATACTGCTCCTAACTCCCGCCCGCGGCTACCGTATTGGTCAACTGCCCCATCGGGGCAGGAGTTGCGGGCCCCTTACCGGTTTATCTCTTCGCCCGCCACAACCGACATGACCTCGTCCGAGATGTCGAAGTTGGCGTAGACCTCCTGGACATCGTCGTTCTCTTCGAGGGCGTCTATGAGGCGAAGGGTCTGCTTGGCGGTCGAGGCGTCGAGGTCGATGCTGTTCTGGGGCTGCATGGTAATCTCCGCGTTCTCGAACGCTATCCCAGACTCCTTGAGGCTCTCGCGCACCGTCGCGAAGTCCTCGGGCGCCGTCACCACCCGGTAGTCGCTCTCCGATACCTCGACGTCTTCGGCCCCGACTTCCAGGGCCAGCTCCATCAGTTCGTCCTCGTCGACCTCGTTTTTGGGGATCAGGATAACGCCCTTCCTCTCGAAGAGGTACGAGACCGAGCCGTTCGTCCCGAGCTTGCCGCCGTTCTTGGAGAAGATGTACCTGACGTCCGAGGCGGCCCTGTTCCTGTTGTCCGTTAACACCTCGACCATTATCGCCACCCCGCCCGGCGCGTAGCCCTCGTAGGTGATCCTCTCGATAGTCGCCGCGTCCGCGCCGGCCCCCGTGCCCTTGTCTATCGCCCGCTGGATGTTGTCGTTGGGCATGTTGCCCTCTTTGGCCTTCTGCACCGCCAGGCCCAGCGCCGCGTTCATCTCCGGGTCGCCCCCGCCCTCACGCGCCGCCACTGTTATCGCCTTCGAAAGCTTCCCGAAGAGTGCCCCGCGCTTCGCGTCCGCCGCGCCCTTTTTCCGCTTGATCGTAGACCATTTAGAGTGTCCGCTCATAGTCCGCACACCTCCCGTAGAAAGTACTCGTGAAATCTCTTATCGTCCGTCAACTCGGGATGGAACGCCGTGACCAGAATGTTCTCTCCTTTGGCCGCGACGACCCTCCCGTCGACCTTGCCCATAACTTCTACCCCAGGCCCCACGTCCTCGAAGAACGGCGCCCGGATAAACACCCCTGGATAAGGCTCCTCGAAGCCCTCTATCTCGAGCTCCTTCTCGAACGAGTGGACCTGCCGCCCGAACCCGTTGCGCTCGACGAGCGCGTTCATCAGCCCTAGTAAGGGCTGCCGCGGTCCCGTCGTTGCCGACGCCGTCAGGACCATCCCCGCGCACGTTCCCCAGACGGGACCGCCCTTGTAGAAAAAGCTCCGGACCCCGTCCAGGAGGCCAGACTCGACCATGAGGTTCCCGATCGTCGTGGACTCTCCGCCCGGCACGATCAGGCCCGCAAGCCCCTTCAGGTCCTCCACGGAGCGCACCTCGACCGGCTCCACCCCGAGCTTCTTGAGGATCTCCACGTGCTCCCGAAAGTCTCCCTGGAGCGCGAGGACTCCTATCCTCTTCGGGCCCTCCGCTTCCCGGTCCGTCTTCCGGGCCGTTACCCTCCGGGGTTCCGGTGTCTCGCCGTTACCAGCCACGCGTCGCGAGCTTCTCCCCTTCCGCGAGATCGCCCATCTCCCGGCCGACCATCGCCTCACCTAAAGACTTGCTCGCCCCGGCAACCGCCTTCGCGTCCCCGAAGTGGGTCGTGGCCTTCACTATCGCATCCGCCCTGCGGGCCGGGTCCCCGCTCTTGAAGATGCCGCTGCCCACAAAGACCCCGTCCGCTCCGAGCTGCATCATCAACGCCGCGTCCGCGGGCGTGGCTATCCCGCCGGCGGTAAACAGAACGACCGGCAGCCGCCCGTTCTCGGCGACCCACTTGACCAGGTCGTAAGGCGCGCGGAGCTCCTTCGCCTCCGACATCAACTCCTCTTTGGCCATCACGGTCAACTTCTTTATGCCGCCCGTGATCGCGCGCATGTGCCGCACCGCCTCGACGACGTTCCCGGTCCCGGCCTCGCCCTTCGAGCGGATCATGGCCGCCCCCTCGCCGATGCGCCTCAAGGCCTCGCCCAGGTTCGTTGCCCCGCACACGAACGGCACCTCGAAGGCCCACTTGTCTATGTGATGCGCCTCGTCCGCCGGTGTCAGGACCTCGGACTCGTCCACGTAGTCGACCTCCAAGGCCTCCAGGACCTGCGCCTCGACGAAGTGCCCGATGCGGGCCTTCGCCATCACGGGGATCGTGACGGCCTCCTGGATGCCGGAGATCATCTCCGGGTCGCTCATCCTCGCGACCCCGCCCTGCGCCCTTATATCGGCGGGCACCCGTTCGAGTGCCATCACCGCCACGGCCCCCGTCTCCTCGGCTATCCGGGCCTGCTCGGCGTTCACCACGTCCATGATGACCCCGCCCTTGAGCATCTGGGCCATACCGCTCTTTAACCGGAAAGTCCCGGTTTGCTGACCGTTATCCGCCATGCGCCACTCCCGTCGGTGCTTATAAGATTTGCTAGAAACCTACTAAAGATATCTTACTACCGGCTCCCCCATGAGCCAAACATCGGCGACAGGATCGGAGAGAAGAAGTACGTTCAGCGTTTCCTGCGGTTCTCCGTGTACTTCTTCCAGAAGATCTTCGCAAATTCCTTTGCGCCGTGAACCGCGGCATCACGCGCCGCGGGGCCTGCTGCCGGGGCTTCTCTCCGAATAACTTCGCTTAGCTCCTTGATTACTCGTCTCACGGTTATCCTCTTTAGCAGCGTTTACTCTGCTCGCGTCAGCTACTCTATCTCGATGCGCTCCCGGCGTCCCGTCTCCCCTCCGTCCGGCGTCCTCTCCGGCCTCGCCAGTGCCCCAACACCCCGCAAAGCCTCCAACCCCGCTCTCCGGAAGTGCCCTATCGCCCGCCTGCGCCGCTCCCCTGGCACCAGCACGTACGCCGCGACGCCCAGCAGGGAGCGACCGCCGCGACGCGAACGGCGCGGACGCGGCTCTCCGGGCATTTCAGGAGCCGTCACTCGCCAGCCTCACCCGGAGCTTGTCGCCCTCGACCTTCGCGCCCGCCGCCTTGAGGCCCACCATCGAGTCCGGCAGGAGTACGTTCCGCTTATAGCCCCCGACCCGTATCAAGAGCTCCGTCCCCTTCTTCGAGAGATCCACGCTCTTCTTCTCGACCAGCGGCAGGTTGAGGACCACGTCATATCCGCTGTTACTCTTCACGATCTCGTGCGCCGCTCCCCGGAAGAACACCCGCAGGGGGTCCTCGTCATCGAACACGTCCTCGGCGAGCGCCGCGAGCGCCTCAAGGCCGTACATCTCCCTATCGAAGAGCCGCGCCTTGAAGATCGGGACCGGCGAGAAAGATTCCTCTATGAGAGCGAGGTGCCTCCCCTGAGCCTCCCGCCACTTCTCGAAGTAGGGGTCGGAGACCTCCTCCGGGAGCAGACGGTTCACGACAACGGCATCCACCCGGTAGTCGTACAGGTTCAGGTACGTGTACGCGCGCCGCGCCTCGGCTATGACCATCTTCTCGGCGTTCGCCACGAGCCGCACCGAAGCATTCTCCGCGTCCGTGAGAATGTCCTCGACGCCCACGACAGCCTCGTAGAACCGCTGCAGCGCCCCGAAGAAGCTGTCCTCCGGTAGCGGCGGCAGGGAGCCGATCCTCGTCCGGCGGGCGAAGGGACGTATCACCTTCGCCGCCCGCCGCTGAACCGGGAAGATCTTCTCGACGTACCAGCTCATCTGGTCCGGCAGGGAGAGCAGCCTCAAGGTCTCCCCTGTCGGCGCCGCGTCCACTATCAGGGCGTCGTAGAGGCCCGCGTCATGGTGGCGCCTGACCATCAACAGACCGAAGAGCTCGTCCATCCCCGGCAGCATCGCCAGCTCCTCGGCGGCCAGGGAGTCCGTCCCCTGCCACTCGAAAAACGTCGTCATGTACTCCTGGATCTCCGCCCAGTGCTCCTCGATCATGCGCCCGTGATCCATCTCCTGCGCGAAGAGCCCGGTTGCCATCTCCTTCGGCTCCGCCCCGACCTCCTCATCGAAGGCGTCCGACAGTGAGTGCGCGGGGTCGGTGCTCATTACCAGCACCTTCTTCCCCGCCCGCGCGGCCTTGAGCGCCGTCGCCGCCGCGACGCTCGTCTTCCCGACCCCGCCCTTGCCGGTGTAGAGAATCGTCCTCAAGAGCCCTAGAACTGCTGCGCGGGATCGGGCACGAACGTCGCCGCCGTGAGCAGCGCCAGCGTCACGATGAGCCCGAGGTATACCGCAGCAACCGCGAGGCGATGACGGAGCGCGAGCTTGTTGTACGCCTGCCCTTCCGGCGTGTGGCGCGTCTTCCAACGACGCCACATCTCGGGCAATCCGAGCAACGCGACGATAGCGATGATCGGCGCCACGAAAAAGAGCACCACCATGAGCCCGAGGCCGATCAACTGGAACACGGGTGACATCGCCCCGACCGCCCTCCCGCCGTCGAGTGGTAGCATCGGCGCCAGGTTGAACAGGTTGATTATGAAGTTGAAGTAAGCGAGCCCGAGAAACAGCGGATTGCCCGTACCAGCGTAGAGTCCCAGGGTAGCGAGCCCCCCGAGCGTCCCCAACACCGGCCCGGCCAGCCCCACCCGCGCCTCCGCGAGCGCATTCTTCGGCATCTCCTTCATCGCCACGAAGGCCCCCAAGAACGGGATAAACATCGGCGCCGAAGCCTTGATGCCCTCCCGCTTGAGCTGCAAGACGTGCCCCATCTCGTGTACCCAGATCAGGACCACGATCCCGACCGCGAACCACACCGGGAACAACAACGCGTACGCACCGATGCTCAAGATCATCGTCAACGCCGTCCCCACGAACTTGACCTTGAGTAAGAGGAACAGCAGCCCCTTGAACTTGGCGAGCAGAAACCCGATCGCCGCGAGCGGGGCTACAAGGCGCTTGACCATGCTCCACAGCCCGCTCTCGGGTCTTATCGGTTCGTACCTTGGCGTCTCCGGGCGATCATCGAGGTCGCTCCGGAACAGTGGTTCCCGGCCCTGGGCCTCGTCTTCGCCCCGGTAAGAGTATCTATCCATACCCCGGATTATACCGCCCGAAGGGGCTACAACGGGGGGCGGCGCTCTCTCTCGCGCCGCTGCTGCGCCTCGACCGTGTAGATCGCCTCCGGCATCGCCTCCAGCCGCCCTCTGGGTATGGGCTCCCCGGTGTCGTCGCAGATGCCGTAGGTCCCCTCCTCTATCTTCCGTAGGGCCTGGTCCACGGACTGCAGGCGCTTCTCCATCGTCTGCTCTACGGTAGCGTCCATTTCGCGGGTGAACAGAGACTGGCTCATGTCCCCGGAGTCGTTCTCGGTCATGTCCCCCTCCGACTCCCCGCGGTCCTGCTGGTCCTCCTCGAGCCCCTCCACCATGCGTACCAGCTCGGCCCGCAGCTCCTCAAGCCGCCCTCTCTGCTTCTCGACGAACTCCTTGTCAAGCTCGTTATTCGCCAAAACCACTCCCAAACTCTCGATGGTAAGGATCACAAAACAACCGCAAGACTCTACCTTACTCTAACCTTCTTGCCCACACATGGTTACAGGGTAGAAGCCATCCGCACCCGGGGCTTCGAGCCCGCGGGGGGCTGGGGCGGCCTGCGGTCCAGGGAGAGGAGGCGTTCGATCCTCGTCAGCCGCTGCTCGGCGGGCTTGGGATGCTCCCAGAGCTCCACGCGCAACGAGGAGCCCTGCACATAGACTCGCACGTGGGTGAGCACAAACTTCGACACGAAGACCGGCGGACCCTTGAGATGCGGCGAGACGGGCTGGAGCTGGCGCAACCAGCACCCGGAGTTGACCATCACCCCGCGCCCTCCGTTCGGCTTCTCCACCTCGGCCAGAGAGGGCAGGTGCGTGTGCCCCGACACGAAGACGTCTATCTCCTCCGGACGCCCGGAAGAGAGCATCGGCGGAGGAGCCTCCTCCTTCAAGACCGAGCGTATCTTCTCCTGGGAAGAGGCGGCCGGCGAGTAGCGCGGCCTCTGCTTGAGGCTCATCGCGTTTAGGACGTGCCGCACCTCGCGCCGGACGGCGAGAAAGAAGATCGCGAAGATGAGCAACGTCAAGAGCCCGAAGAGACCGATGTCCAGAAAGAGCTCGTGTACGCGGGGCAGTTCCTGGTAGCTTTGGAAGAAGCGCACCGGCTCGCCGCCCGTGATCGCTAACAAGTAAGAGATCCCCCGGTAGACCGCGTACACCACGAGGAGCGGCAAGAGCAGGTACGCGGCTACCATCCCCACGGCGTCGTAGAAGTAGCGGCTCGCGACCCAACGCGGTATCTCCACCAGCGGGTAGACGTTCTTTATCTCCGAGAGGTCCAACCCCCGCGACACCTCCCCGAAAGGCGCGACGCGCCGGGTAAAGTCCGTGACCACGTGATGCCCCAGGGGCGTGTCCAGAGGGTCCCCGTAGTCCTCGACGGTGTTCGCGGGATCGAACTGGTTCCCGTGCTCGCAATACACGACCCTTCGCTCCCCCCCGACCTCGAAATGAGCCTCGTACGAAAGAGCGAACTCGTCCACCATCCCCCGCTCCCGCAGGGTCTCCTGGATCTTGGGGTTCCACCACATCTCCGCGTCGTGGTTGCCGGGCAAGTACACCACTCTCTTCTGCTCTCCGCTCCCGAAATGCTCGAGCGCCGCGAACAGCCCCTCGTACTCCGGCCGCGCCATCGTCAGGGCCGCCCGGTCCAGACCGTCCCGAGGTGGGCTTATCTGCAGGAAATCGAAGAAATCCCCCGCCAGGATCAACTCGACCGGACCATCGCGCTCCGCCAACTCCTCCAGCAGCGCCCCCAGCTCCCCGGGAGACTCGAACCCGTCGCAGCCCGGGTCACCCCCGATGTGCGAATCCGAGACGAAGACGACCAGCGTATCCCCGCGCAATCCCAGCATCGACGGTATTATACCTGCTCTCTAACTCGCCCCCGTTAGCGCACACGAGAATCAGGGGCTCCGAGAGGAGCCGTCCAACGCATTACGAACAGAAACGCTCTCGATAGGCGAGAACGCTTCCTATCCCTGGTCGCCGCCGTAGGTAACGGGTACCTCGACCCCCTCGAATGACCCGTCGCGAGGGCTCTCGCCGCCGACCCGGAGGGTCGCCGTTCCCTCGAAAGCCGGAAACTCGAGCGTTGTCTCAAAGTATCCCCAGGTGTCGAGCCAGTCGTTGGACAAAACGATGACCCGGGTGAGGACGTTACCGTCCGCATCGACCAACGCGATGGTATTCGAAGCCTCCGAGTTACGGGAGTAGCCGTTTACCGTCAGCGGGCTGGTTATAGCCTCCCTTGCGCGGGGTTCAAAGACGACCGTCTTCTGGGCTTGCAGTGGGATCGGGAAGCTCAAGTCGACGCTCGCGGGGCGGTAATCGATGACCAGGCGTCCCGGATCCGAGAGCTCCGTCACCCGATACTGGAAAGCTCCCGTAGCGTAGAGATCCACGAACAGGCCCCCGCCGGGAGCCCGCACCACGTAGAAGTTGTCCAGAATGGATCCACCAAAGCCCCCTTCCGAGTCCAGGGTAACTTCGGCATCCGGAAACGTGACCCTCGCGTATCCCTCCCCCTCGGGGCTGCTCAGGGACCAGACCGGAACCCCCGCGGCGAGGCCACCCCCCGATCCGAAGACTATTACCGCCCGCTCGTAGCCCTCACGCCGTTCGAACGTCACCTCCCGAATGCCGTCTGCCGCCCCCTCCGAACCTCCGCTCACCTCGGAAGCCGCGGTGAACGGCGCCTCCGGTACCTCCTTACCCCCAATGGTTCCTCTTCCGGAAGTAGTTTCCCCGCCGGTAGTCTCGACTTCGGAAGTCGTCTCCTGCCGGGTCTGGCTACCTGGTGAGCTCCCAGCCGTTCCGGTCCCCTGGTCTTCCCGGCCGCCCTGGCCGCATCCAGCGGTCAAAAAGACCGGCAGCAGAGCGATCCAGAGCACTACGCCGAAAAGTTTCAAACCCCACCTCCTGGATCAACGGCGGCGAACCGTGCCGGATCATCGACCCGGAAGGCGGAGAGCCTCCGGGCCGCGGACAGGGTCCGTCGCCTGCCCGCTCACACGATAGTAGCGTAGTACAAGACGTAGTCCATGTACTTGTACCAGTTCCAGTTGTAGCCTGGATCGTAGTGGTCGTTCGGGTACGGAACCTCGACGTGCCCGATTATGTGGTCCCGGTCTATCGGTATGAGGTACTTGTTGCAGAGATAGGCCGTCAGCCTGGCCGAGGAGTCGTACATGGCCTCCGTGAACCACTTCGGGTCGTCCACGAAGCCCTCGTGCTCGATACCTATACTGTTCTGGTTGTAGGGCCAGTTGCCCGCGTGCCAGGCGATATCCTTCTCCCGCACCGACTGGCCGACGAAGCCATCCGAGGAGCGAACCGTGTAGTGTGCCGAGACCCCTGCGTACGAGTTCTGGAACCAGTTTACGGCACTCGACCAAGACCCCTGGGCGACATGAATGATAATCTTGTCGATCAGGTTAGAGTAAGGCCGGTTCGCCACCGTGTAGTTGTTGGAACTCGCCGGCAAGTAGATGAAGTTCGAGTAGTCTATGGTCGCCATCAGAGCTCTCCTTCCTGGGACGGCAGTTGAACCTGCTCGCCGTCGAGGATCGTCTCGTAGGTGCCCTTCCTAAGCACGTCGAAGACCTGCTCAGCGTAGAGCTCGCCGGCCCCTATCCCCGCGACCGCCTTGAAGAGCCTTCGTTTCCCCCTGCCGGAGATCGCCCCAAAGTAGTCCCCGAGCCGGGCGGGCCTCTCTCCCTGGGCCTCGGCCAGTAGTGCCGCCCCACCGCGGATGTTCGACCCGCGATCCGCCTTGAGCCGCTCCTCGGGGATCCCGGTCAGCCTCGCCGCCTCGCCCAAGGTGTCAGCGGTGTCGTTCCGGACGAGCTGCATGATCCCGTAGGCGCCCCTGCCGTGGGGGTCTCCAGGCTTGTAGGCGCTCGCCTCCGGCGGCGGCATCTCCCAGCGAGTATTCACGTACCCCATAGCAAGCAGGAGGCTCGCCGGAACGTCGTACTCGTCGGCCGCCTCCTCGAACTCCTTCACGAGCGAAGAGTAGGCGGGATCTATCTGGGCGAAGAGCTTGCCGGAACCCGCCACGCCAAGCACCGCGGCTGCGGCCCCAACCCCGCTCAACCTGAGAAAATACCGGCGACTCATCGCCCATGGTGGCTTATTAGAACCTCTCAAACGTATTCCCCCCTCAAGGAATAGCCTTATACATCTGTGGAGCATATTATTACCCATTTCGGGCAATAGCTTAAGTGTTCTTAATAACCTTCAGGAGAAATAGCGAAAAGAGCAGAAAAAATGGGCGACGACCTACTCTCCCACGGGGAGGCCCCGCAGTACCATCGGCGCGGGCGGGCTTAACTTCTCTGTTCGGAATGGGAAGAGGTGTATCCCCGCCGCCATCGTCACCCTTAATAAAAAAGATCTATTCGGTTGTAAACCCGTGAAGGGCAACGCCCGATCCCTGAAAACTGCATAGGCGAAAAACCATCAAGCCCTCGACTTATTAGTACCACTCGGCTGAACGCGTCGCCGCGCTTACACCTGTGGCCTATCAACCTGGTGGTCTACCAGGAGTCTTACTCCCTCATGGGGATGGGAGATCTTATCTCGAGGCGAGCTTCCCGCTTAGATGCTTTCAGCGGTTATCCCTTCCGAACATAGCTACCCGGCGGTGCCCTTGGCAGGACAACCGGTACACCAGAGGTTCGTCCACTCCGGTCCTCTCGTACTAGGAGTCGCTCCTCTCAAATCTCCAACGCCCACGGAAGATAGGGACCGAACTGTCTCACGACGTTCTGAACCCAGCTCGCGTACCGCTTTAATGGGCGAACAGCCCAACCCTTGGGACCTACTCCAGCCCCAGGATGCGACGAGCCGACATCGAGGTGCCAAACAGCCGCGTCGATGTGAACTCTTGGCGGCTATAAGCCTGTTATCCCCGGAGTACCTTTTATCCGTTGAGCGACGGCACTTCCACTCGTTACCGCCGGATCACTAACCCCGACTTTCGTCCCTGCTCGAGATGTCTCTCTCGCAGTCAAGCTCCCTTGTGCGTTTACACTCTGCGCACGATTTCCGACCGTGCTGAGGGAACCTTTGGGCGCCTCCGTTACTCTTTGGGAGGCGACCGCCCCAGTCAAACTACCCGCCTGACACTGTTCCCCACCCGGATCACGGCGCGGGGTTAGAACACCAACACACCCAGGGAGGTATCTCAAGGACGGCTCCACCGAGACTGGCGTCCCGGCTTCACAGCCTCCCTCCTATCCTGCACAAGGTGTGTCAGCATCCAATGCCAGGGTATAGTAAAGGTTCACGGGGTCTTTCCGTCTTTCCGCGGGTACTCGGCATCTTCACCGAGACTACAATTTCACCGAGCCTATGGTCGAGACAGCGCCCAGATCGTTACGCCTTTCGTGCAGGTCGGAACTTACCCGACAAGGAATTTCGCTACCTTAGGACCGTTATAGTTACGGCCGCCATTGACCAGCGCTTCAGTCGAGAGCTTTGCCCCGAAGGGCTAACCCTCTTCCTTAACGTTCTGGCATTGGGCAGGCGTCAGCCCCTATACATCGTCTTGCGACTTAGCAGAGACCTGTGTTTTTGGTAAACAGTCGCCTGGGCCTATTCTCTGCGGCTCCGGACAGCTTACGGCGCGAGGCCTTCACCGTCCAGAGCTCCCCTTCTCCCGAAGTTACGGGGACAATTTGCCGAGTTCCTTAACCATAGTTCGCTCGATCGCCTTAGTGTTCTCCACTCGCCCACCTGTGTCGGTTTTGGTACGGGCACGCACGTGACTCGCTTAGAAGCTTTTCCTGGAAGCATGGGATCAGCCACTTAGCCAAGAGGCTCGGCCCAACCCTCAGCCTTTGTGGGGCCCGGATTTTCCTGGTCCCCGGCCTACGGCAAGGCCCGTGGTCTACCAGCGCCACGGTTGGCCTACCCTTCTCCGTCCCTCCATCGCTCAAACGCCACGTTCGCGGTGCAGGAATGTCTACCTGCTGTCCATCGCCTACGACTTTCGTCCTCGGCTTAGGTCCCGACTGACCCTGGGAAGATTAGCTTTACCCAGGAACCCTTGGGCTTTCGGCGGACAGGTTTCTCGCCTGTCTCTCGTTACTCATGCCAGCATTCTCTCTCCTGATACGTCCACGCCGGCTTACGCCGCCGCTTCGGCCGCTACAGGATGCTCCCCTACCACTCTACAGCTAAAGCTATAAAGTCCGTGGCTTCGGTAAACGACTCAAGGCCCGTTACATTTTCGGCGCAACACCACTTGACCAGTGAGCTATTACGCACTCTTTAAATGATGGCTGCTTCTAAGCCAACATCCTGGTTGTCTGTGCAGCGCCACATCCTTTCAACCACTTAGCCGTTATTTAGGGACCTTAGCCGACGGTCTGGGTTGTTTCCCTTTCGGAACCGAAGTTTATCCCCCGGCCCCTGACTCCAGTGCTCTTACGTCCACGGTCTTCGGAGTTTATCTGAGGTTGGTAACCTTGTGGGGCCCCGCGCCCAAACAGTGCTCTACACCCGCGACGAAACGCACCAGGCTATACCTAAATATATTTCGGGGAGAACCAGATATCGCCGAGTTTGATTAGCCTTTCACTCCGATCCACAGCTCATCCGCCCGGTTTTCAACCCAGGTCGGTTCGGCCCTCCACGAGGTCTTACCCCCGCTTCAGCCTGGCCATGGATAGCTCACTCGGTTTCGGGTCCGCGGCATCTGACTGTACGCGCTATTCACACTCGCTTTCGCTTCGGCTCGCTACTGCTTAACCTCGCCAGACACCAGCGACTCGCTGGCCCGTTATGCAAAAAGTACGCCGTCACATCCTTAAAGAATGCTCCGACCGCTTGTAAGCGTATGGTTTCAGGTACTATTTCACTCCCCTCGCGGGGTACTTTTCACCTTTCCCTCACGGTACTGGTTCACTATCGGTCACCGTTAGTACTTAGCCTTGCGGGGTGGTCCCCGCTGATTCGATCCGCGTTTCCCGTGTGCGGACCTACTCAGGAACCGAACAGGGAGTCGCTCGAGTTTCGTCTACGGGGCTCTTACCCGCTACGGCCGGACTTTCCAGACCTGTTCGACTACCCGCGCGATTTGTAACTCCCTCGGCCGCCCTGCGGGACGGCCACGTCGGCCCTACAACCCCGAATACGCAACGCCCGCAGGCTTTCACGCATCCGGTTTGGGCTATTCCCCTTTCGCTCGCCACTACTCAGGGAGTCGAGAATTTCTTTACTTTCCTCCGGGTACTCAGATGTGTCATTTCCCCGGGTTCCCTCCTCGCACCCTATGTGTTCAGGTGCGGGTGACGGGCCATTACGCCCGCCGGGTTTCCCCATTCGGAGATCCGTGCTTCATAGCCCGCTTGCGGCTCCACACGGCTTATCGCAGCTTGCCACGTCCTTCATCGGCTTTCGGTGCCAAGGCATCCACCATACGCCCTTATTATCTTGATGGCATCATTTCGCACTATGCAGTTTTCAAAGATCGAACGCCACACTCTCGCGGGCGTGCCATTAAAGGAGTGGCAATATTGCACCACCCCCGGCTCCAGAGCCAAAGGCCCTGAAAACTGAATAGCAGCTACTTGAACCAAGAGCGGTAAACCTGTCCGTCGAGACCGGTCGAAGTATCCTAGGTCGAGTGGTCTCACGGCGAGCTGGCCCTGAGGCCGCTCGAGCCGCTAAAGATGAGACCCTCGTCCGGTCGGCCGTTGCCGGCCTAACCTACTCCCTAGAAAGGAGGTGATCCAGCCGCACCTTCAGGTACGGCTACCTTGTTACGACTTCACCCCAGTCGCAAACCCTACCTTCGCCGACCGCCCCCTAAAAAGGGTTGGCTGCGCCGACTTCGGGTATTGCCTACTCCCGTGGTGTGACGGGCGGTGTGTACAAGGCCCGGGAACGTATTCACCGCGGCATGCTGATCCGCGATTACTAGCAACTCCGGCTTCACGCAGTCGAGTTGCAGACTGCGATCCGAACTTAGACATGCTTTGATGGGATTCGCTCCACCTCGCGGCTTGGCAACCCTTTGTGCATGCCATTGTAGCACGTTTCTAGCCCTGGACGTAAGAGCCATGATGACTTGACGTCGTCCCCACCTTCCTCCGGTTTGTCACCGGCAGTCTGAAGTGAGTCCCCAACTTAATGCTGGCAACACTTCACAGGGGTTGCGCTCGTTGCGGGACTTAACCCAACATCTCACGACACGAGCTGACGACAGCCATGCAGCATCTGTGGTGCACCCTCGAAGGTCACACGTTTCCGTGCGCTTGCAGCACCATGTCAAGTCCAGGTAAGGTTCTTCGCGTTGCATCGAATTAAAGAACATGCTCCGCTGCTTGTGCGGGCCCCCGTCAATTCTTTTGAGTTTTAGCCTTGCGGCCGTACTCCCCAGGCGGAACACTTATCGCGTTGGCTTCGGCACGGACAGATTCGACTCCGCCCACACCTAGTGTTCATCGTTTACGGCGTGGACTACCAGGGTATCTAATCCTGTTTGCTCCCCACGCTTTCGCGTCTCAGCGTCAGGTATGGCCCAGCGAGCCGCCTTCGCTACTGGTGTTCCTCCCGATATCTGCGCATTTCACCGCTACACCGGGAATTCCACTCGCCTCTACCACCCTCTAGCCCGGCAGTATCCACCGCACGCCCAGGGTTGAGCCCTGGGTTTTCACGACAGACTTACCGAACCGCCTACACGCTCTTTACGCCCAATAATTCCGGACAACGCTCGCCCCCTACGTATTACCGCGGCTGCTGGCACGTAGTTAGCCGGGGCTTCCTCGAAGGGTACCGTCAGGCTCGGGGCTATTAACCCCTAACCCTTCGTCCCCAACAACAGAGCTTTACGACCCGAAGGCCTTCGTCGCTCACACGGTGTTGCTGCGTCAGGCTTTCGCCCATTGCGCAAGATTCCCGACTGCTGCCTCCCGTAGGAGTCTGGGCCGTGTCTCAGTCCCAGTGTGGCTGATCATCCTCTCAGACCAGCTATACATCGTCGCCTTGGTGGGCCGTTACCCCACCAACTAGCTAATGTACCGCGGGCTCATCCCTCGCCGGATGGCCGAAGCTACCTTTCCTTACGGAGCCATGCGGCTCCGCAAGCGTACGGGGTATTAGCCGGGGTTTCCCCCGGTTGTCCCCCTGCGAGGGGCAGATTGCCCACGTGTTACTCACCCGTTCGCCACTGTACTCACCCCGAAGGGCTTTCTCGTTCGACTTGCATGTCTAAAGCACACCGTCAGCGTTCGTCCTGAGCCAAGATCAAACTCTCCGAACTAGCTATCGAAACGAGCCATAAGGCCCGCTAAAAGCTATTAGGTTCGCGGGCGTTACCCACGGTGGCGATCTCCAGATTACTCTCGGATC
The DNA here is from genome assembly GCA_030448125.1 of Rubrobacteraceae bacterium. Lineage (GTDB taxonomy): Bacteria > Actinomycetota > Rubrobacteria > Rubrobacterales > Rubrobacteraceae > Rubrobacter_F. The sequence continues at coordinate 119,196 of JAUJNO010000010.1, read as the reverse complement.
GCGGAGAGTCAGTCTCGACGTTTGTAATGACGGGTTTACCTATGTCACTACTTGGTCTTTCGCTACTATTCAGTTTTCAAAGCCTCCAAGCTCCTCGCCTCTCGGCGGAGCCGTACCGGATAAAAGACCTCCTCGGGGCGACAAAAAACCCACTCGGTGAGTGGGCCTCGGGCGTCTTCCCAATCCGTCGGGAAGCTGCCCTACCGCACCGCCTCGGTTGTCAAATCGCTTCCGGTCATCGGTAGAGGGATTATAGCAGCTTACCCGCGCCTGTCAAAGGACCCGCGCGAATTTTTGCGCTCCCTCTATCGGTTTTCACGCCGACCCAACAAACCCTCGCCTCTCGGCGGGGCACTACGTCTGAGTTTGTGTAGAACCTTTTGATTCCCACCGTCCCGGGAGATCCCAGGCTGCCTCAGATGCCGGCGACGCGTATTGTAGCGCGGTTCCGGACGGCGTCAAGCGATCCGGAGAATTTTCTTTGAGTAGCTTAGCTCGGGGCCACGAGCCGGGCGTAGCGCCGCTTGCCGACTTGTAAGACCTTGCCGTCCAGAGCTCCCGTCGGAAGAGAGAGCTTCTCGTCCCCGATAGTCTCGCCGCCGAGCCGTACGGCTCCGCCCCTTACGAAGCGGCGGGCCTCGCCGTTGGTCTTCGCGAAGCCGGCGAGGGCGATGAGATCGACGATCCAGACTTCCTGCGCGCCTTCGGGAAGGGCGATCTCGGGGACGTCTTCGGGTACCTCGCGCCGGACGACGGTGTCGAAATGCTCCTCGGCGCCGGCGACGGCATCCTCCCCGTGGAAAGCATTCACCAGGGAGCGTGCGAGCTCGCGCTTCTGCTCGACGGGCTCGGCCTCGGGCAGTGGGCGGTCCAGCAGGAGTGAGTAGTAGTCGGGCATGAGCCTGTCGGGGATACTCATGGCCTTGCCGAACATCTCCCGAGGATTCTCCGTGACGCCGATGTAGTTACCCAAAGACTTGCTCATCTTCGCCGTGCCGTCGGTGCCTACGAGGAGCGGAGTCGTGAGGACGCACTGGGGCGTCTTGCCGTAGTACTCCATGATCTGCCGCCCCATCAACAGGTTGTAGAGTTGATCGGTACCCCCAAGCTCTACGTCGGCGTCTATCGCGACGGAATCGTAAGCCTGCATGAGCGGGTAGAGTAGTTCGGTGAGGGTTATGGGGTCACCGGTAGCGTAGCGTTTGCTGAAGTCATCACGCTCGAGGATACGGGCGACGGTGGTGGCGCGGGTGAGCCCTATTATGTCGATCATCGTGAGGGGCGCCAACCACTCGGAGTTGCGGCGGACCTCCGTGCGGTCGCGGTCGAGGATGAGGTAAGCTTGCTCGAGGTAGGTCCTCGTATTTTCCTCTATCTTTTCTGGCGAGAGGATGGGGCGGGTCTTGGAGCGCCCCGAGGGGTCGCCGACGCGGGCGGTGTAGTCCCCGATCACGAGCACGGCCGTATGCCCGAGATCCTGGAACTCGCGTAGCTTCTTGAGGACGACGACGAAGCCTAGATGGATGTCGGGGGCGGTGGGGTCTATACCGAGCTTGACCCGCAGAGTGGCTCCACTCTTCAAACGGCGGTCCAACTCCTCGCGAGGAATAATGTCCACGGCGTCCGCGTAGATCCTGTCGGTATGGGGTACGGCTCTCATTAATCAATCGCAACCAATTCGCAATATACTGTAACCGGCTAACGGTTCATGTACTATACATCATCGATGGCTCGCACCTACCAAAAACGGGGCGGCAGGATCGCCGTGGCTCCGGCACCCAGGAAGGGCGTCAGGCTACCCCCGGCCTCCAAGAAGAAGCGGGGGTACGAAAAGGAGAGTCTCAGGACCCGAATCCTGCGTTGGGTGGGTATTTTAGCTCTGTGCTGCATCGTCGCGACGCTCGCGTTCGTCGTGGGAGGATACATGGGCCTCGTCAAGGCTGTGGAGAACCTGGACGAGGTCTCGGCCGCGCCCTCGCATCCGACCTACATATACTCGAAGCCCGTCGGGGAGACGGAGGGTTCGACGCGGGTGATAGGGACGATCTTCCAGGGAGAGAACCGGAAGACGGCCGCTCTGGAGGACATGACGCCGAGCCTGCTCGACGCCCTGGTCGCCAAAGAGGACGAGCGGTTCCGGGAGCACGCCGGAGTGGACCTCTGGGGCATCACACGCGCCTTGTGGGTCGACGCCCTGGTTATAACGGGCGTCCGGGCGGGCGAGGACATCTCGGGGGCGAGCACAATCACCCAACAGTACGTGAAGAATGCGTACCTGACGGGGGACCCAACATTATCCAGGAAGCTCAAGGAGGCGGCGATAGCCGTGGAGCTCGAGCGCAAGCACGAGAAAGACGAGATCCTCGCCATGTACCTGAACACGGTGTACTTCGGTAGCAACGCCTACGGGGTCGAGGCCGCCGCCGAGACGTACTTCAACAAGTCGGCGGAGGAGCTCTCCGTCGGCGAGTCGGCCGCCCTGATCGGGCTGCTCTGGTCTCCCTCGGCGCTAGGCGCGGACCGCGACGAGGCGACGAAACAGCGCAACCTGGTACTCGATACGATGCGCCATGCCGGCTATATCACCCGTCAAGACCACATGGAGGCGCTCGACGAGGCGCTACCCGATCCCTGGCCGAAGGCCCCGATGGTCGAGTCCGGTCTTACCGGTCCCCCAATTACCAGGGACTTCGCGGAATTCGTGCGGGAGGAGTTGGTGAACCGGTACGGAGCGAACACGGTCCTGGCGGGTGGTTTGAGCGTGTATACCACTCTGGACCTCGAGGCGCAGGTGACGGCCCAGGAGAGACTGTACAAGCCGGGCGGCTACCTGAGCAACCCGGAGAACCCGGACGCGGCGCTCGTGTCGATCGAGCCCGAGACGGGCCACGTAACGGCGATGGTCGGCAACCGGGACGAGGAGTCTCGCTTCAACCTGGTCACGCAGGCCCGGCGTCAACCGGGTAGCTCTTTCAAGCCGTTCGCGCTCGTAGCCGCGCTGGAGCAGGGGATAAACCCGTCGACCCAGTTCGTCTCGGAGAACAAAAGCTACATGGTAAAAGACGCGGAAGGCAATCCAGAGAAGTGGGAGGTCGAGAACTACGAGAAGCAGGAGCATGGCCCCATCAGCCTCGAAGAAGCCCTCTGGCTCTCGGACAACTCGGTCTTTACGGACCTGGTCCTGAACGAGGGCGGCCGGGGTCTCGAGAACGGCCCGGAGAAGGTCGTGGACGTCGCCAACAGGCTCGGTGTCTCGACCGAGCTCGACCCTCACCCGACCATAGCTTTGGGCACTCAGGAGGTCTCGCCTTTAGACATGGCTACCGCCTACGCCACGATCGCCAACGAAGGCCGCAAAGTGACGCCGACGGCTATCGAGAAGGTGGTGCAGAACGAGGGGCAGGATGACGAAGCGGTCCTGTACACGGCGCCGCGGGAAGAAGGCGAGCAGGTCATAAAACCCGACGTGGCTCGCAAGGCCACGGAGATGATGATCGGGAATGTCACCCAGGGCATCGCCCGGAAGGCGTCTCTGAACGACCGGCCGGTGGCCGGCAAGACCGGAACCTCGGAGAACTTCTTCGACGCCTGGTTCCTGGGCTTCACCCCGCAACTGGTGACCGGCATCTGGATGGGGTACGCGGAGGGCGGAGAGACTCTGGAGGGGCTCTTGAACATAGGCGGCCAGCAACTCGGCCCCCTCGCCCCCCCACCGGTCATCTGGCAGAACTACATGCAGAAGGTCCTCGAAGACGAACCGATAGAGAAGTTCGAGGATATCGGCGTCTCGCAGACCCTAGAGCCGTCCGATGCTACGGCTCCATCCAGCCCCCCTGGCGCCGCCCCTCCCGCGGACGCGGAACCATCCGTCTCGACCACGCCGGGGAGCACTCCTCCGCAGGGCGTGGGTTCTTCGCCCGATCCCTCCATTGATCCTTCTATAGGAGGTCCTCCCAGCGGCTAGACGCTCGCGGGCTTCGGACGGTTAGAGGACACGTTCGGCGCGTTTGAGGTCGCGCTCGGCGAGAGTTTTAGGCGGCACCGAGACGTTGACGTCGTCGAGGACCAGGTAGCGATAGGGTAGCTCGGTCCCACGGCTTATGCCGATGCGGGTGGTCGAGACGATCTCGCCCTCCGGAGGCTCCCCCCAGCGTATGGTTAGCGGGTCCCGCGCCAGGTCGTGGCCGTCCTGGTAGAGCTCGATACCCAGAGCCTGCGTGAGCTTGCCGGGACCGGTGCAGAGGTCCATCTTCCCCCGACGCTCGGCCATAAGGTCCGAGCCTTCCAGGGGGTCGAGCGCCCGGATCAGGACGGCGCTCCCCTTCCCCTCCTCTTCGCAGTTGGCGTTGATTAATCTGTGCATACCATACGAGAGATACACGTAAGCCAGACCGGGTCCGCCAAAGATCGTACGGTTGCGCATATCGGGGCCCCTGTAAGCGTGACAGGCCGGGTCGTCGACGCACAGGTACGCCTCGGTCTCGACGATGACGCCGGAGGCGATGCCCTCGGAGGTCTCATGAACGAGTACGCAACCCAGAAGGTCTACCGCGACCCCGCGAGGGTCCCGGTCGTAGAAGTCGCGTTCCAGAACATCTGGAGGAGTCACTGCTCCCCCGTGAGGTCCGAGATGCGCCGGGAGAGCTTGTCGAGGTCGAGGCCGGCCTCCGAGCGGATGGAGGACTTCAGGAGCGGCCGGACCTGGCCTATCTGCATCTGTAGCTCGCGCAGAAGCTCCACGGAGCCGCTCTCGGGTCCGACCATGTCGCGCAAGATCGTGCCCTCCGTGCGCCCGGCGACGAGGGGCTCGGGCAGGGTATCCACGTAGACGAGCGTCCGCCGGCCGCTGCCGCGCTCCTCCTCGATGGGTACGAGCGCTACTATCTTGTCGGATCGGACGTACTTGCCAAAGCCTAGAGCTATCAAACGATCAGGAATTATTTTCATGCTGGAAGGATTATAACGTGACACGCGGATTCTCCAACCGGCATGTGCGGTAGTATTCACAGCGTGCGAAGCTTGAGAAGATCCCGGAAGTTCGTTGGAGAGGGCGTCGAGTTGCGGCGGCACGACCGGGCGAATTATCCTCTGTACGCCCGCTGGTACGGGGACGAGGAGGTCTGGCGGCTGACGAGCTGGATGGCGGAGCCCATGCGGCGGGCGGCTGTCGAGCGGCTCTTCGAAGACCGGGAGAGGTCTTCGTTAGACGACTCCTTCGCGGTGCATTGGGAGGGCGAGGAGGAGCCGGTCGGCGTCGTCAGCTTGACGAACATCAGCCACGCCAACGCTTCGGCGGACCTCTCGGTGATCGTGGGCGACGAGAAAGATCGCGACAAGGGTCTCGGCACGGAGGCTATACGGATCCTTCTGGGCTACGCGTTCGAGGAGTTGGGCCTCAACCGTGTGGCCCTGAGCGTCTTCGAGTTCAACGAGGCGGCGATCCACGCGTACGAGAAGCTCGGGTTCGAGAGGGAGGGTCTGCTGCGGCAGGCGCTCCGGCGCGACGGGGGTTTCCACGACGCGATCCTCATGAGCGTCCTCGCGCAGGACTGGCGCGAGGACGAGGTCTAGCTGCTCCTCACCTCGGCGTCGAAGACCTCGCGCAGCCGTTCGGAGATGCGGTCGAGATCCTCCTTGACTACCGCGTCGTTGAGGGTCTCTTCGGCCCGGAAGGTGAAGTTGAGAGCGACGCTCTTCTTACCGGTGGGCACCTGCGAGCCCTCGTAGACGTCGAAGACGCGCACGTCGGCCAGGATCGGGCTGCCAAGGGACGACACGACCTCCAGCATATCCCCGACCCTGACCTCCTCGCCCACGACGACGGCCAGGTCCCTGGAGACGGGCGGTACATTGTAGAACGGCGCGAAGCGCGGGGCGGGGTCGGGCTCCGTGACTTCGAGGTCGAGCTCGAAGGCGGCGACGGGCCAGCCTTCCAACCCGAACTTCTCGACGGCGTCCGGGTGCAGCTCTCCTACCCAACCGGCCTCCACACCACCGGAGAGCACCGCCGCGGCGCGGCCGGGGTGCAGGAACGGTCGGGGTCGCGGCTCGAAGATAGCGCCGGGAACGAGCCGCTCGACGATACCCTTCGCCTCGAAGAAGCCCGCCGCGAATGCCGGTACGTTCCATCCCGGTGGATAGATGGTTCCCGCGAGGAGGCCCGCGACCTTCCCCTTCTCCGTGACGCCCGTAAGGAGGTCCGTAGGCACCTCCGCGTCGAGTCCGGTCTCTCCGGCCAGACGGAACCGGAGGGCGTACTCGCGCATCCCTTCGGGCTGCTCGCTGGACTCGAAGACGTGCCCGACCTCGAAGACGGCACCGCCGCGGGCGCCGAAGGAGCGGTTGCGGGCCGCCGCGTCGAGGAGTCCCGGCAGGAGCGTGGTGCGGAGGTTGGTCGCCTCCGCGCTCAAGGGGTTGCGTAGCTTCAAAGGCTCCTCTCCGGCGTCTCCATTTTGGAGGGCGAGATCCCGGTTCCAGCGATCGGGGCCAAACGGATAGGTTACGGCCTCGGCGAGCCCGAGGTCCGCCAGGAGGTGCCGGAGGCGCCGGAGCTTTCTCTGCGCCGGGGAAAGGCCGCCGGGGAGCGGGACACCCGGGAGCCTCTCCGGCACGTTCTCGAGGCCGACGAGACGTCCGACCTCTTCGATCAGGTCCGCCTCGCGTTCGAGGTCCCGGCGGAAGGTGGGCACGGTGGCAAACAAACGACCGTCCTCCTGCCGAACTTCGCAGCCTAACAACTCGAGCCTCTCTGCCGCCTCGTCTTCCTCCACCGGCATCCCGAGCAACAACTCGGCGCGGGAGAGGCGGAGCGGCACTTCCCAGGGTCTCGCGGGTTCGGGGTAGTGACTCAGGGTGGCGGGGGCGGGTTGGCCGCCGGGATGCTCCGCGAGGAGGCCAACGACGCGGTCCATCGCGTAGGAGACCATGTTCGGGTCGAGGCCGCGCTCGAAGCGCCCGGAGGCATCAGTACGCAGGCCGAGGCGTTGGGAGGTCTCCATAATGTTGCGCCCGGCGAAGGTGGCAACCTCTATAAGCACGTCGCTCGTCTCGTCGCCGACCTCGGCATCTTCCGCGCCCATGACGCCGGCGATTACGAGGCCGCGCTCCTGGTCGGCGATTACGAGCATCTCCTCGTCTAGCTGCCGGGTGGTGCCGTCGAGGAGGGTCATCTTCTCACCTGGATGTGCCCGCCGAACGACGATGCCGCCGCGGACCTCGCGAGCGTCGAAGGCGTGAATGGGCTGACCGGTTTCGAGCATGACGTAGTTCGTGGCGTCCACGATCGCGTTTACGGGGCGCATCCCGGCTGCATGGACGCGGCGACGCATCTCCAAAGGAGCCCTCTCGCCAGCAGGTCGGATGCCGGAGACCCGGCGCAGGTCGTAGCGGGGGCAGAGGTCTTCGGCTTCGACCCGGAGAGTGTAGTCGTCCGTCGGCTCTCCGGTCGGCTCGAAGCGCGGCTCGGGGACACGGAAGGCCGTCTTCAGGATGGCGGCGAGTTCGCGGGCCACCCCGATCATGCCCCACAGGTCCGGGCGGTTTGGGTTCACGTCAAGCTCCAGGACCGTTTCGCCGGCCGGGAAGTAGTCCGAGACCGGACGCCCGACTTCGTAATCTCCTTCGAGGAGGAGTATGCCCCCGTGGTCATTCGAGATGCCCAGCTCGCGCTCGCTCATCATCATCCCGTACGACTCGAGACCGCGCAGCTTCGCCTTTTTGAGCTTGCGGCCGTCGGCCAGAGTGCTGCCGGGGAGGACGACGGGGACGCGGGCGCCGGGGTAGGGGTTCGGGGCGCCGGCGACGATCTGGACCTCCTGACCGCCGAGGTCCACCTTCGCCACGTTAAGCCGGTCGGCGTTCGGGTGCTGGCCGAACTCGACTACCTCGCCCACCACTACCTCGCCTTCCAGGACGCCCAGGCGTTCGACGCCGTCGACCTCCTGGCTGCGCAGGGAGAAGAGTTCGACCAGTTCCTCGACCGAAAGGTCGAAGTCTACGTAGTCGCGGAGCCAATTAAGCGGAACGCGCAAGGTATTCCCTTCTCGAACTAGAACTGCTGGAGAAAGCGGAGGTCGCCTTCGAAAAAGAGCCGCAGGTCCGGGACGCCGTACTTGACCATCGCCATGCGGTCCGGCCCGAAGCCGAAGGCGAAACCAGTGTACTCCTCGGGATCGTAGTCGACCTCTTCGAGGACCGCCGGGTCAACCATCCCGGCTCCACCCATCTCGATCCAGCCGGCGCCCCTGCAGACCTTGCAGTTAGGGTCGCTCCCACCACAAACGAAGCAACTCACGTCCATCTCGACGCTCGGTTCGGTGAACTGGAAGTAGCTCGGCCGTAGCCGCAGGCTGACGTCCTCGCCGAAGACGTGGCGAGCCATCGCCGCGAGCGTTCCCTTCAGGTGGCCTAAAGTAAGCCCCTTATCCACCGCCAGGCCCTCGATCTGGTTGAACATCGGGGTATGCGTCGGGTCGGAGTCGCGCCGGTAGGTCCTGCCGGGGCAGACCACGTAGACCGGGGGCTCCTGGGAGAGCATCGTCCGGATCTGGACCGGCGAGGTGTGCGTCCGCAAGACGAGCCCTTCGTCGAGGAAGAACGTGTCCTGCATCCCGCGCGCCGGATGGCCGGGCGGGATGTTCAGGGCGGTGAAGTTATAGTAGTCGGTCTCGACCTCGGGCCCTTCGGCGACCCTGTAACCGAGTCCCACGAAGAAGTCCACGACCTCGTCTATGACGCGCAGCGAGGGGTGCAGGCTCCCTTTCGGGTAAGGCACGCCGGGGAGCGTGACGTCCACGGCCTCCGAGCTCAGGCGCTTCTCGCGTTCGGCGACGGCGACGCTTTCCTCTCGCCTTTCAGCGAGGGCGGTTTCGATCTCTTTAGTGGCCTTATTCGCGGCCCCGCCGACCTCGCGGCGCTCCTCCGGGGAGAGATCTCGGATGCCCTTCTTTATCTCGGTGAGTTCGGCAGAGCAATTGTTCCAGCCCAGGTACCTAACGCGAACGGACTCAAGGTCGGAGGTGGAGCCCACCGACGCGACGGCGGAGAGGGCCTCCTCACGAAGCTCTTCTATACGATCTACCGCCATCATCAGGGCGCTATGGTAGCACACGCATATACGCCTCGTAGAGCAGGATCGAGGCTGCTACCGCCGCGTTCAGAGAGGCTGCGAGCGCCGGGATCGTCACGGTTCTCCGGCAGGCAGAGACGACCTCCTCCGGCAGTCCGGCGCCCTCTGCGCCCACCACGATTACGAGCTTTCCGGCGAACAGCGAAGAAGGCCGCTCTCCACCCTCGGGAACCGCCGCGATCGTAGCAAATCCTGAAGCTTGCGCCTCTTCCAGAAACGCGAGGGGTTGTACCTCCCGGGCGATGGAGGCGTGGAAGATAGAGCCCATGGTGGCCCGCACGGTCTTGGGGTTGTAGAGGTCGGCGGTGCCCGTCGAGAGGGCGATCCCGGCCCCGAATGCGTGGGCGGCGCGTATGGCCGTCCCGACGTTGCCCGGGTCCTGAACGCCGTGAAGGAAGACGATCCGGTCGCTCTTTTCGAGCAGCTTCTTGGCGGGAACGTCGAGAAACGGGAAGACGGCGATGGGACCGGTCGGGGTGGTGAGTGTCGAGAGCCTGCGGACATCGTCGGGATCGGTGAGGAATTGCGTAGGCGAGACGACGGCCTCTTCTACGAGGGTTCGGCCTTCGGCGAGGAAGCGACGCTCGGCTTCGCGGTATTTCTTTTGTTTGAGTTTGGCGAGGCGCTTGAGGGTGGCGGCGGAGATCACATGTCGGAGGGATCGAAGTTATCGAGCTCCTTTTTAGGGCCGCCGATGACCAGTACGTCCCCTTCCTGGAGCGGTGTGTCGGGCTGCGGCAGGGTGCCTTCCTTGTTTTCGCCCTTGATCGCCAACACCGTCAGGTCTTTTTTGCGGTGGAGGTGGAGATCCGCGAGGGATTTGTCGACCCATTCGCTGGGCACCTCCATCTCGATAACCGCCTCGTCCTGGCCAAGCTCCAGGTAGTCCTGAATACCGGGCAGGGACATCTGGCGCGCCAGGAACTCGCCGAACTCCTTCTCCGGCTGTATCACGTGATCGGCACCGACCTTTTCGAGTACCCGCACGTGCAGCGGTCCGGTCGCTCTCGAGAAGACCAGTGGCACCCCGAGATCTTTGAGGAGGAGGGTCACGAGCACGCTGGCCTCGACGTTTTCCCCGATTACGACCGCCGCCCCGTCGAACTGCTCAAGCCCGAGGTCGCGCAAGACTGACCCCTCCGTGGCGTCCGCCGTGACCAGGTGCGCGTCGGGTACTTCGTCCGAAAGGTTCTGGATCAGGTCCTCGTCGCAGTCGATGCCTACGACATCGTGGCCCAGAGAGTCCAGAGTCCTGACGAGGGAGGCACCGACCCGCCCCATCCCTATTACCGCAAACTGTTTACTCATCCTACCGCTATCTCCTCCTCCGGATAGCTGTACCGCTTGGGTCTGCTCCGCTCGTTGAGGGCCAGGAACAACGTTATGGGTCCCAGCCTGCCGAGGAACATCACGAACACTAGCAGCAGTTTACCGAAAGCTCCTAACTCCTTTGTAGTATCGCCGATGGAGAGCCCGACCGTTCCGAACGCCGAGGTGACCTCGAAGACGGCCGGAAGAAGACTTAGCCCGTCCGAGATTATTAGCGCAACGGCTCCGGAGATGACGAGCAGCGCCGACAGGGCGGAGATCGCGAGAGTCTTGGAGATGAGGGAACGCGGGATGCGACGGCCGAACGCCGATACGTCTTCTTCCCCCCGAATCTGGGACAGCAAGATCAGGAAGACAAGGGCCACGGAGGTAACCTTCATGCCCCCTCCGGTCGAGGCGGGAGCGACCCCGATGAACATCAGCACGGTCTGTATGGTCAGGGTCGATTCACGCAGGTCCTCGTAGCTTACCGTGGAGAATCCGGCCGTCCGGGGCGTAGTTCCCTGGAAGAGGGACTCGAGGATCTTGGTGCCGAGCGGCTCACCGCCGAGCGTGGCCGGGTTGTTCCACTCCAGCGCCGCTACGCTCGAGATCCCGATAACCAGCAATACCGCGGTCGGAACCAGCACGAGCTTGGAGTGCAGGGTTAACCGTCTGATACTGGAATAGTAGTAGAGGTTAACCAAAACCGGAAAACCGAGGCCGCCGGTTATGATCAGGGCCACGAACACGAGGTTCAAGACCGGGTCGCTGGCGTAGTAAGTCACCTCTTGCTCGAAGATGTCGAATCCCGCGTTGCAAAAGGCGCTCACGGAGTGGAAGATCGCATACCCGATAGCGTCGAGCAGCTCGAATCCCCTCACGAGGAAATCCGCCGCGAGTAAGACTGCCCCCACCAACTCGATCACTAACGTTATGCCCGCCACCTGACCGATCAAGCGTAGAACGTTGCGCGGCGAACCTGGACTCTCCATCTCCTCGCGAACGACCAGAAGCGCCCGGAAACCCAACCTGCGGCCCAACAGCAGGGCTCCGACCGTGGTGACCGTCATGATCCCCAGACCACCCACCTGAATCAGGAACACCAGAACGCCCTGCCCGAAAGGCGTAAAATCCGTGGCGGGGGTGACCACCTGAAGTCCGGTGACGGTGACCGCACTCGCCGACTCAAAGAAAGCGTCGAGCCAGGAGATCCCACCGTAGTGCGAGTAGGGGAGCTTGAGCAGCGCGGTACCGAACAAGATGAAACCGGCGAAGGCGAGGAGTATCAGCCGGGGAGCCGAGATCCGGGGCATCAGGGATCACCCCCCGCACCCCAAACTGCCGCGAACCGGCATCCGCTCACTCTACCGCCATGTTGTTTGGTCCTACCCCCAACCTAGCCCGACGAAGGGTAGTTTACTGGAAGTCGAAGCACCTGCAGCACCGTAGCGGAAGAGCCTCGGAGAGCGAAGCAACTCGAGGACCTCACGCACACGAAGGAGCACAGCAGAACGAGCAGGGCGTCCACCCAGGAGATACCTCCGTAGGTGGACGCCGGTAGCTTCAACAGCAAGGCCCCAAGGCCCATGAACGCCGCGAACCCGAGGACGATCAGGCGCGGAGCGGAGAGCCTTCGGAACAACGGTTAGGGCACCGGAGTCCTAGCCGGCCTTCTCGCTTTCTTCTTTTGCGGCGTCCTCCACGTCCCCGACGGTTATGCGCCCGCTGGCGCCGGTACCCTCGACCGTGTCGAGGTCCACATTCAGCTCATCGGCCTTGCGCTCGGCGGCGTCGGTGGCACTTGCCTCGCCACCTGCCTTCTCGACGTCCTCGACCAAGACGCGCCCGCCCGAACCAGAGCCTTCGATCTCTTCAAGGTCCACGTCCAGCTCATCGGCCTTCCGCTCGGCGGCCTCCGTGGCCTCTACCTCGGCGCCCCGCGCCGCGTTGTCGGTCTCGGCCTCCCGAGCGCGTCGCCCCTCTCCCTGGGAGCGGCCCTCTTCAGAGCCTCCATCGAGGGCGTCTTTGGCCTTCTCGACGACCGCGGCGAAGGCGGCGGGCTCGGTGGCGGCGAGATCCGCGAGTATCTTGCGGTCCAGGTCTACCTCGGCGAGCTTGAGGCCATGAACGAACCGGGAATACGAGAGCCCGTGCTCCCTCACGCCGGCGTTGATCCGCTGGATCCAGAGCGCCCTGAAATCTCGCTTGCGCTGCTTGCGCCCCGCATAGGCGTAGACTCCACTCTTCCAGACCTGCTCCTTGGCCCGCCTGTACGAGCTGTTCTTCGTCCCCCTATAGCCCTTGGCCTGCTCTAAGACCTTCCTGCGCTTCTTGCGGGCGTGGAGGCTGCGTGACACGCGGGCCATCTAACGCACCCCCAACAGACGCTTGATGCGCTTCTCGTCGTACTGATGCACCGTGGTCTCGGTGTTCAGGCGGCGCTTACGCTTGGTGGACTTCTTCTCCAAGATGTGGTTGTGACCACTCCTGCGGCGCTTGATCCTGCCCTTCTTCGTAACCTCGAAGCGCCCCGAGGCACCCTTGTGAGTCTTCATCTTCGGCATCTATCTTCCTCCGCGTTTCGTCTTTTTTCGTCATGGAGCGAGGCTCGCGGCACGGGAGTAGCCGTTTCGCCTCGTAACGGTGGCTATTGTAGCAAAGAGTTACGTTAGCTGCGGGCGGCGCTCTCCTGAGGTTGGCTGCGGGCCTCGTCATCGGCTTCGCCTCTGGCGTCGTCCTTCGGGGCGTCGCCCTTCGGAGCCGCATCCTTCTTGGGGGACATGACCATGACCATGTTGCGCCCGTCGAGGTTCGGCTGGCTCTCGATGCGCCCGAGTTCGTCGAGGTCGCTCGCGAGCCTCCGGAGGAGCTTCTCGCCCAGATCCGGGTGCTGCACCTCGCGTCCGCGGAACATGATGGTAACCTTCACCTTGTCGCCGTGGCGCAGAAAACGCTCGACGTGGCCGCGCTTGGTGTTGAAGTCGTTGTCGCCTATCTTCGGCCGGAGCTTTATCTCCCGGACGTTGATGTTGACCTGTTTCTTGCGGGCGGCCTTGCGGGCCTGCTCCTTCTGGTACTTGTACTTGCCGTAGTCCATGATCCGGACCACCGGCGGGTCCGAGTTCGCCGCAACCTCGACGAGGTCCAGGTCGCGCTTCTCGGCGTACTCCATCGCTTCTCTTATATGCTTGATCCCCAGCTGCTCCCCGCTCTCGGAGATGAGACGCACCGAGCGGGCCCTGATCTGGCCGTTGATCCTTGTTTCTTCTTCCGCGGCTACTTTACACCACTCCTTCCGATACGGACTTTGCGGGCCGCCGAACCGCGAACAACTGCTCCTCAGACGAAGCATCGAGCGGACACGGACCCTAACCCACGCAACATATTATACCCCGCCACCACTACCGCCGTCTATAAGAATTGCGTTCCGCAACCTCCTCCGCCCGCACGCGCCCGGCGAACTCTTCGATCCCTACCGCCTCCTGCGCCTTCTCGCCGCGCTTGCGGACGTTGACCGTCCCCTCCCCCGCCTCGGAGTCTCCCACGATGAGCAGGTAAGGCACTTTCTGCCTGGCGTTCTCCCGGATCTTCTTCTGCATGCTCATCAGCGCGTCGTCCACCTCGACCCGGAAACCTTCCAAAGAAAGCGCCTCCCGCACCTCGCGGGCATACTCCAGGTGCCGGTCCGCGACCGGTATCACCACCGCCTGGACCGGCGAGAGCCACAACGGGAACACCCCCCCGTACTGCTCGATGAGGACCGCCATAAAGCGCTCCGTGGTTCCGGTGACCGCACGGTGCAGCAGGACCGGCGTGTGCGCGTCGCCGTCCTCGCCGACGTACTCGCACCCGAGCCGGGCGGGCTGGATGAAGTCCACCTGTATCGTCGAGAGCTGCCACTCCCGCCCCAGCACGTCCCTCGCCATGAAGTCCGCCTTCGGCCCGTAGAACGCCGCCTCTCCCGCCACGGGTTCATAAGCGATGCCCGCAGCGTCGAGCGCATCGCGGAGCGCCTTCTCGGCCCGCGCCCACTTCTCGTCGTCGGCCACGAACTTGTCGGAGTCCGGGTCACGTAGGGAGAGACGGACCTTGTAGTCCTCGAAGCCGTAGGTGTCGAGGACCTCGCGGATTATTTCGAGGGCGCGAGCAAACTCTTCTTGGATTTGATCTTCGGTGCAGAATACGTGCGCGTCGTCCTGGGTTAGCGCCCGCACCCGCGTGAGGCCCGTCAACTCCCCGCTCTTCTCGTAGCGGTAGAGCGTCGCGAACTCGGCGTAGCGCAAGGGGAGGTCCCGGTACGAGTGCGCCTCCGTGTTGTAGAGCGTCATGTGGCTCGGGCAGTTCATCGGCTTTAGCCGGTAGCGCGTCTCCCCGTCGACCATCGGCGGGAACATGGCGTCCCAATAGTGCTCGAGATGCCCACTCTTGGCGTAGAGTTGCTCGTTCACCAGGTTGCCGGTCCAGACGTGCTCGTAGCCATGTCGCGTCTGGACCTCGCGCACGTACTCCTCCATGAGGTGCCGTAGCGTCTCGCCTTTAGGCAAGAAGAGCGGTATCCCGGCGCCCACGTCCGGCGAGAAGGTGAAGAGCTTGAGGTCTTTGCCGATCTTGCGGTGGTCCCGGGCCTTCGCCTCCTCCAGCCTTCTCAGGTACGCCTTTAGCTCTTTCTCCGTCGGCCAGGCGGTACCGTAGACCCGGGTGAGCATCGGGTTCTTCTCGTCCCCGCGCCAGTAGGCCCCGGCGATGTTTTGCAGCTTGAACGCCCCGAGCTTGCCGGTGCTCGGCACGTGAGGACCGCGGCACAGGTCCACGAACTCGCCCTGACGGTAGAGCGTTATATCGCCGTCTTCGAGGTCGCAGACTATCTCCCACTTGTACGGGTTATCCCGGTACAGTTCCTCGGCCTCGGCCTTCGTAACCTCCTCGCGCACGATCGGGAGGTCCCGCTCGACAACCTCGCGCATCTTCTCCTCGATGCGCGGCAGATCCTCGTCGGAGATCTTGCCGTCAACCTCGATGTCGTAGTAGAAGCCGTTCTCTATGGGAGGGCCGATGGTGAGCTTACTTCCAGGGTACAGCTCCATTATCGCCTGCGCCATCGCGTGCGCCGTCGAGTGCCGTAGCACCTCAAGTCCCTCGGCGGAGTCCTTCGTCACGACCTCGAAGTCCCCATCCCCATCCAGCGGAGCGTCGAGGTCTATCAACTCGCCGTTCAGCTTCGCGACCACGGCGTCCCGGGCGAGCCGTTTGCCGATCTTCTCGGCCACGTCCCGCGCCTTCTCGCCCGGCTCTACCGGGAGTTCTCTACCGTCGGGCAGCCTAACCGCAGCCATACACCGCTCCTCCAACACTTGTGATTCTCTAATTCAGAAACGTGATTCTACCCGACCAGTAGAGTAGCTCCCCGTCTCCGTGGATAGCGCAGGGGCGCTCCCACTGCTCGCGCCCCTGCCGGCGTTGCTGGTGGCGCACTGCTGTTCGCCCTCGCCGCCGTCCGCAGGAGTTTCCTCTTGCGCCTCGCCGGGCTATCGCTGGGGGTTCTGTATGCGGTTGCCGGTTTGCTACTCAAGCTGATGGGAACCTTCGGCTAGCAAAGTAAAAGGGCGCGGAGCCTGACACGCGTGAGATGGACGTCTACCGGCGGCGGATCTAGAACTTGCCGCTGAAGCCGCTCGACGGACGGACCTCAAAGGGCCCCGACGCTATACGGATGAAGTGCTCCAACGTGACGCGCCCGGGTCCGCTGAAGTAGACGAGAGGATCGCCTTGCTCGTACCCGGGACTGGCCTCCAACTCCCGCAGCGGTGCCGCTCGCGAGCGCTCCTCCTCGGTGAGCCCATTGATGTAGACGAGAGGTATATCGGGCAGGGCCCGGGCAAGAGCGGCCGACATACCAACGGCGTCCATGTGGAAGAACTTGCCGCCCCGGGCGTAGTCCCTGCCCTTCGCCCGCCGCCAGCCGTAGCGCTCGGCGAGATCTAGCAGGAGCTCCCACTCCCGGTGCAGCATCCGCATGCCCTCCGCGTTGGCGGTGTTCTTCAGCTCGTAAGCCATGCCATCATATTAGCTGAGGGCCGCCAGGACTGCTTCTCACGGGCGGCGAGGGTTCGGAGCTCCGAGAAGGAAAGGACCCCGGCCCGGTCGGCGGTGTGGGACCTGCTTGGTTAGTAGCGCCAAGGATGCATCGCCTCGTCCCCCGACTGCCCGGCGGTCAGCCCTTCTCGGGCGGCCGCCTCGTGGTCCGCACCGCACCCGCCGCAGGTGGTCGTGGAGGCGGTGAGGGTCGGCCTCTCGCCGCAGCCACACTCGACCACGACACTCTCTGGGCGCCAAGTGTAGACCTCGCCCATCTCGACCTCTTGTACATCGTAGCGCGCCTCGATGTGCTCGCTCATCGCCAACATCTCCTTCTTTCTTTTCTGAACCCGTTCCCAAAAAGAGGCTGCCCTCTATGATAAGTGGACGGCAATTCTTGCCGTCCACGGGTCTATACGTGAACAAAAAGGCCGGAGCCCAGAAGGTCTCCGGCCCTACCGTCTATGCGGTTACGTACTGGTTAGGCCATGGAGACGTTGTCCGCCTGCATGCCCTTCTGGCCGCGGGTCGCCTCGTAGGAGACCTTGGCGCCCTCGTCGAGCGACTTGAAGCCGTCGCCCGCTATCCCACTGTGGTGAACGAAGAGATCTTCGCCGCCTTCGTCTGGGGAGATAAAGCCGTAGCCTTTATCGTCGTTGAACCACTTGACCGTTCCTTGGGCCATATATTGGAGCCCGCCTTCCTTGTTCCTGGGGCTCCACCGCAATAAAAAGCCGCTCCTCTCGTCGAGGGCGGCGCTCCGGTCACCATAAAACCCACATCTTTGACTACATTATTACTATAACACAATTGGGGCCGGAGCCCTGAGGATCCCGGCCCGGTGGTCGCGTCGGCTACCCTGGTCGGAGCTTCCTGTTTACTGTGTTTTGCCTGCAAATCGACACGTTTTAATGGGTGGGCGATAGTGGATTCGAACCACTGACCTCTTCCGCGTCAAGGAAGCGCTCTCCCCCTGAGCTAATCGCCCTTATATTGCGCCCTTCTCACGGCCCTTATCGGGAGCCCGAGAGGCGACACCCGGAATCGAACCGGGGTACAGGGTTTTGCAGACCCTTGCCTAACCACTCGGCCATGTCGCCCAGCGAAGCTGCGCCGGTGCCGGCCACGTCGCCGGTGCCGCCGGTCCGGGTCAGAGCGGAAGACGGGATTCGAACCCGCGACCCTCACCATGGCAAGGTGATGCTCTACCAGCTGAGCTACTTCCGCGTTGCTCGCGCGAGGATAATTTAGCACGACCCGCAACCTCTTACAAGCGTCCTCGGACGGCTTCAAGGTCGGAGGTCAAGCGCCTCCTCATAGTAGTTGCGCAGCGTGGCCGTCGAGGTTTTCCAATCGCGCTCTTCGGCCGCGGCCCGTGCTCTCAGGCCAAAAGAGCGGCGCAACGCGTCGTCCCCGAGAAGGCGGCGGACGGCGGCCGCGAGCTCTTCGTCGGAGCCGGGCTCGTAGAGGAGGCCGTTCTCGCCCTCGGAGACGACCTCGTGGATGGCGCCGCTGCGGGCCGCGATTACCGGAACGCCGGAGGCGAGAGCTTCGATCATGGCCATCCCGAGGGTCTCCGTGGTCGAGGGGAAGACGAAGAGGTCGGCGGAGGCGTAGGCTGCCGCCAAGTCCTCGCCGGTGAGGAGACCGGTGAAGACCGTCCGCGTGCCGGCGAACTCCCTCTCGAGGTCTTTTCGGATGGGGCCTTTGCCGACGATGGCGAGGCAGGTATCCGGGGTGGCGGATAGGGCGGCCTTGAGGCTTTCGATGCCTTTCTCGGGAGCGAGGCGGCCGACGTAGAGGAGGATTTTGTCCCCCGGCCGGCCGCCGGAGAGCTTCTCACGCCACCTGGGAGAGGCGTGTGACGGGTGGAAGAGGCGGGCGTCCACGCCCTGGGGCCAGAGGCGAACGCGCTTTATGCCCTCGCTCAGGAGGTAGTGGCGGGTCGCCTCGGAGGTGCAGAGGTTTACGTTGGCCCTGTTGTGCCAGGCTTGCGTCCAGGAGCGGGTCGCGTTCTCCATGAAGCCGAACCCGTAGAAGCGAGCGTAGGCTGCCACGTTCGTGTGGTAAGAAGCCACGAGCGGGACCTCGTTGCGCCGAGCGTAGAACGCCCCGCCGGGACCGAGGATAAACGGGTTCACGGCATGTATGAGATCAGGCCCAAACCGCTTGAGGGCACGCCCGATGCCGGGATGCGGCGGACAGAGGCGTACCTGGGGATACGGTGGAAACGGGACGCCGAAGACCCGGTGTATCGGGGCGCCCGCGTAGGAGTCCGGCCCCCCGTTAGGGTACCTGGGGGCCAAAACGAGAACCTCGTCCCCCGCCCGCCGCAACTCCTCAATGGTGTGCCGCAGGCGCGTCACCACGCCGTCGGTCGCCGGCAAGAAGGTCTCGGTGAAGAACGCGATCCGCAACACGTTCGAACCGGTGAGAGCCCTTGTCTCTTGCAGCGCGGTCAGCGCCAGTCTACCCGCGAGACGGAGGCCTCAGGATGGACGTGGTCCCGGTTCTCCATCACCGTGAGGAGCAACCGCCCACCCTCTCCTCGCCGAGTAGGTGTGTCTCCGACCCCAAGTGCATGAGCCGCGTATTCGCCGCCTCGCAACGGCGCGCCTCTCTCGATTGCTACGGAAAGTTCGCAACCCTGCACCGAGAGGTACAGAACCTTAGGCCAACCGCGGTAACCGTCACCGCCAGTCACAAGGGCGCGCATCGATCCTCCCGACCTCGAGTTACAGAAGACACCGTCTCGCCCGGTCCTTGACGAGAGTACCCGGCGCTTGATCAGTCTACCGGGTACTCAAAGACTAATCACCACGGATAGAGTAAATTCTCTGTAACCTGGAGTATAACTCTCTGTTACGCGGCTACTCGAGGTTCGAGATTATCGCCTGGGTGAACTCTTTGGTGCCCGCCGAGCCACCGAGGTCCTTGGTGCGGGTCTCGGGGCTCTCCAGAGCAGCCTCCATGGCCTTCTGCATCCTCTCGGCGGCCTCGTTCATCTCCAGGTACTCGAGCATGGTCCTCGCCGACTGGAGCGTCGCCAGCGGGTTCGCCCGATTCTGCCCGGCGTACTTCGGGGTGCTGCCGTGAACCGGCTCGAAGACGGCGATCTCGTCCCCGATGTTCGCGCCCGGCGCTACCCCCAAGCCCCCGGTCAGACCGGCGCAGATGTCGGAGAGGATGTCACCGTAGAGGTTCGGGCAGACTACCACGTCGTACTCGTTCGGCTTCATCACGAGCTGCATGCTCATGTTGTCTACGATGCGGTCGTCGATCTCCTCGAAGTCGTTCTCGTAGTCTTTGGAAACCTCGAAGAAGACGTCCCGGAAGAGGCCGTCGGTGAACTTCATGATGTTGGCCTTGTGAGCGACCGTGATGTGCTTGCGCCCCAGCTCCTTCGACTGCTCGAAAGCCAGACGGCAGATGCGCTCGGTGCCCGCCCTCGTGATGATCTTGATAGACTCCGCGGCATCCTCGCCCACCATATGCTCGACCCCGGCGTACAGGTCCTCGGTGTTCTCGCGGAAGATGATGAGGTCTATGTCCTCGAACGGCGCCTCGATGCCCGGCAGGCTTAGGCTCGGCCGGACGTTCGCGTACAGGTCCAACTCCTTGCGCAAGGCCACGTTAACCGAGCGGAAGCCAGCTCCCACGGGCGTCGTCAGCGGCCCCTTGAGGCCCACCTTGTTGCGCCGGATGGACTCTAGAACGCTCTCCGGCAGGGGCGTCCCCTCCTCCTCCATAACGGTCTCGCCGGCCTCGGCTACTTCCCACTCGATGTCTACGCCGAGAGCCTCTATCACTTCCTTGACCGAGTCGGTTACCTCCGGTCCGGTGCCGTCCCCCGGTATAAGCGTCACTGTCTGCGCCACGAATAACCCCCTTGCCCTCTCTTTTCGCCTTTTCTTACCCTTTTCCTTTCATCCCCACTCAGTATAGCGGTCACGTAAAAGCTCGGCTGACGGCAGACTACCTCCGGCGTCGAAGCCCACCTTCACCCCGGCTCCCTGGCAATCACGGCAAACGCCTGTTTAGCGCGTCTCGATATGACCATCAAAGCCACCTCGGCCGTCGGAGCAAAACTATCAGTACCGCTCGGTCGGACAGTGAACTACGTCTTAGCCCTCTTCCCGTCCATCGATACAAGCCGGTTCTGCTCTTCTAAGTTGCTTGTTAGAACTGTTGCTGTTGTGTTCCGAAGAACAAAGCGGCGCCTACCAGGGCGACGAGTACGAGCACGAAGAACAGGATCACGGCTACAGGGATCAGGACTATGGCAGCCGCCCTGCCCGTGGTCGTGTTGTGAACTTCCCGGATACCGAATATCGACAGGACGACGCCGTAAATGGGGCCTGCTATCCACCCGATGATTGGTATCCAGCTTATGAGCTGATAGACCCAGGAGTAAGAAACAACCCTAAAGGTCGCCTCAAATCCAGCGTTACTAGGTCTCACGAAGAGCAACACGAGCAGGTGAAAGACGCCGGACGCTATAAGCAGAGCTATCGCCGCATATATAGGCGTGAGGATTAGGTTGAATACGAACCCCCCGATACCACCTGCGAACGCCTCACCAGTATCACCCGGGCCGGCGAAGAGCGGAGCGAGTATCAAACCAAGAACGCCGCCAAGCACGGCGGAGATCAGGGCGCATATCAACGCAAAGATCGCCGGGTTTATGAAGTCGCCCTGCCGGGCCATGCCCCGGAAGAAAGCCACCGGACTGCGAAGCACACCCTGGACGGTTCTCACGAAACTACCGACAGGATCCTGGAGGTTGAACTCCCCTCCCGGACTCCCCGCCGGTCCCCGCGGAGGACCGCTCGCGGGTCCGCCAGTCTCTCCGCCGTACAGCGGTCGCGACTGGTCGTCCGGCCTCCCGCCGCTGCTCCCCGTGTTGAAGTCCATCCGCCTCTCCTCCCTGAAGACCTGCGTTACCTGAAGATTAGCCGCATAGCGGTGTTCGCGCAACATGGCGAGCGCTTACAGAACGTCGCTCTTTTTTGGTTGCTGTAGAATGCGGGTGTAGAGGAGTGGTTGGTGAGGAGCGGGAAGGGCTTTTGTGTCTTCCACAATAGAGACCCTGGAGCGCGAGCTGGGGGAGGCCCAGCTCATACGCGCGGAGCAGCAGAAGGCGGTGATCCGGGCGGAGAACGCCCACGAGGCCGCTTGCGCCGCCCGCGACGACGCGTGGGCTGAGTCCGAGGGGTTCGCCACCGACGACGAGGTGGAGCGGCTCTCGACACTGGTCTACGAGCGGCGCCGGCAGCTCTACGAGGCCATAGACCGGCTCAAGGCCGCCGAAGGCAAGGAGCGCAGGATCAAGAGCCGGCTCATGTACGTCCTGCCGGCGGAGCGGAGACGCTACCTCTCCGGAGCAGTGGACGAGGAGTTCGAGGAGCTTCTGCGGGCCGTCGAGGCGGCCTACGACGACGATGGACGTTCGCCTGGGGTCGAGGTCTCGGTGGTCACCGAGAAGCCTGGGGAGTTGGATCTCCGGGGCGACGCGACCTGGCGGGCGTTGGAGCGGCTCTACTCCGGGACAGTCCGGCGGTGGGTGGAGATCCGGGCTGGGAGAGCTCCGGGAGAGGCCGAGAAGGCGGGCGCGATGGCCCGACAGATCGCCTACTACGCGGGTGGGCACGTCCCACGGGTCTTCGTCGGGGGCGAGGAGGTCCGGACGGAGAGCCTCCCGGTGGGCGGCGGGACGGACCCAGGAAGCTGGCGCCCGCTCGCGAGCTTCGACGGGCCCAAAGGAAAGCTCGCTCTGGCCAGGATCACCGCCCGGCGTTACCTCGACGAGGGCTCGGTGGCGCGGCTAGGCAAACGCGCCGAGGCGCTCGCCCAGGTCGCGGAGATCGCGCGCCTCTACCAGACCATGAACCTCACCGGCGACGAGATCCGCTGGCGCCTCGAGCAGCTGATCTCGCTGAGGCTCGAAGTCCTCGAAGCGGTCTACGACCTCACGGGCGACCGTCGCCGCTTCTCCTTCTACGAGGTAGCCCGCGCCGCCCGCCTCCTCGACGGGCACTTCCCCGACTCCGGCGTCGCCGCCGAAGCCTTGGTGCGCGCCGTAAAACGCGCCCTCAAAACCGGCGTACCCCTCGTGGACGTCGCCTACCTGAGCGTCACGAGTGGCGAAGGCTTCTAACCTCGCCGTTGTCAGTTTTCAGTTTATGGTCTAGCGTTTTCGCGATGCAGTCCGTACGAACGTCACCGTCTACGAGCCGTCAATACGAGCGTCGAGAGTCTCTCAAACCGAACCGAAGACCGCCAGGAGATAGAACAGCATAGTGCGGGCGCTTGGGGTAGCGACCAAACGTTTCTACTGACGACTGATAACTGACAGCTCTAAACTGCGAAGTCCGAGAGATCGTGTTCGGGTACTGAGAGATTGTAGGGGCGGGCGGGCTTCTCAGCTAGCACACGCACCTTGTAGACGAAGTCCGGGACGAACTCGCCCCGGCGGACTTCGAGTATCTCGACGGGTTGGCCCGTGGCTTTGAGGGCGGCTCTGTCACCCACCTCGTAGCGGGCCGGGCGGTTGCGGTCTACCACCTTTTTCTGCCTCCTTTACGAGCGGCTCGTCTGCTTGGATAGCGGCGCGTGGGGTAGAAGTATAATGGTCCGGTGCCGGAAGACGGCGCCAGTAGTCGACGCGATGAAGGACCTGGAGAGGCGGGTGAGGGATGGCGGAACGGGCGGATCTGATCGTGGTTGGAGCGGGACCAGGCGGGTCGGCGGCGGCTTACTACGCGGCGAGGGCTGGGCTTTCGGTTCTGCTACTCGACCGGCAGGAGTTCCCGCGCGACAAGCCCTGCGGCGACGGGCTTATGCCCCACGCCGCCGAGGAGATCTCGCTCATGGGCCTTGGCGACTGGCTGGACGAGCCGCGCCACGGCAAGTTCTCGGGCTTCTCCATCTACACCCAAACCGCTTACCTACGCCAGAAGGTCCCCCCCACCCTCCACGGCCCCCACGGCTACGTGGCCGCCCGCCAGGAAACGGACGCCCGCCTCCTCGGACGAGCGCAAGAGGCCAGCGCCGACTTCCGGAGCGGCGTCCGCGCCACCAGGCTCCTCCGGTCGCCCGCGGGCAACGTCATCGGCGTCGAAGCGGCGTCGAACGGGGAGAACCTGCTCTACGAGGCGCCGCTGGTCGTCGCCGCCGACGGGGTCGGAGGTTTCGCCGGCGAGGGGATGAAGGCGCACCAGAACTCCGTAGCCAGACGGCAGTACTTCAGGAACGTCTCCGGGCCGAACAGGGAGGACCTGCACGTCTTCATCACAAAGGACATGAACGAGCACGGGGCCGGCTACGGCTGGGTCTTCTACTTCGGCGACGGCCGGGCGAACGTCGGGGCTGGAGTTTCGACGAAGACGCTCGCCCGTACAGGGCGCAACCTCAAAGACTTCTTCGACCGCTTTCTAGAGGAGCCGGAGATGGCGGGCTGGCTCGAGGGCGCCGAGCCCGAGGGTCCGGCGAAGAGCTGGTCCTTGAAGATGGGGATGTGGGGCGCGAAGAGATCCACGCAGGGTCTCATGACCGTCGGGGACGCGGCGAGCATGATCCACCCCATAAGCGGCGAGGGTGTGGGTTACGCCATAGAGTCCGGGCGTCTGGCCGCATCCTTCGCGCACGAGGCCCGAGCACGCAACGACTACTCGGCCTCGTTGCTCAAGGGGTACGCGACCCAGTTGCGGCGCCAGCGAGCCAGAGAGCACCTCTCCGGTTACGCCCTCACGAACCTGGTCCCGAACCTGCGCATGATGGAGCCCTTCTTCAAGGCCTGCGAGAAAGACCCCGAGGCCCGGCGCACCCTCGTCGAAGGCTTCACCGGCGACGCCCCGGTCTATTCGCTGCTCAAGCATCCGAAGACTCTGGGAAAGGCTATCGCTACGGCCGCCAGATCACGCTAACTTGTCAGCTCTTGTTCGGACCCACGCCAGCCCCTGACAGGATCGCTGCTCTCCCGGCACGCTTGCTCGAACGAGCCGCCTTCTCGCCGCCCACGGTTTGCCTGGCTAACAGCTGTCCGCTGGAATAGTTAGCGCTATTCTAAATTCACCTCGTCTACGTAGAAGGTGGTGGGGCGTTCTTCGTCCGTCTTGGCGAGGAAGCTGAGCTTGATGGTTCTGCCCGCGAAGCGTGAGAGGTTTACGCGGCGTCCGTAGCGGGGCATGTTCTCCCTCGTTCCTCCTCGTCGAGTTTCGTCCTTCGAAGACGTTATCGGCACAAAACCCGCCGGACTTTAATCTTGTATGCTGTCCTCGCTAAGGTGGGGATTTGTCTTCCCCGGATACTCCAAGGGCGGGAGGAGAACGATGGCCAGCAGCTCTCTGGACGTGGGCTCGATCAGGGTTCGCGTGCTCGACGACGGCACCTTCATAACCAGCGCCGGCAACCTCTTCGGCGAGGGGTCAAAGAACGCCAAGATCAAGGGCTCCATGCACGCGGTCCTCGTGGAGACCGGAGACGCCCTCGTCCTCCTGGACGCCGGCTTCGGTCCCGAGCTGCCCGAGTACCTGGAGGGCCGCTACGAGCTCAAGCGCGAGGAGAACCTCATGGACCAGTTATCGGAGGTAGGCCACGCGCCCGAGGACATCACCCACGTCGTCCTCTCACACCTGGACGTGGATCATGTCGGCTGGGCCATCGACCCGCCATGCTTCCCGAACGCGACTGTCTACGTCCAAAAGGCCGCGCTGGAGGAGGGGCGCAACATGCCCGAGGGGGACGGCCGCAGGGAGGCTGTGCCGGCGGTCGAGAAGGGCGTCGAGGAGGGGTGGTGCGAGCTTCTGGAGGGGAATGCCGAGATAGTCGAGGGTCTACGCGTCGAGCTGAGGAGCGGGCACGCGGAGGGACACCAGATCTCCTGGATAGAGTCCGGCGGCGACGCGGCACTCTTCACGGCGGACCTCGCGCCGGCCAAGATCTGGTTCGACCCGGACCTCATAGCCGGCGTGGACACCGACCCCGAAGCCGCCCGCAAAAACCGCATCGAGGTCCTCACCGAGGCCGCGGAGCGCAACGCCGCAGTCATCCTCTACCACGACCCGCAAGACTTCGTCGTCGCCGTCCGCAAGGCCGAAGACAACTTTGAGGGCGTGCCCTGGGAGGAATGAAATAGCGTCTAGCGGTGCCGCCCTCTCCGGCGGCGCTCCTGGATCTTGCGCCAGATTATCGGCGCGGCCATTATCGCCAGCCGCCTCAACAAGGTCTTCATCGCTTCCTCCTCAGATAGATTCTGGTCTCCTTGTACGAGTTTACCCCTCGGGGGGTTGCGGTACGCGCCTGTCTGGGAACCGGCTCGGTGACCGCGGTGTGAGAGAATACTGGTTACGGCTAGTACACACCGAAGATAGCCGTATCTGAAGGTAAGCTACGGTTTTGGGGATGAAGGGATCGTCGAAGGTGGGTCCTGCGTGAACGTCGCGATACTGACCATCGGGACGCAAGGCGACGTCCAACCGTACGTCGCGCTCGGCGCCGGGATGAAGGAAGCAGGATATGAGGTGACCTTTATCACCGGCAAAGGCTTCGAGTCGTCTATTTCGGAGCGAGGGCTTGACTATGCTGCCCTGGACGTGGACTTTCTGGAGCTCGCGCAGTCGCCGGAAGGAAAGGCCGCACTCGCCGGAAAGAACCTCTTCGGCACGATAAAGAAGCTGATGCCCACGATACGGCGGATGCTCGACGAGGAGTGGACGGCGGCTCGAGGAGCGGACGCCATCGTCTACCATCCGAAGGCGTTGGGCGGCTACCACATAGCCGAGGCCCTGGGCGTCCCCGGTTTCCTGGCTCACCCGGTTCCCGCGTTCTCGCCGACCCGAGCTTTTCCAACGCCGGTCCTGCCGCTTCCCAACCTGGGCGGTTTCTTCAACAAGGCGAGCTACGGGGCGTTGCTCCGTTTGCTCGTCGCGCCGTACCATCGCATGATCAATCGCTGGCGCTCGGAGACCCTAGGTCTTCCGCCACGCCGCTTTCTGGCGAGCGAACTGGAGCTTAGCGGCGAGCCGATCCGCCGGCTCTACTGCTGCAGCACGCACGTCGTTCCCGCTCCCGCCGACTGGGACTCCTCGACGACGGTAACGGGGTACTGGTTTCTGAACCACCTGGAAGGCTGGCGTCCGCCGGCTCACCTGGCCGAATTCCTGGCCGTCGGGCCGCCGCCCGTGTACATCGGTTTCGGCCCTACCGTGCGCGACCCGGAGAGTTCCTACGCCATCGCACTGGCGGCCCTGAGAGAGTCGAGGCAACGCGGGGTGCTGGCTACGGGCCGCGCGGGAATGCCACACGACGTGTCCCACGATGTATGTGTGATCGAATTCGCGCCACACGATTGGCTGTTCCCACATATGGCCGCGGTGGTGCATCACGGCGGAGCCGGCACCACCGCGGAAGGTTTGCGCGCCGGCAGACCAACGGTCGTCTGCCCGTCGTTCGGAGATCAGCCGTTCTGGGGGAAGCGCGTCCACGAGTTGGGCGCGGGCCCCAAGCCCATACCGCAGAGAAAGCTCACGGTCGAGCGATTGGCCGGCACGATCCGTGCCGTTACCACGGACGGCGTGATGTGTCGCCGCGCCGCCGAATTGGGGGAGAATATACGAACCGAGGACGGCGTCGCACGAGCGATCGAGGTCGTCGACGGCCAGCTCTCCGAGAGGAGCTTTGGCTAGATCTCCTATTATCCGGTTCGACAGATTTTTTGGGGAAAGTGCTTCCCGCGAGCTTGCGGAAGGCGGTTGCCAAGAACGCTCCTCAGCCCTCGTGCCAGACGGTCCTCGTGGAGGCGGGCTCGCGTCGCCGGGGGCGCTCGCCTACATCGGGATAGCCCAGGTAGAGGTAGGCGACGATCTTATCGCCGTCTTCGAGGCCGAAGAAGTCGCGCATGTACGGGTGGTAGGCGTGGACGCCGGTACGCCAGATGGTAGCGAGGCCCAGGGAGTGGGCGGTCAGTTGCATGTTCTGGACGGCGGCGGCGCAGGCCGCGTAGTTCTCCAGCGTCTCCACCTCGTCGCGGCCGCCGCCGGAGATCACCGTTATCACCACCGGAGCGCGGAAGGCCTTTTTGCGCTCGCGGCTTATTCTTCCGGCGGCCAGTTCCGCTTCCTCGCCTTCGGCCTCGGCCTGTATCTTCGCGAGTTCGGCGCGGGCGCGGGCTAACTCGCCGCGGCCCTTACCAGCGAAGACGTGGAAGCGCCAGGGTTCGGTGATCTTGTGATTCGGGGCGTGGATAGCGCTTTCGAGTACCTTCTCGACGAGCTCGCGGGGTACCGGGTCCGGCTTTACGATGCCGACACTACGGCGTGACTGTATCGCCTGCGTTATCTCCAAAAATCCTCCCTGCTTGTCCGAAAAGGGTTTGAGAGCATTTTACTGTGATGAGTCGCGGCAGAGAAATGTGAGTTCCTCTATCATTAGCGGGTAGGAGCTACAAGGAGGAGATCACCTGATGTCGAAGACTGTCACTGTGACCGGCGCCGCGGGCGCGATCGGTTACGCGATGCTGTTCCGGATCGCCTCGGGCCAAATGCTCGGCCCCGACGAGAAGATCAAGCTTAAGCTACTCGAGATCGAGCCAGCGCTGAAGGCCGCCGAGGGCACCGCGATGGAGATCCACGATTGCGCGTTCCCGCTGCTCGAATCCATCGACATCACCGCCGACGCGAAGGAGGCTTTCGACGGCGCCAACGTCGCCATGCTGGTCGGCGCCAAGCCCCGCGAGCAGGGGATGGAGCGCGCCGACCTGCTCGAGGCGAACGGGGCGATCTTCAAACCACAGGGCGAGGCGATCAATGCCGGCGCAGCCGACGACGTGCGGATCCTGGTGGTCGGCAACCCGGCCAACACGAACGCGCTGATCGCGATGAGCAACGCGCCCGACGTGCCGCACGAGCGCTTCACCGCGATGACGCGGCTCGACGAGAACCGCGCGATCTCGATGCTCGCCCAGAAGCTGTCGGTCGGCGTCGAGGACATCCAGGACCTCGTCGTGTGGGGCAACCACTCGCCGACGATGTTCCCCGACCTCTTCAACGCCACGGTGAAGGGCGAGCGGGCCGTCGATCAGGTCGACATGGACTGGTACGAGAATGAGTACATGCCGCAGGTTGGCCAGCGCGGCGCCGCGATCATCGAGGCGCGAGGCGCGTCGTCAGCGGCGTCGGCGGCCAACGCGGCAATCGACCACGTGCGCGACTGGGCGCTGGGCGCTGACGGCCTGCGCTCGATGGCGATCCCGTCGGGTGGTGAGTACGGCGTGGAGGAGGGCCTCATATCGTCGTTCCCGGTGCGGCTCTCGGGCGGCAACTACGAGATCGTTGAGGGGCTCGAGATCGGTGAGTTCGCGCAATCGAAGATCGACATCACTGTGAACGAGCTCAAGGAGGAGCGCGACGCGGTGAAGGGGAGCGGGCTGATCGACTAGCCGCCGGGCGAACGAGCGAGCGCGCGGCGGCGGGCTGACCTTGCAGGAGCTCCACGCGAAGACACGGAAGTCGACTGTCGTGAGGAACAGGTGCCCGAAGAGCCCGGTGACGTTGCGCTGGGTCACCATCGCCGAGATGATCGACGCGCCTCCTAGACCAGAAGCGCATTCTCCCCTGCGCCACATATCTGCAGTGCGAGTACGGCCTCAACGACCTCTTCGAAGACGAGCGCTCCCAGCTAGAGGAGAGCGCCAACGACGTGCGCAAGATGGTAGAGGTGCTGCACAGTTAGCCAAGGTCCAAGGTATATAGTGACCGTACCCGATCTCGAGTTCTGGTTCGAGTTCGGTAGCACGTACTCTTATCTGACGGCCTGCCGGATCGAGGACGTAGCCCACATAGCTGGCGTAGCAGTCTCCTGGAGACCGTTCTTGTTGGGTCCTATCTTCAAGGAGCAGGGCTGGGACGACTCCCCCTTCAACGTTTACCCGGCGAAGGGACGGTATATGTGGCGAGACATGGAGCGTCTGTGCGCGAAGTACGGTGTTCCGTTTGCGAGGCCGTCGCGCTTCCCGCGTGACGGCCTACTCGCCGCCCGGGTCGCGTGCCTGGCGAACGCGGAATTCGAGCCCTGGCTCCCCGACTTCGTCCGGGCAGTCTTCCGGGCCAACTTCGCCGAGGATCGCGAGATCGGGGACGACGTGGAGATTCGGTCGATCCTCGACGAACTTGGCCAGCCGGGCGTGGAGATCGTCGAGCGTGCCCAGACACCTGAAAACAAGCAGCGCCTACGCAACCATACGCAGAGAGCCATAGAGCTCGGGATCTTCGGCGCCCCGAGCTTCGTGGTCAGCGGTGAGCTCTTCTGGGGCAATGATCGCGTGGAGGACGCCCTGGCATGGCACCGGGCGAAAACCGGAACCTGACGAGGCGAAGTCCTCCAAGGCGCCGGATTTGACCGCACGAGAAGATAGGATCTCAATGTCAGAAGCGACGCCGGAGTTCAAAGAACGGTTACGAGAAGCCTTCGAGGAGATGTACGTCGGGCAGACCTTCACGTTCCGGCGCACCTTCACCGGCGGGGACGTAGCACTGTTTTGCGGTGTGACCGGCGACTACAACCCTTACCATCAAGACGAAGCCTTCGCCCGGGAGAGCTGGTATGGACGGTTGACTATCCCCGGTCTCCTCACCGGGAGCATGCTGACACACATAGGCGGGCTGCTCGGTTTCCTCGCCACGGAGATGTCCTTCGAGTACCTGGCGCCAGTCTTCGTCAGCGACACGATCTCCTGCACCGTCACTGTTATCGAGAAGGACGAGGTGAAGCGCAGGGTCGCGGCGAGCGCCGGCTTCGTCAATCAAGACGACGTGGAAGTGCTCCGGGCGCGGTTCTCCGGTTTTCCCCGGATCCGTCTGGCACGCTAGATACGGCGGCGACAGGCGGCGGCGACCCTATCTCCTCCGCTGCCCTTGGAGATGATCCGCTCACAGCGGTGTTCACGAAGGTATCTCCTCGTGGGCGTCCCGCCCTCGGATCCGATGATCCACAAACGCCGCTGTCGGGCGCCGCATGGCTAGACGGACGCCTGGCGGCACTGCCGCCGCATAACCCTCCTCCCCCGGGCCAGCTCTCCGATCCCTATCGGCCTGAAGACAAGGGAAACGCCCCCGCCACGGATAGCGGGGGCGTTTCTCGACGCTCTGGTTCTGTTATCGAGCGTTATAAGACCTTGATGCGTCTGCGGACCTTGATTTGGGCGATGCTCTTCGCGATCTCGTCGAAGGCGCGGGCAGGGGCCGTGTCTTCGGCGAAGAGGGCGTTTCCGGGCTCGCCGCTGGCGTCGGGGAGGATCGGGATGCGCCCGAGCACGTTCGCTTCCAGCTCGCCGGAGACTCTCTCTCCCCCGTCTCCTCCGAAGATCCTCAGCTCCTCCCCGCAGCACGGGCACTCGGCGTGGCTCATGTTCTCTACGATCCCGGCGACCTTCAGGTGCGCCTGCACAGCCATCTTGCCCGCCTTGACGGCCACGCGGGCGGCGTCGGCCTGCGGGGTGGTGACTACCAGGGCCTCGGCCTTGGGGATCATCTGCGCCACGGTAAGCGCCACGTCGCCGGTACCGGGAGGCATGTCGACGATGATGAAGTCCGGCTCGTCCCAGTACACGTCGCGCATCAGCTGGGTGAGGGCCTTGTTGACAATCGGCGCGCGCCAGATGATCGCCTGCCCCTCGTTGACGAAGTTGCCCATCGAGACGAACTTCAGACCCGTCTTGGACTCTATCGGGAAGATCACGCCGCCGACCACGTTGGGCTTTTCGGTCGTGCCGAGCATCACGGGGATAGACGAGCCATGCACGTCGGCGTCCAGGATCTCGACGGAGTGTCCGGCCCTATCGAGTGCGGCTGCGAGGTTGACGGCCACCGTGCTCTTGCCGACCCCGCCCTTACCGGAGACTACAGCGATGATGCGGGTTCTCGACTCGTCCTTGAAGGCGGGGGCAAGCTCGGAGGGGCCGCCGTGCAGCGAGGTGAGTAGGTTCTGGCGGTCGTCGTCGCTCATCACCCCAAAGTCCACCTCGACACTCTCCACGGCGTCGATCATCATCAGGCGGTCCCGGATGTCGGTGGTGATGCGATGCTTTAGAGGACAACCAGCGGTCGTGAGCGCGATACCTACTGTAACGCTGGGGCCCTTTATCTCGATGCCCCTGACCATGTTCAGGGAGACGAGATCGCGCCCGATCTCCGGGTCCCGGACGTCCCTCAGGGCCTCCCGGATGCCGGCCTCGGAGAGCCCGTCGGCGGGCTCCTCCTCCGGGTCCGGCTTCCGGTCTACGAGGTCCCCGACCGTCTCGGTTTCGGGCCTCGCCATCTCCTCCTTCAAGCTTGCCGCCGCGGACGCATCCTCGGGCTTTGGCTTACCACCCGAAGATTCGTTCTTGCCGCCACGTCTACGGAACCAGTCAACCACGCTTATTCGACCTCCTCCGGCGCTCCCGCCGGACACAAAAACCTGAATTAGGGTTGCGATCTTTCGCCTTTTCGGCCCAATGTTACCATACGGACCTCTTATCTCCCGTACGCCCTATCGGCCGCTCAGTGCTTCGATTCGACCGCCAAAAGGGAAGGGCCGAGGCGTAGCAGCCCCGGCCCTTCCCTAGATTCGGTCCACTTGCGCTTATCTACGTCCGGTCTTGAAGTACCAGACCTTATCGGCGGCCAGCGGGGTGCTTTCGAGATCCTTGGCGCCGCTGTCCCCGCCTTTAATCGTAACCTTGTACCATGCACGGCTCCCCAGGCGTACCGACGGGTCCAGGGTGACCGTCTGGGATTGCGCATCGTAGCTAACCGTCGCTGCAACAGGCGTCGTGGAGCCCGACCTGACCAGGGTGACAGTCGAGGAGTTCAGCGTACCCGGGTCCATCGCTTCCGAGAACTTCGCCGTGACGTTGGTGTAGCGTGACACTCCCGTCTTCCCGCTGGCGGGGGTCACGCTGTTGATCACAGGCGCGCCCAGGGCCTGGGCGGCGTTCAGGCGGCCTCCTGTAGCTGTCTTGCCCGAGAGGGCCGACTTCTTGTCTACGGACTCTAGGAGCTTAGCCTTCATCCCCGTGTCGTCCAGAGAAGAGTCATTGCTCTTCGCGAGGGCCGCCGCGCCTGAGACGTGTGGCGTAGCCATCGAGGTGCCGTTGTAGCTGCCGTAGGTATTCCCGGGCAGCGTGCTCAAAATCCCCACGCCGGGGGCCGCGAGATCCACCGAGGTAGACCCATAGTTCGAGAAGCTTGCCAGGGCGTCGTTGCTGTCAGTAGCGGCGACGGAAATGATATTTGAGCTGTCGTAAGAGGCCGGATAAAATGGGTTTGCATCGTTGTCGTTGCCGGCATTGCCCGCCGCAGCGACGAACAGGTGACCTGCGGTATCCGCCCTCTTTATGGCGTCGAGCAGTGTCTGCGAGTCTCCTCCCCCACCATAGGAGTTATTGCTGACCTTGGCACCGTTTCTCCACGCGTAGTCGACCGCTGCCGCGGCACCGAAGGTAGTGCTGCAGCCTGGACCCGTACCCGGACCCAGGAACTTAAGTGGCATGATCTTTGCCTTCCAGTTCACACCGACGACGCCAAGCCCATTGTTGCCTGCGGCGGCGATGGTACCGGCGACGTGGGTGCCATGCTTGTCTCCATCGCCCGGATCGTAGACCGAGGAGTCGTTGTTGCAGAAGTCCCAGCCGTTTACGTCGTCGGTGTAGCCGTTTCCATCGTCATCTGTATTGTTGCCGGCCGTCTCGCGTGGGTTAGTCCATATGTTGTTCTCGAGGTCCTGATGGTTTATGTCAACCCCTTGGTCTATAACGGCAACGACGGTACCCGCGTCCCCGGTGGTGGTCTCCCAGGTCTCCGGCGCGTCTATGTCGGCATCCGCGGTTCCGCCGGTCTGGCCGGTGTTGTTCAGCCCGTATAGTTTAGGATAGTCAGGATCGTTAGCAGTCGTCTGAGAGGGCTTCAAGATGAAGTCTGGCTCAGCGTATTCAACGTCCGGCGAGGCTTCAAAACGTCTTATAGCCGCCTGGACCGGTAACTCTCTCGGCAACTTGACGAGGCTTACCCGGGTGCGCGGTAGCTTCTGCTCAGTGCTGGCATTGTTCTGCCGGTTGAGAGCCTCGAGGGCCCGGTCCGGCACGTTCTCCTTGAGCTTGACAATTACCCTATCGGACGCGAACTCTTCCTCGTTCGACGTTGGGAAACTCGGACCGCGCTCGGAAGAATTTCCGGGGCGATCCTGGGTCTCTGCTTCTTGAACCGAACTCTGGGTTACAAGATAACCCACGAGAGTCGAGATCAGGACCGCAGCTAGTAACCATGCTCTTTGTGCAGACGACATAAGACCTCGTTATTGTAGCTTTCTTGGCTCTTATACCCGTTTTCGCATTAATACTATCGTACTGATACTATTAATTCTAACGTACTAATACTATTATCGGCCAAACGCTGAAAAACTTTAGTCAAGCGTTTTACACGAAGCTGGACGGGAGATCAGGAAGAAGGCCGGTACTGCCCGTAGACCTCCCGCAGGGTATCCGAGACCTCGCCGAGTGTGGCGAGGTTTGCGAGGGCATCCTTCATCGGATAGAGCAGGTTGTCTGTGCCCTCGGCGGCTTTTCTCAGGTTCGCGAGGGCCTTCTCGACGGCCGCCGAGTCGCGGCTCTCTCTAAGCTCGTTCAGGCGTTCGGTCTGCCTGTCGAGGATCGACTCGTCGACGGTGTGGAGCTCCATGTCGGGTTCTTCGTCGGCTCCGCCAGCGTAGCGGTTGACGCCGACGATTATGCGCTCGTCCTTCTCGACCTCGCGCTGGTAGCGGTAGGCGGCGTCCTCGATCTCGCGCTGCATGTAACGCTGCTCGATAGCCTTTACCGAGCCGCCCATCTCGTCTATCTGCTTTATGTACCCCCACGCCTCCTCCTCGACGGCGTCGGTGAGGGACTCGACGAAGTAGGAGCCCGCCAGCGGGTCGACCGTGTCGGTAACGGCGGCCTCGTTCGCCAGGATCTGCTGGGTTCTCAAAGCTATCCCGGCGCTCTTCTCGGTCGGGAGGGCCAGTGCCTCGTCGAAGGCGTTGGTGTGGAGGCTCTGGGTCCCGCCGAGAACCGCCGAGAGCGCCTGGACAGTGGTGCGCACGATGTTGTTCTCCGCCTGCTGAGCGGTCAGGGAGGAGCCAGCGGTCTGGGTGTGGAAGCGGAGCTTGAGGCTTCTCTCGTCCGCGGCGCCGAAGCGGTCTTTCATGATCGCGGCCCACATCCGGCGCGCCGCCCGATACTTGGCGACCTCCTGAAAGAGGTCGGCGTTGAAGAAGAACGAGAGCCTCGGGGCGAACTCGTCCACCTCGAGGCCCGCCTCCATCGCGGCCTCGACGTAGGCGATGGCGTTGGAGAGGGTGAAGGCGAGCTCCTGAACCGCCGTCGAGCCCGCCTCGCGGATGTGGTAGCCGCTTATAGAGATCGTGTTCCAGCGCGGGAGTTCTTTAGGCGCAGTAGGCGAACATGTCGGTGGTGATCCTCATGGACGGGGCCGGCGGGTAGATGTAGGTCCCGCGCGCGAGGTACTCCTTGAGGATATCGTTCTGGGTCGTGCCGGTGACGTCCTTCGCCTCCGCCCCCTGCTCCTCGGCGACGAGCGAGTAGAGGAGCAAGAGGATGCAGGCCGTCGCGTTGATGGTCATGGAGGTCGAGACGTCTTTGAGGGAGATGCCGTCGAAGAGGTCGCGCATGTCGAGCAGGGAGTCTATGGCGACCCCGACCTTGCCGACCTCACCCAGAGCAAGCGGATGGTCCGAGTCGCGGCCCATCTGCGTTGGCAGGTCGAAGGCGACCGAGAGTCCGGTCTGTCCGGCCTCGGTGAGGTACTTGAAACGCTCGTTGGTCTCTTTGGCGGTACCGAAGCCGGCGTACTGGCGCATGGTCCAGGGCCGGCCGCGGTACATCGTGGGGTAGACGCCGCGGGCGTAGGGATACTCGCCGGGGTCGCCGAGCTTCCCGGCGTAGTCGAAGCCGTCGAGGTCTTCGGGCTTGTAGGCAGGCTTCACCTCGATCCCGGACTCCGTCCGGCGCTCGCCCTGGCGTTCTTCGCTACGCTTCTCGACGTCCGTCACTCGTGTTTCTCCTAACCTTGGTCCTTATCGGGCAGCTCGACGAGCTCGGTGAGGACGCCGTGGGCGCCTTTAGGGTGCAGGAACGCCATCCGGGCGCCGCCAGCCCCGACGCGCGGCTTCTCGTCTATAAGCTCGACACCATTCTCTTTCAGCCCTTTCAGGGCTGCTTCGAGGTCGTCCACCTGGAAGGCGACGTGGTGGAAGCCTTCGCCCCTCTTTTCGAGGAACTTGCCCACCGGCGAGTCGGGGCGGGTGGGTTGGACGAGCTCGATCATGGACTCCCCCACCTCGAACATCGTGGCGACTATGCCTTGCTCCTCGATCTCCTCGGGCTCGCCTACCCGCACGCCAAAGTGCTCCTCGTAGAACCGGGCCGCCGCTTCGATATCCTCGACCGCGTAGCCCAGGTGGTAGATCTTCTCGAGCAAACTCTGCCTCCTGTCGCCCTCAATTGTAGATTACGCCCGCCCGCCTAACAGGAACCGCATAAAAGCATTGCGCTATAGAATGGTATATGCAATGCCGGGCGGAAAGAGAGGTAGGACGATGGCGCAGAGCGTGATGCAGAAGATCCAGGAGCTCTCCGAGGAGCGGGAGCGGCTCGTAGAGCGCGAGGGCGCGCACCACGCGAGCGAAGAAGATCGCGCGAGGCTCGAACAGATCGACCACGATTTGCAGGTCCTCTGGGACCTGAGACGCCGCGAGCTCGCCGGCGAGCAGATCAGCCTTAACGAGGACTACTACGACTCCTACACTCGCTACACCGACGCGGACGACCTTCCGGGCCGGTAGGTTTTTGCGGGGCTAGCCGCGACTACCCGCCCGGACCGGATACGTTGCCGGCCTCCGCCCACTCGGCGATAGAGGAGGCGTAGGTGAGAACCTCGACCAGTTGCCCGGAGTCATCCGGGCTGAAGAACTCCCGTCCGGCCTCGGGCACGAAGGTGACGACCCGACCATCAGAGTAGCGGACCTCGATCCGGCGGATGTTCGTGTATTGTGGATCGGTGCCTTCTTTGAGGTTTCTCGTTCGTATGATGCCGTGCACAGGACCTCCTCTTCCCTCGATGACGGTTACTAGCGGCCCTAGCCCAGCCGATGCGAGAGGGACTCGATGTAGGTCGCCGCTTGCCAGAACTCGTAGGAGTGAAACTCGTCGCGCACCCGAGGCTTCAGTATCTCCTCGTCGCCCGTGTCGAACTCGATGACGATCTCCGTTATCCCATACGGGTCCATTCCTTTCCACATTTGCAGCGGACTCCCCTGCCAGTGCTTGTCCTGATTCTCCTTCGCCTCTTCGGCCATCCTGGCAACTCCTCTCCGTCTCGACTGATCCGCTCTAGTGTACCCGAGCCCGTGACCCGATATCCAGGCTACAGCGGCCACAGGGGCGCGGCGGCGATCAGCAGGGGGGCTATTACGAGGGCCGGGAGCATGTTCGCCACGCGCACCTCCTTGAGCTCCAGCAAGACGAGCCCGAGGCCCAGGATCAAGACCCCTCCCGTCGCTGTCGTCGCCTCGATCATGGGTTCGGTGACGACCTCTCCGAGAAGCCCCGCCGAGAGCGTGAGCGTCCCCTGCACCACGAGGATGGTCCCCGCCGAGAGCAGGACGCCCCAGCCCAGGACCGACGCGAACGAGAGCGAGGCGACGAAGTCAAGCGCGCTCTTGAGGGCGAGCAGGCTGTAGTCTCCCGTGAGGCCGTCTTCGAGCGAGCCCAGGACCGTCAGGGGTCCCACGCAGAAGAGGAGGCTCGTCGTCACGAACGCCCGGCTCACGGGGCTCTCCCCCTTCGAGAAGCGCTTCTGGAGGTAGTCGCCGGAACGTTTGAGGGCGGCGTCTATACCGAGGGCTTCCCCGATCACGAGCCCTACTATCACACTGACCAGCGGCACGAGTGGGTTGTCGAACTCGAGGAAGTTGGAGACGCCTATGAGGAGCGTCACGAGCCCGATGGCCTGCATGGCCGTCTTTCGCATCCCCTGCGGTAGACGAGCACCGGCGAGCGTCCCCGCCGTTCCACCCAGCAGCACCGCTACGACGTTTATGGCGGTCCCAAGTCCCAGAATAGAGGGAGTATATGGCACCACGACGATGAGCGTAATGTACGGCATCGTTGAGGGCATCTAGGACAATGAACTCGTAGGAGCGAGTAGCTTGGCGACGGCCAGCCCGGAGAACAACAGAACGAGCGTCACGGATAGTAGGCAACCGATGATACGACCACGCAACACCCCCGACGGTTACCGCGCCTAGAACCAAACACCGGGTCTCCTCTCCGATCGCCTGCCACTATCCGGACAGGTCCAAAGCACGAATCTCCGAAGCTCGCTCGAACCCACGCATACCCTCTCTACACTAGAGCAGGACCAGAAAAAGGTTTGCCAATACGGTCAAGGTCACACTCAAGACCACGCTGACCAGCAACCAGAACAGGCACCCCCCGCCAATACGCATACCCGCAAGCCACCTCTCCTCTGTAGCACCAAGAACCTCGAGCCCGGAAGACAGCGCTACCTTTCGCGGCGCCCCGCCTCGTCGTCGAGGTCCGTGCCCCGGTCCGTACCGCGCCCGGTAGTATCCTCTATGTCGACCTCCTCCTTGCGCAGGTCCACCTCGACGACCTCCTCGTCCTCGACGACCTTCTTGCGGAGCCGGATCTCCTCCTTGACCACGACCCGCTTGGAGACCACGACCTCCTCCTCGAGCACCTGCACGACCACTACCTCGTCGCCCTCACCGATCTCGGCCCCGGAAGCCTCCCGGCCCTCCCCTGGCACCCGCTCGATGTCGACCTCCTCGCGCCTCTTGGGAACCCGTACCTGCTCGCGCTCGGTGCGTACGCTCTTGCGGACCTTCACGGCACCGGCCTCGCGCCCGCGAGTGCCGACCCTAACCTCTTCCTCGCTCCTCTGCACCCTGAGGTCGTCGGTGTCTTGGGGGCCGCTATCGTGCTCGCCGGCGCCCCGCTCCGTAAACCCGGAAGAGGGCTCGTCGTCCGCGCCATGGTAGCCGGCAGAGGCCCCGTGCCCCTCGGGGTCCCGCGCGCCCTCGAGGCCGTAGTAGCTGCGTACCCGCTGCTCGAAGTCGGGCGTTATCTCCCGACCGTCGCCGTAGCTCGGACCGTCCTCGATCCTACCCTTAGGCAAGGAGGGGACCTCTATCATGCGGCGCCCCTCGTCCACCCGGGCGGCCTCCAGGGGGATCAAGGGGGACCCGGCACCCGGGAGACCCGTCTTCACGCCGACGTACTCGGGCCGGCCGTCCTCGTCCACGAAGATTTCGTCGACCTCCCCCACCTTCTCGCCAGCGCTGTCGCGGACCTCGTACCCCGAAAACCGCTCCTCGAGGGCCGCGAACCGGTCGTCGCTATTCTCGCGTTCCACCTTATGCCTCCTTAGTCGGCGCTCCTACGACCGTACCAGGCGCGCGATCACACCTGCTCTCGGGTGAGGTTCCCGAGCCAGCCCCCGAGCGCGGCGGCGAGCCCCCACGACAGCAGGCTGAAGAACGCCCCCAGCGCGTCGTTCCTCACGGTCTCCGCGGCGCTGCCGGTGTTGTCGGCGCTGATGTCCGTTCCCATTACGTCCGCCGGGGCCCCCCAGAGGGCACCCAGGATATCCGGCCCGAGCGCCGAGAGCGCCAGTATCAGCAGGGTGCCCAAGAGCCACACCAGCAGGCCGGCGCGCAGACCCGGACGGCCCGGGCGCCGGTCCCGGACCTTTGAAATCATGCCGGCGACGTATCCTCCTACGAGGAAGGCGAGCAGCCCCAAAAAGCCCGTAACCCAGTCGGCGGCCCCGATCCCGTAGGAGGTGTCAAGGCGGTCGCTCCCCGCGGGCAGGCGCATTCCCCACACGAGCAGTTCCAGAAGCAAGAAGGTCGTCAGGGCGGTAAGCAACCCGGTCAAAATGTCCCCCCAGCGCGACCCGTCGCGCCGGGCTACGGCGTCAGTGCCAGGCGCCCGAAGGGCCTCCGAACCACCTCCGCGCGTCCGGCCACCGCTTGCCCCAGGGTCCTCATACTGCCCGTCGGTGTTGTCGTGCACCCGGGTTGCGTCAGGCTCCACCCGCCGCAACCCACTGGGGGTTCTGTCTTCGCCCATCTAGTACTCTCCTCTCTCTGCTTCCCGAAGGAAGAGCCAGTCCCTCCCGCGTATACTCTGTGGTGCGTCGTTCCGGCCGGGGCTGCGGAAGGAGCCCCGGCCGTCTTCGGTTACTTTAAGGTCGGCGCGCCTACGAGCGGCACCAAGCGGTTTGCCTACCGTCTATCTCCGCTTGAAGAGCCGCCCGTCACCTCGTTGCTGCGGCCGTAGGCCCTCTGGAGGACGTCCCGTCGCGCCCGCCCAGACCGAAGGCCAGGGCCGCGGCCAGCACCACCCCGCCCAGCAAGATCAAGAACGTGTTCGCGGTCAACGTACCGCTATCCCCAGCCGTCAGCGCCGCAAACGCCGCGTAGACGATGATCGCGTACTGCGCCACGCTCGCCAGCAGGCCGCTGCCGGTCGCCCCCGCACTATGCCCGAGACGAAGTTCGCCAGCAGGGCCGCCAGGATCAGGATCAGGATCGCGGCGATGATGTTGGGGATGAAGGCGATCAGCTGCCCCAGGACCGCCGAGACCTGCGGTATGCCCAAAGCGTCCGCGGCCATCGTAAGCGCGATGATGAAGACGAACCAGAAAACCAATCTGCCGATCACGGTCGCTGGGGTGTAGTTCGTCTGGGCCCTGTCGAAGAACTGCTTTATGCCGCCCTTCTCCATCCAGCCGTCGAAGCCTATGCCCTGCAACACCCGGCCGACGACGGCCTGCAAGACCTTGGCCACGATGTAGCCGATGATGAGTATGACGATCGCGCCGACGAGCTGCGGCAGGAACGAGAAGAACCTGCTGAGCGCGTCAGGAGCGCCGCCAGTAGAAAAACATCGAGACTCCTTTCTCTCTTTTTTCTGCTCTGCTTACGGATCGCCGCGGGCGGCTGGTATGACGCGGCTGCTGGGGATGTAGGCCTCCTCGTAGATCTCGCCTACGTCGCCCCCGTAAGCCGCCGCCGAGAGCCGCCCATGTGGGGGGCGCCGAAGAGGCCGCCGCCGTGGTGGTGGCCGTCCGCCGCCCGAGCATGCGCATCAGGGCGCGATGCCGCCCATTATCCCCTTGGCTAAAGACGAACCAGAACACCAGGCGCTCCTCCGCCGATCCCTCCGGCTCGCCGCCGAGGCCGCCGAGCAGCTGGCCGAGCAGGCCCGGCTGCTGCTGGTGCACCTCGGTCGTCTATCTGCGCGAGGAAGTTGGGGTCTTGCAGGCGGTCGTCTACGCCGTCGTGGTTTACATCGGGGAAGCCCCTGCTGCTCCACTCCACCGATCTGCATGTGCTCGGGCGTCAGCTGCGCGAAGCCCTGGGCCGACTGCTGGTAGACGTCGGGGGAAGCTGCTACCTGCTGGTACCCGCGCCTCCTGGTCCGTGACCGCATGCGGTCCCTGCCGGAAGCACGAAGTCCTGATGGTCCTGCTGCTGAGGACCACCGAACGGTAGCTTGCGATCCATGCCCTAATCTCCCGGTCTCGAGTTCATGCCTTTGCCTCGCGCCCACCAACTCGTCCCTTCTGGCCCGGCCCTTTGCTGGAAAGTTCTTATGCCCTGCGCCGACCCACGATCAGCCGGTAGATGGCGAGCGCTCGATGGTCGCCACCACGATGGACCAGATGAACCCGCCGCCGCGGATGCCGAGGAGGTTGACCGTGATAAAGCCCCCGACGACGGCGCCAACCATTCCTATGAGGATTGTGTTCTCGCCCTTCAGCTGCTGTTGATCCAGATGATGCCCATCCTCCTACCTCCTTCTCTCGTACCCTTTTCGCGTTCCGCAGGCGTCCCTTACGGGCGCCTGCGGCCGGTCCTGGCGCCCAAAGCGCCGCCTATGGCCGCCGCCGACGAACGGCATCAGCAGCGCGAGGATTCCCGCACCGGTGAGGATCGTGCCCAGTCCCTGCGGGGCGTCGCTCGGGGTGCTGGGGAGCGTCACGCCGCTCAGATTGTCCAGGAAGCTGAGGCCCAACAGCGCCCCTATGCCCGCCAGCACTATCGTAACGACCAGGGCCACGACGGGAACCAGCAGACCGTGCTTGAGCCCGGAGCGGCTCGCGAGGCGTCCGGCGACGTAGCCGCCGATGATGAAGGCCAGGAGCAGCGTGATCAGGAGCCCGATAAGACCCGCCGTCCCGCCCTCCGTGGCAGAGGAACTGGCCCCTCCGCCTCCCAGGATCGCGCCGACGATAGCGCCCACGACCCCACTGAGGATCAGACCGGCACCGAGGGCTGCGAGCCAGCCGAAGATAACGCTGAGCCAGCTCGTCCCCCGCCCGGAGGAGTCCGAGCCCCCGTTGCCGTCCCCCTGGCGTTGCGCCTCGCCCGAGCCGCGCTCTTCGCGCGATCCGCTGCGGGAGCCTCCGCCAGACTCGCGCTCTGCGCGCACCTCCCTGACCGGCCTCGGCCCGTCGCCGCCTCGCGGTTCGTCCATCCTGCGCCCTTCGGCGTCTATGTCTGGCCCGAGCGGACGGCGATCCTCCGCCTCGCGTCGCGCCCTTTCTTCCCTGTCGTGCCTCTCACTCATGCAGTCCTCCTTCAGCGTGCGGCCCTGGTGCGTGCGCCGGTTTTCACCGATGATCCGAGCGATTGATGCTTACCTAACCCGTCGCGTCGGACTGGGAGGCGAAGCGGTCGTAGACCAGGGCGGCGAGTACGGCCCCTACTATTGGGGCGAGGATGTAGACCCAGACGGCGTCGAACCTCCCGGCAATTATCATCGGACCCAAGGTGCGCGCCGGGTTCAAAGACCCCCCGGTCACGGGGCCGGCGATCAGCACCCCGCAGGCGAGAGCGAAGCCGACGGCCAAAGGCGCCACGCCGGCCGGGGCCCGGTCGTCGGTAGCCACCGAGATCACCACGAAGACCAATATGAAGGTGACCAGGACCTCCACCAAAAACGCCCGCAGGTCCCCGACGCCCTCGACCGGGAACGTGGCCGCGAGATCGGCGAGCTCTCGCGCCGCTTCCCCGTAGGTGATCCAGACGGCGATAGCGCCGAGTATGGCTCCCACGAGCTGTGCCCCTATGTAGACGGGAACGTACTGCCAGGGGAACTTGTTGGTTGCGGCGAGCCCGAGGGTGACGGCCGGGTTGACGTGTGCCCCCGAGACGTGCCCTATGGCGGCCACTATGACCGTCAGCGCCAGCCCGAACGCAAGCGCCACGGCGAGCGAGTTGTAGGAGAGGGGGCCGGCCGTGGAGGCCTGCAGGACGGCGGCAGTGGCGACGGCGCAGCCCGTAAAGATCAGGATGAAGGTGCCGATGAGCTCGGCCACCGCCGAACCCAGCAAGTTGGAGGCGTCGATCTGGCTCCCGTACATGCCCTGCGTCTGATCCTGAGAGGAGCCTTCTTGCCGCCCCCGGCCTGCCGAATCCGAGGAGCCCGCGGTTCGGGTGCGGCGCTCGACTCGAGGCTCCTTATCCCCGTACCGCCTATCATCGAACGACGGTTCGCTCGGCCTGCGATCCTCGGCCTCCCGACGCAGTTTTTCTTCCCTGTCGTACCTCTCGCTCATGCGTCTCTCCTCAAAGGAAGGGCGGGCCCGATCATAGTCCGGGCCCGCCCTTGTGGGTGCTCGCGGTCTGCTCTACCTGTCGCGGCGCCTCGTCTCGTCTTCGAGGTCGTCGTTGTCGCGCCCGGCTGTCCCGCCGGGCCTTCCGCCGCGCCCGGTCGTCTGGTCGTCGACATCGACCTCTTCCTTGCGCACGTCCTCCTCGACGACCTCCTCGTCCTCGACGACGTCCTTGCGTACCCGGACCTCCTCCTTGACCACCGGGCGCTTGTCGACCACTACCTCTTCCTCGACCACCGGCACCGAGACCTCGTCCTCGCCGATCTCGGCCCCCGTACCCTCTTCATTCACCGGCACGCGCTCGACGTTGACTTCCTCGCGCCTGGTGGGTACCCGAACCTGCTCGCGGTCGGTCCTCACGCGCTTACGGACGTTCATCTTGCCCGCCTCGCGCTCTCGGGTGCCGGCCGTGAGCTCCTCCTCGCTCCTCTGCACCCGAAGCTCGTCCTCGTCCTCGAGGTCGCTGCCGTGCGACTGGTTCACGCCCTCGTCGCCCTCCGCGTGGCCGCGGAACTCGCCGGACTCGGTGTCGCCCTCCCTCATGCCGGGCCCCACCTCGCCTTCGCGTTCCTCATCGCCGTAGTACTCGCCGTAGCCGCCGCGCTCGCCGTCCGTCTGCGCGCGCTGCAACCCATAGTGGGAGTAGACCCGCTCCTCGTAGTCGGGCGTTATATCCTGGTCGTCGTCGAAGGCGGGGCCGTCCTTGGCCGTGGCCTTGTCCACCGATACCTCGATCCGGCGGTCACCTTCGTCGACCCTGGCTACCTCCCAAGGTATGAGGGTGGAACTCATGCCCAAGAAGCCCATCTTCACGCCGATGTACTCCGGCTGGTCGTTCTCGTCGACGAACAGGTCGTCTACCTTGCCGATCTTCTCGCCGTTGCGGTCATAGACCTCGTACCCTGCGTACTGGTCTTCGATCGCGGTGAACCTGTCGCTGCGCTGCTCATGCTCCATGGTTTGTCCTCCTCTGTTTGAGTTTCTCTGCATATTTCTTGCTTGCTCTTCTCATAAGGGCAGATTCAATCTTCGTACAATCTTGTTCCGTACCGGAGCAATAACCCTCCTCTCCGTGATGAGGCTGTACCGAGGAACAGCCTGGCTAACGAACAACCCGTTCGTCTTGGGTCTTACTTATTTAGACAGACGCCGCGTGTAATAGTTGCAGATTGAGGCTCCTGGCGAGTGTTCTGGAGCTAAAATGGGCCGAATGGTGTAGCAGGGTACACAATCCGGTGTACAGAGACCGGGTTTCGTCTCATGTCCGTTTCGAGAGGA
Organism: Rubrobacteraceae bacterium; assembly: GCA_030448125.1. Classification (GTDB taxonomy): domain Bacteria; phylum Actinomycetota; class Rubrobacteria; order Rubrobacterales; family Rubrobacteraceae; genus Rubrobacter_F. The sequence goes on along the minus strand of JAUJNO010000010.1, from coordinate 74,664 downwards.
CCCCCGAACGGGGCTCATGTGTTAGTAGGTTCTCCGTTCTTGAAGGTTCCGATGATCGGCGCGATTGCCCGCTAGCGATCCTCGTGTGCTTCCGATGAAGGTTCCTGCTTCTCTACCACGTGCGTCAAAAAGTGCGAATTGGGGACGAGGTAGACGCTTCCGTTGGGACCGCGGACGGTGGTCATGGTATGGCCTATACTCTCGACGGTTCCGGAGATGCCGTTGAGGCTGATCTCGTCTCCTTCGGTGATGCCTTCCGAGATATGCCGGCTCGCGGCCACGTTCCCAGAAATCTCTCTAAGCCCCAACCCCAAAGCCAGGGCCGCCGCGAGGGCCACCGCCCCGAGCCCGATGATAGTCACGACGATTAGGATGGTGACGTCGATGCCCAGCACCGCCGCCGCCAGTACCGCCGCGATAAAGATGACCCCGAACCGAACGAACGTCTTGAGCCCTCCGGTACGGTTCACCCCCACCTCGGAGAGCACCCGCCCGGTCAATCGGGCCAGCAAACCCGCTGACGCGGCCCCGAGGATCAGGGTCATAATCGCGACCAGGGCTCGCGGGGCGTACAAGAGGATCTGGTTTATGGTACCGGCAAGGACGTCTAGTCCCAGAGACCCCATGGCCGTAACGATCGCGAGCGCGAGGACGGCGTAGAAAACTAGCGCGCCTGCCAACTGTGAGGGAGCGCGATCTATACCGCCCTCGTGCATCAGGTTCGTTACGCCGGCCCTCTCGCAGACCTGGTCGAACCGCACCCGCCGGAGCAGGAAAGGCGTAACCCGCTTGGCGAGAACCGCCAGCACGAACCCTAGCACCAGGAGCGCGAGCGCTCCCACTATTCGGGGAACATAAATAACGAACGCTTCTACCAGCTCATTCAAGACACCCTCCCCCACCTAAGCCAGCCTCAGAAAATGTATAAGAGCCCTTCCGTAGGCTCCCAAGATGTCGCCTAGCAGATCCGCCGCCGCATCCAGATACGCATTCAGGGTTATCTGCAAGGTTATGCGCGTCCGCAGGTCGGCTGGAACCCGGATCTCCTCGGCGGCGGCGGCCGAAAGCAGAACGAAGAGCCGCTCGTAACGGGAAAGTTCGGCCCGCAGGCGCGGAGATTCGGCGAGAGCGTCCTCCACCCGCTCGCTCTCTTCTTCCGAAAGCTCGCTGGCGGCGTACGCGGGCAGGAGTTCTTCGATACTCACGCCACCAGCAACTCCTTCAGCCGCTCCCGGCCCCGATAGACCCAGCTTTTGGCCGTGCCCTCGGGTATCCCCAGAGACTCGGCCGTCTCCTGGTAGGTCAATCCCTCGAGATCGCGCAGCACAATCGCGGCGCGGTGGTTTGATCGCACGAGTTGCAGGGCCTTGTGGATTTCGGCCACCGCTTCGGATTTCATCAGTTCGGCTTCGGGAGCTTCAAGACTCGGGAGGGACTCCGCAGAAGCGGCATCCGCGCGCGGCAATTTGCGCCGGTCACGCTCGTTAAGGCTAACGTTCATCGCCACGCGTAGGATCCAGGTCCTGAACACGCTGCGTCCCTGAAAAGTGTCCAACTTTCTGTAGGCCCGAAGAAAAGCCTCCTGGCTAGCGTCCTTGGCGTCCTCCCGGTTACCGAGGATACGATAGCAGGACCGATACACGACGGACTGATGTCGCCGGACAAGCTCCGAGAAAGCCCTATGGTCGCCGTTTCGGACTCGGTCTACGAGTACGCTATCGTCAAGCTCTCTACGATTACACAGCTTGAGACTCAAATACGCTGCCTTCCTGGCCGTGTAAACAAGTTCACCATTATACCCGACGACAACGTAACCGATACGATGAGGGAAAGAAGCCAGGAAGTAAATATCGCCACCAGTGTCAGGGTTGGCACTATCTGTGCGGATGCTCTCGCTATATTCCAGGAAGTTGTAGACGCCTATGAGGAGCGTCACGAGTCCGATGGCTTGCATCGCCCCGTCTCCCGCATCCCCTGCGGCAAGCTAGCGCCGACGAGCGTTCCCAGACCTCCGCCCACCAGCACCGCTACGACGTTTATAGCGGTTCCGATCCTCATATCAGGTTCCGATCCTCATATCAG
>JAUJNO010000010.1:0-72482 GCA_030448125.1 Rubrobacteraceae bacterium | reverse complement strand
GGTTCCGATCCTCATATCAGGTTCCGATCCTCATATCAGAGGGAGTATAGGCTACAACGATGAAGGGTATAATTACCGACCGTCGTTAGAGGCGTCGCGGGGAGTTGTGGGTTTTGGATCTCTACGAGTATCAGGGGAAGGAGCTGCTGCGGCAGTTCGACATAGAGACGTTGGAGGGCATCGTCGCCGCGTCTCCGGAGGAGGCGCGCGCGGCGGCCGAGCAGCTCGGCGGTCCGGTCGCGATAAAGGCGCAGGTCCTTACCGGCGGGCGCGGTAAGGCCGGCGGCATCAAGGTCGTCCAGGAGCCGGAGGACGTCGAAGAGGCGGCGCGGCAGATACTCGGGATGGAGATCCGGGACCACACGGTGCGCCAGGTGCTTATCGAGGCGGGGGCCGAGATCTCGAGCGAGATGTACCTCTCTATCCTGGTGGATCGGGCCGAGAAGAAGCCCCTGATCCTGTTCTCCACCGAGGGCGGCGTGGACATCGAAGAGGTGGCCGAGACGAACCCCGAGTCCATCGTACGGATATACATAGACCCCCTGCTCGGCCTTCTGCCTTACCAGGTGCGTGAGCTCGTCTTCGACGCGGGGCTCGAGGGGGACGTCGCCAAGGGCGTGGGCCAGGTATTGAACAACCTGTACAGGGCGTTTACGGAATCCGACGCGAGTCTCGTGGAGATCAACCCGCTCGTCGCGACCGAGGACGGCCGCGTCCTGGCGCTGGACGCGAAGGTGACGATAGACAACTCCAGCCTCTTCCGGCACAGCGACATCGGCGAGATGCACGACGTCGAAGCGGCGGACCCCGGGGAGCAGCGGGCACAAGAGGCGGGCTTGCAGTACGTCAAGCTCGACGGGGACGTGGGTATCCTGGGGAACGGAGCGGGACTGGTGATGAGCACGCTCGACGTGGTGGCCCAAGCCGGCGGAGACCCGGCGAACTTCCTGGACGTCGGGGGCGGGGCGGACGCGGAGAAGATCTCCGAGGCCCTGGACATCGTCGCCTCGAACCAGCAGGTCAAGAGCGTCCTGTTCAACATCTTCGGCGGCATCACGAGGGGCGACGAGGTCGCCCGGGGCCTCCTCTCGGCGCTCGAACAGTCGGAGATAGACCTGCCCATCGTCGTGCGCCTGGACGGCACGAACGCCGAGGAGGGGCGCGAGATACTGGCCGAGAACACGCCGGAGAATGTACACACCGAGGAGACGATGCTCGACGCGGCGCGCAAGGCCGTGGAGCTCGCGCAGAACGGGAGCAGGTAGCTAATGGCGATACTGGTCGATAACGAGACGCGCCTCGTGGTGCAGGGGATAACCGGCCGCGAGGGCCGCTTCCACACCGGGCGCATGGTGGAGAGCGGAACGAACGTGGTGGCGGGAGTGACACCGGGCAAGGGTGGTCAGGAATACGAGAGCGTGCCGGTCTTCAACACCATGGAAGAGGCCATAGAAGAGACCGGGGCGAACGCCAGCGTGATCTTCGTCCCCGCCGCGTTCTGTGCGGATGCTATCTTCGAGTCTCTGGACTTCGACATCAGCACCGTATGCTGCATCACCGAGGGCGTGCCGGTGCACGATATGATGAAGGTCGCCACTTACCTGCGCGTAAAAGACGCCACCCTGATCGGGCCAAACTGCCCCGGCGTCCTCTCGCCCGGCAAGGCCAACGCCTCCATCATGCCGAACAGCATCTTCACGCCCGGCAACGTCGGCGTCGTTTCGAGAAGCGGTACGCTTACGTACCAGATCGTCAACGAGCTCACGCAGCGGGACATCGGCCAGTCCACGGCCGTCGGCATCGGGGGCGACCCGATCATCGGGACGGACTTCATCGAGATCCTGCAACAGTTCGAGGCCGACCCCGAGACCGAGTGCGTCGTGATGATAGGCGAGATCGGGGGGAACGCCGAGCAGAACGCGGCGGAGTACGTGCAGAGCGAGATGACCAAGCCGGTCGTGGCGTACATCGCCGGCTTCACCGCCCCGGAGGGCAAGACCATGGGCCACGCGGGCGCCATCGTCTCCGGCGGCGATAGCACGGCGGAGGCAAAGAGCGAGGCTCTGCAGCGCGCCGGCATCCGAGCCGCGACGAATCCGTCGGAGGTCGCCGAGCTGGTCGCCGAGACTCTGGACGAAGGTTCTTAGGGCACGAGGCATCCGTGGGATACAAGCGCTGGACGCCCGGCAGCCGTAGGAACAGGCGGCGAGGAGGATCCCGGAGAGGAACGACGCAGGGGGCCGACAGAACCTTTCTCGTGGTCGCGGGGCTGTTCTTCCTCGCGACGATCCTCCTTCTCGGGGCGCTCGCGCTCTTCACCGGCTAACCTGGATCGTCACGGTACGCTGCAGAGGGACAAGCGTTTACGAGTAGATCGGGGCTGTCCTCTAAGCGCCTGATCTTACTCAGGAGCTACGGCGCGTTACGGTTGATCGGACCTCGAGAAGACAGGTGCGTGATATTAGTGACTAGGAGTACCGAGACCAGAGAAACGCAGCGCTCTTCGTCGCGGTTCCTGAACTTATTCCGGAGCCGGCCCGTTTTGCTAGTCGCCTTCGCGCTGGCGATCATGGCCGACCCGGTCTCCTCGGTGGCTTACGCGATCGAGGCCGCGCTCGGGGCACTGGAGGACGGGGGCGGCGGCCTCGGACTGCTCTTGCCGACGATGGGCCTCGTGGTGCTCGTGATCGCCGTGATCGTGTTGAACTACCGCCAGCTCGTCTCCCGCTTCCCCGAGGGCGGCGGCGGCATCCGGGCGGGCCTTCGGCGAGGCCTGGGCGTTCGTACCGATAGGGGCCCTGATCGTAGACTTCGTGCTTACCGCCGCGATCAGCGTCTCCTCCGGCGCGGCCGCTATCATCGCCTACCTGCCCACCTTTGCTCCGGTTCAGGTCATCCTGGCCCTCGTGCTCCTTCTCACCGTCGCGGGCGTGAGCTGGTACGGACACTCCGCGCGGAGCCTCTTTGGCCTTATGGTGGCGGCCTTTATCGTCGTGGGAGCCATCGTGCTGATCGGCGGCGCCGTGGGTGGAGAACCCGCGTCTACGTCAGTGTAGAGAGCGATCAGGGCGGAGGTCTCGCGCTCGCGACCATACTCCTGGCCTTTCCGGTGGCGATGGCGCTGGCGACAGGGGTAGAGGCGCCGTCTTCGGCGATAGCGCAACTCGGCCAGCTCGACAACGAGGGGCGCAAACGCTTCGGACACGTGACCCTCTTCGCGACCCTTATCATCGTCGGATCCCTCACGCTGGGCGTGACCGCCCTGGCGGCGAGGCTCGGCACCGGGCTCCCGAGCGGAGAGTCGATCAACTCCACCCTGATCGCGGAGGTAGCCCGGGCGGGTGTGGGCAGCGGCTTCCTTTTCGCCGTCTTTCAGGCCGTCACGGCCTTGCTGCTGGTCGCGGCAGGGGCTTCGGCGTTCCAGGCCGGCCCTGGGCTCTTGAAGGCCCTGGCGCGGGAGGAGACCGAAAGCGAAGACGACGCGGTCGGCATCCTGCCCTCGTGGCTCGGCCGGGCCAATCGCTACTACACGCCCTTCTGGGGGGTGGTCGTATACATGGTCCTTACGGCCCTCGTCGTCGTGGTGGCGGGGGCGGATGAGCAATCGCTCGTGCTCTTCTACGCGGTCTCGGTATTCTTGAGCTTCCTGGCGGGACTCGTCGCCATGGTCGCGTTCTCGTACCGGGAGGGACGGCGGGGCGCCCTCGCCCTCAACGTCACGGGCGCGCTCATCGTCGCCTTCGTGCTGGTGATAAACCTCGCGAGAGGTCTCCCCCTCGTTTCTTTAGGCGCCGCACTGCTAATAGCCGCGAGCCTCTACGGATTGTGGGTCAAGAACGGAAGGCCGCGCGGCATCTCGGGCGCCGGGGCCGAGTAGTAGTAGCCTGCGGCACGGAGGGCGATGAGGGCCTGTCAATGATACGGGCGGTGTTCTTGACTTGTGGATCTCACACTCCGAGAAGCCGGCTGAGTAGCGGTTCGCGAGTCCTACCCCCCCTCGCGGGTGGACGCGTTTTCCGCCGCTAGCGTGTGGTGCTTTGCGTCCATCTCGGTTTCGGGACGTCGGATCGCGGAAGGAAAAGTCGGCCGTACCTACCAATGAAGAGAAGCGGGGAGCTTCAGAAGGTCTTCGGCTCCTCCATCTGTTGCGTCCTCGGTATAACCGCGGCCTTCGCCTTGGGCACGATGTACATCTTCTTACATAAAGGGGACTTTCGGACCAGCATCCGCGTCGCTCCAAAGCACGCCCGGTACGCCAGAACCAAAACTCGGCTGGTTGTAGGGTCTATTTTATGGCGAACTCCACAATGGGGAACACTATACTGAGCTATACGCAAAGATCGGGAACTCGGATAGGAGCGCGAGCGGCGTGCGAATACTGATACTTGGGGCTGGAGAGGTCGGGTTCAACGCGGCCCGGATGCTCTCGGGTGAGGGGAACGATGTCGTGGTCATCGAGCAGAACGAGGCGCTGGTGGAGAAGGCGTCCGAGCAGCTCGACGCCCTCGTGATACAGGGGAACGGAGCCAGCCCCAAGGTGCTGTGGGAGGCCGGGATCAACAAGTCCGAACTGTTGATAGCCGCGACGACCTCCGACGAGGCGAACATCATTGCGTGCCTGGCGGCGAAGGCTCAGGGGGTTCCGCGCACCGTCGCGCGTATCCACAACCCGGACTACTACGACTCGCAAGAACCGTTCACGCAGGACGTGCTGGGGATCGACTTCGTCATCCACACCGAGCAGATGGCGGCGACGGAGATCAAGGAAGCCCTTCTGGTCCCGGGGGCGGTCAACGTGGAGACCTTCGCCGGGGAGAACATAGAGGTCGCCGAGGTTATCATGGAAGAGGGTTCCCCCGCCGTGGGGCAGGCGGTCCGGGACGTAAGGCTGCCCGAGCGAAGCCTCCTAGTAGGGGTGGTGAGGCGTGGAGAGGCGCTCGTACCCCAGGGGGATACCGTGCTGGAGGCCCGGGACCGCATCTTTTTGATCGGCGAGCGGCGTCACGTCCTCGAGGCAGTCGGCGCTCTGGCCACCGACACGAAGCCGGTAAGGGATGTGATGATCTTCGGGGGCGGGCGTATCGGGTTGCGGCTCGCCCTAGCCCTGGAGCAGAGCGGCATCGCGGTGAAGGTCATCGAGAGGGACGAGGCCCGGGCCCGGCTCGTGGCCTCGGAGCTCAGGAGAGGGCTGGTGCTTCACGACGAGGGGATTTCTCAGGACTTTCTGCTCCAGGAGCGGGTGGACCGGACGGACGCCTTCGTCGCCGTCACCGGCGACGACCGGGCGAACCTGCTGGCCGCGATGTACGCCCGGCAGCTGGGGGCCCGTCTGACCGTCGCGGGCATCAGCCGGAGCGAGTTCGCCCCGCTCGCCGAAGCCCTGGGGGTAGACATCACCGTCTCGCCCCGGCTGCTGGCCGCCGGAGCCATCCTCCGGTTCGTGCGGCGGGGAGAGATCGTGGCCGTGACCCTCCTGGAGAGCGGGGCCCAGATGATAGAGCTCCGGGTTCCCGAAGGGGCCCGGGTCGCCGGACGCCCGCTGGCCACGGTGCGATTTCCCAAAGGCGCTATTGTGGGAGCGGTGCTGAGAGGAGAAGAGGTGATCATCCCCACCGGCCGGGACGTGCTCAGGCCCGGGGACGACGCCGTGGTATTCACCGTTGGAGCCGCCGTGGACGAGGTAGGGCGCCTCTTTGCACCCTAGGGTAGTAACCAACGCCCTGGCGGCCGTGATCGCCGCCGGGGGAGCCGCTATGCTCCTTCCGGCGGCTTATTCGCTTCTCGCGGGGGACGGAAACACGCTGGCCTTCGCGCTTCCTGGGTTCGGTACCCTGGCCCTCGGAGCCATCCTCTTCTTCCTCACCCGGGTCTCCGGCGCATACGTCTCGGGGCGGGACGTCTTCCTGATCGTCGTCCTGGGATGGGTGGGGGTGGCCGCCGTGGGCTCGCTGCCGTTTGTACTCTCCGGGCTACTGGACCCGGCGGACGCCTTCTTCGACTCCATGGCTGGTTTCACAACCACCGGGGCTTCGACGGTCCAGACACCGGAGGAGGTCGCGCCTTCCCTGCTACTCTGGCGGAGCCTGACCCAGTGGGCCGGGGGGATAGGGATCGTGGTCCTCTTCGTGGCCGTCGCGCCGCTGGTAGGGTTCGGGGCCGCGCAACTCTACTCGGCCGAGGTCGCTAACCCGATGCCGGAGAGGGTGACCCCACGCATCCGGGACACGGCGAAGGTACTGGCCTACGTCTACGGCATCCTGACGCTCGGCGGGGTCGTCGCGTTGCTACTGGCCGGGATGGACCCTTTCGACGCGGTGAACCACGCCCTGACCACCGTCTCCACCGGTGGGTACTCCACCCGCTCGGACTCCATAGCCGCCTTCGACTCCTGGGCGATAGAGCTTGTTCTGGTAGCGGGTATGCTGCTCTCGGGGACGAACTTCATCCTCTACTTCCAGGTCGCACAGGGGCGCCCGCTGCGTGCGCTCGGGAACCGCGAGTTTCTCGCTTATCTCGGGATAATCGGCGGAGGCACGATTCTCGTAACCGCCGCTCTCTCCGCCTTCGATTACCAGAACTCACCGGTGTTCGCCTTCCGGGAGGCGCTCTTCCAGACGGTAAGCCTCGCCACGGGTACGGCCTTCAGCACGGCGGCCTGGGGCTCGTGGGACCCGCTCTCCCAGGGCCTGTTGATGCTTTTCATGGCCATCGGGGCCTGCGCCGGCTCGACGAGCGGGGGCATAAAGGTGATCCGGGCCATTCTGCTGGCGCGCCACGCCGGGCAGGAGGTGTTCCGCATGATCCATCCGCAGGCCGTCACCCCTCTGAAGCTCGGCAACCGGGTGGTCCCCGAGCGTCTGCGGACGGCCTTTTTGGGATTTTTCTTCGTGTATGTGATGGTCCTGGCGGTGGGGACCCTGCTTATCGCCCTGCACGGGGTGCCGGTAGGGGCCGCGTTCGGCTCGGTCTTCGCCTGCCTGAACATCACCGGAACGGCCCTGGACCCGGTGGGGAGCGCCGAGTTCTACGCCGATTTGCCCGCCTCGGCCAAGATGGTCCTCACCCTATACATGCTACTCGGCCGCCTGGAGCTCTTTACGGTTCTGGTTCTTCTAACTCCGGCGTTCTGGCGCGGCTAGAAGCAGGCACCTGAACTTCGTTTCCCGCTCTCCGGTCCTCCTTACCGTTGCTTGGGGACGCCGCTAGAATACGCGCCGTGAGCGCCAGGATCGTCATTCGGGTCAACGCTGGTGTGGTCCTGGCCGTTGGGGCGGCGCTCCTGGTTCCTCTGGTGATCTCCTGGCTCTACGGCGACGGTTCCTGGAGGAGTTTCCTGTTTCCGGGAGCAGCGATGATCGCGCTCGGAGGTACGGGTGTTCTGGTCACCCGCCCCCCCTCGAGCCGGGCAGTGGGGTACGTCTCCAACCGCGACGTATACCTCTCGGTGACCCTGGCGTGGGTGCTCGCGGCGCTGCTTGGCGGGGTCCCGTTCTTGCTGGAGGGTACCTTCGGCAGCCTGCTCGACTCTACCTTCGAAGCGATGAGCGGCTTCACCACCACCGGGGCTACGCTGCTCTCGGATATAGAGGCCGAGACACCGTCCATCCTTTTCTGGCGCAGCATGAGCCAGTGGCTCGGGGGGATAGGGATCGTGGTCCTCTTCGTGGCCGTCGCGCCGACCCTGGGGTTCGGGGCGGCGCGACTTCTGGGGGCCGAGGTCTCGGGACTCACCGAGACCAGATTCACGCCGCGCATCGCCGACACAGCCAAGGCGCTCCTGGTCATCTACCTGGCGCTCACGCTGGGCGGGGTCCTCGCCCTGCTCCTCGCGGGGATGAATCTCTACGACTCGGTAGTCCACTCCTTCGCCACCGTGGCCACCGGCGGCTTCAGCCCCAAGACCGCCTCCATAGCCTTCTACGACTCCCTCGCCGTGGAGGCGGTCCTCGTTGTGTTCATGGTCCTTTCGGGGGTCTCGTTCTCGCTCTACTACCTGCTCTACTCCCGGCGCCGCTTCGACGTGGTGCTCGACCGGGAGGTTCTATGGTACGTGGCCATCATAGTCGCGGCCGTCTTCTTCGTGTGGGGCGTGCTCGTCTTCGAGGGGGACTACGGAGCTTTCCACGGCAGGGCGTTTCGGGACTCGGCCTTCACGGTAACCAGCATCGTCACCACGACCGGGTTCGTCACCGCCGACTTCGACCAGTGGGACACGGGGGCGACCACCGCCCTCGTCCTGCTGATGTTCGTCGGGGGGTGCGCCGGTTCCACCGCGGGGGGGATAAAGGTGATCCGGGTGCTCATCGTCTTCCGCACCATCTTCCAGGATATCTTTCGGATGGTTCATCCCCGGGCGGTGACCCCGCTGAAGATGGGCGACCGGATCCTGCCGGAAGGGGTGCGAGTGGCGGTCCTCGGGCTCTTCGCCGCCTGGGTCATGGTCTTCGTCCTGGCGACCTTCCTCGTGGCCATCCAGGAGGACCTCACCCCGTTCTCCTCGGCAACCGCCGTAGCGGCCACGCTAAACGTGGTCGGGCCGGGGTTGGGGCAGGTCGGGGCCTCGGAGAGCTACGAGGCCGTGAACGCCTTCGGTCGGCTCGTGCTTACCATGTGCATGCTGTTCGGCCGGCTGGAGATCTTCACGGCCCTGGCCCTCTTCTCCCCGGCGTTCTGGAGGCGGTAAGCGTACTACACTTCGCACGTGCCGAGTTGGAGCTATACTCCCCCGGTCGGCTACTGTGAAGACCGAAGATAGCGCTGCACCCCCCGATCACCACAAGGGGACGAAGCTAGCAACCCGAGCAGGAGTGGCGATGGCCAGATCAATAAATCCATCTAAGCGTCGCACGGGTCGGCTCAGGGGTTGGCTGCTCGAAGGTCAGATAGTAGAGCCGGAGGGCCCGCAGGTCAGGGAGAGCCAGTCTGCCCAGCACCCCTGGTGGCAGGTCGTGTGCCTGACCGGGGTGGACTACTTCTCGACCCTGGGTTACATCCCGGCCATAGCGGGCCTCGTAGCCGGGGCAGTCTCGCCCATAGCCACCCTGCTCATCGTGCTGCTGACCCTCTTCGGGGCCCTGCCGATGTACCGCCGCGTCTCCGAGGAGAGCCCGCACGGGCAGGGTTCGATCGCGATGCTCGAGAGGCTGCTCTCTTTCTGGAAGGGCAAGCTCTTCGTTCTGTGCTTGCTGGGCTTCGTGGCGACCGGCTGGCTGGTCACGATCACGCTCTCCGCGGCGGACGCTACGGCCCACATCGTCGAGAACCCGTTGGTGCCGGAGTTGCTCCGGGACCAGAAGGTCGCCATCACCCTCGTGCTGCTGGCGCTTTTGGGAGCGGTCTTCCTCAAGGGCTTCAAGGAGGCCATCGGCCTTGCGGTCCTCCTGGTCGCGGCATACCTGCTGCTGAACCTCGTGGTCGTGGCCGTCGGCCTGTACCAGGTCGTCGTATACCCTCAAACCCTCGCTGATTGGCAGAGCGCGCTGCTCACCGACTACGGTAGCCCGGCGGCGATAATCGGCGCGTCTCTGGTAGCGTTCCCGCTGCTCGCTCTCGGTCTCTCGGGCTTCGAAACCGGCGTTAGCATGATGCCGCTCGTGCGCGGCGACGAGGGGGATCGTCCGGATCGTCCCGCCGGCCGCATACGCAACACACGCAAGATGCTGACCACCGCCGCCCTGATCATGAGCTTCTACCTGCTCACGACGAGCTTCGTGACCGCCGTGCTCATCCCCCAGGGGGAGTTCGAGGAGGGCGGCGAGGCCAACGGGCGAGCGCTTGCGTACCTGGCGTACGAGTACCTGGGCGAGGCCTTCGGTACGGTCTACGACGTGAGCACGATCTCTATCCTGTGGTTCGCGGGAGCCTCGGCGATGGCGGGTCTTCTGAACATCGTGCCCCGCTACCTGCCCCGCTACGGCATGGCGCCGGACTGGACGCGGGCGATCAGGCCGTTGGTGCTGGTCTACTCGGCCATCGCCTTCGCGATCACGATAATCTTCGAGGCCAACGTGGACGCGCAGGCCGGGGCCTACGCCACCGGCGTCCTGGCGATGATGACCTCGGGCGCCTTCGCCGTGACCCTGGTCTCCTGGCGCCGGGGATCTAAGTGGGCGGCGTTCGCGTTCGGGCTGGTGACCCTCGTGTTCGCCTATGCCATCGTGGCGAACGAGATACAACGGCCCGATGGCATTATCATCTCCCTGCTCTTCATCGGCGCGATAGTCGCGACCTCCCTGATCTCGCGGGTGCAACGCTCGACCGAGCTGCGTACGGAGAGGGTGGAGATCAACGATACGGCTAAACGTTTTATCGAAGAGGCGGCGCGCGGGAGCGATATACACCTCGTCGCCAACCGCCGCCAGGCGGGCGACGAGCGCGAATACTTCCTGAAGGAGAGGGAGCAGCGCGAGGACAATCACATCCCGCCGGACGAGCCGATCCTCTTCCTGGAGGTCGACGTGGAGGACGCCTCGGAGTTCGCGGACGTGCTGGAGGTTTCGGGAGCGGAGGTCGGCAACTACAAGGTGCTGCGCGCCAAGAGCTCGACCGTCCCCAACGCTATAGCCGCCTTCCTTCTGTACCTGCGCGACACCACCGGCAAGAGGCCACACTGCTACTTCGGCTGGACGGAGGGCAACCCCATCATCTACCTGATCCGGTACATCCTATTCGGCGAAGGAGACACCGCCCCCGTCACCCGCGAGGTGCTCCGCGAAGCGGAGCCGGACCCCAAACGGCGCCCCGCCATCCACGTCGGCGGCTAAGTAGCGGTCCGCGGGCTCACGCCAGACGCCATCGAATGGCGCGGAGCCGGAACCGAACTCTAACGAGTATATAGACCGCTGTGCGTCGGGCGGTAAGAGCGTGCCGGCCGTAGTGATATTCCGCAACCACGTGTAGAATTAACAAAAGTTAACTTGCGTGAACACGAGGGGGCCGGGACGCGTGTTGAAGGATGGCTTTACGAGGAGGATCTTGGCATTTGCTCTGTTGGGGGTGTGCGCGATCTCGTTGCGGCTCGCGTGGGGGGTGTCGGGGGAGTTCCCGGTCAACCTCGGCGCGCCGGCCTTCGCCCAGCAGCAAGGCGGGGAGTGTACGCCGGTGACCGAGATCGAGGGTCGCGGCGACCAGGAGAGCGACCCGTTCCAGATCACCGGCCAGAGCTTCAGGGTAGTCTTCGAGGCCGACAACCCCGGCGAGACCGACGGTTACGCTTTCTTCAACGTGACCGACGAGAACGGCGGGGTCGTACAGCCCGACTCGCAGAACCTCTCCTCGGACAGCCCGACCCGCGTCGAAGGCGAGGCGACCTTCTTCAGCGGCCCCGGAGACTACGCTATCGAGATAGCCTCTGAGGAGGCCGACTACACCATCACCGTCGAGGACTGCGGCACCTCCGCCGCCGTGCAAACCGCGAGCCGGCAGCCCGCCGCTCCTCGAGCCGGACAGGCCGACACCCGCAGGTTACTGGAGGCCGGCGGCCCCATGGACGGTCCCGTGCCCGCCATGCCCGGCGGCGGTTGTCCGGAGGAGTACCCGGTCGAGAGGAGCGGCGCCTGCCAGAGGTAACTCGCCGCTCCGCGAGACTACCTCGGCAAGCTTATTATCTGGCGACCCATAAGGCTCCCGACGAGTTCGACGGCGAGTTCGGCGGTACCGTTCTTCGCGTCGAGGATCGGGTTGATCTCGACGACATCCAGGGAAGTGACGACGGCGGCCTCGTTGACGAGCTCCATGACGAGGTGGGCCTCGCGGTAGGTGAGCCCGCCTCTGACCGGCGTCCCCACACCGGGCGCTATCTCCGGGTCCACGACGTCGAGGTCGAAGGAGAGGTGCATCTGGTCGAGGTGCGAGAGGCCCTGCAATGCGCTCCGCATCACGCTCGCGACGCCGTAAGCGTCCACGTCCTTCATGGTGTAGACGTTGACCCCGGCCCTGGCCAGGAACTCGCGCTCCTCCCGGTCCATGGAGCGCAGACCCACGATGGCGACGTCTTCGGCCCGGACGGCGGTACCGCCACCGATGTTCACGAGGTCGGGATGGCCGTGACCGGTGAGTACGGCGAGCGGCATGCCGTGGACGTTGCCGGACGGGGAGGTTTCGGGGGTGTTGAAGTCTGCGTGAGCGTCGAGCCAGAGTATGCCGGTGCGCCCGGCCCCGGAGGCGTTCGCGGCGCTCGCGACGCCGGAGACGGTGCCGATGGAGATGGAGTGATCTCCACCGAGGAACACGGGAAAGAGGCCCCCGGAGACCATCTCCGCCGCCCGGACGGCAGCCCTCTCGCAGACGCTCCGGACGGCGTCGACGTACCTGACCTCGGCCTTCTCCTCGACGGTCTCCGGGATCGGGGCCTCCACGTTGCCGAGGTCGGCGACTGCGTAACCGAGGTCTTCGAGGGCGGCGCTCAGGTTGGCGTAGCGGATCGCGCTCGGTCCGACGTCAACGCCGCGCCGGTCCTGCCCGAGGTCCATCGGGACGCCGAGGATGCCTACCGGGCGGCGCGTGCTCCCCGGCGTTCTGTCAGACAAAAGCCACGCCGCCGGAGCGGCGGGGATCGGCGGCGGCCTCGAAGGTGCCCTCCGGGGTGCGGCGCACGGCGTTGACCCCGCCGAAGAACATCGAGGGCTCGTCGTAGGTGAGGATACGCTCGTAAGCCGAGAGGTCGGGCTTTCTCGCCCCGGCCTCGTAGGCGAAGAGGTTGCCCTCGACGTGCAGGCGCGGGGCGTCGACGGCGGCCTCCAGCGGGAGGCCGAGATCCACCACGTTCACGAGGGTCTGCATTATGGCCGTGGGGATGCGGGAGGCGCCGGGCGAGCCCAGGGAGACGAGGTCGCCGCCGGAGGAAGAGACGATAGTCGGGCTCATGCTGGAGATCAAGCGCTCCCCGGGGTTCAGCGCGTGGAAGCCTTTGGGGTTTAGCTCCGGCTCGCCTAGAGTGTTGCCCATCGGGATGCCGGTGCCGGGGATCACGATGCCGGAGCCATAGCCCATGCTGGCGGTAATGGAGACCGCGAGACCTGTCTCGTCCACGCAGGAGAGATGGCTGGTGTGCGGGGAACCGAAAGCGGAACCTGAACCGAAGATGCGGGCGCGCTGGGCGCTGACGTACTCGTCGCCCGTCAGGCGCTCCGCCACCGAAGCATTCTCGGCGATCTCGGAGTAGGCCCGGCCTCGATCCTCCAGGGCGTACTTCATGGCGCCGGCGAGGATCTTCGCGTAATCGGCGTCGGGGAGGGTCGTGAGATCGTAGCCGGAGATGACGCGCATCATCTGCGCGAGCGTCGGGCCGCCGGCCGAGGGCGGGCCGTTGGTGTGGACGGTGAGATCCTCGTAGGCGAAGGAGAGAGGCTCCCGGACGATGGCCTCGTAGGTGGCGAGATCCTCTTCGGTGATGATACCGCCCTCCCGCAAGATGTACGCCGAGATCCGGCGGGCCAGCTCCCCCCTGTAGAGGAGGTCCACCCCCTCCTCCCCGACCGCCTCCAGAGTGTCGGCGAGCTCCGGGAACCGGACCTCCTCGCCCGTACGGTAGACCCGACCGTCGGTGTAGAAGTTCTTCCTGGTCTCGTCGGTGAGCCTGAGGACCTCCTCCGCTACCTCGAACCACATGCCGCTCGTCTTGCAGAGCCTGAAGCCGTCGCGGGCCAGCCTCACGGCCGGGGCGAGCGCCTGGCGCAGGGTGAGCCGGCCATGCCGACGCAATAGGAGCTCCCATCCGCGCAGGGAGCCCGGTACAGCGCAGGAGGCGGCCCCGACTATGGACTTCACGCCCGCGCCGTACTTCAGGATCATGGTCGTCGGGCTTCCCCCGGCCCCGAAGGCCGACGGCGGCAAACCCTTCCCCGGCATGCAGTCGTAGTAGTCGATCAACTCCGCCCCGCCGGTCTCCCCGCCAGGGGCGTCGCCCCGCACGGCGTCGTCCGCGCTACCGGCCGGCACCCGGACGAGGGCGAAGCCGCCGCCGCCGATGCTGCTCATGAGGGGCTCGGTAACCGCGACGGCGGCGGCCGCGGCGACGGCGGCGTCGGCGGCGTTTCCACCGGCCCGGTACACCTCGGCGGCGGCCTCGGCGGCGTAGTGGGTGCCCGCGGAGGCCGCGAAGCTCGTTGTTCGGAGGGGATTGCCGGTGGAGTCCATAACCGGACATTATAGGCGCCTCGTTGACCGGAGGTTTACCAGGGTTAGAGAAAGCCCCGCGAGCTCTGGCGGGTTTTCGGTGGTTGTACGTCTTGTTTGCTGCTACTCGTACGCGATGCCGCTGAATGTGGTCAGAATCGCTTTTAGCCTAACTCTTGTACGCTCGTGTGTGCGTTCGCTTCGCGAACCTTCTCTAGTGGCAGTCGCCGCTGCCGGAGTCCCTGAACGAGCTCCCCCTGACGCTGGCAAACTCCCAGTCGTAATCTTCGGAGCGCAGCGTGAACTTTATGACGCCGTAGGCTTCCGATTTACGGAGTTCGCTGTTCGGCTCGTACCTCCCAAACGGGTACAACGACTTCCCGCCGGTGCCCACCACGAATTGCCGCACGCCCCGCTCGGGGTCCGCGCGAGGTTGTAGACGGTGACGGGAACCAGGAGGCTGAGCGTATACACTCAGTCCCAGCGGTCTAAAAGCGTGCTGAAGAAGGCCAATACGTTCAAAGTCGTTACTCCCCCATACGACGAAGCGCGAAGATTCCACAAAGTTTCACTAAGGTTTACACATCTCGCCGGCCAGCTGGAGAAGGCGCTGAGAAGAGCGGTCGCGTCGAGCGTGAAGAACGGTCCGTGCCGCCGCTACGGTTTATTGGCTATGATACTCACCCCTGGTGGGCGGCTAGCGGAAAGGGCACATTTTGCACGGAGAAAGCGTCAGCGGAGTCGGTAGGGACGAAGTCGGGAACGCCGGCGGCGGGTCGCGGCGCTTCAACACGGCGTCGGAGGAGGAGATCCAGAGCGCCGCGGTCGCGGACGTTTACTTCCACCGCACGATGGAGGTCTTGCGCGCCCGCGGGCTCGAGAATACCCCGGTCCACGTGGAGGTCGCGTACAAGACCTCCGACGAGGACGCCTGGTTCGTCGTCGCCGGCCTCGACGAGGTGGCCACACTCCTGGAGGGGGTCGAGGTCGAGGCGCGGGCGGTGCCGGAGGGTACGATCTGCCGCCCCAACGAGCCCGTTCTGACGCTCTCCGGCCCCTACGGCGCCTTCGCGGAGCACGAGACGGCCATCCTGGGTTTTTTGTGCCAGGCTTCGGGGGTGGCGACCGGGGCGGCGCGGTGCAAGATGGCGGCGGGCGAGAGGCCGGTCGTCTCGTTCGGAGCGCGCCGCATGCACCCTGCGGTCACGCCCATGATCGAGCGCGCCGCCTACCTGGGCGGCTGCGATGGGGTCGCCGTCGAGCTGGCCGCCGACCGCCTCGGCATACCGGCCAGCGGTACCATCCCCCACGCGCTCGTCCTCATCCTCGGCTCGACCGCGGAAGCCGCTAAGGCTTTCGACGAGGTCGTCTCCGAAGACGTCCCGCGCACCGTCCTCATCGACACCTTCGACGACGAGAAGTTCGGGGCCTTGATCTCCGCCCGCGCCATCCCCGAGAGCATCTACGCCGTCCGCTTCGACACCCCCGGCAACCGCCGCGGCGACTTCCGGGACCTCATACGGGAATGCCGGTGGGAACTCGACCGCAACGGCTTCGAGCACGTAAAGGTCTTCGCCTCCGGCGGTATCGACGTCGAGTACATCCTGCACCTCAACCCGGTCTGCGACGCCTACGGGGTGGGCGGCGAGATCGCCTCCGCCCCCATGATCGACTACTCTTTGGACATCGTCGAGGTGAACGGCGAAGACCGCTCCAAACGAGGCAAGCGCGGCGGCAGGAAACGCCTCCTCGTCCTCGAGAACGGTACCCGCAAGGTCTTGCCCGCGAGCTCCGCCATCCCCACGGGCGCAAAGGACCTGTTGCAACCCCTCGGTGAGCTTTACGCCTCCCAGACGGACGTATCGGCCCTGCGCGAAAGAGTCTTGTCCCAGTTGGCTACCCGCGATTACCCGCTCTAAGCCCTCCATGACCGGACCACGATTCGTTCGCTACTTCGGTCCCGTACTCGCAGCCCTTAGAGTGCTTGGGGGACTCAGGAACGCCCGCCGAGGTGCGAGAAGCCGTAGCCAAAAACCTCGAGCTTTCTGACGAGGAGTTAAACACTCACCTTTCGAGCGGCACCAGCCGCTTCGACAATCAGGTCGCGTGGGCACGATTCTACCTTGCAAAAGCCGGTTACATCGACGCTTCGGAAAGAGGAGCGTGGAGTCTTACTGAGAAAGGCAAACAAGCCGAGCTTGACCACGATGCCGCCCTTGCGATCTTTCGCGCAGTTCATCAACAGTTCCAGGCGGATCGCCCAGCGGGAGAGGATACCGCAGAGATTGAGGAAGCTGTCGCACCACCGTCGGAAGAAGGCTCTTCCGATCCAGACGACCACCGGCAGCTGCTACTGAACCGCATCAAGTCGCTCTCGCCAGCCGGTTTCGAACGGTTGTGCCAACGATTGTTGAGAGAGTCCGGTTTCCAACACGTCGAGGTAACCGGACGCTCAGGAGACGGTGGTATAGACGGCGTAGGCATTTTGCAAGTCAACCGCCTAATGAGCTTCCGAGTGCTCTTTCAGTGTAAGCGATACAACGATGCTATCGTGCCTTCCCAGATCCGCGACTTCCGTGGTGCGATGATGGGACGCGTGGACAAGGGCATCTTTATAACAACGAGCACCTTCACTGCACAGGCAAGACGAGAGGCTAACCGCGATGGCGTTCCGCCCATCGAATTGGTAGACGCCGAGAAGCTCACCTCCATATTCGAAGATTTGCTCCTCGGGCTCGTGCCAGGCATCGTGTACAAACTCGACAAAGAGTTCTTCGACGAGTTCGAGTGAGGAGCGCGATCAAGTTCCCTTGGAGACGATGACGAGATAGTAGCTGCACTCGCCGTCTCCGGCGTTGTCGAACCGGTGCAAAACGTCCGCCTCAAAGTACAGGGCGTCGCCTTCTTCTAGAAGATACTCCTCGCCCCCGATAACGGCCCTCAGACGCCCCTTCTCCACCACCACGTGCTCTTCTACCCCCCGGCGATGCGGCGGGAACTCGCCGGACGTGGAGCTATAAGGGACGACGTTGCGGACGAACTCAACTCCTCTACCGCCGAAGGTCGGCGAGAGGAGCTGCCGCTCGAAGCCGGTCTCCGGGTCGCGCACGACCATCCGCCTCCCGCGGGGAACCACGACGACCTCCCGCCGCTCCTCCACGCCCAGAAGCTCGGATAGGGTGACTCCGAACCCCTCGGCCACCTTCGCCGTGACTACGAGCGTCGGGTTCTTCTCGCCCCGCTCTATCTTGGAGATCATCGCCCGGCTCACCCCGGAACGTCCCGCGAGATCTTCTAGCGTCAACCCGCGCTCCCGCCGGAGCTCCTTTATCCGCGCCCCCAACCGCTCGCCATAGATCGCCTCTACCGTCATGTGTTCCCTCTTGCGTCCTCTCCGGCCGCCTGTTAGAAAATATTCTACTATGATAGAAGCAATGGGGTACGTGGTCGCGGCGGCGCCGTTCCTGGTCGCCGGGTTGGCCCTTTTGGGGCTCGGTTGGTCACCGGTGAGGTCCGGGGGGGCGGGGCTGCTCGTGGCGCTCGCGGGGGCGCTGCTCTGGCCGGGGTTCGAGACTGCGGGGCTCTCGGGGGCGTTGTTCGAGGGGCTAGGGACCATCGGCAGGGTCCTCTATATACTCGTCGGGGGGCTTCTGCTCTACAACGTGCTCTCCGGTGGCGGCGCCGTGGAGAGAGTCTCGCGGTTCCTCACGAGCGTGGAGCCGGATCGGGACGCGCTGGCGTTGTTGGTCGTGCTTGGGGCGGCGCCGTTCTTCGAGTCGGTAACGGGCTTCGGGGTCGCGGTCGTCATCAGCGCGCCGATCTTATTGTCCGCCGGGTTCACGCCCATCAAGGCCGCGGCGCTGGCGAGTTGGGGGCAGTTGGCCGTACCCTGGGGAGGCCTCGGGGTCGGGACCCTGATCGGGGCAGACATCGCCGGGCTTACCTTCGGGGAGCTCTCCGACGCCAGCGCGTGGATGAGCCTCCCGCTCTTTCCCGTCTACGGCATCGCGACGCTGGCTCTCTCCGGAGGGTGGGCCGGGGTAAAGCGCCGATGGTTCGAGGCGGCATACATCGGCCTCGCGGCGGGGTTGGGAGTCCTGGCGAGCAGCCTCTACCTGGTGCCCGAGCTTGCCGGCGCTATCGGTGGCCTCGTCGCGGTGGGGGCGTTTTTGGTGCCGCGGGCGGGGCGGCTGCGCGGGCTGGAAGTCCCGGTCCGGGCGCTGGTCCCTTACGGGGTTCTGCTCGCGCTGCTCGTCGGGGCCAACGGCATCGGGGCCGTGCGGGCCATACTCGAGGGTCTGGGACCGGTCTTCTCGGGACCTGGCCTCTGGCTCCTCGTGTCGGCCGTGTTCGCCGCCTTTTTTCTGAAGCTGGATGGTAAGGCGATGGCCTCCGCCGTGAAGCGAACCGTAAAGCAGTGGCTCCCGGTGGCGGGGGCCATCGTTACGTTCATCTTGGCCGGCCAGGTCGTAGCCGCCTCCGGCGCCGCCGAGCTTCTGGCCGTGGGAGCAGCGGGCACGTTCGGCGCCGCGTACCCGGCGGTCAGCCCCCTGGTGGGAGCTTTAGGTGGAGCCATGACCGGATCGAACGCCGGCTCCAACGCGCTCTTCATGCCCTTTCAGGCTGAGGCGGCCGCCACCTCGGGTAGCTCAGAGCTCACGCTGGCCGCGCTGCAGAACGTCTCCGGCAGCCAGGCCAACCTCCTGGCCCCCCAGCGGATAGTCCTGGCGGCGACCGCTACGGGTCTTCTCGGCCGGGAGGCGGAGATAGCGCGGGCCATCGCCCCTCCCGTGGCGGTCTCCCTGGCTATCCTGATCCTCGTGGGAGCCCTCTACGGTTGAGCCTCCAACGCCGCTCCTGAATCTTCGAAGATTACCAATCGTACGCTTCGGGCCGGCGGTTGGCGAAGGCCGGGAATTCGGTTCGGAAGCGGTCGAGGTAGTCGAGGTCGAGCGTCGCGAGCGCGTAGCCGTCGCGGTCGGGGCAGGTGCCGAGGACCGTGCCCCAGGGGTCTACTATCATGCTCCGGCCGTAGGTCCGGCGCCCGTCGGCCTTCTGGCCCCACTGGGCCGGAGCGACCACGTACGCCTGGTTCTCGACGGCGCGAGCGCGGAGTAGAAGCTCCCAGTGGTCCTTGCCGGTCTGGAGCGTGAACGCCGCGGGGACCGCCAGGATCTCGGCTCCTCGCAGCGCCAGCAGACGATACAGTTCCGGGAAGCGTACGTCGTAGCAGACCGAGAGGCCGAGGATGGCGACGCCCGCTTTGGCGGTGACGACCTCACTTCCGGGCGCTATCGTCCTGCTCTCGACGTACTCCCGGTCCGGCGCCTTCACGTCGAAGAGGTGGATCTTGCGGTACACCGCGACCATTTCGCCGGAGGGATCGAAAAACGTCGAGGTGTTGAAGAGCCGCTCCGCGCCGGGCTTGCTCTCCAGGATAGACCCGCCGAGCACGTACACACCCAGCTCGCGCGCCAGCCCGCCGAGAAAGTCGGTGGTGGGTCCGGGGATGGGCTCCGCATTCTCCCCGTACACCTTCTCCAGACCATGGCAGCTCCACAGCTCCGGCAGCGCCACCAACCCGGCCCCGGCAGACGCGGCCTCCCGAATGAGCTTCTCCGCCGTCTCGAAGTTCTCCGCCTTCTCCGGCGTCGAGGACATCTGGATCGCCGCCGCCGTAATCTTTCCACCCATCTCGCTCCCTTTAGTCGTCTCCTGCCTGACCCGGCACGTGGAACAGCCTACCTATCCAGAGCATCTCGCAGTT
The DNA here is from genome assembly GCA_030448125.1 of Rubrobacteraceae bacterium. Classification (GTDB taxonomy): domain Bacteria; phylum Actinomycetota; class Rubrobacteria; order Rubrobacterales; family Rubrobacteraceae; genus Rubrobacter_F. The sequence continues at coordinate 52,600 of JAUJNO010000010.1, read as the reverse complement.
CCCGCGCCGAAACCGGCGTCGCGCCCGCGTGGCGGACGCTTATGCCGCCGGCGACATTCGCCAGGTGTGCGACTTCGAGGTAGCTGCCGCCCGCGAGTCGTGCGAGGGTAAAGGCGGCGACGACGGTATCACCGGCGCCGGTGACGTCGAAGACCTCGCTCTTGTTGGCGACGGGGATGTGGACCGCCGCGGCACCCGGCTCGAAGAGGCTCATGCCCCCAGCCCCACGGGTGATGAGGAGGGCCTCCGCCCGGAGCTTCGCGCACAGCCATGCACCGGCCTCTTCGATCCGGGCCTCGTTTTCGAGCTCGAGCCTGGAGGCCTCGGCGGCCTCCTCGAGGTTCGGGGTCGCCGCGCTGACGCCCTTATAGTCGAGCAGCCGGTGGCGAGAGTCGAGGCCGACGTAGCGGCTCTCCGCGAGGCGCATCACCGTCTCGGCGACCGTCCGGGTGATGGTGCCCTGGCCGTAGTCCGAGAGGACGAAGCCGTCCACCCTATCCGCCAGGTGCTCGATGCGCCGCACCAAGTCGCCCTCGGCAGCGGCGTCGGGGGCGCCGGTACCAAGCTGATCCACGCGGAGGAGATGCTGGCCGAGGCCTCCGCCGTGCGTACCCCCGGCGACGATGCGGGTTTTGGTGACGGTGCGTGCCCGGAGATCCCGAACCACGCCGTCAGTTTCGCAACCGGCGGAGCCGAGTATCTTCAGGAGCTCGCCGCCGCTCAAGTCAGTCCCAACCCAGCCAGCGGGGACGACCGTGGCCCCGAGCGCGGCCAGGTTGGCGACGGTGTTGGCGGCTCCGCCGGGCCGGTACTCGTCCCGCTCGTGGTTGAGGATCATCACCGGGTACTCGCGCGAGATGCGCCCCGCGTCCCCCACGAGGTAATGGTCCAACACGAGGTCTCCCACCACCATGACCCGCAAACCCCGGAACCGGTCCAGCAACCCCGGCAACCGCTCCCGCAACGCGGCCTCCACCTAGATAACCTCTCCCATCACGTCCACGACCCCACACACGACACCGGCACGCCGTCTCGAAGGCTCGCGGTTCTCATGCTCGGTCACGCGACGAGGGTAACAGATAGGGTCGCGCGGCGTCTCAGGGGCCGCTCTCTGAAGTACCATGCCCGCGCTCCCACAACCCGGCCTCAAGGACGTGCTCCGGCCCGAGCTCCGGGAGCGCGAGATAGTAGCGAGCGACCTCCAGGACAGCGGTCATGGGCACCAGGCCGACGAGCTCAGTCGACTCGACCCGTGCGCCGTGTCTCCCGGCCGACCGGCGCACGGCTTCGAGGGCGACGGGGATAGAGGTCCGCCCCAGGTCAGTGAGGTTCATCGAGACCTGCGCCCGCCCTCCAACCTCCAAACCCAAAGCCTTGACGCCGGGCAGGCCGCCGTCGCGCTCCCGGACCTCGCCCGCTACCGCGCGGGCCACCTCTACGTCGTCGGTGTCGAGGTAGGCGTTGAAGGCAACCAGGAAAGGCCGCGCCCCGACCGCGACCGCCCCCGAGCTTGCTGGTAGCTTCTCCGGTCCAAAGTCGGGCCTCCACATCGGGTCGCCGATGCGCGCCGCGAGCCCTTCGTACCCGCCGCGGCGAACATCGGCGAGGTGGGTCCTGTGAGGTGCGCTCGCAGCGGCTCCGTAGAGGTAGACGGGGAGGCCCAGAGATCCTATGGCCTCTCCCGCCCTCTTCGCGAGGCTCGCCGCGTCTTCGAGGGTGGCGTCGGAGAGCGGTTGGCCCAAGGGGACGAAGGGGAGCACGTCCAGGGAGCCCATCCTGGGATGGACGCCGCTCTGGGCGGCGAGATCTATCTCGGTCGCGCAGGCGCGGGCGAGTGCTACGGAGGCGCGGAGGATCGGCGCCTCCTCCCCGACGAAGGTGAGGACGCTCCGGTTGTGGTCGGGGTCCGTGTGGAGGCCGAGGACGCGGACGTCGAGGGAGTTTCGGACCGAATCTGCTATGCGGGAGATCTTCCCGACGTCGCGGCCCTCGCTGAAGTTCGGGACGGCTTCGAAGAGCCTGGGCGGCATCGTGGTTTTTCTAGCGGGAGCCCAGGGCCCGGTCGAGGTTGACGGCTGCGCTGATGAGGGCGAGGTGGGTCAGGGCTTGGGGGAAGTTGCCGAGAGCCTCCCCGGAGGGCCCTATCTCCTCGGCGTAGAGGCCGAGGTGGTTGGCGTAGGAGAACATCTTCTCGAGGGCGAGGCGGGCGTCGTCGAGCCGCCCGGCCTGGGTCAGGCAATCAACGAACCAGAAGGAGCAGATGTTGAAGGTACCCTCCATACCTTCGAGGGCGTCGGGGGCTGCTTTCTCTACGTTGTAGCGGTTTACGAGGGTGTCGTTGGTCAACTCCTCCTCTATGCGGGCGAGCGTGGAGAGCCAGCGCGGGTCGGTGGGGCCGACGAACTGTACGAGCGGCATGAGGAGCAGGGAGGCGTCCAGGGCCTCACCGCCGTAGACCTGGACAAAGCTCTCCTTCTCGGCGTTCCATCCCTTCTCCATGATCTCCTCGTAGATCTTATCCCGCTCGGCCGTCCAGGGCCCCTCGCCGGAGGGCAGGCCGCGCTCGTGCGAGATCCTGACGGCCCTCTCCAGGGCGACCCAGCTCATGAGCTTGGAGGAGACGAAGTGCCTGCGGCCGCCGCGGACCTCCCAGATGCCCTCGGCCTCGAGACGCCAGTTGCGGCTGAGCCAGTCGAGGATCTTGTGCAGGCTCTTCCACAGGTCGTAGTCGAGCGGAGCGCCGTACCTGTTGTAGAGGTAGGCGGCGTCCAGAACGGCCCCGTAGAGGTCGAGCTGGGTCTGCTTGTAGGCGGCGTTGCCGAGCCTTACCGGGCGCGATCCCATGTAGCCGGAGAGGTGAGAGAGTTCGGCTTCTTCGATGTGCTCGCGGCCGTCGATGCCATAGAGAGGCTGGAGCAGACCATCGGTATCTTCGGCGTTGCAGCGGTCGCGCAGCCAGCCCATAAAGTTCCTCGCCTCCTCGTCGAAGCCGATGGAGATCAGGGCGTAGAGCGCGAAGGCAGCGTCCCTGAGCCAGGTGTAGCGGTAGTCCCAGTTACGTGTCCCGTCCACCCACTCGGGCAGCCCCATCGTGGGCGCCGCGACCAGGGCGCCCGTCGGGTCGTAGACCATGAGCTTCAGGGCGAGCGCCGAGCGGTGGACGACCTCGCGCCACCTGCCCTCGTAGGTGCAGCCCGAGATCCAACGCCGCCAATACTCCACAGTGTCCTCGAGTAGCTCCTCGAACGAGCGGTCCGAGAACGCCTGCTCGGGCCCCTCGCCCCGCTCCAGCCCCGCTAGAACGAAGGTCGCGCTCTCCCCCGCCTCGAGCTCGAACCTCGCCCGCACAGCGCCCCGCTCCCCTATCTCGAGCGGCACGTCAGGGGAGGCGAGCCCCAAAGTCAGCTCCGGCCCCTGAAAGACCGCCCCCGCCTTCCTCAAGGAGACCGAGTGACCGGCGCGCGCGTAGTCGAAGGCGGGCATGCACCCGGCGCTCAAAGCCACACTGCCCCGGACGGCTCGGACGTTGCGCACCAGGCGGTGGCGGGCGCGACCGTCTTTGTGGACCGGCATGAAGTCTAGTATCTCGGCGACCCCCTCGGGCGAGAGAAAGCGGGTGAGGAGCACGTTCGTGTCCGGGAGGTACAGCTGCTGGCTGCGGGCGTACCTCTCGGGCCTGAGCCTGAAATGCCCGCCCCTCTCGTCGTCCAGGATCGAGCAGAACACGCTCGGCGAGTCGAAGGCGGGCAGGCACAGCCAGTCCACCGTCCCGTCCGTGCCGACCAGCGCCGCCGTGTGCAGGTCGCCTATGACCCTGTGGTCCTCTATCGGCAGGTAAGCCATACTAGTACCTCACCACGAGAACGCCGCCGACCAGGATCAGGGCCACGCCCACGATCGTTAGCGGGCTGAAGCCCCGCGGGTCGGCCCCGAAGAAGCCGACGCTGTCGAGCACCAGACCCACGAGGAGCTGTGTGGCGATCACCAACGAGATCGTCCGCGCGACCCCGCCCTGCCCCGCAGCGTAGGCGATGCCGCCCAGGATGAACGCCCCCAAAACCCCGGAGACCACCGCGTAGACCATCGCCCGCCCCGTGAACTCCGGCTTCTCCAGGAACGGTGAGATACCCGCCGCCACAGCCGTGGTGGCGAGTCCCGACAAGGCGACCATGACGACCGGACCCAGCGTACGCTGCGCCGCCGAGGTGAGGTTCGCCTGGAACGCCACGGCCACCCCGACCATCAGCGCGAGAACGACAGCGAGCCTCAAACGCTTTCCTCCCACGATCTAGCAAGTCCACAACTTCCGAGCGTAAGATACCAGAGTCGGGTGGAAGGGCGCTGTTTCGCCGCCGCGCTCCGACGATACATCGGTTTCCGCGGAATTCGCGTCGGGTATACGCTAAGCTGTTTCTCTTGTAAAGGGTTGAGACGGATGGAGGTTCTTCGTGGATGAGATGCTCGGCGGGACCAGGATCACTTACCTCGGGCACGCGACCTTCAGGATAGTAACCCCGGGAGCCGAGCAGATCCTCATAGACCCCTTTCTAACGGACAACCCTCTGACGCCGGAGGACATGAAAGAGGTCGGCGAGCTCGACACCATGCTCATCACGCACGGCCACTTCGACCACTTCGCCGACGCCATACCCGTCGCCCAGCAGACCGGGGCGATGGTAGTGGCGAACTTCGAGATCTTCTCCTACCTGCAGGGCAAGGGCGTGGAGAACGCGACCCCGATCCAGAAGGGCGGCACCGCCCAGGTCGGCGGCGTCAAGGTGACCGCGACCCACGCCTTCCACTCCTCGAGCATCACCGAAGAGGACGGGACCATCGTCTACGCCGGCGAGCCCATGGGGTACATCCTGGAGTTCGAGAGCGGCTTCAAGCTCTACCACGCGGGCGACACCGCCCTCTTCGGCGACATGCGGCTCATCGGCGAGCTCTACCGTCCCGACCTCGCCCTCTTGCCCATCGGCGACCAGGTCGTGATGAGCCCCTTCGAGGCCGCCCACGCCGTTCGCCTCCTGGGCGTGGACCACGTAGTCCCGATCCACTACGGGACCTTCCCGTTCCTCCCCGGCACCCCCGAGCAGTTCCAGAACCACCTCTCCAACATTGCCCCCGACGCCGTCGTACACGTCATGCAGCCCGGCGACGATCTGGCTAGTTAGTTCTTAGTATTCAGTTTCAGTTATCAGAAGAACGCGAAAGCGAAATCCGGCGGGCAGTACGACTCGTTGCGCCGGAAAATTGATAGCGTCCCGCGCCTCCGGCCTTTGCCGATGATAGAGAATCTGACTACTGAAAACTAATAACTGATCACTATAGAAAGCGTGACCAGAAGCACCGCCCGCGCCAGCTCTCCCGCGGCGCCCGCTACGTCTCCGCTTATACCCTCAAAGACTCTCCTCGCCAACACGAGCGCGAAGAGGACCGTCGCGGCAGGCGCGACGAAGGCCACGAGGAGCGCGGCCGGTCCGAGCGAGAGCGCTACCAGGGGCGGGAGCGCGAGCGCCAGGATCAGGGCGATAAATCTTCGCCTCCCCTCTTTTAAGGAACGCACGAAGTGCGCTGAGGAGGAACTTTCCTCGGCCGGTCTGCCGAAGACGAGCAGGAGAAGTATCGCGGAGCGGGCGGCGACCTCGCCGGCGAGGAGTGCCGCGGCCGCCCCCACCGGCGAGGCGTCCGCGAACGCCGCGAGGGCCGCGAGCGGTGGTCCATAGACAATGAAGAGCGCCCCGACGGCGCCCACGCCGACGCGTGCGTCCTTCAGGACCTCCCGCCGCCGCGCGGGAGTACCCTGGACCATCAGGGCGTCGCCCACGTCCATCACGCCGTCGGTGTGATGCAGACCCGCCGCCAGGAGTACGGCCCCAAGCGCGAGGGTGGCGGCGACCCCGGAGGGTATGGCGAAGGCGAGCAGGAGAAGCGCTGCTCCGGGGAGGCCGGTGAGGAGGCCGACTAAGGGGAGAAAGTAGACTCTGCGTGCTGCGTCTTCGAGGGAAGATCCGGGGGTCGCGACAGGCAACACCGTGAAGAAGGCCAGGAGGGCGCGCACTTTACTTGATCCTTTGCGCTATCCCGGCGACGCACAGGTGTACCTCTTCGGCGGCAGCGGCGGCGCGCTGGTTCACCAGGCCGAGGAGGTCTCTGAAACGTCGTCCTTCGGCGCTCTCGGGTACCACCCCGAGCCCGACCTCGTCGCTAACCAGGATCACGGGTTCGGGCAGCATCCCCACGCGCCCCACGAACCGCTCGAACTCCCGCAGCGTCCCGCTCTCGTCTCCCTTGAGCATTCGGGCGGAGGCCCAGAGGGTGAGGGAGTCGATCAGCACCGCGCCCCATCCATGCGTAGCTTCGAGGACCGGGTCCATGCTCCCGCCCGCAATCTCCAGGAGGCCCCAATCGTGATGGCGCCTCTCGCGATGGGCTTCGATGCGCCGCGCAAGCTCCGGGTCGTTGGAGCGCGCGAGGGCGGTCGCGACGTAGAGGACATCCCCGCCGCCGAGCTCCAGCGCGCGCTCTTCGGCGAAGGCGCTCTTGCCGCTGCGGGCGCCTCCGAGGATCAGGGCACGTACCGCTACGGCGCCTCCCCCAGCACGCCGCGCAACTCCTCCACGAGCCGCTCGTTCTCCCCCGCCCCCCGCACCGCCACCCGGAAGAAGTCCGGCCCGAGCCCCCGAAAAGGCTCGCATCCCCGGACCAGTACACCCCTCCGGGCGAGCTCCTCCACCAGCCCTTCCGGTCCCCGCACAAGCAAGAAGTTCGCTGCGCCGGGGTAAGGTGTGATCCCCTTCAGCCCCCCGAGCGCTGAGAAGAGCTCCCCACGCCTCAGTGCCACCTCCGCGAGCGTGGCTTCGGCGTAGCCTTCATCCCCGGCGGCAGCGACGCCGACGGCCGCCGCGACCGCGTTGACCGGCCACGAGGGCTGGAAGGCCCGCACGCGCTCGGGCTCCCGGGCGACGAGACAGCCGAGTCTGAGCCCCGGCACCGCGAAGAACTTGGTAAACGAGCGTGCCACGTAGAGCCCCTCCTCGACCTCCGGAGCGACACTGAGGCGCGGCGCGAAGTCGACGAAGGCCTCGTCGACCACGAGGACGGCCCCCGCCTCCCGGACCGTCTCCGCCGCCCGCAACACCCCCTGCCGCCGCATTGCGTCGCCCGTCGGGTTGTTCGGGTTGCACAGAAAGACGAGGCCGACGTCGCGCAAGAGATCCAGCGTGTTTTCGAGTACAGCGAGGTCGAGGCGGAAGGCGGTCTCGGGCCGCCGGGCCACCACGCGCTCGACCTCGAAACCGGCGGCGCGGGCTGCCACGGCGTACTCGCTGAACGTCGGCTCCAGAACGACGGCCTTCCTTCCAGCAGACCCCTCCACCGCGACCCGGGCGGCCAGGAACAGCGCCTCCGCCCCGCCGTTGGTAGGCAGTATCATGCCGGGCGACACCCCGAGGTAGCCGGCGAGGGCCGCACGCAACTCCGCGTAGTGTAAGTCCGGGTAGCGTCCGGCCTCCCCGTACAAGGCATCGGCCCCGGCGGCGAGCGCCGATTCGGATGGACCCAGAGGGTTGATGTTCGCGCTGAAGTCCAGGAAGCCGTCCGGGCGGGCGCCCAGAGTCCTGGCGGCCTCGGCGTAGTGAGCGCCGTGGTGACGGCCGTCCGGGGAGGCGGACCAGCCCCTAACCACCGGCGCGTCCCCCTGCCAGGGTCGCAGCCAGAGCCAGGCCGGCGAGAGAGAGGCAGACCCGGCGCATGAGGCGCACCGCCCGCCGGATGTCGGCGGCCTCCGGCGGGCGTCCGGTCCCGAGAACGACTCCCTTCCGCGGAACGCCTCCATAAGAGTTCGCGCCGCCGAGCCTGAGGCTCAAAGCTCCGGCAAAGGCGGCCTCGGCCCAGCCCGCGTTCGGGCTCTTCGTCAGCGGCCCGTAGCGGCGGGCGGTAGTTAGGGTTGCGGCGACGCCGGTTCCGCCCGCGGAGCCGGAGACGGCGGCGGCCAGGAGCACGGTGAGGCGGGCCGGGAGGAGGTTTGCGAGGTCGTCCAGACGGGCGGAGGCCCATCCGAGGTCTTTGTAAGGAGGATGCAGGTGGCCAACCATCGAGTCTAAAGTGTTCACGGCCTTATAGGCCAGAGCGCCCGGCGCTCCCAAAAGTAGGCCGTAGAGCATCGGGGCGACGACGCCGTCGCTCGTGTTCTCGGCGACCGACTCGATCGCCGCCCGGGCGACCTCGTTCGAAGGGAGGTGTGCCGTGTCGCGTCCGACGAACTCTCCGACGCGGGCGCGGGCCGCCTCCAGGTCGCCGCTCTCGAGCTCGCGTTCGACGGCGAGGGCTGCCCGTCCGAGGCCGCGCATCGAGAGGGCGGTGGAGAGAAGCCCGACCTCGAACGACCAACGGAGCTTCCGTGGCGCGAGGCGCAGGATGATGCGGGCGAGGGCGAAGGAGAGCGTGGGGAGCACCACCGCCAGAAATATTCCCGCAAGCCTTAGTTGATGAGACTCCTTGAGGGCGAATACCCGCTTCTCGAAGGCCGAGATGGCGCGGCCCATGAGGACTACGGGGTGGGTAGCCTCGGGCGGTTCACCGAGGAGGGCGTCGGCGAGCAGCGCCGACGCGACCGATGCCCCGCGAACCCGGATCACCCCTCCGGGCTCTTCCCGTCGCTCGGAGTGACTTCCTTCTCCGCAAGCGTGGCGTCCCATCCGGGGTCATTCGAACCGAAGGAGCCGCGCAGAGCGCCGACCAGGGCGCCTACGGTACCGAGGAGGATCGCCCGCAGGACGAGGTTGGCCATGGAGCGCCCCAGGTCCCGGAGGACGGGAGGTTGAAGGCCTGCTTCGATCTCTTCGACGCTGGGGATCGGGGGAGGGTCACTGACCCGCCCGGCCACCTTCTCGTTGTAGGCGACGATGCTAGGAGCGGCGTCGAGGGCGTAGACACGTATCTCGTCAGCAAGGAGTGTCGCGCTAAGGGCGGTTACGACGAAGAGCGTTACGCCGGCCATTACAGCGACGATGGTCGACGCGAGCGCGCAGTCGCGCAGCAGCAGGGAGCGATAAGGGACATCCGGGTCGTTGCGCACCGGCCGCACCCGGAGGGCCGCGAGGACGCCCAGGAAGAGGAAAGCGGCAAGGGCCAACTGCGTACGGAACCCCTCGATGACCGTGAGGATCCAATCCGGAATCCCCTGAGGATCGACGTAGAGAAAGCGCAGGTCCGCCGCCAGCGCGATGACGACCGCCACCGTCCCATAGACGAACCCCACCCTAAACGGGCTCAACAGCCACTCCGAAAAACGCGCGTCCGCTCACGCGCTTGAGCATACATCATCGCGCGTGGACGGTCTCGACCGAACACCGTCCGCGTCCGCCAGCCTCACAGGAACTCGAAAACGTCCCGATCACCAGACTTTGCGCAGTTCCAGCTCGAAGCCGGGGAGGATATTCAGGCCACCGGCTCCACGGGAGGCTCCCCGGGTTTCTTTTCGTAGCCGCGCAGGAGCAAGAAGAGGCCAAAGAGGACGACCGCACCACCGAGAACGGTAATCAGGCCGGGCTTTTCGGAGAGTACGAGCCACGCCAGAAACGCCGAGACGACCGGCTCGGCGAGGATCGTGCCGGAGATTATGGAGGCTTCGACGTATCTAAGCGCCCAGTTAAAGACGGTGTGGCCCAGGATCTGGGGTCCTAGCGTGATCGCAAACAGCCAAAACCACGTCTCGCCGGAGTAACCCCAAAGAGGCACATCCGAGTACAGCGCCGCGGGCAAGAGCGCCACGGAGGCCGATACGTAGACGACTATGGAGTACGGCAAGACGCCGATGCCCGTGGTGCGTAAGGAGCGGCCGATGAGGACGTAGACGGCGACCGCTACTGCCCCGATCACCGCGAGCGCGTTCCCGAAGAACGTGGCCGAAAGGAGCGACCCGTCCGAAGCTATTACCGCCGTCCCGGCGAGCGCGACCAGGATGCCAGAGAAAGACACTGGGGAGGTACGCTCCCCGAAGACGAGGTACGCTAGTATCGCCACGAAGACCGGCTGGGTGCATACCAGCACCACGCTCGCCGCCACGCTCGTGTAGTCGAGCGAGGAGATCCAGAACCCGAAATGCGCCCCCAACGCCACCCCGGAAGCGACCCCGTAGCACAGATCCCGCCCCCGCGGCAATGTCTCCCGCCGATAGAGAGCGAGGGGCAAGAGCACGAGAACGCCCAGAGCATTCCGCCAGAAGGCGACCGCGAGCGCCGGGGCGTCCGCGAGGCGGATAAAGATGGCCGCCGCCGAGACGGCGAGCACGCCCACGGCTACGGCCGAGAGCGCGACCCTGCTCTCCGCTTCTCCCTTCCTCGCCTCATCCTGTACCAAAGAAGCGCCCCGACCTCCCTAGCGAACTGCCCCCGGCGTAGCCCCCGCTTGTGCCACATCGGGCTACTATACACCGGAGAGGCTTGCGCCTCGAAACCCTCCACCCGGAACGCCTCTATGGCCCGTACGCAGTGCAAAGGGTCCGTAACGAGCACCAGACTCCGTATCCCCCTTCCCCTCGCCATCGACGCAACCAGCCGCGCCGATTCCCGCGTGCTCCGCGCCTTCCCTTCGGGCAAGATGTCCTCCTCGGGGACGCCCGCCTCCCGCAGTATCCTCGCCATCACCTCCGCCTCGCTCGGCGGATGCTCCCCGACACCTCCCGTCGGTATCAGCAATCCGACCGTACCGGCAGCATGGAGCCTGGCCGCATGCAGAGCCCGTGCATGGAGCGTACCGCTCGGCCTCCCCCCGGGCAAAACCTGTGCCCCGAGCACCACCGCCACCCCGGCACCTCCTTCTAAAGCGGCGATTTGCGGGAACACCGGCTCACCGCGGTACACCCGAACGAGCGTCCGAAGCTCGCCAAAGAGGGAGTCGGGCACGGCCGGTTGCGTAGCTTCCCTCATTCTTCGCCGCCGTGAAGTGCCCTCCGCGCCCGCGCGAGGTCTTCGGGCGAGTTGACGTTCGTGAGCAGGAGGTTCGGATCGCCGAAGCGCCGCAATTCCCCCTCCCGGACGTACCGCACATCAGGCAAATTCTCGAGCAGCTCGCGTACAGCCCTTACGCCCCGGTCGAGGGCCGCGCTCACCGCGGGCCGCACCTCCCGCCCGTACGCAGCGCACAGCGGGTGCAATGTGCCCCCAAGGTCGGGCACGACGGCCGGTACGCCGCCGGAGAGCAGGCCAAGCAGGTACCCCACGAGGTCTCCGGTGAGGAACGGCATGTCGCCGGCCGCGACGAAGACGGGTCTGTGACGCGCGGCGAGGAGCCCGGCCTCGATGCCCGCGAGCGGGCCCTGGCGGCCGGGACGCAGGTCGGGGACGTGGAGGGCCCCGGCGGGGACGTACCCTTCGCTTTTGGCGTCGCCGACGACGAGGATCTCATCGCAGTTGAACGCCAAGGCAAGGTGGACCCGGTCGAGGAGGGGCTTCTCCCCGATCTTCAGCGGGAGCTTGTCCCGGCCCATCCGGCGGCTCTCTCCGCCGGCCAGGATCACTCCGGTAGCTCCCGAGGTTTCGTGCAAGGGCGTTTTACGAGCCAAACCGGAGGGTACGTCCGCCCCTCAACTCGGCTATGCGGCCTCTGAGGAGCTCGACCTTGCGTCGCTGCGGGGCGGCGTGTGGCTCGCGGCTCAGGCGCTTGGTGAAGGCGAGGTTCACCGCGGCCTCGTGAATCTTTCTCACGCGCCGCCACTCGCTCAGGCGCCCCGAGAAGATCAAGCCGAGGTAGTAGAACGTCCGGGCGAAGTAGGTCGGGAGGATGGCGTACTCGCCCGCGCTGATCGTGCCCGCCGCCACCTCGTCCCTGAGCTCCCCGCGGATGGTCCTCCGTTCGATGGCCAGCCAGATCACGATGAGGAGGACGTAGGCCAGGAGCACCAGCAACAGTAGGACGTACGCCACAGGCCCGAAGAAAGCCCCCGTAAAGTTGAAGAGCGAGTGCATCAGGATGGCGGCCGCGAGCCCCAATACCGGCAGAAGGACCTTCAGGAAAGGCGAACGCACCCAGGGGATCAAGCCGATCCCGATCCCGGTGAGCGAAGTAAAGGCCGCGTGGCCGAAGCCCCCGAAGATGCGCCGGATGACGAAGGTCTCCTCGCCGAGTTGGGCGTAGTAACTGATATCCTCGACTATCGAGAACCCGAACCCCACCGCCGAACCGTACACGATGCCGTCCATGACCCCCGAGAACTCGATGCCGCCCCGCCGCAACGAGACGACCGACGCTACCGCGAACGCGAGCAGGAGCGCGAGCCCCTTGGCGCCCTCCTCGACCACGGGCGCGACGAAGATCGCCGTGAGGGCCTCCGCGGCCTCGGCGTTGACCACCGCGCCCAGGGCCACGGCGAACAAGGTGTTGAAGAAGAGCGAGATCACGACCGCCCCCGTCATCCCCCAGATGAAGACCGGGAGCACGTACTTGAGCTCCTCCCGCTCGTAGAGGTCTATAGCCCGGATGAACAGCAAATACACCACCGTCTGCAAGACTCCGACTCCTACAAGCGCAACGCTCAAGCCTCCGCCACCCAACCCTTCCCTATACGTCCCCTTCGGTTTCTTTCGCTCACGACGAGCGCGATTATACCCTCGAAGCCCCACCAGATAGCCGGATCGGCGGTCCGAACGGCGGCCCAGCGGGTTGGTAGAATATACGCCACGTCCGACACGAGGAGGGTGGGCGATGGACAGACCGGAACAAGACCGCGAGGCTATCCTCGTTGCGATAGGCCACCTCAGCCACGGCGTCTACGTGCTCGGGTCTCGCAGGGGCCGCGAGATGACCGCCATGACTGCGGCCTGGGTCACCCAGGTCTCCGAACGCCCCCCCTGCCTGGCTGTAGCCGTACGCGACGACCGCTACACTCACGGCATTATCCTGGAGAGCGCCACCTTCTCCCTGAGCGTCCTGCGCGAAGACCAGGTGGACGTCGCCACCCACTTCTCCGAGACCAGCGGCGAGTACCACGACAAGCTCCACGGTGTCCCCTACGGCCAGTCCTCCGGAGGCTCCCCCGTCCTCCTCGACTGCCTGGCCTACCTCGACTGCAAGGTCCTCGACTCCGCCCACGCCGGTGACCACACCGTCTTCATCGGCGAGGTCACCGCCGGCGAGTCCTACGACAGGCCGAGCTACCCGCTGCTCTACGACCCAACCGAGTACGAAGGGGCATTGAGTTAGGTGCCCGAAAGCGTAGAGGACCGCCTGAAGGGTCTCGGCTACGAGCTACCCGACGTCCCGAGCCCGGCTGGCTCCTACGTCCCCGCGACCCGTGCCGGGTCCCTCCTCTTCACCGCCGGCCAGCTCCCCTTTAGAGAAGGGAAGCTCCCGTACACCGGCAAGGTCGGCCAGGACGTCTCCGTCGAAGATGCGAAGGAGGCCGCCCGCCTCTGCGCCCTCAACGCCCTCGCCGCCATCCGGGCCGGGGCCGATTCTCTGGAGAACGTGCGCCGCGTGGTAAAGGTCACGGGCTACGTCGCCTCCGCCGGCGGCTTCAACGGCCAGCCCGAGGTAATGAACGGCGCGTCGGACCTTCTGGGCGAGGTCTTCGGCGAGAAAGGGATCCACGCCCGCAGCGCCGTCGGCGTCGCCGAGCTCCCCCTCGACGCCCCCGTGGAGGTCGAGCTCATCGTAGAGGTAGATTAAACCTCCCACCGACGAACCACTGGCGCAACTGGGCGGAAGCGGGAAGTCTGTAACGCTCGACCGGCCACCGCGCCGACCGGCGCGGAGTATAATCTGTCCAGACCAGGGAAAGAGAATTACCAGTCGAAAAGGAGACGACGATGGCACAACCACAGACGCAAGAAGCCCCCATAAAGCTCTATACCGGCGACTACTGCCCGTACTGCCGCAGGGTCAAGAAAGAGCTCGACAGGCTGAACCTTCCCTACGAAGAGATCCACGCGGACGCCGACGGCCGGGAAGAGGTCACGAGGCTCTCGGGGCAGCGCGCGATCCCGATCCTCACCATTGGCGAGGAGGTGCTCGTGGACTCCACCCACATCATCCGCGAGCTCCGCAAGCGATTCGCCGCCTGACCGGGACGAGCGGCTAACGGCGGCTTAGCCGTCCAACTCCTCGACGACGTAGGAGACGTAGTAGGCAACGGAGTCTTCGGGACCGTTCTCGAGAAAGGCTCGAGCCTTGCCGATAGGATCGGCGGTGGCGTTCGGGAACTCGACCACGAGACCCTCACCCCAATCCTTCACTGATCGCCACGATCCCTTCGGCGTGACGCGACGGCGTAGGATCTCGCCCGCGTAGCAGCCGTAGCCGCGTACGAGCGCGTCGAGAATCGGCACGCGGGAGCCGCCCTCCGCCCTCTCGCCCAAGGTCGCGAGCAGTTGCTCCTCTATCTGCGGCAGCCCTTCAAGACCGTAGTCGAGGTTCAAGTTCCAGTGCCGTTCGGCGGCTCCTTTGAACCCTTCGGCGCACTCCCTGGCATCCTCCGGGTCGTCGTGCAGGACGAGGTCGAGTTGGAACCGGATCGCCGGCGAGCGCCCGCAGAAGTAGCGGACCGCGGACGGCACGGGGTAGGCGCCCAGGACCTCGAAAGGCGCGTCCGAGTACTCCGAGCCGCGGAGCACCGCCGCCGCCTTGAGCACGCTCTCCACGGTCTGTCCCTCCCAGGGACCGGTCTCGACCTCGACGAAGACGTCTTCCCCGCCGCGCCGGAGGTGGATCGGCATGACCGTCTCCCAACCCGTCGACGAGGAGACCTCTTTGAAGAGCTCGACGACCTCCTCGCCGCGCCGCCCCAACTCCTCGGCGACCCTGGAGATACAAGCCGCGCGCGAGGCGTCGCGCTCGATCTCGATGGTCTCGGCCAGAGGCCGTGCGGCGGAGGCTTGCGGTGTATCGGCGAGAGGACCGGGAAACTCCGTCCTTCCTTCGAGCGTCTCGCGCTGCCGGCGCCTCCAGAACATGCGTAAAATCCCCCGTCTCTTCAGGACCAGGACACGTGGGGATTCTAGCATCGTAAACCACGCCGCGCGCACCGTTTGCCGGGGAGGGACTCCGTGTATAACCTACGCACATGAACGAACCCACGAACCGCACGAACCCCTACGAAGTAATCGAGCAGGAGATAATCCTGATCCGTCACGGCCAATCGACCGCCAACGCGAACAGCGTCTGGCAGGGCCAACTCGACTTCCCTCTCTCCGAAGAGGGCCGGCACCAGGCCGCCACCGCCGGCCGGGCATTAAAGGGAACGAGGATCTCCGGCGTCTACGCGAGCCCCCTCTCGCGGGCCTTCGAGACCGCCGAGATAGCGGCGCGCGAGGCCGGCTTCTCCGGGGAGGAGGTGGTTCCCTTGCCGGGCCTCGCGGAGCGCCACGGCGGCGTCCTCCAGGGCCACACCTGGGCCGAGCAGGAGACCCGCAACCCCGAGTTCGCCGAGAAGTTCCTCGCCCTGCCCGAAGAAGAGCGCTGGGCGTTCGCCAGCGCCGAGACCGACGAGGAGATACTGGAACGTTTCGAGGGGGCGTTCTCCGACATACACTCGCGCCACCCCGCCGCCGATGGCGCCATCCTCGTCGTCACCCACGGCGGCGTCATGCGCGCGTTCCTGCGGGACCGTTTCGGCCCCTCGGTCCTACCCGGCCACGAGCGAGCGCCGAACGCCTCCATCACCCGGCTGCTCTACGACCCGGCAGATCCGGACACCACGCTACGGCTTCTAGATCTCGCCTCTACAAGCCACCTGTCCCAGGAAGAGGAGCGGCAAGCACAGACACGAGCCGAGTAGATTTCGCGGCGCAAGCACTACCCCACGAAGTCGTTAGACCGGACCTATCCCCCGTGGCCGGCGTAGTCCCGAGACGCGATTCAAGAATAGAGCGCCCGAGAATACGACGCAAAACAGCCCGGCCACAAGGAGCGCAAACCACCCTCCGTGGGCCGAGTATGCCAGGACCACGAACGCCACCAGCGACGCCGCCGGCGCGATGACGAGCCGGACCGCTACCCGGAGAGCAGCGGAGAGTCTCCTGTTCGCGCGATAGAAGAAATCTCCCGCCATTTGGACTATCAGGCCGATAAGCACACCAAACGACGCCAAACGGACCAGCACCAGAGCCAACATCTGCGCGTCCATCGCGGGAAAGACCACCAGTACCAGAGCTGCGAGGAACGCCACCACCAAGAACGCCCGGGTCGCCGGGTTGCATTCCTCGGGCTCTCGAAACCCGACGGCTCTCTCCAGCCGGAAGAGGGCCATACTCCCTAGGCTGCTCTTCCTCCGGCTTACGGCCGGACCCTGTTTGGAACGTACTCACGGCGCGTGTTGTACGAGAAACACTGCGAAGGGATGCCGATACTAACCGGCGGGGTCGCTACTCCACGAGGCGGAGGCTGCGGGCGTTCGGACCCCGGTCGTTGCGGCCGACCACGTACTCGACCTCACCGCCGGGCTCCAGAGCCGCGGGGTCGCCCTCGACCTCGGAGTGATGCACGAAGAGGTCCTCGCCGGTCGGTCGCACCAGGAAACCGTAGCCCTTCTCGGGGTCGAACCACTTCACCCGGCCCTGCTCCCGATCGGGAGCCCGATCGGGCTCGGAGGCCGCACCGTCCAACTCCGTGGGCGACTCAGGAGCCTCCGCGAGGGCCTCCGCAGAGACCTCCGGGGTCTCGACGGCGACGGTGGAAGATCCTTGAGGGCCGGAGCCGTTGTCGGTTTCGTCCGGCACGGCGTCTTGCGCGGCGGTACGCGAGGCAGCGCCGGAGGCCTCCAGGACTATAGAGTCCTCTGCGACCTTGACCACTACCGATTCGACGCCGGCCCAGCACTCCCTCCAGATCGGGTCGTCCGCCACGGCGGGGTCGAACCACAGGCCCCAGCCGTCGCGCTCGCCGTGGTCGAGGACGCCCTCGAAGACACTCGACGGTTCGCGGGCGCCGCGGTCACGGCGGTAGATGTCGTTGCGGGAACGGAACGACTGCACGGAAGAGGCGCTGGTACCCAGGGCGTCCGCGATCCAATCATCCGTCTTGCCCGCGTCTACCCACTCCCGGATCTGTTTGATGTGCGGCTTGAGGGCAATGCGCTTCTTCGAATCCGTCATACTCCCGCCAACTCCTTACTTGCCTCTTGCCTGGATCTGTACCACCGTATGGTCTGGATAAGGCTGACTATGAATTATTGGCTGTGTCAAAGACATATTACCACCGAAACGGATTTTGTAAGCATCCCGTCCACAATACCCGCGCCCGCAACCCGTGCCGGGCCGAAGGTTACGAGTCTTTGTCCTGCGTGCCCGGCGCACTCTCCGGCGGCTCGTCTTCGGGCGGGACGGGGGTGGACCTCTCTCCGCCGTCTTCTTCGCGGACGCCCGGAGCGTCCTTGGCCTGTGGGTCCTGTATCCTGGTTGGCTCCTCGCCCCGGTCGGCCTCCCGCCGCGCCGCACCGCGGGCCGCCCTGTCGTCGGGGCTCGGCCTTACAGAACTTTGGTCGGTCCCGCCGGCGCCTTCCCCCGCCTCCGCGGCCTCTTCGGTCTCCTCGTCCGTCGTCTCGGGCGGGGGCTCGGGGAACTCGAGCCGGTCCTCGACGGCGAGGTCATATAGCATCTCCCCGACGATCGGGGCCGGAAGTTCGAGGCGCAAGGCGAGGTTCTCGGCGGCGGCGAGCACCGCATAATCGTCGCCTGCCGCCCCCTCGTCCAGTATGCCCAGGGCGACGAGAGCGCGCGAGGTCTCCGGGGAAGGCACGACCGTGTCGCCGCCCGCAGCCACGCGCAGGTACTGGATCAGCGGAAGGTCGACGCCCGCGACTACGCCGGCGATCGGCTCCGTCTCGTGGATGCGTCGTCGGATGAAGAGCCGGGTGTCGTACGAGTCGGCCCAGCGCCTCAGGACCTCGGTCTCGTCCACGTAGTTGTACTGCGCCACCCGGTGCTGAAACTGGCCGAGGAGCTGGCCAGTCAACGTCCTCAAGCTCTCGTCCCCGAAGAACCACTCGTCGCCCTCGACGTTCATGATGCCGCTCGCGCGCGGTATCGTCAGGTCCTCCTCCGGGTCTTCGAAGGTCTCTTCGAACTCGCGAACGAGCCTCCGCACCTCCTCTACGGGGCGGCCGCTCTTCATCAGGGCGGCCTCGTAGATCACGAGCGCCGCCGTCTCGTATACTTTGGCCAGCCCGTCCACTCTGAGCGCGGCCCTCTCCAGCCTCGCCTCGAAGTCGTCGAGGTTCTCAACCTTCCAGGCGGCCGCCTCCAGCGCTCCGCCGGCTGCAAGATCTACCATCACAACCCCTTACTTGCTCTCACAATTGGCACTCGTGACACCAATATACAGCATCTTCGTCCGGGTCCCAGCGGGCTGTCGGACGAGCTGTCACGGAGCGCGGCTCTTCAGACCGTAGACGCCGGGGGCCGTCTGGGCAAAGGAGCTCTCCGGGTTGTCGCGCACGTCCACGGAGAGCCGAGCGCGCATGGTGTTGTGCGGGGTGCGGCCGCGGCTCTTCAGGTACCCCGATTCGAGGGCGATCTCGGTGATGTCCGTGTAGTGCAACGGGTGGCCGACCTCTTCGAGGACGAGTCGCGCGGCGGCCTTGAAGTTCAGGGCGACTCTTACGCGTTCGGTACGACTTCGCCCGAGGCTTCAGGGTACGCCCCGATCAGGCTGACGTAAGGGCAGTACTCTTCGAGGGCCTCCAGGGCCCGCGCCACCCGCTCCTCCTCGGGGTGCCCCTGAAAGTCCGCGAAGAACACGTACGTCCACATCCGCCGCCGGCTGGGCCGGCTCTCGATGCGCGTCAGGTTGATCCCCGCGTTCGAGAAGGCCGAGAGTGCGTCCTTGAGGATACCGGGACGGTCCCTGACCGAAAAAACCACGCTCGTCTTGTCCTTGCCCGTGGGCCCCGCCCAGGAGCGCCCCAGCACGATGAAGCGCGTCGCGTTGACCCGCGCGTCCTGGATGTTGCGGGCGAGGATCGAGAGTCCGTAAGCCTCCGCTGCCAGCGCGCTCCCGACGGCCGCCACCCCCGGCTCCTCGGCCGCCCTCCGGGCTGCCTCCGCCGTGGACTCGACCTCCTCAAGGGCCGCGTGCGGCAGCTCGTGGCGGAGCCAGGTCGACGCCTGAGCCAGAGCCATCGGGTGAGAGAGGACGGTCTTTATCTCTTTCAGAGACGTCTCCCCGGAGAGGAGATTCTGGGAGATTGGGAGGTACACCTCGCCGCAGATCTTCAGAGGACTCGCCATCAACTCGTCCAGGGTGTGCGTCACCGTTCCCTCCATCGAGTTCTCCACCGGGACGACCCCGTGCTGGGCCTCGCCCCGCTCGACCCTCGCGAAGACCTCCGAGACCGTCGCGTGCGGCTCGAACTCGATACTCGTCCCGAAGGCGCGCCGCGCCGCCTCGTGCGTGAACGTCGACTCGGGCCCCAGGAACGCGACCCTTAAAGGCGCTTCGAGCGAGATGGAGGAGGAGATTATCTCCCGGAAGACCGCCTCCAGTCCCCTCTTCGGAAAGTCGCCCCGGCTCAGACCGGAGACCCTATCGAGCACCTTTCGCTCCCTGGCGGGGACGTAAGCCTCCAGGCCCTCCGCGAGCTTTATTTCCCCGATCCGGCGCGCCAGCCGCGCCCGTTCGTCGAGGAGCCTGACTATCTCCTCGTCGACCGCGTCTATGCCGGCCCGCAAACCCTCTAACTCCTCCGGCGTCCCCGCGACACCCTCTTCAGCGAACACGAGCGCCCCCAGGAACGTCGAGGTTACCTATACAGCAATCGTCTAAAGCAAACATCTTGGAGAAAGACCTCCCGTGGGATCCAGAGCGTGCATGAAGCGGATGTGGAGAAACGCGCCAGGCGACGACGTGCCGCGCGGGTGCGCCTCTCCTAGATAAATCGCCCGTTAGCAGGCCGGAGTCTTCCGCGTACTTTCGAAGTTCCTGAAGTCCGGGCACGCATATATGAACTAAAGTACCAAACCTACCGGCGTTCTGTCAAAGATCCATCAGCGAACGGGACCAGCCGCCGACAAGGGGATCTGGGGCGAACCCGCCGGCGCGTTTGTCGTCGAGCAGAAGCTCATAGCTGACGGCTGAAAGCTACAGCAACACGAGCAGGGCGGCCACGACCGCGGCCAGGCCGAACCGGTAGTAGGCGAAAGCTCGCAGGCTGTGGTCCACGACGAAGCGTAGGAAGAACCGAATCGCCAGGTATCCTACGGTCGCCGAGGATACGAAACCAATCCCAAAGAGCAGGGTATCGTACGCGCTCATTCCCTCCGAGACGACCTCCCCGAGTTGGAGGGTTCCCGCACCGGCGATGATCGGGACGCTCATCAGGAAAGAGAACCGGGCCGCCTCCTCCCGCCGGAGGCCCAAGAACAATCCCAAAGTTATAGTCGCTCCCGAGCGTGACACCCCAGGCACGAGTGCCGCCGCCTGGGCGAGTCCGATCCAGATGGCCTCCCGGAAGGTCAGCTTCGAGGCCTGGCGCGTGCGCCGTCCAACCGCCTCCCCGATGATGAACAAAACACCGACCAGCACCAGGCAGAAGACTACTACCCACGGCGAGCGCACGGCCGTCTCGAAGAAATCCTCCAGGAGGTAGCCGATCAGGGCTGCCGGTACAGTGGAGGCGAGAACGAGGTACGCGAGCCGCTGGTCCGGATCGGAAAAATCCCTGCGCCGGAACGACCGCAAGAACGCTAGCGCCATCCGGATGAGGTCCCGCCAGAAGAACGAGACCACGGCGACGAGGGTTCCGAGGTGCAACGCCACGTCGAAGGAGAGCCCGAACCTCTCCTGGTCCAGCCCCAAAAAGTACTGCCCGAGCAGCAAATGCCCCGAACTGGAGACCGGCAAAAACTCCGTCAGCCCCTGCACGATCCCGAGAAAGACAGCCTCTATGAACTCCAGCACGTACGACGTCCCTCATCTCGCTTGCCGGCGCGCACACTATCAGACGCGCCGCCGATGGTCAGTCGGTAGCAGAGAACGGAAAGTTGGTAATCCGCCGAGCCGGCCGACTCTAAACCCTGCTGATTCTCTCCAGGGCGGCGTAATCTTTGAGGGTAATGCGTCCTCCTTCTATCTTGAGGACGCCGCGATTGCGCATCTCGTTGAGGACCTTGGTGACCGACTCGCGGGTCGAGGCGACCATGGCCGCGAGGTCCTGGTGGGTGAGGCGGAGGTCTATCGTCACGGAGCGGCCGTCCTCGCCCCTCTCCCCGAACTTCCGGGAGAGTATGGGCAGGAGGTTCGCCAGCCGCACCTCGGTCTCCCGGGGGAGCAGGCATTTGACGAGCTCCTCGTACTGCACGAGCCTGAGCTCCAGCAGCGTCATCATCTTAAGCGCCGCTCGCGGCTCCCGGCGGATGGCTCGCTCCATAAAGATCTTGGGCACCTTCGTGACCTTGCACTCGGTCACGGCCTCGGCGTAGGCGCGCTGCTTGGCCTCGCCGGCGAACGCGAGGTGGCCGAAGATGTCCCAGGACTTCAGGAGGCGCAAGGTCGCCTCCTTGCTCCCCGAGTAAGGCCGGAACAGCTTCACGACGCCGGAGATCAGGACATACAGGGCGTCGCCGTACTCGCCCTCGTTGTAGATAGCGTCCCCCGGCTGGTAGACCCTGTCGGCCGAAGCAATGCCCATGCCCCGCAGGATCGCCAGGAGATCCCGGCACTCCTGCGCCTGCACCTCGCCGTACTCGCCCAACGCGGCATCAACGTCCAACAAAATCTCCCACCCCGCGTGTGACGATAGTCTCGGCCCCCATTAACCCTCTAAAAACAGAGCTGCTACAAGTAGTAACATTGTACACTACGAGCGTACACCACGAGCGTCGCCAAAGCCCGCGGAGAATCGCGTGATAAGACGGCGATCACGCCCGGTACGGTGATGTCGGGGCGGGGCGGGTTGGGGTAGAATGACTTCCGAAGGAACCTTCGAAGAGGGAGACGGCGTGCGGGAACGTATAGCGTATATGTTTATGGTCGGCATACTTATCCTGCTCATCGCGGTCACGTTCGGGGTGCTCGGCAAAGGCGAGTACCAGCCGCCGAAAAAGGAGGAGCCGAAGGCTTACGTCCCGAACGTCTTCGCCTGACGTTCCGGGCCGTTGCCGATCGAGGTCGGCGGCGTGTCAGGTGTGTTCGCTTGGCGGTCCCGGGTCGCGCTCGACGGCGATCTCGTAGGTACTCATCCGAGGGTGCCCCCGCAACAGCTCACCGCCGCCTCCCCTCCCGTGCGCCCGTCTGAACTCCTCGCTTTGCACCCAGGTATCGAAGGCTTCCTGGCTCTGCCAGCGTGTGATGACCAGCACCTCGTCCTCCCCTTCGGTATCTTCAGAGCTCAGAACCTCCATCGAGACGAAGCCCGGGAACCCCTGTACGTGCCCCCGGCTGTTGGCGAACCGCTCGACCACCTGCGCGGCGACCCCCTCCTTTACAGGCAGGCTATTGAAGACAGCGATCATTCGTACCCCTCCCGTTCGTCAACGCGCCGCGACGATGCCGCTGCCGCCGACGCGTTTGGCCGTGCTCAGTGCTTTGAACGCAGCGGCGAGGAGTTCGCCGGCATTCTCTCCGTGCTCGGGATACCCGGCCACCCCGGCGTCGGCGCGCAGGAGATCTCCCGGGCCCTCCGTCAGGCGCTCGAGCACCTCCTCGGCCAGCCGGTAGGCATCCTCGACGTTCATCCCGGGTAGGACAGCGCAGACCTCGTCATCCCCGAACCGCGCGCGAACGGCCTCATCCGGCGCGGCCTCCCTCACGGCGTCGGCGAGCCGCAGAAGCGCCTCCCGCGCCCACGCGACCCCCTCCGCCGCCACGGTCTCGGAGAAGCCCGCCACGTCGAAGATCACGAGCGCCACCCGTTCGTGCTCCTGGAGCGCGCGGGGCAGGAGCCGCCGGTCAAGGAGGTCCCGATCCGGCAGACCGGTCAGGAGGTCGGTCGCCGCCGCCCGACCCAGGGCACTCTCCATATTCCGATGCACTATGTGATCGAACGCCTGGAGCCCGGCCTCCGTCGCCCAGTCCGAGGCCTGCATGAGCTTGACGAAGAAGCGTGACACCTCGCCCCCGTCGAACGCCGAGAGGTCCACCCTCTCCTCGACGAAGCGCCACACGCAACGCCTGAGCGCCATGTAATCCTCTACGACCTCGACCGCGTCTCGCCCCGACTCGTGCTGGCGGCCGGAGATCTCCTCGATCAGGGCCCGGGTCGCCCCCTCGCGGCTGAACTTCTCCAGCGGCGACGGGCTCTGCAGGAACTCCGTGAAGACGACCAGGATCTTCCCCATGCCCTCCACGAGCTCCGGGTGGGATTCCTCGTCGTCGGCGGCGCTCCCCCTCACGTCCCGCCAACTCCTCAATATCCCGGGCACGCCGGCCCTGATCTCCTCCGCGATCCCTTCGACGTCTTTCACGCCTCCAGTATAAACCGATCCGCCCGACTTCCGCCGGGACGAAACTTCTTGGCACCCCGCTGCGTATATATCCTGACAGCACGAAAATGCTGGAAAATAAACGATGAAAGGTAGTTTGAATCGGATGAAAAATCGGTATAAATCAAGAGTAGTTTCTAAAATTAGTTTCAGACTGTGATTTTGCAGGAGGGCGAATGGCTACGAATTCACAGAGAAAGGTCGAGAGCCCCAAGACCGAGCGGGAAAGCGAGACGCCGGAGCTTCTGGCACGGTATCTGGCCCACATCGGGCGCGGTAACCTGCTCACGCACGCGGAAGAGATCGAACTCTCCAACGCCGCCAAGGCTGGAGACAAGAGGGCCCGCCAGCGTCTGATCGAGAAGAACTTGAGGCTCGTGGTCTCGGTGGCAAAGAAGTACCGCGGCTATGGGCTGCCCTTCGAGGACCTCATCCAGGAGGGCAACATAGGGCTTATGAAGGCCGTGGAGAAGTACGACCCCGAGCGGGGCTTCCGCTTCTCCACCTACGCGACCTGGTGGGTTCGGCAGGCGGTGCAGCGTGCGGTGGCGGACAAGGGGCGCACGATCCGGGTACCGGTACACATGACCGAGAAGATCCGGAAGGTCTCCCGCGCCTACAACGAGCTCTCGGCGGAGCTCGAGCGGGAGCCGGCGGAGGAGGAGGTCGCCGGGCGGCTCGGGTGGAGCATCGATGAGGTACGGCTCACGATGGAGGCGATGCCCGACGCCACGAGCCTCGACCAGCCGGTCGGCTCCGACGACGCCTCCTCTTCCCAGCTCGGGGACTTCGTCGAGGACGAGCGGGCGTCTGACACCCCGGGCGAGGTCATGCGCGAGATGGAGACCGAGCACCTCAAGGAGGCGATAGAGCGTCTGCCCGAGAGAGCGAGGTACGTCCTGGTCCGCCGGTATGGACTCGACGACCGGGATCCGGCCACGCTCGCCGAGCTGGGGGACGAGCTGGAGATCTCGCGCGAGCGGGTGCGCCAGCTGCAGCGCGAGGCGGAGCGCATCCTCAAGGGCGGCGAATACGGCCGTATCCTGCGTGACGCCGTCGCTTAAGTAAAGCGCCGCCCACAAGCCGCGTTTCGAGGGACCGGGCTCGCCCGGTCCCTCCTCTTTTTCCGGTTTGGTAGATTTATGGGGACCTTGAAGAGCACACGCGACTTTTCTCTTGTCTGGCTCTCCGGAGTGGCTTTCGTGCTGTTCTCGGCTATGGCCGGGGCCGGATGGCTCTACGGCCCGGACGTTTTTCTGATGCGCGCCGTCCAGAGCCGGCCGTCGGAGTTGCTCGACGCGGTGGGCAAGTCTCTCTCCGCTGCCGGCAGCTGGGAGCTTTCGGGGGCTCTCCTGCTCGCACTCGTGGCGGGGCTGTACGGGGGCGGCCGGAGGCGGCTCGCCGGGCGGCTGCTGCTCGCGTTTCTGGCGACCGGTCTCGTGGAGTACCTGCTCAAGCAACTCTTGCCGGTCCCGCCGATACCATCGGGCTTCGGACGGGTGGAGGACTTTGTCCCACTCGCGACGGTCGAGCACTCGTATCCGTACCCTAGCGGCCACGCGCTCCGCTCCACGATCCTGCTGGGGACCGTTTATCTTCTGAGCGGGAGCAGCCTGTTGCGCGTTGGGGTGGCGTTGGTGCTATTGGGGCTGTTGGCGAGCCGGGTATACCTCGGGGTGCATTGGGCGTCGGACGTCGTGGGAGGAGCATTGCTGGGGACCGCCGCCGTTCTTTGGGCCTTTAAGAAGGAAGGTCGAGGTTGGAGATCACGGTAGCCGGCAGCGGCACGGTTGTGCCGCGCGTCTCGCGCCGCCAGAGCTGCGTCGCAGTGCGGACGGGCGGCGAGACCATCTTCTTCGACCTCGGCAACGAGGCCGTGCGCGGGATGCTCCACGCCGGACTCGATCCGCTCGCCGTGGAGCGTGTCTTCTTCATCCACTTCCACCCGGACAGGCGATAGTGGCTCAGGACGGGTTGAAGCTAAACGTTCAGGAGACGCAAGCAAAAAGAAGAGCTCGACCGCTCTGGGTACTCAAGAGCGGGTGCCCGAAGGACAAGAGCCCGCCCTGGACCGTCTATGGCCTTCGTGGTAAGAAGAACACTCCTTACAGCGGCCGTGTAGTGTGATCTCGTGCCAGTCCGTGACGAAGCCAGTCTCGCGCTCGACCTGCAGCGCCAGGTACTCCATGAGCTCCTCGTTGAACTCTATAACCGTGCCGCACTCCCTGCAACGGGCGTGGTGGTGCATCCGCTCGGTCGTGAACTCGTAGCGCGAGTACCCCTCCCCGAAGTCCTCCTTGCGCACGATCCCGAGCTCGTGCAAGAGATCCAGCGTCCGGTACACCGTGGATAACCCGAGCTCCGGGTACCCGCCCTTGACCCGGTCGTAGATCTCCTCCGCGGAGAGGTGCCGGCTCCCCTCTAGCTCCCGCACGATCGAACGCCGCTGGTTCGTCAGCCGGTATCCGCGGCTCCTGAGTAATTGCTCGAGTTCGCTCACACATACAGTGTAGCCCGACGGCACACCAGGATCAAGAATTGCTCTTAAAAAGGCGGCGTGAGCCGGGGTTGTGTGATCTGTTGTGCCTAAACAGACGTAATACTCGAGAAGCAACAAGAAAGGAGTCCATAAAGTGGCATTACGGCAATACGCGCAAATCCTCGGGATAGTTTTGATCCTGCTAGGCATATTGGGGTTATTGCTGGGTGACCAGGATCTGCTAGGCGTCATAAACATAGACATCGTAGAGGACCTCGTTCATATACTTACGGGCGGTCTTCTGGCCTACGTTGGCTTCGGGCGGGTAGACGCCGGGGTTGCTCGGAGCCTGGTCCTCGTGCTGGGCGTGGTCTACTTGCTGGTAGGCGTACTCGGCTTCATCTTGCCTACCTTGTCCGGGCTGCTCCCCACGGTTACAGCATCTTCGACAACCTCTTGCACCTGGTACTGGGTGTGCTCAGCATCGTGGTAGCCTCGACCTCACGGGGTGGCACGACAGCGGCAAGGGGCTAGAGCAGGAGACCTCCGAGTACTCGTCATAGGAATCTCAGAGTTCGCGTCCCCGCTCCTCTCGTGAGAGGGAGTGCTCAGGATATACGTTCCCTTCTCTGGTCTTCTCTGGTCCGGCCCTTTCATAGTCGACTGATCCCGAGGTCTGACGCAGCTCGCGACCGAGACGGTGGAAGCTGTCCAGGTGGGCCCTACCGGGGCGAGGTCTTGCGCTCTGGCGCTCGCGGCCGGCTGCGCTATGCCCTTCCCACCCGGCACGATCCCCCACGGCATATCCGTTACCACTAGTCTCCTGCCATTCGACCTGAGCGACGACGTTCTGTGTGTCCTCACGCCGCTGTTCACCCGCAGCGCTTTCTCCGTCTCCCGGTGAGCGCTTATCTCCGGGCGGTGCGCCGACCGTCCCCCGCGCCTCGAACACGTTCTCTACATCGTCGGGACGCCGGTTGCGTTCGCCGAAAGCTCGCATGATGATCGGGAGGAGCAAGGCGCAGATCAAAGCCGCGTTCGCGAGCACGATTACGGCCAGTCCCAAACCCAGGATTCCGGCCGTGACGAGGCCTGTGAGGGTGAAGACGCCGGCGGCTATGAAGGCGACCGTCGGAGCGATTCTCGTCGCCCGGTAGCTCCCTTCTCCTCTGGCGCGGAACACGCTCTTTTTGCGGCCGCCGGGCCACCAGTTCCAGTCGCCCAGGATGCGCATGGTCGCGGGGACGAGAAGGACCCGGATGATGGTCGCGTCCACAAGGACGGCGACGGCCAGGCCGAGGCCCACGGCCTTTGTCGTGATGATGCCGGTGAAGGCGAAGGCTCCGGTGACGACGACGATGATGGCGGCAGCCGAGGTGATGATGCCGGCGGTCGCCACGAGTCCCTTCGCGACGCTCGCGGTGTTCGACTCGCCGTCCTCGTAAGCCTCCCGGATGCGCGAGAGCAGAAAGACCTCGTAGTCCATCGAGACGCCGAAAATGGTGCAGAACATCAGGATCGGCAACGTCGCGTCCACGAAACCCAGGGGCGTGAAGCCGAGGATGCCGGAGAGGTTGCCGTCCTGAAAGACGAAAACCATCGCCCCGAAGCTCGCGGTCAGGCTCAAGATGTTGACGATCACGGCCTTCAACGGGATGAAGAAGGAGCGGAAGGTGAGGAAGAGCACGAGGTAGGTCACGCCGAGCACGAAGGCGACCGCGTATGGCACGTTCCCGTACAGGTTCGAGATGAAGTCCTTCTGCCCGGCGGGGAGCCCGCCGACGAGGAAGCTCGTCCCCTCGGGCGGTTCGACGGCCCGCACCTCCCCCACCGTGGCCCGTGCCTCCTCGACGTACGGGTTGCTCCCGGTAACCGCCCGCAGCAGCGCCCTGTCCCCGGCCGCATAGAAGCTCAAGGCGCTCTCTATCTCCTCGGACTCCCGAACCTCCGGGAGCGCGAGCACGTTCGCCACGCCCTCGGAGGTCACGGTACCGTCGGCGCTTATGCCCTCCGGCATCCCGGGGACCTGCCCCTCCAGCTCCTCGGCGGCGCGCCTCTCGGCCTCCGTCCGCACCCGCTCCTCCGCGCCCGGCGGCACGGCTCCGTACCGCCCACGCAGGTCGTTCAGCTCCCCGGTAACGGCCTCGTCCACCCTCCTCGCCGCCTCGGTCTCAGCCTCTTCGCGTGCCTCCTCGAGGCTCTGTGCGTACTCGCGGGCGGCTTCCTCGCCGACGGTGTAGATGCTCTCGACGCGTTCGACGTTCTCCGTCTCTCCGATGCGCTGGCCGAGCTCGCGGACCTTCTCCAACCCCTCGGGGCTCGAAGGGTCGTAGGGGAGGGCGGCGACGACCTCTATCGGGGTCAGGCCAGCGTAGTCGAAGTCCTCCTTCAGAATGTCGTCACCGGCGCGCGACTCGTACCTCTGCGGGAGCACGCTCGCCTCGGGGACGCCGACCTTCATGTGCATCGCCGGGTACAGGAGGGTGAAGAGCAGGGCGCCGACGACGAAGAGCACGGCCAGCGGGCGGCGCATCACGAACTGCGCGCTCCGCGCCCAGAGGCCCGCGCCGAAGACGTTTCCTTCGGCGCGGCGACGACGGACGGAGAGGGCGTTGATCTTGTGGCCGAGGATGCCGAGTACCGCCGGCAGGAACGTCAGGGCGGCGGCCACCGAGACAAAGACTACGAGGGCGCCGGCGACCCCTATGGAGCGCATGAACATGTACGGGAAGAACAGGAGACCCGTGAGGCCGATGAGCACGGCAGTGCCGCTGAAGAAGATGCTCCTCCCAGCCGTCTCTACCGTACGCGGGACCGCCTCCGGGACCGCGTGTTGCTCCAGCTCCTCGCGGAAGCGGCTCACGGCGAAGAGCGCGTAATCTATGCCCAGCCCCAGGCCGAGCATGGTCGAGATCGTCAAGACAAAAGTGGACATGTCGTAGATGCCGGCCACGAAGTACAGGGCGGCCAGGGTGACGACGACGCTCGCGCCCCCGATCAGGACCGGTACACCCGCCGCCACGAGGCTCCCGAAGGCGATCACCAGGATCACGAGCGCCAGGGGAAAGGCGTACTCCTCGGCCCGGCGGATGTCCTCGTTGCTCGCCTCGGTGATATCCAGGTACACGGCGGGCGCCCCGGTGACGTAGGTCGTGAGCTCCTCGTTGCGGACCTTGCCCCGCACCTCATCGGCGAGGCCCTGCGCCTGGTCTATGGGGATCTCGAAGCTGATCAGCGCGTAGCTCCTCTCGCCGCTCTCGGAGAGGAACCGGGGGTCTTGCGTCTCTGAGTAGGAGACGATGCTGCTCACCTCGTCGAGCTCGCGGACCTCGTCGAGCGCCGCGTCCTGCGCCTCCTGGAACTCGGCGCCTTCGGCGTCGAGCCCGTCGCCCTCGAAAACGACGGTGATAGTCGAGGGCGAGGCATCGAACTCCTCGGCCATGATGTCCTGGACCTTCTCGGCGTCGGAGTTCGCGCCCTCGAAGCCGCCGCCTTTAAGGCGATCGGAGAGGTTCGGGGCGAAGAAGGCGCCCGACAAGAGGAGTGTGCCCCAAACGAGCACGACGAACCAGCGATACCGATAGACCAGACGGCCCAAAGAGTAAAAAATCCTCAAAAGGTGCTTGGAACCTTCCTACGAGAGACGAGCCTTGCACCGTTTATGGTACTCGAAGAGAGAACAATCACAGGTACTTCTATCACAGAATGCACAGCGTTTAAGCGCCGGAGCGCGAGGGCTCTTCGGGCCCGCGGGGCAGGCTGAGGGCGAGGACGAGGCCGATCAGGGGCAGGGCGGCGAGCACGAGTATCGCCGGTGAGGCCGTAGTTGTCGGCGACGGCGCCGAGGAGAGGGGCTCCCAAGCCACCGATGCCGATGGAGAAGCCGATCGTCATGCCGGCGGCGACCCCGATCCTCCCGGGCAGGTATTCCTGACCCATCACCACCGTGACACCGAAGGTGCCTACCGTGGCCGCCCCGATGAGGGCGAGGATCACCATCCCCGACAAAGGCCCCGAGAGCGTAAAAACGTAGAGCAGGGGGGCCAGAAGCACCATCGAGCCCGCGAGCACGGCGCGACGACCTACACGGTCGGCCACGGGTCCCAGGACGAGGGTGCCCACGGCGCCGGCGAAGAGCATCACCGAGAGGGCCGCGTTCGCCAGGGCCGGCGAGGAACCGAGGAGCCGGATGTAGTATTCGGCCACGAACGTGACGAGCCCGAAGTACACGAACGAGCGCATGGTGACGACACCGACCATACGGACGAAAGGCCCCCAGCGCTCCGTCGCCCTGGCGTCTTCTCCCCAACCGCTTCCTCCGCCTCGGGCCGGAACGCGAGCAGACGGGGCAGTTCGTGGAAGAGTACGAGGCCCATGAGGAGGGCGGGGAGCGCCAGGAACAGGCTGCCCGGGAGGCCGAAGTAGAGGACGAGCGGGGTGGTTATGACGGGTCCGAGGGCGAAGCCGGCGTTGCCGCCGACGGAGAAGAAGCTCATGCCGCGGGCGCGTCCGCGCCCGAGACGTAGTTGGCAAAGCGGGCGCTCTCGGGGTGGAATGCCGCGACGCCGAGCCCCGAGAGAACGATACATAGCAGTATCAAGGGATAGCTCGGGGCGACGCCGACGAGCGCTATCCCGATCCCCCCGAGCATGACGCCGAGCGGCATCAGAGACGGCAGAGGTTTCCGGTCGGAGAAGTAACCGAAGAGCGGCTGCACGATCGAGGAGCTTAGGGTGGCCGCCAGCACCAACGTGCCCGCGGCCGCCAGAGAGAGCCCGCGTTCAGCGACGAGGAACGGTACAAGGGCGGCGACGGCCCCCTGGTTCACGTCCGTGAAGAGATGCCCGGCGGAGAGGGCTGCCATCGCCCGCTTGTCGACGCCTTTGTTCGTGCTCACATCCACGAGGCCGCTGATCGAGACGAGTCGAGCTTCAAGTGCGCACGCGGTGATCGCGGGCGTACGAGTAAGCGGTGTAGGCGGAGACGACGTGGCAGATCCAACCGAGCGTGCCGCCCGTGCCGATCCAGAAGCCCGGTGTGACGATGAGCCATAGGATACCGGCCAGGATGCGGCCGTTGTAGAGCTGCCCGACTCCGGGGATTAGTGCGCTGAGAACCGCTGCCAATGCGGGATCGCGCATCGTTACGCTTCACCTCCGTACGTGATCCATGCCCGCATAGATCCTACCAGTCGTCGGAGATCTCGTACGGCGCCAGCACCCAGACGCGGGCCACGCCCAGTTCTCGGAAGGCGTCGCACGTGGCGTCCACGGCCTCCCGAACGGACTCTCCGGGTGCCGGACGGGAGCCGCCGGGCGGCGAAATCTTGACCAACGCTCCGGAATCTTCTTCGGTAATCCCCACGAGCTCTCGGGCCTTTTCGAGGGCGGCGCGGAAGCCGCCGGTCTCGTCCACGAGGCCCAGCCCGAGCGCCTCGGCGCCGGTCCAGACTCGTCCGCCGGCGATCTCTTCCAGAGCATCCGCTTGCAGACCCCGGCCCGAGGCGACGCGATCCTTGAACCCGTCGTAGAACACGTTGAGTTGGCCTCTAAGGACGGCCAGCTCGTCGGGGGAGGGACGGCGGCGCGGGTCGAGGAGGTCGGAGCGGCGGCCGCGTTCGACGGTGACCGGGTTGATGCCTAGCTGGCCGAAGAGACCGGCGGCCACGGGGCGGGTGAGGATCACCCCGATCGAGCCGGTGATGGTGTTCTTGCGGGCGACCACGTGGTTCGCCGCCGCCGAGACGTAGTAGCCACCCGAGGCCGCCGCGTTCCCCATGAGGACGACGACGGGCTTTTTGGCGCGGATGCGCTCGACCTCGCGCCAGATCAGGTCGGAGGCCAGAGCGTCGCCGCCGGGGGAGTCGACGTGGAGTAGGACCGCGCCCACGCGGCGGCTCTTCTCGGCTACGCGCAGCGCCGCGACTACCGAGTCGCTCCCAGCCTGCTCGCGCCCGAGAAGGGGCAGCGGCAACGGAAGCTTGCGGCTCCTCCCCCGCACTATCGTTCCCTCGACGCGCACCAGCCCCACGGCCTTACGCGCCCTCTTCCTATACTGGATGCGCAGCGCCTTGCTCGCTACCCCCCACTCCGCGAGCTTCGCGGGCTTCGCGCCGCCGGAGAGCCTACTAGACAACTCGTCCTCGTAGAGCGCACCGTCGATGAGCTTCTTTCGCGCAGCTTCGGCGGCGGGATAAGGAGCGCGGTCAATGAGGGCCCGAACCTCCTCGGGTGGTATGTCGCGTCCAGCAGAGATCACGGTTATTAGCTCGTCGAAGCGGGCGTCGAGGAGCCTCTCGACCTGCTCGCGCGCCTCCGGGGAGAAGTCGGAGCGAGAGATGGGGTCACTGGCGCTCTTATAAGGCGAGACGGCGATGACCTCGGTCTCGAGGCCCAGGCGACCGAGGGCGTCCTTGAGGAAGTTGACGCGGGCGCGCAGGCCCACGACGTTCAGCGTCGAGAGCGGTGAGGCGAAGATCTCGTCCGCCGCGGAGGCCAGATAGTAGGAGCGGGTGTCCGGGTCTATGAGATACGCCGCGACTTTTTTGCCTCTGGACCTGAACCGGTGCAGCTCGGCGCGCAGCTCTTCGAGGGTGGCCCAACCGGCGTCGAGGTTCTCGACGCGGAGGATCACGCCGCGGGCTCGTCCGTCGGCGAGGATGCGGTCGAGGCGCGACCGGATGCTTTCGAGGCTCGGGGCGAGGGTTCGGGGGTCGAGGCGACGCCGGAGCAGCCCCCGTCTCGACGGCTCGAACTCTGGGAGCGCGCCGGTCACGGGGATCCAGACGAAATCCGGGGGGCGCCGGAGAGCACGGCGGGCGTTGCGCAAGAAGCGCAGGAAGTTGACCAGGGTGCTTATTAATAGGCTCATACCCCGATTATGCTACACCCCGGCCCTACGCCGGGGTGTGATAAACTTTTTCAAGAATGGTTATTAATGCAAGGGAAGAGATATGGTAAGCGCGCTCGAGAGTGACGTGCGAGAGAGGTTCCGGCGTTCGGGCTACACCCTGACGTCCCAGCGCCGGGCCGTACTCGAGGCTCTCAAGGACTTCAAGGGGCACCCGTCGGCCGAGGAGGTCTATCTCGTCGTCAAGAAGAGGAACCCCAAGGTGGCCCTGGGCACGGTCTACCAGGCGCTCTCGGTCCTGGAGGAGATCGGCCTGATCGAGGCGAAGCACTGGTCGGAATCGCCGGTTCGTTACGACCTCAACACGGATCCCCACCACGACATTCGATGCACCAGGTGCGGCGAGGTCGCCGAGATAACCGGCGTCGAGTTCGAGGACTTCGCGGCACGCATCCGGGAGAACACACCCTACGAGGTCACCAGCGCGTCCCTCGTCATCGAGGGCGTCTGCCCGATCTGCCGGTCGGAGAACTAGGGCCCGAAGGCAAGAAGAGCCGGGCTGGGCTTCTCAGGAGGGGGGTAATCTTGCCAGCCCGGTCTAAGAGCTACTCTACTCCTTCCGAAGACGCCCGTACATAGGACATTAGTCCTAGAAGGTACCGGGACATTGTCCCGGCCGGCGCTCGGGATGCACGCGAAGGAACCGGGGCCGGGCGGATGTACGCTTATAGGGCGAGTTGATCCGGGTACCCGAAGTGTTCGTAGGCCGCGCGGCTGGTCTCGAGGTCGGGCACATCCTCAGAGTCGAACTCTGGGGAGCCCGAGATCACGTCTTTATCCTGTTCCACGTTTACCCCATCCTCGCTCGCGCTGGTGACCGCATCGACCGGGATGAGGAAAGGCCCCTCGTCGCCAGCGACCTTGAGGAGGTGAACCGCCTGCGCGTCTTCGTAGACGTAGAGGTCCTCCACGGTCCCGACCTCGTCGCCGTTCTTATCGAAGACCTTTAGACCCTGAACGTCCTGCCACGGCTCTTCGAGCTCGCCATCGAAGTCTTCTAGTTTGACGAGCCTGGACCTCTCGTCGTTTTCCTGAGCCACGAACCCCTATCCCCTTTCGTACCGGAAGCACTCTTCCTGTCCCTTGTCCTGGCTTCGGAGGGTACTACACCGGACACCCTGGCGCACCACGGTGCGGTTACGAGCACGCAATAGGGCGTCTCCGAAGGCTCCGGACCGTTGTGTCCGGTCTCGCCCCGGTGTGCCCCCGGCGACGCCTTCTTCGTGCGGAGAGGGATACGATGAGAACAATACTTTACCTGGGGACGCTAAAAGGGTACTCTATCAGCGGGGTGTATTTGCGTAACGAACAACGCGGCTCGACGGGCGGCAGAACCGTGGTAAGGGGATCTGCGTGAGCGAGGAGTATCGGGAGCCAACGCGGGAGTTGGAGGAGCAGATGCGGGCCGCCGACGAGCTCATCAAGAGCCTGGAGGGAGAGGTGGAGGACCTGCGCCGGGACCTCGAGCGGGCCGGTGGAGCCTTGCGGGCGGCCCGGGAGGAGGTAGCGACGCGAGGCCAGGCCCTCGAGAACCTCGAGGAGAGCGAGCGTACGCGGATGAACGCTGTCGAAGAAGCGCGGGCCCTTCGGGAAGAGCTCGTCGACCTCCGGCAGCGGAGCGCCGATGAGCAGCTACGCCTGCGCAACCGGCACATCGCGGAGGTAGCAGCCCTGCGGGAGGAGTTCGAAGAGCTCAGGCGCACCGAAGTCGCGGCGGTCGAGGCGGATGGCAAGATCGGCACTTTGAGGGAAGAGTCCCGCAAGGAGCGCGCGGCCCTCGAGGAACGCCACAAGGAAGAGATCGAGGAGCTCAAACGGGCGGCCCAGCAGTGGGAAGAGCAGCTTCGGGACGGTTACCGGGAACTCGAAGAGCGCCACGACGCGGAGATCGAGGAGCTCCAGAGGGACCACGCTATCGAGGTCGAGGCGCTCAGGGAGGAGCGTCGCGCCGAGGTCGAGGCCCTGCGAGAGGCCAACCGCGAGGAGGTCGAGACGCTCCAGGGGGAGATAGAGGCCCTGCGCACGGGGGCCGAGGGACAGAAGATCGAACTAGAGCGGACGATCCGGGAGGAGTTCGACCGGAGGCGCGACGAGGAGCAGCGCGCGGAACGGGAGCGTCACGAGGCGGAGCTCCATGCTCTGAGGAGCGCCGCGGCGAGCCGGGAGCTAGAGCTTCAGAAGGAGCTTGGCTCGGCTATCGAGGGCCGCCAGGTCGAGGTCGAGGAGCTCAGGCTGGAGATGGAGAAGACGGCTACCGCGGCCGAGGAGCGGCGTAGGAAGGACCTCAAAGAGGTCAAAAGCCTGGCCGAGGGACGCGAGCGCGAGCTCAGGCGGACGCAGGCGGCGCGTCTCGCGGAGGAGAAGGAGGCGGCGGAGCGCCGCGTCGCGGCCCTCAAGGCCCAGAGGGAGGCGGACAATGACACTTTGAAGGAGCGGTACTCCGGGGAGCTCGAGAAGGTGCGCCGGGACCTCGGGGACCGCCTCGCCGCCGAGGAGGAGCGCCACAAATCGGAGGTGGCGGACCTCCAGGAGCGCATCGAGGGCCTGCGGGCGCGTCGGGACTCCGAAGCCCGTCTCTACGGAGAGCGGTTGTCGGACCTGGAGCGCGGGGGAGTCGCGGAGAAGGGTACCGCCGAGAAGGAGCTGGAGCGGCGACTCGCGGAGGCGGAGGAGGAGAGGGCCCGCCTCGAGGACCGCGTCGCGGAGCTCCAGGACGCCCTGGAGGAGTCGGGGGCGCTCGAGGCCGAGCTGCGGGAGACGCTCGAAGCGCTCGCCGAAGGGCCCGCCGAAGCGTCCGCCGCGAGTGAGGAGAGGCGGCAGGACGACGGAGAGGCGGAACGGGCAGCCGTGGAAGACCTCGAAGGGCGCTTCGAGGAGGCGGACGCGGCGCGGCTTCTGGCCGAGGAGCGGGCCGCGGATCTGGAGGCGCGGTTGCGGGAGGCCGAAGAAGAGAACGGGCGGCGCGCTCGGGAACTGGAGGAGGCCCTGGAGGGGCTGAAGAAGGTCTCGAACCCCGAGCAGCGCCTCCGGTCCGGCATCTCGTTGTTCAACGCGAGCGAGCACACGCGCACCGTGGCCTCTATCTCCAAGGCCCTGGGCCTGCCGAAGGTAAACGTCGGCGCCGACGGCGGCCCCGACTCGCCGACCAGAAAGCCCGTCATCACGTTCGTCTGGGGCGAGATGGCCTGGCGCCGCTACGTCTCCGACCCCACCGAGGGTGTCGAAGAGCCGCGGGTTTACCTGATCGGGACCGGCGACGATCCCCACGAGATAAAGTGCCCCGAGCCCAACGCCCGCATGGACGCCCGGGGACGCCTGATCCTGGGCATACAGGCTTTTTAGCGCTCAGCTAACCGCCGTCGGCTCTCGGCCAAAGGAGAAACCCCCACGCTACGGTGTGTCGTCCGAGTAGCCCCGAGTATCACCTCGTCGTGCCTCACTCCTCCCCTTCCGAGAGGCGTTCTCGGGCCTTTCGGGTCCTCTGCCTGCGGATCACGGCTTGGTTGTAGGCGAACAGCCTCTCGCCCCGGCGCGCCCCTATGTAAGAGGCCGCGAGGACTACGACCAGCAGCACGCCGGTGAAGAGCAGGGCTTCCGGGGTGCGCAGGTTGGCGAAGGGGTCACCACCGCGGACGGTGACGTCTGGAGCGACGAGGTTGACGAGGGGTGAGATCGCGAACGACGCCACCCCGACCAGCACGCCGTGCAACCGGCGGCGCGATGGCGCCTTGTACGAGGCGATCATGCCGCCCCAATAGAAGGAGAAGGCCGCGGCGAAGATCACGACGACCGCCGGAAGGGCCGTCGAGGTCAGTTCCGAGCCGAAGAAGAACGTAAACAAGGGTGCGACCAGCCCGAACACCACAAGTGCCCCGACCCCGAGCGCGAGAAATATTCCCCAAAGTACAGCGCGAACGCTCTTCATCATGCCCACATCATACCGAACTCTCCCCGGCGGCCGCATGACCGGCCTTACGCCCCAACCCTCGGAGAGGGTTACTACCAGCCCGTGGCGGAAGGCCGTTATGTCTGGGACACCGGCGGTGGCGAGGCAACCGCCACCGACAATGCCGAGGAGTAAAAGGAGGAGAAGAAGGTGGTGGTGGTGGTGGCGATTGACAGCGACGATCATGCCCGCGGGGAGCCGTGCGCCCCGGAATACTGCTTCGGAATTGGGGTTCCAACGTTCCGGGACCTTCGGGGCTCCTGCCCTCTTGCTCTTCGTCCCTCACCTTCGCTTCTTGTGCATCTATGTGCGTAGGGCCTACTCATTTCAGAGAAGGCTTGGTATACCTTGATGGACGTGAGAGCAGCATACCGTCTGCTGCAGGCAGCGGGAAAGGGAGACGAAAGATGCGGGTTGTAGAACGCATTGCCGGTCATTACACCGTCGAGGAAGTCGAGGACTTCGGCAAGTCCTACCGGTGGCGCCCAGAGAGTGTCGTGGTGGAGTGTGAATGCAGTAGGAGTATGACCTTGAAGAGGTCGGACGTTATCGACTGCAGGCCGTGCTGCGAGTGCGGGGCGGTGCCTACGGGGGAGATCAGGGAGGAAGTGGTCCTCGCAGTGTTGGACGAGAGCCATGAAACCGATCGCCGTCCCTGGCGCTACTGGCACACGTCCGAGCGCACTGGGTTGCCGATCTAGCGGACGAGCGAACCGCGGTAACCGGTAATCAGCGGGGCCGGACTCCTTCGAGGCTCCGGCCCTATCTTTCGATGACCGTTCGGTTTGGGGCATGCCGGATCGCTTCCGGTCTCCTGTTTCGTCGGCGATTGGTCCGCCCGGGCGCTCGTCTTCGCGGGTTTCGGCCTTTTCGCCGACTCTCGAAACTCCAAGAAGCCCGACCCGGTTCGGCATTGCCGGGCTCGCAACCGACCCTCTTGCGCCGAGGCTTTCCGTTACCGGACCCTACTGATCGCGACGTCCTTCGGCAAAAAGCTCGTAGGTATCTCTGTATACTGTATTGTGGCTCTCCGGGAAAGGAGCAACTTATTCGATAGCAAACGCATAAGCCCCGCTGCTGTTTCATCGTCAGAACAGTGACACCCGAGCGGGCGCTCCAGAGACAGTCTAGACCACGCAAGCGAAGGGAGAAGACGAAGAGATGGCCATCGAGAAGTATACGACCACCGTGGTAGGTGCTTATAGCCTTCCGCGCTGGTACCAGACGCTGGAGAAGCAGGTCGAGGCAGGAGCGCTGAGCATGGAAGACATGCGGGACGCTCAGTGGCGTTGCACGCAGGCCGCGCTCTTGGACCAGGAGGCGGCCGGGATCGACGTCGTCAACGGCGGCGAGATGCACCGGCGCCAGAACAACCGTCACGCCCCCCCGAACGCGATGCTCAACTTCTTCTGGCAGAAGATACCCGGGTTCGAAAAGGACCCGACCGGGGAGTACGGGATCGTGACGCGGCCCAAGCCGATCACGCCCAAGGACGAGGGGGTGTTCCATCCGGCGGCCGTGGCCACGGGAGCCATCGAGTACGGGGACCTCGGGCTGGTCGACGAGTTCAACTTCGTCGCCAGATACTCCAGGGACCCCGACAACGTGAAGGTCACCATGACCGGCCCTCACATGCTGGCCAAGGTCGCTCACGACGAGCACTACGGTGGCGACCTCGCCGCGATGATGATGGATCTGGCGAAGGTGATCAACCAAAACTTCAAGGAACTGGAAGAGGCGGGCTGCAAGCACATCCAGCTCGACGAGCCGCTGTTCGCGGTCGGGGGGATCACGAGGGAAGAGGTAGAGGCGGCTATCGAAGCCAACAACCAGTGCTGGGAGGGCATCGGGGCCTTCAAGTGGACACACGTCTGCCAGGGCAACTATGCCGTGGGAGAGGACTACGACGGCCAGATCGGCCACCGCTACTTCGACATCGAGCCATACCCCACCGAACTCATCTGCCAGCTCGAGGTCGACGCCATCATGAACGAGGGGGACATGACCCCCAAGTATGAGGGGCATCTCAAGAACCAGCAGCTCGCGGTCGGTGTCGCGGACGTGCAGGATCTGAACGTCGAGACGCCGTATACCCTGGCCGAGCGGATCAACGACTGGGGGGGATCATGGCTCCCAAGTGAGCAGACGCTCATCACGAGTTCCTGCGGGATGAACCACCTTCCCCGGGACGTCGCCAGCGGGAAGCTGACGGCGATGGCGGGAGCCAGGGACATTCTCCGCGGCTAACTGACCAGCCTACAGCCGTCATGAGCACCTGAGTGGTTCGGCCACCCCCGGCCCGGGGGTGGCCCCGCCAAAGAAGCATCAGGGCTCATCCCGAGGCTGTCGGCCTGCCCCATGAAGCACGCCGAGAAGCAGCGGATCCGGGAAGCCCGCGAGCGCACCGGCTGGGGCCTAGACCGTCCACTGGGGACTCAAAGCCGGAGAGAGGAGAGGAGAAAGGGACCTCGAGAAACACGCGACCTCGATGGTGGGCGCCCACAACGTTCCACGCTGGTACGAGGTGCTGGAGAAGCAGGTCGAGGCGGGCGCGCTGGCGGCCGAGGACATGGCCGACGCGCAGTTACGCGCGAGCCAGGCCGCGATCATCGATCAGGAGGCGGCCGGCATCGACGTGGTCACCGGATCGCGGCCATCAACCCTCGGCTAGCTTCTCCAGCCTCTCGCGGTCGAAGCCTACGATAACCTCGTCCCCCGTCACGGTGACAGGCGTGGTCGAAGTCCCCATGCGCTCCAACTCGGCTACCGCCTCTTCGTCTTCGGCTATGTTCTTGACCATGAACCAGACGCCTATCTCACGGAGGAACTCCTCCGTCTTCGTGCCGTCCATCGACCCGGGTTGCTGTACGTACAGCACCACGTCTCTCGCCATCGTGTAGCTCCTTTTCGCGCTTCCAAGTCGGAACATACGCTATCTGGGTAGTAGCTTACACTTTAAAACCTATTCTCTAAGGCTCGCGTTTTGCAAGCAGGCTCTAGCGTACCGAACCCTCCGGCCGTACGTCCTACCCTTCGGAGAGGGCGGCGACCAGTTCGCGGCAGAAGGCCGGGATGTCTGGGACGACGCGGCCCCAGACCAGGTTATTCTCGCGGAACGCGGGCTTGTCCACCCAGGTCGCTCCGGCGTTCACGAGGTCGTCTTTGATCCCCAAAGAACCCGTGGCGCTGGCGCCGTTGACGATGCCGGCGGAGATCGCCACAAGCCCGCCGTGGCAGATGATGCCGACCGTCTTGCCCCTCTCGTGGACCGCCGCCACGAGGTCCGTGACCTCCTTGTAGCGCCGCAGCTTGTCCGGCGCCCAGCCGCCGGGGATCACGATCCCGTCGAGCTCGTCGGCGTCTACGTCCTTCGCCGTGGCGTCCGCCCGGGCCTCGAGGTAGTTCTTGCCGTGGAACGGCCCCTCGCCGGGCCCGACGGAGATCACCTCTGCCCCCTCCTCGCGCAGCCGCATCACCGTCACCCAGTACTCCAGGTCCTCGAACCCATCAGCGACGAGGACCACGACCCTCTTGCCCCTTAACCTCACGCGGGCTCCTTT
The DNA here is from genome assembly GCA_030448125.1 of Rubrobacteraceae bacterium. GTDB lineage: Bacteria > Actinomycetota > Rubrobacteria > Rubrobacterales > Rubrobacteraceae > Rubrobacter_F. The sequence continues at coordinate 12,292 of JAUJNO010000010.1, read as the reverse complement.
CGTATGAACTGGTCAGATCTTTGACTGTAGAGCATGATACCTGTTGCGACAGGGTCAGGGGGCGAGCAGGGCGTCCACGGCCTGCCTCGCTTCTTCGCCCCCGATCTCCAGGGCGCGGGCGAGCTCGGGGACGGCGGCGGCGCCGCTTCCGGTCCGGAGAAGGCGTTCGGCGACTTCGAGATGACGGCGGTAATCGAGGTCGTCACGCTCCGCGCGCTCTGCGTGCTCCGTGCGCTTCGCGGCAGGCGCCGGCTCCTCGCCGCGCACCAGGGCCAGAAGCTCGTCGCCGTAGCGGGCGGCGCGTCGCAGACCGATGCCTTTTATGGAACCGAGCTCGTGTACGCTCTTCGGCTTGCGGCGGGATATCTCCTCAAGATGGGAGTTATGCAGAACGACGTAGGCTGGGACTTGCTGGCTCCGCGCCTGGTCTCCACGCCACGCTCGCAGACGCTCGAAGAGCTCCTCGTCTATAGCAGCGGGGGGAGCAGCGGTAGTTCCGTTCAGCCGCTCGAGCGGGACAGTGGCGCGTTCCGAGGCGGGGACGCTAGGCTGGACGGCCGCGGCAGCAGTCGAGGTAGCGTACGCGGAGAGAGCGGGGGTTTCGTCTACCTCTCCGAGGCACACGTCGCAGCCGGCGCAGGGGACCACCTGTTCCATGTCTCCGAAGTGCCTGAGGAGGTGCTCCCGGCGACAGGTCTTCAGGGTGGCGTAGGTTTCCACGGTCCGGATCTGGTCGTAAGCTGCCCGTGTGCGACTCTTGAGGCGGGCGGAGATCGACCGGCGGCTGCGTTCGTCGAGGCTCTCTTTCTTGAGCCGGATGTCGGCCAGAGAGCCCCGTGGCAGAGCCTCGACGATCCCGTCCGCCATGAGCTTGAAGAGGGCCGTCTGGGCGACGACGGGCCGCACGCCCGCGCGCCGGGCCAGCTCCGTGAGGGATACCGTCCCTTCGCCGGGCAGGGTGGCATGGACGCGCGTAACCTCCTCGCGCACTTCTCCTCGCAAACCTTCGGGTTCCTCGTCCACCCGGCGCACCTCGACGTCACCCCACAGGTCGTAGCCCCGCGAGATGAGCCCCGCCTCCTCGAGCCCCCCAAGGAGAGAGCCCGCCAGATCCGGCTCTACGCCGCCCAGAGAGCCTAGAGAGGCCGGCGGTACGTTTACCCGGCCCCCGCTCGCCACGCGCGAGAGCGCGCGGAAGAAAGACTCGACTTTGTCGGCGCCGGCGGCATCCCTGGTAATAAAGCCTTTGCGACGACCGAGATCGGCGCCCCGGTAGAGGACGACGCATTCGCTAGGCTCTCCATCGCGTCCGGCGCGGCCGGCCTCCTGAATATAGGCGGGCAGGCTGCCGGGGGCGCTCGCGTGGATCACGAACCGCACGTTCGGCTTATCTACACCCATCCCGAACGCTATCGTTGCGGCCACCACGTCCACTTCATCGGTCATGAAGCGCTCCTGGACACTGGAGCGTTCCCCCGCACCGAGGCCGGCGTGGTAGTGAGCGGCGTTAACCCCGGCGCTCCGGAGGTTTGCCGCCAGCTCCTCGCACTCCTTACGCGTGGTTGCGTAGATGATCCCCGGCGGCGGGTTCTTGCGGATGAGTTCCAGGATCAGGGGCAGCTTGTGCTTCTTCTCTTTGGCGGAGAGTATCCGGTAGGTGAGGTTCGGCCGGTTGAAGCTGGTCACCACAACCTTGGGCTCGCGCATGCCCAGAGAGCGCAGAATGTCCTGCCGGACGCGCGGCGTCGCCGTCGCCGTGAGGGCGAGGACCGGCGGGTTGCCGAGGTCGCGCACCACGCGGGGCAAGAAGAGGTAGTCCGGCCTGAAGTCGTGACCCCACTCCGAGATGCAGTGCGCCTCGTCGACCACGAAGAGGCCGACACCCGCCTTGCGCAGAGCCAGGACGAACTCCAGGGACCGGAGGCGTTCAGGGGCGACGTAGAGCATCCGGATCTCACCGGTCCGCATCCTCTTCTCGACCTCCCACCGCTCCTCCGGCGAGAGCCCGGAGTGGAGCGTGGCCGCCCCCTCGACCGAGCTCTGCAGCAGCGAGTCGATTTGGTCCTTCATCAGCGAGATCAAAGGTGAGACGATCACCGTGAGACCCTCGGCCATCAGAGCGGGCACCTGATAACAGAGGCTCTTGCCGCCTCCGGTCGGCATCACGGCCAGCGTATCCTGCCGGTCGAGGACGGCCCGGATCACCTCTTCCTGTCCGGGCCGGAACGAGTCGAAGCCGAAGATCTCTTTGAGTACGTTGAGCGGCATATCTTAAATATAAGCCGTTAGGCGCCGGCTTTCACCCACTGACCGACGGCCTCACGATCTTTAGAAGCGCCGAGCGCTTGCGCGTCGGAGAACCGGAACCGTTTATGATCTTGCATACGGAGCCCCTGGGAAGGAGAAGTACCTCGACCACGTCTCTCATCGGTGGCGCGCAGAGGGGTGCGGTGAGATCTTGGAGATGGCTTCGGGGGCCAGAATCCACGCTCTGGAGTGTGGCGATCTGGTTCTACTAACCGCGTTTGTTCCGCGCCCCGAAGCAAAACAGAGAGCTACTCTTCCTCCCGCTGGGGCGTGAACTTGGGGATGGGTTTGAGGGGCCGCATCTGGCCGGGCTTGCGCTGACGGGGTTGTTCGGGCGCCTTCTCTTCTCTTTGCGGGCCTTCTTCGACGGCGTCCAGCAGACTGTCCATAACCCGTCTCATGTCGCCGCAGGCCTTCTTGTAGGCGAGCTTGAAGCCGAAGCCGGGGGCGACGAGGGCGGGGATGATCGTGAGGAAGTAGAGCCAGTTGTAGACCCCGGCTATAGCGAGGGGCAGGGCGAGCGTGGCGCCGAGGATGCCGCCCATGGAGAGGTACTCCCCGCGCTGGTTGGAGACGTCGGCGGTGAGGTTGGCCCCCGAGCGACCGTAGCCCACGTCCTCGACCCTGAGCTCTACGGAGCGAGCCTTTAGCAGCGAGTAATGCCCCGCGAAATCCAGGGCCCGGCGCACCGTCCCCAAGAGGTCCCCGGCGTCCCACAGAGAGCTCGCCTCGGTCTTGCGGCGGAGCTTGAGGCCCTGCTCTCCCCGCAACAGCTCCTCGAGGTGCTTCCGGGCGGGCTCGGCTGGCTTCTCCACCTCTCTCACCGCTTTCAGGCGGGCGGGGCCGAAGAGCTTGTGCGCCAGGGTGTAGGGCTCGGCGGTCCTCTCGGAGAGCAGGTCGAAGATCGCCCGCCGGACGTCGCCCTCGGCGATGCCGAGCGCGTCGGCCACCTGCACGAGGAGCTCGGGGGATACAGATTGGGCGTAGGTATCGGAACCCCGGCGACGTGCGCTCAGCTCCGCGGCCCGGCGGAGGACCATCTCTACCTCGGCGGGGGTGAGATGGGCCTCGGCATTCTCACTGGTATCGTAGGGGTCCACCTAGAGCTTCCTGTCCTGTCCGGTAGAAGAGGCGGCGAGGATCCTCGGGGTATCCTTGAGGTATGACCAGCCCGAGAGCAGCGTGAGCAGCGTGGCGACGAGCATCGCCCAGTAGCCTACCTGGAAGTAGCCGAGCAGCAGGACGAACACCGCCGCGCTCTGGGCAACCATCTTGACTTTGCCCCACCGGTTCGCCGCTATCACCTCGTCGCCTTCGAGCGCCACCATGCGCAGGCCCGTCACGGCGAACTCGCGCGCCACCATGACCGCCGCCATCCACGCCGGCATCGAGCCCTCGGCGACGAGGGCGAAGAACATGGTGGTGATGAGAGCCTTGTCGGCGACCGAGTCCATGAGCTTCCCAAAGGCGGTAACCTTGTCACCGCGGCGGGCCAGGATGCCGTCCAGGTAGTCGGTCAGGATCGCTAGAGCGTAGACCACCGTCGCCACGGCCCGGTTGCCGGGGAACTGCACGTAGAGCGCCGCCATCACCGGCACGACGGCCACGAGCCTCGCCAGGGTCAGCTGGTTCGCGAAGGTCATCGCACCCTCCTTCCGCGGCGGACCTCGTCGACGGGAGCGTTGATCTTCGCCTCCCGCCCGCTCACGAGCCTGCGAATGTTCTCCCGATGGGCAAAAAAGGTCAACAGCGACCAGAGAACCGCGGCCAAGACGAGCCAGCTCTCGTACGGGCCTCCGGCGTCGAGCGCGGCGAGCGCGAGCGGCGAGACCGTCGCGGCCACCAGCGCCGCGAGCGACGCATACCGCCAGGCCGCCATAGACGCCGTCCACACCATCCCCAATATCACCACCACGATCGGGTAGACCGCGAGCAGGACCCCGAGCAGCGGCGCGACCGAGTTGGACCCGCGCAGCCGGCCGAAAAGGGGAAAGTTGTGCCCGACGAGCACCGCCGAGCCCCCGCCGACCGCCCCCGGCGTGCCGAGAGCGAGGTAGCCCGTGAACGTCGGCAGGAACCCCTTGACGAGCTCCAGGAGAAAGGCGACGCCGACCAGCGTGCGGCCCGACCCGGAACGGCGGTACAGGTCGAGGGGACCCACGTTGGCGCCTGCTCGGGCGTCAGGGAGGCCGTTTCTCCTATGGCTGTAGCGGGCGGCGTAGAGTCCAAAAGGCACGGAACCTACCAGATAGCCTGCAAGGGCCAAGAGAGCGTACCATACCATCACCGCTTGGAGCCCTACCTTTCCCACCGAGGTCGTACTTCAGAACCCGGCTAACCTAGCACCTTTCTGGAGCGGGTACAAGGGGCGGTGGAGAGTGGCCCGGCCATTCCCGCCGGGCTCTACTTCTCGGAGGTGCCGCGGACCTGGGTGACGGCAGGCCTCATGAAGAAGCCGAGGATCCAGTCGGTCATCTGATGCGCCTTGCTCTGGGGACTGTTCAGCCTCGCCAAGTAAGCCAGGCGCCAGAAGATAGCCGCCAGGGTTCCGGTGAAGCGCACCCCCATTACCTCGTTTACGGCGAAGTCGCTACCGAGCTCCACGAGCGTGCCCAGCGGCTTGTACTCGAACTTCTCCAGCTCATCTTCTTTACCGTCGATCGCGGCGAGAATGTTCTTGGCGACAGCTTTGCCCTCCTGGGTGGCGGCCTGGGCGGTCGGCGGAATGCCCTGACCGTTCTCCTCATTGATGTCCGGAACGGCGGCGCAGTCCCCGATTGCCCAGATGTTGGAGTGGCCCTCAACTCGCAGGTACTCATCGACCTTTATACCATTTCTCTCGTCTACGGGGAGGTCGTCCAGGTCGTCGATCGCGACGTTTGGGCGGTTGCCGGCGGTCCAGATCACGTTCTCCGTCGCAATCGTGTCACCGCCCTTGAGCTTGACGCAGTCGGCAGTGATCTCCTCGGCCATCGCCCCAGTTTTCACCTCGATGCGCTGGTTGACGAGCCGGGTCTGGGCAGCCCGCCTCAAAGCGGGATCGAGCGCGGCCAGGATGTGATCCATCCCCTCAAGCAGGAAGATCCTGACCCGATACGGGTCTATGTTGGGATAGTCAGGCCCCAGGGCTTCGTGGACCAGATTGTAAAGCTCCGCGGCTGTCTCTACCCCCGTAGGGCCACCGCCGATTACCACGAAGGTAAGCTTTGATTCCGGGATCTCACCGCGTATCAGGGAGACCTCCTCAAAGCGCTCGATCACCCGGTTGCGGATACGCTCGGCGTCTTCGATGCCTCTCATGGTGAGGCTGTGCTCCTCGACACCGGGAATGCCGAAGAAGTTGGGCAGGCCACCCAGAGCGATCACGAGCTGATCGTAGGGGAACTCCACCCCGCTGTCTAACGTGATTCTCTGGTTTTCGGGGTCTATCTTACTAAGCATCGAGCGCCTGAAGCTTGCTCCGGCCGTGATCAGGGCACGCCTCAACGGCTGGGCGACGTTACGAGAGTCGATGTCGCTGCTGACGATCCCCGCGACCATCGGCCAGAAGGTAAAGAAGTTGTCCTTGGCGATAACGAGCACCCCGACGTCCTCGCGGTCTGTTATACGATCGCAGATCTCCTTGGCGGCAGTAAACCCGCCAAACCCGCCGCCCACGACGAGAACCTTGTTCTCGAACTCCTCGTAGCGGGGCTTCTCCCAGGCAGCGTACCGGGGCGTGGGATTAAGCGCTCGCCGGAGCGCCCCCAGCGCGACGACCGCTCCACCGAGGGCGAGCCCCCCTTCAAAAATCCGTTCACGACGACCTCCAAGCGTTAGCTAGCTGCATAACAGGTACGATCCACCACCCTACGACGTATCTTACCTAAAGGCACAAGATAACTAAACATCGAGTCAACCAAACACGGAAGCGTCTTGCGCCGCCGCTCCTGGCCCTCAGGCCGGATAAACGGCGACCCGCACGGTCCTGCTCCTCGGGCCATCGAACTCCGCCAGGAACACGCCCTGCCAGCGCCCGAGGTCCGGCTCTCCGCTCCGCACCAGGAGGCGCTGCGACTGCCCGAAGAGGCTCGTCAGCAGGTGCGAGTCGCTGTTGCCCTCGGCGTGCTCGAAGCGCACGTCGAGAGACCCTACGAAAGCCCGACACGCGGCGGCCAGATCCCGCGGCACGTCCGGATCGTAGTCCTCGTTAACCGTAACGGCCGCCGTCGTGTGCGTCGAGGAGACGAGGCAGACGCCCTCGTCCACGCCCGACTCGCTCACGGCCCTCTTTACCTCGTCGGTGATCGAGACGAACTCGTACCGATCGTTTGTCCGCACCTGGATATCGCTGGTCTTCATGTTGCCTCCCTCTTACGGCAGCTTCACTCCCGAGAGTAGGGAGTCGAAAGAATATCGCTCGCTACTCCCCACCCCCTACTCGCTTTCCTTGTAGCTGACTAGCGTTTCTTCTAAAGGCCAAGTACCGCCGGAAGGTCGGCAATGCTCTCGATCTCCGCGTCCGCCTCCCCCGCCGCCCCCGGCCGGTACTTGCCGGTCTTTACCTGTATACCCCGCAGTCCCGCCCGTTGCGCCCCAGCCACGTCCGACTCCGCGTCGTCGCCGACCATCGCCACGTCCTTCGCCTCGAGCCGGAGATCTAGCAACGCCGCCTCGAAGAAGGCGGGCTCGGGCTTCCCGACCACCGTCGCGGTCTTGCCGCTCGCGTACTCCAAGGCCGCAACGAAGGGACCGGCGTCGAGAGACGGGCCGTCCGCCTCCTGCCAGAAGCGGTTTCTTTGCAGCGCGACGAGCCCGGCGCCGTCCATGAGGAGCCGGAAAGCTCTGTTGAGCCGCGCGTAGTCGAAGCCGTCCCCCAGGTCGCCGACCAGGACGTACTCGGTTGGGCCGGTACCGGCTAGTACCACATCCGCGAGGTCTTCGAAGAGCGCCTCGGCGACGAGGGCGTGGCACCGTTTGCCTGCCAGAAGCGCGTTCGCGGCGGCGGCAGGGGCGAAGACCAGGTCCTCCCGCGCCGGGAAGCCCAGCTCCCGCAACCGGGAGACTACCTCTCGCCGGGGTCTGCGGGTGGTGTTGGTTACGTAGCGGTAGGGGACGCCGGCGGCTTCGAGGCGTGAGAGGGCTTCGCGGGCGCCCGGTATCGGGGCGTCCTCGACGTAGAGCGTCCCGTCGAGGTCGATGAGCAAGCCCTTCGCGTCCATTCCCAGGAAAAAGAAAAGCGCCGGACCCGAAGCCCGGCGCCGCTTCAGATGCTCGCGTCTCCTAGCGTCCGAAGAAGAGTTTGGCGGCGGGGCTCATCATCTCGGGGGACCACATCGGCTCGAAGGAGAGTTGGGCATTCACGGTTTCTACGCCTTCGATGCTGAGGGCCTCCGTCTCGACCTGTTCCTGGATCAGGTCCCCCACCGGGCACATCGGGCTCGTTAGACTGAAGGTTACGTCCAAGTGACGCCCCTCGTCGTGGACGCCCACGTCGTAGATCAGACCAAGCTCCACCAGATCCATCCCGATCTCCGGGTCTATCACGTTCCTCAACTGGTCCCTGACGCGCTCCTCGGTTAACACTCTCTCACCTCTCATGCTTCTCTATCTACTCTACCCTAATTGTAAAGCCACCCCTACACTTTTACACTCCGGCCCTTACTTATAGCGGATTGCGAAGATACAGTTATATAAGGTTAAGCTTTTGTTACACCTATTCCACTTATCCACCGCTCCCGGTCTCTTATCCACAACATATTGTGGATAAGTCCCCATGGGTGGTTTAAAAACCCCATATTTATGGGTCAAATGGTATAGTGCACTCTCGGTACGTAGTATCGGCTCACGCTCCATCTCGTTCCGCAGCGCCGCCCGCAGCCCATGCTCTTTCAGGATACGGACCATGTCCGGGTGCGCCGCGGCCGAGACGAGCACCTCGCTGCCGACAAGCAGCGCGAGCGCCTCCAGGAGCAGGTCGAAGCCCGAGCGCACCGAGAGGCGGGCGAGCCCGTCGTCTTCGGGAGAACAGACCCGGGCGGCGCCTCTCTCCAGCCCCGGCGCCGCCCGCACCGGTCGGAGAGGACGCCCGCGACCGGCGTGAGCAGGATGCCGGGGAGCGTAAAGACCGTTATCAGCAACCCCACCTGCCCCGACGAGACACCCAACGCGTCCCGGATCTCCGGAAACGCCGGGGTGACGCTCGAGGTACCGAGCACGGCCATCAGCGTAACGCCGAAGATGACGTGCAGGTTGTGGTCCTTATAGACCGGCCTGTCCTGCCCCTCTCCCTCAGCCGCCTTCGCCATAGGCGGAGACATTTATCAGCCAGAGAGACGCTGCGTAGGGAGGCCACACACAGCGGGCTGCTAGAAAGCCCCCCAGTCCTGCTTGCCGGGGACGTAGTAGCCCGGGCAGATAAAGCGGAGCACGTGGGCGATCCTCCGCGCCCGGGCTAGGTCCTCCTCTGTCTCTCCGTGGGCGGCGGCGAGTTCGGTGTCGAAGAGCTCGGAGAAGTACCGCTGGGCGGCCTGCTCCCTCTCTTCTTCAGAGGCGAACTCGGTTTGGATCTTGGCGTGCTCACCGGGGTCGAGCCAGTGGCCACCGCAGCTCGGGCATTCGTCGACCGCGACCTTCCTCTTCGCGCTCATGTAGTATCCAAACGCAACGCACCCCTGAGCTTCGCTGCTCCACCACGCTGGGCGAGGATCCAGAGGTCGAGCTGGCAGCTGGTCTAGCGGTTAGGTGCTCGTGTCCTGCTCACTGCACTGCGTGCAGGTAATAGCTTCTCGGAAACTTAAGGACCTAAATAGAGCAAAAAAGTTGAAGACTAACGAACCTTGCTCAATACCTACATATCCATCGAAGGGGCCCCGGAAGAGGGAACTCCCGAGGAAGGCATGCCGGGGAGCGCTTCAGGCAGGAAGATGACCAGCGCCCCATAGATGATCAATACCCCTGCTGCGATCCAACTGATCTGCCGACCAAGGGACAACGACTTCTCGGCAAAGATAAGTGCAGTGACGAGTGCCATCGCCACAAGGTTCATGATTCCGAGCGGGAAGAGGATCACGAACATCAACCAGCAGCAGCCGAGGCAGTAGACACCGTGCTCGAGCCCCATGCGGAAGGCACCACCGTACCCCGAGCGCCAGTGGTGAAGTACGAACTGCATGGGTGAACGGCACTTTGACAGGCAGACGTGCTTGAGCGGTGAAAGCTGGTAGAGGCCGGCCGCTATCAAGACAACGCCGCCAAGGAGAGCGGCGTTGTTCATCAGCCACATCGACTGTCCTGCCAGCTTCTCAGCCCCCAGGGCAGCGATGTACGCTAGCACTCCGAACACTGCCCAGGTGAGCAGATAGGCACCGACGAAGACCCAGGTCGGGACGAAGGGTTTACCCTGCTGCTGCCTGTCAGCGTGAACCCGCGCGAAAATCAGGATCATCGGCGCCGCCGTAGGGAACATCATCGCTACCATCATGACCACCCATATGGCTACGAACAGCAGTGCTCCCATTCCCATCGTCGGGCTCATTGCTTGAGCATCCGGCATTGTGGACTGCTGCTGGATGAGGACTCCCCAGGCAACCACGGCCAAGATTAGCAGGAGGCCCAAGATGAGGTTGCGCTCCCGAGTGAGCGTGCGATACGGCTGGGTATGTCCTACCGGCACGGAATGCCCTCCCCGTTTTTCGAACCCCGCCCCAAAAGCGGCTTATCGGTGGCTTCCGAACGTTTGGTGCTCGACCAAGGAGGTGTGACGGCCCGAGTGGTCGAAGGAGATCTCGTCGCTAGAGCGCATCGTCTGTGACCGAAGGACCTCTGCCGCCCCCTCTCCTTCGGAGTACTCCAGCCCACCGGGGATGTGGATTTGCACGGTCTCCTCCTCACCAGTTACCGGGTTCAAGATCGGGCCAAATTGGTTCTCGATACCGTCGCCGATCTTGATCGAGCCGGTCTTGCCCGAGGCCTCGAAATCGATCGGAACGACGGCCGGCTCCTTGACCTCGCTAACGAGCGTGGCAATCACCTCGAACCAGCTCCCGCCAGCCTGGCCCATCAGGATCTGGCCGAGCGCGTCTATTTGCTCCTGGCTCATAGCCTCATCAAAGTAGGGCTTTACCGTGCCGTTGCCCTCGTGCAGGGGCCCCGGCCAGTAGTATGCGACCGCCCACTTGACCCCGGACAGGGAGACGCCGTCGAACTCGCCCTCGTCGACCTTCATCCCGAGAACGCCCTCGCACTCATGGTACGTCGGTGGGCTCATGAAGTCACAGGGGCAGCCGGGTTCGCAGTTACAACTCTTGAAGTAAGCGCCGGTCATTCGCCAATCGGGCATGTTCTTCCTCCTCCACTCCTCGGGGCGAAAACATGAGCGTCACCCGCACCCGTTTGCTGTAACAGTAAGAACATATCGGGTATTTTGGGAGAAGTCCAGAAGGCCGGCGGATATGCCTGCTAGAGGGCTTGTGCATATAGTGTAGGGAGGAATGCCCTTATTCACCGAGCTGCCGAGAGTAGACGCCTTCTCGGAAAACCTTCCCCCTTGACAGCTTTGATATTTGCGGTCATGGTCACTATAGGATCAACACATGAGGGGTTTGCCAGGTCCCGGCAGAGGATGTAGGAAACCTCAAGGAGGGCTTCGATGGGCGAGGATGGAGGTGCCTTGAGAAGGAGGATAGTGGCCGCGTCGGTGCGATGGGCCGTCGCCTTGCTGGACGCGGCTGTCCCGCCCTACGCCATCGGTAGCTCGGGCGAATTACGTGATGTGGGAGGGAAAGAGGAGCATGAGCAACCCCGAGGAAGTCTTGTCGTACTGGTTCCCCGAAGAAGACATCCGAGCCGACCGCGAGACGTTTCGGCGGCGGATGCAGTGGTGGTACGCGGGTGGGCCAGAGGTCGATAAGGAGATAACCGAGCGGTTCGGGCCCCTGCTGGAGCAGGCACGGCGGGGCGAGCTTGACTCCTGGGCCGAGACACCGCGGGGGAGGCTGGCGCTGCTCATCGTGCTGGACCAGTTCTCCCGCAACATCTACCGAGGCTCGCCCCTCTCCTACGCCCAGGACCCGAAGGCCCTACGACTCGCCGTGGAAGGCATCGACGCGGGGATGGACCAAAAGCTGACGTTCGCGGAGAAGATGTTTTTCTGGATGCCCCTCGCCCACTCGGAGGACCTCGCCCTCCACGAGCAGGTCATCCGTCATCAAGAGGAGGTGATGGCCGACCCGCCGACGCACCTGAGAGCTGAGTACGATTTTGGGATCGGGCAGGCCAGGGGAGCCCACGATGTCATAGCACGCTTCGGGCGCTACCCGCACCGCAACGAGATTCTGGGACGTGCCTCCACTCCGGAAGAGCTCGAGTACCTGAGAACCGAGGTCCCGGTCCACATGCGTAGGCCGCCTTCTTGAGAGTTTGTAGCGGGCCTTCCGTTCTCCTCAGATTGGGAATAGAGTCACGGTGTAGGCAAAGCCCGCCGAGGGAAGCGGGGGAAGGATGGCGACATGTATGCCCGAGTAACCAAGTTGGAGGTTCCACCAGACAGGGTGGACGACTCGACACGCCACGTCCAGGAGCAGATCCTACCGCAGCTCCAGCAGCAGGACGGGTTCAAGGGGTTCATCGTCCTCACTGATCGACAGAGTGGCAATACGCTCGGCGTGGCCCTCTGGGAGAGCGAAGAAGCCCTGCGGACCACCGAGGAAGCGGCGGCTCGTCTGCGTGGTGGGGCGGCGGAGGCCACCGGCGCAACGGTAGCGGGTTTCCAAGAGTACGAGGTCGCCCTCTTCGAGGTGTCGAGTTAGCTATCCTCGTAGGGAGGTTCGGAGCTACCCGCGGGCCGAGGTCTGCTACCGACCCCGGTCCTTATTTTCCGCGCCGGGGTCCATTCAAGCGACTGCCAAGAGTGAACCCAAGCGAACGCATAAAGGCCTATTCACCGGGCTGCCGAGAGAAACTGTCCGAAAAGCCTCATGAGCGAGCCAACCGCTTGAGACCATCA
>JAUJNO010000001.1:521354-579646 GCA_030448125.1 Rubrobacteraceae bacterium | reverse complement strand
TGACGATGGCCTACATCATCTTCGTCAACCCGGCGATCCTGGGCACCCAGGGTACCGGCCTCCCCATCTCGGGGTGTTCTTCGCCACGTGCGTGGCGGCGGCCGTGGCGAGCATCGCGATGGGCCTGGTGGCGAACTTCCCCTGGCCCTGGCTTCCGGGCTCGGCCTGAACGCCATAGTGGCCTTCACGCTTATATTGGGTCTGGGGCTGAGCTGGCAGGAGGCGATGGCCGTCGTGGTGGTCGAGGGTCTGCTGGTGACGGTGCTCGTGGTGACCAACCTGCGCGAGGCGGTGCTCAACGCCATCCCCACGTCGCTGAAGTTCGCGATAGCGGTGGGCATCGGGCTGTTCATCGCGTTCATCGGCCTCAAGAACGCCGGGCTCGTGGTGGCCAACCCCGAGACCTACGTGGCTCTGGGCGACCTCACGCAGGGCCCGGTGTTGCTCGCGGCCTTCGGGCTCGTAGTCACGCTCGCGCTGGTGGCGCGGGGCTTGAGGGGCGGCATCCTCATCGGGATCGTCGTGACCGGGATCGTCGGCATGATCTTCGGGATCGTGCCGCCGCCGGCGGGGATCGTGGACTTCAGCTTCGACACCTCGACGATCGGGGGCGGGGTGCTCGCGGTGCCGCAGGTCTTGCAGATCTCGCTCTTGCCGGTGATCTTCGCCCTCTTCATGACCGACTTCTTCGACACGATGGGGACCATGTTCGCGGTCGGCCAGGAGGCCAAGCTCCTCGACGAGGAGGGCCGGGTGCCGCAGGCCAAGCGCGTCCTGCTGGTCGACTCGCTGGCGGCCACCCTGGGAGGTGCTACGGGCGCGAGCTCCGTGACGAGCTACATAGAGAGCGGGTCAGGGGTCGCCGAGGGCGGCCGGACGGGCCTGACCAGCGTGGTCGTCGGTCTTCTGTTCCTGCTCGCGCTGCCGTTCTCGCCCCTGATCTCGGTCTTCGGCGGCGCGGTGCCCATCCCCGGCCCGGAGAACGGGGACATCTTCGTCTCCCCCGTCACGGCCCCTGCCCTGATAGTGGTCGGCTTCCTGATGATGACCGCCGTCAGGCTCATCCCGTGGGACCGCTACGACGAGGCCATCCCGGCCTTCCTGACCATCCTGACGCTCCCGCTGACCTTCAACATCTCCTACGGCATAGGCTTCGGGTTCATCTCCTACGTGCTGATAAAGCTCTCCCGCGGCAGGCCGGGGGAGGTCCACCCTGCTCTACGGCGTCGCCGTGCTCTTCGCCCTGGCCTTCGTGTGGCCGGCGTTGCAGAGCGCGCTCTCCTGAGCAACCTTTAGACCGGTACGCCTGCGGGTGTTTATGGCGTAGGAATCGGGGGTAAGAGAGGGCGATAAGTAGCGCGAAGCACGGCATCTGTTATATTGCGCCGACGGGTATCGTTCGGCCAAAGTTAACGCTGTACGAGGGGGAGGTGAAGGCAAGTTAGTATCGGCGCCATCATAGTATGGGTTGTGGTCGGACTGATAGCCGGCGTGTTGGCCAAGTGGGTTATGCCAGGACCGGACCCCGGTGGCATCGTAGTGACTGCCTTGATCGGAATAGCCGGAGCCTTCGTCGGTGGTTGGGTGCTCGGCTTGCTTGGTTTTGGGGTAGCAGCGGGACCCTCGGTGTCGGATCCATCCTCACCGCCGTCTTGGGCGCGATCGTACTGCTGGCCATCTACCGGCTGGTCACACGCAGGGCAGTGTAGGTAGCATCCGGCGAGACGACAAGAACAGGCTCAGTTATGAAAGGAGAAGCATGAGCGAACAGGGATCTCAGCAGAGCAGCGGAAGCCCGCTACACACCGAGCGCGGCAGCACCACCATCCAGGACTCCGTGGTCTCCAAGATCGCCGGGATCGCGGCCCAGGAGGTGGACGGCATCCGGATGGGCAGCGGCACCTCCCAGACGGCGAGCAACCTCCTCGGCTCCATCACCGGCGGCAGCGGCTCCAGCACGACCCAGGGGTCTCGGTCGAGGTCGGCCAGGAGGAGACGGCCATCGACCTGACGCTGACGGTCGAGTACGGCAAGTCCATCCCCCAGATAACCGACGCCGTGCGGCGCAACGTCGCCAACCGCGTCGAGAGCCTGGTCGGCCTGCGCGTCACGGAGGTCAACATAGCGGTCAACAACGTCTTCTTCCCGCAGATGGAGGAGGAGCAGGAGCAGCAGCGCCAGCAGGAGCAGCAGCGCCGCGAGCAGGAGGCCCAGGAACAGCAGCGGGTCCAGTAAGGGTCCACCGGCAGACCAGAGAGCTAGGCTTATTTTGGCAGACGGAATACAACTCGCGAGGGCCGCGTCGGTTGCGGCCCTCGCCACCGAAGGGGTTCACTCCATGGGGCGCGGGCGCTTCGTCGAAGCGGCGACCTACGAGGGCAGCGAGAAGGTCTCCGGGGTGATCGTCGGTCCGGAAGAATTGGAGATCCACATCGTCGCCCGGTATCCGCTACCAAAACCTATCCCCGACATAGCGGAGAGCATCAGGGAGCGGGTGGCCCCCGAGGCCGGCGGGCGCAAGACCACGGTGGTAGTCGAAGACGTCGAGGTGGCCGCAGATGAGAATCTTTAACAGGATAGTGGTGATACTGCTCCTCGCCGGCCTCTTCGTGCTTGGCGTATACATGGTCGTCTACGCCTTCGAGCTGTTCGGCTACAGCCTCGGTTCGCTGCCCTTCTCGGGCTTCTCCAACGGCCTGCAGAGCTTCGCCAACGACGTGGAGCGCGGCAGCATCCCCGTCATCCCCTTGATCATATTGATCCTTCTGGTGCTGCTCGGCCTGCTGTTGCTCATAGCGGAGCTAAAGCCCCCCGCCCCCAGCCGCGTTCGCATGGGCAGCGGGACGTACACCACCCGCCGCGTGGTCGAGGAAGAGGTCTCCGCGGTCGCCGACGAGGTGCCCGGCGTTCTCGGATCTTCGGTGAACGCGAAGGCCCAGCGCAGACCGGGCGCCCAGGTGAACCTCGAGGGCAGGGTTCGGCGCGGCGACGACGTCGGAAGCATCAGGTCGGGCCTGCGCAGCAGGGTGCAGGAGCACCTCTCCACTAGAGGGGTGCCTGTGAGCAAGCTCAACGTAAAGCTCGTCGAGGCGGATCCCAGGCAGACGAAGACGAGGGTTCAATGAACGCTTTCAACCGAATCGTCCTGTTGATAATAGCCTTGCTGCTCGTGGTGGTCCCGGTGCTCTTGCTGCTCGTGGCGTTCGGGGTCATCGGGGCTGAGGTGGTGAACCAGTACACCGGGTACCGGAGCGGGATTTCGGCCCTGGGCAACCTCTCCGCCGCGGCCTTCTCGACGGGGGCGCGGATAGTGATCGCGGTCATCGGCGCGCTCCTGGCGCTCGTAGCCCTGCTCTTGCTGCTGCGGGAGCTCACCTTCGGGCGCCGGGTGGCGAGGAGCACGGTCATGGACGACACGCCGGGCCACGAGACCGTCATCACCGCCGGCGCCGTGAAGACCCTGGCCGAAGGCGCCGCGCGGGAGGCCGGGGCCGAGTCCCCCTCAGCCTCGCTCACCTCCGACGACCGGGAATATCTGGTCTCCTGCAAGATGAAGGTCCCGCCCTCGGGCAACTACGCGGAGCTCGCGGCGCGCACCCGGGAGAACATCCAGAGGGTGCTGCGGGACCAGGGCGTGCCCCTCAAGGACGTCGAAGTCACGGTACAAGGCACAGCTTCTTAGTGAAAGGAAGGTAGGAGATGGCCACCTGGACCAACAAACATTGGGGTGCTGCGATCGGGGCCCTCATCCTGTTCTCGATGTTCTTGATCGGGTTCGAGGAGACCCTGGTCGTCGTGCTGTTCGGCGTCATAGGTTTCTTTATCGGCAAGTACCTCGACGGGGAGATCGACCCGGAGGACCTCCGCGCCCGGGCCCAGGGCCGCCAGTAGCGGCACGCGTAGAATCCACGGTATACAACGTAGAGGGGAACGTGGAAACTCTCTGGCTGACGATTTTTTAGGTTTCGTGGCGGCGACGGTGTTCTTCCTGTTCCTGATGACGCGGGCCGGCGGGAAGCCGGCACTTCTTTATCATCACGCGCGTCATAACCGGTGTGGCGGCGTTCTTCTACCTCACGATGGCTGTGGTCGACGTCGGTCCCATCGAGGGGCGGATCTTCTACCGGGGCCTTACATCGACTGGGTGATCACGACCCGTCGAGGTCTGGCCTGCTCGCGCTGGCATCTTGGCGGCGCAACATCAACCTGATAATCACGCTGATCGTGCTCGACGTGTTCCCTCGGGCCTTCAGGCCGGGTGAGCATCACGAGTTCGGCAGGCGTTCTCGCGGGCCGCGAGGCGTCCAGCACCTTCCGTTACCACGCTCCTCACCATCGCGTGTGGTCCCTTTATCGTGCTCGGCACCGCGGGCTTCAACGCCGTAGGCTCACGGCCCTCTTCCTGACCAGCAAGATCGGGTAGACCCGAAGAGCAGGCGCTTTGCACCCGCGGCCAGACCCAGGGTCAGATAGAACCGAAAACGCGAAACACCCGGGCGGGCCTCCTAGATCCGCGTATTTATCTGCCCGTTGCGGCGGGTGTGTCCGGAAGAGTATGCTGGGAGCGGTCATGGCTGGTAGAGACGAAGCCTGGGGAAGGCTGAAGGCCTGGAGCGAGGAGCCGGGGTCGACCGCCGTCCTCACGGACATAGACGGGACGCTCGCCCCCATCGTGCCCACGCCGGACATGTCCGAGGTGCCCGCGGAGCTAAGAGAGTTGCTGCGGCGTCTCAGCGAGAGGTACCTGCTGGTGGCTGGTATCAGCGGCCGGAAGACGGAGGACGCTTTCGACCTCATCGGGCTGGAAGACGTCGTGTACTTCGGCAACCACGGGTTCGAGATCCTGCGCGACGGCGAGGTCGAGGTGATCCCCGAGGCCCTACCCTACCTCGAAAGGGTGCAGGAGCTGGAGCGCCGGGCGAAGGAGGAGCTGGCCCCCAGGGCGCCTTCGTCGAGGAGAAGGGCATCACGGCCTCCGTCCACTACCGCAACGCGCCGCCCGAGGTCGGCGAGCGGAGCGTGGAGTTCGTGAAGGCGGAGGGAGAGCGGCTGGGCTTGAGGATCACGGTCGGCCGCGGCGTCGTCGAGGCCCGTCCCCCCATCAGGGCCGACAAGGGCACCGCCGTCCGCGCCCTGGTCGAGCAGTACGGCCCGAAGTATGCCATGTTCATCGGCGACGACACCACCGACCTCGACGCCTTCAGGGAACTCGTGGCGTTGCGCGAGGAGGGCGTCCTGGAGGAGATCCTGCGCGTCGGTGTCGCGAGCGACGAAGGGCCGCCGGAGATCGTCTCGGAGGCCGACATCGTGGTGGACGGCGTCGAGGACGTGGGCGAGGTGCTACGGGTTCTCGCCGGAGAGGGTTAGCCCGCGGTTCTAAAGCGTCCGGCAACGGCCGCGAGGGGGATGCCCAAGAGCAAGCCTTCCACGAACCCGAGAGGCCCGAGTACACGGCACAGTACGCGCCCAGCAAGAGACTTCCGGGGATCGACACCCCTGCCTGGTCGGTCAGGGTCGCATAGAGGACGATCACCACGGTCAGGAGGAGGACGCCCATCAACACTCCGCCGAGGCAATCCCCACACGGTCAGACCGTACCGAACAAGAAGCTTCCTCGAAGGGCAGATCGCGAGAACCTGAGTACGACCTCGGCGGTCAAAAGGCCGACGACGATAGCGAAAGAGCGCGAGCGCCGACAAGGCAGACCGCCCACGGCAACTCTCCCGCGTCGTCGCCTATCAAAGCCGCGAGGAACCCACGTACGCGGTACAAGGCCAAATTAGCCGACCAAAGAGGACGGCCGAGATCCCGACGAAGGCGCGCAAGACGGCCTACTCGTGCGTCTTCCGGTACGCGGCTATGTCTTCCATCTGCGCCTCGACCCAGTCGTCTATGGTGTTGTTCATCACGGTCTCGCGCAGCGCCTTCGCCCGGCGCTCGCGCTCCTTCGTCCGGCATGGTGAGGGCTTGGTGGATGGCGTCGGCCTGCTCGTCTACGTCGAAGGGGTTTACGGTGAGGGCGTGCTCGCCGAGCTCCTCGTGGGCGCCGGCGTTCTCGGAGAGGACCAGGACGCCGTTCTTCTCGTTGATGACGACCGACTCTTTGGCGACGAGGTTCATGCCGTCGCGGACGGCGTTGACGAGCAGGACGTCGAAGTTCTTGTAGGCGGCGACGGAGCGGGGGAAGTTGTCCTCCATGAAGAGCTCGATGGGCCTCCAGGAGTCCGTGCCGTGCTTCTGGTTGACCTCCTCGGCCGTCCTTCCCCACGGCCTCCATGTAGGCGGCGTACTCGGGGATGTCGGTGCGGGAGGGCTGGAGCTGGGCGAGGAAGGTGACCTCGCCCTTCATCTCCGGGTGGCGCTCCAGCATCCGGCCGTAGGCCTGAAAGCCGCGGACGACGTTCTTGGAGAGGTCCGTCCGGTCCACGCGCAGGAGGAGTTTGCCGGGAAGGTCCTTGACGAGTTTCTCCTGCTCGAGCACGGCCTCGCTCTGGGCGAGCTCCTCGAACTCGGAGGGGTCTATGGAGATCGGGTAGGCCCGCACCCACACCTCGCGGCCGTTGTGGTGGATCACACCGTTCTCCACGTCGGCCTCGGCGCCGAGAACCGCGGCGGCCGTCTCGGCGAAGTTGCGGGCGTAGCGGTGGGTGTGGAAGGCGACGACGTCGGCCTGCAGCAGGCTCTCGAGCACGCCCTCCCTCACGTAGGCGGGCAGGACGCGCCAGAGGTCGGGCTCGGGCCAGGGGATGTGGACGAAGAGCGAGAGGAACGCGCCCGCCCCGAGACGCTCCCGGACGAAGAGCGGGGTCATGTAGAGCTGGTAGTCGTGGAGGAGGATCGTCGGCGACCTCATCGCCTGCGACCGTCGTCGGCCACGGCCTCGGCGAAGTTCGGTTGACGGGGACGTAGCCCCTCCTCCCAGGCCTCCCTCGTGTCGTCGCCGAGCGCGGGCGAGTAGGGAAGGTCGTAGAGGCCGTGCTGGACGAACCAGAGGAGCGGGTTGGCGAGGTTGTTGTACATGAGGTCGTAGGAGGCGGGGTCGTGCTCGACGAGCGTCACGCGCAGGTCCTCGACCTCGTAGGGCGAGGGCTCTCTTCGCGACCGCGACGTCCTCCTCGCTCTGGGCGGAGGCGATCCAGACGGCGTCCTCGCTCCGCCTGAGGACCGCGTTCAGCGCGGTCACGAGGCCGCCGGCCCCCCTGGAGTGCTCCCGCTCGCCCGACTCGTTGCGCGAGAACGTCACCGGTCCCCGGTTGGAGACGACGACGGTCCGGCCGCCTCTGCTCTGGGCCACGGGGTCCCTCTCGTTTTCGGTCTGCTACACCCCGAGCAGTTTAGCGAAAAGGAGGAGGTCGTCGCGCAGGAGGCGCGGGGTCAGGTAGTGCTCGCGGACGTGCTCCTTGCCCTGGCGGCCCATCTGGCGGGCGAAGTCGGGGTCTTGGAGGATCTTGGTGCAGGCGGCGGCGGCCTCGGGGATGGTGTCGATCAGGATGCCGCCGCCCCCGTCGACCTGCATCGGGATGCCGCCGACCCTGCCGGCGACCAGCGGCCTGGCCTTCCACAGCGCCTCGGTGACGACGAGCCCGAAGCCCTCGCGGATGGACTTCTGGATGACCACGTCGGCCCTGGACTGGAAGGCGTTCACCTCTATCGAGCCGACGTTGGTGAGGTTGGAGAACAGGAAGATGTCGGGGTCCCCGTCGGCGTAGTTCACGGTCTTTTGCCAGTAGTCCCAGCCCTCGGGGTCGTCGTGGGCCATCGAGCCGATGAGCACGAGCTGGATGCCGGGGACCTCTTCCTTCACGCTCCGGTAGACGTCTATGACCCCTAAAGGGTCCTTCCAGGGGTCGAAGCGCGAGACCTGCAGGAGGAACGGCCTCTCCACGTCCACGCCGAACTGGCCCACGATGTAGGACGCGTCCTCGCTGGAGAGGGCCATGTTCTTGGGACTAAGCGGGTCTATGGCCGGCGGGATGAGGGTGAGGCCCCGGCAGGTCCACGTCCGGCGGGGTGTACTCCTGCATGGTGTAGATCTGGGCGTCGTAGTCCGCTATGTAAGGCAGAGGTAGTCGAGCACCTGCCGGTTCGGGGTCGAGAGGTCTATGTGGCAGCGCCAGATCCACTTCGTCTCGGGCGAGAGGCCGCCGGTGAAGTGCTTGATCAGGGCCGGCTGCGGGTCGTGGACGAAGATGATGTCCCACTCCTTCGCCGGCCTTCTGGATGGCCTCGGCCGACTGGCGGTTGTACTCCTCGTAGATCGCCCGGTCCTCGACGGAGAGCTCGTACTCCGCGCCCTGCAGCGCGTTGTGGAAGCTCTTGGTCACGTTGAAGAAGGCCTCCGCGCCGTACATGATGTCCCACTCGGTCTCGATCCCCACGTCGCGCATGAGCGGCACGAGGGTGTAGAGGATCTCCGCGACCCCGCCGCCGAAGCTCGTCGCGCTGACGTGCAGGACCCGCCTTCCCTCAAGGCGCTCCGAGAGGCCGATGATCTCTTCGTACAGCTCCCGCCGGATGATGCTGCGGTAGTCGGCGAGCGACTTGTGGCCCGCGTTTACCCGTTGCAGCAAGACCCTCCCCGATCAATGTTGGTGGGCGCCGTCACACGGCCACCAGTATATTGCCGTACGGGAGAGCGCAACCCATAGGGGACAAAACGCGGGCGCGGTTTCTTACTAAGCTTCGGGAGCGCATCCGGTGGGGGTTGCGCGCCGGATCATCTTCAGGCGTGTCCCGGCACCGAGGGAGTCTAGGATCACCTCGTCGACGAGGCTCCGGATCACCGCGAGGCCGAAGCCGCCGTGTTCGCTGGGCTCCTCGGTCAACTCCTTGACGTCGAAGCCACCGCCCTTGTCGATGACGGTGATCTCCACCGTCCCGGGTAGGATCTTGTACTCGATCTGGAAGGAGTCGACCGTTGTGTGGCGGACGACGTTCGTGGCGGCCTCGGTGACGGCCAGCTTCAGGTCGTAGACGTCCTCGGGCTCGAACTCGGCGAGCTGTCCCGCGCAGGAGACGACCAACCGGGCGAGCAAGACGTACTCCGCGCTACTCGGTAGCTCTAGTACGATAGGCTCGGATCCATACCGGACCCTTTCCTTTGTCTATCTTCCATAGTTTCGCACGTCATATCAGTTCGCCTTTAGAGATCGGCGCGACGGCTCTCCGTAGAGTTGGCCGCCGCCTCATCCCTGTGTCTGCGCACGTATCTCTACCCGGGGTCAAGCAGGTTTAACCCGCAAAGACGAATAAATGTGGAGGATGCGGAGGAGCCCGCACTCTCTACCGAGCTTGCTAGAGAGGTTCCTCCCCGACGGGCCGTTCGCCAACGGCCCGTCGGGGAGGCGCTCGGCCTC
This sequence comes from Rubrobacteraceae bacterium, assembly GCA_030448125.1. Lineage (GTDB taxonomy): Bacteria > Actinomycetota > Rubrobacteria > Rubrobacterales > Rubrobacteraceae > Rubrobacter_F. The sequence goes on along the minus strand of JAUJNO010000001.1, from coordinate 570,290 downwards.
TTCTTCCTCCCCGCAACGCGCCCGCGGCTGACGGGCGTGGCCGTCGCCGGAGCCGTTCGAAGTCCCCCTCAGGTATGGGCGGAACAGATCCATGGGGATCGGCAGGATCACCGTGGAACTGTTCTCGCTGGAGATCTCGGTCAGCGTCTGGAAGAGCCTCAGCTGCAACGCCGTCGGGCTCTCCAGCCTGTCGGCGGCCTGGCGCAGGCGCTGGGAGGCCTGGTATTCGCCCTCGGCGGCTATGATCTTCGCCCGCCGCTCGCGCTCGCTCTCGGCCTGTCTGGCCATCGCCCGCTGCATCTGCTGCGGTATCTCGACGTCCTTGACCTCCACGACGCTGACCTTGATCCCCCAAGGCTCGGTGTGATCGTCTATTATCGTCTGCAGCTCTTCGTTTATGGCCTCGCGGTCGGTGAGGAGATCGTCGAGGTCCTTCTGGCCGAGGACGCTCCTGAGGGTAGTCTGGCTGATCTGGCTGGTCGCCAGGACGTAGTTCTCGACTTCGACGACCGATTTGTTCGGGTCCATGACCCGGAAGTAGACGACGGCATTTACGCGAGGCGGGTACGTTATCACGCGTGATAACGTCCTGCGGCGGCACGTCCATGGTGACGGTTCTCAGGTCTACCTCGATCATCCTGTCCACGATGGGGACGAGGAAGAAGAGGCCGGGGCCCTTGGCCCTACCCTGGACCCGCCCGAGCTTGAAGATGACACCCCGCTCGTACTCGTTGACGATGCGCACCGCGCTTGCCACGAGAAAAATTACGAACAACAACACCGCGAACCCAACGATCAGGAAACCGGCCGCCTGCAATAACCCCAAGCCCACTTTCAAGCTCCTCTTTTAGGTCTCTACGGTCACGGCTCATCCGATGGTGCTGTCCACTCGGACGCCCCGCCCGGCGGCGCCGCAAGAGAGAGCATCAAAAAGGGGAGGCCCGGATGGACCTCCCCTGTGAAGTATTCTTCGGTACCGCGCCGGGGCTTAGATCAACCTCCTCGCGCCCATGTAGCCGTTTATGTAGTCCATGTCGGTTACGCTGACTTCGCCCGTGAAATCCGAGGCGTGGGTGAGTGTCCCATCGCCGTTGGAGATACCGACGTGGGTCGGCGCGCCACTGCCGTCCTCGCTGAAGAAGACCAGGTCGCCGGCTTTGGGAGGCCCGGAGACCGGAGCACCCATGCCAAGCTGCCCACCAGGCGAATCCGGCAGCGTAATGCCGAACTTATCAAAGACCGCCGCCGTGAAGGCGGAGCAGTCTACTCCGGCGCGCGTCATCCCCCCCATATGCGAGTAGTCGTAGGGCACGCCTAACCAATCCTTCGCCTCGCCGAGCACTCCGCCCCCCGCAGTGCCGGGCTTCGGGCCGAGTATGCCCTTCTCGGCGGCCTTTTGCGCGGCGGACTCCCCCAGCTTCGCGGCGGAGTCCAGCTTCTCCATAGCCTCCCCGGCGGCCTCCTCGGCAGCGAGCTTCTGCTCAAGAGCCTCCTCGGTGGCGAGCGCGGCGTTGCGTTCAGCCTCTTCCGCCGCGGCCAGAGCCGCCTCCTGCTCCGCCTCCGGAACTAACTCCACGGCCAACTTCCTGGCTTTCTTGGCCTCTTCGGCCCGCACGGCGGCGTCCTCCCGGGCGTCTTTCTCCGCGGCGGCTTGCTCGGCGGCCTTCCTGGACTGCTCCTGGGCCTTTGCCTGCTCCTCCGCGGCGGCGGTCATCTGCTCCGCTGCAGGATTCTCGGCCGGGATTCCCGTGGGTCCCGCGTCGTTTGCTGCTCCGGCCTCCCGCTCCTGCACGGGCTCCTCGACCTTCTCCTTGAGCGACTTCTTCTCGGCTTGCCACTCTTGGATCGTTTCGGTGAGGGCCTGGGCTACCTCAACCTGACGGACCTGCTCCTCCTCCGGGGTCCTGTCCGGCGCCTCCACTCCCGCCTGGCGTGCCTGCTCGATCTCCTCGGACTGCTCGTCCTCGGCGGGCTGACGGACCTGCTCGCTGCCCGGTCCCTCTTCAGCCTGACGAGCCTCGTCCCCCGTACCCGTATTCTCGTCCGACTTCTCTTCTTCGCCGGCGGCCGGCCCGGACGGCTCCTCGGTAGCATCCTGGAGGAGTTTCCCGATATGGTCCAGAGCAAGCTCGGCCTCGCGGTCCCGGTCTTCCTCGATCTTCTCCTGGATCTCCTCGTCTTGCGCTCTGAAGAACTCCTGGGCCTCCTCTACGCGGGTCTCCGCCTCTTGCTTCTTGGCGGTCGCCTCTTCGCGGGTTTGCTCCCATTCCCCGAGCTGCACCTCAAGGTCCTGCGTGGCCTGCTCGAGCTGGTCCCTGCTCTCGCGCCACTCCTGAACCTCGTCCTGATCCTCCTCGAGCAGCTGTACCCAGAGCCCCAACAGGTCCTTGAACTCGCGGACGTCTTCGGCCCCAAGCAGCATGCCCAGGAAACCGTCCTGGCCGTTCATGTACATCTGCGACGCCCGATCCTCGAGCCTCCCCTGAGCCTCCTCGAGGCTGTCCTCGCTAGTCGCGAGCTCGTTCCTGGTCTCCGCTATCTCACTGGTCAACTGGTTCTCTTCGAGGAGCGCGTTGTTGTACTCCCCGTCCGCTGCCGCCGCCTCGTCCAGCATCTCCTCGAACTCCGCACCCGTCTCCTCGGCGGCCTCCCCGATCTCGGCCTCCTCCTCGGGCGTATAGCTCTCCACGGCGTCGATCTCACCCTCCGCGTCCTCCCGCGCCGGGCTCTCCTGCTCCTGCTCCTCCGGCACGGCATCCTCCTGCTGCTGCTCTACAGGAGCGGCATCGTCCTTATCCTGTGCACCATTCTCGTCCGCCACAGCATCGTTCTCGGACTCAGTACCCTCCGCGGGCGCAACGTCCTCGGGTACGGTAGCAACCTCGGGCGCGGGACCCTCCACGGGCGCCTTACCCTCATCCACCGGCGCGGGCTCCGCAACGGGCGCGGTGCCCTTCTCCGGAACGTTCTCGGGAACAACACCATCCTCCGGCGCGGCTCCCGCAGAGAGACCAAATGACAGAACTACAACTGTAACAATGCCGAGAAGTACTACAGGATTAACCCTCCGAGGCATACGTTCGGGCTCCTTCCCACCGTTCTATAAAGTTTCCACAACGGGGGAGTCTGTCCGAATCCCCCCTCCTAAGTTCAGCACTCTAGAGAAGTTACCGGTTTTGTGCAACACCATTTTCATTCTGGAACAAACTCACAGGGTACAGAACGTGGCTTAAATAAAGGGAATCCGTGTTTCCTCTTCGAAACGTTTTTTTAATAAAACTTAATGCTCTTAATATTAGCGTGGACCGGTGGTTACGCATCATCCGCCCTGGAGAAAGACTTATACAGGGGTGTGGCGTTGGCGAGGATAAAGGGGAGGGCGAGGAGGGTACGGTCGAGGAGGAGCCCGGCGAGCATGGCGAGGAGCACGGCGGCGCACCCGAGGGTGAGGGTCGGGAGGGAGTGCAAGCCTTCCAGGCGGCGGGCAAGGGCGGCGAAGAGGGCGAGGAAGATGAAGTCGGCGAGGCCGAGGGCGAAGCCCAAGGGGTAGCCGAAGGTCGGGAAGATAAGGAGCAGGTAATCGAGTAGCGGCGCTCCCCTTTCGGCGAGCACCCGCGTGGTACAAGAGGTCGGCGGCGGTGGCGGCGCCGGCTATGAGGAGGGCTATCCCAGGTGAGGTGACGCGGCGGGCGAGGGCGAGGCCCACGCACACGGCGGCCACCATCCTCGTGGCGTCGGCCAGGAACAGGAGCGCGAGCGGCCGTACGGCGGGGCCTTAGATCAGGTTCTCCGGGCAACCACCGAGGTAGGCCGACGCCACGCCCACGGCGCCGGCGCCCAGGAGGAGGAGATTAGGTACCGTAAGGTCTGCGGCCAGGAGGAGGAGCCCGTAGAGGAGCGCGCTCACGGGTATGAGAACGAGGACGTAGGCCGAAACGAACTCGACGAGGGTGACTTCCCCATCGCCCAGTACGGGGAGCAGCGCCACTACGATCGCGAGACCGGCCGCGCCTACGGCCGTGGAGACGGGGCCGGACCTTCCTCTCGTGATACGGGTCGTCAAGAGCGGGGGCCCCGTTCACCTGTCGGGGACGAGGGCGCGGAGGGCGAGAAAGGCTATCCAGAAGCGGCGTTTGGCCTCGTCGTCGGCGAGGGCCGGGGCGAGAGCGGGGAGCCTGAGCCCGTGGGCGCCCTTCGTCCAGGCGAACCACGAGCCATGAGGGGCCTCCGAGAACAGCATCTTCGCGAGCGGGTAGTTACACGAGTCTATAGCTTGGGCGGCGGTGGTACCGGCCGCCACGAGTGCGGCGGGCTCGAGGGAGAGTATCTCCTCCAGGAGGTCCGGGTGCGACCAGGTGACGTAGGCCCGGTCGAGCTTTACGGCGGCGAGGCTGCGTTGGAGGGCGTCTACCATCCTGGCGTTCGCCCTGGCACCCGTTGCCCCCGCAGCCACCACGGCCGGTTCCGCGACGAGCACGACGCCGGAGAGGGGGTCGCCGAAGGGTTGTGGGAGACCGGCGCGGGCCGTTCGGCGGGCGAGCCCGCCGGCTTCTTGGGATACCTTCGCTTCGTAGTCTCTTGTGGCGGCGGAGGGCGGGGGGGTATTCTCCGGCATAAGAGAGGGTCTCAGGTCTTCGTCAGGCGGCGCACGTAGAGGATGCGCTGGGCGGTGGTCACGAGGGCGCCGCCGGCGACGAGGGCGACGCCGGCGGTCAAGAACCCCGTCAAGGAGAAGAGCGAGAGGATCACGACCCGGCCCGCGCGTTCGAGGAGGCCGACCTCGCACTTGAGCCCCAGGCCTTCGGCGCGAGCGCGGGTGTAGGAGGTCATGAGCGAGAAGGCCATCGCCAAGCCAGCCAGGAGAACCTCGTATGGCCTCGAGGAGGCCGCGTAGAAAAAGATGATGCCGACGAAGATCGCCGACTCAGAGAGCCTGTCGAGCGTCGAGTCGAGGAAAGCGCCGAAGTCGCTCATCCGGTTCGACTCGCGGGCGACCGCGCCGTCCAGAGCGTCGAAGAAGCCCGCCAGGAGTACCACGCCGCCGGCCGTCTTCGTGTAGCCGAGCGCGAACAGAGTAGCGGCGCCCACCGAGAGAACCCATCCCGTGACGCTCAGGGCGTCGGGGCGGACCCGGATCGCCGAGAGGACGCGGGCGAGGGGACGGATCAGCCGCCGAAAAGTCTCTTTGTAGGAGAAAGACCGGCGCGGCTCCCCATGCGGCAGCCCCACGGTGCCCTACCCCTCTCCCCTGGCGGCGCTCCGAAGGCTCGCGGGCTCTTCGCCGGAGGCGCCGGAGGCCGCGACCTTCGGGTCCCCTTCGGTAGCGACCTCCATGACGGGAGCCTTCTGCCAGCGCTCGAAGAGAAGTGTCCCACGCAGGTAGCGCAAGACGGCGGCGATGATCGCGACAATGGGTACGGCAAAGACGGCGCCGACGATTCCGTAGAGTGCGGTCGCCGCCAGGGTGGCAAAGAGGACCCATAAAGGATGCACTCCCACGGAGCTGCCCATGATCCTCGGCACCAAAACGTTCCCCTCGAGCTGCTGGGCCAGGAGAAAGAGCAACGCGACGAGTATGCCGGCATCCAGGCCGCCCGAAAAAAGCGCTATCAGGACCGCCGGTACCGCCCCGAGAAAGGCCCCGAGCACGGGGATGATCTCCGTGACGCCTACCCACAGCCCGATCAGGAGCGCGTAACTGCCGAAGGTGAAGTATGCGATGGCCCAGCCTATGGCGCCCATGATCGCGCACAAGAGTAGCTGCGCCTTGAGATACTTGACGAGGGTGCCCTCGACGGCGTGGAAGAGCTCGACGCTCTGGTCCCGGATAGTCGCCGGCACCGTCCGGAGCGCGGCGGCCGAGATTCTCTCCCTGTCAAGCAGGAGGTATATGGAGACGATCAGCATGAGAAGTAGGTTGAGTATGGTGCCGAAGACGCCGAAGACCCCACCAATAAAGCCTAGGGCCCCGTTGAAGACCTGCCCAGCCGAAGGCGCGTTGCTCTGCACGAACTGCGTGATCGCCGTCTGGTCAACAGCCTCGATCCGCTCCCCGACGTAGGGCAACTCCCGCGTCCAGTCCGAGAGCCTCGCCACCCCATCCGTCAGAACCTCCGGGTTTTGTATAAGGGCCTGTACCTGGCTGACGGCGGGGATGATGAGGAGGAGCAGCGCGACCAGGACCGCCGCGACGAGCGCCACGAACACCCCGAGCACGGCCACGACCCTCGGGACCCGCCACGCCTCCAGCCGCCGGACCAGAGGGTTGAGCACGTAGGCCAGGACCGCCGCCAGCAGAAACGTTAGAAGGACACCGCCGATCTGCCGGAGGAACGTAAACAAGAGCAGAGCGCCGATGGCGATGAGAATGTACTGCAGGTAGGTCGAGACGACTAACTTCTTCGCGGACACCCGTTATCTAATCTCCAATGCCTACCGGAAGGCGGCGTTCTCTCTACGTACCCAGCAAATATACCAGCCCCGGGTCGGGGTAGGGCCGTTTTACATCGTACGCGCCTTATGTATAATCTCGCCCCAGTATGCGAGGGGGAAGCACACAACGAGCCCAACATGCTGGGGTTGGAGCCTCGAATAACGCCTACGCAGCCCCGAACCGGCGGAGGCCGCTGCCCGCGGGCGGCGAAAGCGTACGGCCGACCGGTCGACGGACGGGGCGCAAGGCGCAGAGGACCGGTGTGTACGCGCGGCGGCGGATGCTCGCCGTCTGCGTGGTCCTGTTCGGCGTTCTGGCGCTCGTCTTCGCGGCGTTCGTCCAGACCTCGGGGGTGCGGGAAGAAGCGCTCCCCATAGATCCCAACAATGCGGGACCAGACGCGGTGCTGGCGGAGGTCGCCGGGATCGGCATCTCGAGCCCCGTCCGGCCCGAAGACGTTACGGTCCTCGGCTACCACCCGGAGGGTGAGAGCCTCGCCGAGATGTCGCCGCGGGGGAAGAACCTCTCCGGCAACCCCTTGCTCAGGCTCTTCGCCGACGACTCCACGCCCGAGAAGATCCAATACCACCTCATGGACCCGGCCAGCCGGCAGGGACCGCGTACGGGCGCCCTGGACGTCGGGGCCGAGGCGGGAACGGCAGCCTACGCGCCGGTGACCGGGACGGTAACGGCAATACGCCCGGACCCCGTGCTGCAAGAAGACGCCAGCATCGTGGAGATAAAGCCCATCGACAACCCGGACGTCAGGATCTCCATCTCCCTCGTGCAAGACATAGACAGCGAGGTGGGTCCCAAGTCGCCGGTGACGGCCGGTATCACCCAGCTCGGCAGCGTCGCCAACTCGGCGGGGGTCTTGAGACCCCAACTCGCCGAACACACCTCCGACGCCGGCAACCATGTCACGGTATCTGCCTCGCAGACCAACTAACACGGTAGCTAACGCGTAGCCTCCGCTAGCCACGCTCAGGGCGTGTAATACTAAGGCGCGATGTTCCTTGCCGTTTTTCAACAGAACCCAATTGCGGCCGTGGCGATGCTACTCGGGTTCGCCGTTGGCATCGTGCTGCACGAGGCGGCCCACGCCTACTCGGCCTACGCTCTGGGCGACGACACGGCCTACCGCTACGGACGGGTGACGCTCAATCCGGCGTCGCACCTGGACATGATGGGAAGTCTGATGCTCGTGATGGTCGGTTTCGGGTGGGGCCGCCCGGTCCCCGTCGAGCCGTCGAAGCTCCGGGGCGGCGTGTGGGGGCCGGTGGCCGTCGCGTTCGCCGGTCCCGCGACGAACCTGGCGATAGTCGCGCTCTGCGCCGTCTTGATACGGATACCACCGTTCCAGGGCAGGCTCGTGCTCTTCTGCATCCTGGGCATCGCGTTCGTCAACGCCCTCCTTTTCATCTTCAACCTGATCCCCATCCCCCCGCTCGACGGCTCTAAGGTGATCTTCCCGTTCCTGCCCCGCTCCCTGAGCAGCTTCGTCGACTTCATGAACCAGTACGGACCCTATATTTTGCTTGGCCTCGTGCTCCTCACCTTCCTGCCGGGCGTCTCGCCCATAGGCTACCTGCTGAGCGTGGCGCGCCCACTCCTCCTCTTGTTCGGGATACCACCCCTCTTCGGTTAGGGTCCGGACCTCAAAAGGTACGCGAAAGGGGCAGCTTCCAGTCCGCGGGGAGGGGGGAGAATCCACGAACCAAACGCTGCCCCGGTCAATATTCTACAGCCAAAGGTTTCGAAGCGGTAGAGGAAAACTTAATAAAAATTAAGAAGAAGTTGAAATTAATTTACTCTTGCCAGATTAAATACTAATTACTTCCGTCCGCGAGGGGGAGTTCGACGGAGAAGGTGCTGCCGCGGTCAGGCTCGCTCTCGACGCGGATATCGCCGCCGAGGTGTTGGGAGATCTCACCGGCCAGGGCCAGACCGAGGCCGGTGCCGTCGGCGCGGGAGGAGCCCTGGGCGCGGTAGAAGCGGTCGAAGATGTGCGGTATCTCGGCCTCGGGGATACCGCAACCGTGGTCGGAGACGCTTACCAGGGCGTGGCCGTCCTCGCGGTGGAGTTCGAGGTCCACGGGCTCGGCGCCTCCGGATCCACCTGAGTACTTGAGGGCGTTGTCGAGCAGGATGGCGAGCATGCGGTGGAGCTGTATGGGATCGGTCCTCACCGGGGGAAGACCCTCTTCGGCGTTGATGTTGATCTCGCGCCCCGTGTAGGCGAAGTCCCGCCTGAGATCGTGCAGCAGGTCTTCGAGGTCGACCTCCTCCAGGCGGAAGGTCACGGCGTTCGCGTCCAGGCGGGAGAGGTCGAGGAGGGTCTTGGCGAGGCTCTTCAGGCGCTCGGTCTGGGCCTTCATGTCCTCGAGGAAGGACTTGCGAACCTCCTCGTCCTCTTCGTCTTCGAGCATCTCAAGGTAGCCCTGGAGGGCGAAGAGGGGAGTCTTTAGCTCGTGGGAGGCGTTGGCAATAAACTCGGCCTTGGCCCGTTCGATCTGGCGCTCCTCGGTAACGTCGCGGAGGATGGCCAGAGCGCCGTCCTCCAGGGGGGCGGCCCGGATCTCGATGATCCTGTCTCCAGCCTGGGCCTCGGGCTCGGTGACCGGGCCGGAGAAGCGGCTCTTGGCGAGAACCTCCTGCAGGCGGTCGTGGAAGGCGGGGTCGGAGTTCTCCAGGAGCTCTCGGGCGCGGGGGTTGAGGAAGGTGGCGTTCAGGTCCCTGTCCACGCCGACGACCGCGTCAGTCATGCCGTAGAGGATGGCCTGGCTGCGCGCCTTCTCCTGCTCGGCCTGCCGGAAGGCGCCCTTGAGAGAGGAGGCCATCGCGTTGAACGTCTCGCCTAGAGAACCCACCTCGTCCTCGATACGGGTAGTGATGCGCTCGTCGAAGTTGCCGGAGGCCAGGCGCCGGGCGGCGACATCGAGGCGGCTCAGGCGGCGAGAGAGCAGGTTCGCCACCACGTAGCCCGAGAAGCCCGCGATCAAGAGCGCCAGAGCCCCCGCGAGGAGCGCCAGCGTGCTGATCCTGCTCAGGGCTTCCTCCGTATTCTGGATCTCGCCCTCGGTGTAGTATTTGGTAAAGACGACCGCCGTCGTCTGGGACTCGCCGGAGATCGTTATCGGGGTGGCATAGGTCGCAAGCGTCTGCCCCTCGTGCCCCTCGCTCTCGGCTTCCTTGAGCTCCGTGTCAGGCGACCCGTTCTCGATGGCCGCCTGCACGACCTGGACGTCGTACTCGCCGGGATCTCCCCTCAAAACCTGGCCGTCCTCGCCAACCACACCCCACTGGAGGCCCCGGTTGATAGCGTAGAAACTTATGTACTGCTCGTCGATACGGGGGTTGCTCCTGAGCCGGTCCCTGAACTGGTCGAACACCCGCTCGAAGCCAACCTCCTCCGACCGCTGCAAGGGGCCCTCGAACCTGGGGTAGACGATGGAGTATGCCGTACCTCCGGCGAAGGCGGTCACGAGCAGGAACAGCACCGTGAGCCACACCTGGATGCTGATGCGACGCCGAAAGCCGGCGCGGCGCCCGAGCAAGAGCCGCTCGAGCGAGAGCCGTGACGGTAGGCCAGGCCCGCCTTTCAGAGGACTCTTTCCCGAACTCCGGCCCTTGCGTTTCGAGGAGAAGAGCCGATCTCTACCGGAAGACATACCCCACGCCCCGGGCGGTGTGGATGAACTCGGGGTTCCGGGGGTCGCGCTCGATCTTTTCGCGCAGGTGGCGGATATGCACGTCGACGGTGCGCTCGTCGCGGAACTCGTCGCCCCACACCCGGGTCAGCAGCGTGCTGCGCGAGAACACCCGACCGGGGTTGGAGGCGAGCGTCACCAGGAGCTCGAACTCCGTGTACGTCAGGTCGATCTCCTTGCCGCCCACGGCGACCCTGCGGCTGGGCAGGTGGATCTTCAGGCTGTCGTAGGTGAGCTCGTCCTGGCGCTGACCCGTGGGAACCGACGCCCGGCGCATGATCGCACGGACCCTCGCCACAAGCTCCCGAACGGCGAACGGCTTGGTTACGTAATCGTCCGCCCCGAGCTCCAGGCCCACGACCCGGTCGATCTCGTCGTCCTTCGCCGTAAGCATTATTATAGGGACGTCGCTCTGTGACCGGATCCGGCGACACACCTCCGTACCGTCTATCTTCGGCAACATGATGTCCAGGATGAGCAAATGCGGCTCGTAAGAGTCGAACGCCTCGAGCGCCGCCTCCCCATCGCCCACCGCATGCACCTGGAAGCCCTCCCGCTCCAGAGCGTGTACTAGCATCTTCTGGATCGAGGGCTCGTCGTCCACTAACAGTATCCTGCGCGCGGTCCCCTGCACATCCTGTACCATAACTTAACCGCCCTTTACGGCTCCCCGAAAGTTCTACACACTATGCCGCTTATTTTATCATGTACCGGGTACCCTATCGGTCCTGGCGCCCGCCGCAGCGACCCGTTCGGCCACCCTGCCTGCCATGCCCACGAGGTCGGCGGGTTCCCGCAGACGTACCGCCTCGACGTCCACTTGGCGCCGTCTGAGGTACGCAGAGACGATCCGTGCCTCGTCCGTGCCTCCCCCACTAGATAAGTTAGCGACGGCGTGACCGGCCAAGACCTCCTCGGCGAAGAGGGCGAGGCCGGCGGCGTCCTCCGGCTCGAAGCCCTTGTGGGCGACGAGGCGTCCCCCGGCGAGGGCGAAGACCTCGATTATTCCGGGCTCCGTAGAGGGGGCGACGACGGCCTGAACGCCCTCGGCGCCGACGACGGCACGCGTCAGGCGGATGCGCTCGATGCCGGCGATGAGGTCCCGCAAGCGGGCGGCGGCCTCGAACTCGAGCTCGCCCGCGAGCCTCTTTCGCTCCCCGACGAGCGCTTCGAGGTGCTCCTCGCCGCCCTCGCCGCGCAGGAGGGCGGTGATCTCCCCGATCACCTCCGCGCGGTACTCCTCCTCGCCCATCCCGAGGCACGGGGCGCAGCGTCCCATCTGACCGTAGAAGCAGACGTCATCTTCGGGGCCGCCGGGGCAGCGTCTCAAGGGGAAGATCCTGCCCAGAGCCTCGATGCAGGTGTCCAGGACGTTCGCGCTCCGGTAGGGACCCAGGTAGTTCGCGCCGTCCCGCCGGTCGCCACCGGGGACCCTCACCGGGACGGGGTAGGGCTCGTCGAGGTCCAGCTCGATAAACCACCGCGCCTTCTCGCCCCGGCCGGCGGAGTTGTAGCGCGGCAGGAGGCGCTTTATCTCACGATCCTCGAAGACGAGGGCGTGAAGCTCGCTCTGCGTCTCCTTGTAGCGCACCTCGGCCACCTCCCGGACGAGCCGTCCAACCTTGCGCCGCCCATCTCCGCCGTTGAAGTAGGTCCTGACGCGCGCCTTGAGGTCCTTGGCCTTGCCGACGTAGAGGGTGGTACCGTGCTTGTCCACGAAGTAGTAGACACCCGGCCCCCTCGGGAGGTCCTCGGCGAGGTAACCTTTCCGCGGCTCGACACTACTCCGGGACCCTGACTTGAGCGTGGCCGCCTCCCCGACGCTGTGCACCCCGGCCGAACGGAGGAACTCGAGCAGCCTGAGGAACACCTCGGCGGTCGCGGCGGCGTCGGCGAGGGCGCGGTGGTTGGGGGCCGCGCGTACCCCGAAGTGCGAGACGAGCGAGGCAAGCCGGTAGCGCTTGAGTCCCGGCACGAGCGAGCGCGCGAGCTTCAGGGTATCGAGCACCGGGTTCGGGAGCGGCGGGAGGCTGCTGGTCTCGCGGGCCGCGGCGACGAAAGAGCAGTCGAAATGGACGTTGTGCCCTACGAGGACGCACCCTTCGGAGAACTCCTCGAAGAGCGGCATGACCTCCGCGGCGCCCGGGGCGTCGGCGACCATGCGGTCGGTGATCCCGGTGAGCCTGACGACGAACGGCTGTATGGGACGCCCCGGGTTGACGAGCGTGGCGAACTCGTCCACCACCTGCCCGCGCACCACCTTGAGCGCCCCGATCTCGGTGATGGCCCCCTCCCCCGGCGACGAGCCCGTGGTCTCGACATCGAAAACGACGAACGGGGCCTCGTCCAGGGGTAGAGAAGACGCGTCGGCGGTGCGAAGAGAGCCCGCCTCGTCCCAGAGAAAGCGCGGGTCGTCGGCGACCAGACCCTCGACGCGGGCATGGGCGTCTCCGTTTTGCAGCGGGGAGAAGAGCTCTCTCGCGACCTCCTCGGGCGTCACGGGTTCGTGGCCCTTGACGAAGCCGTAGAGGCTAGGGGACACGGACCTCCGCCCCGGCCACGGCCTCGTGCCCGTTCCTCGCCGCCTCGGCGATGGCGCGAGCCTGGGCCTCCGTAAGACCGGGGATACCGACCAAGTTCTCGTAAGTGTACTCGGAGTCAAGAAGGCCGCTGGCCAGGACGCGAGCCCGCGTCTTGGTGCCGACGCCGGGGAGCTTGCGGACGTGGAAGAGCTTGCCGCGCTGTATCCGCAGGGCGCCCACCCCAGCGAGCCTCTCGCCCTCGACAAGCACGCGCCGCAAGACGTCCGCGAAGAGCGCGACCTGCTCCGGGTAGTAGACGCTCCGGCCCATGAGCGAGGGCGTCATCGGCAGGGGACGCGACAGGTTCGCGTTGCGGAGCGTAGTGTGTCCCGGCGGCTCGTTAGCGCCGAGAGGGTCCGGGTCCCCCAAAGGTTGGGCTCGGGCAGCGTGCGCGAATGCCTGCTCGTCCAGGTCGCCTTGGAGGTCAAGCTCCGTAAAGACCGGCGCCCCCCTAAAGCGGTCGTTGCGATTGGCCGCGTAGAGAAAGCGGCGGGGGCTCCGCTCGTTCCTGTAGAACTCGACCACGGCGTGCGCCCGCTTCTCCCCGAGACCCGGCAGGCGCGCGAGCGTTTTGGCGTCCTCCGCCTCTACCATCTCTCTCAACTCGTCCGGCTCGACCGCTTCGGCGGCCTTGGCGGCGGCCCGCTTGTCCACGCCGCGTACCCGCTCGAGGATGCCCTGCACGCTTTCGGGGTCGGCGCCGCGTCTGAGGTGGTCGATCTTGCGTACCGCCGTGAACTCGTTGTGCTCTTCCCAACGCCAAACGAACTCGCGCACACGCTCGACCGCCGCCGCGTCCTCCGGAACGAACTCTATGCTCACCCCGTCACCTATGTAGCGACCGTTCGCCCCACACAGATGCTCGGCGGCGTCCTGGACCTGTACCTTCACCCTCGGCGAGTAGAAAGAGAAGTGGACGGGTGCGCCCGGCGCAACCTCCTTCATCAGGCGGCGCCGGAAGATGTTGTCTTCGAGATCCGACTCAAACATAAGCTATACGAATTTTACCACTACCACCTTCTGGCCCCTCCAGGTAAGGACCTCTCAAAGGAGCACCTCTTCGCGCAGCACGATGGCCTCGACCGGCTCGCCCGCCCGCACCCCCTCGGACTCGGGACCGATGAGCGCTAGGGCGTCCGCTTTGGTAAGGGAGCTGACGAGCCCCGAGCCCTGGGCGCCGACGGACTCTGCCCTCCAGCCTCCTTCCGTCCGGGTCAGGGTCACGCGCATCGCGTGCATCCTGCCGAAGCGGTTCTCCACATCCTCGTCGAAGTACACCCCGATACGCGGACGATGCCTGTCTTCGCGGCTCATCATTTGCATGAGGGCTGGACGAACGAAGAGCTCGAAGCAGACCATAGCGGAGACGGGGTTTCCGGGCAGCCCGAAGAAGCGGGCGTCTTCCCGCTTGCCGAAGAAGACCGGTTTGCCGGGCTTTAGCTTGATGCCCCAGAAGACCTGCTCCACCCCGAGGTCCAGCAGCGTGCCCTTGACGAGGTCTTTCTCCCCCACCGAGACTCCACCGCTCGTGACCACCACGTCCGCCGTGGAGAGGGCCTCCTCCATCGCGGCGCGCAGGACGTCGGCGTCGTCGGAGGCGGCGGTTACGCGGCGGGCGTCAGCGCCGGCTTCGAGGCTTTGGGCGAGAAGGGCAAAGGAGTTGGAGTCGAAGATCTCGCCGGGTGAGAGTTCGCGCGTTCCCGGCTCGACGAGCTCGGTGCCGGTGGAGAGGACGACGACCCTGGGGCGCTTCGATACCGGCAGCTCTCCGTAGCCTTGCGTTGCCGCGAGGGCTATCTCGGGGGCGCCTATCTCCGTGCCGGCGCGCAGGATCATGTCCCCCTCGCGCACGTCCTCGCCCGCGGCGCGCAGGTTCTGGCCCGCCGTCGCGGCCTTTTTCAACTCGAACTCCTCGCCCCATCCGGAGGTGTTCTCGACCATCACGACCGCGTCCGCGCCCTCGGGGATGACGCCGCCGGTGAAGATCTTGATAGCCTCCCCGGACCCGACACTCCTCGTGGCCGGACGCCCCGCCGGGGCCTCGTCAATTACCTCGAAGGTCCGTCCGGCCTCCCGGGCGTCCTCGCTCCTCACAGCGTACCCATCCACCGCCGAGTTGTCGAACGGGGGGCTGTCGAACTTTGCCTTCAGATCCTCGGCGAGCGCGAGTCCCCGAGCTTCCATGAGCGGCATGTCTGCGACCGGCAAGCGGGGTGTATTCTCCAGCACCAACCTTGCGGCCTGCGCGTGATCTATGAGCTTCTCGAAGAGTTGCATTCCCGGCGCCTCCTTTTCGGTAAAGCTACCATACCTCTCGCGGCGGTACGGGTAGCCCCAGGAGCCACTCACTTATACAGTCTCCTCCACGAAGCCCCGCTCCCGCGCCCGTTGGAATGCCTGGGATCACGGCGCCAGCTCCGCTACCCCCAACTGTAGGGGAGGAACTTGCCATTGTAGGTGATCTTGACGCGGGGGCCTTCCTCGGAGTCCTCCCGTTCTATGTCCATGTGAAAGGTTATGGCGCTCATGATGCCGTCGCCGAACTCTTCGTGGATGAGGGCCTTTATGGTGGTCCCGTAGACCTGGGTGACCTCGTGTATCCGGTAGATCGTGGGGTCGGTGGGCACGTCGTGATCCAGGGCCCCACGCAACGGGATCTCCTGCAAAGCCTCGCCGACTTCGGAGTCCAGGTCCAGCACGTCCACGACGGTGTCAGCCTGCTCGGCGCTCATGGGATGCTGGCCCAACAGGGCCGCAGTAGTCCACACCTTGTGCGCCCCGACCTTTTGGGCTATGGCCTCGAAGGTCAAGCCTTTTTGCTTTTTGGCTTCGAGGATCTGCTCAGTGGCCTCTTCGCGGTGCATCTCGCTCCTTCTCTTCTAGGTTATGGGATCGTGGATGGTTACGAGCTTGACGCCGTCGGGGAAGGTCCCTCCACGGCCACCTCGCTCACCATCTCCGGGACCCCTCCATCACGTCCTCGCGCGAAAGTATGGTCGCGCCGAAGCCCATCAGCTCGGCGGCGCCCCTGCCGTCGCGGGCGCCCTCCAAAAGCTCGGCGGAGATAAAGGCGACGGAGCCTCCGGGTAGTTGAGCTTCAGGTCGCGTTCGCGACGCTTACGGGCGACCTCCGCAGCGGTGAAGATCATCAACTTCTCCTGCTCTCCGGGCGAGAGCTTCATGCGCGCTCCTCCTTTCGCCCCCAAACCGTTCCCAGGATGCCCCGGCCCCAAACGCGCTCGTCGTCGTGCCCCCGCCGGCTCACCGGTTTGCGGGCGCGTACTGCTCTCGGCTGCGCCAGCCTCCGATACTGGGGGTGGCGAGGGCGCGGGGCGACGGGGTAGAGTTCATTCCGAAACTTCAACTGCCGCTGCGAGGAGGGTTGCGTGGGCGGGAACGAGGCTATAGAAGGATCGGCATGGGAGAAGTAAGCGTACGGTTTTTGGGGAGCGGGGACGCTTTCGGGAGCGGGGGCCGTTTCCAGACCTGTATCTACGTGCGGTCCGAAGGCACGCGCTTCCTGATCGACTGCGGCGCCTCCTCGCTGGTCGCGATGAAGCGCTTCGGGGTGGACCCCTCACTGATCGACACCATCCTGCTCACGCACCTGCACGGCGACCACTTCGGCGGGCTCCCTTTTTTTATCCTGGACGCCCGGTACGTCTCGGGTCGGGAGAAGCCGCTGGTCGTGGCCGGACCGCCGGGGCTGGAGACCCGGATAAACGAAGCGATGGAGGTACTGTACCCCGGCTCCGTGCGGGAGGAGCCGGGGTTCGTCCTCGAGTTCGTCGAGCTGACCGAAGGGGAAGTCGCCCGGGTCGGGGCCCTCGCGGTGACCCCATACGGCGTCGTGCATCCCAGCGGCGCCCCGTCTTACGCGCTGCGCGTCGAGTGCGGGGAGAAGGTCGTCGCGTACTCCGGCGACACGGAGTGGACGGACGCCCTGATCCCGACCGCGCGCGGGGCCGACCTCTTTATCTGCGAGTGCAACTTCTTCGAGAAGGGCGTCCCCAACCACCTCGACTACCAGACACTCACCGACCACCGCGAGGAACTGGAGTGCCGCAGGCTCGTCCTGACCCACATGAGCGACGAGATGCTGCGCCGAATCGAGAACCTCGACGCCGAAGGAGCCGAGGACGGCAAGAGCTTCGTACTGTAGCCGCGAAGCAACAGCGACAGCAGACCACCCGGCAACGCGAACGAGGTATCCTGTTCTTCAGCGGAGAGGCGTCAACGGCAGGGAGGGACGAGTGAACGGCAAGGTGGCGACGATTCTAGGCGTTGGTCCGGGGCTCGGGGCGGCGGTGGCGCGGCGCTTCGCGCGCGAGGGCTTCTCACTCGGGCTGATGGCGCGCAGCGAGGAGGGTCTCTCGGCGGCGCGGGAGGAGGTCGAGGGCGCGGGCGGAGAGGCGCTCGCGGTCTCCGCCGATGCCACGGATGCCGAGTCCGTGGCATCGGCCCTCGAAAGGGTGAGGGAGGGGCTCGGAGATCCCGAGGTCTTCGTCTACAACGCCGGCGCCTTCCAGATGGGCGGCATTCTCGAGCTCAGTCCCGAGCAGTTCGACGACTGCTTCCGGGCGAACTGCTCGGGGGCCTTCTACGGGGCGCGGCAGGTGTTGCCGGCGATGGTGGAGAGGGGGCGCGGCACGATCATTCTCACGGGGGCGACGGCCGCCCTGCGGGGTTCGGCTAACTTCGCGGCGCTCGCGACGGGCAAGTTCGGGCTCCGGGCGCTCGCGCAGTCCATGGCCCGTGAGTTCGGGCCGCGGGGTATTCACGTCGCCCACGTCGTGATAGACGGCCAGATCGACACCCCGAGGCTGCGCGAGGCCCAGCCAGATCGGGAGGAGAGCACGACCCTCTCTCCCGACGCTATCGCCGAGTCGTACTGGCAGCTACACGCCCAGGACCCGACGGCCTGGACCCTGGAGCTGGACCTCCGCCCCGCGCTGGAGAGTTTCTAGGAGTAGGAGACGCCGGGATATGCCGGGGTATCATTCGTTCGGTAAGGAGGCATTCAAGCGGGGAGGGAGATCATGGCGTCGTTGAACCTTGTTCGGTGGGGGGCGTTGGGAGCCTTGCTGGCGGGCGTGGCGTGGATAGCGTCGTTCGTCGTAGATCTGGCGAGCGAAGGACAGGGCTCCGAACTCTTCGGCTTACCCTCCTTCTACCTGATCGAAGGGTTGGTCGGCCTCGCCCTGACGGGCATGCTGGTAGGGTTGCTGGGGCTCCACGCCCGGCAAACGACGTCCTACGGAGTGCTCGGAACGGTGGGCTTTCTGGCGGCGCTCGTCGGAACCGCCCTCGTGCTCGCGAACGTCTTGTTGATCCGCGCGGCCGAACGCGACGTCCTCGACCTGTTGCTGGGCCTGGGACTTCCGGGCATGCTCTTCGGGTTCGTGCTCCTGGGTATCGCCACGCTGCGAGCAGGGGTACTGCCGGCATGGTGCGGTGTGGCGCTTATCCTCGTCTTGCCGATTTCGGCCCTCCTGGGAGAGCTCGGAGGGGGGCTGGTGCTCGGGCTCGTCTGGCTGGCGCTAGGCTACGCTCTCCTGGCGGCGAGAACCTTTGGCTCCAGGAGCTTGGGAGAGCCTTCGTAGGACTCTCCCAGATCCCGGAAACTGAAGCGACGGTGTGCTTTTATCCGAAGAGCCCGGCTATAGCCCCTTGCGCCCTCTCCAGTAGCCCCCCCGCAGTGTAGCTTACCCTGTCCCACAAGGAGGCTTCCTCGTAGCCCTCCTGGGCGACCAGCGGGCTCTCCCCGACTCGTTGCCCGTCGACCAGGACCTCGACCTCGCCGAGCTCTTCGCCGGCGGCGGCCGAGGGGGGAAGCTCTTCTTCGGTCGTCACCCTCCGCTCCACCTCGGAGCCGGCGCCCACGACGCCGATCACGTCTTCGGCGGCGCCGAGCTCCACGGTCTCATCCGGACGGTAAGGCAGCGACAGCTCCTCGTACACCTCGTCCTGGCTCACCAGGGACTCGCGGTCGTAGTTGGTGAAGCCGTATTCCAGCAACGCCTCCGAGGCCAGGAAACGCTCCTCGGAGCCTTCGGCGCCTATAACGACCGATATGTAGGACTCGTCGTTCGCCTCAGCGGAGGCGACGAGGTTGGCGCCCGCCTGGGGCGTGGTCCCGGTCTTGACGCCGGTCGTCGGCGGGTAGGTGCTAAGCAGTTGGTTGGTGTTGGAGAACTCTATCTCCCTGGTCTGGGTGCTGATCGTGGCGTCGGTGGTGGCCACGATCTCGGCGAACAGGGGGTACTCGAGGGCCTCCCGGGTCATCGCGGCGAGGTCCCGGACGCTCGAGTAGTTTCCGGTCGTGTCCAGGCCGGCGGGGGTCTCGAAGTTGGTGTTCTCGAGGCCCATCGCGGAGGTCCGTTCGTTCATCATCTCCACGAAGTTCCCCACGCTCCCGCCGCCCACGTGCTCGGCCAGGGCGTAGGCCGCATCCGTGCCAGAGGGGATCAAAGTGGCCACCAGGAGGTCCCGGACGGTCACGCGCTCGCCCAAGATCAACCCCACGTTGCTGTATACGCCTCCGACATAGGACTCGGCCTCCTCGGAGACCGTCACCTCCTCGTCGAGGTCGACCTCTTCCTCGAGGACCACGAGGGCCGTCATGATCTTGGTTACGGACCCTATCGGGAGCTGCTCGTCGCGGTTCTCCCCCGCCAGGTACAACCCGGACTCCGCGTCCACGAGCGCCCAGGCCTCGGCCCCTATCTCTGGAGGCCCCGGTGCCCGCGACGTACCGGGCGTCGCTTCGGGAGGAGGACCGGAAGCTCCCGACTCGGGCGCCCCTTCCTGGGCCCCGGCCGGATCCAGGCTCGCACCCCCGGACGCCAGCAGCAGCACCATCAAGACCATCAGCGCCACCACGGTCTTTATGCTGTTGATTCTCGCGAGATAGAACACTCGTCTTATCGACCTCTTTTCTCTTTTACCTTCCGTGCCCGGGCCGGCCACGCGCGGATGGTACCAAGAACGTCGTGCTCGGGCAGGCCGCATGGTACCATCCGCTCGCGCGCCTTCCGGGAAGCACCTGGCTAGCGTTCCCCGTGCCGCCGTTTGAAGCATCAACCTCATCTTCAGGTTAACTCACTTCTCGGATTTTCTCTTTGCGCTATGTAGAATTTAACTATGCCACTAATGGACAAGCAGAGGCGGGAAATAGATACCCGGCGTCCCAGCTACGCCGTCTTCAGGAAAAGACGGCGGATCGGGCTACTCGTCGTCGCGCTCCTGGCGACGCTGATCGTGGTCAGCCTCGGGGTATACATTTTCTTGGGCACCACCACGGAGGAGGTTAGCGAGGCACCGCCGCAAGAGGAGGTCGAGACGCCGGCTCCCGTCGAGGAGGAGGCGCCGCCGCAAGAAGAGTCAGCCGCCGAGAAGAAGGCCGCCGAAGAGAAGGCCGCCGCGGAAGAAGCGGAGAGGAGAGCGGCCATAGTTCCGGACGACCCGACGCTCTATCTGACGGTTCCCAGGTTGGGCCTGTACGGTCACACGGTGAGGAACGACGATTCGGAGTACGCATTGGACCTGGGCGCCATCAAGCTGCCGAACTCGGGTTTCCCGTGGCAGAAGGAGGACACCAACACCTACATCGCGTGCCACAGGATCGGTTGGCCCGGCACCGAGAGCTACAACCAATGCCTCAATCTCCCCGCGATGCAGATGGGAGATGAGATCTTTCTCGAGGACACCCTCGGTAGGGTCTACGGATACCGGATCAGCGAGTTGCGTGCCGTCACGCCCGACGAAAGCTGGATTACGAGGCCGGTCGCGGGAAAGGACGTGATCTCGCTCCAGACCTGCACCGAGACCCCCGATGACTGGTGGACCATGGGCCCGGGCCTCTATGGAGGAGGACCCGAGTCGGGCCGCCTGGTAGCTCAGGCCGAGCGGGTCAGTTAGTCTGGCTCTCTTCCCCGAGCAAGCGAGGGTACCGCTTGCTACCTCAGAACGCGATTCCCAGGACGTGGAGTACAAGGATAATCAGCCATCCGACCACCCCGCCGAGGGCGCAGATGATTATCGTGAGCAGGTTGATGGGCAGGTCGTCCGCAAGGAAGAGGTTCGTCAAAAAGAGGAGGACCAACCCGACGATCCCGTTGACTATAAGCCCCGACAACGAGCCCGAACGCCCCAACAAGACCAACAAGACCAGCACCACCAGCACCACCAGCACGATGAGTATTATCGGCTCCACGAAGCTCCATCCTTTCCGAAACGCCTCGTCTCGATACGAAGCCCACAAAAGTACCGGGCTCTGCTCTTATATGCATTGGACGGGGAAAAGACCGGGAACGTTACACTCCGGCCCAGGTTCTCGAAATAGAGATAGGCCTGCCGGCTCGGCCTGATCCCGGTCCAGGTTTTTCGCCATTTAGCGGGAGAAAGGCATCTCTCTAAGGGCTGTCTTCGGATTTGATCTCCTCATTCTCGAGCACGATCTCCTCGTCGTCCGGGAACTCTTCGGGCGGACCGATTTGCGGGAACCAGTCGGCATTCGCCGCGCCGAACTCCGCGAAGGTCCTGCTCTCGACGATGGCCTCACCATCGGCCAGTATCTCCACGCTCAACTCCTCCGGGCCGGGTTGGGTCTTCTGGAACCCGGCGGTCACGCCGTCGGCGACGCCCTCCTCGACCTCGACCTGGTACTCCGTGGGCTCTGCTCCTATGGTATCGTCCACGGTCTGCAGCGCCCCTTCGATGCTCCCGTAGGTTCCCGAGTAGGCGACGCCCTCCGCACCGGAGACCCTCACCACCACCTCGCCCGCCTCTTCGGGGCTAGCCGGCACGTTCTCCGGCGCCTCCCCTTCCTCCCCAGAGCCGCCGCAGCCCGCCACAAGCGTCCCGAGGAGTACTACCAAGACCAGCCGCGCCCCGAGCACGGCAAACCTTCCGTCCTCTACCAGTATCCTGAAACCCACATTCGCCCCTTTTCTCCGGCCTTCGACCTTTAGCGGCTCTATAGGCTACCAAATAGGCCGGAGTTCGGGAGAGCACCGGCCCGACGAGAGCAGGAGGCGCGGGCCGCCCGGCTATAGCTCCTCCAAAAGCTGTTGTCTAACTTCTCCGTTCGGGAGAATCCAGACTATTACGCCCGGCTCTTCTTCATCGCCCCCAGCAGTAGCCGCCTTAGCTCCTCGGCGAACGCCGCGGCTAGCTCGATCCGGAGACCCTCGGGTATAGGCTCGTCGACGGGTGACGGGTCTATCAGCACGTACGGGATACCGGAGTCGTCGAGCATCTCGACGAGCTCGTATCCGGCGAGCTCGACCACCCTATCGGACAACGTCTCGTTCGGCTCCCCTTCGGTGAACCGCTCCCGATATTGATTTGCGGCACGCGGGTAGTGCTCGCCCGCCGCTAACCTCTCCATGCCCCACAGCTCGGCCTCGGCGCCCTCCCGGGAGGTAAAGACCTCCAGCGCCATAGCGGCGTCTTCTCCTACCGGGACTTCGCAGCAGACGAAGTCTTCCGCCCGCCGCTCGCCGGCCGCGGGAACACGACGCCCTTGTTTCAACAACCAGTACCGCTCCTGCCATCCGTTCATCAGTCCCCCTCCTGGAACCTCTCGAACAGCATTATTATAGTGGTTGCGGTACATCCGTTCCCGCCACGCCAGACGGTGGTCATGAAGACATGAATCGCCGCGATTCAAGGTTATCCGTACACACAACCGCGGGCCGTATGCAAATCCTCGTAGCTTCGTGGAGAAGATCGTACTTTTGGTCGTTCAGAATCCACCTTTCGGTGGACGCGGACTTCGGGCCTGGCGTGAGAAAGTGACACCAGTTCGTAAAGCCCCGCACGTAAGGAGGGACACCTTGAAGAAGACGGTACTGGCGGCATTGTTACTGATAGCGCTGATGGCGGCTATCCCGGCTCTGGCCGTGGCCCAGATGAGCGAGGATACTCCCGTTAGTAGCAACGAACCCGACAGCGGCAATCTGGATCTTCCCATTCCTCCCGATCCGGAGCCGGCGGGTCAGGTGGTGGTGGCGATAGTAGACTGCGTCATGGGCGGTCCCTGCATCGGCACGAGCGGGAACGACACGATCACCGGCTCTCCCGAACAGGACGTCATCCTCGCCCTCGAGGGCGACGACGTGATCGACCCGGGCAACGACGCCGCGGCGGACTACGTCTTCTGCGGCCCCGGCTTCGACACGGTGAACCAGGAGCCGAGGATCCTCGACGATACGCAGGGCGCTATGCAGTATGGCTCCGAGCCCGACGTCATAGCCGAAGACTGCGAGGTAAGGGCACTGTAATACCTCCTTAACCCGCAAAGACAAGGGCCGAGACTTTTACGTCCCGGCCCTGTCTCGTCTCGCCGGCGTGCTAATGACCGTGGTGCTCGTGGCCCCCATGATACTCGTGGACTACCGCGTGCCCGCGTCCCTTCGAGATCAGGTACCGGTTGACCGGAAAGGCCACGACGAAGGCCACCGCCAGCGCGAAGGCGAGGCTCCCCCAGAAAAGAAGGCTGCCCACACCCGCCTCCATCGCCCCGGGTATGACGAGCATTATCAGGTTGTCCACCACCTCCATAACGGCGATCGAGAGCGTGTCCGAAGCGAAGGCCAGAGGCAGCGCCGCCGCGAGCGCGAGACCCGACCGCAACAGCGGCAGCATCGTCAACGCGTAGCCGAAGAAGAAGGCGAGCACGACGGCGAGGACGATGGTGGCGAAGTTGCCCCATCCCAGGGCCGTGCCGATCACCATGCCCAGTACCTCACCAATGGCGCACCCAGTGAGGCAGTGCGCCGTGGCGCTGAACGCCGTCCTGTTGAGCGAGGAACCTTTCGCGGCCATTACACTCCTTTCTGAACCTGATCTGTGCCTCTACTGTATACCCTAGGGGGGTATATGTCAACCCTCATGCAGAGCGTCTAGGCGATCGCGGACAGGACGTTTTTGCAGGCGTTCTCGCAGCGGCGGCAGGCCTCGGCGCAGATACGGCAGTGCTCCATGCCGTGTTGGGCGTGCTGGTCGCACTCGTCGCCGCAGAGGCGGCAGGCTCGGGCACAGGCCTCCAGGGCCGTCCGAGCCATCCGGGGATCGAAGGCCGTCTGTCTGGAGAGGATCCTCCCGGTCGCGTCGCATACGTCGGCGCAATCGAGGTCGAGCCGGATGCAGCGGACCAGCGTCTGCACTCCCTGTTCGCTGAGGCAGGCGTCGGCGCAGGCGGTGCAGGCCTGCGCGCAGTCGAAGCAGGCCTCGATGCACTCTACCAGCGCGGCCGCGTCCACTGCGGCGCCGCTCGGGTTCGTTTAGATCATCCGCTGGACGTGGATCATGTTCCGTATCCTTTCGTTTCTCCAGTGTGCCGGGGAGTACAGAGCTGGTCTAGCTCTCCGGGTACCACTCCTCGCGCCACCCGGTCATCTGCTCGATCTCGCTCTCTTGGGCTTCTACGATGCGGCGGGTGAGATCCTGTATCCGCGGGTTGCCGGTCTCTTCGTTTGCCGTCTCGGCCATCTCTATGGCCGCCTCGTGATGAGGGATCATGGCGTCGATAAACGCCTGGTCGAACGGCTCCTGGTTCTCTAGCTCGCCGGGATCCTCCATCATGCCCATCATCCGCATCTCCTCGGGGGTCATCTCCGCCGGGACCTCCGGGTCGCCGAACTGCTCCTCTTTGATCGAACGCAGCTCTTCTATCTCGGCTTCCTGCGAGGAGATGATGTTTCCGGCGAGTTGCCGGATCTCCGGGTGCTCGGCGTTGGCCAGGGCAACCCTTGCCATGTCCACAGCCCCCTGGTGGTGGGGAGACATCGCGTCGATAAAGCGCTCGTCGGAATACTCGCCGTTCTCCATCAGCATCTCGGAGGCCGGCATGCTCCCGGAACCGTGGTCCATGCCTTGCGTGCCATCTTCGGACTCACCACCGTCCTGCTCTCCGCTCCCCTGCTCGCCGCCCGAACCGGAGCCCGCGCAGGAAGCCAGCGCCAGGGTCGCCGCGAGTAGTAGCGCGAGCAGCCCAAACCTCGCTATTCTCTCCAAAGCTATTCCTTTCCTAGAGTCGAACCTACTGTTTGCTCTCTAGGAAAGCTTCAAAGCCGGAACACCTGCACGAGAGGAGCCGTGGGTCCTCGTGGCGGATGGAGGACGAGCGGCGGTAAGTACCGCCCGATAGGTCGGGACGCGGCGGCGGTCTTGCCCCACGCTCGCACGCCGCTCAGCAGCAGACCGAGCACCGCCCCGAGGAGGACCGAGATCAGGACGACCGCGTAGCCCGAGTGCCCGAGATGCAACCCCGGATGGCCGTCCGGGAGCCCCTCGGCCGGCGCGTGCGACGGATGCTCCCCCGCCGGGTGCGTCGCGTGGTGCGAGTGGTCCGGCAGGCCGGGGAGGTGATGGGGTGCGCCCAGAAAGCCGTGGCAGGCCAGGAGCACCACCAGGAGCAGGGGCGCCAGGAGCCTTGTAGTCGTCTGGTCAAGAAACAGGGCGACTCCTCGCGATCTTCTGGTTTAAACGGCCTCTCAAGGCTGAACCTCTGAGGTGAAATCCGCTGTATGAACTAGCCCTTCGTGGGCGAACTGGAGAAAAAGACGGTAGCGACCCATGCTCGGGAACCGGGCGTGGAACGTGATCCGGCTCCCGGAGGCGCCGTCTGCGGTACCGCTGGCGTCCACGGGGTGGACGTGCAGGTAGGCGAGATCTCCTTCGCGCAGCGCCACCAGGTGTCCCGAAGCTCCGAGGTAGGGCTCAAGATCGAGAACTTCCTGCCCCCCACGAGTTATCCGGAAGACCAACATGGCTTCGGTGCCGGCCGCCACGAGCCCGGCGTCTAGCGTGACTTCGTAATCGTCGGCGCGCGCGGTGCCGGTCGGTGCCGGCAGCGGTCCGGGTTCATAGTCCCCCGGTGCGGTCAGATCCACGCCTAGCGTTAGCGGCTCTCCGTCTATCGCGAAGTCGGCGAAGACGCGGTAGACACCTGGTTCGGGGAGGGTCAGAGGAACCAACCAGGTTCCGTCCGCGCCAAGGGAAGGGTGCAGGTGCTGGTAGTACGTCAGGTCGCGGCGTATCATGATCAGGTGCATGCGCACTTCGTGCTGCTCATCGAAGTCGCGCACGGCCCGCCCCTCCGGGTTCAGGATACACATCTCGAACGCCTCTTCCCGCCCAGCTTCGAACACCGTCGGGGTGGCCTCAAGCGTGTAGCCCCTGGCGGAGACCGCGAGCCCGCCGGGCGCTACGTCCACCGCGTGGTGACCCTCGCCCTGTTTGTGGTGATGCGTCTCGCTCATGTGGTCCTACCCCCTTGTGACAAGACCCGCAATAATGGTGCCCGTGGATAGTTCTCGTGAATGACCGTGTGGCCCTCTCAACTACCCTCCTAAGCCGTTACGGAGTACCCGGCCTCCTCGATCGCGCCCTCGAGCTCTTCGGTCGTCACCCGGTCCTCGTCGTAGCGCACCTCGACGATGCCCTTCTCGAAGTCCGCGTTCGAGCGCTCCACCCCGGAGAGCTTGTCCAGCTCGCCCTCGACGGCGGCCTTGCAGTGGCCGCAGGTCATCTCCGGCACGTTAAAGGTAGCGTTCGACATATCGTGCTCCTCTCTCTAAACCCTCAGAAACCGCTCGACGGCGGCGGTTAGCTCCTCTATCTTCTCGTCCGCCTCCAGGCCGCCCTTCTCTATGGACTCCCGGACGCAGTGCTCGACGTGGTCCTTGAGCAGGATGGCGCCGACCTTCTCCATCGCCGAGACGATGCTGGAGATCTGGGTGAGGACGTCCACGCAGTAGGTCTCCTCGTCCACCATCCGCTGCACGCCCCGCACCTGTCCCTCTATCCTCCTCAGTCTGTTCTGGATCTTCTCTTTGTCCCTGGCTTTGATGTAGCCGTGAGGGGTTCCGGCTACGGTCTCGGGGACGTTCTCGGTCTCGTGTTGCATCCGAATTCCTTTCTTACCCTAGAACTTTATCCGCCGCAGCCGCAGGGCGTTGCCGAGCACGGTCACGGACGAGAGCGCCATCGCCGCCGCCGCGAGCACGGGGTTGAGGAAGCCGTACTCGCCGAGGAAGGGGCGCAAGAGCTCCGGTACCGTACCGCCCGCGAAGAACGGGTAGAGGACGCCCGCGGCGACCGGGATCAAGAACACGTTGTAGGCGAAGGCCCAGAAGAGGTTCTGCTTGATGTTCCTTATGGTCGCCCTGGAGAGCCTGATGGCCCGCGCCACCCCGCGCACGTCCCCCGAGACGAGCGTGAGGTCCGCTGCCTCCATCGCCACGTCTGTCCCGGTGCCTATCGCTATTCCAACGTCCGCCCGCGCCAATGCGGGAGCGTCGTTGATGCCGTCGCCGACCATCGCGACGACCCTGCCCCCAGCCTGCAGCTTCTTTACCTCGCCCTCCTTGTCCTCCGGGAGTACCTCGGCGAGCACCCGGTCGATGTCGAGCTCGCGAGCCACGGCATTCGCGGTCCACGCGTTGTCGCCGGTCAGCATGGCGACCTCGAGGCCCATACCGCGCAAGGCGTCCACCGCTTCTTTCGACTCCTCGCGCACCACGTCGGCGACCGCCACGAGCCCCGCGGGCTCCCCGTCCACCGCGACGAAGACCGGGGTCTTGCCCGCGGCCGAAAGATCCCCGAACCGGGGAGAGAGGCCGTCCTCGGAGACGCCGGCCTCCTCCATGAACCCGCGGTTCCCGACGAGGACGCTCCTGCCTTCGATCTCGGCCCGGACGCCGCGCCCCGTGGGAGCGTCGAAGCCGCGCGCCTCTACGAGCTCGATACCGCGCTCTCCGGCGGCGCGGACGATTGCCTCGCCCAGAGGATGCTCGCTGCCCCTCTCCGCGGAGGCGACGAGCCTGAGTAGCTCGTTCTCCGTAAGACCGCTCGTCGCCACGACGTCGGTCAGCTCGGGCTCGCCTTTCGTGAGAGTGCCGGTCTTGTCGAGGACGACGGTGGTTAGCTTGTGGGCCCTTTCGAGAGCCTCGCCGCCCTTGACCAGTATGCCGCGCTCGGCGCCCCTGCCGGTGCCGACCATGATCGAGGTCGGCGTCGCGAGGCCCATCGCGCACGGGCAGGCGATGATGAGTACCGCGACGAAGTTCAAGAGCGCCAGGGTGAAGGCGGGCTCGGGACCCAAGAAGAGCCACACGAGGAAGGTGATCGCCGCGAGCACCATCACCACGGGCACGAAAACGCCGCTGACCCTATCGGCGAGCCTCTGTATCGGCGCCTTCGACCCCTGCGCCTCCTCGACCATGCGCATGATCTGGGAGAGAGCCATATCCTCGCCGACCCCCGTCGCCTCGAACTTGAACGAGCCGGTCTTGTTGATCGTCGCGCCGATGACCTCGTCGCCGGCGCGCTTGTGTACCGGCATGGGTTCGCCCGTGATCATGGCCTCGTCCACCGCCGACTCGCCGGAGACCACGCGCCCGTCCACCGGCACTTTCTCCCCGGGCCGGACCACGACGATGTCGCCAACCTCTACGTCCTCGACGGGGATATCCTGCTCTTCACCGTTCCGCAAGATCCGGGCGGTCTTCGCCTGAAGCCCCGCGAGCCTCTTTATCGCCTCGTTCGTCCGCCCCCTGGCCCGCGCCTCCAGGAGACGCCCGAGCAGGATAAGCGTGATGATCAGGGCGGAGGTGTCGAAGTACACGTCTGCTCTACCGCTGGCGAAGAGCCCCGGCGCGAGCGTCGCCGTGGCACTGTATAAGTAAGCCGCGCTCGTCCCAACCGCGACGAGAGTGTTCATGTTGGCCTGACCATGCTTGAGCGCCCCCCACGCCCCCTCGTAGAACCGCCGCCCGGCCCAGAACTGCACCGGCGTGGCGAGCGCGAGGAGCCCGAGGTTCAGCCACCCCATCGGGACCGGGGGCATAAACCCGAGCATCATGGGCAGGCTTCCAACGAGGATGAGCGCGGTGAGCACCGCCGCCACGAGGAAACGGCTCCGCAACTCTGCGTACTCCCTCTCACGGGCGTCCTCCGCGGGCTCCTCTTCCTCCCAGACCATCCCGTAGCCAGCGCCCTCGACGGCGAGTTCGAGATCCCGCACCTCCACCACGTCCGGCAGGTACTCGACGCGAGCCTTCCCCGTTGCCAGGTTGACGCTCGCGTAGAGGACGCCGGAAACCTTTCTCAAAGCCTTCTCGACCCGCCCCACACAGCTCGCGCAGCTCATCCCCGAGATGCCGAAGCTCGCCTCCCGGACCTCCGCCCCGTACCCAGCGCCTTCTATAATCCCGACCAGCTCTCCCAGATCCACGGCGCCCGAGTCATACTCCACGGTCGCCTTACCGGTCGCGAGGTTGACGTTGACCCCCGATACCCCTTCCGTCTTCGAGAGGGCCTTCTCAACGCGCCTCGCGCACGCGGCGCACGACATCCCGGTGACGGGGATGCCGATCTTCGTCCCTTCCTCACTCATACCCTATCCTTCAGCCTGCTCCGTCTCCTACTCGTCTTGCGATTTTACTATGCCCCCCTACCCTATGCAAGAAGCTTCCCTTTAGCGTTCCTTCCGCGGCTGGCTTATACCTGGGCTTCACGAAGACCCACGGCGAACGTCGTACGCGATGGTCATCAAGACGGTGACGCTGAACCCGAGCGCCGGCCCCAGGCGCGAGGTTACGTACGTCGGGATCACCACCGCGGCCAGGGACACGGCGGGCAACGCGCTGGAGGCCAACAAGACCTGGGGCTTCGCGGTGAAGAGGTAGGCAGACAGGCGGGCAGCCTGGATAGGTGTGGGCGCCTCCGCGAAGGCTCTGGGGAACGTACCCGTCGAGGCCGGCGACACCAGGCTGCAAAGAGACTCGGTGGTGGGCAGGTCGAGTCAGCGACCGCATCATGTTGCTTGTGGAGGATGGCCTTCGAACGGTGTTGGCATTGTGAGATAGCGGATGCAGCGTCGGACCGTCAGGTGTTTGCCGGCTTCCACGGCGGGGAACGTTGCGGTAGATCATCCTTTATCATTTAGCTACACGGCCAACAGATCATCAGGATCGCAGAGAGGTGAAATATGGCAGCGCAGGCTGAAGACGTCAAGAGGCTCAAGGAGCGCCTGGAGGTACACTCGGGACCGGTGCTCTCGGTATACCTAAGCGTCAACGCCGGGATCCCGGAGAACCAGGGGCAGGCTTACAAGGTGCGCCTGAAAGACGCCCTGCGGGAGATGGAAGAGGTACCGGAGGATCTGGCCGGGCGCGTCCGAGAGTCGGTCGAGGGGCAGGTGCGCCAGCACGCCCGCACCGTGATCTTCTTCGCCACCGAGGACGGGCTCTTCGAGCGCTACGATCTGCAGCTCGACCTCCCGGAGGCGTACCGCTTTGGGGATCCGTATTTGGCGCCGCTCGTTCTGGCGCTCGACGAGCACGAGTCCTACGGGGTGGCGCTCGTCGATGCCGAAGAGTTCCGTTTCTTCGTCTCCGCCCCGATGGGCGACCCCGGTGAGGGCAGCGACGGGGCGAGCAGCGGCTTCTTCAGGGAGGTGTACGTCAACCCCTCCAACCCGTATCCGAGGAGCGGGTCGGACCTCAACCCCGCGAGCCGCCGGACCGAGGCGAACATACACCAGTTCTACAATGAGCTCGGGGAGCTGACACAGAAGCTCGTCAACCAGGATAACGTCAAGAACCTCATCATCACCGGGCCCAAGGAGAGGACCTCGGAGTACCGGAGCCAGCTCCCCGAGCCGGTAAAAGAGAAGGTCGTCGCCGAGGAGGCGGTCGCCGTCAACGCGCCGGAGAACGAGATCATGGAACAGTTCGAGGAGATCCAGCAGAGAGCCGAGAAAGAGCGCGAGGACGGGCTCATCGAGAAGGCGCGCGAGAACGGCGTGCGCGGCGTCAAGGAGACCGTCGAGGCTCTGCAGGAGGGTCGGGTCTTCCACCTCATCGTCCTCTGGGACCTGGAAGGCGAGATCCGCTGGTGCGACCACGACGAGCTCGCCATAACGGATATAGCGCAAGAGGAATGCCCGTTCTGCGGCCGGGAGACGAGGGTTCGGCCCCTCGCGGACGTACTCATAGACCTCGCGACCGCCCGCGGCGCCCGTCTCGAGTACGTGCGCGCCCGGAACGAGGTCGCCGAGACCCCCAATGAGGACGTCGAGAGGCAGCGCAACCGCGAAAACGCCGCCGACGTCCTGCGCGAGGAGTTCGAGGGGCTCGCCGGCCTGCTGAGGTATTAGACGCCAACCATCAGCTCCCGGCTCCGGCTTGGTGGAGGTCAGTATCCTGCTACAGTTCGCGCCGTCCGAGGGGGATGGTAAGGTTGCGGGAGATTTGGTCGGCGTTCGGGAGGTAACGGTACTGTGGACCATCGCATGGGATTCTCGCCGCTCGAAGGTGAGTTCGAGTTCGACGCGCTGCCCATCGAGGGTGAGGTGCCCCCGTGGCTGCGTGGGACGCTCTTTCGCAACGGTCCTGGTACCTGGGAGGCGGGCAAGGACAGGATGCGTCACTGGTTCGACGGCCTCGCGATGCTCCACCGTTTCGGCTTTCACGGGGACGGGGTCTCCTACGCCAACAGGTACCTCCATAGCCCCCAGTACCGGCACGTTCAAAGAGAAGGCGCCATCGGCTACTCCGAGTTCGCGACCGATCCGTGCCGTTCAATCTTTAAACGCCTGGCCAGCGCCTTCTCCCCGGAGCAAAGCTTCGGTAGCAACGCGAGCGTCACCGTCCACAAGCTCGCGGGCCGTTTCGTGGCCCTCACCGAGACGCCTCTGCCGGTCGAGTTCGACCCCGAGACGCTGGAGACCGTCGGCGTCGTCGAGTACGAGGACGACGTAGAAGGCATCGGCACCTCGCCTCACCCCCACACCGACCCCGAAAGCGGCGACGCCCTGAACACCATCACTCACTTCTCCCGAACGAGCGAGTACAAAGTCTTCCGGTTGCCCGCCGGAGCCGGGACGGCCCGCAGAGAAGTCGTCGCCCGGATACTCGCGAGAGAGCCCGCTTACATGCACAGCTTCGGGCAGACGGAGCGCCACGTCGTGCTCGCGGAGTACCCGCTGGTCGTGAACCCCCTGAAGATGCTCTTAACCGGCAGACCCTACGCCGAGAACCTGGAGTGGAAGCCCGAGCGGCCCACGCGCTTTCACGTCGTGGACAAGGAGAGCGGGAAGCTGATCGGGAGCCACGAGGCGGAAGCCTTCTTCGCCTTCCATCACGTCAACGCCTTCGAGCGCGATGGCGAGATCTTCGTGGACCTCCTCACCTACCCTGATGACGCCGCGATCCGGGACCATTACATGGACGCGCTACGCTCGGGAAAAGGCCCCACCGCCGCCGCGGAACTCAGGCGCTACCGCCTCCAGCCCAACGGCTCCACGAGTTACGAAACTTTGACGGGCGAGCCCTTCGAGCTGCCACGCATAAACTACGAAGCCCGCAACGGACACGACTACTCCTACGTCTACGGCATCGGCCAGGACAGAGAGAATCCGGAACGCTGGCCGGACAGGCTCGTAAAGGTGAATGTCCGCGACGGCTCCACGTGGGTCTGGCGAGAGGAGGGCTGCTACCCTGGCGAGCCCGTCTTCGTACCGGCGCCGGACGGGCGAAGCGAAGACTCCGGCGTGGTCCTCTCCGTCGTCCTCGACGCGGCGGCGGGGACCTCTCTCTTGCTGATTTTGGACGCGGGCTCGTTCGCCGAGGTAGCGCGGGCACAGGTGCCGCACCACATCCCGTTCGGCTTCCACGGCCAGTACTTCGGCGAGGTCGGAGACTAGACCAAGCCGGAGGCGCTAAGCACGACCTCCACGGCGAGACCGAGCGCGAACAGGACGCCGAAGCGGCGGTTGTGCAAGAAGGCGAAGGCGACGTACCACAACGGCCAGACGTCGGCACGGTACTCCTTTGGCATGGTAGCGGGCCTGGGGGCGCGGTAGACCGGGACTATGAGCTTGAAGAAGCCGTAGAGCGAGAGGAGCACGACCAGCATGACCGGGGTGAAGAAGCCGGTGAGGACGAGATAGGCGACGAGGAGGTACTGGAGGACCATCATGCCGAGGACGGTATGGCGAGCGGTCCTCTCGCCCAGGAGGACTGGAAGGGTGCGGATGCCTTTTTGCCTGTCGGCTTCGAGCTTATCTATGTGCTTGCCGAAGATGATCGCGGTGGTCCCCAACGCGTAGGGCAGCCCCGCGAGCACGACGTCCGCGTTCCACTCGCCGGTGATCGTGTAGTAGCCGCCCCCGATCATCAAGGGCCCCCACACCACGAGGACCGCGATCTCCCCGAGCCCCACGTACTTCAAGGGCCACGTGTAGAACAGCACGAAGAATGCCCCGAGCGCGAGCAGGACGAGGACCGGAAACCCGCGCAGGTATACGAGATATGCTCCAGCCGCGAGCGCGACGAGGCCCGTGCCCGCGGCGTAGAGGAGGACTTCTTTCGCGCTCATCAGGCCCGCCTCGACGGGCTGGACGCCGTATTGAGTGCGGAACGAGTCGCCCGTATCCGCGCCCTTGAGGTGATCGGTGAGGTCGTTGAGCAGGTTGTTCGTCGCGTGAGCCATGAGTAGGCCCAGCGTCACGAGGGACCAGAGGAGAGGGTCGAACTCACCCTCCTTCAAGGCGAGCAGGCCCGCTACGCCCGAGGAGATGAGGGTGATGATCAGGACCGCGGCCCGGGAGGCGATGAGCCAGCGCGAGACGAGGTCGAGGGCACGCCACTCCTCTTTGGACGGGCGCGGGGTTAGCCTGAGTGCTTTGCCCCACATCGCCACGTTCACTCCCTGGCTCCTTCGCCTCGTACGGTCGCCCGGATCGGTTATACACCGTGCCCCGGCGGGGCGGGGTGAAGGAGACTACGCCGCCGGTCCGGCGAGGAAAGGTTCGACCTCGCCGGCGAGTAAGGGCTTCGAGAAGTGGTAGCACCGCGCGAGGTCACGGCCGAGCTCCCTCAGCCAGGCGAGCTGGCCGGCGGTTTCGACGCCCTCGGCGACGACCCTCCTGTCCGGGGAACGGGCGAGCTCGATCATGGTGTAGACCATTTGGATACCGGCGTCCACCCCAAGCTTCTCGACGTAGGAGCGGACTATGCTCACGTTCAACGGCGGTGGAAGGCTCTCTCTATCCGAGGCGAATCCTCGCTCCGCGAGCGAGTTCCGGATCCAGCGCCCCTCTCCCACCGGCGCCGGTCGCGAGCTCGACGGCGAACGGTCCGGGACCGAGGGTTTCGAGGCGCCGCTTCACGGGGTCTTCCGTGCCGTTCGGCGCCACGATCGCGAGCTCGTGGCGTCCGATGCGGAACGTGTACCCGGACGTCTTCCGGCCACCCACGAGCGCGGCGAGGGCTTGTCGGGCCTCCGCCACGTCGCGGGTGGCGATGAGGAGCCGGGAGATGCCGGTCGCGCCGTTGGGGTGCTCCGCGGATGGACCGCCGGGGACGCGTAAGCGCCGGGGGGTTTCGTCCTCGATCAGGAACGGCAGCACCCTACCCTCCTGCCGGACGCGGGCGCTCTTCCACCGGATCTCCGTCCCGTCCGGGAGCCGCCGCCCGCCCCCGTCCGGGCCGTCCACGCCCAAGCCGGCCTCCTCGAGACGCCGCGCATCTGCCGCAAGGTCATCTGAGGTCGCGCAGTAATCTACGAGCCCGCCGCCGGCCTCGCGGAACGGTCTCCAGCCCCACACGTTGTCCCGCTCGCCGGCGGGGTCGATGAAGGCGACGAGCTCCAGGTAGGCGCCGTCGGCGAACGGCACGAGGGCGTTACGGGTCAGACCGTCGGCGTGCTCGCCACCGGGCGTAACCCGAAAACCTAGCTCCTCGTAGCCGGCGACGGCCTCCTCCAGCTCCTCGACTAGGATCACCAGATGGTCAAGCCCCGTCAGCATCTCCCCCACAGCCTACGGCATACGCCCATGCCGCGCTTCCCCGAAAGCGCCGGATGGTACTGGTGGTACCATCTCACCGTGGGCGCGGAAGATCCAGGCGGGCAGCGAGAAACGTACCCGGCCCTCGCCTACCTTCAAGAGCTGGACGAAGAGACCATGAGCCTCGCCTGGGGGCCGGACAAGACGCCCGAGGACCGGCGCCGAATCGTCCTGGCGGCCATTATCTTCAACCAACAGTTCGAGGAGCGGATGCGCGAGCGTCCCCCCGAAAACCTCGAAGAGAAGGCGTTCCAGCGTTTCCTCATGGCCCTGATGAACGCCGTAATCTCGGAGTTCGCCGAACACGAAGGTATAGACCATGCATCAGCAGCGGCCTTCCTGGGCGACATCGGCATCAGAGACTTCGTGCTGGAGTTCAACGAGGTCCTCGAAGAGTTCGCCGGCGAGCCCGAAAGACCCCTAAACGAATACTTCAGGACCGCCGTCGAGAACCGCGAGGAACGTGCCAGGTGGGCCGACCACTGGAGCAGCGGCTAGAAAACCCGTGTGCGCCATAGTAGCTTTAGAGAAACCTAGAAATTACGTCCCCAAGACGGAGAATCCCCCGGCCGATGAGGTTCCTTTCTCACTCTGCCCCGCTGATCCTGCCAGCGTTCCAGCGTGCGCCCCGGCAGATAGACGATCCGGAGCCACAGAACCAGCGCGATCACGAAGAAGACCAGCATCCCCGCGAACTGCCATACTTCCGAAGACAATAAGGCTCCTCTGCTCGTAAAGCTCGTAAAAGTCACTCCTTGCTACTGCTAGTAATTGTACCCGCTCTCCACACTGCCGATGTCGTCCTTCGTGTTCGTTCTCACCCTCTCCTGGTGCTCTTCGCACCCGAGGTGGAGACGAAGTTCTCGACCACGAAGACGGCGCCGGCCGTTCATCGCATAGCCTACTTACCCTCGCCGGTTTCGGACCCGTTTTCGCGCTTACTCCCGTACCTCTCTCCGGCGCACGGGCGCGGCATTCATGAGGGCGTAGAGCTCTTCGGGTTCCACCGGCTCCGCAAGCCTCCCTTGAGTAGGATGGTAGGCTGGGGACGTAACGAACAGCAGGAACAAGCGGCAGCTGCCCCCGTGAGTATCAGTATCCGGGGCTCCTCCGTTCGGTATCGGAGCACGGGCCGTGGTGTTCGAGGCTTGTTTCCTCGAATTCTCGAGTTACCAGGATGTTGGTTGCGCGACTTTCGATTTGCGGGAGCGGGGCTGTTTGCGCGTCGCGAAGGGGAGAGTGCCGTCCGCCGGAGGGCCGGGAGGAGGATACCCGGGCGCAGGAGGGTAGACGGAGATACGAGGAGGTTCTTGACCTCGAGCAGTGTCCGGGCGACGTCCTCCCGCTCGACGGCGAGGGCCAGTACCTCTCCGGAGACGCGGTGGAAGAGGCGGCCGGTGAGACCGAGATCCTCGACGTTCGTCGCCGACCACTGCCGGTCGGTGCTCGTCGTCATCTTCCAGCACGGCTCGACCGCCGCGGCCTGCCGCTCGTGGAACCGGCGACCGAGGCCGGCGAGATCACCTCTGGTTCCTTTACGGCGTTGCTCGTGCAGGCACCAATCGAGGGCCTCGACGGAGAGGGCGGCGGCGGTCATGCCGCTCCCGTAGGAGGGGTTGAGAGAGCAGGCGGCGTCGCCGGTGACCAGGAAGTTCTCGGGGAGACGTGACCGCTCGTAGCGACGGCGACGGTTGGCCGTGCGGCGGTAGCCGTAGACGGGCGAGACGGGCTCGGCGTCCTTTATCGCGTCGTAGATGGTGGGGCTCGGGAGGGTGCGGGCGAACTCGAGGAACGCGTCTCCACGCGTGGGCGGGTAGTCGCCGTCCAGCCCGATCAGGCTGGCCGTCCACACGTCGCCCTCGACCCGGCGGAGCGTGCCGCCCCTGGTGTCTTCCAGCCAGCCCGGCAGTACGGCCAGCCCTTCCATTCCCCGGAGAAATCCTCCGGCACCTTGAACCAGCGGGTCGCGTAGCCGAGCCTGGCATCCACGACCTCTTCTTCGGGGGCGTCGTAGCCAAGCTCCCCGAGCCAGCGCGGCGCGCGAACCCTGCCCACTCGCATCCACCACGAGGTCGGCAAAGAGAGTCTCTCCGCCTCCGTAGGGCCGCGCCTCCGCCTCCGCACTCCTACGACGGCGCTCCCGCCGGTACCGGTGACGAGGCCCACGACTTCGTGGCCCTCGCGGAAGCGAATATTCGGCTCTTCTTCCAACCGGTCCCGGAGGCGCTCCTCCAGGAGGGACCGGCTCACGGCGCGCATCGCGATGCCGGAGCGGAACCGGGGCAGGCGCCCGGCTGGCGTATCCGTGCGGGCGTCCCACGCCTGGTCAAGGGCGGGGCACCCGGCGGCGGCGAGCTCCGCGTCGAGGCCGGGGAAGTAACGTTCGAGGATCTCCCCTCCCCTGGTCACCAAACTGTGCAGGTGCCGGCCCTGGGGGACGCCCTTCCTGCCGGCGGCGTCGTGAGGAAAGGCGTCACGCTCGAGGATCGTTACCCGGCCAAAATGCCCGGCGAGCACGCGTCCGGCGAGCAGGCCGCCGATGCCCGCGCCGACGACGACGGCGTGCCGTCGATTGAGATTGCTGGTGTGCTTTGGCGTCGACTCGTCTCGCATACCGGATATATCCAATCCGCCGGGACGACGGTGAGTAGCGAAGCAGCACACACGACGGTGCGTACCGGCGGCGAGGACCGTGCCGCGGCTTGAACCGGTGGGGCGCTCGGGGTAGAGTTCGGCACTTGTGCGGGACCGGTCGCGCGGAAGGCGCGTTCGTGGGTATTTAGAGAAAGATAGGAGGGGGTTGCTCTGGCGAGTACAGGAAGAGTAGATCTTGGGGCCCTACGCCGGCGGGCGCTGTTCTTGCGGTCCATGATTTCGCACCCCCGCAGGGTCGGGGCGGTCTGGCCGACCTCCCGCTGGGCGGTCCGGGATCTTTTGGACATGGGGGACCTGCCCCGGGCGCGTACGGTCGTCGAATTCGGGGTCGGAACTGGCGTTTATACGGAGGAGATCCTGAAACGCCTCCACCCGGAAGGGGCCTTTCTCGCCTTCGAGATCGAGCCGGATCTCGCCTCCGCCGCCGCTGCCCGATTGAAGGACCCGAGGCTGCGCGTGATCAACGACTCCGCCGAGCACGTCGACGCCTACCTCGAAGGCACGAAGGCTGACTACATAATCTCCAGCGTGCCCTTCACCTCGCTCCCGGCGGACGTGCGCCAGAGCCTCCTGGAGGCGGCGCGAGGGGCGCTGGCACCGGATGGACAGATGCTCGTGCTCCAGTACTCGACCGCCGTCCTGCCGGACCTGGAGCGCACTTTCGCCCAGATCAGACGACGCTTCTCGCCGCTCAACATCCCGCCCGCCTTCCTCTTCGCCTGCTCGACCTCCGAAACATCCACCGAAAGTATCGAGGAGACCTCACAACCCGGCGGCGCCGGAAGAACACCCTACGTCCTCGGGTCGCTCGCCCTCGGGGCGCTACTCCTCCTGCTCGGCAGGAAGCTCGGCCGCCGTCGCTAGCCGTCGCTAGCCGCCGTTGCGTGAGTCACGCCAGACTATAAGCTCTTCGAGGGGCGAAAGGTCGTAGTCGGGACCGCCGAAGCCGAGCATGAGGTGGGTGATGCCGTTCTCGACGTAGGCGTCGGCGTTCTTTATCTGGTTCGGCCGGATGAGAATAGAGCGTTCGATCTCTTTCGGGTCGCGTCCGACCCTCTCGCACCAGCCGTCCAGGATTCCGCTCTTCCGGCCCGCCTCCCGCGGGTCGCCGAACCCGTTCCAGATGTGGGCGTGCTCAGCTACGATCCTCAAGGTTACCTTCTCACCGCCGCCCCCGATCAAGACCGGCACCCGCTCCCGCACCGGAGCCGGGTTTAACCTGGAGAGGCGCTCCTCGACGACCGGCATCGCCCGGTCGAGGGCTCGGAGCCTCTCCCCCGCCGTCCCGAACACGTAGCCGTACTCGTCGTAGTCCTTTCGGAACCAACCGCTCCCGAGTCCCAGGATGAGCCTGCCATTCGAGATATGATCCACGCTCCTCGCCATATCCGCCAGAAGGTTCGGGTTGCGGTACGAGTTGCACGTGACGAGCGCCCCGAACTCTACCCTCTCGGTAACCTCCGCCATCGCTGCCAGCATCGTCCAGCACTCGAAGTGTCTGCCCTCCGGCTCCCCGTAGAGCGGGAAGAAATGGTCCCAGTTAAAGAGCGTATCCGCCCCCATCTCCTCCACCCGCAACCACGCGTCGCGCATCTGCCCGTAGCTCGCATGTTGCGGTTGTATCTGCGCCCCCACCCGTATCGTCACCCTCGCCTCCTCCTAAAAATTCCGGTATTCCCTCAATTATGCGGTCTTAGAAGACGCTGGGCCAGCTGGAGACGGCATCGGTTATAGTTCTACGCGATCATCGAAGCAGACAAAGGTGGAGGACCGTATGTTCGAAGGACTGATGCCGGCATTGATCACACCCTTCGACGAGGAGGGAGAGCCGGATCTCCGGGCCACCGAGGCGGTTATCGAGCGCCACATAGAGGCTGGCGTAGACGGCATCTCGGCGCTGGGGAGCACCGGCGAGTTCTCCCACCTCGACGGGAACGAGCGCCGGCGCTTCGCCGAGGCTGTCGTAGAGATAATCGGCGGAAGGGTGCCGCTCCTCGTGGGAGTAGGCACGACCGGCACCCGCGAGGCTATGGACCTGGCGCGCCACGCCGAGAGCATCGGGGCGGACGGCATCCTCTCCGTCTCGCCTTTCTACTGGAAGGTGGGAGAGGAGGCCCTGTTCAGGCACTTCGTCACCGTCGCGGAGTCGGTCCAGATACCGACCCTCGTCTACAACTTCCCGATGCTTACCGGCATAGATCTCTCTCCGGAGCTCGTCGGACGGCTCGCCGCGGAATGTCCGAACGTCGTCGGTATCAAGGACACGGTCAAGGAGTACGTGCATACGGTGAACGTGCTCAGAGAGGTCAAGGAGGTGCGGCCGGACTTCGTGGTGTTGGTCGGGTTCGAGGACCAGATCCTACCCGCCCTCATGGCCGGAGCCGACGGCTCCATATGCGGCCTCTCCAATATCGCCCCGGAGCTCTTCGTCGGCCTCGTGAGGGCCTTCGAGGGCGGAGATCTCACAAGAGCGGCGGAGCTGCACCGGCGCGTTCTCCACCTCACGTCCATGTACGCCTTGAGCGACCCGGGCCTCGGCGCCACGAAACTCGCCATGAAGAAGCTCGGCGTCCCCATCTCCCCTACCGTGCGCGGCCCCGCCTTGCCCGTCCCTCCCGACTCTGAAGAGGCAATCGAAGCCGCACTCGAAGCCGCCGGGCTACTGGCGGTTCGGAAGGAAGCGTAATAAGCGTTCCGGACGTCAAGGCGCTCGTCTTCGACGTGTTCGGCACGGTGGTGGACTGGCGCGGCTCCGTGATCCGGGAGGGTGAGGAGATGGGCCGGAAGAAGGACCTCGACGTCGACTGGGCCGCCTTCGCCGACAAGTGGCGCGGCCGCTACGCGCCCTCAATGGACCGGGTGCGGCGCGGCGAACTCCCCTGGACGAACCTCGACGCCCTCCACCGCGCCTCCCTCGAAGAACTGCTCGAAGAGTTCGGCGTCGAAGGCCTGACGGAGGAGGAGAGAGACCACTTAAACAAGGCGTGGCACCGCCTCGACCCCTGGCCGGATTCCGTCGCCGGGCTTGCGCGTCTGAAAGAGCGGTACGTCATCTCGACGTTCTCCAACGGCAACGTCGCCCTTCTGACCAACATGGCCAAACGGGCCGGGCTGCCGTGGGATTTGATCCTCTCGGCCGAGCTCGTCCGTCACTACAAGCCCGATCCCGAGACCTACCTGATGCCACCAAACCTCCTCGACCTGCGTCCCGAACAGGTCATGCTGGTAGCCGCCCACCCGAGCGACCTGCGCGCCGCGCAGACCTACGGTCTCCGGGCGGCTTACGTTCTACGTCCCCTGGAGTGGGGCCCCGGAGGAGAAGCGGAGGAGCCTGACCCCTCCTTCGACCTCGTCGTCGACGACCTCATCGAACTGGCAGGGAAGCTAGGTGTCTAGCCGCTAGATCAAAGCCCAAAGGGCGGTAGCAACCCCGAGAGCGCCGGTGAGCAGGGTGAAGCCGAGGCTCGTACGGCGAAAGGTCTTCTCGGAGATCCTCGTGAGGAGCGCGGTTCCGAGGAGCTTGCCCAGGAACGCGACGGGGACGAGCGCGAGGGCGAGTGTGGCGTGACCGCCGTCCATGAGACCCCACAAGACGAGGGCGACGAGCCCCGCGAGGCTCATCGGGAGGAAGAAGAGGGCGCTCGAGCTCCGGAAGGTATGCTTGGGGAGGCCGCGCGAGGCCAGCAGAATCACTATCGGGGGAGCGGCCAGGCCCGTCGAGGTAGAGAGCGCGCCGCTCGCCGAGCCGGCGACGACCGGCCCCCACCACGTCCCGGCGCCGGGGAGCCGGACCTCCCGCAGGAGGAGCAGCGTCGAGAGGACCACCAAGACCCCGACCCCGAGCCGGATGTACAACGGGTCCACGACCTTCAGCACCGCGACGCCCGCCGCGACGCCGACAAAGGCCGGGGGCAGGAGCGCGAGCACCAGCCGCTTGTTCGCGTCCCTCCACGAGTCCCACACCACGGCCACGTTGATGGCCACCGAGAGCACGGCCGTAAGCGCCACGACCGTCGTCGGGTCGTAGACGAAGAGGAACAACGGCACGCTGATAAGGGCGAGCCCGAACCCGGTCAACCCCGAGACGCACCCCGCCAGGAACGCCGCGAAGAGTGCGACGAACAGGGAGGCGCTCAGCACGCTCAGCATATCTCGAAGACGAGAAAGCCCCCGCCGGACAGTGCCGGGACGGGGGCGCTCACCAAAAGGTCCTCTTGGGCGGCTCTAGCGGAGGACGCCGGCGTAGAGCTTCTCCCAGGCCTCCATCTCCGGGGTGAAGTAGCGCACCCTCGTCTTCTTGTACTCGCGGGTGGAGTACAGGGAGAGGCGCTCCGTGAGACCGGTCTCGGCGGCCATCGCGTCGAGGACCGACTCGCACTCCTCCTCCGAGCGGCCGTGGACCATGCTGAAGAGGGCGTACGGCCAGTCCTCATAGACCGGGCGCTGGTAGCAGTGGGAGACCGCCTGGTACTGGGCGAACACGTTGCCGACGTCTTCCACCCGCGCCTCGGGCACCTTCCAGACGCCCATCGCGTTCGCCCGGAAGCCCGCCTTGCGGTGGTAGAGCACCGCCGAGAAGCGGCGCATGATCTTGCGCCG
The DNA here is from genome assembly GCA_030448125.1 of Rubrobacteraceae bacterium. Lineage (GTDB taxonomy): Bacteria > Actinomycetota > Rubrobacteria > Rubrobacterales > Rubrobacteraceae > Rubrobacter_F. The sequence goes on along the minus strand of JAUJNO010000001.1, from coordinate 528,449 downwards.
CTGCAAGTCGTACGCCCGCTCTAGAAGCTCCTCGGAGGAGAGCCCGACCTGCCGCCCCCACAGGTCGAACGGTCTGGGGGTGAGCGGCACGTCTTCTTGCAACGCCTGGATAGCCGCCTTGTCATCCTCCGAGATGTTCCGGTCGGCGCCCGCCCGGTCACTCTCGCCGTACTGCGGGGCCTCCTTCCTGGCGGTAGCGCCCTCCCTCATGTCTAGCGTAACCCCGATCTTGAACAGCTTCAGCGTCGGAAGGATGCGCGTCTTCTCGGCGCCACTGATCTTGTGCAGCACGTCCACGGTGCCCTCCAGGCCGAGCCTGGAGTCGGGCGGCACCGCCACGGTGTACCAGAGGTTGAACTCGTTGTTGCGCTCGTAGTTGTGGGAGACGCCGGGGTGGGAGTTCACGGCCTTGGCGGCGGAGTTGAGCTTCTCGGACGGTATCCTGGCCGCGACGAGGGTCGACTGGTAGCCCAGGACGCGGGTGTCGAAGATCGCGCTGATCTGGCGTATCACCCGCCCCCTCTTGAGCGCCTCTATGCGCCGGATCACTTCGTCCCCAGGCAAACCCAGAGTACGCCCCATCGCCTCGAACGGCTCCCGATCCAGCGGGAACTCCCGCTGAATGAGGTTGAGCAGATCTTTATCGATGGTATCCATCATCTGGTTGTTGGAGACTGTGCTGACCAAGGTTCACGAACCCTTCTCGACGCTTTTGCACTACTTTTCTCAGCATGATAGCAGGGGGAATAAGGATTGGTTAGTAATATTCTTACTCCCGGCGAACAAGATCTCGAACCGGCCATCCCTTCCCACCGCCCTCGCGCCGTACAAAGGCGCTGCCCCTTACGGCAGAGCGAAAGCCTCGAGAACCTCGCTCTGCCGGCCGCCTCCCGTCACGGGAGCGCCGGCGGGGAGGTAGACGGTCTCGCCGACCGCGGCCGCACCGAACCCGTGGCGGGGGGTTGGCAGGGGTGAGAGCTCCTCCCAGGTGTCGGTCGCCGGGTCGTACGCCTCGTTCTCCTCGAAGGTGCCCGCGCCCTCCTCACCGCCGAAGACGAGCATGCGCCCACTCAACGCCGCACCCGCTGCGCCGCTGCGCGGGGTAGGGAGCGGGGCTGCCTCTTCCCACGAGCCGGAGGCCGGGTCGTAGACCTCGTGGACGCCGGTGTTGTTCTCGAAGGTCTCGAAGCGGCCGCCGGGCACGTGGATCCTGCCGTCCAGCACCACGGCGGGCATGTGGTCCCGCGCGGTCGGCAATGGTGCCAGCTCCTCCCAGGCGCCGGTCGCCGGATCGTAGGCCTCGTGGGTGTTCACGTCCGAGGCGTCGCGTCCTCCTATAGCGTGGATCCTGCCGTCGAGCTCGGCCACGGCCACCGAACCACGCGGGGCCGACAGGGACGCGAGTTCCTCCCAGGTATCAGTGGCGACGTCGTAGGCGTAGACGTCCGCCACCGCCCCCTCGTTCCCGCTCGTAAAGCCGCCGACCGCGTAGATCTTGCCGCCGTGGCCGGCGGCGCCCACGTGGTCGAGGCCACGCGGCATGGGGGCAAGCTCTTCCCAGGCGTCGGTGGCGGGGTCGTAGACCTGGTTGAGCCTCGACGATGTCGTCTCCCCGGTGTATCCACCGATAACGTAGACCTTGCCGTCGAGCTCGGCGACCGCCACCTCGCTGCGTCCCTCCGGCAAGGACGCGCCGGTCTGCCAGCTACCCCGACCGCTCGCGGCGGACTCGCCGTTGCCCCCTTTCTCGCCCTGGCCTTCCTCCCCGTCTCCGGTCGTCTCCGAGCCTCCGCAGGCCGCGAGCAAAGTCGCCAGGTAGCCCACAGCCAGTATTAACAGCGCGGTGCGTAGCCTCCTCGTCATATCCCTCCCGTATTTTCGCGTCTCTACGGGTATCGTCCCCTACGACAGCGTAAAGACCTCGAGGACATCGCCTAGCCGGCCACCGGCCTTTTCGGGGGCGCCAGCAGGGACGTAGACGGCGTCGCCGATCGTGACCGCGCCGAACCCGTGGCGGGGGGTCGGCAGGGGCGCCAAAGTTGTCCAGGTGTCGGTCTCCGGGTCGTAGGCCTCGTTCTCTTCGAAGGTGCCCACGTCATCCTCGCCGCCCAAGACCAGCACGAGCCCACTCAGGGCCGCGCCCGCGATGCCGCTGCGCGGAGTGGGCAAGGGCGTGGCCTCCTCCCACGAGTCGGAGACCGGATCGTAAACCTCGTGTACGTCGGTGTTGACCTCGGGGGTCTCGAAGCGGCCGCCGGGCACGTGGATTCTGCCGTTAAGAGCCACGGCGGGTACGTGATTTCGGGCGGTCGGCAGGGGCGCGAGTTCCTCCCAGGTATTCGTCGCCGGGTCGTAGACCTCGTGGGTATCAACGTCCGCCTCCGAGGTGTCGCGTCCGCCTATGGCGTGGATCCTGCCGTCAAGCTCGGTCACGGCCACCGAACCGCGCGGGGCCGACAGGAACGCAAGCTCCTCCCAGGTATCGGTGGCTACGTCGTAGGCGTAGACATCCGCCACGGGCCCCTTGTCCCCGCCCGTGAAGCCGCCGACGGCGTAGATTTTGCCCTCGTAGCCGGCGACGCCCACGTGGTTGAGGCCGCACGGCATGGGAGCGAGCTCTTCCCAGGCATCGGTCGCCGGGTCGTAGACATGGTTGAGGGTCGACGCTATGGCCTCCTCAGTGTAGCCGCCCAGCACATAGACCTTGCCGTCGAGCTCGGCGACCGCCGCCTCGCTTCGCGTCGTCGGCAAAGACGCCCTCGTCTGCCAGCTACCCTGCTCGGCGGCGGCGGGCGCGCCGCTACCCTGGCTCTCGCCCTGGCCTTCCCCTCCCCCTTGGCCTTCCCCTTGGCTATCGGTCGCGTCCGACCCTCCGCAGGACGCTAGCAACGCGAGAGACAGGACCAGGCAAACAGTGAGCAGGAAAGCTCGAAAGAGGCCCAAGGCTCATCCCCGCTCTTCCAGCGCCTTCTGGTACTCGGCGTAGACGTTCTGGATGTCTCTCCAGACGGCGCGTTTGGCGCCGTCGAGGTCCTCGCCGCGTTGTCTCAGGACGTAGGCCGGGTGGAACGTCGCCATCGCCTTGATGCCATCCTGTAGGTCGTACCACTTGCCGCGGTCTTTGGTGATCCTGAAATCTTTATCTATCAGAGTCTTAGCGGCCGGACCGCCGAGGCAGAGGATGATCTCTGGCTTCACCGCCTCCATCTGGCCCTGGAGGTAGGGGTTGCAAGCCTTGATCTCCCCGGTCCTCGGCGGGCGATTCTTCATCCTCCCGCCCTCCTCTACGGCCGCCCGGCATTTAACGGTGTTCGTTAGGTACACGTCCCCTCGCGTCAGGTTCACGGCCGCGAGGATGTCGTCGAGGAGCTTGCCGGCCCGCCCCACGAACGGCAGCCCCGTCGCGTCCTCGTTCTCCCCCGGCCCCTCGCCGACGAGCATCAATGGAGAGTACGGGTCGCCGGTCCCGAAGACCGTGTTCGTCCTGTTGAGCGCGAGGTCGCATCTCGTGCATACGGAGACCTGCCGGGCGAGCTCCGCGAGCCGTTCTTCGCGATCCTCACCGCCCTCCAAAGACTCGAAAAGGCTATCCACAACTCCTCCAAAACTCCGATTGCCCAGTTATTATCATTCTACGCGGTGGCATTCGGGAAAGCGGCGTGGAGGTTAGACGGTCAAACTTGACCGGAGGAAGCGTCGGAGACAAGGACAAGAAAATCGCTTTGAGTAGTCTCTTCTTGGGAACACCAATACTGATACCAGTTGCCAGCACCATTACGCCTGGCGCGAGACGGCGGGTGATACCGTGGGATACGGGGACGTGGGGTTCAGCGAGGTTGGGAGGGATGGACGATGGACGGGACAGGAACAACGGTAGTCAGGCATCGGAGCAGCCCGAACGGCTAAGGCGCGGCATCGGTCAGTGGCTGCTGATCTTCTTCGTCGTCGGCGACATCGTGGGGGCCGGGATCTACGCGCTGGTGGGCCAGGTCGGGGCGCAGGTCGGCGGCGCCATCTGGGTGGCGTTTCTACTCGCCTTGATACTCGCCGTCTTTACGGCGTGCAGCTACGCTGAACTGGTCACGAAATATCCCCGGGCTGGAGGGACCGCTACCTACGCCCACAACGCTTTCAAGGTGCCTTTCGTGAGTTTCATGGTGGCCTTCGCCGTCGCGGCCTCCAGCCTTTTCTCCGCTGCCGCCCTCTCCCGGGCCTTTGGCGGCGACTACCTGAAACAGTTTATCGACGTGCCGACAGTCCTCGCCGCGCTCCTCCTCATCTTCGTGGTCGGCCTGATCAACTTCTGGGGCATCTCGGAGTCGGTAAGGATCAACGTAGTCTTCACGATTATCGAGGTGATCGGGCTGTTGCTCATCGTCCTGATAGGTATAGTGGCCCTCTCTACCGGCTCCGGGGAGCCGAGCAGGGCCTTCGAGTTCAACGAGGGGTCAAGCGTCGTGGTAGCGATCCTGGCCGGCGCGGCGCTATCGTTCTACGCCTTGATCGGCTTCGAGGACTCGGTCAACGTGGCCGAGGAGACCCAGAACCCCAGCAGGATCTACCCGCGCGCCCTGCTCGGCGGCCTGCTCATCGCTGGCGTGATCTACCTGCTCGTCACCTTCACGGCCTCGATGGTGGTCGACACTCAGCAACTCGCGTCCTCGACAGGTCCTCTGCTCGAGGTAGTAAGGGAAGGTCCCGTGCCGATCCCGACGCAGCTGTTCTCGCTGATTGCCCTGTTCGCCGTGACCAACGGGGCGCTTATCAACACGATCATGGCCTCCCGGGTCTTCTACGGTATGGCCGATCAGGGGGTAATGCCCTCGATATTCGCCAGAGTTCATCGGGGCCGCCGCACGCCGTGGGTCTCCATCGTCTTTACGATCCTGGTCGTCATGATCCTGATCGCTACCGGAGACATTGGAGCCCTCGCCAGGGCTACCGTACTGCTACTTCTCTTCGTGTTTATCGTGGTCAACGTCTCCGTCTTCGTGCTCAGGAGAGACCGGGTCGAACACCAACACTTCCGCACCCCGAGCGTATTCCCCATCCTCGGGATCCTGGTTTCGCTAGGTCTTTGACCCAGCAGGAGGGAGCTACCTTCTTGCGGGCGGGGGCGCTGCTACTGGTCGGGCTCGTTCTGTGGGGGGTGAACTACCTGGTCAAGAGAATCCTGGACAAAAGAGCTCCCGAGGCCCAACGGTAGCTTCAATCCGTCTCAGCGATCTCCGGGCTCGTGGCTGTACGAACCGACCTGTTCTATTAGCGACTCCAGATCGTAGTCGGAGGGATCGACGACCGGAGGATCCGGGAGTCCGGGAGGCGGCGGATACTTCTGGCCGATGCCGCAATCGAAGACGACGAGGTCGGCGTCTCGACCGACTTCCCCCGCTCCCGCAGTTCGGGGACGGCTGCGAGAGCGGCCGCGGACTCCGGACTTACGTACCCGGCTCCCATACGCCCCGCGAACATTTGCATCTCCGCGATGGATTGCTCGTCCACCGCCACCGCCGTGCCCCCTGATTCTCGCAGCGCATCGAGTATGAGGAAGTCGCCCACGGCGGACGGGACGCGAATGCCCGATGCCCTGGTATCCGCGTCTTCCCAGGGCTCGGCGAAGCGTTCGCCGGCCTCGAACGCCCTGACGATGGGGGCGCAGCCCTCCGCTTGCACGCTGACCATCCTCGGTCGCTCCGGGCCTATCATGCCGAGAGTTTCCAGTTCGCCGAAGGCTTTCCACATCCCCACCAGGCCCGTGCCGCCACCCGTCGGGTAGACGATCACGTCGGGCAGCCGCCAGCCGCGCTGCTCCGCCAGCTCCAGTCCCATCGTCTTCTTGCCTTCGACGCGGTACGGCTCCTTGAGCGTGCTGACGTCGAAAGCCCCGGTCTTCCCGGCCATGGCTGACGCGATACGGCCGCAGTCGCTTATGAGACCCTCCACCAGCACCAGACGACCACCCATCGCCAGCACTTCGTCCCGGCTAGCGGGCGCTACGTCCGCGGGCGTGAGCACTGTGACCTCCGCGCCGGCCGCCGCGCCGTAAGCTGCCAGCGCTCCGGCGGCGTTCCCCGCGGAGGGCGCTATGAACGAAGTCACGCCGAGCTCCAGGGCTCGGGAGACCGCGGCCGCCATCCCGCGGGCCTTGAACGAGCCGGTCGGGTTTAACCCCTCCACCTTCGTGGACAGGCGCGGTATGCCTAAAGCTTCTCCGAGCCGGGGTTGCGGCAACAGCGGCGTGTCTCCTTCGCCCAAAGAGACGACGTTGCTCTGCTCCCGCACCGGTAGTAGCTCGGCCCAACGCCACATACCGCTCGTCGTTCGCCGGCTCGCCAGCGACTCGGGTGTCAGGGTACGGGCAGCCTCCTCCAGGTCGTACCGCGCGAGCAACGGACGGTCGTCGACAGGGTCCAGGTTCATCAGCTCGTCAGGTGAATACGTCGCCTCCGACAGCGCGCCTTCTAGATAAGCCAGGGTAGATCCGGTAGCGCCCATCTCCTCCGCACCTCACCTGTCAGAAGTTAGCACGTCGTCCCCATCACAGTATGGCAGTGCCGGAGCGAACCCGCTACCCGGGCGGCGAAGGTAAGGGGACGCGTACCAGAGGTTTGGGCGCCCCCTATCGGGCGGGCTCTCCAGGTGGGCAGCGGCACTCCGCCCACCACACCGATCACCTCGCCCGATACGTAGCCGACCTCCTGGGAGACGATATAGTTTGCCAAACACGGCGCCTTCCCCGAACTTCGGGTGGGCCGAACTAGCGAGGAGGCTCGTAAGAACCGTGAAGTTCACCCTTCCCCCCGCCCTCTTGAGGATCGAAGGCGCTACCCTCCTAACCCTGAGCGTCCTGCTCTACGGCTTGAACGGGGGGAACTGGCTGCTGTTCGTCCTGCTGTTCCTGGCGCCCGACGTCTCCATGCTAGGGTACCTGGCCGGAAGCCGGGTAGGGGCCATCAGCTACAACCTGTTCCACACCTACGCCGCGCCCGGTCTTCTGGCCGCCCTCGGCCTGCTGGCGGCGAGCTCTTTGATCGTCTCCCTGGCACTCGTGTGGTTCGCACACATCGCGTTCGACCGGATGGTCGGCTACGGGCT
>JAUJNO010000001.1:519309-521254 GCA_030448125.1 Rubrobacteraceae bacterium | reverse complement strand
GTCTTCGAGGGCTACGGCAGCGGTGCCCAGAGAGGTGCCCTGGCTCTCGATGAACCGGCGTTCGGAGGTGTAGGCCTGGACCATCATCGCCAGCTCGAGCTTGTCACGCTCGACGGGGAGGGTGCCTGCCTCCTCCTGCTTCAAGAGGTCGCTCCCCTCCACCCCCAGAGCGCTCTCGAGCTCCCCGATCCTGCGCCGCATCTTCAGGCGACCGCCGGGGGTCAGGCGCAGGAAAGTCTGGTCCTCGGGACCCTGCATCGGGTACACCCAGGCGCTCTTTAGCCAGGTCTGCAGGATCTCCGTCTTGAGTTGCTCTTTGTTTTGTAGCTCCATATGGATGCCCTCTCTTCGCCGTCGCGTTAATGTACTACCCCGCCCCGCGAAACTCCACAGCGGCGCCCTGCGTATAGGTTGTTACGATGGGCAGCATACCGAGAACCGCTTCTTCCTGGGGATACGACCTCCAACAGAGCCTCGGAGGCTCGTTCACCGCCCGCCCTCGCGGCCTCCTCGCGGCGAAGTTCGCCCTTTTGGACCCCAGGGACGAACGGTTTGGCTGGCTGCGGCTACGCGGGCTCTCGGTCGCCGAGTTCAAGTCCAGAGGTTACGCGGCCACCCTGAAGAGGTCGGGGACGAATTTCCGGATGGTCGCGGACAGCGAGGAGGTGCTCACGGCCGCTCCAAAGGGACGCTCCGTCGACGAGCTCGAGATCCTTTGCGGCGGCCGGACCTACGAGGCGCGCGCCAGCTTCTTCCGCAACCTCGCGGTCGCCTCGTACCCCGATGGCGAGAGGGCGGCGCGCGTCTCCGGGGGACTGACAGGCCGGAGCTACGAGGTCACCTTCGCCACCGAAGACGGGTGCGCGCTCCCGGTGGCGGTCTTCCTCCTCTGGCACGTCGCCGCGAATCGGCGCCGCGCGTACCGTGTGGGGAGCCAGACGGGGGGAGGAGTAATGTAGAGTAGAGGGCTTTTCGAGGAGGCCTTGCGCCGTGGTGAAGAACCGGATAGTGTCGAAGCAACGACGAACAAAAGGAGCGAGCATGCAGCAAGAGGACCCGAACTACGGTACCCCCCGGGAAGAGCCTCGGCTGAACCGGATCCCGGTGGGCGGCGGTATGAGCGTCCAGGACGAGCGGACGTGGTCAATGCTCTCGCACCTGAGCGTACTCGTCAATATACTCACGGCAGGAGTTTCGCTCTTAGGCCCGGTAGCTGCTTTGGTCGTTTGGCTTGTCTACAAAGACCGCTCCCAAAGGGTGGCGTTCCACGCTCTACAATCACTGTGGAATCAAGTAGCCTGGCTCGTGATCATCTCCGCAGGGTGGCTCATAACGGCTTTCCTGACCATATTCATAATCGGTTTCTTGCTGTGGCCGATAATGTTCCTGCTCATGCTGGTACCCTTTGTCCAAGGATGCTACGCAGCCTACAAGATCAACCAGGGCGTCGACTACCGCTACCCGGTCATAGCCGACATGATCGACCGGGAACGGAGGTTCGCCTAGAGCTGCGACCGCGACGAGGTAAGGTTCTTGCGAGGCCGGCTCTACTGCCGGCCTCTTTTCGTTTCCTTGCTCTTTAGACCGGGGGTGGAACCGGGGGTTGGACCTGGGGCTGTATCTGGGGCTGGGCCGGGACGATCGGGGCTTGACCCTGGACGATCTGGGGCTGGTCCTTGGGGGTAACGTAGACGGTGACGGTCGAGCCGACGGGCGCCAGGGTGCCGATGGCGGGGTCGGTGCTCCAGGTGACGCCGCTGTTCAAGTACCCCTGGCGGTACTCGTAGACGACCCTCGGCTGGAAGCCGCTGTTGCGCAGGGTATCGATCGCGAAGTAGTCGAAGTACGCGTCGACGTTCGGCACGGGCGCGAGCCTCTGGGCCGCCGGTTGCGCGGCTAGCTCTGTGCTCGTCCGCCCGGTCTCCCCGGTGGAGGCCTCCCCGGT
>JAUJNO010000001.1:463133-519209 GCA_030448125.1 Rubrobacteraceae bacterium | reverse complement strand
CTCCCCGGTGGAGGCCTCCCCGGTTTCAGACGCGTCCTCCGTCTCCGCCGGGGCCTCCGGTGGGTCCTCCACCACGGGCTGGACCGCCGTCGTCAGGGCCCTCTCGGCCCGCCAGGGCAGGACTTCGGAATCGAGGTAGCCGAAACCGACGGCGGCGGTGGCGGTGCCGGCTCCCAGAAGGAGCAGGGCGCATACCGAGGAAGCGAGGATCACCTTGCGACTCCCGCCGCGGCCCTTGCGGCGGCTCTTGCGCGGCCTCGCGGCCTCGCCGTAGCCTCCCGCACCGCCGCCCCCCCTTCTCAGATCCCCGAGCATCGCGGAGGCGGAGGGGTAGCGGTCTTTCGGATCCTTGGCGAGGGCCTTCAGGATGACCGTTTCGATGACCGGTGAGATCGCCTTGTTCAGCTTGCGCGGGGGGGTGGGATCTTTGTGGATCTGCTGGCGAGCGACGCTCTTGGTGTCGCCGGAGAAGGGCGGCTTTCCGGTGAGGCAGTGGTAGAGGAGGATGCCGACGGAGTAGAGGTCACTCCGGGCGGTGGTCTCATCGCCCCGGAGCTGCTCGGGCGACATGTACCGGGCGCTACCGATGATCTCGCCGGGCTTCCCCGCCTCTTCCTCTTCGATGATGCGGGCGATGCCGAAGTCCGCGACTTTGACGGCGCCTTCCCGCGTGATGAGGATGTTCGAGGGCTTTACGTCGCGGTGGACGACCCCGCGCCGGTGCGCGTAGTCGAGCGCCTCCAGGAGCTGCCCGACCACCCCCCTCGTGAATCGCTCACCCAGACGGCCCTCGGGCGTACCCTTGAGCACGCTCCCCACGTCCTGCCCTTCGACGTACTCGGCCACGATGAACGGAACCTCGCCGTCCTGGCAGATGTCGTAGACCTTGACGATGTTCTCGTGGTCTAGGGAGGCCATCACCCGCGCCTCCTGCTTGAAGCGCGACCTGAAGGAGGCCTCCTCAGCGTAGCGAGGGTGGAGCGTCTTCAGGGCTACGCAGCGTCCGAGGATCGCGTCCTCCGCCTTGTAGACGACGGCCATTCCCCCCGTGCCTAGCGTGCTCTGTACCCTGTAGCGCCCCCCAAGGACCGTTCCAACCGAGGCTTCCAGTACCTCACCACCTCCGACGGTTTGCTCCCTGAAAAACAATTATATATCCCTCTTTGTTAACTAAACACAACCAGGGCCCGAGGACCGCAAATACCCCCAATATGGTGTAGGTTAACAGAATACCACCCCACATTACGAGCACGCCGGAAGCATCTAGTATTCCACGACGACTGCTTGCGGCCCGGTATATGCTCAGGAGAGGCGAGAAGATAAAGTTCGACCGCGAGCAGTGCTACGAGCCGTGCTACGAGGAATCGATGGGGGGTGGAGGATCCAGCCCGGGTGGTAGGTTAGCGGCGCGACAGGGCCCATTCGACGGCGGCTTCGATGCGTCCGCCGTAGGGCTGGGCGCCGACGATGGCCTCAGCCTTTTCGAGCGGCTCGCCGGCGGGACCGACGAACATCGTCGGCACGGAACCCACGCCGAGCCTGCGCGCTAGCTCCTCGTCGGCGAGGACCTTCTCCGTGTGGCGCCCCTCCTCGAGCGCGGCCCGGAGCCCCTCGCGGTCGAGCCCGGCGGAGGCGCCGACCCCCAGTAGCACCTCCGTATCTCCTATATCCTCGCCATCCTCGAAGAAGGCGCGGAAGAGGGCTTCGTGCATCTCGTCGAACCTGCCTTCTTCGCGGGCGTACTCGGCCGCTTCGAGGGCCTTGCGGCTCCGGGGCTGGACGGGAGGGAGGCGGAGCGTCATACCCAAAGAGTTGGCCATCGGGTAGACGGAGGCGTTCCACACGCGGTGCAGATAATCGCCGTTCGGGTCGAGGGTCGGGATGGGCTCGGGCCTCAGCTCGTAGGCACGCCAGTCGACCTCGACCGCCTCCCCATACTCCTCCCGGACGCGGGCGAGGTTCGGCTCCTCGAGGTAGCAGAACGGGCAGACGTAGTCGCTAAAGACCGTTATCCTGGCGCGAGCATCGTTCTCCACGGAGCCTCCTTATGCGTACAAGAGATACGGGCCCCGTTCTACCACGGGGCCCGGACATCGAACCCATTCTCGGGTCTACGCGGGCGTGAGGTCCAGCTCGCTCTCGATCTCTATGCTGTCCCTGATGGACCGGGCGACCGGGCAACCGTCAGCGTACACCTCCAGCACCCGTTCTATGGTCTCGCGGTCTCTCTCGTCCGCCGCGAGGTGGAAGGTGGTCGTGATCCTCTTGACCACGAGCACCTTGCTCTCGACCTCTATCTCCCCGACGGTGTCGGCGTAGAGGCTATCTTTGTCGAAGGAGACTTGACGCGCCGCCAGCGCGCCGGCAAAGGTGCCGAGCAGTCACCCACCGGCCGCCGCGACCAGGTAGTCGAGCGTCGAGGAGTGTGGCTCCTCCGCGTCCGGGGAGACGCCATAGTGCTCGGCCACCTCGTCGTGGACCCCGAAGAGCACCGGCTCCTCCTCGGCGGGGAGTTGCGCCCGCCGGGTCTTCCCCTCCACCGGCTCTATCTTTACCCGCGAGATGTACGCTGCGTCCGCCAAAGCGAGATCCTCCTCCGTTAGCTCCCCTTCCGGCGCATTATACTTTAAAGCATAAGCACACCGGAGAAGCAGGCAGCACCCGAAAGCCGTCTATCTCCGAGCACGAAAAAGGGCGGAGGAGTGCGAGCACTCCTCCGCCCGGATCTCGCCAGAGACCTGTCTTTGGACTAACCCCTGCGCCGTACGACGGTGAACGCCACGATACCCGAGCCAAGGAGCAGGACGCCGGCGGGCAGGAGCATACCGATCCCCGGACCACCGGTCTTCGGTATCTCCTTCATCTTCTCCTTCTCCTTGCCCTTCTCCTCCATCTTAGGCTCTACCTTGGGTTCCGCCTTAGGCGCCGCCGGTGCGGGGGGCGGGGGTGGCGGGGGCGGCGCCGCTGCCTCGGGCTCCACGCCCTCGAGTTCAGCTAGCGATTCGAGCGCCTCGTCCTGCTCGGGCGTGATCTCCGTCCCCTGCTGAGCCTCGACCTGCTCCTCGAGCGCCGCCTCCCGCTGACCCTCGGCGACGTTCTCGGCCTGCGACTCTTGCGGATCCTCAGCCTGCTCCTCGAGTATCTCCGGTATCGCCTCCTCCTCAGCTGTATCCTGCGCCAGAGCAGCGGGCACGAGGATGAGCGAAGCCACAAGAGCAAAGATAGCCAAGATCGTCAGCCTTCTCATAGGTCCTCCCTGTGTTGCTTATACATGGCACCTGCAACCATGGTACCTTTCCGATTTTTATCTTAATTAACTAATCAGGTCGGGTCAACTCCTTTAGACCGCAAAAGACAGAATTTTTCCGGGATTTTGCTAGTTTTTCTTAAACTTTCTTAACTTTTTAGCGGGCGAGCGCGCCGCGAAGGTCCTCCGGGGCGAAGAACGCTCGTTGCTCGCGGTCGAAGAGGAGATATACCGGAACATCGAGGACTCGAAGGAGCCCCTGAACCCGCACCCGGACGAGTCGTTCAGGGCGGGGGTGGCGTTGTGCAAGGCAGCCGTCTCGGTGGTGATGCGGAACCTACCCCCCGCCTCTTCCTCGCCCGAGGAGGTCGCGGAGATAGCACTCGCGGTCCAGGAGATAGTAATGGACCGGGTCTCCAGGATGGTGATGGCCTCCTAGGTGGATTACCTCTTGACCAAAGTTAAAGAGACCCAGTCCGAGGAGCGCAGGCGCTTCTCAAGGGAGCTACACGACCGGCTGGCCCACGAGATGACGCTCGTCGATCAGAGCCTGGACCTTTACAAGGCCCTGGCAAAACGCGACCCCCGCCGCAGGGCGCAAGAGAGGTTGGATCTGGCGCGCAAGACGGCCCATGCGGCGCTGGAGCTGATGCGCGAGTTCTCCCACGAGCTCTTAGAGAGACCGAGACCTCCAACGGCCTGAGGATAGCCCTGGAGAGAACCTCATGAGGATCAGCGTCCCCTCAGACGTCGAATCCGAGGTGCTCGTCGAGGGCGAAGAAGAGCACCTCCCCGCCGACTACGTGCGTGACCAGCAGTACATGATCCTGCGCGAGGGAGTGAGAAACGCGGTAGCCCACTCCGAGGCCGACAGCATAGCGGTGGAGGTGAAGATCTCCCCGAGGGAGGTCGTCTCCCTGGTCTGGGACCACGGCCTCGGCTTCGAGACCTCGGAGGCGGTCACCGAAGGCATGGGGCTCAAGTCGATGCGGGAGAGGGCCGAGCTGCTGGACGGCTCCTTCGAGGTCACCTCCGAGTCCGATCGCGGAGCGGTCGTGAGGGTGCGTCTCCCCCTGATCAGGGAGAAGCGCAGATAGAGGGCCGGCTTATCAGGGTGCTGTTGGCCGATGACCACGCCATGGTTCGCGAGGGGATGGCGGAGATGCTCTCGCTTAATGAGGACATCGAGGTCGTCGGGCAGGCCGGGGACGGCCGCGAGGCGGTCGAGCTGGCGAAAGAGGCGAGGCCCGACGTGGTGATCCTGGACGTCGAGATGCCGGTGATGGGAGCGCAGGCGGCGCTCAAGCGGGTGCTGGAACTCTCGCCGCCGCCCAAGGTGGTCATCGTCACCGTGTTCGCCAACCAGTGCCTGGTGCGCGAGCTTCTGGGGCTGGGGGCGAGCGCATTCTTGACCAAGAACGCCTCGTCGCAGGACCTGGCAGCCACGGTGCGCTCCGTCGCCCACGTATCACCTGGGGACCCGGATAACGTCACCGTCACCATGCCCAGGGAAGACTTCGACGCGGAGGAGCTTGTGGAGAGCTCGCTCTCCGGGCGAGAGTTGCAGATCCTCCGTCTGGCGGCCCGCGGCATGGGCAACAAGGAGGTGGCGAACACCCTCCACCTCTCGGAGACGACCGTCAAGCGCAACCTCTCCAACGTCTACGGCAAGCTCGAGGTCAACAGCAGGGGCGAGGCCGTGAGCAAGGCCATCTCGGAGGGCTGGGTCTCCTCCTGGGACATCGCCAAAGACGAGTAGCCCCGCCCCTTTGCGGCACGGTCCCGCCCACTCCACGGCTTGCATGAGCGAGGATCGAACCCTATTCGCCAGTCGCGCCGCCGTAAGGCGGGTAACCCTACACCTTTAGGCCCGTTTTCGTACACCTTTCGGTCCTTCTTCCTGGTCATGGTGATCCAGGGGTCGCCCCAGGCAAGCCTGGGGCCTAGAGTACGTCACGGTCGAATACCTGGCGAGCGCGCCGCGCGTTGGGTCACCCCTGGTGTGGACGCCTCTCCCTGGTAGGAGGAAATGAGCGAGTTGTCGGGCAAAGAGGAAGCTCCGCGAGCACGCTGGCCGAATTACTGGCTGCTCGTCGAGCACGAGACCAGCAGCATGGACGTGCTCGCCATCGACCTCGACAGTGGGGAAAAGGCCCTCGCCGTCTTCAGCTTCGCGGAGGAAGCCGAGTTGTTCCTCCACCACGAGCTTTCGGGAACGGGTTGGCAGGTCAGGGAAACGATGATCGGGGAGCTTATCTTCGTGCTTTACGGCTTCTGCGCAGGCGTGGGCAAAGTGGCGTTGGATCCTCTGGCGAGGGGCATCTGCGAGGGGACAAACGGCCTCGTGAGCTTGAAGCGTGGTGACTTTGTGCGAACCCTCATCGCCAGACGAGGGGCTCCGGCAGCGGCCTTGGGGCAGAGCTCGCTCCCGATGCCCCGCGGCCCCTGCTCAGGACGCCCAGGAGGGGAAAACCGATGACGGTGATCGCGCTGGTGCTCTCCCTGGCGACTATCCTGCCGCCGGTTCCGGGGCCAACGTGGCCTGTTTCGTCAACCACGCTCTCTCTCCGCGGAGGATGCCGGCGCGAAGGTCTCGGCCATCATGGGTAGGGGCTTGGGTGACTAGCGAAGGGATGAACAGAGCCGCGAGATGTGAAGCTGGGTAGCCGCGAGGCCGGTGCACCAGCCCAGGTTATCCCCGGACTAGCCTGGCGACTCAGGGCGATGCCGAAGGTCGAGACCCGCGTCCGCCTTTAGGGGCCAACGTTCGCGGCGGTGCTGCACCTATTGGACACGTCGGCTAAAGCACCGAAGCCTCGGGGTCTCCGAAGGGGGGCTTTCAGGACCGGCCAAGCGTTACCCGGTGTCGAAGAAGGCCGTTTAAACGATACGAACTTGCGTGTCTACGGCGGTCTTTGACTCGGCGTAGACTCATCCTCTTTGACAGCCAAGATCAGGCTTCGGCGCGGTCTTGAACTCCGGTCGCCCCAGCCATGCTCGCGCAGTGGGCGCAGCAGTAGAAGGAACCGTTCGCCTCGACGCCGTGGCCGATGACCTTGACGCCACAGTGCTCGCAGGTAGGGGCGAGCGCGTGGATCGCGCACTCGAAGCTGTCGAACACGTGCGGCTGGTCGCCCGGTCTCTCTACCCGGAACGCCTTGTCATATTCATTGCCACAAACTTCACATTGCGCCATCTTCAACACCCTCTCCGCCACCGATCCGACTTGCGTTCGTTTCGTTACCTACCCCCAGCAAGGGCCAAACAAACGGGCCCTTTCGAGTAACTTGGCGCCCAACCTCCTGGCGCGGTTCGTTCGGTAGCCCCGCCAACCGGGCGCTGAGACGGTCGAGCAACCCTTCCCATCGTTCGAGCTCCACGTTCGCCACCACGAAGGCTGCTAGCGCCTTCCTGTCCGGTTGGTTCTCGTCAGTTTCCAACTCGCTCGTCGGGCCCTTACTCCTCTTCTTCAAGTAGCGTTTATCGATCACGGTCTTGCGGATCTTCTCGTCCCTATGACTTCTATCGAGAATACCTCCGCGAGCATGGCCGGAGCCACCCAGTTCAAGACGAGTCTGAGATCCAAACCGGCGAACGCCGGAAGTTCTAGTATACGCTCCGGTCGGGTTCCCGATCCGGCTCCGGCAGGCGTCCCATGACGGCCCGAAGTCCGAAGTCGCCCGGCAAGTCGGAGGTGAAGCGGCGGAAGCCCAGTACCTTGCGGGCATCGACGCTAACACCGCGACCGGCCAGGTGCGGGAAGATGGCTCGCGCAGCGTAGATCGGGTCCTCCCCCTTGAGGCGCACGAGGCCCTTGCGCTTGCGGGCGCCCTCCTCCTTCATTACGTAGAGGCTCGACTCCCCCGCACCGGCGCAGCAGACCGCCAGCCGGTGCCAGTCGAGGACCAGCGCCTCGCCGGGCCGGAGCAACTCCCGCGCCGCCGGCGTCAGTCGCACCTCGAAAGCGTATCGATCCATGACCCGGGAGTTTAGCAGACTCTTGTATCTATGGGATCATGCGTACGCGCTGATGCTCTCCGGCGTGTCATCGGGATGATAAAGTTCCGGCGAGGTTAGGAGCATGGAAGGAGGCCGATGATCCCCGAGACCTCGCAGACGGACGGCCGGGACGACGCCCTGCTCGTCGAGACCAGCGGGCTCACCAAGCGTTACGGCGCCAGGATCACGGCCGTCGACGACCTGGACCTGAGCGTCCGGCGCGGCGAGGTCTACGGCTTCCTCGGACCCAACGGCGCGGGCAAGACCACGACGCTAAGGATGATCCTCGGCCTGATCAAACCGTCCTCCGGGACCGCGACCGTGTTGGGCGAAGCGCCGGGCGCGCCGGCGGGGCTCGCGCGGGTCGGCGCTCTGGTCGAGTCCCCGGCGTTCTACCCGTATCTCTCGGGGAGGGACAACCTGCGGGTGATGGCCCGTTACTCCGGCGTGGCGCCCTCGCGGGTGGAAGAGGTTCTGCAGCAGGTGGAGCTCTCCGGAAGGGCGGGCGACAGGTTCAAGAAGTACTCGCTCGGGATGAAGCAGCGGCTCGGCGTGGCGGCCGCGCTCCTCAAAGACCCCGAGCTCCTGATCCTCGACGAGCCGGCGAACGGCCTGGATCCCAAGGGGATGGCGGACATGCGAGCGATCATCCGCGGTGTCAGGGAGGAGGGCAAAACGGTCTTGATCTCCAGCCACCTGTTGGGAGAGGTCGAGCAGATCTGCGACAGAATCGGCGTGATCCTGAGAGGCAAACTCGTCGCCGAGAGGACGATGGAGGAGCTCCGGGGCCGGGAGGGAGGGCTGCTGGTGCGGGCGGAGCCCCTGGAGGAGGCGACGCGAGTAGCGCAAGATCTGCCGGAGGTCGAGGAGGCGCAGGTGGCCGATGGGATGCTCAGGATAACAGTGGACCCGGCGCGCGCGGCGGAGGTCAACGCTGGCCTCGTGAACGCGGGGGTGCGGGTGAGCGAGCTCAGGATGGTCGAGCGCTCCCTCGAAGAGATGTTCCTGGAGCTCACCGGTGGCGAGACGGTCTGATGGGGGCGAGCTTCATGGCGGAGCTTCTCAAGCTGTACAAGCGTCCGGCCGTGTGGGTGCTCACGGCGATCTGGCTGGCCTTCGTGGTCCTGTTCGCCTACGCCCTACCCTACGCGTTCTTCGCCAACCTCCCCGAACCCGAGGTCCCCGAGGACGCCCCGCCCGAGATGCAGTCCAAGATGCAGACCCAGAGCGAGGCCGCCTCCGAGCAGCTGATGTCGCAGCTGTATCCGGAGAACATGGCCGCCTACGTGCTCTCGGGTATCTCCGGCACCGGAGGGACGCTGGCCCTGATCCTCGGGGCGCTGTTCGTGGGCAGCGAGTACGGCTGGGGGACTTTGAAGACCGTCCTCTCCCAGCGACCGGGCAGGCTCACCGCCTTCTTCGCGAAGATGCTCGCCCTCGGCGCGGCGCTCGCCCTGTTCGTCTTGCTGGCGTTCGTCGCCGGAGCCATCTGCAGCCTCGTCGTAGCCGGGATCCAGGGCGCGGCGGTGGGCTGGCCGCCGCTGGCGCAGCTACTCGAAGGGTTGGGGGCCGGCGCGGTCATCCTGGCCGTCTGGGCAGCTTTGGGCGTCTTTCTAGCCACGCTCTTCCGGAGCACCGCGCTCGCCATCGGGCTCGGGCTCTTCTACGCCCTGGCCCTCGAAGGCATAGTCTTCGGCCTGCCGATCCCGAACGAATCCTTCCAGGACGCCCGCCAGTTCTTTCTCGGGCAGAACTCCGGCTTCCTCGCCGACTCCTTCACCGGAGGCTCCTACAACAGCCCTTCGCGCCACCAGGCCCGGACGTAGGGGCCACGCAGGCCGCGCTGGTGCTCGGCGTCTACCTCGCGGCGTTCCTCCTCATCGCAGCCCTCGCCTTCCGGCAGCGGGACGTAGCGTAGCGGGCTGACGTCCGCCGGCGTCCGCCGACGGGCGCCGCCGGTCTCGCGTCTCCAGGAGGGCTCCGTGTTCGAGGAGCGTAGGCCCTACGCGCCGGTACTACCGGGCAGGACGTTGGGCACTATTACGCCGGCTACGATCAGACCGATGCCGGCAAGGTGGGCCGGACCCAGCGCCTCCCGCCATACCAGCACCCCGAGGAGCACGGAGCCGACGGTGCCGAGCCCCGACCAGACGGCGTAGGCAACACCTAAAGAGATCTGCTCGAGGCTCAACGATCAGGAAGTAGAACGCCGCGCAGTACCCAAGCGCCGCCACCACGGACTGACCAAACCGGCTAAGGCCTTCGGAGGCTTTGAGGCCGGCAGTCCCGGTCACCTGGCCCACGATGGCCAGAACCAAGAGCAGCAACGCAAGGAATTCACTTCAAAGGCCTCCGGGGCAACGCCGATAAAGCTTCTTGATCGTACCAGCCTCTATCATTGCAGCGTTTCTTGATAACACGCTGAAGCGGATACCGCAGCTAAACGCTCCTCCCTGTTTCACCACCGCGGAGCCTACCTGGCTGGCAGAGTTATCGGCGTTCGGGAACGGATGGTCAGGGAAGAGACGATAGTTCCCCTTGGCGCAAGCTCTCCTGGTGCTTCTCAAGACATTTCCCCCGGCTCGAAGGTAGGATCCCGGGGAATTCTGGGTACCATACTGCTTTGCTATGACACCACAGACGGAAGATAACCAGGAAGAACACAATCAAGAAGAATTCGGCACGCTTACCCTACCCGAAGGAGTTGACGTTCCCGTTCGGACTATAGAACCCGACGACGTTCCCGCGCTGCAGCGGTTCCACGACCGGCTCAGCGAAAAGACGGTCTACCTGCGCTTCTTCGGTTCCATGCAGGAGCTCTCCGAGAGAAAGGCCAAGTATTTCGCTCACGTCGACGGCGTCGACCACTTCGCGCTGGTTGCGCTGGACCCGGACGAACCGGACGAGATCACCGCCGTCGTGCGCTACGACCGCGAATCGGGTAGCGAGCGGGCTGAGTACGCCGCTCTCATCGAGGACCGCTGGCAGGGACGCGGGCTAGGCCTGCACCTGACGCACCAGCTGATCGATGAAGCGCGCGATAAAGGAGTCCGGTTCCTTTACGCATTGGTGATGCGCGGGAATAGGCGCATGCTAAATCTTCTTCGAGCTCTCGAACTTCCCGAGCGTGAGCATCAGGAGGATAATGCCAGGTACATCGAGGTTGATCTGCAATCGGAAGAAGACTAACAACCGGGGCAAAAGTAGTGCCGGCGGTCCATCGAGTACAAAGGAAAAGGAGGTAGTAAAAGTGGCAGCAATCGCCTTTGCGTTGCCCATCTTGCCGGGGCAGGAAGAAGCCATAAGGCGCACCAGCGAGGAGGTCTCGGGTTCGGGGCCGCTCCGGAGCGCTTACGAAGGGTCCCGCCAAAGCCTGGGTATTACCGAGGAGAAGGTGTGGCTTCAACAAACGCCCATAGGAGAGATGATAGTCATATACTGGGAAACGGACGATCCCCAGCGGACGCTCCGCGAGATGGCCGACTCGCAGGATCAGTTCGACAGCCAGTTCAAGCAGCTTATAGAGACCGCTGCTCCCGCCCTGAATTTCGCGGATGAACGACCACTACCTAACGAGTTGCTCTTTGAGTGGTCAGCAGGCTGACACGGTATTGCTGCCAGCCCTACCCAAGCCCCGGCTCTTTTCGTGCCTCACTCAGAATGAGGTACTTGTTGCTGAAGTCCTCACTGTTGGTAGCTTGCCTACGCTGCTGGCTCTTACTCCGAGTTGCGCCCGTTCCTGTCTTCTTCGCGGTAGCGGTTGGTGATGGGCATACGCCGATCGCGGCCGAAGGAGCGGGCGGTAACCTTTATGCCGGTTGGGGCCTGGCGGCGCTTGTACTCGGCCCTATCGACCAGGCTCACCGCGCGCTTTACGTCCTCCTCGTCAAAGCCGGCGGCGATGATCTCGCCTATCCCCTTGTCCTCTTCCACGTAGGCTTCGAGGATGGGGTCGAGAACCTCGTAGGGTGGTAGGGAGTCGGTGTCGCGCTGGTCCTCCCGGAGCTCGGCGGAGGGCTCCTTGGCGAGGACGGACTCGGGGATGATCTCACGCCTCTCCGTCTCGTTTATGTGCCGGCAGACGCGGTAGACGAGGGTCTTTGGGACGTCCCGGATCACGGAGAACCCGCCGGCCGTATCGCCGTAGAGCGTTGAGTACCCGACGCTAGTCTCGCTCTTGTTGCCGGTGGAGAGGACGATCCAGCCGAACTTGTTGGAGAGCGCCATGAGGATGTTCCCCCGGATCCTGGACTGGATGTTCTCCTCGGTCTCGTCCTCCGCCAACCCCTCGAAGGCCTCCGCGAGCATCTCCTTGTATGCGTCGAAGGCCGACCCTATGGGCACCTCCTGAGAATCTATGCCGAGATTCTTCACGAGCGCCCACGCGTCGGTGTTGCTCTCCTCTGAGGTGTATCTACTCGGCATGAGGACGCCGGTCACGTTCTCAGGACCCAGGGCCCGGGCCGCGACAGCGGCGCCGAACGAGGAGTCGATACCTCCCGAGAGCCCGAGGACGGCCCGCGAGAACCCGTTCTTGCGGAAGTAGTCCCCGAGACCCAGGACCAGGGCCTCGAGCACCTCTCCCTCCTCGGAGAGCGGGGGCTCGACGCGAGGCTCGGCGTTGGCCCCGCCGGCCCCGCCGGCCCGGCCGGCCTCGCTGGCCGTTACGACCGAAGTCTGCGGCTCCACACCGGGGATCTCGACTATCTCCGGCGGGTGGTCGGGATCTTCTTTGCGGGGGCGGGGGTCGTGCAGGCGGTGGACGAGGGCCTCTTTGGGGTGGATGTCCACGAAGAGCAGGTCCTCCTCGAACTGCTTCGCGCGGGCGACGACGTGGCCGTCGGGATCGAAGACGGCGGAGCGTCCGTCGAAGACGAGCTCGTCCTGGCCCCCGATCAGGTTGCAGAAAACGACGTAGCAGCCGTAGTCCGAGGCCCGTACCCCCAGCATCTTCTCGCGAGAGGCGCCCTTGAGGCGGTGGTACGGAGAGGCGGAGACGTTCAAGAGTACGCCCGCCCCGCCCAGGGACTGCTCGCGAGGGGGTCCCCCCGGATACCAGATGTCCTCGCAGACGCTCAGGCCCACGAGGGCGCCGCCCAGCTTGAGGATCGGGGCGCCCGAGCCCTCGCGGAAGTAGCGGTTCTCGTCGAAGACGCCGTAGTTCGGCAAGTACCGCTTGTGGTAGCGGTGCAGGATCTCACCGCCCGAGATGACCGCGCAGGAGTTGTAGAGGTCCCCGTTGAGGTCCACGAACCCGATCGCCGCCGCGACTCCTTCGGGCACCCTCCCGGCGAACTCCTCCAACGCGTCGAGGTTGTCCCGAATGAAGCTCGGTCGCAGAAGAAGATCCTCGGGCGGGTAGCCGGTCATGGTCAACTCCGGAAGGGCGACCAACTCGGCGCCGCCGTCCACGGCGCGTCGCAGAGCATCGGAGGCCCTCTCGACGTTCCCCCACACATCGCCAACCACGGTGTTGATCTGGGCCAGCGCGACCTTCATGCCCGTATGATAACCCCCGTCGCCGCCTCGTGCCGTGCGTCTTGCGAGGTGCGCCCGCCAAGTCGGTCACACCGGCGGACCCGCGGCCTGGGATAGAATCCGTGGCGTGAGCGCCGCGGAAGACCAGCAAAGAGCCGTCGAAGGCTCGCGTCCGAACGCCTCGGCGGCTCCCTTGCACGGCGCCGCACTGGCGGCGGATCTGCTGGAGAGCGCCTGCGCTCCGGGGGCCGGCGACCCTTTGCGGCTCGAGATCGTACGCACGCTGGCGCGGGATCTCGCGGAGGAGCTTAAAGCTCTGGCAGTTCTGGCCGGCGACGAAACGGTCGCGGTAGAAGGAGCGCTGCGGGCGGCGGACGTAGCGAACCTCGCGGCCTGTACCGCCCCGGAGCTCCTCGAAGCTGGCGCCTCGCGAGCGGCCGTGGCCGCTTACCTGGCTGCCGGGACCGTCCAGGTCCTATGTACCCTCGCCGAAGCCGGCGTTGGGGACGCACGCGGGGAACACGAGCAGAACATACTCAGGGATGCTCGAGGGACCGCGTGGCGGGCGCGGCTCGCCGTCCGGCAGGTGGACGAGTCTCTGGAGACGGGCTAGGGGAGGACGTCGGGGCGCTTCCCGGCCAGAACATCGCGGGCGGCGCGAGCCGCCCACAAAAGGTAGCCGTCCTCGCCGGGGACGAAGTCGGCGAGGCACACCGAAACGGATGAGGTCTTATCGCCCGTCCACTCTTCAGCGGGCACCTCGCCCCCCTCGCGCAGCGTCTCGACGTCGTCGAGCCGGAGGCGCACCACGGCGGCGACCTCTTCCTCCTGGAGCCGCGGGTCTTCCGGCGAGAGGGACCTCATGAGCAGGAAAACCTCCTGGAACTCGCGGTCGAGTCCGGCCGGTATCTTTAGCTCGGCCCTACGGGTTCCGAGCGGGACGAGATCTCCGGCCGCGACCGAAAGCCCAAGCTCTTCCTCGACCTCCCGGAGCCCGCCCTGCAGCGTCTCCTCCCCGGCCCCGAGATGCCCCCCGACGGTCACGTCCAGCCTGTCCGGCCAGGTCTCCTTCCCAGTCGCGCGCCGCTGCACGAAGAGGTACGGCCCACCGGACGGCGTCTCCGGCGAGAAGATCCAGCAGTGAAAGCAACGGTGCCACAGCCCCAGCCGGTGCGCCTCACTCTTCCAAGCGACCTCGCCGGTCTTCTCTCCGCGAGCGTCCAGAACGTCGATCCTCTCGTCCACGGCGATAGAGTAGCATTCAGCGGTCGAGCCAGAACAAGCTACAGGCTGCCGTAGGAGGGAGGCACGTTGGTTATGGTGATGATAGCCAGCTACCTCGAGGAGGAACACGTAGCGCGCATCCGGGAGACGGACGATCTCGAGAGACTCCAGGTGCTCTACCGCGAGGACCTGGTGCCGCCGCCGCGCTGGCCGGGGGACCACATAGGGCCTCCGGGGTGGCGTCGCACGCCCAAGGGCGAGGAGGAGTTTCTTGCGATGCTGGAAGAGGCGGAGATCCTGTACGATTTCCCCCGCGGTCACGTGAGGGATCTCGTCCGGGTCGCCCCGAAGCTCCGGTGGGTGCAGGCGAGCATGGCCGGGGCCGGGGAGATCGCCGAGCGCGCGGGGCTGCAGAACACAGACGTGACGGTCACCACGGCGAGCGGGGTGTACTCGGGGCCCCTGGCCGAGTTCGTGATGATGGCTCTCCTCGCGCACGTCAAGGACCTGGACCGCCTGCGGCGCGATAAGGCCGGGAAGCGCTGGCGCGAGGCGCACACGGAGACGCTGCGCGGCAAGACTCTGTGTATCGTGGGAATGGGGAACATCGGGCGGGCTGTAGCGGTTCGAGCGCGGCCGTTCGGGATGCGTATAGTGGGCGTGAAGAGGGTGGTTCGGGAAGACGACGCGGCTTGGGGCTACGCGGACGAGCTGTACGCGACGCGGGATCTCCGCCCGGCGCTCCGGGAGGCGGACTATGTGGTCGTCACGCTGCCCGGCACCCCGGAGACGTACCGCCTCCTGGACGCGGAGGCGATCTCGGGGATAAAGCAGGGAGCGTACTTCGTGAACGTCGGGCGTGGAAAGGTCGTGGACGAGAGGGCGCTGGTCGAGGCGCTAAAGAGCGGACACCTCTCGGGGGCGGCGCTCGACGTATTCGAGGAGGAGCCGCTGCCGGAGGAGAGTCCGCTGTGGGAGCTGGAGAACGTCATCGTGAGCCCGCACTCGACCGACAACGTGCCGGGGCTCACGAATGAGCTGCAGACGGAGCTTTTTTGCGACAACCTCCGGCGCTACCTGGAAGGAGAACCGCTCCGGAACGAGCTGGACAAGAAGCTACTCTACTAGGCTGGCCGCTCCAGGCATCTGGTTTGCTAAAGGGGATGGGGTGGGATATCTTCGGAGCGTCGTCGTGGAACGCGGTGAGACACAATCATCGCGTTCGTTGGGGAGGATTTTTTGGGAGAGCTAGTTTTGTCGGGGCTCATGCTCCTCGCCGCGCTCTTTTTGGTAGTCCTGAACGGGCTGTTCGTGGCGGCGGAGTTCGCGTTCGTGCGGATCCGGTCCAGCAGGGTCGAGGCGATGGTCCGGGAGGGTAAGGTATCAGCCGGCCTCGTCAAGGAGGCCACCGGGAGCCTCGATGCCTACCTCGCCGTATGCCAGTTGGGGATCACGATCGCCTCGCTGGGCCTCGGGGCCCTGGGCGAGCCGGCGATCGCCGTGTTCATCGACCCGCTGCTCGCGCCCCTGCTATCGGAGGGTCTCGTCCACACCGTGTCCTTCGCTATAAGCTTTGGGATCATCACGTTCTTGCACGTGGTGTTCGGGGAGCTGGCGGCTAAGAGCTTCTCCATAGCCAAACCCGAGGGGACCTCCCAGGTCGTGGCGCCGTTCATGAAGTTCTTCTACTACCTCTTTTTCCCCCTTACCGTAATTTTCAACGGCACCGCGAACATCTTCGTCAGGGCTTTCGGCATCCCGCCGGCCTCCGAGACGGAAGAGAGCTACTCGGAGGATGAGTTGCGCATGCTCGTCGGCCAGTCCAGGGAGCACGGCTTCCTGGAGGAGGACGAGGAGGCCAGGATCAAGGCGGTCTTCAAGCTGGACGAAAAAGTGGCCCGCGAGGTCATGGTTCCCCGCACCAGGGCGGTGCTACTGTCAGCGGGCACGAGTCTGAGGGAACTCGTTTCGGTCACGGCGGCGGGGAACCACACCCGGTACCCGATCTACGAGGGCGACTCGCCCGACCGGATCGTCGGGGCGGTGCATATCAAGGACGTCCTGCGCGCCATCGAGGCCGAAGGCGGGCTGGACGCGGACCTCACGGCCCGCGACCTCGCGCGTGACGTAATCGTGATCCCCGAGAACCGGCTCGTGGACGACGTCCTCGAGGACCTGCAGAGCAAGGAGATGCAGATGGCGGTGATCGTAGACGAGTGGGGCTCCTTCGAAGGACTCATCACCGTCGAGAACATCTTCGAGGAGATCGTCGGCGAGATCCAGGACGAGTTCGACGAGGAGGAGCCGCACGTTCGCGAGATCGACGGCGGCGGTTACTCGGTGGGCGGCCGCGCCCCGATAGGAACCGTCAACGAGGCCCTAAACTCCGACTTCACGAGCGAGGACTTCGAGACCATTGGCGGTCTGGTCCTCGGCGCTCTAGGCCGCGCCCCGGAGGTCGGCGACGAGATCGTTTTGGACGGCTACGCGCTGCGCGTCGACGAGATAGACGGTCCCCGCGTTGCTAGGGTGATCGTACACGAGCGCGGTAGAGAAGAAGATGGCGGCGGGCAAGATTAACCGGCGCGTTTTTACGAGAACGAGACGTAGATCGCCACTACCACGAGGGTGAGGACTACGCTCAGGATCATTAACTCTCTCAAGGTCTTACTCCTTAACGTACGGGGTCGCGGCCCTGCTCCTGGAGAGCGTAGAGCCTGGCGTAGAGGCCGTCCGAGGAGACGAGCTCGTCGTGGGTTCCTTCTTCGGCCACCCGGCCGTCTTCGAGTACCAGTATCTTGTCGACGCCTTTTACCAGCCTGAGCTCGTGGGCGATAACGAAGGTGGTGCGACCCGCGGTGAGGGTTCGCCAGTTCTCTTCGACGGCTTCGGCGGCCTCGGCGTCCAGGCCCGACTGGGGCTCGTCGAGGATCAGGATGGGCGTGTCGCGGAGCATGGCCCGCGCTATGGAGACGCGCTGGCGCTGCCCTCCCGAGAGGCTCTCTCCGCGCTCCGAGAGAAGCGTCTCGTAGCCTTCGGGCATCTCCCGGATGAAGTCGTCGGCGCCGGCCAGCCGGGCGGCTTCTTCGATCTCTCTTTTCGACGCGCCGGGCTTGCCATAGGCTATGTTCTCGGCCACCGTGGCCCGGAAGAGCATCGGCTCCTGGGGGACGAAGGTGATCGAATCGCGCAGCGATCTGAGGGTGTACTTCTTCGCGTCCTCTCCGTCCACGAGCACCCGCCCGCCCCGCGGATCGTAGAGACGGGCGAGAAGGCTCGTGACGGTGGTCTTGCCCGCGCCGCTCACCCCCACGAGCGCGACCCGGCTCCCGGCCTCCACCTCGAAGTCCATTCCGCGCAGGACCTCGGGCGCGGCCTCCTCGTCGTAGGCGAAGTGGACGTCCTCAAAGGCGACCCTGCCCTCCAGGGACGGTGCAGGCCGGGCATCGGGGAAA
This sequence comes from Rubrobacteraceae bacterium, assembly GCA_030448125.1. Taxonomy (GTDB): domain Bacteria; phylum Actinomycetota; class Rubrobacteria; order Rubrobacterales; family Rubrobacteraceae; genus Rubrobacter_F. The sequence continues at coordinate 501,806 of JAUJNO010000001.1, read as the reverse complement.
TCCTTTACGCTCGGTTCGGCGGCAAGGAGTTCGATGATCCGTTCGCCCGAGACGAGGGATTTGCCGATCTGGTTGACTTGACGACTCAGCGCCCACAGGGGGGAGAGGAAGAGCCCGAGGTAGGCGACGAAAACGGTAAGGTCGCCCAAAGAGAGGGCGCCCGCGAGCACCTGGCGGGCCCCGAAGTACACGACGAGCGCCGTGCCCACGCCGCCGACAATGCCGAGCACGGTGCTGAACTTGGCCTCTATCACCGAGCTGTCCACGCTCGCCTTGAGGGACTCCCGGCTCTCCTCGCGGAAACGCTCCATCTCGTCGTCCTCGCGGCCGAATATCTTTACCGCCCGGATGCCGGTTATCGCCTCCTGCATCACGGAGGTTATGGCCCCCTCCCTGGTCCTCACGACCCGCATCCGCTCGATGAGCGCCTGCCGGTAGCGCCGCACCGCCAGGAAGAGAAAAGGAACCGTGACAAGGGCAAGCAGGGTGAGCTGCCAGTTGAGCCAGATCATCACGACCAGCATGCCGAGCAGGATCATGACCGACGAGAGTACCTCGACGACCGAGTCCACCAGTAAACTCCGAACCTCTTTCACGTCGCTGGTGACGCGGGTGATGGTGTCGCCGGTCCGCTTCTTGCCGTGGTAGTCGAGGCCGAGAGCATGCACCTTCGCGTAGAGAGCGTCGCGCATGTCGAAGACGGTCTCCTGGCCGAGCTTGCTGAGTAAGTAGCGCCGGAACGCGGCGATGCTCCGGGTGGCCGTGAAGATCACGACGATCAGGAACGCTATCCCCGCGAGCAAGAGCGCCTTGTCCGAGAGAGATGCGGGCAAGGCTTCCGGAAGCCTCTTGTTGTCGGTCAACACGTAGTCTATGGCCAGGGCCAGCGGCCACGGCTGGGCGAGGCTCATCCCCGTCTCCAAAAGCAGTATTACCAGCGCCAGAAGGAGCCCTTTGCGGCGCGGCTTCAAGAACGGCGTGAAGTTGGAGAGCGTCTCGCGGGTGCGCCGCAGCCCGTCGGGAATCTTCGAAAAGTTCTTCTCAAACAATAGCTTCTTGAACATAAAGTTAGGATACCGCACGGTGAAGGAGTAGAATGTCGCCGGAAACACCAATAAAAGAGTCGGAGGGATGCTTATCTTGGCGCGAAGGATCGTAGGCGCGGTCGAAGATCTGTTGTTTCGGAGCAAGATCTCCGAGACCGCCACCCAGCTCGGCGTCGAGGCTCTCTTCCCGCGCAGCCCGAAGAAGCTCCTCGCCGAAGCTCAGGCGGCCCCGCCGGACCTCCTGGTCCTCGACCTGAACTCGGCGCGCTTCGAGCCCCTCGTGCTCCTGAAGCAGCTCAAGTCCGACGAAACCCTGAAAGGTGTGCCCATAGTCGGCTTCCTCTCCCACCTCCAGAAAGACCTCGCCGTAGCAGCCCGCGAGTCCGGCTGCGACCGCGTGATGGCCCGGAGCGCCTTCACCAGGGACCTGCCGGAGATACTCTCCGGCGCGCCAGGCGGCAACGGCGTCCCCGGTGCCTGAAGCCAAAGCCGGGCGCTGGGAGCTACTCTCCTCGGAGAAGCTTATGGAGACCCCGTACTTCGCCCTGCGCTCGGACAAGCTCCGCCTCCCGGATGGGGCCGTAAAGGACCCGTACTACGTCATCGAGCGCCCCGACGCCGCCATCGTCTTCCCGCTCACCGGGACGGGCGAGGTGGCGCTCGTGAACCAGTACCGTCCGGCTATAGGCAGGATCGAGCTCGGGCTGCCCGCGGGGCTGGTCGAGGAGGGTGAAGAGCCGCTTGTGGCGGCCCGGCGGGAGCTCCTGGAGGAGACCGGATACGCGGGGGGCGAGTGGGAGTCTTTAGGCGCCGTGGCCTCTTCACCGAGCCTCAAGGACAACTGGGCACACCTCTACCTCGCCCGCGGGGTAGAGCGCGCCGGGTCCCAACAGCCCGACGAGTACGAGCGGCTCGAGGTCGTACTCGTCCCGGTCGGGGAGATGCTGGCCGAGGTCCGGGCCGGCAACATCGTCAGCTCCAGCGGCGTCGCCGCGGTACTGCTCGCCCTCGACGCTCTCAAAGAATCGAGTTAGAAAGGTCCGTTCTTGGATCTTGCAGAGAAGACCCCGGCAGCAAGCAACACGTTAGAGAGCCCGGTACCCTCGCGGTAAGCGACATGGCCGGTCTCCCTTCCAGGGAGGCGCAGCGTCTGTGCATGGTATGCAAAGACGAGGTCCCCGACGAGCACTTCGTGGTGAGCCACCTCCTCACCCCGCTCACCCTCGCCGTCTGCTACGAGTGCTTCTCGTGGCGGGATACCTGGGACGATCTGGCCGACGAGTACTTTTTCTCTCACGTCGACCGCTGGCAAGAGCTCTGGAGAAGGGAGTTCGGCGAGTAACGATCCCCGGGTCTGTAGGGCGGATCACCTGCAAACCGCCCGGAGAAGACGCGCTGGAAGGAGGCTCTCGATGAGCGCGGAGCTCTGGCAGCTCGCGGTCGTGGCTGCCGCGGGTGCGGTGGTGGTCGTCCTGTGGGTACTGTTTGTCTACCTGCCTCACCGTACCGGCGAAGGCACCCGCGGGAACCTACCGAAGAAGATCGGCGGCAAGACCACGAGGGCGGTCCCCGAAAGTAGCGTCCCCAGATGGGATATAGTTTGGCCTTTGCGCCGGAGGGCGCCGGGAGGAAGACTTAGAGACGTGGCGTCCGCGACGAACTGGGAGGAAGGCACGCATGGCCGGTGGAGTTAGCAGGGCGACGGTGAGGTCGCTCGGGGAGGCAGGCGAGGACATCGAGCAGATGGTCGAGGACGTGCGGGCCAGTTTGCTCGGCGTACCGAAGGACCTCTCGCCGTGGCCCAAGTACTTCTACGACGAGAGGGGTTCGGAGCTCTTCGAGGAGATAACGGCGCTCCCCGAGTACTACCAGACCCGTACGGAGCTCTCGATCCTCCAGGAGAAGGCCCCGGAGATTGTCGCGTACACCCGCTGCCGGGAGCTCGTCGAGCTCGGGAGCGGCTCGGCGAGCAAGACCCGCGCCCTGCTCGACGCGATGGTGGCTGGATCCGGTTCCACGTCCGACCCGGCGCGGGCCCGCTACGTACCGTTCGACGTCAGCGAGAGCGCGCTCGCGGGCAGCGCGAAGAGGCTGATCGAGGAGTACCCGACGTTGGAGATCTCCGGCTTCGTCGGCGACTTCGACCACTCCCTGGAACGCCTGCTGGCCCGGCCCAGGTCGGGGGCGTTTGGAAGACTCGTCATCTTCCTCGGGGGGACTATCGGCAACTTCGCCCCGGAGCGCCGGCGGGGGTTCCTCGAGAGACTCCGGACCGGGCTCGAAGAGGGAGACTACCTGTTGGTCGGGGTGGACTTGGTCAAGGACACGCGCGTTCTGGAAGCGGCGTACGACGACGCCGCGGGCGTCACAGCCAGGTTCAACAAGAACCTCTTGAGCGTCCTGAACCGTAAGCTCGGCGGGGAGTTCGACCCGGAACTCTTCGTCCACCGGGCCACCTTCAACCGCGAGGAGTCGCGTGTCGAGATGTGGTTGGACTCGACCGTCGAGCAAGAAGTGCCGGTTGCGTCTTTGGGGCTCGAGATACCCTTCGAAGCGGGGGAAGGGATGCGGACGGAGATCAGCACAAAGTTCACCCGCGAGTCGATAGCCGGCGCGTTCGACGAGGCCGGCCTGCGGTTGCTCGACCTCTACACCGACGACGAGGACCTCTTCGGGCTCGCTCTGGGGGAACCCTTTTAACGGCGCAAGTTTCGACCGTACCCCAATAGGTCTATAGTTCCCTGAGGAAAGGTCGGCGACCACGAAGGTGGGAAGCATGAGCACGGACCTGCGGCGGATCCAGAAGCCCCTGAAGGAGAAGTACCGCAACGAACCTGGTTCCTCCAGGATGACACTCGGCGCGAAGGCAAGCGAAACGGGAACGCCTATAGCCTGCTCCGTGGACATGGCCGGGCATGTATACGAGGCTGAGGCCCATGAGGGCGCCGGAGGCACGGGCAATACCGCCTGCTCCGGCGACCTCCTCCTGGGAGCGCTCGCGGCGTGCGCCCAGATCACCTGCCAGATGGTCGCTACGGCGATGAAGTCTCCAGCTCTCGTCGTCGAAAAAGAACGCCTCCACGTCTCCGACGTCCCCGTCGGACGCGCAGATCGAACACCGCTGCATGTCTTTTTCGCTCCTCAACATCTTTGCTCTCCTTTCGTTGGCTCGACTTTCGTTGCAACTCGTGTTCCTCCGGCGTCGGGATTGCAGAGCAGCACCCGACTACTGTCTGAGGCATACGTCTCAGACGTACGAAAACCCGGGGCCCTACTGCCCGCGGCGCTTCATGACCGGTTAGACGGTTCCCCAAGTTTCCCGCCGACGAAGCCCGCGAACAGGTTGACCAGGAACAGGATCAGCCCGCCGGCCGCCCACGCCGCGCCGATGGGCCCGAAGCTCGAGGGCGGTACGGCCAACGCGGCCAGACCCTCGGCGAACAGGGTCCCGACAAAGACGAGAACTATCGCCAGGATGACGCCCACGATCAGGCCGAAGACCGCGGTCAGCGCCCCATGCCTGCCGCCAGAGTAGCGCGCCATTCTGGCGGCGTAGCCCCCAACGAGGTACGAGAGAAAGCCCGAGACCACGGAGATGACCACCACCGTCGCCGACAGCTCACCGCCCTCGACCGGAGGCTCGGCAAGTAGCCCGTACGCCTGCCTCAAGATGGTTCCGGTTACGATCCCCGTGAGAACCGCCAGCACCCAGCCTAAGGCCACCGCACCCCACCGCGTGCCGCCCTTACCGCTCGCGGCGCCCGCCGCTATGTTGCTCATCAGGAAACCTTCCCTTGTCTAGCCACTGTTTCCGCAGTTATTGTTTCCTCGTACCGTCAAGCTCGCGCAAGGCGTCGTTAACTTCCGGCAAAGGTCACGTTAAGGAACCTTTACGCACAGCCCGGAGTGTCGTACGAAGTCGCTGGAGAGAAGCTGTCGCCGGATCAAGCCACGGCTCCGAACCATTGTGTACCGCAGCCGCTCGCTCTGAGGGCATGTTCGGCGTTCCGCTGCAGGTCTCTTACTCGCTCCTTAGACAGGCCCAACTCTCTGGATAGCGCGGCGATCGTGGTCGGTTTCCCGTCGTCGAGGCTGTAGCGGCGCACCAGGACATATCTCGCCCGGTCGGGCAGCAACTCTATCGCCTTTTGGAGGCGGGCCGTCTCTAGCGACCCCAGGGCCTCGTCCGATGCATCCGAAACCCGCTCGTCCTCAACGAAGTCTCCGATCCGGGACGTCTCCTCCGCGCCGACCGGTAGATCCAGGCTAGTAGCGTCAGGCATGGCTCCGATCACGAGGCGCACCTCCTCGGCGTTCCAGCCGAGCCGCTCGGCGACCTCCTCTTCCGTCGGCTCCCGCCCGCGTTCCGTGGAGAGCTGGCCGAAGGTACGAGACACCCTCCTGATCTTCTCCGCCATGTGCGCCGGCACCCGGATCGTGCGGCCTTTGTCTACGACGGCCCGTTGTACGGCTTGACGAATCCACCAGGTGGCGCAGGTGGAGAAGCGGTATCCGCGGTCGGGATCGAACTTCTCTACGGCCTTCATCAGCCCTATGTTGCCCTCCTGGATCAGATCCTCGAAGGGTAGGCCCATCCCCCGGCACTTCTTGGCGATGCTTACGACGAGCCGGAGATTCTTCTCGACCAGGCGTACCCTGGCCTTTCCGTCACCGGCCCTGGCCGTCCTGGAGAGGCTCGCCTCCTCGTTACGGGTCAAGCGTCTGCCCCGGTTCGTGCTCATCAGGTATCCGGCCATGAGATCCGGCGTTTGCGCCGTTACCGTCATCTCGCCTCCTTCGCCACGCTTGCATCATCCGCCCAGGCCCTTGCCGGGGCACCGGAAACGGGTCTCGCAGGAGTTGGTTGGCTACTGGTAAGGTTTGGTAAGGGAAGCGTAAAGGTTTGGTTAATGTGGAGCCGTCATACGGTGGGTTTGGCTACAATCAAGATATGCGTTTAGCAAGATTCCGAGTGTGGATGCCGCTGGTGGCGGTGCTGCTGGTGCTGCTCTCTATCGTTACGCTTCTCCTCTACGTGCTCCCTGCGGCCAAGTCACGGCTCGGAGGGTACATAGAAGATCGGGCCTTGGTCCGGGCGGCCGCGGCGGCGAACGCCGTGTCGGAGGCGAGCGGAGAGGATTTGCAGCGCGCGCTGGACTTGGCCGCCGAGGCGGAGGGAGGAGAGGTACTAGTCGTCGATCGGGAAGCTCGCGTGACCGCAAGGGCCGGCGAGCGTCTGATCTCCCCCCTGCCAGAGGAGATCCTGCAGAGCGCCACCGACGGGGAGCGAACGAACGAGGCAGTCGGGGACCAGAGGGTGACCGTAGTCCCTTTGATCCGAGAGGGAAGCCTCCAAGGAGGGGTCGTCTTGGCGCCCGGCGAAGGGGAGAACATCGTCTACCAGCTCTTTCTACGCAGCGGGATCGAAGCGGCGGCTATAGCCTCAATCTTGGGCGGGGGCCTCGCGCTTCTCCTGGCTACGCTGCTCTCCCGGCGGGTGGAGAGGCTCAACCTGGGTGCCCATTCGATAGCGAGGGGAGACCTCTCACACCGCATCGAGCCCGGCTTCGACGACGAGCTCGGTGAGCTGGCGCGTGCCTTCAACGGTATGGCCGAAAGGCTCGAAGGTTCCTTTCTCCGTCTCAAGGAGCAAGGTGCTACGTTGAACGCTATCTTGAACAACCTGGCCGAGGGAGTGCTGGCCACGGACCTCGAAGGCAAGGTGATGTTCGTAAACCTCTCCGCTCGCGCCATGCTCGGCCTCGGCAGCGAGGGACCGCTGGGGGGAGTGCCGAGCCCCTGGAAAGACTTCGACCTGCCGACCGCCGTGGCCCGTTGCGCCAGGGAGAGCGAATGCCCCGAGGTACGGGTGAGGGAAGGGGTAAGCTTCTTGCAGGTCAAGCTGGAGCGACTGGACGAGTTCGACGACCACAAGGGTGGGGTGCTCGTGGTGATACAGGACCTCTCGGAGGGACGGCGGCTGGAGGAGAACCAGCAGCGGTTCCTGGCCAACGCCGCCCACGAGCTCAAGACACCCATCACCACGATCCTGGGCGCCGCCGAGCTCCTCCTGACCGAGGAAGAGGAAGACCCAAAGACCCGGCGGCGCTTCCTAAACCACATCCACCGGGAGGCCGGCCGCATGCGGCGGCTCTCCGATACTCTGTTGCGTCTCGCTCGGACGGGCCACGATCTCCGGGAGCCGGATCTGCGAGTTGTAGACCTGGACTCCGCGGCGAAGGAGGTTACCGAACGTATGGCGCCGCTCGCGGAGAGCGCAGGGATCACCCTCGGCGTGGAGGGCCGAGGGGGACGCGTCCAGGCGGATTACGAGTGGCTGGAGCAGGCACTCCTCGTCGTGCTCGGCAACGCCGTCCAACACTCGGAGCGTGGAAGCGCGGTGCGCCTGTGGATGGAGGACGGCGCCGTGACGGTTGAGGACAAAGGACCGGGCATAAGCGAGTCCGACCTGCCGCTGATCTTCGAACGCTTCTACCGGGGGCGGCGGGAGCTGGAGAAGGGTAGCGGCGCCGGCGGCTTCGGCCTCGGGCTGTCCATCTGCAAAGAGCTCGTGGAGAGGATGGGCGGTAACATCTCTTTGGAATCCGAAGAAGGCGTAGGCACCAGGGTTACGATCGAACTGCCGGAGGTGGACAAAGATGCCGAGAATACTGATAGTTGAGGACGATCCGGCCGTCAGGGACGTCGTTGAGCACGCCCTCTCGCGCGAAGGGATATGGACGTTGGCGGTCGGGGACGGGGAGGAGGCGCTCGAGCGACTCGGTGCTTCGGAGGAGGATTTCGATCTCGTCGTCCTGGACGTGATGCTGCCGGGCATGGACGGTGTGAGCGTCTGCCGCGAGATCCGGTCTGGCGACGCCGGGAGCGACGTGCCGATACTCATGCTCACGGCCCGCGACGACGAGACGAGCGTGGTGGTGGGCCTGGAGGTCGGTGCCGACGACTACGTCACGAAACCTTTCTCCCCGCGCGAGCTGGTGAGCCGCGTCCGGGCGCACCTCAGACGACGGCAACTGGACGCCAAGGGCGCCTCCGCCCAGCAGCAGAAGCTCGAGTTCCCCGGCTTGGAGGTGGATCTCTTGCGCCGGCAGGTTTCGGTTGCGGGAACGCCCGTCGAGCTGACGGCTAAGGAGTTCGAGGTTTTGACACTGTTGGCCGGCCACCCGGGACGGGTATACAGCCGCGAGCAGATCATGCGCCACCTCTGGGACGGAGACTTCTACGGCGAGGCCCGCGCCGCGGACGTCCACGTCCAGCACATTCGCAAAAAGATAGAGCCCGACCCCAAGAGCCCGCGCTACGTCCAGACCGTCCGCGGCATGGGCTACAGGTTCGCGGATCTTTGAGCTCCCGGCCGTCGAGGGACTTCGCACCGCCGGGCAAAGGATAAGCTCCAGCCCGTGAACGGGACCGTAACGAACCGCGGTCTGCTGCGCGCCGCGCTGGCGTTGGCGCTCGCGCTCTTCGGCCTGTTCCTGGTCTGGCAGTTCCTGGCCGGCATCGCCACGGCCGTGCTCGTGCTCCTGGTGGGGCTGCTCCTGGCGGTGGCGCTGTCGGGACCGGTCGAGGCGCTGCACCGGCGCAAGGTCCCCCGGGCCGTCGCCTCCGTCTCGATAGTCCTGGGCGTACTGGCTCTCATGGCCCTCGGCGGCTACCTGTTCGTGCCCGTGATGATCGAGCAGATCTGGCAGCTGGTCTCCGCCCTGCCCTTCGCGTTCTCCCGGATCGGCGAGTGGTTCGAGCAACTGGCCAACAGTATCGGGCTGCCGATGTTCGGGGACGGTAGCGGCCCCTCGCTCTCTACTCTTATCTCCTGGGGACGCCGCATTTTGGGCGGGGCTCTGGGGCTCTTCGGCAGCCTGACCACGCTCGTCTTCGGCCTGGTGGTCGCCGTCTTCGTACCCCTTTACCTCACGGCGAACCCGGAGCCCGTGGTGGCTTGGACGGTGAGGCTACTCCCACCCGCCTGGAGGCCTCGGGCCTGGGACGTCCTCTCCAAGGCACGCCGTGGCTTGTTGAACTGGCTGAAGGGACGATTGCTGTCCATGGCCATCGTCGGCGCCCTGTGGGCCGGCGCGCTCTACTTCATAGGCATCCCCGGCGCGCTGTTCTTGGGTATACTCGCCGGCCTGCTGGAGTTCGTGCCGTACGTCGGGCCGGTCGTCTCCACCATCCCGCCGCTGCTGCTCGCGCTCGCCGGGGATCCACTCGATGCCTTGTGGGTCTTGCTCTCATACCTGGTAATCCAACAGGTAGAAGGGTACCTCTTGACGCCCCTGATAGAGGGAAGGGTCGCCTCGCTGCACCCGGCGATGGTGATAGTGGCCGTGACTGTGGCAGGTGCGGCCTTCGGCTTCCTGGGCGTCTTCCTGGCCGTCCCGAGCGTCGTGGTCGCGAAGGTGCTGGTAGAAGAGTTGTGGTTCCGGCGTCTCGAAGAAGGTTCCGAAGCACCGAAGAACCCCGACTGACGACATCCGACAGAGAGCACCAGGGGATCTAGCCAGCAGCGCTGCGTCGGGCAAGCATCTCGTAACCAGAGAGGGGCGTCCGATACGCCGAACCTATCACCGCAAACTACGCCGACCCGCCCGTCTTCTCGCGCTCGAGCGCCCCAGAGAGTACGAGAGATACAACCCAGGTAGACTAGGGACGTATGGTAAGAACTTACGCGAGCGTCGCGGGTACAGTGCTCGTCTCGCTCGGCCTTGCGGGTTTTGTGGGCGTCATGGAGATGGACCTACCGGCCAACGTGTTCCACCTGGGCGTGGGCGGCATGTTCGTCTACCTCGGCTTCTTTCAACGGGATGCAGAGGTCGTGCGCAGAATGGTCGGAGGATTGGGCGTACTACTCCTGTCGGTCAAGGGGGTCGTGATCCTGGCCCCCTTGCTATGGGGAGAGCCTCCTCTCCTCGCCCCGGTCGAGATAACGTGCCTGGTGGTAGGGCTCTTCAGCATCCTGGCCGCCAAGTACTTGCACCACGAGCATGCGTCGGGAGACTAGGGGGGCAGTCCGGCCAGGACGCTATCTCGCACCCTCGTCCAGGAGACGAGCGCATCGAGGCCGGTACAGGATCCCCTCACGAGCAAGCTTCCAGGTAGCCAAGCAGAAGCACGACGGAACCAGAGGCAGAAGAAGTCACTCTCTTAGCAAGACACCTGATTGGTGCCCCCAGAGCCAGCTTCTCGGTACCCGGCTGCACGGATCCTAGCGATCTACCGTGTAGCGATAAGCTGCGAGGCTGCTCAGGTTGTCGAGGTGCGTGTTCAGGTGCAGAGAGGAGAAGCCTCGCATGCCTACCGCGGATCGGCTCGCCGGTCGGGCTGTTCTTTTTGGGCAGCCCTTACGGCCTCCCGGACTCGCGTGCCGCCCCGGAGGTCCTCCGAGAGACCGGCCAGTTCCTCGAGGTCCGTTGCCACCTCCATCCCCAGCTCGGTTTCGAGCAGGCAAGCGCCAACGTCTACGGTCCGCCGGATAAGATTCGCCGCGTCCTCGGGGTCGGGGATCTGCTCAGGGGCGAGGCGGGCGATCGTGAAGGCCCGGGACCACAGGGAACGCCGGCGTTTGGGGAGGAGGTTTGCCCGAATCGCGTGTTCCAGGATCTCCAGCAGCCGCTCTAGAACGGCGACGTGGCCGCCAGTGAAGGCGGTCCGCCGAACTTGGTCGAAGGCCAACCCCACAATGTCGTCGAAGCCGTAGTGTCCGACCTCAACTAGCATCTTCGCCCCGTTCGCCTCCTCCCGCACGCGCGGGGGGAGCGCCTTGGATCCCAGAGCTATAAAGATAGCCTCCATCTGGTCCATCGCCTGCATCGCGGTCGTCTGGTCGTTGAACGCTGGCGAGAGCCCCTTGAGGGCTATATCCGAGAGCTGCCGGAGGCCGAAGGCGAAGTCCTGCCTGAAGGAGCGCTCCTTCCCGAAGTAGAAGGCTTCGTGCACCTGGTTCTCGGTCCCGGAATCCAGCTCTCGCGCGGGCCAAACCCGGACTATCGGAAGCCCGGCGGCGACGAAGAATCCCGGGCCGAACGGGATCTCTACAACCACCGTCTTCTCGTCGCCAGCTTGGCCGACCACGGCGCCCACCACGGCCTCGACGTTCAGGTACTGCACGTATCCGCTCTTCTTCGCCCGCAACACGAGCGGGTCGCCGGCGAGCAAGCCGGCAAGCTCGGGGCAGTCCTCTGGAGCCTTCGCCTCGGTGGACGACTCGTCCAGATCCTCCAGTCCGGTGATCGTCTCTACCGCGTCGTGGTAGGCGCTCCTCACGATCGTCGAGGACTGGATCATGTTCACGATGTGGGCGATGAAGTAGATCAGGAGTGCCACACACAAAAGGGCCAGCACCACCGCCACGGTCACCGAGATTACCGGATTGAACTCCGTTCCCTCGCCCTCCGCGGTGCGGATGACCCTCAAGACCAGGAGAGAGTAAAGAAAGGTCGCCACGTACGCCCCTAGCACCGTCTGCACCCCGCGGTCCTTCGTGAAGTTCCGCAAGACCCGGGGCGAGTAGTAAGAGGAGGCGAGCTGGAGGGCGACGACCGTGAGCGAGAACATCGTCGCCACGACCGTAATGAGGCTTCCCGCGATAGTCGAGAGCACGGAGCGGGCGGCGGTAGGACCGCCGGAGAAGACTATCGGCAGCGAGGCGAGGTTCGTCTGCATAAGCTGATCCAGGTACTGCGCGACGAAGTACAGGGTAACGCCGCCCAGAACGAGGAGGGCGGGTATGAACCAAAAGCTGGAGTTCAGCCTCTCCCACACGGACCCCAGCCGCCCGCTAAACACGCCTCCCCCCTCACCACTCCTTTGCGTCGCGGTCATGCCTTGCCTCCCGCATCCGGCTCACCAGAGATCATCCACGCCCGATTCTGGATTACGTTTATTCATCTCCCTTAGGCATCCTTGCGGCCTTCGTGACCACGCTCTCTCCGGGCGTGTCTCCCGTAGAGCCTGGTCAGCAGCGTGGCAGTCAGTCCGTGAGCGAGAACGGAGGCGCAAATGATGAGGCTGCCGGCCAGCCAGATCTCCTCTTGCCCCGTCTGGCGATGCGCCAGGGTAGCGTAGTAGAGCGCCGCGGCTCCTATGGGTCCGAACCATCCCACGAACAACGCGTCTCCTCTCCCCCGCACCTGCCCCATCAGGGGACTCAACGACAGCACCGCTGGCAGCCGGCGGAGCAGCAGCACCGCCACGGCCAAGGCGAGTCCGGCCCATCCCAGCTCCAGCCACCCCTCCCACGGCAGCGCCATACCGAGCAGCACGAAGATGGGCAAGTCGAAAAAGCGCGTTATCGCCTCCTGCACCCGCTCCCGCTGCTCCTCCATATCGCTCCTCGCCGCCGCGTTGAATGCCACCCCCGCGACGAAGACCGCGAGGATACCATCTCCACCGAGCAGCTTGACGGCCCCGAGCGTGGTCAGCGCCAGGGCGAGGCTAACGGTGAGGATGGACGCGTGCTCGGTCGTTTCTCTGGCTTCGGCCCACACCAGAACCTTGCCCGTCCCGTAGCCCGCGAGCGCCCCGAGGACCACAGCTATCCCCACCTCCAGGAGTACCGTGTGGGTCAGCCAGTGCGTTAGCGCCTCGCCCGGCGGTCGCGTAAGCAGAAGTATGGGGAGCAGGACGAAAGGATAAGCCAGCCCGTCGTTGAAGCCGGACTCGGCCGAGATGGCGTGGCGCAACCGGCCGGGCAGGTTTCTCTCCGCCACGTCGCCGGTGACTACGGAGCTCGCGACCACCGGGTCGGTGGGCGTGACCACGGCCCCCACCAGCATCGCCACGGGCAGAGAGAGGCCCAGGATCAGGTACGCCAGCAAGCCGCTCGAGAGCCACATCAGCGGCATCACGAGCCCCAGCAAGACGACCAGGGTTCGCCAGCCACGGCTGAGGTAGCCCGCGGGGAGGCGCAGGGCCACACCCATGAGGGCGACGGCGAGCGTGAGACGCGCCGCCTCCTCCAGGATCACCTCCCGGTCCCCGAAGCTGGACAGGTCGAGCAGGCCCAGGGCGGTGGGCCCGATCAGCACCCCCGCCAGCAGGGCCAGAAGAGGCTCCGAGACGAAAACGGTGCTCTTTATGAGGTTCGTGAGCAGCCCGAGCGCCAGGAGCAGCCCGCCCACGACCGCGAGGGCCACGTTCAACTCACTCAATCCCGACCCACTCTTTCATCCTTTCGGGCGATACGCCGGACGAACCACCGCTACCCCAGAGCCAGAGCGACCGTCACGCCCGCGGCGATCAGCAGCCCGGAGAGTCAGTTCTGAGAGAGCCGGATCACGCTCGCAACGAGCGCCAGAGTAGGCGCACCCCGACACGTGGCGGTCCTCGAAGAGGGCCTCCCGGCCTCCCCGACCCAGACGAAACTTACTACCTGAGACCACCGACGTGCGTGTAGGGTTCATAAGACCCGAAACGTCGTGCACACGATACCCACTGGGGCCCCGTGACGACGACCACCTCCGGCTCTCCCGGATAGCGCCTCAGATCCCGGCCCCGGCACCGTACTTCCCGGTTTCTCCCAAGTGGTCGGCCACGCCTTCATTGGGTGAGCACGAACGAGAGCAAGAAACCGGCGGCCGTGCGAAGGCGACGTACGCCCCGCCTTCCCGGTACGCCTCGGGCATCAGCGTGTCGACCAGTGAGGCCAGTACAGCGCCACCGGCGAAGGCCCTCACGACGGCCAGCGTCTCTTCGCTCACACTGGAGAAGACGACGTTGCCGACCACCACGGCGGCGGCTAACAGCACGCCGGTGGCCGTCCAGGTGGCGATGGCGAACTTCTTCGAGCGTCCCCCCTTTCTCATGCCCACCGCTCCTCCCAAAGCCTCGGGGAGGTTGGAGGCGAAGATCGCGACCAGGAGCGAGAGGATTCCGGCCAGGGAGCTTCCGATTAGGGAGACGCCCAGGGCGATATTCTCGGGTACCCCGTCGAGCGTCACCCCCGCGAGCAGGGCGAAACCCGAAGAACTGCTGCTGTAGCGCTCTAGCAGCCTGTCGGCTATTACGAAGCCGGCCGCGCCCGCCAGGAGACCGATCCCGGCGAGCCAGGCGCCGCCGGTCCTGAAGGCTTCCTCGAACAGGTCGAAGGCGAGCGCGGTGATGAGCGCGCCGCTGGCGAAGGCCAAAGCCACCGCGACCAGACGCCGAGGCGGCTCAAAGAAAGCTCCCACGACGGCGCCGATTACCAGCGCGCTGGATGCGGCGAGGCCGACGAGGAGAGCGGTCAGCATTCCAACAGCCTTATCGCCTGGTCGACTTTGCCCTGGCAGGAAGCAATCCTTGGTCCCGGTCAACACGGTTCTTCACGTAGTGCATCGCTAGCCTCCAATGAATCGTCGACGACGCGGGACCGCGGACGGGTTCACCTTGGCCTCTTCTCGGCGACCATCCTAGATTCCGGCCCCGGTGCCGTAGTACTGGTTGTCCTCGCGCCAGCCGCCCTGCCCCTTACCTATGTGACTGTAGTCCTCTACGACCTCTATGGCGCACACCCACTTGACCATCTTGAAGCCGAGCTGGGTCTCTACCCTGAGCCTGATCGGGGCTCCGTGCTCGACGGGCAGGGACTCGCCGTTCATCTCGTAGGCGAGGATGGTCTGCGGATGGTTCATGAGCTCGAAGTCTATGGTCCCGTAGAAGTTGCCGGGGCCCTTGGGCTCGGGCTCGCTCTCCGGCACGTTCTGGAAGGTGCGGAAGACGAGGTAACGAGCCTCCGGCTTTGGCTCGCACAGCTCGATTATCTGGTGCAGCGGCACCCCCGTCCACTCGGCCACGTAGGTCCAGCCCTGGATGCAGTGGTGCAGCGTCCTCTGGGTCTGAACGGAAGGGAAAGTGCGCAGTTCTTCCAGCGAGAAGCTGCGCGGTTTCTCGACCAGCCCGTATACGTCCAGCCTGTACTCCTCGAAGCCGTTCTCGGCCATCCTCTTATACTCCTCCCCCGCGGGGGGGCGGCCGTTCACCCGTGGCTGTGGGGAGATGTCGGTTATGTCGTAGTTCTGAGCCGAGGTCACCCGGCGCAAGAGGCTCCTCCGCACGGGACTCACCACAGCCAGGAGCGCGTGCTGGGCGCGGCGCGGGTAGTTGAGCGAGAACTTCGTCGTCACGATGTGCAGGGCCACCAGGGCGACGATCGAGGCAATCGTGATGACGATCGCGGCCTCCGCGTGCTCTTCGGTGCCAAAAACCATCTTGGCCATCTCCTTGCCGAAGCCGTGGACGACGACCATAAAGACATGGATGGCGACGAACGAGATCCAGGCCACGAGGCCCAGGAAGTGCAGGCTCCGCGCCGACTGGTGCCTCCCGAAGAGCTTTATGTACCACGGGTAGCGGGCCGAGAGCGCCGGAGACATCGCGGCGCCGGTGAGGATCTGAAACGGCGCGAGCAGGAAGACCACCGCGCCGTAGGTGAGCTTCTGGAGATAGTTGTACTCCTCGCCCGGCGGTATCGGTGGTATCTGGAAGCTCAGGTACGTCACGAAGTTTTGAAAAGCTCCTGGGATAACCTCCCAGGAGGTAGGGACGAGCCTCGTCCACTGCGGCCAGTCGAGAAAGAGCAGAGCCACGTAGACTACGCCGGTGAGGATCCAGCCGATCACGTTCAAGAAGTGCCACTGGCGGCCGGGTCCCAGGGAGTCGCCGCCGGGTATGGCGACGACGGAGTTGTAATACTCCTCCTCGTCCTGAGAGGTCCACAGCTTATCTTTTGGCATCTCCTTCGTGGTGAAGCTGAGCCACTCGCTGCCGTGCTTGCAGGCGTCGTTCCAGTAGAGCTTGGGATGAGAGGCGAGGATCTGGATGCCGCTCCGGATCAGGAACGACAAGAAGATGATATTTAGAAGATGCGTGCCGCGTAGCCACCACGGGAACCCGAGATCCTCCATTACACCGATCCCTTTTTGGCCATAAGATACCTTTCCGTGTTATTGCTAGCTGTGCCAGTCTCGTTTTTCGGGGGCGGCGACGGCCACGCCGGTGGCGACCGAGAAGTAGCCGGCCAGGTAGAGGCCCTCGACTATGAGGGCGAAGCTCCCCCAGGGGTTCGCCCAATTCCCCACAGCCTCCTCGAAGCCGGCCAAGCCGACCGCGCGGCTGACCAAGTACGCCACGAACGCCCCGCCGGCGACGTAGGCTCCCAACAGCCATCCCCAGTTCGGCGCCCCACGATAGATACTCAAAGCCGCCACGAGCGCGGCGACGAAGTTGATCACGAACGCTACCCCTATGTATGTCGCGGCCTCGAAGTGCATGGGGGCCAGGTACAGGTGGATCGCGCCGATAGCGAGGATCAGCAAGATCCCCGCTGCCTTGGTGAGCTGCGGCAGGTTCAGGGCGGTTGTCCTCAAGAAATAGAGCATTTTTTGCCACCAAAGAAACTTTTCGCGGTTTTCAAGGTCTTCTGCCCAGGATCCATCACACGCGCACCCTGTTCCCGGCGAGGGCGTCGTAGGAGATCACCGTCGCCAGACCGTAGACGAGGTGCGGGACTACGTCGGAGAGCCAGGCGTTGAGGCCCATCTGCCTCAGGACTACAATGCTCAGAGCGGCAGCCGGGCCGTCGCTGCCGACCATCACAGCGAGACACAAGACCGCCCCGGCGCGGCTTGGAGACGTTCCCCAAGGAAGGTCGAACCAACCCGTATGCGGTGCCGCTCCCGAGCCCCACGACGAACCCCTGGAGCGCGCCCAGCCCGCTCTTGCGGTTCTGCGCCGTCGGACCGCCCCTTTCCTCGTTCTCGGCGGACAGGTCTATGCCCGCCTTCTCGACCAGTTGGCCGGCTATCTGGGACGGGACGCTGCTCGCGGGCCGGCCTCGAATGATCATATCGCCGTACGTGACGGCGTTGAGCGCCACCGTACCTACGGCCCCAGCGGCGGCACCTACTAGTGCTTCGCGCAGCATACGCACCCCTTTTCTAGCTTACCGATTGCCGGCCTCGAAGCGAGGCCCGGCAGGGCCTGATGCCCGGCAGGGTCGAGATCAAACCGGAACCCTCGCTTATCCGCGGTGCGCTCCGTCGCGGTCGCGCAGGCGCTCGCGCTGCGGCATGACCGTGTACTTGGGGTCGCGCGAGGACGGGAAGCCGGCCTCGTAGATAGACCAGCGCTCGCAGACGGCGCCGGCGAGTATGAGCGCGCCGCCGGCGACCGCGGCCGTCCGGCTCTTGCGACCGGCAAAGGCCGTTACCGCCGCCCCGATGCCAGAGAGAGCCTTCGAGAGCTTGTCGGAGCGGCCAGGCTTGCCTTCCTCGTAGGGTTCAGCAAGGAATTTGCCCAGGCGGCGCTTCATGAACTCCACGGCACCGAGCTCGAGCAGGGCCCCGCCCACGGCCAGCCGGCGCGCGGGGCCGGCGTCGCCTACGGGGGTAAGAATGGCGGCAGCTGCGCCCGCGCTCGCCGCGGAAGACGCGGCAAAGACGAGCGGCAGGTCGCGCCGGGCTTCGTGCCACACCGGCACGGAGGTGTCCGCGATGAGCACCGCAGTGTAGGTCGCGAGGGGCAGGCCGAGCAGGGCCGAGACCCCCTCACTTATGCGCCCGAGGCGCGGTAAGACACCGAGCAGGTCGTGCGCCACCGCGAGCACGGTGCTGGTCCCGAAGAAGCTCAGAACCCAGGTACCCACGCTCATCGGCGAGGTCGGCTTGAAGACCCGGAGCATCTCGTAGAAGCGCTCGGGCCGCCCGAGGTCCCAGATGAGCAGGACCGGGCTCACCCCCGCGCCCGCGAGCGCGGCCAGGTGGGCACGGCGCGCGAGCATGTCGTTGCCACCCAGGCGGGCGGCGAGGGCGAGACCCGCAGAAGCGCCCGCGAGGCCGCCGGTAAAGAAGTACAACGGGATCTGCCACTCCCACGTCGGCTCCTTGAGGACTGGCCGACCGTAGTAGTTGCGTACCTCCTCCTCGGGCACCTCGCGCACCTGGCCCCGCCCGTCCGGTTGACCTCCCTGCTGGGTGGCCGAGTGAACCGGCTGGTAGTAGCGTCCGCTCCGCGACTCGCTCATCGGTTACCCCCTATAAACGCGGCGGCGACTCCCGCGGCCAGAGCGCTGGCGGCGACGGCCGCCGGGCCCCAGAGGCTCCTGAACTTGCGCGTAACGACCTCGGGGTCGGGGGGCAGGCCGTAGACCTCCGGGTCGTCGAGCAGCAAGAAGAAGGCGCCCATGCCGTACTCCTCCTCGTTCGCCCCGTAGAGCCGGGCGTCGCTCGCTCCCGCCTCCACGAGCATGTCGAGGCGCCCGTTCGCCTTCTCGCGCAGCTCGTCGAGCGGCCCGTACTGGATCGAGTCAGTCGGACACGCCTGGGCGCAGGCGGGCTCGAGCCCGTCCTTTGTGCGGTCATAGCAGAGGGTGCATTTCCAGACCCTCCCGTCTCTCTCGCGCTGCTCGAGCACGCCGAAGGGGCAGGCCGAGACGCAGTAGCCGCAGCCGTTGCAGATGTCCTCCTGCACCACTACCGTCCCGAACTCGGTGCGAAAAAGAGAGCCGGTGGGGCACACGTCGAGACAGGGGGCCTCCGTGCAGTGCTTGCATACGTCAGAACTCATCAGCCACCGGAAGTCTGGCTCCCCCTCGACAGCCGGCGTACCGAGGTGCGCGTTCTCCTGAAGATAAATGGGCTTGCGCTGCTCGATGAACGCCACGTGGCGCCAGTTGTCCGCCCCGAGGCCGCCGGTGTTGTCGTAGGAGTTGCCGGTGAGCTCCCCGATAGTGTCGGGGACGTCGTTCCACTCTTTGCAGG
Organism: Rubrobacteraceae bacterium; assembly: GCA_030448125.1. Classification (GTDB taxonomy): domain Bacteria; phylum Actinomycetota; class Rubrobacteria; order Rubrobacterales; family Rubrobacteraceae; genus Rubrobacter_F. The sequence continues at coordinate 483,004 of JAUJNO010000001.1, read as the reverse complement.
CCACCTCACAGGCTTTGCAGCCGATGCACACGGTGGTATCGGTAAAGAAGCCCATGCGTGGTTGCTGGTCCCCATCGTAGCTCTTCTGTCCGAGGGGGATCAGGGGCCGCGTCTCGGGTGCCTCCCGCCCCTCGATGTTGTACGGGTCCGTGGTTCCGGAACCCGGCAGGATGCGTTGCTGGTCACTCAAGATTCCCCTCCATTCTGATTCTCCAGATTGCGGCTGAATTCCTCCACCCGCTCCGGCGCCCCCGCGCGGCGGCGGTACTCTTCGACGAACTCGACGAGTACCGGCCCGCGCGGCCTGCGACCGGGCCGTATGTCGCAGGTCGCCACCTTGTACTCGCCGATGTGGACGTTGGGGTCGAGTACAAGCCCGAGCAGGTCGTTCGCCGAGTCGCCGGTCACGATGCCCCTACTGCCCCAGTGGTAGGGCATCCCGACCAGGTAGGTCTTCTGGCCCTGCACGAGGAGCGGCGCCAGCCGGTCGGTAACCAGGACGCGAGCCTCTATGGCCGAACGCATCGTCACGATCGTCGCCCAGCCCCCGTTCTCCAGGCCGCGCTCCTCGGCGAGCTCGGGCGAGACCTCGCAGAACATCTCGGGCATGAGCTCCGAGAGGTGCTCGGTCGTGCGGCTCATCCCACCCGCCGTGTGATGCTCGGTCAAGCGGTAGGTCGAGAGCACGTAGGGGAAGACTTCGCTACCCGGCTGCCCGTACGAGGGGTTGTAGCGGTTGTCGTTGCGGGGGAAGCGCTGGCGCGCCGGGTTGGCCCTTTGTCCGTAGAGCGCGTTGTCGAACGGCGACTCTTCCGGCTCGTAGTGGGTCGGCATGGGACCGTCGGTGAGGCCGGCGGGGACGTAGAGCCAGCCCGTGCCATCGGCCTGCATGATGAACGGCTTGTCGCCCCGGATCGCGTCTTCGGCCTGCGCGTCGTCCTCCGGCACGTAGTCGGGGCGCTTTGACGGGCTGAAGTCCGGGACGTCGTAGCCTGTCCACTGCCCGTTGTCCTCATCCCACCAGACGCACTTCTTGCGCTCGGACCAGGGTTTACCTTCAGGGTCGGCGGAGGCCCGGTTGTAGAGGATGCGACGGTTCATCGGCCACGCCCAGCCCCACTCGGGGGCGACCCAGGACTGCTCCTGTCCCGGCTTGCGGCGGGCGGCCTGGTTCTCCTCGTTGGCGTAGACGCCGCAGTAGATCCAGCACCCGCAACTCGTGGAGCCGTCGTCCTTTACCTGTAAGTAGCTACCCAAAGCGCTGTTGTTCTCGTCCCAGCCGTTGATCTCGCGCAGGACGGAATGCGGGTTGGGCTCCTCGACCCCGTTCTCCATCTCGGTCGGGTAGTCCCACTTGAGGTCCCGAATGGGGTGATTCTTCGGATCGTCGGACCCCGAGAGCTTCTCCTTGATCTTGCGTCCCAGGTGGTACATAAACCACAGCTCCGAGCGGCAGTCGCCTTTGGGGTCTATGGCCTTGTGACGCCACTGCAGGAGGCGCTGGGTGTTGGTGAACGAGCCCGCCTTCTCGACGTGCGAGGCCGCCGGCATGAAGAAGACCTCCGTGCCAATCTCCTCCGGCTTGAACTCGCCGGTCTCTATCTCCGGGGAGTCGTGCCAGAACGAGGCGGTCTCGCACTCGTAGAGGTCGCGCACGACGAGCCAGTCGAGGTTCGCCAGAGCGAGCCGCTGCAGCTTGCCGTTGGCGGCGCCGACCGCCGGGTTCTGCCCCATGACCAGGAAGCCCTTGCACCAGCCGTCCACCATGCCCATGACGGCCGGGTAGATCGAGTGATCTCCGGTGAGCCGCGGCAGGTAGTCGAAGCAGAAGTCGTTCTCCCGCGTCGCCGCATCCCCGAAATAGGACTTTAGGAGGCTTACGGTGTAGGCCCTCATGTTCCCCCAAAAGCCGGTGGCGGGGGCGGCGCGATCTATGAACTGCTGGAGGTCCTGGCCCTGGTGGGCGTGGGGCATTGGGATGTAGCCCGGGAGGATGTTGAAGAGCGTCGGGATGTCAGTCGAGCCCTGGATCGAGGCGTGCCCGCGCAAGGCCATGATCCCGCCGCCGGGGCGCCCGATGTTCCCCAAGAGGAGCTGGATGATCGCCGCCGTGCGGATGTTCTGCACGCCGTGGGTGTGCTGGGTCCAGCCCACCGCGTAGGCGAACGAGGTGGTACGCTCCCGGCCTGAGTTCTCGCATATGGTCTCGGCGACCTGGGTGAAGAGGTTCCTGTCCACACCGGTGATCTGCTCGACCATCTCGGGCGTGTAGCGACTGTAGTGCTTCTTGAGGAGCTGGAAGACGCACCTTTCGTGCTGGAGCGTCTCGTCCATCTCGGGCGGCAGGCCCCCTTCGAGCTTGCCCATCTCCGAGCCGGGCGAGGATTGCTCGCCCGTGAGCCCCCCCTGCTCGCGCTTGCCGGCGGAGCTGTGTACGGTCATGCCAGCGTACTGCCAACTGGACGGGTCGTAGGAGCCAGACTCGGGGTCCCACCCGGAGAAGAGGCCGTCGAGATCCTCGGTGTCCTTAAAGTCCTCCTCGATGATCGTCGGCGCGTTGGTGTAGGTCTTTACGTACTCCTCGAAGTACCTCTCGTTCTCGAGAATGTAGTTGACGATCCCGCCCAGGAAAGCGATGTCGGTCCCGGCCCGCAACGGCACGTGCAGGTGCGAGACGGCGCTGGTGCGAGTGTAGCGAGGGTCCACGTGGATGACCTTGGCGCCACGGAGACGCGCCTCCATCACCCACTGGAAGCCCACGGGGTGGTTCTCGGCCATGTTCGAGCCGATGTCCACGATGCAGTCGGAGTTGGCGAGGTCCTGCTGGAAGGTGGTGGCCCCGCCCCTACCCAACGAGGTCCCGAGACTCGGGACCGTCGAGGAGTGTCATATTCGTGCCTGGTTCTCTACCTGAACGACGCCCAACGCAGTGTAGAGCTTCTTCATCAGGTAGTTCTCTTCGTTGTCGAGCGTGGCGCCACCGAGGTGGGCTATCCCGAGCGTGCGGCGAAGGTTGATCTCTTCGCCGTCCTCGTTCTCCATCGTAGCCTGCCAGGTCTCTTCGCGGGTCTTTATGATGCGGTCGGCGATCATGTCGACCGCCGTTTCGAGGTCGAGTTCCTCCCACTCGGTACCGTACGGCTTGCGGTACTTGACCTTGTATTCGCGCATCGGGCTCTGGACGTAGTTACGCGAGGCAGCCCCCTTGGGGCAGAGCCTGCCACGCGAGATCGGGCTGTCCGGGTCGCCTTCTATTTGGGTGACCTCGCCGTCCTTGACGAAGACGCGCTGGCCGCAGCCGACCGCGCAGTACGGGCAGATAGACTTAACTACCTCGTCGGCCTCCGCCGTACGCGGTGTCAGGTTCGCCTGATGCGAAGACTGCGCCGCCTTGCCCAGGCCCAGCTTGTCCTTGCCACCTATCTGACGCAAGACCGACCAAGCCGGGATAAAGTTGTGTATGTTCACACTCTCCTCCTTAACACTCGACGGTGCGTCTCCCACGCGCCTTACCCTGCCTCTTACTGCCCCCACCAGCGTAGCTCGTCTTACCAACACGGTCTGTCTTAGCCATAGTCCGCCTCGTCCGGGGACATGACGTCCGTTTGACCGCTTTTACCCGGAGGCGTGACGCTCTCTGGGCGATCCTCAGGATCCGGCGGCAGTACGCTCTGCTCACGCGGGTCCTTTTCTTCCGGAGGAAGGACGCTCGTCTCGTGGTGGTCCGCTCTGTCTGCGGGCAAAACGCTATCTTCGCGTGGATCCGCCTCCTCCGGTGGCAGGACGCTCTCTTCGCGCCGTTTGCCTCTGGTCTCCTCGGTCATCTTTCTCCTCCTTTGATGCTCCGGCTTGTCAGGCGTTATGAGGCAGCTCCTCGGCACTTTGCTTAGCTACACGAGCGTTCTCCTCCGGTTATCTCAAGCTCCGGCTTAGACGTAAGTTTTACGTGTATCTGTGTACAGAGATAGATGGGTCATCGACCCTAATGCAGCGTAAGGATTCGCTGCCCCTCGTCGACCGAGACGAATCCCACGGGGATCAGGACGGACCTCATCCCGAAGAGACCCACCCTTACCATGATGTACTCAGGCTCGCCGCGTGCGTTCGTGAAGAACTCCTTTACGCGCCCGATCTTGCGCCCTGCGGGGTCGCGGACCACATAGTCTGCGTACTCTTCCCCTAACGCTCCGCCCCGGTCGCGGGGCCACCTCCGATCTGCTGCCGTGCTGACTATCACGCTCCTTTTGCTGCGGCTACTCCTCGACTTGCCGCGCCGCTGCTCATACGAGTCGGAGGGGGTGGCAGCGCACCACCCCCTCTTCCTCCTTTCCCCAATTATTACTGGCCCTTCGCGACGCCCGGCTCGCCGGCGCCCGGGGCGACCGCGGGCTCCTGCTGGGCCTGCCTTGTCATGCCGACCGGCAGGATCGGGCGACCCACACCCTCGAACATCAGGGCGCTCGCCGTGTACCAGGCCAGGACCGCCGAGATCATGAACGTGTAGCCGGCGATCGCGGTCCAGCCCTGGCCCGGAGAGCTGCCGATAAGCTCTGCTACCGCGGCGGCGACCGCCCCCGCGGTAAGAGTGCCCAGCACCGACGTTAGCGCCAGGTTCTCGGCTGCGGCCGCTATGGTGCCCATGAGCGTGATGGCGGCCAGCGCTATGAACCAGTAGCCGAACGCGGGGAAGGCTCCCTCGTTAGGGGGGATCGTGCCGGCGGCGGTCAAGAGCTCGAGGAGACCGAAGCCGATCCAGAAGGAGCCCCACATCCCGTGCATCGCCGTGGCTATGGCGTCGCGGGCTTTGTACGCCCACATCCCCGCCGCGAACTGGGCGATCCCGCCGAAGACGGCGGCGAACGGCAACAGGTAAAGCGGGGTGTCGGGACCGCCGTACCAGCCGGCCAGATGTGCGGAGACTATGAAGGTAGATCCGGCGAAGGCATAGAGACCCAGGATAGAAGGCGCCGCTATCGGCTGCAGGACAGCCCGCACCTGGTTTTCGTTTACTTGCTGCTCGGCCATGTTTCCTCCTTTACTGGCCTATACCCCTACGATGCAGCAACATCATTGTCCCCCGTGAGTGTTGCCGCCGGGCAAGCTGTCGCGGTTTTTCGGTAAAGGAAACGTTAAGAAAGCTTTACGGCTATCAGATTTTCGTTCTGACGTCGCCGCCCACGAGCTTGTCCACCTGCACGAATAGGGCCACTATGCATGGGGTCTCCCTCCTGGTGCATTACCAGAGTAGGTTGTGTGATGAGCTATAGTGGTTCTCATTAAACCTACGATCTTCGTACGTTTATTTTCGCAAGAGGAGCGCAAGGCTTTGGAAGCCGGGCTACGCTCCAAAGACGCTTTCGTCCTGCGCCGGAGCCAGATACTTCTGGCGAGTTCTCGCGGGCAGTCCCCGCCCAAGATCGCTGCGAGTTTGGGATGCGGCTCCCAGACGGTGCGAAACGCCATCCACGCCTTCAACGAGCGTGGCCTGGGCGCTCTGGAGGCGGGCTCCTCGCGACCCAAGCGGACCTGCCACGCCGCCTTCGACGAGAAGAGCGCCGAGACCGTGAGGGAGATGCTCCACCGCTCCCCGAGGGAGATCGGCAGGGACACTAGCCTCTGGACGCTCGCGATGGCCGCCGAGGTGTGCTTCGAGGAGGGGCTCGTCGAAAGGCGGGTCTCGGGGGAGACCATCCGGGCTACTTTGGCACGCCTTCTCAGGGTACTATCACTAGAAGCCATCTCATAAATGTGGAAGTGAGGATATAGTGGCTCCGCCATATGTCCTTTCAGCGGGAGAAGCAGAGTATAGACCTCACCGACAAGCAGTGGGAGGTGTTGGAGCCTCTCATCCCAAATCCACCTCGAAGAGAAGATGGACGAGGCAGACCCTGGCGAGATCCTCGCGACGTCCTAAATGGCGTTCTCTGGATACTTCGCACTGGCGCTCTCTAGAAGGATCTCCCGGAACGTTACCCGCCCTACCAGACTTGCCACCGACGCTTTTAGAAGTGGATCGAGCAAGGAGTTCTGGGCGCCGCACTCGAAGCGTTGGCCGAGGACCTCGAAGAGCGCGGGGAGATAGACCTCTCGGAGTGCTACGTGGACGGCACATTCGTGGTGGCCAAAAAAAGGGGGGTGTGTGTTGGAAAGACCAAGCGGGGCAAGGGTACGAAGATCATGGCGTTTTCAGACGGCTCTTCTGTTCCTCTCGCCGTCCACACGCAGAGTGCTTCACCGCACGAGGAGATCACCCTTGTTGAGGCGACTCTGGCAAGTAGCTCTCTAAAAGAGAAGTCAAAGCGTCTGATCGAGGACAAGGCTTACGATTCAGACCCTTTGGATGAGGCTCTGCTCGAACAGGGCATCGAGATGCTAGCTCCTCACCGCAAGAACAGAAAGAAGAAAAAGACCCAGGACGGACGCAAGCTTCGTCGCTACAAGAGGAGATGGAAGATCGAGAGGCTCTTCGCCTGGCTACAGAATTTTAGGAGATTGGTCGTTCGTTACGAATACAAGGACGAGAACTTCCTGGGTCTGGTGCAGATCGGATGTATCGTTATTCTGCTCAGAAAGTGTTTATGAGATGGCTTCTAGTGTCTTTCCTTCCCCATACACCGCCATCTAGTGTAACAGCGAGCACTAGCGGCTTGGGCTTCTCTGCGCAAGGGCATTTGACCTAGATTTCGCGCACAATATCTAAAAATGCATCGAAGATCGTAGTCGACTACGATCTTCGATGCATAGTCCCTACACCCTCGACCTCACCGGCACTTTAGGCATCTCCAAAGAAGCCCCGGTCGGCTTCGAGAACGTCCGCCTGATCCTGAAGATAGAGGCCCCCGAGGCGACCGCCGAACAACTCGACTTACTGCGCGAAAAGACCGAGCAATACTGCGTCGTCATGCAGACTCTTACCCAGCCGCCGAACCTGAAGACCGAGTGGGTGCGCGAGTAAGTATAGACGTTATTGGCTGGTCGACCCGCCAGCTCTACCTCGACAGCTCCTTGCGCATCCAGACGGGGCACCTCGCCCAGAAAACCTTCTGGGATTGGCCCCCAAAGAGAGACGAAAGGACGCCGCACGAGGCTGTCGAACTGCGGCGTTACGTCCAAAGTCCTCCTCCCGCCCACATCCGCCGACGGATGAAGTCTACCCCTCGGGTCCTCGCGCCGCGCCGCCGGTTGTCCTATGGGAGAGGAGGTATAGAATCAATTGTGCGTTGCGGCCGGCGGGGTCGAGCTCGCTGCCGTTTCCGGTGTATAAGCAACTATTTTTAGAAGCGACGGGTCTTTGAAGACGTTTTACAGGTTGATGTGGTTTACGCAGGGTCGGCGGTACTTGCTGGTTCTGGGATTCGCGTGCGCCATAGGCGTTACGCTTGCAGGCTTAGCGATACCGTGGCTGGTCAAGGTGGGGATCGACCAGGCGTTCCCGCCCGAGGGACAGGGGCGACCGGACCTGCTATGGACTTTGGCCGCCGGCATCCTCGGGCTGGCGCTCTTGCGCTTCCTCTTCGGCTTCGGGCGGCGCTACGCGACGAACTACCTCGGGCACGTCGTCGAATACCGGCTGCGCAAGGCGCTCTTCGAGAAGATGCTCTCCTTACACCACGGCTTCTACGATAAAGCCTCGACCGGAGAGCTGGTCTCGCGGGCGACGAACGACCTGCGGGTGGTCCGGTTCTTCGTCGGCTGGGGGGTGTTTCAGCTCTTTATAAGCTTGCTCACGCTCGTCGTGGTCTCGGCGGCGCTGTTGTACCTGAACGCGCCGCTCGCCCTCATCGTCTTGAGCCCGATGCCGTTACTCGCGTTCGCGGCGTGGCGCTTCGCCGGCAAGGTCCACCCGATCTTCCGCTCCGTTCAGCAGAAGCTCGCCGACGTGACGACGGTCGTTCAGGAGAACGTCTCCGGCATCCGGGTCGTGAAGAGCTTCTCCCGCGAGCCTTTCGAGACGGATCGCTTCGGGGACCGGGCCGAGGGCGTCCTGAATGAGACGCTGGCCGCCCGGGGACTGCGGGCATTCTACATACCGGGGATGAGCTTCCTGCCCGCGACCTCCGTCGCCATCCTCATACTCTTCGGCGGCAAGGCTGTGGTGGAGGGAACGCTGAGCGTGGGCGAGTTCGCCCTTTTCCAGCTCTACCTCATGCAGCTCGTCTGGCCGATGCAGGGCTTCGGGATGGTCATAGACCAGGGCCAGAGGGCTCTGGCCGCCTGCGAGAGGGTGTTCGAGATCCTGGACTCGGAGCCCGAAGTCCTCCCACCGAAACACCCCAAACCGTTCCCCGAAGCCGCCCCCGCCGTCGAGTTCCGGGACGTCTCCTTCTCCTACGACGAGGGCGGTGGTAGCGGCGAGCCGGTCCTCGAGGGCGTAAACCTGCGGGTAGAGCCGGGGGAGGCGGTGGCGGTGGTCGGCGCCACGGGGTCGGGGAAATCCACCCTGCTCTCCCTCGTCCCCCGCTTCTACGACCCCGACGGGGGCACGGTCTCCGTCGGTGGAGCGGACGTCAAGGAGATCGACCCCGAGGAGCTCCGGCGGAACGTGGGGATAGTGCCGCAGGAGACGTTCCTCTTCTCGGAGACGGTTCGGGACAACATAACCTTCGGAAACCCGGACGCGACGCGGGAGGAGGTCGAGAAGGCGGCGAAGGTAGCGGGGATTCACGGCCAGATCCTGGCCTTCCCCGAGGGTTACGACACTCTCGTGGGCGAGTGGGGCATCACCCTCTCCGGCGGCCAGAAGCAGAGGGTCGCCATAGCGCGGGCCCTCATCAAGGACCCGAAGATACTCATACTCGACGACGCAACCAGCAGCGTGGACGCCGAGACGGAGAAGTCTATACAGGAAGCCTTGCGGGGTACCCTACGGGAGTCGAAGGGACGGACGACCTTTATCGTCGCCCACCGGCTCTCGACGATACTCCTCGCCGACCGCATCGTCGTCCTTGAGAGGGGCCGCGTCGTGGAGGCCGGGACGCACGAGGAGCTTCTGCGCCGCCGTGACCGCTACCACGCCCTCTACGACGGGGAAGGCCGGGAGGCAGGCGAAGAGAGAATGCCGGCGTGAGGCGCTTGAAGTCTTACCTGCTCGGCTTCCCGCTGCTGCGTCTCTTCACGTTCGCGGCGCCCTACAAGGCGCGGCTTCTGGTCCTCGGGCTCGTCACGGTGCTGGTCACGGCGGCGAGCCTCTCGGAGCCGCTCATCATCGGGTACGCCATAGACGAGGGGCTCGTGGCGGGCAGCCTGGCCGTGATCTACGCGATGGTCGCCGTCTACGTCGGCGTCAACGTCCTGACGTGGGTCTTCAGCTACGTCCAGACGATCGGGATGGGGTGGGTCGGGCAGCACATGATCCTGGACATCAGGAACGCCCTCTTCGGGCACCTGCAGTCCCTCTCTCTGCAGTTCTACTCCGAGCAGAAGGCCGGTTGGATCATCTCCCGCCTCACGAACGACATCGAGAACTTCAACAACCTCCTCAACGACGGTGTCCAGAACCTGGTCAAGAACGGGCTGACCTTGATAGGCGTCTTTATCGCCATTTTCTTCGTGGACTGGCGCCTGGCGCTCGCCACGGTCTCCATCCTCCCCGTCATGGTCGTGGGCACGGCCCTCTTTCGCATGGAGAGCTGGAAGGCCTACCGCGCCGCCCGCGAGGCCGTGGCCGAGGTCGCGGCCCACCTCCAAGAGAACGTCTCCGGCCTGCGCGTCGTCCAGGCCTTCACCGGCGAGAGGAGGAGCTCCAGCCGGTTCGACGAGCGAAACCGCGCCTACCGCCGCGCCAACGCACGGGCCACGCTCCTGAGCGCCGTGTACTTCCCCGGCGTCGAGCTTTTGGGCTCCGTTGGCCTCGCCGTCGTCCTGCTCTACGGCGGCTTCCGGGTGGTCGCCGGAGAGATGTCCGTCGGCGAGCTAGTGGCGTTCGTCGGCCTCCTCAACATGTTCTTCCAGCCTATCCAGCAGCTAAGCCAGCTCTACAGCGACCTCCAGAGCACCCTCGCTTCTTTGGAGAAGGTCTTCGCCGTCCTCGACACCGAGTCCGACCGCGCCGACTCGCGGGATGCGAAGGACCTGCGTGACCTGCGCGGCGACGTGGAGTTCGACCGGGTAAGCTTCGCCTACAACGAGGACGCGGTGCTGCAAGACGTGAGCTTCCGCATAAGACCCGGGGAAACCCTGGCCATCGTCGGCGAGACGGGCGCGGGGAAGAGCACCATCGTCAAGCTCCTCAGCCGCTTCCACGACCCGACCGAAGGCGAGGTCCGCATCGACGGCCAGGACCTGCGCGCCGTCCGCGGCTCTTCGTTGCGCCGCCATATGGGCGTGGTCCTGCAAGACACCTTCCTCTTCACCGGCGCCATAAAGGACAACATCCGCTACGGCCGCCCGGACGCCGCCGACGAGGAGATAATCGCCGCCGCGGAGACGGTCGGGGCCGACGATTTCATCCGGCGCTTCCCGGAGGGCTACGAGACGCAGGTGAGGGAGCGTGGCGGTCGGCTCTCCGCCGGGGAGCGCCAGCTCGTCGCTTTCGCCCGCGCCCTGCTCGCCGACCCAAAGCTCCTCGTGCTCGACGAGGCGACGAGCAGCGTGGACCTCGCCACCGAAGCGAGGATAGAGGCCGCCCTCGACAGGCTCCTCGCCGGGCGTACCAGCATAGTCATCGCCCACCGCCTCTCGACCGTCCGCCGCGCCGACCGCATACTGGTCATGGGAGAAGGCCGCGTCATCGAGGAAGGCACCCACGAGGAGCTACTCGCCAGGCCCTCGGCCTACCGCCGGCTCTACGAGTCCCAGTTCGCCGCTTAGGACCGCTGCCGGCAGGAAGCGAGGGCCGAGAAACCGGCCACCCTCAAGGTTCGTCCCGGTTGCCGACCTCGGCGGGCGGGCTGGTCGCCTCGACCGCGGTGAAGGTCTCCAGGATATTGTAGGTGTGCGTAGCGCCTTTGGGGACCAGCCAGGAGTCGCCGGTCGCCAGCGGGATCTCCTCACCCTCCAGGTGCAGCTCGGCTCGCCCCGCGAGCACGTACCCCACGGTCTCGTACTCTCGCGCGGCCTCGGGCTTGGGCTCGCCGGGTTGCTCGTTCTCCCACAGGCGCATCGAGACCGACTCGCCCGACGCCAGGTACCGCTGCCCCATCTGGCCCTGCGGCGTCTGATCATCCTTTACCTTGTCCACATTCTCCTCCGACATACTCTCCTCCTCGACGGCTTGTTAGGTCTTACGGTCGTCTACTTACCCGGCTACCAGAGCGGTCATAACGATCAGAAATCGTCCGCGGGCAAATCGAAGATGGTCTCCACCTTCGTGTAGTTGCCGGCGAGGCGGCCCAAAGGGTCGAGGCCAGACACGTCGATGCGGCCGTTCTCGTAGAGTTCGTCCCGAACGTGGAAGCGGACCAACTTACCTATGACGAGGCTGTCGGTGCCCAAGGGGAGTATTCGGTCCAGGAGACACTCCATGCTCACGCCCGCCTCCTCTACCCGCGGGGCCCCGACGACCTCGCAGGGGGCCGGGGTGAGTCCCGCCTTCTCGAACTCGTCGGCCTCGGGCGGGTGGTTCTTGGAGGACTCGAACATAGTGTTCGAGAGGGATAGGGAGACGATGTTTATGACGAACTCCCCCGTCTGCTCGATGTTACTTAAGGTGTCTTTGTCCAGATCTCCCTCCGGCCGCGGTCCGACGCTTATGCAGAGCATCGGCGGTTGGCGAGAGGCGACGGTGAAGAAGCTGAAGGGCGCCAGGTTGCGCACGCCATCCCGGCTCACCGTGGAGGTCCAGGCTATGGGGCGAGGGACGACCGATCCTATAAGCAGCTTGTAGCAAGCCTGTGGGTCCAGGGTGTCCGGATCTATAACCATCTACAGATAGCTCTTCAAGAGCAGGTACGGTACGGCGCAGGCCACTAGGATGATCTCCGCGTCCCGTCCCCCGAGCGCCGTGAGCCGGTGGGGGTTGTCGGCGCTGAAGTGAGCCGCGTCCCCCGGCTCGAGGATAAACTCTTCGTCCCCGATCTCCAACCCCAGGCTCCCGGAGACGACGTACAGCCACTGCTCGCCCTCGTGCTGGTAGACCTCTCCCTCCTCACGCTCCGCCGGCACCAAGATCCTTATGGGATGCAGGTTGAAGGCCCAGCTGCCCTTGGATAGGCTGGCGTAGAACAGACCGTTGCCCCTCCGAACCGGGGTCTGCGCCGCCCGGACGATCACCCCGCTTTCGAAATCCGGCTCGGACTCGAACAGAGAAGAGAACGCCACCCCGTACGCCTGGGCGATGTGGAACAGCGCGGTCAGCGAAGGCTGCCGCTCCCCATTCTCCAGCCTCGACAGGTAGGCCCGAGAGAGATTCGTGCGCTCCGCGAGGTCCTCCAGCTTCCACCCCCGCTCCTTGCGCAACCGCCGCAACCGCTCCCCAACCTTGACGAGGTCCGCGCTCAACCCGTCCGAGATTTCGTCCGCCATACCCGGAAGTTTACATCCTCCTCCCTCCATAAGGGTGACCGCCGGGCAATCGAATTGTGAGGCAAATGCATTGCCTCACAGGCAATACAAAACATTCTTCATTGTCTGGTTGACAACAGGGATCTATGCGCGTACGCTGGGGGGCGTAGGGAGGTAGCGTGGGAAGGAGGAGGTAATCGAGTAGCTCTTCGCGGGCGATTCAAGCCATCGTCTCAACTAACCAGCGAAAAGCAACCAAGAAAGGGGAAGCATGATTATACGGATAGACAAGCTGCAGGTAGAGATGCCGATGCCCACCGAACCGGACCCGGACGCCGCCGCGAAGGTCCAGGAGCTTATGGGCGGGCGTTTTGGCGAGATGTCCACCTTTATGAACTACACCTTCCAGTCGTTCAATTTCCGCGGGCGCAGCAAGGTCAAGCCATACTACGACCTCATCGCCAACATCGCCACCGAGGAGTTCGGGCACGTCGAGCTTGTGGCGGCGACGGTAAACGGCATGCTCACCGGCGCTTCGGACGGCGACGACATACACGAGTCGCCGTTGAAGCACTATAAGGGCCAGGGCAATGCGCACCACTTCCTCAACACCGGCCTGGGGGCGATGGCCGCCAACTCGCTTGGCCAGCCCTGGAGCGGGGATTACGTGTACAACTCCGGCGACCTGATACTCGATCTTTTGCACAACTTCTTCCTGGAGAACGGGGCGCGGATGAACAAGATCCGGGTCTACGAGATGACCGACCATCCCAGCGCCCGCCAGATGCTCGGCTACCTCTTCGTGCGCGGAGGGGTGCACGCGCTGGCCTACGCCAAGGCGCTCGAGGAGCTCACCGGCGTAGACGTGAAGAAGATGCTGCCGATCCCGGCGATCCCCGACTCAGCCTTCAAGGAATCACAGCCGTTCACCGATAAGGGGTTGCACGGCAAGCTCTACCGCTTCAGCCCGGACGACTTCAAGGACATCTCCGCGATCTGGCACGGTGAGCACCCGATAGACGGGACGCCGCTCGAGGTCGAGGATGGCCCGCCCGAGGGCGGTCAGGCGGCCGATCCGCCGGAGGAGAGGGTGGTCTCGTCTCCGGGCCTCAACATGGATGAGCTGCAGGAGATGGCCCAGCGCCTCATGAAGAACGTGTAAGGTCCCTTCACGGAGAGAAGAGCAGGTGGGCGCAGCGGAGAACCACTTCCGCCGCGCCCATATCTCTGCCCGGGGAACGAGGAGAGGGGTGTATAAGATGTCATCACCGGCGTGGAGGTCACCAAGCTCCTGCCCGTGCCGGATCCGCCCAAGCTGCCGCAGGGGTTTTGCTCTAGGGATAGTCGCAGAGCAAGTCGACGAGATCACCAACAGGATAGGGGGCGAAACTGATCTAGAGCAGCCGACTTTCGACCGCCGGCCGAAGCTCTACAGGTCGGCGCTCGGGACTCCGCCCGCGCGGGCTCACCACAACGCTTTGACCGATCAGAGGCCGACGCCTTCCGGGACGCTTTCGCGCCACCGCTTCCCGGCGGAAACCGGAGACAGGGCCACGTCGTAGAATCACGGTATGAGCATAAGGGCCCTTCTTCGCAAAATTCCTCCTTCCGCGGCCCCCGGCAAGCGATCTCAACCGCTCATTGGGGTTTAGCGCACGCCCCCAGGACGCGGCGAGGACGGTTACGCGCGCCGGAGTGACGGGGAGAAGTCCTCCGTACAGCCCGGCGCGAGCACCGGCGCTCAGGGGATCGAGCGCGAAGCCGTCCGGGGGCGAAGAGGCAGAGTGGTAGCCAGCCCGAAAAAGGGCTCACGCCTCGGCCGGCTGGCCCCGATCCTCGTCGCCGCCGTTTTGCTCTGCGGCGTGGTGTTTCTGATCTTCTTCGGGGATGGCGGAAGGCTTGCTTTGGGGCCGTGCGTGCCGGGCCGCGAAGGGGCCGCCGAAGGCGCAAGCGGCAAAGCGAGGGGGCTCTTGGAGACTCGCAACTTCGAGGCCTCGCCCAGGGCGATAGGGGATCTTAGGGACGGAGTCGTGGATGAACGCCTGGTGAACACTCTACAGACCGTGGCGGAGGAGCATCAGGTCTGCGTCGACGCCTTCAAGGAGGGCCACTACTTCTTACCGGGCATCCCGGACGGCCCCCTCATCCCCGATGGTTATGGAGAGGCCGGCGGTTTGCCAAACACGCACTACTACGGTAGAGCCGCCGACATACGGAGGGTAGACGGCAAGCCCCTCAGGAGGAACGGCGCCGACCCGGACGTTCTGGACGTCGGCAGGACGATCTCCGGCATCCCCCCTGGGCAGAGACCGGACCAGATCATAGGACCGCGCAGTTGGGTGGAGACCCTCGGAGGCTCGCGTAGGGAGGGTTGGATCCTGGACGACGACCAACTCGCGCTCCACGAGGACCACCTCCACCTGGGGTACGTTAGCGACGACGGGACCGCCAACACACGGTGAGCATAGAGTAGCGAGCTTGAGCGGAAGGCAGAGAACAACGGACGCTAACCCAAATTCCTTCAGAGCCTCAAAAAGCGCGTAAGCGAGCCGGATTACCGGTCAGGACTCACAAGGGACCCGGGAAGTTCACGAAAGCATCCAAAACCATTACGAGCAACAAACCGGGCCGCCGCGTCTTTGGGGAAGGGATCCACGCTACTAGTCCCGCTCCAGGTCCACGATAGCGGCGTAGAGGTCGAGGCGGGTCACGATGCCGACGACCTTGCCATTGTCGGTGACGACGACGCTCGAGACCCCATCGTGGACCATCTTGTGGGCGGCGACGACCTCGCTGGTGCCGACTTCTATCTGGGAGACCTCCTTGGTCATCATCTCGCTCACCGGGCTCTCGGCCGACCCGGCGAAGTAGTTCACCCACTCATCCCCGGCCTCGGAGACAAAGGAGACGTCCGCCATGACCTTCAGGTACTCGGGCAACGCGGAGGCCAGGAGGTGCGCGTCGGTCACGAAACCGACCAAAAGTCCCTCCTCATTCACCACCGGGAGGCCCGGGACCTCGTTCTCCAGCAAGACCTTCAACGCCTCCCTCCCTGAGGCGTCCGGGGTGACGCTCACGGCCGGATGCATGATCTCTTCGAGCTTTATGTCCCGGCCGGTCTCACGGCGGGGCGTTCTCTCGCTGCTCACGTCCACCTCCAGGCGGCTCCCGCCGGACGTAGGGGTTTCGGTCGAGCCCCTATTATATAATCCTGGCCTTGATGGAGGAGATTTTCGCCGTAGCGCTCTTCGTCGTGGTGCTGGTAGGCATTGCCACGGAGCTAATAAACCGGACGGTCGCGGCCTTGCTCGGAGCGGCGGTCGTCGTCGCCTTCGGCGTCGTCGAGCAGACCGAGGCGGCGAGCGAGTTCGTAGATTGGAACACTATCGGCCTGCTCGCCGGTATGATGGTCATAGTCGCCATCTTGAACAAGACTGGCCTCTTCGAGTACCTGGCTATAAGGAGCGCCCAGTTGGGCAAGGCGCGCCCCGGCCGGATACTGATCCTGCTAAGCCTCGTAACGGCCTTTCTCTCCGCCTTTCTGGATAACGTGACCACCGTCATCCTCATGGTGCCGGTGACGTTCCTGATCGCGGACGCGCTGGACGTCTCGCCGATGCCGTTCTTGCTGGCCCAGGTCATGGCGTCGAACATAGGCGGGGCTGCCACCCTGATCGGCGACCCACCGAACATCCTGATCGGGAGCGCGGCGGATCTCTCCTTTGCAGACTTCGTCCTGAACCTCGCCCCCGTGGTCCTCCTCGCCCTACCGGTCGTACTCGGGTTTTTCTACCTCGTCTTCCGCCGCGAACTGCGAGCCAGCGAAGGTGCCGAAGGAACCATCGGGAAATTGGACGCGCGCGGCGCCATTCGTGATTGGGTCCTGCTCCGCAAGTCGCTCATAGTACTCGGCGTAGTCATCCTCGGGTTCTTCTTGCATGGCGCCCTGCACCTGGAGGCGGCGACAATAGCTCTCTTCGGAGCCGCGGTCTTGATGCTCTACGCAAAAAGCGACGTCGAGGAGGTATTGCGCGAGGTCGAGTGGCCGACGCTGCTCTTCTTCGTCGGGCTCTTCGTGCTCGTCGGAGGCCTGGAGGTCACCGGGTTCATCGATCGAATAGCGGAACTCCTCATCGGGATCGGGGGCTCACCGGCCCTCACGGCGATGCTGGTAATGTGGGGGAGCGCTATCGCCTCCGGGATTGTAGACAATATACCGTTTACGGCTACCATGATCCCCGTGATACAGGGGCTGGCTCAGGCAGAGGGCCTCTCGGAGGCGGAGGTACGTCCCTTGTGGTGGGCACTCGCTATCGGGGCGGACTTCGGCGGCAACTTCACCCTGATTGGAGCCTCCGCCAACGTCGTCGTCGCCGGCATGAGCGAGCGGGCAGGAAAGAAGATCTCTTTCCTCAGGTTCATGATCTACGGCATCCCTGTAACCCTCATCTCGCTCGTCGTCGCTACCCCCTACGTTCTGCTCAGATACTACCTGTAGCAGAGCAAGAGCCGACGGCAGGTTCCTAAGCCGACGGCCCCGCCTTTCTGACCTCCTCGTCGACCTGGTCCTCGAACTTCTTGAAGTTCTCGGCGAAGAGGCGCGCGAGCTCTCTAGCCTGCTCGTCGTAGGCGTCCTTGTCGTCCCAGGTCTCCCGCGGGTCGAGGAGCTCGGTCGACACGCCGGGGACCTCTACGGGGACGTTCAGGCCGAAAAAGGGATCCGTCCTCGTCTCGGAGCCGTCGAGCTCGCCGTTTATGACCGCACGCACCATCTGGCGCGTCGAGACGAGGTCTATGCGGCTCCCGACCCCGTAAGGGCCGCCGGACCAGCCGGTGTTGATAAGGTAGCAACGCGTCCCGTGCTCCCGGAGCTTCTCGGAGAGCATCGTCGAGTAGGTCGTCGCCGGGAGCGGCAGGAACGGAGCGCCGAAGCAGGTCGAGAAGGTCGCCTCGACCTCGCTCTCCATGTCGGCCTCGGTGCCGGCGAGCTTGGCGGTGTAGCCGCTGAGGAAGTAGTAGGCGGCCTGCTCGGGGGTGAGGGCGCTTATGGGCGGCAGAACCCCGAAAGCATCGGCGGTGAGGAAGAGGACGGCCTCGGGGTGGCCGCCCCGGCCGTCGGGAACGGAGTTCTCGATGTACTCCAGGGGGTAGGCAGCGCGGGTGTTCTCGGTTAGGAGGTCGTCCGCGTAGTCGACGTGGCGGCTCTGGCGGTCCACGCCGACGTTCTCAAGGACGCTCCCGAAGCGGATGGCGTGGTAGATCTGGGGCTCCTTCTCCTCCGAGAGGTCGATGGTCTTGGCGTAGCAGCCCCCCTCGAAGTTGAAGACGCCCTCGTCGGACCAGCCGTGCTCGTCGTCCCCGATCAGGCGGCGTTCCGGATCCGCGGAGAGCGTGGTCTTGCCGGTTCCGGATAGCCCGAAGAAGAGCGCCACGTCGTCCCGTTCTCCGACGTTCGCCGAGCAGTGCATGGGCGTGACGCCGTGCTCGGTCGGCAGCACGAAGTTCAAGACGCTGAAGATGCTCTTCTTGATCTCGCCGGCGTACCTGGTGCCGGCCACGAGGACGACCTTGCGCGAGAAGTCTACGCCGACGAAGGTCTCGGAGTCGGTGCCGTCCTCCTCGGGCTCGGCTAGGAAGCCGGGCACGGAGAGCACGGTCCACTCCGGCTCGAAGTTGTCGAGTTCCTCGCGGCTTGGGCGACGGAAGAGCTGGCGGGCGAAGAGAGCATGCCAGGCGTACTCGGCGGCGACCTGTACGTTCAAACGGTACCTCGGATCGGCGCCGGCGTAGGCATCCACCACGTAGAACTCCTCGAGGTTGCCGAGGAAGTTGGTGGCCTTGTTGAGAATGGCCTCGAAGGCCTCCGTCGAGAAAGGTTTGTTGATCGCACCCCACGCGACCTTTTCGCGCGTCACGTCATCCTCTACGATGAAGCGGTCCTTGGGCGACCTGCCCGTGCGCTTGCCGGTCTTGGCGACCAGAGCGCCGCTCTCGGCGATCATGCCCTCCCGGCGCCTGACGGCCGCCTCCACGAGCCGCGCGGGGGGCAAATTCTCGTGTACCGCCCCGTAGCGCACCAGCCCAAGCCGCTCCAGCGTCATCTTGCGTACTGCTACGTCCATAAGATCCCTTTCACCATGTTCCCGAGCCGGCATCCGCCATCTCAGAAGGCCCCGAAAGGGCGCCGCGACGTGCCGCTCACCAGGGCCAAGTCTAGCAAACCCGAACAACCTCCGCCGCCGGAAGGAGCGGCGCCCCATGCCATATTCCGCCCATCCCGCGACCCTGAACGGGGCCGCGTTGCCACGACGCTGGGACACGGTTGGCGAGACGCGGGAACCCGGAGAACGTCGCCAAAGACGTACACCGTGCCCGGCCCTGGATCGACGACTTATCAGGACCGGGCATACCTTCCCACGGCGGTTACGCCGCCGCACCCTCCGGAAAGAGGGTTTTCGCCGCCCAGGAACATGACCGCCGTCGCGGCGGGCGGCTGCCCCTTCCGAGAGTTGTCGGGCTGGTGGCGCGTACCATCTGGCGAGCGGGGGGCCTAAAGCCACTGCATGATCGCCGCCGCGACCGCGAGCGCTACCACGGTAAAGACGACGGCCCCGGCGGCGATCATGCGGGCTCCCAGGAAGTAGGCGATCACCGCCAGCATGAATGCCAGGAACGCGACCGACGACGCGTTGTTCTCGAATTGGTTATCGCCGGAGAAAGCGGTGACCACCGCCGCAACGTCTATGAGCATGGCGGTCATGGCCGCGCCCACCCCCAAGAAGAACCAAACCGATCGCCTGGTCTCCTCGCCGAGGCTCCCCGGCTGGTCCCCATCTTCTTCGTTCCCGCCCCCCGCCTGGTCCTCGTCGCGGGCAGCCGCCTGTCCGAAGGCGCGGAAAAACAACAGGCCCGCGAGGGCGCCCATGACGACCAGAACGAGTAGAGATATTATGGCTAGACCCAAAGAGGGACCTCCTCCCAGATAAGGGCCAACAACGATGCTATCGCTATACTCAAAGGGTGCCTCCTTCGTATTGGGGTGAACCAACTACCCCTGCCCCGTTCCCTGGCAGGTCAAGAATAGATACCCAGCCCGGGAATGTCTACTCAGCCCCTCTTGCTACGCGCTCGCAAGCCCGAGCGAGGTACGCCCGCTCGCAGACGAGAACCCGTCGACCGCCGCACCGACGAACACTCGAGCATCCAAGAAACATGACCCGCGTGGGGCGGTCACTTCGGAGCGCCAGACGGGCGGCGGTAGCGTTGCTCGGCGCCGGCGCGCTCCTCCTGGCGACGGCCTGCGTCGGCGGGGCCTTGGTGCGGCCGGCCCGAGGACGAGGAGCCGTCGGTCGCCCGGCTCGCCGAGCGTTGCCTCGTCCCTCCTCGTACGCCGTTACGGACTGATCGCCGAGGAGGCCGTGAGGGCCGGC
>JAUJNO010000001.1:431493-463033 GCA_030448125.1 Rubrobacteraceae bacterium | reverse complement strand
GTCCCTCCTCGTACGCCGTTACGGACTGATCGCCGAGGAGGCCGTGAGGGCCGGCTCCGGATCATAGTCGGCGGGGGCGGGCACGAAGGGGGGGCGCACGGTTCCCATGGACACTCCGTGCCGGGCCTCGGCGAGCTTCTTCAAGACCGCGGCGGAGGCGTACTCTTTGGTCATCGCCCGCGCCTTCTGGAGCTTCCCGGAGAGGCTCCTGCCTCCGGCCTCGTCACCCGCCTCCACCTTCCGGTACATCTCCACGATCTCCTCCGGGATGAAGTTGGCTAGAGCGGAGATCACACCCTGCGCCCCGGTATTCAGCCCCTCCCAGAGGTCGTCCTCGGTCCCCAGGAGCACGCCCTTGCCCGCCCCCAGAACAGCTTCGGCGTAGCCGGGCTCCCCCCCGGAGTCCTTGACTCCCCACACAGGTAGCCCGGTCAACACCTCTTCGGGTACGGGGACGGCGTACTTGGGGATGTGGTAGACGATGACGGGGTGGCGGGTGGCTTCGAGTACGGGCTCGTAGAAGCGCGCGAGGCCGTCGGCCGTGGCGGGCTTGAAGTAGTAGGGCGGCAGGACCACCACCGCGGTCGCGGGATAGTCCTCCAGCGCTCCGAGCATCTCGATGGTATCCGGGAGGTTGCCCTGCATAACGGCCGGGATGACCTGGACGGGTAGCCCCCTCTCGAAGAGAGCCTCCAGGACCGCGATCTTCTCGCCCAGGGCCACCGAGGGCCCCTCGCCGTTGGTGCCGAAGGGGACGATGCCCCGCACCCCCATCTCCCCCAGCCAGGACGCGTGCGCGAGATAGGCGTCGACGTCTATCTCCAGAGAGGCGTCGTCCTTGAACGGGGTCACGTTCGCCGCGTACACGCCTTCTATCGCCTGCATCCTCGCCGCTCCCTTCGGTTGTCTTTCGACGTTCCGTACGCCTCTCAAGTTACCACGTCTCCCGCCTTGCTCACCTCCCCAGCTCTTCCCTGCCTTCCACGAAGTCCCACAGCTCCCGCTTATCCGGCAGGCCTTCGTAGTCCCCCAGAGTCGCGACGCTCATGGCCCCCAGGGCATTGGCGACACGGAGACGTTCCTCGGGACCCAAATCCCAGAGACACCCGGCCAGGTATCCCGCGTCGAAAGCGTCACCCGCCCCGACCGGATCCACCTCCGTCACCTCGAAGCCGGGTTGCTCTAGGGCGCGATCCTCCAGAAAGACCGCGCTCCCTTCGCCCCCACGCTTGAGCACCACCTCATAGGGGCCTCTCTCCGAAAGCTCTCTTAGAAACTCCTCGTCGTCCCTCCCCCAGAGCGCCCGGGCCTCCTCGTCGCCGACGAAGAGCAAGTCTACGAGGGGCAGCATCTCCTCCACGAACCCCTTCGCGTCCTCCGGCGGCCAGAGCTTGGAGCGGTAGTTGACGTCGAAGCTCACCCGTACCCCGGCGGCGCGTGCCTCCCGCGCGGCCCAGAGGGTGAAGGCGCGGCACTCGTTGGAGAGGGCGGGGGTAATGCCGGTCAGGTGGAAGAAACTAGCCCCTTCAAGGTATTCGAGGTCGAAGGTTTGAGGCTCCATCGTGGAGGCGGCTGATCCGTGGCGATAGTAGTAGACCCGCGCCGCCGCGCCGATCCTCTCGCGCAGGTAGAGACCGGTGGGGTGGCTCTCCATCCGCCGCACCCGCGAGGCATCCACCCCTTCGGCGCGGACACGGTCCAGCACGAGCTGCCCGGGCTCGTCGTACCCGAGACAGCTGACCCATCCAGAGGAGATGCCGAGGCGGGAGAGGGCTATCGCCAGGTTAGACTCGGCCCCGCCTACCTTAAGCTCCAGGTGTGCCGCGTGCCGGAGACGGCCCGGTTGGGAGGGAGTACCGAGCACCATCGTCTCGCCGGCCGTGACGACCTCGACGGCTGCTCTCATGCTAGATCCTTCTCTTCGAGCATTTCCGGAGTGTAACCGTTGCCGGGACAGTAGTCTCTCCGAAACACCCGGCTGCATGAGATAACGATTCCCCTGGATACGAGTAGGAACCGGCGGAGCGGCGCGCGTACGCAACCGTTCTGTTCGGTATCGCCGAACGCGGTGCTTGTTTGACATACTACAAAGAACTATATTGGTTGCGGTGTTCAAGGTCCGAGGGGAAAGGGCGCGTTGAACGGATGACGTCGATGGTCAAGAGAGTCGCGCGGCTACCGGGTCTCCCGCCAGCGGGGATAAAGGCTCCTGGTCGGGCGCATCGGCGACGCCCGGAAAGGTCCGACGACCGTGACGAGTAATGGAGGAGCAACGCGCATGCGCACACAGGTTGGGATCGTCGGGGCCGGGCCGGCGGGGCTGGTGCTCTCGCACCTGCTGCACCTGCAGGGGATCGAGTCGGTCGTGCTCGAAACCCGCAACCGCGACTACATAGAGAACCGGATCCGGGCGGGTGTGCTCGAGCAGAACACGGTCGACCTGCTGACCGAGTCGGGGGTCGGCGACCGGATGAAGAAGGAGGGGATGGTCCACCACGGCATCGAGCTGCGCTTCGGCGGGCAGGGCCACCGCATCGACCTGCACGAGCTCACCGGGGGGCGTGCGATCACTGTCTACGGCCAGCACGAGGTGGTAAAGGATCTCATCCACGCCCGGCTCGACGCGGGCGGACAGATCATCTTCGAGGCCGAAGCCGTCGGCGTCGAGGACCTGGAGTCGCACGAGCCGGTCATCCGCTACCGGAAGGACGACGAGGACCACGAGTTACGTTGCGATTTCATCGCCGGGTGCGACGGCTTCTACGGGGTGTGCCGGCCCTCGATCCCGGAGGGCGCCCTGACCGTGTACGAGCGGAAGTACCCGTTCGCCTGGCTTGGGATCCTCGCCGAGACGCCGCCGTCGTCGGAGGAGTTGATCTACACGTACCACGAGCGCGGCTTCGCCCTGCACAGCATGCGCTCGCCGGAGCTAACCCGCCTCTACATCCAGTGCGCCCCTGACGACGACATCGAGGACTGGTCGGACGAACGCATCTGGGAGGAGTTGCACGCGCGGCTCGCCACCGAAGAAGGCTGGGCACTCACCGAGGGACCGATCCTCGAAGAAGGTAGAGGCATTACGCCGATGCGCAGCTTCGTCGTCGAGCCGATGCAATACGGCAGGCTCTTCCTCGCCGGCGACGCGGCGCACATCGTTACACCGACCGGGGCCAAGGGGATGAACCTCGCCGTCGCCGACGTCCGCATCCTCGCCCGGGCACTAACCGAGTTCTACGCGTCCGGCCAGCGCGGCTTCGACCTGCTCGACCGGTACTCCGAGACCTGCATGCGCCGCGTCTGGCTGGCGCAGCGCTTCTCCTGGTGGATGACGGCCATGCTGCATCGCTTCGACGACGATCCTTTCCAGCACCACCTGCAACTCGCCGAGCTGGACTACGTGACGAGCTCGCGGTCCGCGGCAAAGACCCTCGCCGAGAACTACGTGGGCCTGCCCATGGATCTGAACCTAGGGGCCGCCTCCGCACCCGCCGAAAGCTCTTCCGTTTAGTTTCGGCCCGCGAATGCGCCTAACGGGACCGAAGACCGACGCCAAAAGACCTTAGAGAGGAGCGACAGTGAGCGACACGGGCAACAGCAGCAGCCTACCGGAATCCAAAATCGACCAGGAAAAGCTAAAGGAGTACCGCGGTATCTACGAAGAGCTGTTGGGGTTCGTCCCGCCGCGCATCCAGGCGCGCACCGATATCCTGGGGCGTGTGGACCCGGAGTTCCTCTCCTTGCAAGAAGAGATCCGCAAGCGGGGCATGTACCCCGACGTCTTCGACGTGAAGACCGTTCAGTTGATGCTCTTCGGGATGCTGCTCCTCTCCCTGCGCGACGCGGCACGCATCCACGGCATAGCGGCGCGGCGCGCCGGCGCCACCTGGGAAGAGATGCAGGCGGTCGTAAACCTGGCCTACCTCTACGGGGGTTTGTCCGCGGCGAACATCGGTGCGCAGTTCATCCAGCAGATAGCGGAGATGGAGGCCGAGCAGGAAGCAGAGTCGTAGGTAGAGAGAAGCGAAGGAGGCCGCGTGGCGGAAGAACCCATCCAGGACGTCGCCCACCTGGGCCACGTCGAGTTGCTAAGCCCAAAACCCGAAGAGAGCCTGTGGTTCTTCAAGGAAGTACTCGGCATGGAAGAAGCCGCCCGAGAAGGCCAGTCAGTCTACTTGAGGGCGTTCGGCGACTTCGACCACAATACCCTCAAGCTCACCGAAGCCGGCAACGCGGGCCTGGACCACATCGGCTGGCGTACGGTGAGCCCACAGGCCCTGGACCGTCGAGTTCGAGCACTCGAGAAAAGCGGACGCGGTAAGGGCTGGGTCGAGGGCGACGTGGGCCACGGCCCCGCCTACCGGTTCGAGGACCCCGACGGCCACCCGATGGAGGTCTACTACGAGGCCGAGAAGTATCGGGCCTCCGAGAGTGAGCGTCCCGCGCTGAAGAACCAGCCCCAGAGGCACCCCAACCGGGGCGTTGGAGTGCGCCGGCTGGACCACGTCAACGTTCTCTGCCAGGAGGTGACGGCGAACAGAGAGTTCATGCAAGAGTACCTGGGATTCAAGCTACGGGAGAACGTTGTCCTCGACGACGGCACCGAGGCGAACGCCTGGATCAGCGTCACCCCGCTGGTCCATGACATCGCGTACTCGCTAGACGCCACGAACAGCAACGGTCGTCTCCACCACGTTGCCTACTGGTGCGACAACCGCGAGGACTTGCTGCGCGCCGCCGACGTCTTCCTGGAGAACGGTATACATATAGAGACCGGCCCATCCAAGCACGCGGTAACCCAGGGCTTCTTCCTCTACGTCTACGAGCCCGGCGGCAACCGCGTCGAGATCTTCTCGGGGGGGTACCTGATATTCGCCCCCGACTTCGAGCCCGTCACCTGGACCCAAGAGGAACGCGCGAAAGGTCAGGCCTGGGGCCTTGAGCTGCCGGAGACCTTTCACACCTACGGTACCCCGGTGGTAGACGAGGCCGCCGAAACAAGAGAAGTGCCCGTGTTCGGGCCTTCTTGAAACGGTTCGAGAAGCGGCATGGTCAACCGTAAAAACACGCGAAAGCAGGGAACCAAATGAGCCAACAAGACGACCGACACCCGGTAGATTCCACACAAGGGCGTGTTCGAGCATGCCGAACCACACTTCTTGACTACGTCGCTTGCTGCAACCTATAGTATAAGTCGTGGTTCTGTAGAGGGAGAGGAGTCCACATGGAGAGAGGCGAGGAGTGGAGGCGGGTGTCCCGAACATCCGCATTTGGGGAACTCATGCGCGCCAAGAAGGCGTTTATCATCCCTGCGGTGATATTCTTCCTAGTATTCTACATGGCGATGCCGGTTCTGGCGGAGTTCACCACGGTTCTGGACGGCCAGGCCATCGGGGCTCTAAACTGGGCGTACGTCTACGGTTTCGCGCAGTTTCTCATGACCTGGATACTAATGCACATATACGTGAGCCGAGCGAAGAAGTGGGACAAACTCGTTGACGAAGCGCGCGAAGAGGCCTCTGAGGAAAGGAACGACGCATGAGCGCTGACCCTACCACCGTTGGGCTTTTCGTTGCAATTGTTGCTATAACTCTTGGCATCACCGCCTGGGCGTCCAGGAGGACCAAGGACACCGACCACCACTACGTGGCGGGTGGCGAGATCAAGGGCTGGCAGAACGGTCTCGCTATCGCCGGAGACTTCATGTCCGCGGCCACGGTCCTCGGGATCACCGGCGCCATAGCGCTGACCGGCTTCACAGGTTTCTACGTAGCTACAGCCGGCCTTGTTACCTTTCTCCTGGTGCTCCTGGTAGTCGCCGAACCGTTGAGGAACCTCGGTAAGTACACCCTGGCAGACGTGCTCACGACCCGGTTCAACGCCAGAGAAGTCCGTTCCGCGGCGGCGCTCAGCACGATAACAATAAGCATTATATACATGATTGGTCAGCTCGTTGGGGCGGGCGCCATTATAACGCTCCTGCTAGGCATCGACTACACCGTAGCCGTCATTATCATAGGAGTTCTGATGACCATCTACATCGCGGCGGGCGGCATGTTGGCGACCACCTGGATCCAGATCGTCAAAGCGGCGTTGCTGTTGAGCGCGATCTTCCTCACGGCGTTGCTCGTATTGGCCCAGTTTAACTTCAATCCGTTCGCGATCTTCAATGAGGTCTCTACCCAGATAGGAAGCGGGGCGCTCAAACCGTCACATGGGTTTGTTGAGGGGCTCAATTGGGTCTCCTTCAACTTCGCCATCATCCTCGGGACAGCGGGGCTGCCGCACATCCTGATGCGCTTCTTCACCGTGCCCGACGCGAAGACGGCCCGCAGTTCGCTCATCATTGCTGTCTGGATCATTGGGCTGGTCTTTGTAACGATGCCGATAATTGGCTACGGGGCGGCGCTTCTCGTCGGCCAGGGTGAAATCTCGGGAGTGGACCCGGGAGGCAACCTCGCAGCCCCGCAGCTCGCCCAGGTCCTCGGCGGGACGATCTTCTTCGCTTTCATCTCGGCGGTCGCCTTCGCGACGATCCTGGCTGTGGTCGCCGGGCTCGTGATCGCCGCCTCCAGCGCCTTCGCCCACGACTTCTACTCGCAGGTGATACGCGGCGGCGAGGCGAGCGATCAGGAGCAGCTCCGGGCCGCCCGCGTCGCGGCGGTTGGTGTCTCCGTCGTTTCTATTCTCCTTGCCCTGCTGGCACAGGGCGTTAACGTAGCGATCCTGGTCGTCTTGACTTTTGCCGTTGCGGCTAGCGCGAATGTTCCGGTTATACTGCTGACGCTCTTCTGGAAGAAGTTCAATACCGTCGGAGCGGTTGCGGGAATGCTGGTCGGTATGTTGGCCTCCGTGGGCTTGATACTGCTCGGACCCACCGTAATGGGTGAAGGCGCGCTCTTCCCTCTGGGGAACCCGGCGCTAGTGTCCGTGCCGATTGGTTTCCTCGCTTGCTACCTGGGCACCGTGCTGAGCAGTTCTCGGGCCCGAGAGGAGCGCGAGCAGGGAACGCAGATTTCGTACGACGAGATCTACGTCCGGTCTAATACCGGTATCAGTGATATAGAGGAGGAGATTGAGGGCGTCACAACGCGGGAGGCGCAAACGTGAGCGCAGGTTGATAGCGGCTCCCGTCTTACCCGTAAGCGGCGCTCCGAGGTAGAATCGGTTGGTTCAAGGTCCTTTCTACTCAAAGAGCGCCGCCCCCCCACAAAGATACGTTTGCTGATCCCTGAAGCCAACCACTCTCCCACCGCATTTGGGACGGTTACTGCCGAACCCTTTTGTTGTTCGTGGTATTACAAAAGTCTATAGTAGCGCGGTAGCGTAGGGGTAAGAGGCCGGTTGCGCGGAGAGAAACCGCTCCGACCGTCGCCGAGGGAGGTAGAGCTTGAGGCAGGTGGGGGAAGAACAAGACAGGGAAGTGGGAAGGGTCCGGGTGATCAAAGACGGCCCCGTGGGCGAGATCCGGCTGAACCAGCCGGAGGTGCTGAACGCCCAGGGCCGGCACTGGCCCGAGGACGTGCTCGCCGCCGCCAGGGAGGTTGGAGAGGATCCCGAAATACGGGTGGTCCTCCTGACCGGCGAGGGCCGCAGCTTCTGCTCCGGTTTGAACCTGACCGACCTGGGGCGCGGCGAGATCTCCAACGAGTGGTTCCACGCTTGCGAGTACGCCTTCCGCTCGATGGAGATCATGGACAAGCCCGTCATCGCCGGCATCCAGGGCCACTGCCTCGGCGGCGGCCTTCAGGTCGCCATCGCCTGCGACGTGCGAATAGCGGCCGACGACGCCATCGTAGGGTTGCCGGCAACGCGGGAGGCGTTCATCCCCGGGATGAGCACGTACCGGCTCCCGCGCGTCATCGGCATGGCCCACGCGCGACACCTGATCCTGTCCGGCCAGAACATCGACGCCGCGGAGGCTCACAGGATAGGTCTGGTCAACAAGGTCGTCCCGCGCGCTGAACTGGAGAACGAGCTGGAATCCTGGGTGCAGTGGTACCTTGAGGTGCCGCGCGTGAGCGTCGTGCACTCCAAAAAGCTATCCAACATGGCATTCGACCTGGACTTCGAGCAGTTCCTGGAAGAGTACTACAAGGCGGTGGAAACAGTAACGGCTACCGAAGAACACCAGGCCGCCCGCCACGAGTGGATGGAGACCAGGGGCTATGACACGGACGAGTGATACAGGGACGCTCCCCGGCGGGACGCCGGGGCTTCCAGACCAAACGGCCGAGACGATGCCGCGCGAGCAGTTGGAGCAACTCCAGGTCTCGCGCATACGCTCCTGCTTGGAGCGACTCCAGGCTTTGAACATCGGGTACTACAAGGAGCGGCTGGGCGGGGTGGACCCGGGCCAGATCAACTCGTTGGACGACCTCTCGCGCCTGCCGTTTACGGTGAAGGACGACCTGCGCGAGCATTACCCGTTCGGCATGTTTCTAACTCCGCTAAGCGAGATCGTCCGCATCCACGCTTCTACCGGCTCGACCGGCAAGCCGACGGTTGTCGGCTACACCCGGTCCGACCTGGAGCTCTGGGCCGACGTTCTGGCGCGCGGCCTCGCGGCCGGCGGGGTGACGAAGGACGACGTTTTCCAGAACGCCTACGGGCACGGGCTGTTCACCGGGGGTCTGGGCTTTCACGACGCGGCGAGCAGGGTGGGGGCGACGGTCGTACCGACCTCGGCGGGGAACACCTCCCAGCAGGTGATGCTGATGCGCGACTTCGGCGTCACCGCGTTCGGCGCCACGCCCTCGTACGCGCTCCACGTCGCCGAGGTCGCCGTGGAGGAAGGCGTGGACCTCGATTCGCTGCCGCTCCGCGCGGCGTTTTTGGGGGCCGAGCCCATGACGGAGAAGATGGCGGCCAGGATCGAAGAGAAGATGGGCGTCGAGGTCTACGAGCAGTACGGCCTCTCGGAGATCATCGGCCCGGGCGTCGCCAGCGCGTGCGGCTACGCCGACGGGATGCACGTCTGGGAAGACCACTTTATACCGGAGATCGTGGACCCCGACTCCGGCGAGCGCCTGCCGGACGGGGAGGTCGGCGAGCTGGTCCTCACCGCGCCGACCAAAGAAGCTCTGCCCGTCATCAGGTACCGCACCCGGGACCTCACCCGCCTCTACAAGGAGCCGTGCCCCTGCGGCCGGACGAGCGTGCGCATCGCGAGGATCATGGGGCGCACGGACGACATGCTCATCGTACGCGGGGTCAACGTCTTCCCCTCGCAGGTCGAGCACGCCCTGATGGGCATGGACGACCTCGAACCCCACTACCAGCTCGTCCTGAGCACCCGCGAGGAGGACCACCAGGACGACCTGAGCGTGCGGGTGGAGACGGCGGAGCACGTCGCGAAGGCCGACCACGAGATGCTACAGGCTCGCGTCTCGGAGACACTCCGGGAAGCGCTTAGCCTGACCGCGACGGTCGAGCTCGCTTCCCCGCGGACCATCCCGCGTAGCGAGGGCAAGGCCGTTCGCGTCCTGGACGAGCGGACGGACGCCGGGTAACGTACGTGGTCGCATCGACCGATCTTTGCACGAAAGGCAGGGCGCCATGAGCACGGTACGCGAGGTCACCTACGAGCTTCTACGCAGCCTCGGGATGACGAAGATGTTCGGCAACCCCGGCTCGACTGAGCTAGCGTTCCTGAAGGACTTCCCGGAGGACTTCACCTACGTGCTGGGCCTGCACGAGGGCTCCGTGGTGGGAATGGCCGACGGGTACGCGCAGGGGACGGGGCGAGCGGCCTTCGTGAACCTGCATACGGCAGCGGGGTTGGGCAACGCGGGGGCGGCGATCATGACGGCGCACCATAACCGCACGCCGCTGGTGATCACCGCCGGCCAGCAGGACCGGCGCCAGATCCGGCACGAGCCCTTCCTCTCCGGGAAGCTGGTCGAGATGGCACTTCCGTACGTGAAGTGGAGCCACCAGCCCGAGCGCGCCGAGGACGTGCCGGCCGCCATCGAACGCGCCTACCACACGGCCATGCAGGCCCCGCAAGGCCCGGTCTTCGTCTCCGTCCCGATGAACGACTGGGAGGTGGAGGCCGAGCCCGTCCAGGCACGCGAGATCGACTACCGGATGGCCCCCAACCCGGAGGCCCTGGACAGGGTGGCCCGGCTTCTCGAGTCGAGCGAGCGACCGGCCATCGTCGCCGGGGCGGGGGTCGACCGGGCCGGCGCCTTCTACGACGCGGTGGATCTGGCCGAGAGACTGAACGCGGCGGTGTGGACGGACCCCATGCACCCGCGGGCGGGGTTCCCGCAGGATCACCCCCTCTTCGGCGGCCACCTGCCCCTCTCCCAGGCCCCCATCGCTGACCAACTCTCGGAGTACGACGTAGTGCTGGTCCTGGGCGCCCCAGTGTTCAGGTACTTCCCGTACGATCCCGGCCCCCGGTGAAAGGGAACACGCAGATCATCCACGTAACCGATAACCGATAACCCCGAAGAAGCGTCCCGGGCGGCCACGGGCACGGGCGTGATGGGAGACGTCGCGCTCGCGATCCGGCAACTGACCGAGCGCCTCCCGAAAGAGGCCGGCCGTCCCGCCCCGCCACCTCTCGAAGAGCTCCCCACCCCCGAAGCGGAAGGCTCGCTGCCGGCCGACTACGTCCTGCACACCCTGGCGCAACACCTACCCGACCGGGCCATACTCGTCGAGGAGACGCCGTCGAGCAGGGCGCTGCTGCACAAGCACGTCCGCATAAAATCGCCCGGCGGGTTCTACGCCGCCGCCAGCGAAGATGGCCCAGCCCGACCGCCCCGTGGTGTGCGTCGTCGGCGACCTCCTGATGTACGCCCTGCAGAGCGCGGCCCACTACGGGTTGAAGTACAAGATGGCCCAGCCCCCGGCCGCCCCGGGGTGGACATCGTGTGCGTCGTCGGCGATCGAAAGCTCCAGCTGATGCCGGGAGCCCATACGTCCTGAACGTGTGGATCCCAACGTCCCCAAGGCTTTGGGCCTGAAGGCACTCGGAGCGGGGCGGCCCTACTAACGGGTAGAGGGAGAAAAGGCGCGCTAGGTTTCGCGTTCGTGGTGTAATGAACAACCAGCAGTACAAGATCCACCTGAGGTTGTTGGGCGCACGTCTCCACACTCTACTTCGCGGGCTCAGCGGCGCTCGATGTTTTCGGGGAAGTACAATTCGAATTGTTGTGGTTCCGCTCCCTCGAGTCGTTGCACAGCTTAGTAGTGGGCTTGTGGAGCCGGTAGCCGCTGGTCGGGAGCAATGACGGCACCAAAGAGACGCGTTGAACTGGTTGAACTGCGGTGCGACACATCATTTTTCGATGTGGCGTCTGCCGCTTGTACCCGTGGGTGGTACAATGGCGGTACGTGCTTGACGGGGTACGGGGCATCGGCCTGGACCTTCCGGGCAGTGGCACATGGGCTGGTGGCCCTAGCAACCTCGGCTGCGAAGGCTGGCTTCTGCGAGAGGTCCACGGAGGAGCTACCGACGCCCTCGTTCGGTACTGAGCCGTAACCTTCTCTAACCTTTTCTATTTTCCCACTGCGCCATCTCGCCGCCGCACTTCGGCGAAGGGGTACTTGCCCGCGCAACAACGTCTTGCTGGGTACGTCCTGAAACCTCCTGTTATCTTCTCTGAGCGGCCATTTGAGAGATGTGTCTTACCCAACGTCCCCAAGGCTTTGGGCTGACGCTCGCCAAGAAGTTCGAGCAGGGCCTCCGCGAAAAGCCGCCAACTCTTTCTCGACGCGCGCCATTTTCTCGGCGGCTTGAGCCGCTTGCTTTCAAGCTTGGGTAATCTCGTCGCTCACCGTAGAGCTCACAAGGCAAAGAGGTGAATTACGGTGGATTTGGTTTGTTACCCGCTCTCGAAGGCCTAGCAAGTGTCAAGAATCGATTGTGATGCGAGTTACGCGTGTTTACGTTGCCCGGCGTCTACTTTGTTCCCGTTTGTACTCGGCACGCCTCTTGTTCAGCTCCTTTTGGGGACAGAGAGGTGCCTGCTCTAGCAGTCGTTGAAAGTTCCTACTCTGGGCTTGGTTCGTCCTTCTTACTATTGCCGCGTTTTCTCCGGCCATTACCGACCCGCCTTTCGTAGCGTAGCCGATACAAAGCACGGACCACACGGCGTACCGAGAGAACTTCGCGTTCTTACGATCTACTTATGCGAACCTGTTGGAAAGCTCGTGTATGACGCACTGCAGCCTTCGGAGAAGTTCGCGCTTCCTCGCTGCCCAGCGAAGTACGCGACGAGCAAGAGGTCGCCGGACTCGACGATCAAGAGTACCGGACTCGACGTTAGTGCCCGGACGGCGATCCGCTCGACGGTGCCCGAGACGGGTGCGCTTATGGAAGACTCCATCTTCATCGCCTCCATCGTGCCGAGCTGCTGGCCCTCCTCGACCTCCTCGCCCTCCTCGACGGCCAGCGTCACCGCGCCCGTCATCGAGGCGGCGACGTGCCCTTCTTCGTTCGGGTCGGCCTTCTCCGTAGCCGGCGTCTCCGGCTCCAGCGAGCGATCCTGGGCGTCCACGCTCCTCGCCTGGCCGTTGACAGTTATGATTAGAGCCCGGAGGCCGCGCTGATCGGCCTCCGAGATCGCCTCGAGGGCCACGTGTAGCCTGACGCCGGGCTGGAGGTCCAGGTCGAGCTCCTGCCCGGTCTCAAGCCCGTAGAAAAAGGGCTTCGTAGGTATCACGGAGACGTCGCCGTAGCTCTCCTCGGCCTCCTCCTTACCAGCGGCCGGATCAGGCAGGAGCAGCCGGTTCAGCGCGGCCCGACGCTCCATGCCGCGCTCGGCCTGCGCGAGCGCCTCCCGGTCCTCCTCGGGGAGTTGCTCGTCCCCGGAGGACCCGTCCTCTGAAGGCTCGTCCTCTGAGGGCTCGTCCTCGGTTTCCTCCGCGCCATCCTGCTGCGAGAGCACCTCGGAGCGCAAGGGTTCGGGCCAGCCGCCCGGCGGCTCGCCGATGTCACCACGCAGAAAGCCGATCACGCTCTCCGGCAGGTCGTAGTCGGCGGGGGCCTCCTCGAACTCGCCGGGGTCGATGTTGGAGGAGACGAGGTACAGGGCGAGGTCGCCGACGACCTTGCTGGTCGGAGTAACTTTCACCAGGTGCCCCAGGAGATCGTCGCAGCGGGCGTAAGCGTGCTCTATCTCCTCGAAGCGTTCTTCTAGTCCCAGAGCCGTCGCCTGCACCCGCAGGTTCGAGAGCTGGCCGCCCGGTATCTCGTGCTGGTAGACCGTGCCCGTCGGCGAGCGCAGCCCGGACTCGAAGGGCGCATAGAGCGTCCTCACCGCATCCCAGTAGGGCTCCAGGTCGCCCAGGGCGTCGAGCGAGAGTCCCGTTTCGCGCTCGGTGTGCTCGGTCGCCGCCACTATGGCCGACAGAGGCGGCTGGCTCGTCATCCCCGAGAGCGGAGCGGCGGCGCCGTCCACGGCGTCTACCCCCGCCTGTAGGGCCGCGAGGTAGGTAGCGAGCTGGCCGCCGGCGGTGTCGTGGGTGTGCAGATGCACCGGCAGGTCGAACTCACTCCGCAGAGAGCTCACGAGCTTCTCGGCGGCGGGGGCGCGCAGCAGGCCGGCCATGTCCTTTATGCACAGGACGTGCGAGCCGGCCTCGACCAGTTCCTCGGCGAGCCGCAGGTAGTAGTCGAGGGTATAGAGCTCTTCGTTCGGGTTCGAGAGGTCGCCGGTGTAGGAGATTGCACCCTCCGCGATGGCGTCGGTCTCCAGCACCGCCTCTATGGCCGGGCGCATCCTGCGGATGTCGTTGTTGGCGTCGAAGACGCGGAAGATGTCCAGGCCGGTCTCGGCGGCCTCGGCGACGAAGGCCTTGAGCACGTCGTCCGGGTAGGTCGTGTACCCGACGGCGTTCTGGCCCCGGAGGAGCATCTGCAGGCACGTGTTCGGGAGCGCCTCCCGCAGACGCCCCAGCCGCTCCCAGGGGTCCTCACGCAAAAAGCGCAGGGCTACGTCGAAGGTCGCCCCACCCCACACCTCGGCGGAGAAGAGCTGCGGGAGCATCCGGGCCAGGTGCGGGGCAACGGTGAGCATGTCGAAGGTGCGCATCCGGGTCGCGAAGAGGGACTGGTGGGCGTCGCGCATGGTGGTGTCGGTGACGAGCAGGGCGTCGGACTCGCGCATCCAGCGGGCGAAGCCCTCCGGGCCGAGTTCATCTAATTTCTGCTTTGTGCCGTCCGGCGCGTCGCCCTCTGGTAGCGGCGGCAGCTTGGTACGCGGGTCGGGTGCTTCGGGGGGCGGGCCGTTCGGGCGGTTGACGGTGACGTCGGCAAGCAGCGAGAGCAGGCGTGTCGCCCGGTCCTTGCCCGCGGAGGCCTGCGTGAGTTGCGGTCTCTCGTCTATAAAGGAGGTGTTCGTTTGCCCGGCCAGAAAGTCGTCGTCGTTGAGGACGGCCCTCAAAAAGGCCACGTTCGTCGCCAGGCCGCGCACCCGGATCTCGGCGAGCGCCCTGCTCGCCCTCCTCGCCGCGGTGAACAGGTCGGGCCCACGAGCAGTGACCTTGATGAGGAGCGGGTCGAAGTACGGGCTGACCTCGGCGCCCGAGTAGACGGTACCGCCGTCCGTGCGGATGCCCAACCCGCCCGGCGAGCGGTAGGCGGAGATCCTGCCCGTGTCCGGCTGGAAGTCTTGGGCCGGGTCTTCGGTGGTCACCCGGCACTGCAAGGCCACGCCGCGCTGCTCTATTACTTCCTGAGAGAGACCCAGATCCTCCAGCGTCTCCCCCCCGGCGATCCTCAGCTGGGCGTTGACCAGGTCTACGTCGGTGGTCTCCTCGGTGACGGTGTGCTCGACCTGGATGCGGGGGTTCATCTCGATGAACGCGTGCTCGCCGTCCTCCCCGACCAAAAACTCGACCGTACCGGCGTTGAGGTAGCCGACCTCGCGGGCAAAGCGGATCGCGTCCTCGCACAAGCGGTCCCTGAGGTCCGGGTCGAAGTTCGGGGCCGGTGCTATCTCTAAGACCTTCTGATGGCGCCGCTGCACCGAGCAATCGCGCTCGTAGAGGTGTATGACTTCCCCTTCCGCGTCGGCGAGCACCTGCACCTCTATGTGCCGGGGCCGAACGAGGGCCTGCTCCAGAAATACCGACGGGTCGCCGAACGCGGACTCCGCCTCGCTCGTCGCCGCATCCACCGCCTCTTGCAGATCCTCGGCGTCCTCGACCAGGCGCATGCCCCTGCCCCCTCCCCGCTGGCCGCCTTCACGAAGAGCGGGTACCCGACTTCCTCGGCCGCCTCCGAAGCCTCGTCGGGGTCCGAGACGAGCCCCGACGCTTGCGTGATCGGGATTCCGGCGGCCTCCGCCGCCTCTCGCGCTTTGATCTTGTCCCCGGTAAGGGATATAACCTCGCTCGGGGGACCCACGAAGGTCAGGCCGGCCTCCTCGCACGCCGACGCGAGCTTGGCGCTCTCGGAGAGGAAGCCGTAGCCCGGGTAGATCGAGTCGGCCCCGACCTCCAGGGCCTTGTCCACCAGCGTCTCGACGTCCAGGTAAGCCCTCACCGGATGCCCCGCCTCGCCGATCCCGTACGCCTCGTCGGCCTTCTGCCGGTGCAACGAGTCCCTGTCCTCCGGCGTATAGACCGCGACGGTGCGGATACCCAGCTCGTAAGCCGCCCGAAAAGCGCGTATAGCTATCTCCCCCCGGTTGGCGACCAGAACCTTCTTCAACATCGCCGCTCCCTTCCGTAGTTCTCTACGATCTCCGGGTTCCGGAGATTCGATACGACAACCTCGCATAAGCCCGGGACTGCGGTCGCGAGCACCCGGACAGACCTTCCGGCGCCGTTGCGATGCCGCCGGAAGGTCTGTCGGGGTCTCCGCCTCCGAGCCCCTCTCGAACCCACCAACGCTCCCGCTCCGCCCGGGCTACCCGACTACCAGAACGCCGGACCCGAGCACCAGAATCTCATACCCGTTCCCTTCCCGCCAGTGGACGTTCGTGATTCTCGAACCCCTCGAATCAAGACGCGGGTCGAGATCCACACCCGGACTCGAACGTGGCGCTTCTCTTGCCCGCTGTAATAGCGGCGCTACGAGGTTCGACACCGGCGAACGCGGAGGTTGACCGAAACGTAATATCTATGCTACAAGTCAAGGCACTCTCGAAGACGCAAGCATGCGAGGAGGAGTAGAGGCAGTGATAGGGGAAACTCGGGAAAAGGAAATTTACGAAGTTCTGCAAGAGGCCAGGCGGTCCATCGAAGAGGACGGCAAGCTCCTCTCGAAGGTGTACAACGAGTCCAGCATCTTCGACCTGGAGGTAAAGAGGATCTTCTCGAAGACCTGGGTCTTTCTGGCCCACGAGAGCGAGATCCCCTGGTCCGGCGACTACGTGCTGCGCCGGATCGTCGACGACAGCTTCATCGTCACCCGCGACGAGGACGGAGACATCCACGTCCTCTTCAACATGTGCCGGCACCGCGGGATGCAACTGTGCCGCTCGGACGCGGGCAACTCCAGCCACTTCCGTTGCCCGTACCACGGGTACACCTACCAGAACACCGGGAAGCTCAACGGGGTTCCTTTCCAGAAGGAGGCATACGGCCCCGAAGGGCTCGATAAGGACGAGTGGGCCATGACCCCCGCCCCGAGGATGGAGATCTACGAGGGTATGATCTTCGCGAGCCTGAACCCGGACGTACAGCCTCTGGAGGAGTACATAGGGGACATGGGCTGGTACCTGGACTTCTACCTCAAAAAGAGTTCGGCCGGCCTGGAGGTCGTCGGGCCTCCGCAGCGTTGGATCATGCCGGCCGACTGGAAGCTCGCAGCCGAGAATTTCATCGGCGACGGGTACCACACCCAGTCCACGCACATGAGCACGATCAAGGCGGGCATCATGCGCGTCAAGAGCCCGGCCTACCTCAAAGAAGGGGTGCAGATAACCGCCGGCAAGCACGGGTGCCTGTTCATGGGGTTCAAGCCTGGGAGCTACTTCAACTACCCCCAGGGCATCGTGGACTCGATGCTGGAGAACCTCAACGAGGACCAGGTCGAGCTCCTCAAAGAGGAGTCCATAATGCCACTGAACGCCACCGTCTTCCCGAACACAAGCTTCCTCCATTCCGCGATGGCCGTAGAGGCGGAAGGAGAGCTGGCGACATCCGTCCCTTACCTCACCATCCGCGTCTGGCAGCCGATGGGGCCGGGCAAGATGGAGATCTGGTCCTGGTGCCTCGTTGAGAAGGACGCCACCGAGGAGTTCAAGAAGAACTCCAACCGGGCGTACCTCTCGACCTTTGGGGCGTCGGGCACCCTGGAGCAGGACGACGCGGAGAACTGGAGCGGCCAGACCCGGGTCGCCGCCGGGGAGATGTCGGGCCAGCACTACCTCAACTACTCGGCGGGGGCAAAGCACGTTGAGCCGATCCCCGAAGGGGAGTGGCCCGGTCCCGGCACGGCTTATCCAAAGAACTACGTGGACTTCGCCCAGCGCCACTTCTGGCAGACGTACTTCGACCACCTGCTGGACGACCGTAACGGCTCCTGACGACCGGGGGGAATAATGATGCTCGATACATCGGTGGAGACGTACTGGGAGGTCTACTCGTTCTTGATGCACGAGGCCGAGCTTCTGGACGAGCGCCGCGAACGCGATTGGCTGGAGCTGTTCACCGACGACGCAGAGTACCTGATGCCGGTGCGGGTAAACCGGGAGCGGGCAGAGGGCGACGGCTTCAGCGACGAGGCCTACTACTTCGAGGAGACGCGCGGGAGCCTGGAGCTGCGGGTCAGGCGCCTGGAGACGGAGTACGCCTGGGCTGAGGACCCTCCCTCCCGCACCCGCCACTTCGTGACCAACGTCAGGGTCGCGGAGGGCGAGGAGGAGGACGAGGTGGCGGTGAGGACGAACCTGCTCCTGTACCGCTCGCGGGGCAGCGACCCCAAACACGACCTGCTCTCCGCGGAGCGCAAGGATACCTTGCGCAAGGAAGACGGCCAGTGGAAGCTCAGGAAGAGGGTGATCCTGCTGGACCACTCCGTCTTGACGACGCACAACCTCTCCGTCTTTCTTTAGACGGAAGAGGTTCCCCAAGCTCCCTCCACCTCTAAAAGAAGGGTACATGGACGACGAGTACACCGAGATCAGCAACGAGTCCGCGATCGCGCTCGTGCGTAAAATCCGCACCGGAAACGGGGTGCGCCTGGAGATCCACTCGCCCGAGACGGACCGGCGGGTCTACCTCGACCCCCTCCTGCTCGAGAGCCTGGCCTGGCAGACCCCCGAGACGTTCTCCAGTACCCTCGAAGACCCGCCCGAGGCCGCGAGCACGAAAGAGGTGGAAGGGACGCAAGTAGAGACGGAGAACGAGTACACCGAGTTCGCCAACGAATTCGCGCAAACCCTCGTGCGCAAGGTTCGCGTCAGGGGTGGGGCGCGTTTGGAGATCCACTCTCCCAAGCTGGACTACCGGATCTACCTGGATCCTCCCCTGCTCGAAAGCCTGACATGGCAGACCACCGCCACTTTCTCGAAGTTCCTCGAAGAGCCGTACGGGCCCAGGGGAGCTCACTAGTATGGCTGGGCTCAACGACAAGGTCGCGCTGGTAACGGGCGGAGGCTCGGGGATAGGCCGGGCTGTGGTCGAGGCTCTGGTCGGAGAGGGTGCAAAGGTCGGCGTGCTCGAGCTCTCACCGGAGAAGGTCGAAGAGTTGGAAGCTTTGGGCGACAGCGTAAAGGCCGTGCGAGGAGACGCGACGAGCCTTGAGGACAACGAGAAGGCGTTCTCGGAGACGGTAGGTGCTTTCGACCGGCTGGACGTCCTGGTGTGTTGCGTCGGGTTGTGGGACAACCAGGCCAAGCTGAAGCGCCTCCCGAAGGAGAAGATCGACGAGGCTTTCGACGAGATCTTCGGGGTCAACGTGAAGAGCTACGTGCTCGCTACGAAGGTCTGCGCGGACGCCCTGATCGAGTCAGAGGGGTGCATCGTCTACACCTTATCCAACTCTGCGTTCTACCCGGACGGAGGAGGCCCGCTCTATATGGCCTCCAAGTTCGCCGTTCGGGGCCTGCTCGTGGAGGTGGCCTACGAGCTGGCCCCCAAGGTGAGGGTCAACGGCGTAGCGCCCGGCGGCACCGCGACCGGCATCGTGGGCCTCAAGAGCCTGGACCAGGAGGAACCGATGCTCGCCTCTCCAAAGATGCAGGAGGCGCTCAAGTCCATAAACCCGCTCCAGGCCGAGTTCGCCGCCGAAGATCACGTCGGGGCC
Source organism: Rubrobacteraceae bacterium (assembly GCA_030448125.1). Taxonomy (GTDB): domain Bacteria; phylum Actinomycetota; class Rubrobacteria; order Rubrobacterales; family Rubrobacteraceae; genus Rubrobacter_F. The sequence continues at coordinate 443,823 of JAUJNO010000001.1, read as the reverse complement.
TACCTCTATCTCGCGAACGCGAAGCTCTCGAAGGGCGTGACCGGGGTGATCATCAACTCCGACGGTGGCCTCGGCGTTCGCGGCCTCTCGAAGGTCGCCGGTCTGCTGTGAGGGACAACGCCGCGCCGCACGGCGAGCCCCGGCTGCGCGCCCGGCCCTCGGCGGAGGAGCGGCGGCGCCTGATGCGGGTTGCGCTCGGGCAAGAGAAGGCGGACCTCTTCGTCCGTGGCGGCACGGTGGTCAACGTCTACTCGGGGGAGCTGATCCCGACCAACATCGCCGTATCGGGGGACCGCATAGCGTACGTCGGCCCTTCGGAGGAGGCTGTAGGGCCCGAGACCGAAGTGGTAGACGCGCAAGACCTCTACGTGGCGCCAGGCTGGGTCGAACCGCACTCCCACGCCTACCTGTACTACAACCCCGAGAGCCTCGCCGAGGCGATCCTCCCCGGCGGCACCACCACCGTGGTCTCCGACGACCTGATCTTCTCCGGGCTCGGGGGGTCGGAGACCAGCCGGGCCGTCATGGACGAATCCGCCCGGCTGCCGGTGCGCTTTCTCTGGTACGCCCGCCCGGAACCGGCCTCCCCCATCGCCGAAGGCGAGAAGGACTACTTCGACCACGAACGGCTCGAAGAGGTCCTGGATCATCCCCTGGCGATGGGAGTAGGCGAGGCGCCCGCCTGGGCCCGCTTTCTCCAGAGCGAAGAGGCTCCCCTCGGGGCGGCGATCGTCGAGGCCAATCGCCGGGGGCTCATAGCCGACGGGCACACGACGGGCGCGCGGGACGACAAGCTGGCAGCCCTCGTCGCCGCCGGTCTCAGGTCCTGCCACGAGGCCGTCACCGCCGACGAAGCCCTCGAACGCCTCCGGCTCGGCCTGTGGACCCCCTTACGGCACAGCTCTCTTCGTCCCGACCTGCCGGAGCTCTTGCGCGTCATCACGGAGGAGGAGATCGACACCGGCCGCATCCTCTTCACCACCGACGGGCCGGCACCGGACGCTATCGCGGAGCACGGATACCTCGACGGCCTCCTCCGGATGGCCGTGGAAGCGGGCGTGCCTCCGGTCAAAGCCATCCAGATGGCGACCATCAACGCCTCGACCTACCTCCACCTGGACGACCACCTCGGCGGCGTAGCACCCGGTCGTCTGGCCGACCTGATTCTCCTCACCGACCTCTCCTCTTTCCGGCCACGGCTGGTCATCGCCGGGGGAAAGGTGGCTGCGCGGGAGGGCGAGCTGGTCGAGCCTATGTCCGGCATAGATTGGGGGTCGCTCGGGCTCCAACTGGAGTTCCGGCAGGGTGCGTGGATCGAAGATCCCGCCCTCTACGATACTCACCCGGGTGAAGATCCTCCCGTAATAGATTTCGTCTCCGACGTCATCACCAGCCTGGAGGAGTCCCCCCGGAGGGCGAACTGCCCGAAGGTTATCTGCGCGTGGCGCACCTCACCAGGGATGGGCGCTGGATTACCCGTGCTCTGGTGAGTAACTTCGCCGACGACCTCGACGGTTTCGCCACCACCGCGACTTCGAGCGGCCACGTCCTGGTGTTCGGGCGAAAGCCGGAGGCGATGGCCCTCGCCGCCTCGCGTGTACGAGATTTAGGCGGCGGCATGGCCTTGGCGAGCGGCGGGCGCGTCGACTGGGAGGCTCCCTCCCGCTCGCGGGCCAGATGGCGCCAAGCCCCTTCGAAGATGCGCTCTCCGTCGCCAGGGAGCTAAAGGAACACCTCCGGCGAGCGGGATACCCTTTCTCGGATCCTCTGTACTCCCTGCTCTTCCTCACGGCCGACTTCCTCCCGGGGCCCCGCCTTACGTGGTCCGGCGTGCTCGACGCTCGCAAGGGCAAGCTCGTCCGCGAGGCACAGCCGCTCGACGAATAATGCCCGAATCCTCTAAAGCGTCGGTAGGCTCGTCCGGGCGAGAAGACGTGAGCTCCCGCGCAGCCGTTCGGGTACAAGAACTCAAAGAGATGACCTGGCAAGACGTGGAGCGTCTCGACAAGGAGAACACGGTCGTCATGGTCGCGTGCGGTCCCGTGGAGCAGCACGGCCCGCAGATCCCTCTCGGCACCGACCTGTACATCGCAGAGTACGTAATGAACAGTTGTGCCGAACACCTGGCCGAACACGGTCACACGGTCGTCGTCGCCCCGACCGTGTCGTACGTAAACGCGCTCTTCTCTTTGCCCTACCCCGGCTCCGTCTCCATCCGGCGCAAGGTAGTCGAGGAGTACCTCTTCGACCTGCTCGCCTCGTTCGCGTCGGACGGGTTCCGAAACCTCGTCCTGACCAGCCAGCACGTGGACCCACCCTGGGTCCGGGCCGCCGATGGCGTCTGCGAGCGCGTCAACGAGGAGCACGGCGCGAGGGCCATCCATGGCTTCGAGCGCTTCGTCATGGACCTTTTGGAGGACCCTTCGCAGCTAGGCTTGCCCGGGCTGAGCACACGAGGAGAGGCCCACGCGGGCGCCTTCGAGACCGCGCCCATGCTCTACATTCGGAAACATCTCGTCAGGGAGCACCTCCTGAAAGAGCTTCCTCCTCAACGGATCGAGTTCCCAGAGATGAAGGAGGCGGAGTCTTTCCGCGAGCTGGGCAACGGCCTCGGTTACACCGGCGACCTCTCGCGGGCCACCAAAGAGCTCGGGGAGCGCATAGTCGAGCACTACGCCGAACGGTTCAAGGACCTGATCCTGCGTCACGTGCGCGGCGAGGATGTCTACGACCTCTTGCGGCTCGGTGGCTTTTGAGAATAGGGTGAGGTGTCATGCTGCGTTTGACGGTGTAGCTGGTAGTTGACGGGGCAAGAGGAGTACTGATGCAAGGAATTTGGTACGGTGATCGGCGGGATCGGGTGAAGTGGGGAGCGTTGCTCCATCTGGCCGATACAAGGGAAATCTCTTGTATCGTGCAGGTTGCGTATTTTCGTCATGGTCCTGATCCTATGCTCCAAACTCAAGAAGGTGAAGTGCCACTACCTACAGAGGTATGGGACCATTTCTCCGACCTGAGACACATCGAGCGTCTTGGAGAGGCGACCGGAAAGAGCATCCTTGTTCTTGATCAACCGTTCGACCCTGCTCACCGCCGTGAGTACGTTGCGACCGTTGCTGCCAAGCTGAACCAGCTTGAAAGTTCAAAAATTGTATTCGTTGACCCTGACACTGGTATCGAACCGGGGAATGCTAGTCCAGAGCATGTGACCCGGCAAGACATAAGCGAGATTTGGACTACTCTCTCAGCGGGAGACCTGTTAGCTATCTACCAGCATGCTGACCGTACTACGACGTGGCGAGATGATCGAGCTCGGAAAATGGCCGCTGCCTGCGACAACACCTCTGTGCAAGAAATCATGGGTACTGGCACCGCGTCGGATGTAGCGATGTTATGGTGCCATAAGGATGGTTCCGCCTAATCGAGTTCTGCAACTGATTGGGACCATATAAGCCTTAGCACTGCTATGAAGGAAAACCCTTGACACACGAACGCCCTACCTTGTCTTTACCGGTTCCCCTTCAGGTATCCCCAGATCCTCTCCAGGATCTCTTCGCTCACCGAATCCCAGTACGAGAACTCTTCCTCATTTAGCACGTGTGGGGTACCCACGGCCGCCGCCGTGCGATTGATCTCGGCGGACACCTCAAGGACCCACATCCTCGCCACCGCCGCCCCGACGCTCTTCCCGACCGTCACCGCCCCGTTGCCCCGCATCACGATGCCCCCAGCATCTCCCAAACGCTCTGCTAATGTCTCGCCGGCCTCCCGGCCGCGGATGAGCCGGGCGTCGTCGTAGACGGGCACCTCTTCCCCGAGGAACGCCCCTGGCCGTGCAGGGGCCTTATCTGCACGCCCGCGGACGTTACGGCGGTCGTGGTTGGGGCTGCGCCCGGCAGATTCCCTCCACCTCGGGACGGCTGTTGTAAATGGCCCAGTGGACCCAGGCCTCTCCGGGTACTCCCTCGGGGAGATCGTCTGCGTCCAGCGAGACCTCGAGCAAGGGTTCATTCGGCTCCAGAGAGCCTAGCGGCTTGGGCGGGGTGATGCGGAAATCCGTCTGCCCGTCACGGGAGGAGACGTGGCCAAAGGCGGTTACGAGGCCCGCGGCGTCCAAAGCATGGGCCGCCGCGATGACATCTTCGTGCAAGCTCGTCCGTCCCTAACTAGGCGACGGGACCGATCTCTCGGGCGCGTCGGTGAAGTGGCTCTCGGTGCCGTAGGTGAGGTAGGTGTCGGGCATCTGCGAGCCCCACAGCTCGTATCCGAGCGACGCGACCTCCGGGGTCCAGCGGATGGGTTCCCAGTCCGGGGCAAAGATGAGCATGCCGCCGGTCCAGACCTCGATGCGGTTGCCGGAGGGTTCGAAGCAGTAGAGGAAGATCGCCCCGCTCGTCCCGTGCTGGCCGGGTCCCCATTCGATCTCTATCCCGTTGTCGGCCAGGATGGTGGCCGCTCGCAGCATCTGGTCCGGCGAGTCGACGAAGTAGGCGACGTGGTGGAGCAGCGCGCCGTTCTGGTTTTTGTTGCGCTGGACCGCTATCTCGTGGGAGAGGTTGGTGCGCGAAAGCCAGGAAGCCATCCGGTCACCGCCTGAGCTCTCCGCGTAGTAGCGGTGGTGAATGCCGAGCTCCCGGGTCATCCACTCTTGCTCGGTGCCCGGCTCGTCGGTCAGGAAGTTCACGTGGTCGAACCTCCTCGGCCCGATCCCCCTGGAAGCGTACTTCTGTGGGTGGCTCGGCAGCGTGGAGGCGAGGCCGTCTGTTCCGTTTGGCGCGTACAGCTCACGCTCCCAGTACAGCTCGAACGGCATCCCGCCCGGCGTCAGGAAGCGCAAACCATCGCCCTGCCCCGGCTCTTTGCCGCCCTCGATCCAGTGATACTCGACCCCGAGCTCTTTCAATTGCTTCTCGTAGGCGCCCATGTCCTCGGGCGTCTCGACCCGCCATCCAACGTGCTCTATGCCCGCGTGATCTGACTTCGTGAGAATAAGCGTGTGATGGTCCCAGTCCTGCCAGGCCCGCAAGAAGATGCGCTCCCCTTCGTCCTCTTCGGTGACGTAGAGGCCGAGGACCTCCGTAAAAAACCACCGAGACCTCTCAAGGTCCGTCACCCTTATCTCCGCGTGTCCCAAATGTGCGACCGCCATGATAGCTCTACCTCCGTTGTTCCGCCGAAAAATCAGGCCCTGCGGCACATGATAGGACTCTGCCGAGCCCGCCACAAGGAAGAGGTTCGGTAGCGCCGAACCCTCCAGTTGACTGGGGGAGCGCGCGCCAGTAGCATCGGTTACGTAGACTGTTTTGGGTTAGGGGAGCGCGAGATCGAGGCGTTCGAGTGCTACACGGAGACGAAGCCGGCGTAACTGAGCGCCTTACCCCAGGAGGAGCGAGACCATGATCACGACACCTGAGTGGCACAATGCAAGCCTGATCGTCGACCGGAACCTGGAGGCCGGGCGCGAGGAGAAGGTGGCCGTCTACTGCGGGGATGACGAGGTGACGTACGGCGAGCTCGCTCGCCGCATCAACAGGTTCGGCCACGCCCTCAAAGAAGAGTTGGGCGTGAGGAGAGAGGACAGGGTACTGCTCGTGCTGGACGACACGCCCTCCTTCCCCGTGGCCTTTTCGCCGCGATGCGCATGGGCGCCGTACCAGTCCCGGTGAACACCCTGGTAGACGCCGACGAGTACCGCTTCTACATCGAGAACAGCCGCGCCCGCGTCGTGGTAGCCGACGGGAAGTTTTACGAGAAGGTCCGGGACGCGTTAGACGGCGTCGAAGAGCCGGTGGAGCTCGTCCTGGCCAACGGCCGGGAAGACGGGGCGCACGCCCTCGAAGACCTGCTGGAGTCCGGCGAAGACGAGCTAACGCCCGCCGACACCCACAAGGACGACGCGGCGTTCTGGCTTTACAGCTCGGGGAGCACCGGGAACCCCAAGGGCGTGGTCCACCTGCACCACGACATAGACTACACGTGCGAGACCTACGCGCGGCACGTGCTGGAGGTCGACGAGTCCGACCGCACGTTCTCGACCACGAAGCTGTTTCACGCTTACGGGTTCGGCAACGGCATCTCCTTCCCCTACTGGGCGGGGGCCTCGAGCATCCTCCTCCCCGGCAAGCCCGTGCCGGAGGCGGTTTTGGAGACCATCAAGCGGTTTGAGCCGACCCTCTTCTTCTCGGCGCCCACCCTGTACAACTCGATCCTCGACTACCCTCAGGCCGGGGACTACGACCTCTCCTCCGTCCGTTTCGGTGTCTCGGCGGCGGAGGCGTTGCCCGCCCACGTCTGGCGCCGTTGGAAAGAGACGTACGGCGTGACCATCCTGGATGGGATAGGCTCGACCGAGATGCTGCACATCTTCATCTCCAACACCCCGGACGAGCTCAAACCCGGATCCAGCGGCAAACCCGTGCCCGGCTACGAGGCCAAGATCCTCGACGAGGATGAGTACCCTGTGGAGGAGCCCGGTGAGGCAGGTTACCTCTCCGTCAAGGGCGATTCGGCGGCGGCGTACTACTGGCGCAACCACGAGAAGACCAAAGAGACCATGAAGGGCGAGTGGCTCTTCGCCGGGGACTGGTACCGGAGAGACGAGGACGGCTTCTACTGGTACGAGGGGCGCGCGGACGACATGATCAAGGTGAGCGGCCTCTGGGTCTCTCCGGTAGAGGTGGAGAACACCCTGGGCGACCACGACGCCGTGGTGGAGGCGGCGGCGGTCGGGGTCGATGTCGAGGGGCTGACCCGCGTAAAGGCCTTCGTCGTCCTGCGCGAAGGCCACGAGGGCTCCGACGAGTTGGTCGAGGAGCTACAGGAGTGGTCCAAGAATAACCTCAAGCGCTACCAGTACCCGCACATGGTGGAGTTCATCGAGGAGCTGCCAAAGACCGCCACCGGCAAGATACAACGCTTCAAGCTGCGCGACGAGGAGGAGTCGGGGGAAGAGATGCCCGGGCAGGACGAGGAACTCTCCCAGGAAGACGAACCGCCCCAGCAAAAGGACGAGCTCGCTTAGAAGGGTGGCCGATGGCGCACTTTCTCTCTTTCGACGGTAAAGAGCCCAACGTGGCCCCCGATGCCTTTGTGGCGCCGACCGCCGTGCTCATCGGGGACGTGGTCGTCGAAGAAGGGGCCAGCATCTGGTTCGGCGCGGTTCTTCGGGGCGACTTCGACAGGATAATCGTGGGTGCGGGTAGCAGCGTTCAAGACAACTGCGTGGTGCACACGAACGAGGACCTGCCCACGATTATCGGCCAGAACGTTACCGTCGGGCACCTCTCTCTGGAGGGGTGCGTTATCGAGGACGGAGCGATAGTCGGCATGGGCAGCATTGTCCTGAATCGGGCTAGCGTGGGACAGCGGACCATGCTGGCTGCGGGGAGCGTGGTGACCGAGGACGGCGAGATCCCGGCCGAAGTCCTGGCTGCGGGAGCGCCCGCCGAGGCCAAGAAGAGTCTGGACGGAAGTTCTGCGAAGTGGGTCGAGGGGGCCGCGCGAGAGTACCAGGCACTCCGGCTCCGGTACATGGAACGGGCGGCAGGCTCGGCGCCGACGGGCAGACCCTCCGGGGAAGGAGGCGCGTAGGCGAGGCGCAGATTCGAAAGAACCCGTATCTTGATTCGCTAACGAAAGAGTCTCGTTCGTGGCCACCGAAGTATGAGAGGTTAGGATAGCGTGAATGATGAAAGCATGGCCAAACAGTTTGGAAACCCGGGAGTATTCGGTCTTGCGACCTTCGGGTTCGCTTTGGCTGCGTTAAGCTTCCAGGTTCTCGTGAATCCCGAGGCGGCCGGGGCGACCCTCTACGCCATACTCGTGGCTGCTATAGGAGAGACCTTAGCCGGGATGTGGGCTATCGCGCGAGGGAACACCTACGTCGCCGGGATACTCACCACGTTCGGCATCTGGCTCTTTGGTTTTTATATGCTGCGGACGCAGGGAGAGGAACTCGGCCTCGTCAACCCCGCGTCCGAGGGCGCCTACGTTCTGCTTCTTAACATCCCCGTTATCTACTTGGCGATTCCTGCTTTCCGGGGTAAGCTGTGGATCTTCTCTGCCGCGTTCGCCGCGCTAATCGCGATGCTCTTCTTCCTCGGCTTCGGATACTACTTCGAGAACGAGATGCTGAGGACGATCGCCGGGGTGCTGGCCCTGGTCGCCGCGATTCCGATCTTTTACCTGTCCTATGAAGAGGCTGCTGTAGAGGGTCCAGGAGCCCAGGACGGATAAGGTTCCGGCGCGCGTCGTCTGTACGGAGATGTGTGACACTGGCTTGACCGTCTGGGATGTTTCTGCCTCGTCCCGCTCCCAGCCTCACCAATAGCTGACTCAGCACGACGCCGAAGGAGGCTTGATGAACGACTACGATTACATCGTGGTAGGTGCGGGCGCGGGCTGCGCCGTTGCCGCTCGACTATCGGAGAACGCTGAGATCGAGGTCTTGCTGCTCGAGGCCGGCGGGACCAACTTGAGACGAAATCCACCAACCCCCACTGTGGCCGACGCTGTGGAGCACCGAGGTCAAGGGGCCGCGCGAGAGTACCAGGCGCCCCGGCTCCGTTACATGGAAGGAGCGAGATCGGCGGTCACGGGCAGCTTCGGGGAAGAGAGCGCCCGATCCGCCGAATGAAGCGCGGGTCCGAGGTCCACTTCGGCCTGTTGAGAGCGTAGGCTCGGGTACCGCCATAATCGTATAGTTCATCGGGTAGGCAGGGTACCGTAAGGGAAAGGAGCCCGGTAGTGAACGTGACGGCGGCGGTGGTGAGAGAGCAGGAGCAGCCCTTCGAGGTGGAGGAGTTGGAGCTCGAGGAGCCCCGGACGGGCGAGGTCCTGGTGCGCGTCGTCGCCACCGGGATGTGCCACACGGACCTGATCGTCCGGGACCAGTGGTACCCGGTGCCGCTGCCCGTCGTCCTGGGGCACGAGGGCGCCGGAGTCGTCGAGAGGGTCGGCGAGGGCGTGACGAAGCTGGAGCCCGGGGACCACGTGGTCCTGACCTTCGCCTCGTGCGGCCGGTGCGCCAACTGTCTGCGGGGAAAGCCGACGTACTGCCTGCAGTTCTTCGGCCTGAACTTCGGCGGCGCGCGCCTGGACGGTTCGAACGCTTTGGGTAAAGACGGCGAGCCCGTCCACGACCGCTTCTTCGGCCAGTCCTCGTTCGCCACCTACGCCATAGCGACCGAGAGGAACGCGATCAAGGTGCGCGACGACGTGCCTTTGGAGCTCTTGGGACCTTTGGGATGCGGCATCCAGACGGGCGCGGGCGGCGTGATGAACTCGCTCGCGCCCGAGGCCGGCACGAGCATAGCGGTCTTCGGCTCGGGTGCTGTCGGCATGAGTGCGGTCATGGCGGCGCGGATAGTCGGGTGCGCCACGATCGTCGCGATAGACGTGATCCCCGAGCGCCTGGAGCTGGCGCGCGAGCTGGGCGCGACGCACACCATCGACGCTAACGAATCCGAGAACGTGGTCGAGGAGGTGCAGGGGATCACCGGTGGAGTCGGAGCGGATTATGCGCTCGAGACGAGCGCGGTCCCGGCGGTGTTCCGGCAGGCGGTGGAAGCCCTGGCACCGGTCGGAGTGTGCGGGCTTATCGGTGCAGCGCCTTTGGGTACCGAGGTCTCGCTGGACATGAACGACCTCCTTATTCCCGGCAAGGTCGTGCGCGGGATCGTCGAGGGCGACTCCGTACCGGACGTCTTTATCCCGCGCCTCGTGGACCTCTACGCCCAGGGACGCTTCCCGTTCGACCGCCTCGTCCAATACTATTCCCTGGACGAGATCAACCAGGCCGCCGAAGACGCGGAGAAGGGTGCCACCCTCAAACCCGTGCTCCGTGTAGGGCGAGAAGCGTGACGCACCAGCCGTACATACGCCGCGGGAGGGGTTGAGGATGCTGGAGGGTGTTCGCCTCATCGACGCGCACGTACACGCGGCGCGCCGGCCCACGCTGAAGTCCTCCTGGATAGAGTGGGCCGATCACTTCGGGAAGGAAGTCCCCCTCTCAGACCTTTACAACGAGGAGGGCACTCTGGTGCCTTCGCGACTCGACGAGTACATGGCCGGAGAAGGGGTGGACGTGGCTATCCTCTTCAGCGAGTACAGCCCGAAAGCCACCGGAATTCAACCCGTCGAAGACCTGCTGCCCATCACCGAGTATAACCCCGAGCGTTTCAAGCTGATGGCCAACCTCAACCCCCACTACCACCACCCCCTGCCGGAAGAGCTGGAGCGCCAGATGGCGTTGGGCGCGGTTGGCCTGAAGCTGCATCCTGTCCACGGGGGCTTCGCCCCGAACGACCGGGCCCTGTATCCGGCATACGGGCTCTGCCAGCAGAGCGGGCTGCCGGTGGTGGTCCACTGCGGCACGAGCACGTTCCCGGGTTCCACGAACCGTTACGCGGACCCGGCCCTCCTGGAGGACGTGGTCCGGGACTTCCCCGACCTCACGGTGGTTTTGGCCCACGGGGGACGGGGGTGGTGGTACGATGCCGCGGGCTTCATGAGCCTGATGCGGGGGAACGTGTGGATCGAGATCTCCGGCCTCCCCCCGAAGAAGCTGCCCGAGTACTACGAAAAGTACGACTTCGAGCGGTTGGCCCAAAAGATGATCTTCGGCACCGACTGGCCTGGCGTACCGAGCCTTAAAAACAACGCTCTCGCCCTCTTCGATCTCGGCCTGGACCCCGAAACCGTGGAGCTGATACTGCACAAGAACGCCTCACAGGTATATAAGCTGGACGCGAAAGGGTAACGCAAGAACGTTGCTCCGAACAAAGGTCAGGAACCGAAAGTAGGGAGTCGTGGTTTTCTCGACTCCCTACTCGCTACTCGTCTTCCTCCACCCAGATCGCCTCGACCGGGCACTGGTTCTGGGCTTCTCGCAGGTCCTCTATGCTCACGGCCGTAGGGTCGTCTACCTCCGCCTTGTCTTCGTCGTTTAGCTTGAAAGCGCCCTTAGCCACTTCCACGCAGTTACCCGACCCTACGCACATATCCTGGTCGACTTCTACTCGCGGTTTCCCCATGCTTCAACCACCTCCCCTCTGCCATTCGGTTGCTTTCCCCGTCTGCAATATACCATCTGTAAGTCACCTCTCCGCCGCTTTCACCACATGTCATTCGGTGTAGTCGAACGTTTGAATTGACCGAAACACGGTGGTCATGTAGAAAGCGTCGAGAGCAGCAGCATGAGTTGCTTTGTGGGGTAACAGGCACAGTCGAGAGGTGGGGTAACGGATCGTGGCCGAGATGAAGCAGCGTAGCCTCGAAGAGGTAAAGGCTTTAAGCCAGGAAGAAGCCGTCGAGATCATGCGCCAGGCTGGCATCCTGGGCGCGGGGACGGCGGGTTCCCGACTTACTTCAAGTACCAGGACCCGCAACCGCACCTGATCGTCAACGCCAACGAGAGCGAGCCCGGCTACTGGGCTGATAAGGTAATGCACAATGAGTACCTCGACGAGTTCCTCCTCATCTACGAAGCGCTGAAGACCATCTTCGGGTTCGAACAGGTAAGCATGTGCATCCACGAGAAGGACCAGGAGTGGTACGCTGGCTACGCCGAGCACGCCGGCGAAGGCCTCTACGATGTCCGCTGCGTGCCGGACAAGTACGCCCTGGGCGAGGAGAAGGCTCTCATCAAGCAGATTACCGACACCAAGGTTCCCCGGAAGGTGGAGACTTCCGACGGCTCCGAACGCCCGGAAATGCCGCTCGATATCGGGATAATAGTGAACAACTCGGAGACCCTGTTCAACGTCTACAACGCGCTCTTTTTGGGCAAGCCCGTCACCACGAAGTTCCTGTCGGTCTACGGGAGGACGTAGCGAATCTGAAGGTCTACGAGGCGCCGATAGGGGCCTCTATGGCCGAGGTCCTGGGTATCGCGGGGCTAGATGTGGAGAACTCCGACCACCTCTCGGTCATCGACGGCGGGCCGTACCTGAACGAGATGGGCATCGAGGAGTTCGGGAACGAAGATGGCTACGTCCGGCAGACGACGAACGCCCTCTTGCTCATCCCCAAGGGCACGAAGAGCAAGGATTACGCCGACGTAGAGACTGAGCCCCCCGAGGAGGGCATCGTCTCCCTGGTGGGCGAGCTCTCGGGCGTGCGCATGCCCCTGGGCGGCCGTTACCTGGAGCCCGCCGAGGCGCTCGTCTCGGAGGACGACGAGGTCGAGTACGAGCAGAAGATAGGCGAGCCCGTGGAGAGAGGCTTCTCGGTAGGCGTGTGGGCGAGCGCGGGAGGCACGGTCTCCTCCGTAGAGGACGACATCGTCGCTATCGAGGGCGGCGGGCCGAGCCAGCAGGAGGCCGAAGCCGA
>JAUJNO010000001.1:249601-431393 GCA_030448125.1 Rubrobacteraceae bacterium | reverse complement strand
GAGGCCGAAGCCGAAGCGCGTCGATAATCTATTTTTGAGGCTCCGGTATTTCGAGCGCGGAAATACGACCGTAGGCTTGGGCCGGCGTTTCGTACCTGGAGTGCGTGTCGAGGTCGGTCCCGGCAACGCTCATGCCGACTCTCGACACGCGTGTGTGTTCCTAGGAGGGGCAGAACACCCGCCGGCGGCTTATATGTCTTGCGCGGATCTCTACGGCTTCGAGCCGTCCACCAGCCACTCGCGCAGCGCCGCCGTCACCTCTTGCGGGCGTTCGAGCGCCGAAAGGTGACCACATTCGCCGATCACGCGCAGCTGCGAGCCGGGGATCAGGCCGGCCATCTCCTCGTGCAGATGCATGGGCGTCAGCGCGTCCTCACGCCCGCAGAGCACGAGCGTGGGGCAGACGATGCCCGGCAGGTCCCCGCGGCCGTCCGGGCGTCCGATTATCGCCTCTTCCTGGCGCACGAACACCTCGGGGCCGACGGTGTCCGCCATGCTCAACACGATAGAGGTTAGCCGTTCGTCGTCGAGCCTGTCGGGATGGACCACGTTGGGGAGCAACCTGCGCGGGACCTCGCCGAAGCGACCCTCTTGCGAGAGCTCGATAAGGTCCCGCCGCGTGGCGGTCTGCTCCGGGGTGTCAGCCCGGGCCGAGGTGTCGAGGAGTGCGAGGCGCGCGACGCGCTCCGGGGCGACCCGCAGGATCTCCAGGGCCACGTAGCCACCCATTGACAGGCCGGCCAGGGCGAACCGCCCTCCGGGAGGCGCCGCGTCCAAGACCGTGCGTGCTATCTCTGACACGGAGGCACCCCTCGTGACGTCCGCAATTATCAGATCGGCGAGGTCCACGAGATGCTCCGCTTGATGTTGCCAGAGCCGCTCGTCGCACAACAGACCGGGCACGAGCACTAGCGGTGCCCTCGCGGCGTCTCCGACCCTCCCATCAAACACTCGTTGGCAACCCCCCAGCGCGTAGGGCAACTTCCCGCGCGTCCCGCGGCAAGGCTTCCTTCAAAAGATCATTGTAGCGTTTCGCGCCCGGCGAGCCGCTCGAGCGCCGTTTAGAACCGGGACCCGGCTGATCCGGACCGGCCACCTACCATACCCTTTTCCAGCACGTAGATGCTCTAGCTTCGGTCATTCCCGCTCAAGCGAAAGTTACTGTAAGCGGAGGCTGTCCGTGGGCCTCGAGCACGAAGATGTCTCCCTGCTTCGCCGGAACCGCCCTGCCCAAAGAGCCGGAGAGCACGATGTCCCCTGGTTCCAGCTCCGTCCCGAACGAGGCTAGCTTGTTGGCGAGCCAGGCCACGGCCTCCGCGGGGTGTCCCAGAGAGGCGGCTCCCATCCCTTCGGCCACCCGGGAGCCGCTCTTGTTGATCAGCATCCCGACGGTGCGCAGGTCGGCCTCCCGAAGGTCGCGGCTCCAGGGCCCCGTGGTGAAACCGCCGTAGGAGGCGTTGTCGGCGATGGTGTCGGGCAGCTTTATGTTCCAGTCCTCGATGCGGCTGTCCACCACCTCGACCGCCACGGCCAGGGCCTCGGTCGCCGCCAAAGCCTCTTGCAGGGTCACGCCAGGGCCCGCAAGCGGCCTCCCTATGAGGAAGGCCAGTTCACCCTCCAAAAAGGGTTGCAAAAAGGGCCCGGCCGGTATCTCCGCCCGGCCTCCCTGCGCGGGGAAGTAGCGGGAGGACCAGAGGCTGCCGTAATCCGGCTCGCTGACGCCGAGTTGCTCCTGCATGGCGAGGCTGGTCAGCCCGATCTTGCGCCCGACGATCCGCTCCCCCCGGCTTGTGCGCAGCTCGCTCCACCTGGTCTGGATCTCGTAGGCTCGCTCTACGTCTTCGAGCCCCTCGCTCTCGCTGAGGGGCGCGATGGGCTCGCGGCTCTCCCAGGCTTCGTCCAGCCGACGGGCCAGGGCTTCGGCATCTATCTTCGTACCCGCTGATCCTTCGGACATGAGTCTGTGCCTTCCTAGTCTTGCAGGTCCGCAACCAGCACGCTGCCGCGGGGACCGTGCAACTCGATCGTACCCGCTACGGCCTCCTGGGGAACGGCGGGTGTACCCAAGAAGATCGCCTGCCCTGCCTCGAGACCACTGACGGCCTCCGAGAGCCAGACCAATCGCTCTCCTATGTTTCCTATTCCTCCTACCGGCCCTTCGGTGAGCAGCCGCCCGTTGTGGTACAGGCGCAGGCTGCCCTCCAGGGGTTCGCTCAACAACCGCTCTCCCAGCAGGAATGCGCCGCCGGCAACGTTGTTCGCTACCACGTCGGCGACGGTAGGCGTGCCGCCTTCCCACACGTTGCTCAAAAAATCTATCGCCAGGTAGATGCCGCCTATCGCCGCGTGGGCGGCGCCCGGCGAGGTTCCCGGCGGTAGGTCCTCGCCGAGGACCACGGCTAGCTCCGGTTCGAACTGGGGTTGGAGGAATGAGCTCAATCGTACCGGGCTCTCTAAGACCATGTCCTCGTGGGCTCGACCGTAGATAGGAGAGTCCACGCCCATCTGAGCCTGGCCTTCAGGCTTGATCAGACCGAGCTTGTACCCGATTACTTCTCGACCTTCTACTAGAGCGGCCTGAACCCTGTAAGCACCGTCGATGCCTATCCCCAGCTCTTCGGCCTTGGGCACCGCCGTTTCCCGGCTCTCACGGGCTTCCCGGATATGTGTGAGCAGGGTGCTTTCGTCGTCGCTCAGGTTCACTGGGCGCCTCCACCGCTCCTGGTCCCGTCGCGCGCGCCGGGATTAATCCGCGTCGCCCTTCAGAAAGTCGGCCAGCAACTCGTTAAAGGCGGCGGCGTACTCGATCATGATCCAGTGCCGGCACTGGCCGAAGACATGCATCTGCACGTTCGGCAGGCGCTCCAACAGGTAAGTACTGGTCTCCAGCGGGATGATCCCGTCGTCCCGGCCATGCACCAGGAGCACCGGATGGTCCATGCGCTGGAATGCCAGGTCGGGCAGCGCCAGGTCGTCGACGTGCTGCTGGCGAGGCTCGGGGAACATGGCCGCGAAGCTCTTCGACACGTTCTCGTCCATCGCCGCCGGGTAGCGCTCCTCGGCTATGCCCTCGAGGTCGCCGCCCACCGCGTCCGGGTCGTATACAAACCAGCTTATCGCCTCGGCCATGCGCTCCTCGGAGGGGTCGTCGTAGAAGCCCCAGAGCTGGTCTAACCACGGCGTGATCTGGTGCGGAGTGCCCATGGTTCCCATGAGGATCGCTCGATCCACGCGGTCGGGGTGACGGTGGAGCAGGTGCAGGGCCAAAGCCCCGCCCATCGAATTGCCGACCAGGTGGGCCTTGGACAAACCGAGGTTGTCCAGCAACTCGATCTGCTGGTTCACCCATATGTCCAGCCAGGCTGCCGCCCCCCGCGGCGGGTCGTCGGGGTGCGCGCTCTTGCCGTAGCCGATCAAGTCCGGCGCCAGACAGTCGAACCGCTCGCCGAGGGCGGGCAGGGCGAACTGCCAGTTGGACCACGCGGTGGCGCCCGGTCCGGAGCCTTGCAGAAAGAGTACGGCCTCGTCGTTCCCCTCCCCCGCCCGGTTGAGGTGCGTCTCATAGGAGCCGGTCCTGACGTTGGTATCTACGGCTTCGGTCACGCGTCTCTCCCTTCTCTCTGGTTCGGCGATCGTGGGGCGCCTCCGCTAGGAAGCCGCGCCTTCCTTCTCTTTGGCCACGTCCATCGCCACGTCTATGACCCAGTCCTCCTGGCCGGCTACGGCCTCTCTCCGCCCCAACTCGACCATGATCTCACGAACGTCAACGTCGTACCTCTCCGCCGCGCGCTTGGCGTGCAGGAGGAACGTGGAGTAGACGCCCGCGTAGCCTATCGAGATGGAGTCGCGGTCGGGCATCGGTTCGAAGGGCATCATCGGCGCTATCGTGTACTCAGCGGCGTCCATCAGCTTGAAGGCGTCGAGCCCGGTCTCTACTCCCATCTTGTCCAGGACCGCGGCTAGAAGTTCGGTCTTGGCGTTGCCCGCCCCCGCCCCCAGACCTCGCAGAGACCCGTCCAGCTGGTCGGCGCCGGCCTCCAGAGCCGCCAGGCTGTTACCGATTCCAACGCCGAGGTTGTCGTGGGCGTGGAACCCCACCTGACAGTCGAGACCCTCCTTCATGGCCTCGGCCCTCTCCGCCGCGTCTTTGGGCAGCATGGCGCCAGCCGAGTCCACGATATAGACGCAGTCCGCTCCGTAGGATTCCATCAGCTTCGCCTGCTCCACCAGGACCTCCGGTCCCCTCATGTGGGCCATCATGAGGAAGCCGACCGCTTCGAGGTCCAGCTCCTTGGCCATCTCGAAGTGCTCCTGGGAGATGTCGGCCTCGGTGCAGTGGGTGGCGATGCGCAGGACTCCGATCCCCCGCTTCACCGCCTCCTTGAGCTGTTCGATGGTCCCTACTCCGGGTAGGAGGAGCGCCGCGATCCTGGCCTGCTCGCAGACGTTTGCGGCCTCCGAGATCAGGTCCATCTCCGACTCTCTGGAGAAGCCGTACTGGATAGAGGAGCCCGCAAGACCGTCTCCGTGGTTGCACTCGATCACCTGAACCCCGGCTTCGTCCAGAGCCCGCGCTACCTCCCGCACCTGCTCCGCGGTGAACTGATGGCTCATCGCGTGGGAGCCATCTCGCAAGGACGTATCGGTGATGCGCACCGTCCGCTTTGCGTCCGGTGTCATGCCACTACCTCCTCTGCCCCCAAGAGGTGCCGGGCGAACCCTTCGCCCACCTTCCTGGCCGCGGCGGTCATTATGTCCAGGTTGCCCGAGTACTTGGGCAGGAAATGCCCGGCGCCCTCCACCTCCAGGAACATCATTATGACCGGCTTCTCGCCCCAGGGCGTGTCCCGCTTGTCGAACGTCGGGCCGTTCTTTAGCTGGTAGCCAGGCACGGCCTTTTGCACCTCCGAGACGACCTCGTTCACCGAGCTGGTGATCTCATCCTCGTCCACCTCGTCATTCTCCGGAACGACGTAGACGGTGTTGCGCATGATCAGGGGCGGGTCGGCGGGGTTGAGGATGATGATCGCCTTGCCCTCCTCTGCCCCCCCGATCTCCTCCAACCCCCTCGCGGTGGTGAAGGTGAACTCGTCGATGTTCTGCCGGGTACCCATCCCGGCCGAGAGGCTCGCGACGGTGCTGACCATCTCGGCGTAGCGCACGGGGGTTACTTTGGAGACCGCGTACGCCATGGGAGTCGTGGCCTGGGCTCCGCAGGTCATCAGGTTGACGTTGTCCTCGTCGAGGTGTTCGGTAAGGTTGGCCACGGGGACCACGTAGGGGCCCTGGGCCGCGGGCGTGAGGTCTACGGCGATCTTGCCCGCTTCTTTGTACTTCGGCGCGTTCTGCATATGGGCCTTGGCGCTGGTGGCCTCGAAGACGATCTTTATCTCGGGATCGTCCAAGACCGGCTGTATTCCCTCGTGGGTCGTCTCGATTCCCTCGTCCCTGGCCCTTTTAAGGCCCTCCGACTCGGGCTCTACGCCGGCCACTATCGCGAGCTCCATGTGCCCGGGCTCTTCCAGCAGCTTGTACATCAGGTCGGTTCCGATGTTGCCCGAACCGACGATGGCCACCTTCACCTTGCCTTCGGCCTTACCGTCTTCGCTCACGTACCTTGCACCTCCATCTCGTAGTCGGGACTCTCCTGTAACTCGGGGCCGGCACTCTCCGAGATGCGTCGGGCCGCGTCGAGGATGGCCGCGGTGTAATTGTCCTCGTTCGGGCAGAACCGGTAGGCCGGCACCGAGAGGCTGACGGCCGCGATCACCTCGCCTCCGGAACCGTGAACGGGAGCGGCCACGCAACACAGCCCGACCAGGGTCTCCTCGTGATCGTGGGCGTATCCTAGTTCTCGCACCCGCTCGAGCTCCTCGGCCAGAGCGTCGAGAGTGGTGATGGTATTGTGCGTTAGCGTCGGCATCCCCTGATCCTCGAACAGCGCCGCGATGTGCTCCCATTTACTGTGGGCCAACAGGACCTTGCCGACGCCGCTACAGTGCGCCGGCAATCGGGCGCCGGTTCGCGAGATCCAGATCTTCACTGCGGGCGTAGGCTGCAGCTTCTCGACGTACACCGCCTGCACGCCGTCCAACACCGCCAGATGCACGGTCTCTCGCCAACACCCCACCAGCTCCTCCATCACCCGACGGGCTTCCATTCGGAACTCGGTGGTGTCCAGGAGGGTCTGACTGAGCTCGAAGAGCCGCCACCCCAACCGGTACTTCCCCTTCGTGGCCCGGCTCAGCAACCTCTGGTCCGCCAGGTCGGACATAAGCTCGCTGGTCGTCGATTTCGGGAATCCCAAAGCCTTAGCCGCCTCGCTGACGCCCCACTCGGGCCGCTCGAGCGAGAACAGATCTAGCACCCGCATCACTTTATCAATGGTTCGCGACATTCAATCGCCCCGCCTCGTAAATCATCCCAACCTTCGTTTCCTAATACTAGGCTCTCGCAAAACCTCGGACAACCGGCACGTTCGGTATCGTCGAACGAGGATTTGGAAGAGACCCGAAACTTCGAGTTTGCGCGGGAGACATCCGTCCTAAAACGAGAGGGTAGGAGGAAGGTTGCCGGAGTAAAGCAAAAGCACGAAGATGGAGGAGCCGGGAACCGTCACGGAACCCGTCGAGGACGGGAAAGGTAGGGAAGCGTGAAGATCATCTCTCTGGAGCTGTTCAAGGTTCCGCCGCGCTGGCTGTTCTTGAAGGTCTCGACCGACGAGGGCATCGCGGGTTGGGGAGAGCCCATCGTCGAGGGGCGAGCGGAGACCGTGCGGGCAGCGGTCGAGGAGATGTCCGGCTACCTCATGGGCAAGGACCCGTTCCGGATCGAGGACCACTTCCAGGTGCTCTATCGCGGGGGCTTCTACCGGGGAGGGCCGGTCCTGACCAGCGCCCTTTCCGGCATAGAACAGGCCCTCTGGGACATAAAGGGCAGAGCTTTGGGCGTACCCGTCTACGAGCTCTTGGGCGGGGCGGTCCGCGAGAAGGTGCGAGTCTACAACTGGATCGGGGGCGACAGGCCAGCGGACGTGGCGGAGTCGGCGAAAGCACAGAAGGTGGCGGGGTTCACAGCCGTGAAGATGAACGCTACGGAGGAGCTCGACTACATAGACTCGCCCACCAAGATCGACGCGGCGGTCGCGCGCCTCGCGGCCGTACGCGAGGCCGGCGGCCCTGACCTGGGGGTAGGGATAGACTTCCACGGGCGGGTACACAAGAGCATGGCGAAGACTTTGGCGCGCGAACTCGAGCCCTACCGGCCGATGTTCATCGAGGAGCCCGTGCTACCCGGGAACGACGAGGCCCTGCGCGAGGTCGCACGCCACACCACGACCCCGATAGCCCTGGGCGAGCGTTTGTACACCCGCTGGGACTTCAAGAGAGTGTTGGTAGACGGCTACGTGGATATAGTACAGCCCGACCTCTCGCACGCCGGGGGCATCCTGGAGACCCGCAAGATCGCCGCTATGGCCGAGGCCTTCGACGTCGCGGTCGCCCCGCATTGTCCTTTGGGTCCCATTGCACTCGCCGCCTCCCTACAGCTCGACGCCTGCACGCCCAACGCCATCATCCAGGAGCAGAGCCTCGGTATCCACTACAACCAGGAGAGCGACCTCCTGGACTACCTTGTGGACAAGGATGTCTTCGCCTACCAGGACGGCTACGTGGCGATCCTCGAAGGTCCGGGCCTCGGGATAGAGATAGACGAGGAGAAGGTCCGGGAGGCGGCGAGGACCGGCCACGACTGGAGAAACCCAGTGTGGCGCAACACCGACGGCGCCGTAGCGGAGTGGTGACCGGGAGTCCCGGCACTCCTCGAGGCCGCGATTGTGCCGGAAAATAGCCGTCGTTACGGATACGACCAGTTAAGGAAAACGTCTCTCCGAGCGGGGCACGGGTAGAGGAGCGCTCACGAGACCTCCTCCACGTCCCGCGGGCTCTTTGTTCGCGCTGGCTCGCACGGGACGACGACCGGCAGCTCGACCGCCAGCGTCGTGCCCTCCCCGGGCGCGCTCTCCACCGAGAGCGCCCCGCCTACCCCTTCCACCCGCTCGCGCATCCCCTTCAGCCCAAAGCCCCCGGAGTCCCGGTTCCTGGCTTTATCGAACTCACGGGTTGGGTCGAAGCCCGCCCCATCGTCGCGCGCATCCAGCGCCACCACGTCCCCCATGTACGAGAGGGTCAGCGCCACCCGGCTCGCCCCTTCGGCGTGCCTGCGCGCGTTGTTCAGCGCCTCCTGGCCTATCCTGAAGAGCATCGCCTCGACTTCGGAGGGCAGCGGGCAAGGAGTGCCGGTCGTGGCGACGCCCGCGGCGATGCCGCTCTGCGTGGACCAGCGTTCAGCGAGACGCTCTAGGGCCTCGGGCAGCGAGACGCTCTCCAAAGCCTCCGGGCGCAAGGCCCAGACCAAGCGCCGCGCCTCCGTAAGGCTCTCCCTGGCGGTGAGCCGCGCCTGGTCGAGGTGGTGCTGCGCCCGATCCAGGTTCGAGGGTATGACCCCTTCGGCGGCTTCGAGGTTCGTGACGATGCTGATGAAGCCCTGGGCAAGGGTGTCGTGGATCTCGTGAGCCATGCGCTGGCGTTCTCTGAGGACCCCGGCCTGCCGTCCGGCCTTGCGTGCCTCCTCAACGAGGCGCAGGTTCTCCAGCGCGAGCGCCACCTGTACCCCGATGGTGAGACAAGCACGTACGGTGCTCCTGGGTAGACGCCTTTTGCGGGAGGTCACGGCGAGCAGACCGATGCTCCCTCCCGCGGGCGCGACCAGCGGCAGAAGCAGGACCGAACGGACGCCCCTCTCCCTCCACGCCGCGCGCTCGGGGGCGGGCAGTTCCCCGGGCCGCAGCGTCCGCGGAGCGGGCCGGCCGGAGTCCGCCAGCGCCAGCACGTCTAACCCACCGAAGCCCACGCCGTCCGGCCAGTCCCGCGAGAACCACGGCCTCCAGGCCTCCAGGGTCCCGGAACCATTGGGCGAATCTTCGTCCATCCGCAAGGGGGCCTGCCACAACGCCACCCCGAGAATCGCCGAGCCGGCCAGGTACTCGTAGGTGGCGGCGAGCACGTCTCGTGGGTCGTTCGCCGCGCTGATATCCCGGCTGACCCGGTAGAGAGCCTCCTGCGCCGCCAGAACGTTCCGGCCTTCGATGCCACCCAACAAACCGCCCGCCGTCGCCATCACGAGGTACTTCGCCACTTCGCCCAGGTCCAGGGGGAGAGACGTACAGGAAGATAACCTGAACGACGACCACCGAGACCAGGGCTATCAGCACCCCGTGCGTCACCGCCGGAGCGCCGGCCCTGCGCGCCACCCAGGAGGCCGCGAAGGTCACCAGCAGCATGTGTATAGCCGGCATACCCCAGTGGCCGTACGCATACACGAACTGCTCGACGGAGGACTGGATGTCCCGGTCGAGCAAGGAGAGAATCAGGAAGTAACCGAAGATTACCGGGAACAACAACAGGAAAGAGATGAACCCGACCCCGACGCCGGTCGCGAGAGCCCACCACCACCGCACACCGCCCAATGCGCCACCCCTAGGCAATGCAGCCGTACCCTACTGGTCTATGAGCGGCTTTTCGCGGCTGGGGTTCGGCGGCGATGAGCAGGATGCGAAGAGAGCTCCAACCTCCCGGCGCTCGCCCCGACGGACCTCGTCGCGGTGCCCTCGTTCGCCGGGGATAAATTCCCTAACCGACGTCATCTTGCCTCTTTCAGATAGTCCCGCAAGTCTCGTAGCACCGCATCCCCTACGGTAATGGCGCCTCGCGGCGTCCCGTCGTCTCGAGACCCATCGCGGAGCCGGCCCACGACGCTCTTAGCCTGACCTAACTCGTCCTTTCGGAGGGAGCGGGCCCGGTGCAAGATCAAACGGCGTCTTCTGGGATGCCCGGATGCTCGTAACACGGGCGGTGCGCTCCTTGCTCGGGCGCCTCCTTCTCGGTACTGGCTACCGTCTTACCTTCTTCTCCAGCACGCACTAGACAACCCATACAGCGAAGTAAGCCTCCCGTAAAGACTTGTGCCGCGGCCAAGATGCGCTTCGACGTTCCAAAAGACCCAGCTTTCGAGGCCCCGTCGAGGGCGGTAGGCTGGCTCCGTTCCCGAATGCTCGCTCACGCCCGTTCAACTACTCTCCGAGTAGCCTCCAAAGACTTCTCTCAGGGGAGCATCGACCGATCTAAGAGACCGACGACGAGCTTCGCGAGCAACACCCATCCCACACGAGAAAACCGGTCACCCTACCAATCTTCCCAATAGTACTGGTACAGGTAGTACGCGAAATCCTCGGCGGCACCGAAACCGCTGGCATAAGCTGAGGTGGCGATGGGCAGCAACGTGGCCATCATCACCATCAGCATCAGTACCAGCATGCGCAGTGTCCTCATCCTCACTCCTTTCTCGCCGCTAGATCGCCCTGCGCCTGAGAGTATCTTGGTAATTATACTTCATGGCGCCAGCTTCAAACACGCCGTACGCCGGGGAGCGGGGAGCCCCGCCCGATGTCGTCTCCACCCCGTTGAAATGCTCCAGCAATCAAATCTCATCGCACCATACTCCCTCAAGTGATCGTACCCAAAGCGTCTCGTGGTTGGATAATTGCAGAGCAAACCCTGCCCTACAACCCCTTTTGGGCCATTATCATACTTTCGGGCGGCCGAACTCATCCTTTCGGAGGATACGAGGGCGTACCCTTCGTGCCAGAATTCGTCCGATTTCGGGTAATGGTTCAAGGTAGAGAGGCACTGTACACTCACGATCATGGTTACGATTCGAATTGCCTGTCGCCACTGCGGCAGCGAAAACATCATTCGCAACGGGATAACCTCCAACTCCAAGCAGCGCTTCTTGTGCAAGGATTGCGCCAAGAATTCCCGCGAGGATCCCCAACCCAACGGCTACACCGACCAAAAGCGTGGGGAGATCCTGCGCGCCTACCAGGAGAGGTCCAGCCTGCGCGGGCTTTCGCGTACCTTGGGCGTCTCACGCAATACCGTGACGAGCTGGCTCGAAAAAGTCCCAGGCGCTCCCCGAGCTGAGCGAAACGCTGGCCGAGCCAGACCCCGAAGAAGATCGGGAGGCCACCACCCTGGAACTACTGGACGAGCTCTGTGCTCGTTCGTTCTCAAAAAGGCGCAAAGACGCTGGGTCTGGCTGGCGCTGGCTGGCGTTGTGCCGCGAGACGCGCCAGGTGGTCGCCTACTACATCGGCGACAGGAGCGAACAGAGTTGCCGCGAGCTGTGGGAGCGGGTGCCGGAGGCTTACCGCGGCGGGTATTGCTACAGCGACTTCTGGAAGGCGTATCGGGAGGTAGTCCGCGCCGAGCAACATACGGAGGCAGGCAAGGAGAGCGGAGAGACAGCGCATGTCGAGAGGTGGAACAACACTTGAGGCAGCGGCTTTCTCGCTTCGTGCGGAAGAGCCTGTCGTTCTCCAAGAGGGTTTCAGGGGACGCTTCTAGAAGATGGCGGCTCGCGGCGCTTTCCTCGAAGATCCGCCGCGCCTTCGTGCGCGAAACGAGGCTCGGGACGACCGTGCGGCTACGTCGAGTGTTCCCGAGCCGCGGTTCGGGCGGCCCGCTCGGAGAGAGCTTCGATCAGGCCCTTCGCGACCTCTGCGTCCGCGTCCGTGAGGCGAAACGCCGCCCCACCGGAGCCGGAGGCGACCTCGACCTTGAGCGTCGCGAGCCCCACGCGCCGCTGGAATGGGGAGACGGAGTACCCGCGCGACTGAAGCCTGCCTCGCGGCGCGACGACCGTCGTTCGTGCCAGACGACGGAACCGGAGTACGAGCCGGTCCTCGTCGAGGCCGTATCCCGCTGCCCGGTAACGGAGAATGCCATACAGGGCGGCCGGGAGCGCGAGGAGCAGCCCGATGGTACCCCACGGAAAGAAGAGGACCGCGTACAGCGCCGCCAGGACGAGCACCGGCAGGGCCGACCGAAACGCGTAACGCCGCCGCGCGCGGCCAGGCGGAGGTTCGAGGTGGTCCAGCGGGGCGTCGAACTCGGGGACCGCGGCCCGCAGAAGCTTTTCTACCTCTTTGCGGGGCAGTAGTGGGAAGAGGGTGGTCGAGACGCCCTCCTCGGCGCCGAAGCCCGCGCTCTCCACGCGCAAGGCCGCGAGACCGAAGGGCTGGCGCAGGACCCCCTCGACAACCTTTATGGCCTGGATACGCGCGAGCGGCACGGTGGACTCGTGGCGCTCCAGGAGGCCGCGCCTTATGTGGAGATACTTGCCGTCCGCAGAGCGGGAGAGGGTAAAGCCCGCGTGGGCGAGGACCGTACCCAGAATCGCCAGCACCCAGGAGAGAAGGGCGACGGCGAGGGCCAGGAGCAACGCCGGAGAGACGGAGTCCGTGATCAGAGCCTCGGCGATCCGGCCGGCGAGGTCTCCGGGGAGCAGATCCTCCACGGCGCGCGAGGCGCCGAAGACGACCGAGGCGGCGACCCCGATCTGCCCGCTCGTCAACCCCGCCAGAAGGAGGTCGCGAACGAAGAGCTTCCGCAGAACCACCGGCTCCTCGGGAGCTTCCGCGGAGGCCTGGCGCGCGCTCCTCGTGAGCTCCTCGCGGAGGGCGCCGGCGGCGGCGCGGGAGAGGGCGGAGAGCGAGATCTCCGGCTCCCCCCCACCCCCCGCTGCCTCGACCCGCACCCCGACTACCCCGAAGACGCGCTGCACGACGCCCTGCACGGCATCCACGCTCTGGACGCGCTCCAGCGGCAGCGACCGCTCGCTCTTCTGGAGCACCCCCTGCTTGAAGTGAAACGCCCCGCCCGACACCCGGTAAGTCGTAGCTCGCCATGACAACACGCCCCAGATGGCACTAAACACGGCGACCAGCGCGACGCCCAGAAGAATCAGCAGCAGCGCTCGCATGCCGAACTCGCCGTTGACCAGCGCGGCTACGCCCGGGAACGCCGCCAGCCCGAACCAGCGGCGCACCGTACCGAGGGCCGCCAGCAACATCCCGACCGGGTGGAGGCGGCGCTCGGCGGTCTCCACCGCCGCGCTAGAGTTCATCCGCCGTCCGGGTCAGCTCGGCGATCCGGTCACGTACCTCCGCGGCGGTCTTCTGGGCCAGCTGCGGGATCTCGTTCGGACCCGCCGCTGTGTAGAAGACGACCGTGGAGAGCCCCAAACGACGCTGCAAAGGCCCGCGCCGGGTATCCACGTGCTGCACCCGCGCCATCGGCACCAGCGTCCGCGTCACCCGCACGAGCCCCCGCTGGAGATCCACCTCCAGAGGCCGTATCTCGTAGCGCCACCGCCGCCACAACAACGGCGGCAGCACGAAGACAAAAAGGATCGCCAGAGCCAACGCCCCGAGCACCGGCAAGACCGCGAGGTAGAACGCCACGTCCGCCCTCGCGGAGAGCGCGTAGCTCCCGAACGCGCCGCCCGCGAGGATCGGGGCAGCCTGCAACGCCCCGGTGACACGCCACAATAGCTTCGCCCGCGGGTCGAGCCTCTGCCCCGGTTCGCTCTTCAAGTAAGCTTCGTTAGGCCCGGGATATGGGAACCACCGCGCGCGGCGGCCCTCCCTGGAGGTCCTTGGCGGCGAGCTGTCCGCAGGCTGCGTCTATGTCTTGTCCGCGGCTGGGCCTCAGAGTCGCCGGGAGGCCGAGCTCCCGCGCGTACCGCAAAAACTCCTTTGCCTCGCGTTTCGGCGTCGCGGCGAAGCCGGTGTCAGTCCAGTTGAAGCGGAGGAGGTTGAGGTGGTAGAGCGGATGGTCCAGGAGCTCCGCGAGGGCCTCGACGTGGCGCGGCTGGTCGTTGACCCCGGCGAGGAGGGTGTACTCGAAGAAGAGCTTGCGGTGGGTCTCTTCGACGTAGTAGCGGGCGGCGTCCATGAGCTCGGGGATCGAGTGGCGCGAGGCTACCGGCATGATCTCTTTGCGCTGCTCCTCGAAGGGGGTGTGCAGACTTATCGCCAGGTGGAACTGCTCCGGCTCGTCGGCGAAGCGCCGTATCTTCTCCACCAACCCGCTCGTCGAAACGGCGATGGAGCGGGCCGCGAGGTTGAACCCGTCTTTGTCGTTGAGGACCTTGAGCGCGAGCAGGGTTTCCTTGTAATTCAAGAACGGCTCGCCCATCCCCATGACGACTACGTTGGTGATGCGTTCGGGTGCGACGTCGCGGGCGGCGACGAAGACCTGCTCGGCGATCTCGCGCGCCTTCAGGTTGCGCTTGATGCCGAGGAGGCCCGTCGCGCAGAACTTGCAGCCCATTGCGCAGCCGACCTGGGTCGAGATGCAGACGGTGCGGCGGTCCTTCTCCGGGATCATGACCGTCTCTATCAAGTGCCCGTCGTGCGTCTTGAAGAGGTACTTGCGCGTCCCGTCCGTCGCCCGCGAGGCGCGGGTAAGCTCGAGGACGGCGGCCGGGGCCTCGGCCGAGAGCGCGGCCCGCAGGCCCTTGGGGAGCGCGGTCGCCTCCTCCCAATCGCGTACCAGGCCGCCGCAGAGGGCGCCGTAGGCCTGCCCAAGACGATAGGTTGGCTCGCCTCTACTCTCCAGGACCCTCTCCACGCCGGGTATAAACTCTCTGGCCCTCAACTGCTCTTCTCCTCTTCTCATCGGTAGAAAGATTATACAAACCGATCAGTAAAAAGCGTTGTACGGCGTTAAAATCAGGAACGTGAACTTGCTAGATCTTTTTATCGCGTTGTTCGTCGTTTTTCTCGTGTGGCGTGGTTCGCGCACGGGCTTTCTGGCGGGCGCCCTCTCGCTCGTGGGGGTAGTCCTGGGGGCGGCCCTGGGGTCGAGGATCGTCCCGGCCCTTCTGGAGGGCGACGGGGACCTCGTCTTCGGCTCCGTCATAACGCTCGCGAGCATCATGGCCTTCGCCGTGCTCGGGGACATCCTGGCCCGCGCGGCGAGCGGCTTCTTGCAAGAGAAGATCCGGGGAGACACCTCCGAAGCGTTGGACCGGACCGGCGGGGCGGTCCTCGGCGCCGCGCTCTCGCTCACCCTCATCTGGGTGGCTGCGACCTTCGCGCTCGGGACCCCGCTCCTCTCATCCCTGCACCCGACCATGCAACAATCCACGGTGCTCGGGGCGCTGAACCAGGCCATGCCCTCGCGGCTCCTCACGCAGGCCGTCTCCCGGCTCGACCCCCTCCCCAGCTTCCGGGGCCCCGAGGCGGATGTCGCGGACCCGAACCTGAACGTCGCCAACGACCCGGAGGTGCTCGCGGCAACCTCGCGCGTCGTGCGCGTCAGCGGGGTTGCTTGCGGCTACGGCATCGAGGGTTCCGGCTGGGTCGCCGCCCCCAACCTCGTCGTCACCAACGCCCACGTCGTGGCCGGGGAGATCTCCACCCAGGTCCAGCCCGAAGGGAACGGCTTGCCCCTCCCCGCCCGGGTGATGGCCTTCGACGAGAAGAACGACATCGCGGTGCTGCGAGTCGACAACCTGCGCCTGTCGCCCCTCTCCCTCGCCGATCCAGAAGACAGCGAACCAGTGGCCCTCCTGGGCTTTCCGGAGAACGGGCCGTTCGACATCAGAGCCGGTCGCGTGGGCGATACGACGCGTGTGATCTCCAACGACGCCTACAATCGCGGGCCCGTGGAGCGTACCGTAACCAGCTTCAGGGGCTTCGTCCGCCCCGGCAACTCCGGCGGACCGGCCGTGAACGAAGAAGGCGCCGTCGTCGCGACCGTCTTCGCCAGCCGCGCCGACTCGGACAACGCTGGCTACGGCATCCCCTCCACCCTCGTCCGGCAACTCGTGGACCTCGCCCAGGAACGCCGGAACCCCGTCAGCACCAAGGAATGCGCTACTTGATCGTTGGTTTTCAGTTATATAGTTCTTAGTTTTTGCTCGCTTGTTCTAAATCAGCATGGGGGTCAAGCAGGGGGCGGTCTCACCCTCGCTCCCTTACTGATAACTACGTAGTTTCTTCCTGGATGATCTTCTCCAGCGCGAGGCGGCTGCGCCTCAGCTCGGCCTCGACGGTGGAGAGGCGCGCGAGGGAAGATTCGCCGAGCCGGTCGCGCTCTACCTCGGAGGCAACCGCCGCCGCAGCCTCGTCTATGGCGGTTATGGCGCTCTCTAGCAGAATGAGGTCGCGCTCGTCCATGCCGCTGGATACTACTAGAAGAACTCGTGCTCCGCGCCGTTCCTCTTCGCGGTCACGCGAGCGTCGAGGGCTCCGGCGGCGTGACCGCGTCTCGAGATGCGATCCGCTCACCCCATTTGGGCCATTTTTCGACCGCTTATCCGGGATTTAACCCATTCGCCCCTCTCCGGTGATAGAAAGTCGGCGAGAGACCAGATTCGAGCGAGTCTACGTATAGCGATGAATAGAGATGATCGAAAAAGCGAAAGAGAACTGGCGACAGTTCAAGGAGAGCGAGCCGGGCCACCGTTTCCAGGACGGTTACCGTCGCCGCCAGCAAAGCAGCAGCGGCAGATTTAGCCCTCGGACGCTCCTCGGCGTCGTCGGTGGAATAGCGATCGTAGTCGGAGGCCTTATCGCCGTGCCCGGGCCGGGTCCCGGCTGGGTCATCACCTTCGTGGGGCTGGGGTTGATCGCCGGCGAGTTTCGGCCTATCGCCCGTTTCATGGACTGGGCCGAGGTGAAGCTGAGGGCGTTGGCACGATGGGGTGCGGACATCTGGATGAGCTCTTCCACCGTGGTGAAGGCCTTGATCTGCCTGGCGATCCTGCTCTGTATCGCCGCGCTGGGGTACGGATCTTACCACCTGTTCTTCGGCGGCTCGAACAGCTAGTCACCCGCGCTTTCTCACGTCGTTGCACCCGTCGCCGGTATACTTACCAGGTCCTCTTCGCGTTATTGCGCTTCGCGGTCACGTAAGCGTCGATTATGGCCCAAAGCCCGACTAAAGGCATCAGGACCCACCCGATCAGGATGGCCGTCAGCGCGGTGTTTATAAGCTGCGCCACTATAAAGAGCGCGCCCTTGGTCACCTGGCCGTTGTAGATCTGTCCGAGCCCCGCGAGTATGAGGCTCAGGACCGCCGCCAGGATCGGACTCCTCCTCATTCTGCACCCTCCTCGTCTAGCTTGCGTATCGCCTACTTATACGCTCCACGGCCCTACCGGTTGCGCCGCCGGTGCTCCTCCTTGAGCTCGAGGTACCTTTCGTCCTCGGCGGCCTCGCGCCACTTTTCGTAGAAGATCTCCGCCGCCCGGCTCTTGACCGGGTCGGGCTCCTCCAGCGGCTTGCTCTTGTTCCCGCCTTTGTATTTCGAGTACCGCAAACTCCTCGTCCATCCCATCTGCAAGTACTTTCTCGCGACGTCCATCCCGACGAAATCCCCTTCGTCCTTGTAATCGAGGAAACGCCCGTAGATGGCGTCGACAGACTCCTTCGCCGCTTCGGTGTCTTTGAACCTCCACAGCGGCAACAGCTCGCTCTTGTAGGGTTCGGCGTGGAAGACGCCCTGCTCTCCGCGACCGATACGATAAGCCTCGGGGTGTTTCCGCAGGTCCACCCCATCGTACGGATACCCCATCCGCCCAGTATAGGTCCTACGCCCGCGCGTCGTGCCATCGTACCACCAGTGCCCCGCCCTCCAGCAGCCAACCAGGTCTCCGTGATACAGGCCGGCGCCCCTCCTCTTGCCTATGTCCCAGAAGACTCGCGCAAAACTCTCTTGACAGAACGTTCAATCGAGGCTATTCTAAGGTTATTAAACATTCAATCAAGTAGGAGGCCGGGTGGCTGAGGAGTTGGATCGGCGGGCTCAGATCCTGGACGCGGCGTTCGAGGAGTTCGCGGCTAAGGGGTTCAAGGGGGCGACGATCAAGAGTATCGCGGGCACGGCGAGGTTGCAGTCCCCGGCCCTTATCTACTGGTACTTCCCCGACAAAGAGGCTCTCTTTCGGGAGGTTTTGAGTTCGCGGATACCGGTCGTGCGGGCGGTGGCGGATCCCACACCCCTCCTGGATCTCCCCCCCGAGGAACTGCTGCCGAGGATAGGAAGGGCTTACTTCGCCTTCGAGCAGTTAGACACCCGGACGTTGCGGCTCGTAGTGGGAGAAGCCGTTCGCCGTCCGGAGGTCGCCGAGATGTTCGTCAAGAGTGGCCCGGGGAAGGTGCTCGACTTTCTCAAGACCTATCTGGAGCACCAGGTCGAGCTCGGCAGGCTCCGCCCCCACGACGTCCGTTCGAGCGCCCGGGCCTTTATGGGAATGCTCATACCGCAACTCGCGGGTAGGCTGTTCTTGCCGACCCTGACGGAAGACGGCCTGACCGACGAGGAGCACCTGAAGACGTCGGTCAACGTCTTTTTGAGCGGTCTCCGACCCGATAGTTAGGAGGATGTCGTGAACGCCACGGGGACATCAAAGAGCGAGACGGGCGTGCTGGTCGTCGGGGCCGGTCCCGTGGGGCTCACGATGGCCTGCGAGCTGCTCCGGCGCGGCATCGACTGCCGCGTCATCGAGAAGTCGGACGCCCCCTCTCAGACCTCGAAGGCTCTGGGGATACAGTCGAGGACCCTCGAAGTGTTCGAGAACATGGGCGTCATCGAGGAATTCCTGGCGAGAGGTCTGAAAGTAACCGGGGCGGACGTCCAGGAGGGTGAGACCCTCTTGTTCCAGCCGGACACTCGGTACCTGAAAGCGCCTTATCCTTACATCCTGTCCTTACCACAGAGCGACACGGAGCTGTTGCTTCTCGGGCTGCTGCACGAGCTTGGCGGCGAGGTCGAGTGGTCGAGAGAGCTGGCGGGCTTCGGGCAGGAGAGGGATCGCATCGTCGCCTTCGTCGGTGGAGACCGCGCGGACGCTACGGAGGAGATCTCCGCCAAATGGCTAGTCGGGTGCGACGGCGCTCACAGCCGGGTTCGCCATACGTTAGGGGTCTCCTTTGAGGGGAGTGCCTACGAAGAAGAGTTTCTGCTGGCCGACGTAGACCTGGACTGGAACCGGAGCCGGGACAAGGCGCACGCGTGGTTGCACGGGGACGGAATTTTCTTGTCCCTGCCCCTCCCCGGCGACCGCCGGTGGCGTCTGGTCTCGGACATCGCTCCGACCGAAGGCGAGGAAGCTCCTCAGGCTTCCGTGGAGCTCTTCCAGGAGCTGATGGCGGAGCGAGCAAAAGACACGAAGACGAACATCAGCAATCCGACGTGGATGTCCAATTTCAAGATCAGCCGCAGGATGATAACCGAGTATCGCAGGGGACACGTGTTCTTGATGGGCGACGCGGCGCACATCCATAGCCCCGTCGGCGGGCAGGGCATGAACACCGGCATCCAGGACGCCTACAACCTGGGGTGGAAGCTGGCGCTCGTGATAAAGGGCAAGGCTCCCGACGAGCTCCTCGACACGTACGAGGAGGAACGGCTGCCCGTCGCCAGAGAAGTGCTAAAGAGCACGAACGCCTCGACGAACCTGGCCGTGTCCAGAAACCCCGTCCTCCGGTTCGTCCGGGATCGGACACTGTCGCACGTTATGGGTTCGGGTTTCGTCCAGGAAACATTGCTCAAAAAGGTTTCGCAGTTGGACGTGAGCTACCGCAAGAGTTCCCTGTCGAAGTCTTACAAGAGTCCTCGGATGCTGCTACCGGGCCGTAGGCAAGATGGGTTCGGCCTCAAGGACTGGCTGAACCTGCGCGGTGGCCCAAAAGCCGGAGACCGGGCGCCCCAGGGACGCTGCCTGCGCTACCCATCCCGAGAGGAGACTACCCTCTTCCAGGAGTTCGAGGGCACTAGTTTCACCCTCCTTCTCTTCGATGGCCCGGCACGAACGGAGGAGGGCTACGCGAACCTAACTGGGATAGCCCAAAAGGTCGAAGAGCTGTGGGGCGAAGACGTAAAGACTTGCGTAGTCATCGCCGGCTACGACAAGCCCGAGGGCCTGGATTGGGACGGTCCGGTTCTGCTGGACGTGGAGCGGGAGTTGCACGAGACCTACAACACTGCCGGAGCGGAGGTGCTGTACCTCATCAGGCCGGACGGTTACGTCGGCTTCCGCAGCCAGCCGGCCATGGGGGATCGGCTGCTACGTTACCTCGGCGACTTGCTCTCGACAACACCGGAGGCGGGCGAATCCGGTGAGCGGTACGCGAAAGGCTATGCAGATAAAACCTCGACGACGAGGTAAGCGAAAGGGGGTCTGCTGTGGCGAAGACGACGGTGGAGAGAGAGGCTACGCGGACGGCGGGCGGGGAGAGACCGGCTTCCGGCGAAGCCGCGGCGTCGGGCGAAGTCCGGGAAGTGAAGCGGACGACCTGCTGCGTCGTGGGCGGTGGTCCCGGAGGGGCCGTTCTGGCGTTGCTGCTGGCGCGCAAAGGGGTAGACGTAACGCTTCTGGAGGCGCACCCGGACTTCGATCGGGAGTTTCGCGGGGACACGCTGCACCCTTCCGTCATGGAGATAATGGACCAGCTGGGTCTCGCGGGCCGGCTGCTGGAGTTGCGCCACAGCAAAGCCAGCAGCTTCACCCTGCAGACCGCAGACGGCCCCTTTACCCCCGCGGACTTCTCGCGGCTGAAGACAAAGTTCCCTTACATCACCATCATGCCGCAGACGAGCTTCCTGGAGTTCATTGTCAGGGAGGCAAAGAAGTACCCGAGCTTCCGGCTCGTGATGGGCGCGCGAGTGCGGGAACTCGTCGAAGAAGACGGCGCGGTGCGAGGCGTGCGCTACGAGGACGAGGGCGGGCGGCATGAGGTCAGGGCGGCGCTGACGGTCGGCGCTGACGGCCGCGGGAGCAGGATGCGGCGTCTCGCCGGCATCGAGCCGATAAAGACTTCGCCGCCGATGGACGTGCTCTGGTTCAAGCTACCGCGCGAACCCGGCGATGCGGAGGGCTTGGTGGGCCGGTTCGGGAGGGGACACATCGCGGTCATGCTCGACCGCGACGACCACTGGCAAGCCGGGTACGTTATCCCCAAGGGCAGCTTCCCGGAGCTCAGGCACGAGGGGATCGGGGAACTCAGGCGGCAGTTCGCCGAGCTTATACCCGAGTTCTCGGGCCGCGTGGAGTACCTCACGGACTGGCGGCGGGTCTCGCTGCTCTCGGTTGAGTCGAGCCGCTGCCCAACGTGGCACAGGCCGGGGCTATTGCTGATCGGGGACGCCGCCCACGTGATGAGCCCGGTGGCCGGGGTCGGCATCAACTACGCCGTCCAGGACGCGGTCGCCGCGGCGAACATACTCGCCAAACCGCTGCGGGAGAGCCAGGAGCGGCTGGTGAACCTGGACGAGAGGTACCTGGCGGCCGTGCAGCGGCGGCGCGAGCTGCCAACCAGGATCATCCAGGCCGTCCAGGCGCAGGTCCAGCGTGGCGTACTGGCGCCGGCGCTGAGGTCGAGCGAGCCGTTCTCGCCCCCGCTCTTGCTGCGCCTCTTGCCGAAGATACCCGTCTTGCGCGACCTACCGGGCCACCTCATCGGCTATGGTGTCTGGCCATCGCGCGTGAAGTATCCAGCGTAGAGGAGCCGGGGCGAGATTACTTCCCGATCCGGTAAATCCCGGGTCGCGGGGTCTTCGTACCCCGCGGCCCGGCGCGTCGTGCTTCCGCTACCCGCGCTCGTCCTGTGAACGGTTTTATTTACAAGCCATGCGGTATGAGAGTACATTACGTAGGCGCGGGACGACGTCCTCGTGCGCGAGTTTGGTTTTGTATCTTCGGCGTCCTAAGAGCTAGGGAGCGGGGTCTATGTACAAAGAGGTTTACGTCCCGGTAGACAACTCGGACTACTCCAACCAGGCGTGCGTGATCGGGGTCGACGTCGCGCGCCAGTTCGGGGGCAGGGTCGCGGGTTGCCACGCCTACGCCGCCAAGATGCACGACGTCCGCTTCCGCCAGATGGAGTCGGGGCTCCCCGAGGAGTTCCGCGACGAGGACGAGATGAAGCGGCAGCGCAAGATCCACGACCAGCTCATCACCAAGGGGCTGGAGATCATCACCGACTCGTACATAGACGTCCTGGAACCCCTCTGCGAGAAGTACGACGTCGAGCTGGTCCGCCGCTCCCTCGAAGGCAAGAACTTCAAGGTCATCGTAGAAGACGTCAACAACGGCGACTACGACCTCGTCGTCGTCGGCGCGATGGGCATGGCCGCCGTCAAGGACACGGTCCTCGGCACCGTCACGGAGCGGGTCGTGCGGCGCCTGACGAAGGCCGACACCCTCATCGTCAAGGATCTCGACCGGAGCCCGTTCGAGCACATCGTCGTCGCGGTCGACGGCTCGGCCAAGTCGCTCGGCGGCTTGAAGAGGGCTATAGAGCTCGCGCGGGAGTTCGGCGGGACCGTCGAGGCTATCAGCGTCTTCGATCCGTACTTCCACTACGCGATGTTCCACTCCATAGCGGGCGTGCTCTCCAGCAAGGCGCAGAAGGTCTTCCGGTTCAAGGAGCAGGAGAAGCTTCACGAGGAGATCATCGACTCTGGCCTGGCCAAGATCTACACCGCGCACCTGGAGATCGCCAAGAAGATCGCCGCCGACGAGGGCGTCGAGTTGAAGACTACCCTCCTTGCCGGCAAGCCCTTCGAGCAGACGATGAAGTACGTCAAAGAGGTCGACCCGACGCTCGTGGTGATGGGCCGCATCGGCTACCACTCCGACGAGGAGATGGACATCGGCGGCAACACCGAGAACATGATGCGCTACCTGCCGACGAACGTGCTCATCGGCAACTACGAGTACCAGGCGCCGGACCTGTACACCGCCGAGGAACACATGACGTGGACCAAGGAGGCCCTGGAGCGGATGGACCGCATCCCGGGCTTCGTCGTCGGCATGGCGACCGGGGCTATCCTGCGCTACGCGATCGAGAAGGGCTACACGGTCATCACGGCGGGCGTCATAGACGAGGTCATCATGAGCATCCTGCCGCCGGGGGCGATGGAGTCGATGCGCGCCATCGGCGACCAGATGCGTGAAGCCGAGGCGATGGGCGAGGACAAGCCCATCGACTCCCTCTTCAAGGACTTCGACGAGCGGACCGCCGACAAGGCCAACGGTGACGGCGCCAACGGCAACGAGACGAACGGTAAGGCCAACGGTAACGGCCACGCCACGAAGGAGGAGATCTTCGAGGCGGGCGCCGGCGGATTCGGCAAGTCCGAGGACCAGGGCGACGTCGAGGGCGTCTCGGCGGAGGTGCAGGACGAGATCCGTCGCGCCGCCCAGGGACACGACCGCTTCGAGTGCGACGTGTGCCGCTACGTGGCGAAGGGCAAGCCCGCCCGTTGCCCGGTCTGCGGCTCCGGCCCCACCCACTTCCACGCGGTGGACGCCCGGATCACGCAGGCCGACGCCAGCGAGGGTGACCTGAACCTCTCGGAGGTCTACGACGGCCGCGAACTTCACTGGACCGACGAGGCGAAGACGTTCCTCGATTCCCTCGAAGAGTGGCAGGAGAAGCGCCGGGTCAGGGCGAGGGTAGAGAAGAGCGCACTCAAGAAGGGCTACACTACGATCACGCGCGAGTACGTCGAACAGCAGTACCGTGAGGAGACCGGCCGCGAGGCCCCCGAGGTCGAGGAGGCCGGGGCCCCGAGCACCGGCGGCTGCCCCGTCAGCCAAGCCAAGCAGCAGGTCGAGGAGACGACCGGCGGCAAGTGCCCCATAGATCACAGCTCCTTCCAGAAGGCCGGCGGCCTCGTGCCCGAGGGCGGCAGCAAAGAGTTCACCTGGAGCAAGGACGCCATCGAGCGTTTGGAGCGGGCGCCGAAGGGCTTTATGCGGAACATCTCGCGGAACATGACCGAGAACCTGGCGCGCGAGCGGGGCGTTACTCGGATAGACCTTCCGCTCGTCGAGGACTCGCTCTCGGGGGCGCGCACCACGATGGAGGACGTCATCACCGGCAAGGTCTCCATCGCCGACCTCGCCCGCGACACCGGCGAGAGGATAGAGGCCGAGGACGGCGAGGTTCCGCACCCGCCGATGACCATTACTATGGTCTGCACGGTGTGCAAAGAGGAGATGGAAGGGATCCAACCCCCGACGAGTGCCCCGTCTGCGGCACCCCCGGCGAGGACTTCGAGGCTAAGGAGTTGTAGGTAGTTAGTTATCAGTTTTCAGTAGTTAGCTAGAAGCCCCGTACCCCCGTAGTTAGAGGGGTCGGGGCTTTTTATGGGAGGAAGAAGTGGCGAAGAAGCACAAAGTGACCTTTCAGCGCAGGGGCGTGACCATCGATTGCGCCGAGGACGAGTACATCCTGGAGGCGGCCGAGGACGCCGGGATGCGCCTCCCCTACGACTGCCGCAGCGGCACCTGCACCACCTGCAAGACGATGCAGCTAGAAGGCGAGATGGACCAGGACCTGGCCTTCGCCCTCGACGACGGCGAGCTCGAGCGTGGCTGGCGCCTCATCTGCATCGGCAGCCCGCTCTCGGACTGCGTGCTGGACGCCTAGCCGGAGGGTTGATCGCCGAGAGGAGAACGGTATCCGACCTCAGGTGAGGCGGTGTTGGACGCTTCGGCCCTCCCGGCGCTGCCGAACAAAGAACCGGGGCACGACGGTGATAGCCGCGGCTTCGTTCCGGCCCTTGTCGTAGATCACTCGGAGAACGCGGGCCCCGAGGTCTTTTCGGTCACGATGCGCCCGAACCTTCCGGTATAGGCCCTGTCCGGGGCGGTAACGGTCTCCGCGACCTCCTCGTCAGAGACGCTACAAACAGCTATTCGTTACTGAGACGGAGATCAAGCAGCAGCGGCCGGCAGTCCGAGGTTGCTCCAGATCGTCGACGTCGGCTCGGCGCGGTTGAGGGAGTAGAAATGCAGGCCCGGCGCGCCGGCGTCCAGCAACCGCTGACACAGGTCGGTGACGAACTCGATGCCGAGCTGTCGCTGCGACTCGGCGTCGTCGCCGTAGGCCTCCATCCGCTTATTCAGCCACCGCGGGATCTCGGCGCCGCATCCGGCCGAGAAGCGGGCGACCTGCGTATAGTTCCACATCGGCATGATGCCGGGGATGATGGGGATGTCCATGCCCAGGCGCTCGACCTGGTCCACGAAGTAGAAATAGGCGTCGGCGTTGTAGAAGAACTGGGTCATGGCCGAATCGGCGCCCGCCTCTACCTTGGCGCGAAAGTGCGCTAGATCCTCGGAGGCCGTCCCTGCTTCGGGGTGGAACTCCGGGTAGCAAGCTACCTCGATGTGGAAGTGATCCCCGGTCCGCTCGCGGATGAAGCCTACCAGCTCGGTTGCGTGGGAGAAGACGCCCGGGCTCTCCATGTCGTCCGGCAGGTCGCCCCGCAGCGCGACGACGCGGCGCACCCCGGCGTCCTTGTACCGGTCGAGAAACCCGCCGATGCTCTCGCGCGTGCCCTCGATGCACGACAGGTGCGGGGCCACCTCGATGCCGGTCTCATCCATCGTCTTAGCCACGGTCTCGATGGTACCCGAGCGGGTCGTGCCACCGGCGCCGAAGGTCACCGAGAAGAACGCCGGTTCCAGCGCCGCGAGCGGCCCGAGGGACGCGGTGAGGTTCTCCTCTCCCGCGGGCGTCCTGGGCGGGAACAGCTCGACGCTGAAGACCTTGGGGTGCTTGTACTGGCTTTGCATAAACTTCCCTCAACCTCCAGATCGGACCGACAGGCCACGCCAGACGCCGACACTACCGGCCGAAGCCCGGCGGCGACGGTAGTACGTGCATCCGAGAGCGGCATGCCTACCATCGGTCGCGCTTGCGTGACACCGTGTACGACTCATTATAGAACCACAAACCACCGTTCTCTTGCAAGACCTCGCCTGTAGAGGGGACTAGAGTAGACGGTAACCACTCCATAAGCAACCCTATAAGGCTTCTCCAAAACCGGCACTGTTACGCAACCACAACATTGTATCGCTCGCAAGGAACTATCTTCGCCCTCGATGACGAACTCGAGCGCGGCCAGCGCCCCACCCACACCGCCAACCTGCTCCCGGAGTGGTGTTAGACGTTTAACAGAGGAGCATTCCGCCAAGCAGCATTTAGTGCTAGTGTCCCGGTATACCATTGATGTTCGCGGACGAAGAAGGTCCAGGAGAAGATCTTGCAGCACGAAGCTCCGAAGCCCCAACTGAATAATGAGGTCCCCGATCTCAAGGGGCTCCCGTTCGTCGGCAACCTGCCGCAGTTCCAGCGACAGCCGCTCACCACCCTCATGAAGGCCGCACGCGAGGGTGGCGACGTGGTGCGGATAACTCTCGGATCGCAGCGATACTACCTCCTGAGCAACCCGGACCACGTCGAGCACGTGCTCCAGGACAACAACAAGAACTACGTCAAGGGGTACGGCAAGGTCAGGGTCCTGCTCGGAAACGGACTCGTGTTGAACGAGGGTCTTTCTGGCGGCGCCAGCGGCGCCTCATGCAGCCGGTCTTCCATCGCCGGCGCCTAGCGGGGTTCGCGGAGGCGATGACCGGCGAGACCGCGAGGATGCTCGACGGCTGGGAGGCGCGAGAACCTCCGGAGGCCGGCCGCTCGACGTAGCGATGGAGATGACGCTCCTCACGCAGCGCATCATCGTCAAGACGATGTTCGGCGCGGACATCGACGCGGAGGGCGAGAGGATCGCCCGCGCCTTCGAGACGGCGCTCGCGAGGATCGACACGCGGTTCGTGATCCCGCTGTGGATAACGCGACTACCCCTGCCAGCGAACCGCCGCTTCGAGAAGGCCCTCCGGACGATAGACGAGGTCGTCCACCGCATCATCCGCGAGCGGCGCCGGAGCGGGCGGAAAGGAGGGGACGACCTACTCTCCATGCTGATGGAGGCCCGCGACGAGGAGACCGGGCAGACGATGTCGGACCGGCAGATCCAGGACGAGGTCACGACCATCTACCTCGCCGGGCACGAGACGACGGCCGTAACGCTGGCGTGTACCTGGTACCTGCTCTCCAAAAGCCCCGAAGTCGTCCGTCGGGTGCGCGAGGAGGTCTCCCGGGTCCTCGGGAACAAGGACGCCCGGCATCGAGGATTTGCCCAACCTCACCTACACGAGGATGGTCCTGGACGAGACCCTGCGGCTCTACCCGGCGGCGTGGATGATCTCGCGTACCGCCGTCGAGGAAGACGAGATCGGGGGCTACCGCATCCCCGCCGGTCACACCCTCTTTCTGAGCCCCTACGTCACCCACCGCCGAACCGATCTCTGGCCCAACCCCGAAGGCTTCAACCCCGGAACGTTTCACCCCGGAGAGCAGCAACGACGCCCGCGATTCGCCTACTTCCCGTTCGGGGGCGGCCCACGCCTGTGTATCGGCAACAACTTCGCACTCATGGAGGCGACCTGATAGTCGCGATGATGGTCATGCAATGCTACCGGCTGGACCTGATGCCGGGCCAGACGGTGAAGGCGCATCCCCAGGGACCCTGCGGCATCACGTCCAGCGTTTGGATGACGCCGCACAGCACCACCAGCACCGCTCCGCTTTGATAGGCGAGAGATAGGAGGGTAGCGATTGCGCTCGAACAAGGTAGAGGGCGGCTACCGTCTCATCTGCATCGGTAGCCCAATCTCCGGCGTGGTGCTGAACGCCTAACCAATAGAGGTGGCTCGTTCTTTGCTGGCGGCTACAATTTGTACTGGTACGACCATTCCTGCGGGAGAGGCGAGATGCCCCAAAGTTTTTCACAAGCTGTCGCCGAAAGGCGCATTACCTTCCACCTTGCTACGTACTCTAATAGACACCCTGCCGGACCATGTCTACGTCAAAGACACCAGAAGGCGGGCGTCCTGAACAGCTTCGCGCGTCAGGGCCTTGGGAGCCGCGAGCCCGGAGGAGGCCGCGGGGAAGTCGGACTTCGACTTCTACCCCGAAGAGCTCGCGCAGAGTTACAGGGCCGACGAGCAGGAATCATCCGGTCGGGTCGCCCCTGATCAACAAGGAACAACCGAGCGTGGACAGGAGAGGAAACAGGAAGTGGCACTCGACCACCAAAGTGCCCCCTGAGGGACGGTAACGGCGGGATCGTGGGGCTCCTGGGCGTGACTCGCGACGTTACCGAGCGCAAGGAGGCCGAGGAGGCGCTTAGACAGAGCGAGAGGTTCCGCTCGGTGGTGCATAACTCTGCACAGAGATAGTTCAGATCGTCGACCCCGACGGCACCTTGAAGTACGCCAGCCCCGCCTTCGAGCGGGTGCTCGAATACGATCCCGAAGGCGATCGGCACGAACGTACTCGAGCACGTCCACCCGGACGACCTCCCGCACGTCCTGGAGGACCGAGAAGGCCTTGGGAGAGACGGGCGTGGGCAGGAACGTGGCCGAGTTCCGTTTCAGACGCACAGGTTTGGCTCCTGGCGGCACATCGGAGCGGTGAGCTTTTCCACCTGCTTCGCAGCCCCGCCGTGAGCGTGGTGGTGAACTCCAGAGACGTCACCGAGCGCAAACAAGTCGAGGAGGAGCTGCGTGATTTGCAGCGAATACGAGAACTCGTCGACTCCGTCGATACGATCATCTGGAAGGGTGATGCTCGGCCGCTAAGGTTGCAACTACAGTAGCCATCAGGCAGAAGCTATCCTCGGCTACCCCGTCGAGCGCTGGACATCCGGAGCCCTCATTCTGGCGCGACCACATCCACCCCCGAAGACCGTGAGTGGGCGGTTTCTTTCTGCCGGAAGGCGATAGACGACAAGAGGAGCCACAGCTTCGAGTACCGCATGATCGGCGCTGATGGCAGCGTCGTGTGGTTACGGGACATCGTCACGTGGCCGTAGAAGGTGGCGATACCCGCAACTCTTTGGCGTGATGATAGACATAACCGAGCGCAAGGAGGCGGAGAGGAAGCTCCGTGAGCGAGGAGCGTTTTCGCTCCCTGATCCAAAACGCCTCGGACCTAATCATGATCCTCGATGAGGACGGCACCATCCGCTACGAAAGCCCGGCCACCGAGCGGATACTAGGATACCGTCTCGAAGAGCGGATCGGGAAAACAACAGATTACGCCGCCGGATGATGCGGAACGCTCAAAGGCCGCGTTCGCCGAAGCACTGGACAACCCCGGCGGGTTCAGCCGCCGGTAGGTTTCGGCTGCGTCACCAAGGACGGCTCCTGGGCCACATGGAGCTGACGCGCACCAACCTCCTGCAAGATCCGAGCCGTGGAGGGTGGTGTCCAACTCACGAGATATCACCGAGCGTAAGGAGGCCGAGAAGGCGCTCAGGGAGAGCGAGGAGAGGTTCCACGGTCTTCGAGGACGCCCCCGTAGGCCGCGTCGCTCTGAGTCGGCCTCGACGGACGCCGCCTGGTGAACCGTGCTCTGTGCGAGATGCTCGGCCACCCGGAGGAGGAGTTGATAGGCAAGACTTATTCAGAGGACATCATCCGGAGGACCGCGAGATCAGCGCGGAGCGCTTGCGCCAGGTGTTGGAGAAGGGGAAGGAAACTACACGCTAGAGAGGCGTTACCTGCATGCCGACGGGCGCGTGATGTGGAACCTGACGAGCGTATCCTTGATACAGGGCCTAAGGAGAGCCAGCGCCTCGTCTGCCTGCACCAGGACATAACCGGGCGCAAGGAGCTAAGAGGAACGGCTGAGGCACCAGGCGTTCCACGACTCCTTGACCGGCCTGCCGAATAGAACTCCTTCCTGGATCGCCTCAGGCACGCCCTGGACAAGGCAGGCCGGGAGGAGGCTCGCTCGCGGTGCTCCTGGCGGACCTGGACGATTTCAAGATCGTAAACGACTCGTTGGGCCATGACGCGGGGAACGCCGTGCTCGTCGGTGAGCCGAGCGTTTGCGACGCGCCGTGGGAACCAGGCGGCCACGGTCGGGCGGATCTTCGGAGACGAGTTCGCCATCCTGCTCGAAGCACCCGCCGGCATGGAAGAAGCGAACCTGGTAACGCAGAGGATCGAGGAACGCTTACGTGAACCCTTCGAAGCAGAAGGGCAGGAGGTGTACGTAAGCCCCAGCCTCCGGGATCTCCGTCGTCGAGACCGCCGAGGACGAAGCCGAAGAAGTCTTACGACACGCGGACCTGGCGATGTACGGGCAGCAGGGGTAAGCCCAGCACGAGGCATACGACCCCAGCATGGACATCCGCGCCGCCAGGCGCATGAACCTGGAGAGGATCTGCGCCCGGGCCGTAGAGCGCGAGGAGTTCGGAGTCCACTACCGGCCCAAGGTGCTGCTGGAGACCGGCGCGGTCGCCGGGGTGGAAGGCGCTGCTGCGCTGGCGGCATCCGAGAAGGGCTTGTTAGAGGCCAACCAGTTCATCCAGCTCACGGAGAAGACCGGCCTGATCAACCAAATCAATGCCGTGGGTCCTGAAGGAGTCGTGCCGACAGCTCA
Organism: Rubrobacteraceae bacterium; assembly: GCA_030448125.1. Taxonomy (GTDB): domain Bacteria; phylum Actinomycetota; class Rubrobacteria; order Rubrobacterales; family Rubrobacteraceae; genus Rubrobacter_F. The sequence goes on along the minus strand of JAUJNO010000001.1, from coordinate 401,176 downwards.
AGGAGTGGCAAGAGCGATACCCGGAGAAGTTCGGCCTGCCGTTCGGCATATGCGTGAACCTCTCCGCTGAGCAGATCCGACAACCCGACCTTGCCGATAACGTCGCCAGCGTTCTGCGCGAGACCGGTCTGGACCCCGCTTGTCTCATGCTCGAGATCTCCGAGAGGACGGCGAAGGAGGACACGGAGCAAACCATCGGCAAGCTCCGCGAGCTGAAAGACCTGGGCGTGGAGCTCGCGATCGACGACTTCGGCACGGGATACTGCTCATCGTCTACCTCGAGCACGCTCCCTGCTGGACTTCTTGAAGATCGACCACCTGTTCGTGCAGAAAAAGAGAGGACGACCCGGAGGGATGCAGGAAGGTAATCTCCGCCATGACCAGCATGGCGCACTCCCTGGATCTGGCCGTGATCGTCGAGGAGATGGACAAGGCGGCTAGTAAAGGAGATAGGGTGCGAGATGGCCCAGGGCGACTACTTCGCCAAGCCCCTCCCCAGCGACGCTGTAGAGACAGGAAACACGTAAGGCGTTAAAGTGTCAAGACCAACTACCCGGTCTCGTCGCGCTCAGCGGTCCGGAGGAGCGGTGTCCGGCACCTCACCTGCACCGACCAAACCAGCTCATGATGTCTGCGACACTCGGGCGTCAGCTTGGCTGGTCCAGCGGATAGTTGTCCGATAATAGCCTTCCTCGCCTGCTCTACTTCCCCGAAATTTCTTACGAGATCTCCTTGACCCTCCACGTTGGGTGGGCGCTGGAACTCCAGTGTGTAAGAGGAGGTGAGAACCGTGAGCTACTCGGTAGGTCGGGTGGCAGATCTCGCCGGTGTGACGATCCGGACGCTACACCACTACGACGAGATCGGCCTGCTCTCGCCTGGCGGACGTAGCGCGGCTGGCTACCGCATCTACAAGAGCCTGACCTGGAGCGACTGCAACAGATCCTGTTCTACCGGGAGCTTGGGTTCACCCTGAAAAGATCGCAACTATCGTGGACGACCCTCGCACCGACGCGGTTGGTCACCTCCAACGCCAGCGGCGATGGGCTGCTGGCCGAGGATAGAGCGGTTACAAAGATGGTCGTGGCTATCGACTACGAAATGGAGGCACCGAGATGGACATCAAGCTGACGCCGAAGGAGATTAGAGGTCTTCGGCGACTTCAGCCCAAAGACCACGCCGAGGAGGCCGAGCAGCGCTGGGGCGGTACGCGCCTACCAGCAGTCCAGCGATGCGTCTCGAACTACACGAAGGAAGACTGGCTGAAGATCAAAGCCGAGCATGATGAGGTGGCGGCCAACCTGGCAGCGCTCTTCGAGTCAGGGCGGCGCCGGATGGCGAGGAGGCGATGGCTGCCGCCGAAGCGCATCGTCGGCACATCAGCCGCTGGTACTACGACTGCAGCCACGAGATCCACCGGGGTCTGGGCAAAATGTACGTTAGCGACGAGCGATTCCGGGCCAATTACGATGCAGCTCGCTCCTGGACTTTCGGAGTTCATCGGGACGCGGCCCGCGCCAACGCCGAGCGCGCCTCGGCTACCTCTCGAACCACAGCTAGGGTCCAATCGACCAGCATCAAGATTGCCGAGCGGAGTCGCCAGCGACGAGGGGGAGGAGATCAAGCCTCCCCTCTGAAACCTCGCCATGAACCTAGGACGTGTAGCAGGAGCAAGGCTGGCAGAGAACTCCGCGGGTGGTCGGAATCCGATCTATGCAGATCCTCGGTACGGACTGAAAACCGCTCCTTTTCAAGGCAGTTCGGTAAATGGAGGCAACCCACCCTCTAGCTAGGCCCAATCTCTGTAGAGGCTGCAACAATTCTATTGACATATGCGGAGCTTCAGGGCATTAATCACGATGATGCAAGCGTAGCAGGGATTGTGTCAGCCCCATTGGAGAAGGAAGGAAGCTCATGAGCGACCAAACGAATGTGGATGTAATGGTCAACAAACTGTACGCATTCGGCCGCAGGGATATCCCCTCGTTGCTGAGCCTCTGACCGACGACGTGGAATGGAGCCAGTTCGGACCCTCCGTGATCCTTTTCGCCCAGCGCTCCGCCGCGGGCGCGAGGGGTGCCGAGTTTTCTCCTTGATCGGGGAAACGCTCGAGTTCGAGCAGTTCGTGCCTCGTGAGTTCGTCACGCCGGGGCGACACCGTTGGCAATGTCCTGGGTTACGAGCGAAGCCTCGTCAGCGGCGACGAGATTTTGCGATTGAGCAAGAGTGGGTACGTCTACACGCTCAGCAACGGCAAGATCGCCCTGGGCGGTTGTTTGAAGACACGGCGGCACAGGTTATCGCGTTCGAGCGTACCTGAGCCAGCTCACTGTACTCGCGAAAGCACTCTGAGTTTCCAGGAACCTTTTAACGGTGGTGCACTCCTTGCGTTTGGCGGGCGGGGCTTTGGGACGGCTTGCTCGTCCTTCGCCAGATCGCGCCCGACCCCGCTCGAGTTCGCCCCCTCCGCGCGTCTTCCTGCACCACCGGCCTCGCGGCCACTACCACTCCACCAGCAGGACCGGTCCTCACATATCCTCGGCTGCCACATCTCTTTTTCTGCCAGGGGTGATCTCTGCTACTATGCCGGGCTATTTCGTGACGAGGTCTGCCCTCTCCGTCGTCAATAGGCCGAGATCACCGGCTGGGGCCTGGCGAGACGGAGAATCTGCGCCGTCTGCGTACTGACAGTAGCGCGTCGGTCAGCTGAGAATCTTGGCGAACGTGTCGGGTGAGGACCAGTGCGGCCGTCCTCGCCCCGGTCGAGGGCGGAGATCTCGTCTATCGTCGGGTCCGGGCTCGAGGTCGAACGGCTCGAAGTTCTCCTGCATGCGCGAGGTGATCACCGACCCGGGAACACGATGTCGCCGCGCTGGATGTGCCACCGCAGGACGACCTGCGCCGGCGTCTTGCCGACCTTGTCGACGTCCTCGTGGTGGAATCTTCGAGCACCCGCCCTGCGCGATAGGCGACCACGCCTCCGTGACGATCCCGTGCTCCTGGCCGTACTCGCGCACCGCCGCGTCGTTGGTGAAGCCAGGGGATTGGCCTCGATCTGGTTCACCGCCGGCACCGTGTCGGTCTCGGCGTCGCTGCTCCAGTGCTCGATCTGGAAGTTCGACGCCACCCCGATCGAACGGGCGCGGCCGTCGCGGTGGAACTCCTCGAGCGTCTTCCAGGTGGACACGAAGTCGCCGTCGTAGAGCGTGGGCAGCTGGCCGGTGGATGAGGAACGGTCCACGTAGTCGAAGCTGGGAATCGGAGGCGTTTTGTCGAGCGACCTCGCGGGCGTCTGGGGCTGTGGAACGCGTTGTTGAGCTTGCTGGTGACGTAGATGTCGCCCCGGTCGAGGCCGGAGGCGCGGATGGCCTGCTCCAGGCCTCCTTCTCGTTGCCGTACATCTCCGCGGTGTCGATGTGCTTGGTAGCCGACCTCGAGGGCGTTGCTCACCGCCTCTGCGGTGTCCTCCAACTCGATCTGGAAGACCCCGAAACCTAGCTGCGGGATGGTGTTGCCGTCAAGGGGGCGTTGATGTTGAACCCACGTTCATAGTCCAAGAACTCCTTCGTCCTGTAGTGACCGCCTCTTGGGCCACAGAGACCACAAGACCTGGAAAGCTACAAAGGGCCCACAAGAACACGGATACCCTGTTCGGCCTGTCGCCAAAACGTCGTGTACATGTCCCACGCGCAAAGCAGCCCAAGCTGCTCCTGGTCGTCCTGAAGATACCCGTCCTCCTCTTCCGCTTTCCCATGTCCCCTCCAGACGACGTGTGGGATGGAAGGCATGCGACGTCGGGACTTTCCGGCCAACCGAGAGCGTACCGGCTCCCCGCGATCGTTCTGTCAGCCTTTGCTGCAACCATACGTTGCTGTTGGTGGCCTGATTTGCCGGCCACGTCGTAGATGGTGTGGAGGATGTCGACCACGTTGTTCCCTCGCACGCCCGCCAGGAGCGTCGGGTTAGAATTCGAGGCACCGTCAAAAGGAGCTGCATGAGGCAGGCCCAGCCGATCCCTTTGCACGTTGGGCGTGGCCTCCAGGAACCCCCAAGGAAGACAGCGTCGTGTTGTGGACCCGCCTGGCCCCGGATCCCCTCTACGGCGGGGGTATGGAACCGCCAGGGAGACGTCGGTCCCTCTGGAGATAGCAACAGACTCCTCCTTCACGAACGTCGTACACAGTGCGCGGGCCGTCGCGAGTACGCTCCTCCGTTCACACGTGGTCGCCGGCCTCCAGCCCAACTTGCCATTACTGGTACCGGTTCTCGTACGTGGAGTATAGCGCGATGGGGCGCACCTGACCTGGGTGGCCGTGACGACGTCAAGTTCGCCTTCGTGAACTGCCAGAACTTGCAAGAGGGGCTGTACCCCGTCTACAGGGACACCAGCGGACGGCTCGCTCGACCTGGTGCTACCTGGGTGACTACATACGACAGTGCGCAGCCCCGGCGGCCCCAGGAAGCATGGACGAAGGCCCCGGTGGACCTCGTCCCTTTCATGACGACGCGGACTACAAGATGGACAGGGATCTCAGGCCGCGCATGCGGCGCATCCCTGGATCTTCTCCTGGGACGATCACGAGGTCGAAGACGACCGCGGGCGATACTTCCTGGTACAGATCCAGGCCGCGCTGCGCGCAAGCGGGCGGGTTCCTACGCAGGCCTACCTACGAGCACATGCCGCTCCCGCCCGACTTCCCGCGTCCCAAACCCTTCGACGACGTGACGCTCTATGGCAAAGTTTCGTACGGAGACCTGCTGCAGTTCCTGGTCCTCGACGTGCGCCAGTACCACCCTCTCCAGCCCTGCGACAGGCTGACGGACTGCCCGGAGAGGTACGACGCCGGGAACGACATCACAGGGCCCGAGCAGGAGGAGTGGCTGAATTGGCTCTCCGCGGAGAGCCCGCGGTGGAACGTCATAGCCAACACCATCTTCCATTGCTGGGGTACGACCACGACCCCGGCCACTACGGCCGGACGGCTGGGACGGCTACGTACACTCCCGCAAGCGGTTGTTCGAGCACCTCCTACAGCAGAAGCAGGGTGCCCCAACCCCGTCGTGATCTCCGGCGACATCCACGCCGCCTGGGTCATCCAGACCTGAAGTACCACCGGACTTCCCGCTCGAAACTGGATCAGCAGACGATTCGTAACACGATAACCACGGAGCTCATCGGTACCCTCCGTGCCTGAACCCTCGACGCCAAGCTCCGGCGCAGGTAAACACCTACCGCCGAGGCAACTGCCCAAAACCCCCACGTCAAGTACTTCGACGAGAGGTCAGGCGGAGTACGTGCGCTGCGTCGTGACGCCCGACAACTTTCGGGCCGAGTACAGAAAGCTCGCCCGGGCAACCAGCCGTTCGCCTCTCGCCCGTCAAGACCGTCGCCACTCGACGTAGCGCCCTACAACAACCCCAACCTCAGGGAAGGAGCCACCAGGATGGAGATTCCTTACGGACGTGAAGCTCGTGGGCCAGGCCGTTACAGGGTAGTCGGGTGGCGTTGAGCCGAGGTTACGGCGCCGGTAAAGAGGCTACTGGTTGCTACCGCGCCAACTCAAACTCCCCGACGGCAGCTACATAGAGTTCGAGCAGCAAGAGAGGGTGATACATGCCAAGTTGATCTCCAGAGGAAGGCTGCCCGTGAGTGGGGTGCGTAACAGGCCTCTCAACCCCTCCGCGCGCTGCTAAAGAGAAGCTGGACACGAAGAGAGAGGCCGGACCATATCCCGCGCGGTCAACCTCTTGGAGGTGGCGACGGATCTACAACCGTAAGAGAGGCAATCAGCGCCCTCTATATGGTCGTAGTACTAGTTTATAATTACTCTCGATTATACTTGTAGTAGATAAAGGGTGCAGTTGCCTGTAATGGTTCTGGTAAGGCCCAGTTTACGGACTATTACGGAATATCGCTATCACCAGGCTCAATTAGACTTCGCAATTCCTTTTCTTTGACGAGGACATACCACTTTATGTTGATCCTTTTCTACTGTGGAAATTCAACTTCGCAACAGGATCAGGCCTTCATACTTCCCATTAACTCCTTCAACCACCTCAACTTCCTCCTTCACAAGGACAGAGAGACGAATTGCTCGGGACATCCTGATCCTTGCGTCAGATGTAGAGGAAGTCAGTTAGAACGACTAGAAGTCGCGAAGAAGGCGTACGAATTGAGCCAACAAGAACGAACGAATTCTTGCTCTCTTCCGCGACATACCGCAGTATGGAAAATATAGTTTCCACTTGAGGAGATACAGCTTTATATACAGGATATTTCACCTTGCCGATCAGTCAGCGATATCTGCTGCAGTTTCATCAAGTCATTCTGATTGATTTCACAGTTCAACAGTGCGAGGAACTTGGTATTCCGCTCGAACTATCAGCACTGTTCTACTCTAGTTATCGGCACAACAAGTTTCTAACCGAGCAGCAAATTCGCTTGCCGGTGCATCCTGAGATAAAGGCGCCGATTGTCTTCGTTCCAAAGAGGTGGCTCCGATTTGTACCTTGGACTTCGAAGTGCTACAAGTGCTGCCCGCGTAGTCAAATCTTCGTCCAGGAGAGCCGAAATCCCCGTTAAAGTACTGAACTGCAACCGGAACATTACGGCGTAGTGCAGAACTATGTCGAAGCTAAGGAGCGTAATCCAGGCGGATTGTAAGAATGATCCATTGTTCAAGCAGAGATCCCCATCTCGTCGGCGAAGCGCAAACTATCGGCCATTGAGAGCTTACCATCAGGGAAACAGGACAAAGCCGATCGGAAGTACGAAAGATTACCTCGTGCAGCTTCTAGCTTCTCTTCTGTACCCGGATCTTGACTGCGGACGCCCAAAGCCGGACGGACGCCTTGATTCGGGATCTTATCTTCTACAACAACCGCTCGATCGACTTCTTACAAAATATTCAAGATTATGGGAATCGTCAGCTCATCTTCAGACTCAAGAACGTTAAGGCAATCGAGCGTAGTACACAAATCAGTTGAATAGATACCTGAACACTGGCCTTGGTAAATTTGAGTCTTTGTTACGCGGAACCCACTGACACGAGCGATGTTTTCAGAACACTGTCGATCACTGGTCTGGGCAACGCCGGTGTATTATTGCCCTGACAGACGATGAGCTTGTCTCTAATGGTGAACGTATTCGAGCAGGCAGCGTTCTCTATAGACGTCCTTAAGAAGAAGTATGTGGAGTTCCGGCTGTCCCTCTTAGGAGATTATCAAAGTGAAGCGAGAAGATGTTGATCGGTTCGAGATGTTAGCTGGTCAGTTTCAGAGCCTGTACGAAGAGGTTGCCGTTCTTTCAAGAAGTCGCCCAACGATGCTATGAACAAGTTCAAGCTCAGCTTCATCAATGATCTTCTAGAGCAAGGCAAATCAGTTCGCCCAGGAGAACTCCTCCGTTTGGGCACTTTTCTGAGTTCGATGGCTGACGTCCCCCAAAACAGCGACGTAGTGTTTATGCTGGCGCAATATCTGCAAGCGTTCGAGACGTTCCCAGGGCTGATAACGTATATAGTGAGTACCCCAGTCGTGGTACTGGAATGTGGAAAGGAAGCGACGAAAGAAATCAAGGAGGCTGTAATGCCAAAGAGGCTACGGAGAGTAGTCAGTAACCAACTACCACTGCGGAAAAAGCAAAACTCTACGAAGTCACCAGACCTTGCTTGACGCGATGTATTCGCAATTCAAAGAGTTCAGCAAGAAGAGCCCGATGGAGCAGTCAGCAAGGCAAGATGAAAGGTCGTCAACAGGCTGGTGGCCAAATGCCAAGGAGTTCAGCGAATCAGAGACATCTATCGCCTACCTTGATATTCTGGACGAGGACGATGTACCGCAGAATAGCGAGGTAGTGTTAATGCCTCTCCCAGTACGTGGCTGCTATGCGGCAGTTTCGATCCACATATTACAGCTCTATAGGCGAGAGATGGCAGGTGGGATAGCCGAGCCACTGTCAGGGAGAAGTTCGGGCGAGAGGAAGCCATTCAGTACGAGCCATTGGCGCATACACGGCGACTCGCCAGAGGAATACACATGCTGCGTCAGATCCGTGAATATTATCGAGGACGACCCGACGGATAACAGGTTCCTCGAATGCGCCCTGGCGGCCGACGCGGAGTTCGTCGCGACGGGGACAAGAAGCACTTGCTACCCTCGACTCCTTCCGGGGCGTGTCGATGGTCGTCGGGCTAGCGGACTTCCTTGCGTCCTTCTCTACAGCGGACAGTCTCTCTCGGCATCTGGGTGAACAAGGGCAAGCCAACCCCGAAATCGTCGCCCCTTTAACGTACTCGTAACGCTCCTTTTACGGTCCCTTAACCCCGACCGAAGACCATACCCGTATGATGCGAGCCATGTTCGGCCAACCGGTAGGATGTTGCACCAGGGTCCAGGTGCCCCCAGGAACGAGGCGAGGGTGTGTCGGATTTCGAGAGGAAGCAAGCGGGTAGGTAGCACACGGCAATGGACAAAGAGAAGGGAAACGAGAGAATGCGCCGATTCGGATTGACGACTGCCTTGGTGGGCTTCCTGCTGGTACTTGCTGCCCCGGTCGCCGGGGCTACATCCGGCGAGGGAACCCCGGCCAACGAGACGGCGCTCACGATCGGCCATCGAGGGGCTTCGGGGTACGCCCCGGAACACACCTTCCCCGCCTATGACTTGGCGCTTAGGCTCGGTGCCGACTACATCGAGCAGGACTTGCAGTTGACCAAGGACGGCGTGCTCGTCGTCCTGCACGACGAGACGTTGGATCGTACGGCGCGGGGACCGGAGGAGAATTGCACCGGCTCCGTGATAGACAAGACCCTCGAGCAGATCAAGACCTGCGAGGTGGGAAGCTGGTTCAACGAGGAGAACCCAGGATACGCCCGGGAAGAGTACGTCGGTTCAGAGATCCCCACGCTCGAGGAGGTTTTTCAACGCTACGGATCCGGCGTCAACTACTACATAGAGACCAAGAACCCCGAAGAGGCCCCCGGGATGGAGGAGGAGCTGCTGCGGCTGATGGGCGAGTACGGGCTGACGGGGCCCGCCGCCGAGCAGAGGCAGGTGCTGATCCAGTCCTTCAGCCCCGATAGCCTCCGGAAGATCCAGGCGCTCGAACCCTCGCTGCCCCTGATCCGGCTCTACAAGGAGGAAGAGGAGGACAGCGAGACGATCAGAGAAGACCTCGACGAGGCGCAAACCTACGCGGTGGGCATAGGACCGTCGAAGGAAGATGTGGACCGCTCGCTGGTCTCCGAAGCCCACGCCCGCTCCTTAGACGTACACCCCTACACGGTCAACGAGGAACAAGAGATGGAGGATTTGATCTCGCTCGGCGTGGACGGAATGTTCACCAACTTCCCCGACCTCCTGGCCGAGCTAACGGTACCCGACACCGGCGGTCCTCCCCTCTTGCCCTTGATCGTCGCCTCCGGGGCGTTCGTGGTCTGCGCCCCTCTGGCGATCTTCGGCTGGCTCCTCCTCCTGCGAGGGCGCGCCTCGAGGAGCTCGTAGGGCTCGTACGATCCTTGCCCCAGAGCACACCAGCGCTCGCACAGGAGGTCTTCCCAGAAGAGAAGCACGCACCGAAAGTGAGGGTTGCTCGATAACAGTGCAAACCGCTATGAGAAACCGTCCGAAAAGCCTGTTCCAGAATGCTCCATTCTCAGGCACTCACGCTCGATCGAACTGGCGCGCGAGCAGATCCATGAGCAGGCCGTCCCGCCATGTTCCATCCGGCGAACGCCAGTACTCGCGCATGACGCCGACCGTACGGAAGCCGACCTTCTCGTAGGTTCGAATCGCCACGGCGTTGTCGGCCGCCGGGTCGATCGTGAGCCGGTGATGTCCCCGCTCGTCGATCAGGTAGCGCGCGAGCGTTCGCACCGCGTCGGTTCCCAGCCCGTGCCCCTGGGCCCGCTCGGCGAGGAAGACGTCGATTCCCGCGTGGCGAAAATCGGGCTCGTTCTCCTCGTGGTACTGGATCAAGCCCACGAGCTCGCCCTCCCTCTCTATCGCAAGCGCCTTCGCCTCGTCGTCGCTCCCGTCGGCCTGCCGACGCAGCTCCGCCTTGTTCGGAGGCCCCCACCAGCGGGCGACGCCGGGCTCGGCCTGGATCTCGGCCACCCGCTCGACGTCGTCCGCCCGGAGCGGGCGAAGCACGATATTCCGGCCGCGCAGGAGCGTCGGGCGGTCGACCGGGCCGCTCACCGACGCCGACTGCGTTCGTTCCATCGGATGCCCTCCCTCGCTCGGCTGCGAGCCGTCGGCCGGCGAGGACGACTTCGACACGCCCCTCGCCCCCTCGGCCGCACGCTTTCCATACCAGGATTATAAGGGAGAGCCGAACACCCCTGATCGAACTTGCGCTTCTGACGCCGCGGGGCGATGTCCGCCGGGGTAGCTGGTAGCCCATGTAAAGTTCCGACCGTTAGGTGGCAAGTCGTAAGCGAGGCCGAGGATCTCCATGCGGCTTTCGCTACGCCTACTCTAGGAACAAACCTCGCCGCAACGTCTACGACCTGAGGGCGGAGCACCGGTGACGAGAAAGAAGCGTCCCTATCTGCGCCTAACGAAACCCCTCTAAGGGATAGTACGATGCGGCCATGCCGAGACCACTCGTAACGACGAACTGTGGGCGGTCGTGGAACCGCTCTTGCCGAAGGAGCCGCCCAAGCTCAAGGGCGGCAGACCGCGCATCGACGACCGGGCCGCGCTCACGGGTATTCTGTTCGTGCTCAAGGCAGGCGTCCCGTGGGGATGCTGCCCCAAGAGATGGGCTGCGGCTCCGGCATGACCTGCTGGCGGCGCCTCAAGGAATGGCACGAGGTCGGGGTGCGGGAGCGGCTGCACAAGAAGCTGCTCGACCGTCTGGAGCGGGCCGACCGGATCGACTGGTCCAGGGCCTCGCTCGACTCGGCGAGTGTGCCCGCTCCCGGGGCCAAAAGACCAGGCCGAACCTGACGGATCGCGGCGAATCGGACTCGAAGCGCCATCTTCTTGTGGTCGACCGAAACGGTGTCCCACTCACGGTAAGGCGCTCGGCGGCCAACGTCCACGACTCGAAGATGCTCGAAGAGGCGGTGGACGCGGTGCGGCCGATCCACGGGCTGCGGGGCCGCCCCGGGAGACCACGCAAGCGCCCGAAGAAGCCTCACGCCGACAAAGGCTACGATTTCCCGCGCTGCCGCGAGGTCTTGAGGAAGAGGGGCATTACCCCGCGCATCGCACGGCGCGCGATCGAGGCCAGCGAAAGGCTGGGCAGGCACCGGAGGGTGGTGGAGGGAGGACTTTGTCGTGACTCGCCCGCTACAGGCGGCTGAAGGTGCGCTACGAGCGGCAGACCGACGTCTACCAGGCGTTCCTCGAGTGGGGTGCGCGCTGATCTGCTGGAACTATGTGCAGCGGTCTTCCTAGGCGCACCTGGCAACGCTCGGGGATGGCATGCTACGGAGCGTCCTCGGCCTCCCGGCACCCTTCCTCGGAGCAGCTCTTCAGGGCCTCGAGCTTCGCCTTCAGGTCCTCGACGAGGGTGGGGTCGGCGCTCTCGTGGATGCTCTCCAGCTCGTAGGGGTCGGCCTCCAGGTCGTAGAGTTCCGTCTCCCCGTTGTCGTACTCGACGTACTTGTGGGTCTCTGTCCTTACCGCCTCGAAGGCAGTCTCGCCGCCGACCCCGGCCTTGGGCACGCCACCGGCCCCGGTCTTACCTTCTTTGCCCTTGGCTTTGCCCTTGCCCTTGGCTTTGCCCTTGCCTTTCTCTTCCTCGCTGGTGTCTTCTTGGGGCAACTTTTCCAGAAGGACGGACGAACGCCACGACGAGGAAGGCTCTTCGCCGCGCAAAAGCGGCGTCAGAGAGCGCCCGTCGGCCGGGAACGAGGCGCCCGCCAGCTCGGCGAAGGTAGGGGCAAAATCGGTGTTCAGGGTAAGCTTCTGCACCTGCGACCCGGCGGGCACCCCAGGCCCCCTGACGAAGAGAGGCACGCGGGCGGACTCCTCATACGTTCGGTTCTTCCCGGAGCGTATGCGGTGCTCACCCTGTTGCCAGCCGTTGTCGGAGGTGAAGAAGATGTAGGTGTTCTCGAGCTCGCCAGCGGCTTCGAGCTCCTCGACCAGCGAGGCCACCATCTCGTCGACGGCCAGCATCGACTCCAGACGCTGCCGGTGATAGTCGTCTACGTCCGAGGCCTCCTCTTCGGTGATGCGCTCGGCGCCGCTGATCGGGGAAGGCTTGTCGGAGACGTCTTCCTCGTCGTAGGAAGGGGGGCGGGGAACCTCCTCCTCGGCGAACGCCCCCTCGTGGCGCTCGGCGGGGGTGGCGGGTCCGTGGGGAGCGGTGGGGGCCACGTACGCGAAGAAGGGCTGGTCCTCTGGAGCCGCTCTCCCAACGAAGTCGGTGGCCTGTCCGGAGAGGACGTCGGTAAAGAAGTCCCCTTCCTCGCTGCCGTAGGATACTTCTTCGCCATTCTCGTTGATGCTATAGTCGTAGAGCTTCTGCCCATCCAGCTTGCCGTACCACTCGTCCCAGCCCGGCGGGACGTGGGTCGGGTCGCCGCCGGGGTACCCGTTGAGATACTTGCCGAAGAAGGCAGTCTGGTAACCCTCCTCTTGCAGGCCGACGGCGATGGAGTTCTCCTCGTGCCCCTCCTCGACGAACTTCTCAAAGCCCCCGGAAGGGTAGTTGTTGCTTATCACGTCGTGGTTGTGGTCGTAGAGGCCGGTGAGGATGGTTGCCCGAGAGGGGCAGCACACCGGGTGGCTCACGAAGGCCTGCTCGAAAGAGAGGCCCTCTTTGGCCAACAAGGAGCCGATCTCGGGCATCTGCTGTACGGAGGCGTAGTCCAGGTCGTCGGTGAGGACGAAGAGGATGTTGGGCTGGGCAGAGGCTTCTTCCGCCCCTTGTGAAGCCTCGGTGCCTTCGGGTTGGGTGGGTGCTTCTTCTTGCGCAGATTCGGAACCCGAGCAGCCGGCGGCGAAGAGGAGAAAGACCGACAGGCTCGCCAGGAACCCTAAGGGAACCCTTCTTCTTGCCCTGAAAGACGTCACGTCACCGCTGCTCATCGTCACGAAACTCCCACTCTGTTGTCGATCGGCACTCTTTCAGCGCCAAACATGCTAACCCCCGAACCTTAGAGAAGGCTTAGAGGGGGCTGAAATTTCTCTGAGAACTTCCCTCTTTGTCCGACGGCCTTCGGTCCGACCGAAGCGCTCGGATGCGCGGGCAGGACGCCCTTAGGCATACCCGCCTCCTCGTTGAAGGGTTCAAGACCGCCCCGATACGTTCGTTATGAGTGATTCGGGCACGCCCTCAGCACAAAACTCCGGCGTGGGGTTTTGTTAGGCACACTAAATATCTGTTGCGAGGTTTGAGGTAGAACGAAGGCCATCTTACTATTTCCCGACCAAAGGAGCATCGGATGGCTCGATCCGAGCATACCTCAGAACTCCCCCTCCATTAAACTGCTAGAGTGAGTGCACGTACCCGGCAACAGACGCGTGAGATGAACTTGAGTTCGACCGCTTTGCACGCCAATGATCCGAACCCTTACCTAACGTTCGCGATCATGCTCTTCGTCACCACCCTTCCTACTCTGGGGCCTGGTTGGCGGTGAGCGGGGGCCGCATCTCCGCTGCTGAGACAGCCCACCACACCTCCGCCTGGCCCTTCGTCCTTGCGGTCTTCGCCTTCTCGCGGCTCCTTTTCCTGGGGACGGGCGCGATCGCTGCGGCAACGCTCCCTTGGGCGGAGCCGATCGCCTCGGTGTTGGGGCCGCCGGATTCTAACTACTGGGCCCACTGGGACGGTGCCTGGTACTCGGAGATAGCCCTCTACGGCTACGACTACCGGGCACCGATGAGCACGCCCTTCTTCCCCCTCTTCCCGATGCTCCTACGCGTCGGGACGGCTTTGGGCGGGGGGCCAGCCCTCTGGGGTGTGCTCATCTCGCTCGTTGCCACCCCTTTCGCTATGTACTTCCTGTACCGGGTCGCCGAGAAGCTTCAAGGCGTAAAGACCGCGAGGATCTCGGTGCTCGCCTTCGCCTTCTTCCCTACGGCCTTCTTCCTCAATGCTGTGTATACCGAAGCACTGTTCCTCACTTTTACCACCGGCTCTTTTTGGGCGGCGTACGTCCGGCGGGACCTGCTGCTGGCGGGTCTTTTGGGAGCCTTAGCCGCTGCGACCCGCAACTTCGGCGTGCTCTTGCTCATACCCTTGGCCCATGAGTGGCTGCGCAACCGACAGGAGTTCGGGCGAAGGGGGGTCTGGGAGATGGCCCTCGTGCCGACAGGACTTCTAGGGTACATTATATTCTTGTGGTATCGGTTCGGGGATCCCCTGCTCTTCGTCAGCGCACAAGCCACCCTCTGGCGCCGCGAACTCATCGACCCTGTGACCGCCCTGGGGATGGCCTGGGCTAAAGCAGGAGAAGGTCTGCGTCACTTCCTAGATCCCGCAACCCTCTTTCTCGACCCGGAGGGCGGGCGCGCGGTGCTCGAAGCCTACAATACCATGAGCTTTGCTTTTCTCGTTCTCTTACTCGTCCTCGTGGGCATCGGCTTCAGGGTTTTGCCACCAGGGCTCTCCGTGTACACCTTCCTCGTCACGCTGCTGCCCGTCCTTACACCCAACCCCGGGATTCCCCTCATGGGCCTGCCACGCTACGCACTCGGCGCGTTTCCGCTCTTCGTCATCCTGGGCTACCTGCTCTCCCATAGTAGGCCCGCGCTTTACCTATGGCTCCTCGTTAGCGGCGGCCTGGGCATAGCGTTTACGGCCTTATTCGTCACCTGGCGGTGGATGGTTTAGCCTTTCCTTCGCGAAGCTTGCTAAGGCTATTGCTCTCGCGCACCTTTTTCATCTTCTACGTCACTTCGCAACCGCGCAACACGCATCTAAGACACGCGAGGTGCATCCGGAGCCGTAACGGCAGGAGGAGCGCCGGGATCGGCTGGCGACCTTACAGGCCGGCCCTGTCCTCCCAGTCGTACATCACCTTGCGCCTGATCTCCCGGAAGTTCATAACCTCGAGCCTCACCCCGTCGGGGTCCTCGAAGAACGTCGCGTAGTAGTCCGGGGCGTACTCCGGGTAGTAGCGCGGCTCCGTGGCCTCGACGCCCGCCTCCCGCAGCTCCCTCGCTGCGCGGTCAACGGCGGCCTCGTCCACCACCCTAAAGCAGAGGTGGTGCAGCCCGGGCGCGTAGGGGTCGTGTCCGGGAGCGCCTTCCCTGGCCGGCCTCAGCGAGTAGGCGAACTGGCGGTTGTAATAGAAGAGGTGAGGATCGCCACCTATGGTGCCATCCCCTTGCGAAACCCCAGGACGGGCATCACGCGGTCGTAGAACCCCTCGGACCTCCGCATGTCACTCACCGCCACAAAGACGTGGTCTATCCCGATCACCTCGACGCTCACGCATCGCCTCCCACCATTTCGGCCATCGTCTTGTCGTATCGTACGTCCCCGTCCCTCCGCTGCTCAAGGTCCCGTTTTTCTGTCGTCTCCTGTACACGATAGAGTCGCGCGCTTCACGAGGAGGTCCGGGCACGGCGCCGCGCGGCTGAGTCATCGCCTCGCGCACCTACTACGGCGCGTCGCGGAACGCGATGAACGAGTCGTACTCGACGCCCTCGATCTCCCGCGGCGCGAGCGACGCGGCGAGGCCGACCTCGCCCAACAGCCGCAGCCACGTCGCGCGCGGGAACAGGCCCTCGCGGTGTACGTCATGGGCAGCACGCACGCTCCCGTCGGGCTCGCGCAGGAGGAATGCGTAGTGCGTGGCGTACGAGGTCTCGCCGGGCTCGGGCGGCAGTGTCCACTGGAGGTAGCGCGCCCGCCGCCCGCTCGCGTCCTCACCACCGCCGTGCTCGGTCGCCTCCCGAAACGTCTCGGTCGTCGCGTCCGGCGCCACGAGCGCCACGCCGCCGGGCGCGAGGTGCGCCGCCACGGTCGCCAGCGCCGCGCGCAGATCTTCCTCGGTGGTCATGTGCGCATGTCTCCGGCCAAGTGCGCGCACTCGGGGTTGAGCACGCGGCTCAGCTCCCGCATCTTCTCGGCGGGCTCGACGAGCGTCATGGCGAAGGCGTGCTTCATGTGCGAGGCGTTGTTGCCGCCGCCGCTGCCGAGCTCGAGCACCTCGCGGACCGGGCCACGCGCCGCGCCCCGAATCATCTCGACGTAGAGCGCCGCCTCCTCGGCGTATTCGGATGGCGGCGAGATGGCCGGCCACCAATCTGCGAGGCTATCGTAGAGCTGCTCCGTCACGATCAACCTCCTCGTCGTCTCCGCCACCCCTCGCTTCTTCTCACCTTTGCTGGTGGCCGAACTGCTGAATGACGTCGGCGGCGCGTAGGTAGCCGCCTGCGTCGCGCGCGGCCTGTTGCATGTGGGCGATGCGGCTTCGGTAGCCGGGGTCGCCGCTGACGGTAGTGACGGTGTCGCGCAGCGCGCCGGCGGTGACCTGGCCGGGCTCGAGGGCGACGCCGAGTCCGAGCTCGGCCACGCGGGCGGCGGTCATCGCCTGCTCGGGTTGTTGCGGCACGACGACCATCGGCACGCCGTAGTAGATAGCTTCCATAACCGAGTTCATCCCGCCGTGGGTGACGAAAACGCCGGTGTGTTCGAGGACCTCTAGCTGCGGCACGTGCGGGCGGACGAGGAAGTTGTCGGGTATCCGGACGAGCGTGGATGGATCTGTCCTCGTCCCTACCGACAGCACCACTTGCCAGTCACTATCGGCGAAGGCGTCGAAGCAGGCGTCGAAGAACTCGGGGTTCGCGTTGAAGACGGTACCAAGCGAGACGTACAGCGTCGGGTTGTCGGCGGGCCGATTCAGAGGGAACCCGGACGTGTCACTGCGCGGCGAGATCGACGGGCCGACGAACACGTAGCGCTCGTCGAGCGCGTCGGCGTCAGGTTGGAACGGGCGCGGCAGGGTGACGACGTTCAGCGCCTCGGCAGTGATAAACGGGTCCGTGATACGTAGCGGGACCAGACCGTAGCGGTCGTGCAGCTGCCGGGAGACGTCCCGGAAGTCGCTCATCGCCTCCTCGGCCTCGGGCGACGTCTGTTCTTCGAAGAGCGCCGATAGCCGGCGCACCAGCGGGAAGTTCTCGGTCATCGCGTAGCTGGGGACGAATGCCACCGCGGGCAGGCCCAGGATCCCGACGAGAGCCCGACCCCACGGGCAGAAGGGGTCGTAGACGACGCAGTCGGCGTCCTCGGCCCACACCCGGTTGACCAGCCGGGGCACCAGCCGCAGACCCTCGGCCATCATCTGGGGGAAGAACGCTGCCAACATCTGCCGCCTCATCGCGGGGTCGGTCTGCCCCATGGCGGTCACGCCGGGAGGAGGCCCGGAACCTGGTTGGATGTACTCGATGCGGCGGAATTCGGCGCCGGTGTAGTGGATCTGTGGCTCGAACTCATCGGTCAGGTAGTAGGCGACCTGCTCGCCGCGGGAGACCAGCTCGCGCACGACGGGCAGCGTCGGGTTGACGTGTCCGTGCGCCGGGACGTTGAACACCAGGAGCTTGGACACAGCTACCTTCCTTTACGATAGACACCGGGCCTGCCTCTTCGAGATACGCATAACCAATCTCGTTGTTTCAAAGTACGGGACGTTTGCAGCCAACCTCTCGCGCTACCGGACGCACCCGAAACGCCACTGACTTAGTAACTATCTCAGAGCTCGCGGTGGCGCCGATAGTCGGTCCCCTTTAGTCACCTACGGCGCCGGCCCGGAAGGTACAACGTCCCCCTCTACACGAACTGGCCTACGGGCGGAGGTTGGATCGAGCCCGGGCGATTGATGCAGGCCTATACGGCGCGATCTATACTGAGGTTGGTAGTGTGAGGGAAGGAGGACCGGATGAGCGCGGGCGAGCTAGCTCCTCGGGACGCCCTGTTGCGGATGACCAATGCCCACGAGGTGTCCCAGGCGATTCACGTAGCCGCTACGCTCGGGATCGCCGACCTGCTGGAGGAAGGGCCCAGGAGCGCGGAGGACCTGGCCAGGGCCACGGGGACGCACGCGCCCACCCTCTATCGGTTGCTGCGCGCGCTTGCCAGCGTCGGCGTGTTCGTCGAGGAGACCGACGGTGGCCGCTTCGGCTCGACGCCGGTTGGGGAGTACCTCAGGACGGATGCACCTGGCTCGCTGCGCGGCTGGGCGACGTATATCGGCCAGCCGTCCTTCAGGACGAGTTGGGGGCACCTCCTTCACAGTGTCAGAACCGGCGAACCAGCTTTCCCCGAGTTGCACGGGACCAACGTCTGGGAATACCTGGCAGCCCACCCCGAGGAGAGCGCGATCTTCGATGCCGCGATGACGGGCCTCTCTGCGGGAGTGGTCGAGGCGGTCGTGCAGAGCTACGACTTCTCGGAGATAGATGTTCTGGTCGACGTGGGAGGAGGCGAAGGTAGAATCCTCACGGCGATCCTGGCAACGAATCCGGTCCTGCGCGGCATCCTGTTCGATCAGCCCCATGTTGTCGCTGGTGCAGAGGATCTGCTGGCGCGGGCGGGTGTTGCGGATCGTTGCGAGGTCGTTAGTGGCAGCTTCTTCGAGGCGGTGCCAGGCGGGGCAGACGCCTACCTGCTCAAGAGTATTATCCACGACTGGGACGACGCAGCGGCGATCGAGATCCTGCGCAAGTGTCGTGCGGCGATAGCAGAAACCGGGAAGCTCCTGCTGGTCGAGTTCGTCATCCGGCCGGGGAACGAGCCCGACCGGGCGAAGTTCTCGGACCTGAACATGCTCGTCATGCTCGGAGGCCGGGAGCGAACGGCCGAGTTCTCGGACCTGAACATGCTCGTCATGCTCGGAGGCCGGGAGCGAACGGCCGATGATTTCGAGAGGCTCTACGCTGAGGCTGGGTTCCGGTTGACCGACATTATCCGCACCGGAACGCCGTTCTACATCATCGAAGGTGTTCCGGTCTGATCCGCTGCGGAAGGTATCCGCTCGGTGTACGGCAGAGTAGGGGAGCGTGCTTTCGAGAAGACTCCAGCCTGTTGAAAAGTCGCCGGTAGCCCGGACAGGGATCCCGAACTCGGCTCAAAACGCCCAAAAACGGTGCTCTCGACACCCAAAACGGAGCCCAGAAAAGGGCACGAAGGAGTTCTTCAACAGGCTCACTCCTTCCCGGCAGTTGGGTGAATAGAGGTGCTGGGAGTGCTGTCTCTTTTTTATAAGGGCGGGGTGATCAGTCGCGCGTTTCGTTTGGCAGAACGAAATGTATGTCGTTCCTCTCGCCGCTGCTCAGAACCTTCTCGATGTCCGGCGGACCATCGGGAGATTGAAACGTCGCCATGTCGCTTACGGGTATGCCGACATCTCGGAAGAAGCGCTCGTGAGACCCTGGGTACGTGCTAGCTATTAAGAGCTTGCCCATACTTGTCCCTGTGTATTTGAATGTGTGCAGAGTGCCTCTCGGTATCCACACGAATGAGCCGGGCTCAGTCTCGATCGTTTCGTCCCCACTGAGGAATGAGAAGTTCCCCTCCAAGACGTAGAACGCCTCGTCTTGGTGGTGATGGATGTTCGGAGGCGGACCAGCTTCAGGTGGGCATATAACCTCGTAGAGGCTTATCTCGTCGCTCTGGGCTTTGAGTGTCACAAAGACGCCCAGGACCCACAGGGTCTCTCCTTCGCCTGCTGGCAGGTGTGTAACCGCCTGCTCGTCGGGTGTCAACATCGCTCGTACTACTCCTTTGTGCTGTTGGTGTGGTTGCGAACTAGTGTTGAAGGCAGGGTTTGCGCTAGATAACGTCACCTCCTCTCTCCACTCCCTCTGATCCCTCAAACGGCTTCGGGATGCCAGTAGCGTCGTCAGCGGCAGTACTCAGCGCAGCGGAGTGCGGCCTCTGTCGCTTGGATGTTCGAAGGTATCTAGGCAACTGCCGTGGCTTCAATCTCTACCAGGAGCTCGGGGAAAGCCAAGCGCGTCACACCCAGCAGCGTGCTAGTGGGCTGGCAGCCCGCTTCCGCCAAGCGACCGACGACGGCGTCATACGCCTCGAAAAGGCGATCTACGTCTGTGGTGTAGTAGTTCAGGCGCACCACGTCCGACAGCGCAACGCCCGCTTGCCTCAATACTGTCTCAAGGTTGTCCAGCGCCTGGTTGATCTGGGCGCGCATGTCCCCGGGATGAACCGGCCTTCCTTCGTCGTCCGTCGACACCTGTCCTGCGCAGAAGATGGTGCGCTGTGCGCCGCTGATCTCAGTTGCCTGAACGAAACCAAACTGATCCTGCCACGTCCATGGATTGATAATCCGTCGCTCCACGACTGCCTCCTTTCCCTTAGGCCAGCAGATGGTAAAATACTTTTACATAACAATAAAGTCTTTTTACCATTCTGTCAAGAGGAGGTTTGCTGCTATGGGGCATCCAACGGCTACCAAAGAGCGCTCGGAGGGCCACGTACTGTTCAGTCAGCTGTTACGAAACCCTTACCAGGCCTTTCTCACTAGGCTGTACGCTCACTTAGCCGCCGCTGGTTACACCGATACCTCCCCTTCTTGGGGCCACAACATCTTCTTCTACCTCCGGAAGGGAGGACTTCGCCTTACCGAGCTAGCCGAGCGGGCTCGCACCACCAAGCAGGCCATGCGCTACACCGTGAACCAACTCGAAGCAGCAGGTTACGTCGAGCGCGTGGTGGACCCCACCGACGGTAGGGCCAAGATCATCCGCTTAACAGAGCGAGGATGGGCAGCGCGGCGAGTAGCAGATGAGATCATAGCGAGCCTCGAAGGAGAATGTGCCCGTCGCCTCGGTGAGCAAAGGATGAGGCAGTTCGAAGGTCTCGTCAAAGAGGTGACGAGCGTGCTTGAGGAGAACCAAGAGCAGGATTAAAGCTCTGCTACGAGAGCACCTGAATTTCCGAGAAGAAGGGTCTTTTCAGAAATTCACCTTACCCGTGCAGGCTGCCGGAGCTTCTCCCCCTTCTCCGACCAAAGCATATAGCCCAGCACCGTCCAGCCCAGGCCGAACAGCACCATGAACGTGGCCCCCACAGCCTGCGGCACCCACTGCAGGGCGTATACCAGCGGCCATAGAGGGAACAGGAAGAGCCCCGCGAGGCCGAGGTACAACAGCGCGACCGTCCAGCCCAGCGCTATGCGGCTCCTGAGGGCACCTACACCTACCAGGAAGGTCGCAGTTCCGAGCGCGAGCGAACCGAAGATCCGGCCGACGGTAAACAGCGGATCTAACAGAGCGATCACGCCGGCCAGGCTGAGGATGGACAATGCTAAGGCGACGTACACCAGGATGAGTCCGATCCTGCCGGTACGACCGGCGGATACCCTAAGCAGGGCAAATACGCCAAGCAGCCCTAGCGAGGTGAGCAGCACAGCCAGGCTGCCGGGCATGCTGTACGCCACGAACAGCGACGCGACGGGGATTACTGAGTATCCTACGTCGTCCCTGTAGGCGACGTCCGCCCCCCACGGCTCCAGCATCTCCAAGATGCCGTAGGGTATCCAGAGCGCTCCTCCCAGCATGGCCGCCAGACCACTCCAACGGGACCAACTCGACGACATTAAGGCCTTTCGGTTTACACCATCACCTCACCGGCGCGGTCCGCCGAACCGGTGAACTCCTGTCCGACCAGAGCGCGTATCCCACCGCTACCCACGCGAGCCCGAACGGTATCGCCATCAGCACTTCGGCGTTCTGGTCGTTGAACCCCAGCATCGCAAGCGAGCCTATAACGAGCAGCACCGCCACCCAGCGTGGCAGCACCCCCGTCTTGAACACGGCGATGCCTGTGAGAAACAGGCCGGCGATCAGAGCCAAGCCTGCCGGAAGCATCAGCACCCAGAAAACCTCGGATATAGCGGTTAGCACCGTGCCCAGGACGAACAGCGCAACGCCAACCACGTAGAGTGCCACGCCCGCTTTCGCCAACCGTCCGAAGCGTCCAGTGTTCCAGGCACGGATCGCTACTCCCGCCAAGCCCACCGCAGTAAGCAGCAAGGCGAGCAGCAGGAAGGGTGCGACGTCGGAGGTATCCCTCATGGTCCTTACGTCGCACTCGAGGCCGATACAACCCCGGGGCTTGAAGGCGGTGATAATGGACGGCACTATCCATAGTATCCCGCCCAGTATGGCCGCCACTCCGCCCCAGCGGGTTAGCTTTGTCGACATACAATAATCTCCTCGCTTCTCGGATCCCGCTTGATTGGCTACCAAGACCAACATATCCGATGGAGGAGTAAAACGGAAGGGGCGGGAGCGGTTCTACAAAGGCCTTCGTCTAGGGGCTAAGAGGGTGGGTTGCTCTATTCACCGAGCTGCCGAGAGGAGTTGGCGAGGCTGTTGAAAAAGTCGCCGGTGCTCACTTGTGACCCTCGATTTGGCCGCCAAAGGCCGATTTGGGGTCTCTAGAGCCGGTCTATGCACCTATAAACACCCCTGGATCGAGTTTTTCAACAGGCTGAGTTGGCTTCTCGGAAACCGAGCTCCACGCATCATGCGCTCGTTATAAAGCGGTCCGCTTGTCCTAGGCATGAGAGAGGACACGGGGACCGCTATCCCTATCGTAGGAGACTACGGTTACAGCGCGGCTACAAATGAGTGAAGCGTAAAGAAAACTTCGAGTAGAAGGGTTGGGTCCCGGACCGGCTTCGAGCCGAGTTTCCGGCTGACGGTAATGTTCTCGGAAACTCAAGCACATGAGGGTATAAGAAGAGCCGGGGCTTCTACACCCCGACTCTTTACCTTGTCAGGCACGAACTGACACAGTTGGCTTACCGGGACTTGCTTCGGGAAATCGTGCTTCTCCTGGTATCTCATCCATCGGCAGCCCCGAAGCCGCTTCCATCCGACCGCTGAAGTTGAAGAACGAGATCAGCGCCGTGGCTTCGTATATCCCCTGCTCGTCCCAACCGGCCGCTCGCAGGGCCTCGACGTCGGAGTCCTCGATCATGCTGGGCTCCTCGGTCAGCTTCTTGGCGTAGGCCAAGAGTGTGCGGGTTTTCTGGTCCAGGTCGTACTGAGGCCAGGTGGTGGCGAACTCCGCGCTTAGGTGCTCGTCTTTGGTCAGGCGACGCACGGCCGCCGTGTGCAAGCCCAGTCAGGGAGCGCCTCCGACGAGACCGTTGACCACTGTGGCGAGCATCTCTCGCTGGAGGCGGGAGAGGGGAGATCCCTTCCGCATGTGCAGGTAGTTGTAGAGCCAGCCACCGGGAAAAGCGATATTGAGATCGCGGAACATTATCTTGAAGATGCCAGGGACTACTCCCCCATACTGACGCTTGTTCGCCCAGAACAATAGTTTGCGCAACCCTCGGGTTTGCTCGGGGTCTATAGTGAGGATGCGAGTCATCCCTTACCTCCTCAGCTACCTGCGTCCCCGGTGGCGACCTGCTCCTCCTCGACGACCGGCGGCGTGCCGACGACTCGTTGGTTGAAGGGCATCATCGGCTGGTCGAACGTGCTCACCACCACATTGCTCGAGAAGAACCCGACGACCCGCACCGTATCGTCGCCCACGTTGCGCAAGCCGTGCGGCACCATGGCTGGCACCAGCGCCATCTCCCCCGCGGAGAGCCGCCCCTGCTCGTCTCCAAGAGAAACCTCGGCCGTCCCCTCGAGGATCAGGAGAATCTCTTCTGCGCTATCCGTGTGGGTCCCAAGCCTGTGGCCCGGCTCGAGCTCGAAGTAGACGACTGCCGTGCTCATGGTCCCGTTCCCCACGAAAAAGGGGAAGTTGACCCTGACCCGCATCGTCGGGTCGTCTTCGTACCAGACCTCCATCAACTCAAGCTCGCCGATCTGCGTACCAATCATTATTTCTCCTTCCCATAGGTCGGGGTGGCCCCGCACCCTTTCACGAAACGTTCTGCAATCCTGCCCAGCGGCGTCTGCTGTATCTACTCCTTTCTCAAACAGTAAACACTGATGTATAATGAACACAGTAGCGTGACGAAGCGTGTATGTCAATATCGTTGAACACATAAGTTCAATAAAATTATGGAGGTTTTTGGGGTTTGAGACATGGCGCGTAAGTATGAGATGAAGCGGCGGGCGGAGCGCCAGGAAGAGACGCGGCAGCGGATCACAGAGGCCACGGTAGAGCTTCACCAGGCCCTCGGCCCCGCCAGGACGACCATCAGCGCTATAGCTGAGAAGGCGGGCGTGCAGCGGCTCACCGTCTACCGGCACTTTCCTGACGAACACGCCCTATTCGTCGCGTGCACCTCTCACTACATGAGCCAGAATCCTCCGCCCGAACCCGATTCCTGGACTGAGGTCGCCGAGCCTGAAGCCCGCCTGAGAAGAGCACTCGCGGAGGTCTATGCCTACCACCGGCGCACGGAACCGATGATGATCAGTATCCTGCGTGACGTGCAGGTGCATCCCCTCACGCGCGAGTTCGCCGAACCGTACTTACAGCACTGGAACAGGATGCGATACGTCCTGGTTACCGGTTGGGTGGCACAGGACCGGCAGCTTGAGTTGCTGCTTGCCGCCTTAGGCCACGCCTTGGACTTTCAGACCTGGCGCTCACTGGTACGGCAGCAGGGACTAGGCGATGAGCAGGCGGTAGAGCTCATGGTAAAGATGGTGCGATGCTCTATGCGCGACTAGGGTCTGCAAACTACAACCACAGCATGAGCACCGCTGTGGTCAGCATTGCTTGGTGTAGGGGTCGTCCCGTTGCCTCTATTCACGAGCTGTGTAGAAGATGTCTTCTCTAGGCACGAGAAGCAAGGGAGTATGAAAAGAGTGCCACAAAAAGAGTGCCGGGGCTACTAACAGCCCTGGCACAGAGATTGGTGCTAGGTATCAAGCTAGCTTGATACCTCAAAGATGGTAACTTCGTACCTCTCTACACCCGCTAACGTTTGTCCGGTGGCCTCTGCAGACTCGCTACGCATGCGATTCGCAGCCTCCTCGCTGGTCCGCAAGGCCTCCTCGCTCTCCCAGAGGACCACGCCAACTACCTTGCCGCTCTGGCGGTCACCAAGACCGATAAACCCTTTGAATCCGTCATGCTGCTTGAGTTGCGGAAGGAGGGTCTCCTGGATGGTTGGTTAATTGGTCCATCCGCTCTGGAGAGCCCTCAAACGTGCTTACTCGGGCGAACATGGCGTGTGCCTCCTTCCTAACCCGCTTTCCCTAACGGGTTGACGCTTACAATTCCACTATATCCCTAAGATGAGCAGAACGGAACACACCTAGAGCCGCCGCCGCCTCTAAGCATTAACCAAAGAGCTTGCGATTGTGCTGACAGGTAGCAAGCTGCTTCGTTGCCTCTCTATGACCGCTACCTCTTATGCACCGAGGCACCGACAAGACATCCTCTCGGCAATTCGGTGAATAGAGGCAGCGGCACTCCCCTTAGAGTAGGTGCACTTACGTATCAGCGCTATCCGTCATCGCCGGCCTCCGCAGCGACAATCTCCTCAAGGGCGCGTCGTAGAAGATGGTAACGTTGCTCTCCCAAAAGCTCTGCCAGGTAGTCCTCCACCTCGGCCGTCACGCGCTTGGCTACGCGGGCGTTCTTTAGTCCTCTGTTGGTTAGGTAGATGCGCTTGGCGCGCCGGTCGCCCGGGTCTGGTCGACGCTCGACGTAACCCTTAACCTCTAAGTCGTCGACGAGTTCGCCCATTGACTGTACGGTAATGCCCGCGCGAGCGGCTAGGTCAGTGAGACGTAGCCCGTCCTCGATCTCGAGCTGTTCCATAGCGTTGCCATGGGAGGGGCGCAGGTCATCGAAGTCAGTGCCAGACACAACGGAAGCGAAGATGCGAGCCGCCAAAGCGTTGTAGGCAGTGCGCAGCAGCGCGCTTGAGGGAAGGCCGTGAGGAGAGTCCGTCATCGGGAGGTTGACGTGTTTATCAAGGTTGCCTTATAATAAGGGTACCTGAACATATACCCTAGTATAGCAGGCAAGGAGAGGAGGAAGGGTGAGCGTGATCGAGACAAATCCGTTCGCAACGGTGATACAGATGGCGGGCGGCTATTGCTTGCCGCGAAGCCTTCACGTCGTCGCCGACCTCGGCGTCGCGGACGCGCTGGAGGAGACGCCCCGAACCGCCACCGACCTCGCGGCGTCCGTCGGCGCCCACCCCGAAGCGCTCGGCCGCATCCTGCGCCTCCTTGCGGCACATGAAGTGTTCGAGATGCAAGGTGATACGTTCAGTCATTCACCTGCATCGCGGCTGCTGCGGACCGACCACCCGCAGTCCATGCGTGCTTTCGCCCAGATGTTCGGCTTGCCGATCTTCTGGGCGACCTTCGAGGCGCTGGGGCATTCCGTGCGGACCGGACTTCCGGCAGCGGAAACAACGTTCCCTGAGGGTTTTTGGGCATACCTTGCGCAACGCCCGGAAGAGGGTCGCGTGTTCAACGCGGCGATGGGCGCCAAGGCGCAGGGCGCGGTCGCCGGAATTCTCGCCTCCTACGACTTCTCGGGCTTCGGCCTGATCGGCGATATCGGCGGCGGCAGCGGGCACCTGTTGCACGCCGTTCTCGACAACGCGCCGAACGCCAGAGGTGTCCTGTTCGACTTGCCGCACGTGATTGAGGAGGCCGCAGGCGTGGCCTCGGAGCGACTGGCCCTCCAGGCTGGCGATTTCTTCCGGGACGCCCTGCCGACCTGCGACGCGTATCTGCTCATGGAGATAATCCACGACTGGGGGGACGAAGAGGCCGTCGCCATCCTCCGGGCGATTCGAGGGGCCGCCCCACTGCACGCCAAGTTGCTGGTGATCGAGACGATCGTCCCCGATGATCCCAACCCCGACTGGTCGAAGATGCTGGACATCCACATGCTAGCGCTGCTCGGCGGCCGACAACGTACCCGGCAGGAGTACGAAGAGCTCCTCGCCCAATCGGGCTTTCTGCTTCAGCGAGAGATCGACACCCGTGCCGGCATTTCGATCCTGGAGGCCCTGGCCGCCTAACCAATCGGGGCACAAGACGTGGCCGTCTTATGCCCCTCGGTCCTCACTATCCTACTTTGCGCGGCATGATCCCGCATACTTGGTCGACCCTGGGGCGCCTGGTCTTCTTGGGCGGATCGTGCTCTTTAAGGATCGGCTCGATCCTCTCCCACAGCCCGTCCGGTACACGCCAGATCGTCGGTAGCGGCTTCTCTTCGGCCGAGTGCTCGCCCATCAGCATCTCTTGTTCGCGAGGATCACCGATAATGCTATTGCGCAGGGGAGGTTTTAAGATAGTTACTTAATCTCACGAACAGGGCGTTCTCAATCGCGGCGTACGACGCCCTGGCGCCAGGCGTAGACGGCGGCCTGGGTCCTGTCGTGGAGGTGCAGCTTACCCAGGATGTTGCTGACGTGGTTCTTGGTCGTCTTCTCGCTGATGAACAGGCGGCCCGAGATCTCGGCGTTGTTCAACCCTTCCGCGATCAGCTTGAGCACCTCGAGCTCCCGGTCGGAGAGGTCGTGGAATACGTTTGGCTCGTCGCGGC
This sequence comes from Rubrobacteraceae bacterium, assembly GCA_030448125.1. Classification (GTDB taxonomy): domain Bacteria; phylum Actinomycetota; class Rubrobacteria; order Rubrobacterales; family Rubrobacteraceae; genus Rubrobacter_F. The sequence continues at coordinate 373,746 of JAUJNO010000001.1, read as the reverse complement.
GGGCCCCGTGCAGCTCCCTCACCACCCTCGCGGCCACCCGCGGGTGGAGGACGGCCTCGCCGCTGGCCGCCTTGCGGACGGCGTCGGCCAACTCGTTCGGACCCACCTCCTTGAGGATATAGGAGAGGGCGCCGGCCTGGATCGCGGGGAAGACGTGCTCGTCGTCGTGGTAGGAGGTGAGCACTACGACGTTCGTGCGCGGAGAGCGGGCCTTCAGACGGCGCGTGGCCTCCACGCCGTCCATGCCCGGCATGATCAGGTCAACCAACGCCACGTCGGGCGCGTGCTCGGCCGCGAGCCGCACGGCTTCTTCACCCGACTCCGCTTCGGCGACCACGGCGATGTCGCTCTGCGTCTCGAGGAACGCCCGCACCCCCTGGCGCACCAGCGCGTGGTCGTCCACCAGCAGAACGGTTATCGGCTCGCTCACGTTTCCTTGCCCTCCTCTCCGGGCGCGCCGGCCAACGGACAGATGCAGACGACGCGCGTCCCCTCGCCCGGCGCGCTCTCGACTTCGACGCGCCCGCCGAGCTTCTCTAGCCGTTCGCTCATGCTCTGCAGGCCGAAACCCTCGTAAGATCTCCCCTTGGAGTCGAACCCGTGGCCGTCGTCGGCGATACGCAGAGTCAGGCGGTCCGCGTCGTAGACCAGGTCAACCTCGGCTCTGCTGGCGCCGCTGTGCTTGGCGACGTTAGCCAGGGCTTCCTGGGCCACGCGAAACAGCGCCTGCTCGATCTCCAGGGGCGTCTCACGCTCGCCCCGGACGTGGACCTCGGCCGGGATCTCGCTTCTGCGCGACCAGTTGGCCGCGTAGTCGCTCAAAGCGGCCGGAAGCCCCTTGCCTTCGAGAGCCGCCGGGCGCATCTCGTGTATAAGGACGTTCAGCTCCTTCTGGGCCAGACGCACCAGCTCGGTCCGCCCGCACCAGGTGAGATTCGGCGGCCTCCTTGTCCTGCTCGATCAGGGCGCGGGCGGCGGCGATCTGCAGGGACGTGGCGAAGACCTGCTGCTTGACCGAGTCGTGCAGGTCCCGGGCGAAGCTGTTGCGGGCCTCGAGCGTCGCGAGTTCCCCCGGGTCTCCAGGAGGTTCTCTAGCTGTCCGGCCATGCTGTTGAGCTTCCCGTGAGAGCTGCCCAAGCTCGTCTTTAGAGCGATCCCTGGGCGCTACCGAGAAATCCCCCTGACTCCACGCTCGGGCAGCGTGGGCCAGCCTCCGAAGGCGCCGGGTTAGACTCCACGCGGTTACGAAGCCAAAGATCGTCCCGATAATAGCGGCGGGGACCGTCAGCGCGATCGCGCCGACGCCCAGCAGGATTAAGGTGACCACGGTGAGGTCCGGTAACCCGAAAGCGGCCACGACCACCCCGAGGACGCTCCCGTCATCGTCGGTCACCGGCGCGGCCATGTACAGCTGCCGTTCGTCCGGCGAGCGCGCCTGGAGGCTCCACGGGTCTTCCTCCCCCCCAAGCGCCGACGTCAGGACCGGATCCAGGCCAGGAAACGTCTCCGGGTCGAGGGGCTCCCCTTCGGAGAACCCTTCCGGCTCGCGATCGGAGGCGAGCAACCGCCGCTCGTCGTCGACCACGAAGAGGTAACCGTCGCCCGGTCCCAGAGTCAGGTCCAGGCTTCCCGCGTCTTGCCCGGCGCCTCCCTCGTCGAAGGTCTGTCGCAACTCCTCGCGCAAGGCCTCCGCATCGGGGGGCGTCTCGGAGAGCGTCGGCTCCACGCGCGGCACGACGGTCTCCTTCAGCTCCTGCACGACGAAGCCCGGCAAGATGGGCGAACTCAACAAGGCGATCAAAGCCGCAACCAGGAGCAACTCCGCCATGAGCAACGCCACGACGGTCACCAGCGTGTAGCTCAGCGTCAGCTTCCAGCGCAGCCGCCGCAACGAGAAAAATCCGCGCTTCATAAGAAACTCTCCGAACCCATGTCCAACTCTTCTCGGAGCTGCTCCCTATTCTACCCCGCTCCGTGCATCCACCTTTCAGGAAGCACTCTCTTCCCGAGAGGCGGTAGCGCATCGGTCCCGGTTCCGGGCGTGTCCCCGGACCTTCGGTAGTCGAGTTTGGTCATGCTTCGTTCTCCGGGAAGAGAAGAGGCCCCGCTCCGAAAGCGGGGCCTCGATGCGCCGACGAGTGTTTCCTAGCGGTCCTCTATCAGGTCCGCGATGAAGGGGTAGCGGTAATCGTCGCCCCGGCTCACCCTGTAGGCCGCGTAGGCGGCGTGGACGAAGGGCACCAGGGTCAGGAGGACCATCACCGGCACGAGGAGGAAGCCGATCAGGACCAGCATCAAGAGCCCCGTGAACGCCCAACCGGCGCCTAGGAGCACGAGCCACGCCACCTGGTACCACATCGACTGGAGCGCGTGGAACGCCACCTTTTGGGAGCGATCCTTGTAAACCAGCCAGATCACCAGCGCCGCGACCGGCCCCAGAAACCCGGTAAACAGGTTCAGGAACAAGCTCAGGTGCGCGAGGACGGACCAGCTCTTCTCCTGCTGTGCGCTCATCGACGCCGGGTTCGCGCCGTGCTCCCCGATCATCCCGTAGTTCTGCTCTTCCGTCTGCACTATCCGCTCCTTTACGGTAGCCAACAACTTATGGTCTAACCTTATGCCAGAACGGAGCGGGCGACATCGGCCTGGAGGCGGAATGTGAGTAGGACCAGAGACCTATTGGGAACAAGTAGCGGGCATGAGCAGAAAAGGTGCCCTTGCTTAGGACCGGCGCTACCTGGCTTTTGGGCTTCGCACGACTAGGGTGCATCGTTATCTTGCTCAGGCACTCAAGAAGCCAGCGCCTGAGCGAAATCCGTGGCGATGCTAGACTGGCTCCCGGGGTACTACTGGTCTACGAAGGAGAGGCAATGGCCGAGGCAACGGCTTCATCGAAACACCCCGCTAACCGGTTCAAGCGTTGGTTGCTCGAACATCGCGTCGAAGAGGTGGGGGGACGGGAGTCGAAAGAGGGCCAGGAACAGCACCATTGGTCGAAGATCGTGTGCCTGACCGGCGTGGACTACTTCTCGACGCTGGGCTATCTGCCCGCCATCGCGGCCCTGGCGGCTGGGGCTCTTTCGCCCATAGCTACCCTGCTAATCGTGCTGCTGACGCTCCTGGGGATGCTGCCGATGTACCGCCGCGTCGCCGCCGACAGCCCGCACGGCCAGGGCTCAGTAGTGATGCTCGAACGCCTGCTCTCTTTCTGGAAGGGCAAGATCTTCGTCTTGTGTCTGCTGGGTTTCGTAGCGACCGCCTGGTTGGTCACTATAACCCTCTCGACAGCAGACGCCACGGCCCACATCATCGAGAACCCTTACGTACCAGCGTTTCTTGAGGGTCGGGAAGTCGTAGTTACGCTCGTGTTGTTGGCGCTGCTCGGCGCGGTCTTCCTCAAGGGCTTCAGGGAAGCCATCGGTGTTGCGGTGGTGCTGGTGGCCATCTACCTACTGCTAAACCTCGTCATCGTTGCCGTCGGCTTGTACGAGAGCGCTACACACCCCCAGTACCTGGTCGACTGGTCGGGGGCGCTGTTCACCAGCTACGGCAGCCCGCTGACGATGCTCGGCGTGGCGTTCTTGGTCTTCCCGCAGCTGGCACTGGGGCTCTCTGGATTCGAGACCGGCGTGAGCATGATGCCGCTCGTGCGCGGCGACGAGGGGGACGAGCCGGAGCGTCCCGAGGGACGCATCCGCAACACCAACAAGATGCTGGCCGTCGCGGCCCTGATCATGTGCTTCTTCCTGATCACAACCACCTTCGTGACGGCCGTTCTAATACCCCTTGAAGAGTTCCAACCGGGCGGCGAGGCCAAGGATCGGGCGCTCGCTTACCTGGCGCACGAGTACCTGGGCGGCGCCTTCGGCACGGTCTACGACCTGAGCACTATCCTGATCTTGTGGTTCGCGGGTGCTTCCGCGATGGCGGGTCTCTTGAACATCGTGCCTCGCTACCTGCCCCGCTACGGTATGGCGCCCGATTGGGCTCGGGCGGTCAGGCCGCTGGTGCTGGTCTACATCGGTATCGCGTTCGCAGTCACGATCCTCTTCGGTGCCAGCGTGGACGCGCAGGCCGGAGCCTACGCCACCGGTATCCTGGCGATGATGGCCTCGGCCGCCATCGCCGTGGCGCTCACCGCCATGCGCGGGGGATCCAGGATAGGCCTGATATTGTTCGGGTTGGTGACCCTCGTGTTCCTATATGCCACCGGGGCGAACGTCCTCGACCGGCCCGACGGTATAATGATCGCCCTGTTCTTTATTGGGGCGATCATAGTCGCCTCGTTCGCCTCGCGGGTCTGGCGCTCGACCGAGATCCGGGCGGAGAGGGTAGAGCTCGACGAAACGGCAAAGAGGTTCGTCGACGAATGCGTGAGCAAAGGCGAGGAGATCCACATCCTCGCCCATCGACGCCAAGAAGGAGTCGACGACCCCGAGGAGTACGACTCCAAGGAAGACGAGCAGCGCGAGGACAACCACGTTCCCGAGGACATACCCATACTGTTCCTGGAGGTCGACGTTGGCGACCCTTCGGAGTTCGAGGAGGTGCTCGAGGTGAGGGGCGTCGAGGTCGACAGCCACAAGGTGCTGCGCTCTGAGAGCTCGACCGTTCCGAACGCCATCGCCGCCATCCTGCTCCACGTGCGTGACGAGACCGGCAAAGAGCCACACTGCTACTTCGGCTGGACGGAGGGCAACCCCCTCGCGTATCTGTTCCGCTATCTCTTGCTAGGAGAGGGAGACACCGCCCCAGTAGCGCACGAAGTGCTCCGCGAAGCCGAACCCGATCGCAAGCGACGTCCCGCCGTACACGTCGGTGGCAAATGAAAGGTTGTTAGGAGACGGGTTCTAGTAGGGCAGAGGTAGATGTACCTCGCCTCTTGGTCGCAAAGCCGCCGGGGATAACCTGTGTGAGATCGATACGGTAGCGTAACTCACGTCAACGTGCCGCAACGCGCCGGTAGAGCGAGACCGAGAGCGGCACGAAGACCAGGAGTATGCCCACGCACCAGGCGAGGGCCTGCCAGCCCGCGGACCCTACTGGCTGGTCGAGGAGGAAACCCCGCACCGCGTCGATGATCTGCGTGAGGGGCTGGTGGTCGGCGAAGGCGCGGAGGGGGCCGGGCATGCCGTCGGTCTGCACGAACGCGCTGCTGGCGAAGGTCAGCGGGAAGAGCCAGATGAACTCGGCCTGCTGCACCGCCTCGACGCTGCGCACCATGAGCACTATTGCCGCCGCGATCCAGGAGAAGGCGAAGCTGAAGAGGAGTAGCAGCCCGATGGCGGCTGCCCAGCCCAGGGGGCCTGCCTCGGGCCGGAAGCCGACGAGGAGGCCGACTACCAGCATCACGACTATGACGAACGCGTTTCGGGCGAGGTCGGCGATGGTGCGGCCGGTGAGGACGGCGGAGCGCGCCATGGGCAGCGAGCGGAACCGGTCGACGAGCCCGCGTTGGAGGTCCTCGGCGAGGCCGACGCCGGTCGTCATGGACCCGAAGGCCACGGTCTGCACGAAGATCCCGGCCATCAGGAAGTCCACGTACGATGTGGCGCCTACGTCTATAGCGCCGCCGAAGACGTAGCGGAAGAGCAGCACGAACATGACCGGCTGTATCGTGGAGAAGACCAACAGCTCTGGGACGCGCGGTATCTGGACGAGGTTGCGTTTGGCCAGAACCAGCCCGTCGGCCAGAGCCCAATAAACCCGGCTCCGGCGCGGCGGCAGCGCCTTGTTGGTGCGGGCATCTATGGAGGTGTTCATGCGACCTCCTTGTCTCGACGGCCGCCGGTTCGTCCCGTGCTGGCCGGGCTCTCCGCATCCGGCTGCTCCGCCGCGTGTCCGGTCAGGGCCAGGAAGACGTCGTCCAGCGTGGGGCGGCGCAGGCCCAGGTCGTCGAGCTGTACCCCGGCGGCGTCGAGATCGCGGACGACGGCGGCCAGCAGCTTCGCGCCGCCCTCGACGGTCGCGCTGGCGTGCCGGCGGTCGGCGTCGACGCGCACGTTGCCCTCACGGCGGGCGTAGGGGGCTAGCACCCGGGCCGCGGCGTCGAGGTTGCTGCGCTCGGTCACGATCAGCTCCAGGCGCTCGCCGCCCACCCGCGCCTTGAGATCGTCCGCGGTACCCGAGGCGATCACACGCCCCGCGTCGACCACGGCTATACGGTTCGCCAGCCGGTCGGCCTCGTCGAGGTACTGCGTGGTGAGGAGGAGCGTCGTCCCGCCCGAGACGAGTTCGCCGATGACGTCCCACATTGCGAGGCGGCTCCTCGGGTCGAGGCCGGTGGTCGGCTCGTCGAGGAAGAGGACCGGCGGCGAGAAGACGAGGCTCGCGGCAAGATCCAGGCGGCGACGCATCCCCCCGGAGTACGTCTTCACCAACCGCGTGGCGGCGCCGACCAGGTCGAAGCGCTCCAGGAGCTCGTCGGCCCTGCGCCGGGCGTAAGACTTCGGCAGGTGGTAGAGCCGCCCAACCATCTCCAGGTTCTCACGCCCCGTGAGGTACCCGTCGACCGCGGCGTACTGACCCGTAAGCCCGATGCGCGAGCGCAGCTCACCGGCCTGCTTCACGACGTCGAGTCCGGTCACCTCCGCCCGGCGTCGGGTTTGAGGAGCGTGGTGAGGATGCGAACCGCGGTGGTGTTGCCGGCGCCGTTCGGCCCCCAGCAACCCGAGGACCGTCCCCTCCTCGACCTGTAAGTCGAGGCCGCCGAGCGCGCGGGTCTCGCCGTAGCTCTTCTCCAACCCTTCGGCCAGTATGGCGGGCCTGCCGTGCGCCATGTAATGCCCTTTCATGGACGACGGTACCAACTAATTAAACAAGAGAAGCCGGCGGGTACACACCGCAATTTCGAGGTTTACAAAGAATTAACGGGTACGGTCCCCTGTCGAAGCTTCGCCAGGTGTACCGGTGCTGCTGCCGACTCATCCGACAACGTTTCTACCAGACTACCTCGACAGGGTAGCGGGCGAGTTGTGGGTGGGCGCTTGAGGTAGCGTCTGAACCGCGTTCCAGGAGAGCTGCCCGGTTACGAACCGTTCCAGGTCTTCGGGGGGCTCCAGCCTTCCGGGTGCGGCTTTGACAGGGAGTTACACCCGCTGACCGGCGACGACGTCCATCAGTCACGCAGCCGACCCGGCGGTTGCGTGTGGTTTGCGGCACGGGTAGTATCCGGAGAGGTGGACGCGGACGACGCTTGCGTGATTTTGCGCCGTCGAGGACAGGGATGGAGGGCCGAGGAGTGATCGAGAATCCGTACTATTCGCCGGAGATGCATGGTCCGTACGAGCTGTTCTCTTTGGGCGACTTCGTGCTCGAAGAGGGCTATACCCTGCGGGACTGCCAGCTCGCGTACGCAACGTTCGGCGAGTTGAGTCCGGCGAAGGACAACGCGATCCTCGTTACGACGTGGTACTCGGGGACGCACCAGATCTTCGCGGACGCCTACATCGGCTCGGAACACGCGCTCGATCCGGAGAAGTACTTCATCGTGGTGATCAACCAGATCGGCAACGGGCTCTCCTCCTCCCCTCACAACACCGAAGGCCCGCACGCGATGGCCCGGTTCCCGCACGTCAGGATAGGGGACGACGTCCGCGCGCAGGAGCAGTTGCTGCGCGAGAGATTCGGCATCGAACAGCTAGAGCTCGTCACAGGCGGCTCCATGGGAGCGCAGCAGACGTACGAGTGGGCGGTCCGGTTCCCGGACAAGGTAAAGCGAGCGGCCTCGATAGCCGGGACGGCGAAGAACACCCCGCACGACTTCATCTACACGGAAGCTCTAGTTGAGGCTATCACCTCGGATCCCGCGTTCCGCGGCGGCTGGTACGAATCCTCCTCGGACGTACGCGCCGGGCTGGCGCGGCACGCCCGGATCTGGTCGGTCATGGGATTCTCGACGGAGTTCTGGAAGCAAGAGCAGTGGAGACCCCTCGGCTTCGCCTCGGCGGACGACTTCCAGGTCGGTTTCGTGGACGCCTACTTCGGCCCGATGGACCCCAACGACCTCTTGTGCATGGCGTGGAAGTGGCAGCGGGGGGACGTGAGCCGGCACACCGGCGGTGACCTCGCCGCGGCTTTGGGCCGCGTCACGGCCAAGATGTTCGTCATGCCCATCGACGAGGACATGTTCTTCCCCGTGCGCGACTGCGCCGCGGAGCAGGAGCTCGTCCCCAACAGCGAGCTGCGCGTCGTCGAGAGCGTGGCAGGGCACCTGGGCCTGTTCGGCCTCGATCCGGGCTACATGCAACAGATCGATCGGCACCTCGGCGAGTTGCTCGAAGCACCCGCCTGACCTGCCTTGAGGTTCCCGACGAGCACCTCTTCTACCTTCGGTCGGTAGTACGTAGCCTCCACCGGTGCGGCCCGGGCCGAAAGACCGGGCCGGGTCAGCCGCGCCCGCTGTGCAGCCGGCGGCTTTCGGCCCGTCGGCTCCGTAGCTTGCCGTGCCTGATCGCTACGGCTTGCGACGCTCCTTAGCCCGCGGAATCCCTGGAGCGGCGCCGCTATGCCACCTGAAGATCACTACTAGCCTTGCTCAAGAGTTAAACTCGTTGCCATGAGCTCTCGGGCGGTCAACGTCGCCATCCTGCTCCTGCTGGTGTTCGAGCTGGCTAGCGGTGTGGGCAGCTTCCTGGTCGGTGAATCGGACGGCCGGTGGCTCTTCTGGCTGCACCGCGCCGGCGGTATCGCCCTGGTCGTGCTTCTGATCTGGAAGGCAAGTATAGCAAAGCGATCCTACCGTCGCCGCGGCGTCACCGTCGGTACGGCGCTCTCGGCACTCGGGGGCATCCTCTTCCTCGGGTCGCTGGTGACGGGGATGCTGTGGGCCAGCGTGGGGCTGCCGCGCGTCCCGGTGCCGGTGCTGGGGAGCTGGACCGTCCTCAGCCTGCACGTCGCGCTTTCATTGCTCCTGATCCCGCCGTTCCTGGTGCATCTCGGCCTGCGCTGGCCGCAACCGCGCCGGGCGGACCTGGTCGGACGGCGGGCGGCGCTCCGCATGCTGGGCCTGCTGGCGGTCGGCTTCGCGGTCTGGGGCGCCCAGGAGGTACTCGCCGTGCCTTCCGGCGGAGCCGCGAGCCGCCGCTTCACCGGCTCGCGCGAGGAGGGGAGCTTCTCCGGCAACGGTCACCCCGTCACCGACTGGCTGAGCGACCCGATCCCCCGGATCGAGCACGACCGCTGGCAACTCCGGGTCCACGGCGAGGTCGAACGAGAGTCCACCCTCTCCTACGAAGAGGTCCTCGCCCTCGGCGACACCGTCCGGGAGGCCACGCTCGACTGCACCGGCGGCTGGTACACGATTCAGCGCTGGGGTGGGGCGCCGGTGGACGCGTTGCTGGAGGAGGCCGGGGTAAAGGGCGGTGCGCGGAGCCTCCTGCTCCGCTCCTCGACCGGCTACGCCCGCCGTTTCTCGCTGGAGGAGGCCGGTGATCTCCTGCTGGCCACCCATGTCGGGGACGAGGCACTCTCCGCCGGGCACGGCTTCCCGCTGCGGCTCGTCGCTCCGGGCCACCGCGGGCACAGTTGGGTCAAGTGGGTCGCCGAACTGGAGGTAAGCCGGGAGCCGGGATGGTTCGAGCCTCCCCTTCCCCTCCAATAGGCCACGCACGAAGGCTGACTCTAGCGACACGGTCTCGAGCCTACTCCTCGTAGTCGCCTTCCTGGCGCCGTGCTCGAGGCTACCCCGGCCAGATGCAGCGGGGGAATCGTTCGTACTTTAGTTTGTCGGGTCTACACGTTGCCTCTATCTTTGCTCTCTCGTTGGGTAGCCTCTTTCCGAAGCGTCTCCGGGGCCAGGTACGCTGCTACGAGGGTGATGAGCGACAGTAGGGCCAGGTATACGGAGATCGACCACGGATCGCCGTCCGTCCACGCGAGCAGGGCGGCGGCGACGAGCGGGGCGGGACCGGCCACGAGGACCGCCGACATCTCGCGGGCGGCGACGAACCCACTGTACCGGACGCGCGGATCGAAGAGCTCGGTGAAGTAAGCTCCTTGCGGCGCGAACATCGAGTTGACGCATACGGCAATGCCTAGAGTGAAGGCTAGCCATACGAGAAGCGTATCGCCAGTGTCCAGCATCCAGAACAAGGGGAAGGCGAAGAGCAGACCGAACATCGCCCCGCCCATAATCACCGCACGCCGCCCGACGAGATCGGAGAGCGCGCCGAAAGCGGGGAGGCTCAAGATCCCGGCGGCGTTGGCGATCACGGCGGCGGTGAGGGCAGTGCTCCTCGGTAGCCCGAGTTGCGTGGTGACGTACGAGAGCAGAAAGACCTGCACGACGAAGCCGTAACCGTGCGAAGCGAACGTGGCGCCCATCGCCAGGAGCAGGTTTTTGGGTGAGTCACGCACCACCGCTACCACCGGCACGCGGGCCTCGTTGCCGGCCTCCTTGACCTCCACGAAGTCCGGAGTCTCCGAGACCCGCGCCCGGATAAAGAGCCCTACTCCGAGGACCAATATGCTAGCCAGGAACGGCACGCGCCAGCCCCATGCCAGGAATTGGTCCTCGGGTAAGGCCGAGACCGCGGTAAACGCGAGTAGGGAGAGCAGGATCCCCACGGAGAGACCCGCGGCCGGAAAGCTCGCGTAGAAGCCGCGCCTTTCGGGGGCGTGCTCCGACGCCATCAACGCCGCGCCGCCGAGCTCCGCCCCGGCGCCCATGCCCTGCATAGCGCGCAGCACGACCAGGAGTGCCGGCGCCCACAGCCCGATCTCACCGTAGGTCGGCAGCAACCCTATAAGGGTCGTCGAGACGCCCATAAGCAGCAGCGTCATGATCAGCACCGGCCTGCGGCCGAGCCTGTCGCCCAGGTTCGCGAAGAACAGGCCGCCGACCGGCCGGAACAAGAAACCGACCCCGAAGACGGCAAACGAGGCGAGCGTACCGGCGGCCGGATCCGCCTCCGGAAAGAACAGACGGTTCAACACCACAGCTGCGGCGACCCCGTAGACGAAGAAGTCGTACCACTCTATAGCGGTGCCCACGGTACTGGCCGCGACCGCCCGCCCAACCCGCGTTCTCCGGGCCGTACCGTCGTCCACCCGCTCCATACCCCTCCCAGAGTCTATTCGCGGCCATACCTCTACGGAAGCCCCGGCACCTCTCCCCGGTTACCGTCCTCCAGCAGTACCTAACACGGCGCATCATACATTTATTATGCTGGGTGTGTTGGATTACGATGGGTGCTTCCGTCCACGCTTCGGACTACAGCAGTCATCATAACCGTTGACCTAGACTGTCTTCACGGGCGATGATGGGGCATGAAGCCATACTCGGAAGATCTGCGCACCAGGATCGTAAGAGCCGTCGAAAACGGCACGTCCAAGTCCGGGGTCGCTCGCCTCTTCGACGTCAGTCTCTCCTCGGTCAAACGCTACTCAAGGATCGCCAGTCGGGGAGATTCTCTTCAACCAAGAAAAGGTGGTGGAAGGCCGCCAAAGACCGACCAGGTCACGGAGAAGCTACTCGGAGAAGACGTCAAGGAGCGCCCGGCAGCCACCATAGTCGAGAGACGCCGCTTTTTGGAGCGTGTGACGGGCAAGGCTTTGAGTGACTCCACCGTCGGTCGGCTGCTCAGGAGGATGGGCTTCAGCCCAAAAAACGGAGTGTGGGAGCGCTGGAGCGAGACGAATGGCTGAGAGCCGCCTGGAGGGTTACTCTCGCTGTGCAAATCGATCCGAAGCGCTTGGTTTTCGTGGACGAGATGGGCGCCAACACCTCACTGTCGGCGCTGCGCGCCTGGTCGCGACTTGGGCGAAGGGCTTATTGTTCGGTGCCTCGCAACCGGGGACCGAACACCACGTTACTTTCGAGCATGACGGTCGAGGGTATGGGACCGTCCCTGGCGGTGGAGGGCGCCACAAACCGGGAGGTGTTCGAGGCTTATGTCGAGAAGATGCTCGCCCCGAGTTTGCAATCCGAGCAGGTTGTCGTGATGGACAACCTGTCAGCTCACAAGGGAGAGAGGGTACGCCAGCTGGTCGAGGAGCGGGGAGCCGAGCTCCTGTACCTGCCGCCCTACTCTCCGGACCTCAACCCCATCGAAGAAGCCTTCGCCAAGATAAAGAACCTCTTGCGCAAGGCCGAGGCTCGAACCCGCGAGGCTTTGGTGGAGGCGATGGGACAGGCGATCTCGGCGGTCAGCGCTCGTGACGCGCAGGGCTTCTTCGAGCACTGCGGATACCGTGCTGCGATTCGATCGTTTTGATGACCGCTGTAGGTTCCCCTACCTGGTCACCTAGGTAACCCTCTCTAGAGAAAAGGTACCCCCATTGGGTGGATTAGGTAGTTTTGACATGTGGTAGTCGAAAGAGTGTGCCATCGTTCTCGGTAATGGAGCAACTCATAAGGGAGTTGCGGAGAACAGGAGGTTGTGCCTATGATTCCTAAGATGGAGGTGCGCGAGCAGTTCAAGAACCTTACGCCCTCCACTGCCCCCTCGCCCGCCGCAAAGAGATAGGAGAAACGCGATGCAGCAGGAGATAGCCCGCAGCCTCCGCGACAACATCGGCGAGGCCCTCGCCCGCTCCGTAGCCCGCAACCCCGAGAAGACGGCGCTCACCTTCGGGGACCGCTCCTGGACCTACGCGGAGCTCGACGCCGCCGCCAACCGCGCCGCGAACGCCCTCCTGGGTCTCGGCCTCCGCAAGGGCGACCGGGTCGCCGCCTACGGGAAGAACTCCGACGCGTACGTGGTGCTGTGGCTCGCGTGCGCGAGGGCAGGCCTGATCCACGTACCCGTCAACTTCGCCCTCACCGGCGAGGAGCTTCTCTACATCCTGAACCAGTCCGGCGCCAGGGCGCTCTTTTACGACCCCGCGTTGCGGGAGGCCGTGGACGCGGCGCGTGAGCGGGCGGAAGCCGAGATTAGCGGCACCATCCATGGCGGCGAGGCGGGGACGGACCTGCTCGCGATGGCCGGCGACGAGGGGGGCGACGCGGCGGAGCCGGACGCCGAGGTTTCGGAGGAGGAAGTGGTGCAGCTCCTCTACACCTCCGGGACGACGGCGGCGCCCAAGGGGGCGATGATGACGCACCGGGCGTTCCTGGCGCACTACGCATCGTGCATACTCGCGTGCGAGATCGAGCGCGGAGACCGCACCCTGGAAGCCTTGCCGCTCTACCACTCGGCGCCGATGCACTGCCGGGTTATGCCGCACCTGCTCGTCGGCGCCACGACGCACCTGCTCCCGGCGCCACTGCCCGAGGAGTGCTTTCGAGCCATAGAGGAGAAGCGCATCACGAGCATGTTCGCCGCGCCGACCGTCTACATCTCCTTGCTGCGGCATCCGGCCTTCGACCGGCACGACCTCTCCAGCCTCCGGAAGCTCCTCTACGGTGCTTCCATCATGCCCGTACCCGTTCTCAACGAGCTGAGGCGCCGCCTGCCCAACGCCAGGCTCTACAATGGCTACGGCCAAAGTGAGATCGGGCCTTTGGCCACCATCCTCAAGCCCGAGGAGCACGACGAGAGGCCGGCCTCCGCCGGCAAGCCCATCCTCAACGTCCGCACCCGCGTCGTGGATCCAGAGATGAACGACGTGCCGCCCGGCGAGCACGGGGAGATCGTGCACCGCTCCCCGCAGCTCATGGTCGGCTACTGGGACAAGCCCGAGGAGACCGAAGAAGCCTTCGCGGGCGGCTGGTTCCACTCCGGAGATTTGGGCTATATGGACGAGGGGGGCTACCTCTACGTCGTCGACCGGGTTAAGGACGTCATAAACACCGGCGGCATTCTGGTCTCGGGGCGGGAGGTAGAGGACGTCTTGTACGATCACGAGGCCGTCTCGGAGGTCGCGGTGGTGGCGTTGCCTGACGAGAAGTGGATCGAGGCCGTCAGCGCCGTGGTGGCGCTCAAGGGCGGGACGGAGCCGGGCGAAGCCCTCGCCGAGGAGCTGCGCGCCCGCGCCCGCGAGCGCCTCGCCCCCTTCAAGGTCCCCAAGCACGTCTTCTTCGTGGACGACCTGCCGCGCAACGCGTCCGGCAAGATCCTCAAACGCGAGCTGCGCGCCCGCTTCGCCAACGAGGTCTTCGAACGGTCGAGTCACTCAGGCCGCTACCCCTGATGCGCTCCAGGAAGCGGCGCCTGTCTGAAAACGTGACCGCCGGGATTCCTCGACGTCCACTTCGAGGAGCCCCTTCGCGTTCTAGTCCGGCTTCGCGGGTCGGCCGGAGCCTTTCTTCGGCGCGAGCGAGCCTCCTCGTCGCGCCATCCTCGCGTAGCGCTTGACCGAGGAGAGGCTCGCGCCGAACAGGCGGCGGCCCCGGTTTTGGAGGTTCCACATTCTGTAGCTTCGGCTACCTTTCGGCGCAGGACTTCGGAGTAGCATCCATTCGCCCATGATGGCATCTGGGTCAAGCGTTTTGACCAGTGCTGTAGGCCGCTCATATTATACGCGTGGACCTCTATCTCGGGGGGACGGCCGGTCTGCCTGGCCTCCTCTAAGGCGTACTTCCGTTCCATCGCTAGCACCTCCAAAAACTCGTACGAAACCACATCTCGGCGAAGAAGTCGGAGAGCGCGGTCCCAACTCGCTCGGGGTCATCCTCCATCGGGTTGTGGCGCGCCGGACAGCGCGACCAGACGCGGCTCCAGAATGTTCCGTGCAAGAGCAGGACCGGGGACCCTTCCCCGGCGTAAAGATAGCTAACTCCCCGCCCGTCGAGTGTCAAGGTGCGTCGTTTGATCGACTCCTCGGTCATACGGTCTCCTCTCCGTCGCGGGGCGGGGGACAGCCTAAAGTTTGGCGCCGGGGGCGCGCAGCCCGGTTAGCTCTTCCGAGAGCCGCCGCAGCCGCTCACGGGCCTGCGGATCGTAGGCCTGCTCGTCGGCGCGCGCCTCGCGTTGCCCGTCGAAGTACCTGCCCGTGACCCCTTCCAGCTCGGGGGAGACGGCCAGGCGGACGGTCGCGTCGGTACCCTCCCGTACGCTGCTCGACGCGCTGCCGAACGTCTCGAAGACCATCTTGGTGTCCATGAGGGAGGCGGGGTGCAGGCAGTTGGCGGTAACGCCCGTGCCTTCGAGCTCTTCGGCGAGGCCGAACGTGAACATTATGAGGGCCAGCTTGCTCTGGGCATACGCCCGCATGCCGTCGTAACCCTGCTCGAGCATCACGTCGTCGAAGTAGATTGGGCTCTGCCCAGCCGAGGCGACATTGACGATGCGTGAGGGCGCCGACCTTTGCACGAGCGGCAGCAGCAGGCGGGTCAACAAGAACGGCGCGAGGTAGTTGACGGCGAAGCGCAGCTCGTGGCCGTCCCGGCTCGAGGAGCGGTCCGTCTCGCCGCGCCTGCCCGCCCCGATGCCGGCGTTGTTGACCAGCACGTCCAGGCAGTCGTGGTCAGTTCTTATCTCGTCGGCCAGCAGGCGCACCTGCTTGAGCGAGGAGAAGTCGGCCAGGTAGTAATGCAGCTTATCGTTACCGGTCTCTTCGCGGATCTCGCGCACCGCGGCGTCGCCGCGCTCGGGGTCGCGGCCGTGCAGCAGTACGGTAGCCCCAGCGGCGGCCAGGTCGCGTGCGGCCAGCTTGCCGAGCCCGTCGGTCGCGCCCGTCACCAGGATCACCGCCTCGGCTACGTTCCTCATGGCTACTCCTTCCTCCGATCCCGCCCACGCGCTTCTCTCCGGGGACGGGTAGGAAACGTCGTGGAACATCCCACCGCGCTGCAGTCGAAGCGGCCCCGTGGGGAGAGGCGGGCGGCTCGCGGAGGATGCGCTCCTTGCCCCGTCGCACCGGCCTTCGCCCGTTGCCCGTGAACCTGGCTACGGCGTCGCGACGCCGGTCTCTTGCCGGATGGCCGTGAGCGGGGCCGCGACATCCTCGAGGCTCCTGCGCTCGGCCTTTACCCCGATCACCAGCTCCACCAGGGCCGCCAGGATCATGAGCCCCGCCGCGACGAGGTACCCGATAAGCAGCGTTCCGCGGTCTCCCGTGCCGATCAGCTGCCCGAAAACCACGGGCCCCGTGATCCCGCCGAGCGCGGTGCCTATGGCGTAGAAGAGGGCTATTGCCATCGCCCGGATCTCCATCGGGAAAACCTCACTTACCGTCAGGTAGGCGGCGCTCGCGGCGGCGGAGGCGAAGAAGAACAGGGCCACCCACAGCGCCGTCTGAGTAGTGGCGGTGATGACGTCCTGGTAGAACAGGTATGCGGACAGGGCCATCAACGCTCCGGCGATAGCGTAGCAGCCGGAGATCATCGGCCTCCGGCCGACCCGGTCGAAGAGGCGCCCGAGCAAGAGCGGTCCGAGCAGGTTTCCGAGGGCGAAGAAGATAAGGTAGTACGGGATGCTGCCAGAGGGCACGCCGAAGAACTCGCCCAGCACCAGGCCCGCAGTGAAGAAGATGGCGTTGTAGAGAAAGGCCTGGGAGGACATGAGCACGAGCCCCAGAACGGTGCGCACCGGGTACATCTGGAACATCGCCCGGGCGACCAGGCCGAACCCTATACCCCCTCGCTGCTCAATGGTGATCGGCCCCTCATCCACCGGCGGGAGCTCCTCGCGGCCCGTGGACTGTCGCACTTCGTCTTCTATCTCCCCTACCACCCGTTCCGCCTCGTCGACCTGGCCGTGGGTCATAAGCCAGCGCGGGCTCTCCGGGACGTATCGGCGGACCAGGAGTATGCCAAGGGCCAGCACCGCGCCGAGCGCGAACGCGACCCTCCAGCCGTAGAACTGGTCGATCACGTCCGGGTTCAGGAGTACGACGGTCATCAGGCTCGCCAGTATCGCCCCGGCCCAGTAGGTGCCGCTGACGAAGAGGGCGAGCTGGCCGCGCACCCGCGCCGGGATCATCTCGTCTATGGCCGAGTAGATCGCCGAGTACTCCCCACCGATGCCCATCCCCGCGAGGAACCTGAACACGACGAAGCTGAAGAAGTCCCACGAAAAGGCCGTCAAGACCGAGAAAACGAGGTAAACGGCGAGCGTGACCAGGAACAGCTTCCTCCTGCCGAACCGGTCGGTCAGGTAAGAGAAGAACAGAGCCCCCGTACAGGCCCCGGCGATATAAATACCCGTGGCAGTCCCGACCTGGCCCGCGGAGAACCCGAGCCCCGTTTCGGGGGTAGTGAGCGCGTCTGCTATGTTGCCGGCTATCGCCACCTCGATGCCATCCAGGACCCAGGTGACGCCGAGGGCCAGGATCACCAGCGTATGCCACCGGCTCCACGGTAACCGGTCTAACCGGGCGGCAACCTGCGTCTGGACCGTATTCGCTTCGCTCATCCCTTATATCCTCCTGGCATCCCCTCGCCCACCGCTCTAGAAGCCCGCGGATCAGAGGTCTTCCTTTCCCACCACAGCACGACCACCGTTCCGATACGGCCCTCTTTCCCAACTCGGCGGTCGTTTAACCCCACCGGCCGCCGCGAACGCGGTTGGAGGATGGCTCCCCCGCGATCTCCGAGTAACACCGCCGGCGGTTTCGGAGACCCCGGCGCCGGGGAGAAGGATCGATGTACCAACTGGGAGGCGACTCAGGAGGCGAGAGCATGGCAGGCATCAAGCAAAGTCGAGAGTTCGAGGAAGCGCTGAGGAACGCGATCGCGAAGCTCGGGCGGGAGGGCGAGGACCGGATCGACAGGTCCTACGTGGAAGAGATAGGGCAACAGTACGATCTGGACCCCGACGAAGCCCGCAAGCTCTTCGTGAAGTCCAAAGGCGACGTATGGAAGGGCGAGCTCGTCGAGAGCGAAGGGGAACCGGGCTGGGAAGCCGCCACGCTGGAGAGATCCCCCTCCACCGGCATCTCTCCCGAAGACAGCAGCATCTAACCTACCGCAACCCATCTCTGAGCAGCCCGCGCCAGGGCTAATGTTTCGTCACGCGTATCGACGTTCGCTCCCCGCGCCGGGAAGTCGCGGGCGGTAGCGGACCGGCCTGCCGCTGCCCCGGTTACCCGGCGTCACTGCCGCACAAAAGGCGTAAGGGTACGGTAATGGTCGACGAGCTCCTCGAAGCTCATCCGATTCAGGCCGGACGGGGACGGCACGACTACGTCGGTCACACCCGGAACAGCCGAGCTCTCTTGCACGCCCCAGCCGACCTTCGACGTTGCGCGAAACCAGCGGTAGACGCCGATACCGGTGTAGGCGACGGCCCGCGGTTCGTACCGCTCTAGCTTGGCGCGCAGCTCTTCGGCGCCGGTCCGGACCTCCTCCCGCGTCAACTCGTCGGCCCTGCGCGTCGGCCGGGAGGCCAGGTTGGTGAAGCCGATGCCCAGCAGGTCGAGCAGCCGCTCATCCTCCTCCGGCTTGTACAGGCGGTCGGTGATGCCGGAGGCGAAGAGGACGCGCCAGAAGCGGTTGCCGGGGTGGGCGTAGTGGTAGCCGCTCCGCCCCGACGTAAGCGACGGGTTGTAGCCGCAGAAGACGAGCGTGAGCCCAGGCTTGAGGAGATCCGACGCCATGTGATTAATAGCCTACCGGCAGAGCTGTCCCAACCTCTCGCCGGAGAGTGAAAAGGTCGCTGGATCCCCTTTTTCCGCTACCACCGCGTTCCCCAAAGAGAACTTAACTCCCGCGACGCCTGTCGCGGCGCCTTTCGCGCCCGGTTTCGTCTTCTCCGGGCATCCGGCGCGTTTCGTCTATCTCTTCGTCCCCCACCCTCAACTCGCGGGTCTCGTCTTCGTCCAGCGGCCCACGGCGTTCCGATCCGCTCTCTCGAGCGCCGGCCCCGATCTCCTCCGTTCGCTGCACTCGCGGCCGGTCTTCATAGTCTGATCCGCCCTCCAGGCTACGGCGCTCTTCTTGCCCGTCTCTCTCCCCTTCGTGGAAGATGATGTCGCTCACGGTCACGTTTAGCTCCGTGATCCGGAGCCCCGTAAGGCTCTCGACGCGTTGGGTGACCCTGTTGCGGACCTGCCCTACGAGATCCAGGATGTTCCTGCCGTACTCGATCCCCACCGTGAGGTCTATAGCGGTCTCAGTCCTGCCGACCTCGACGGAGACGCCGCGCTTCTGGCTGTCCGAGCCCGTTACACTCTCGAGTACCCCTCCGGCGGTCCGCGAGGCGCTGCCGCCCATGAAAACGCCCTCTACCTCCCCGGCCGCCATGCCGGCTATCCTGGAGACGACGCCGTCCCCTATGGCAGTGCTGCCACGCTCGCCCTCGAGCGGGCTGTCGAACCGCTGACCTTCTCGCTCGCTCATCTCTCCCACTCTCCTCCATTGCTCGAGTCCGCCTCACCCGGTATCTTCCCGGCACGGCCTCAAGAGAATCATGAACCCAAAAAGATACAACTCCCGAAAGTCACGAACACGCGAGCGGAGCGGAAGGGGACACGACCCTGGATGGCCCCTGGGGTAGCTGGCGTCTCATCGGGAGGTAGAGACGCCCCGCCTGCCGGCCGGTAGGCGGATTATTGCGCGCAAGGGCGGTAATATAGAGGCATGCGGATCCCCGACAGGACCGGCGTCGTCCTCGGATACAGGGTGTGGAGGGTGATACCCGGCAAGTGGGTAGCCCCCTCCGAGAGCCTGTACGCCCAAACCTGCCACCGCGCCTGGTCCTTGACGGAGCCGACCGTGGCCTACTGCCCGCCCCGCGTCCAGGGGGACCCGGGCAAGCCGCTCGTAAGGAGCAGCCCCTGCGAGGCCGCCCCGAGCTTCGGTTGCACCTGCGGGCTGTACGCCCGCTACGAGCCGGTACAGGAGACGCACCGCCTCCCGTACGTCGTAGGCTCCGTGCTGGCGTGGGGTCAGGTGATACACCACGAGGATCGCTCCTTCTTCAGGGCCGAGAAAGCCCTCCCCGTGGCCTTCGTCCGGCCGCGCGGGGGCGGAGGGGCGTTCCCGCGCCTCTCGGAAGACAAGCTCTTTCGCATCGCGGACCTGCTGGGAGCGGAAGTGGTGGAGGATTCGGAGGAGCTACGCGTACATTCGGAGATGGAGGCGAGCAAGTGGTGAGGATACACGCCGGCGGCGACGAGAAGCCCGAGCGCGAAGAGGTCGTGGAGCCCCTGGAGGAACCGACACCCGAGCGCCGCAAAGAAGAGCGCCGGGAGGAGCAGGTCCCCGAGAGAGAGCCCGAAAAGGTCCCCGGCTAAGAACAGCACCCGGGAGACGACGTCTCCTCCGACGACTCCATCTCGGAGACGCCCTCGTTCGGCAGGGCGCGGAGCCTCGGCGGCGGAGCGCGCGGGTATCAACTTGCGTAAGGACGTTGGCGCAATCCCTTAACGGAGAAGGAATGAGGAATTAGGAGGAGGTTCGCTTCGCGATCCTCCCCAACGAAACCATCATTCGCGGGACTGCTGGTCAAAGTCGCGGACGGGAGGGCTATCAACCTACCGCTCGTGCCGGTACGGTCCCCTACCGCTCCCGGATGTGGATCTACCTCCGCGGCGCGCCGGGCGGGCGCTCGTCGACCACCGCCGGGTTTTCATCGGTCGGCGGCTCGGCGCCCGGGGGCTGCGGCGGGGGCTGCACCTTGCCGGTCCCTTCCTCGATCTGCCTGCGGATAGACTCCAGCGTCGCCGAGATCCCCTCCGCGAGCGGGTCGCGCCCCTCGGGCGTCTCCTCCCGGATCCCAGGCTCCACGGTACGCTCCCCGAACGACAGATGCACCGTCACCTCGCTCCCGCCGCCGTCCGCCTCCGCGACGGTGAGCCAGCCCGAGTAGTCGCGCTGGACCTCCGCGCCCCACTCCATGCATCTCGCGCCCTCGTCGACGCTGAAGTACCCCTCGCTGTCGAAGGAGCCTCCGTCAGGGTACTCGAGCGTGGCCCGGAGCCGCTCGCCGGGGACGCCCTCGGCCGAGGGACCTTCGATGGAGGCGTCGGTCACGGGGGGCAGGTACTTGGGCAGGTTGCCCACGTCTGAGAGCCACGCGAAGACCTCCCCGGCCGGGGCGTCGATGGTCTGGGTCTGCCGGTACTCTTTCATGCCTCTCCTTCCGAGTGCCGCGCGACGCGCGACGCAGCGGCGTGCCGGGGCGTGTCTAAACCTTCGAGTCTTTGCCCGCCGCCCGGCGCTCCAAACGCAGCATCTCCACGGAGGCCAGGGAGACCACGAGCCGCGCCGCCGCGCCCTCGCCCTCCCTCTTGACCTCCAGTCGCCGCCGGGCCGCCAGGTTGCGCACGGCACGCTGGCTCATCCCGAGAAGCTCGGCGGCTCTCTGGAGGTCCACGTAATCGACTTCGTTCTTGAGTACGATGGTCTTTTCCTCCCTGATCTTCGCTGTCCTACAGACAATTATTATGGCCAACCGTATGGCGCGAGGGCTGTAGTAGCGAACACTGTACATCGTGCTCCCGCTCGCCCATCCGCCGGCGCCGGCCACGGCCCCCTCGCCAGTTAGGATCATCCTTTCGGGCGGTCGAACTCATCCGAACGGACGATGCGGATCCGCGCCCGGCGCGCCAGAGTTATGCCATAGAGTTTTTGTCGAGCCTCGAAGAGAAGGAGAAGCGTTATGAGTAAGAGTTCGATCCGGAAGAAGCTGATCCTGACGACGGTAATGCTGGCGCTGGCGCTAGGGACCCTGGCGGCCGTCCCTGCCCTGGCACAGACGGAGCCGGACCCCCAAACGAAGGAGACGAAAGAGACGCAACCGAAAGCGGAGACGAAGACAGAGACGGAGCCTCAGCCGGAACCGAAGACGGAAGCACGGACAGGTTCCGGTGGTAGTGTCCGGGGCACCATCACGAGCATCTCGGGGGCCGTGGTGCTGGTGGAGGAGGACCCCGCCGACGAGTCGGGGTCGGCCAAGGGCGCCTTCACCGTAACCGGCGAGACCGAGATACTCCGGCAACAGGGCGGAGAACAGGTTCCGGCCGCGTTCGGCGACCTGCGGGCCGGGCAGTTGGTGGAGGCCACGTACGCGGGAGACGTGGCCGAGTCTTACCCATCGCAGGGGAAGGCCGGCAGCATCGTGATCCTGGAACCTTCCGGGGACGGGCCGGGCCCGGCGCCGGGCACGACGGCTACGCTTTCGTTCGAGCTCACCGTCGAGGGCGAGCCCCCGGCGGACGCGAGCTTCTTCGGCTTCATACCGGCCGAGGGAGGTATCCGGGCGCCGCTCACGGACCCGGACGGCGACGGCGTCTACACCGGCAGCACGACCGTGCCGAAGTTCCCACCGGGACCGGCGCCGCCGGACACCGAGCCAGTCTCGCTACCGGTCCAGATAGTGCAGACGCAACCCGGCGCTTACCACTCCCGGGACACCGTGCTAAAGGACTTCGGCGAGGTGCTGATCGAGGGGGACAAGACCTTCTCAGCGAGCGTCTCGTTCGATGAGGAGCCCGACCCGGACGAGGTAGCGGCGACGGGCGTGCTCGAGGAGCTGGAGACGACGAGCTTCCAGTACGGCACCCACGCCCTCATCGACGACGACACGGAAGAGCCGGTCTACGCCCTCACGAGCGAGAGCGTTCCCCTCGAAGTCTACGCGGGAAAGCTGGTCACGATCCACGGCGCGCTGGTCCCCGGGTACGAGGATGGCCTCGACGGCGGTCCACCCCTCGTCGAGGTCGCCAGGGTGGACGCGCCCCCCGGCGGCCCCGGTGGCGGCTTCGTCACGCTCGACTTCGAGCTAACGGTAAAAGGCGAGCCTCCCGCCAACGCCACGTTCTTCGGCATGGCCGGCGTGGACCTCGCGGACATATGGCTGGACGAGTCGGTGCAGCTCGCCGACCCGGACGATGACGGTGTATACACCGGCTCCATAGACGTACCGGCGGGCCGTCCCATTACCGTCTGGATCACGCAGGGCACCGGAACGCGTGAAAGCCACAGTGGCACGGCTCCCGGCGAACCTTTCACCGTGATAAAGCACTTCGGCACGAAGACCTTCTACGAAGACGCAACGTTCAAGGCCAACGTCTCGTTCCCCGGCAGCGGCGGCTCCGGCAGCGGCGGCTCCGGTAACGGCGGCTCCGGTAGCGGGACGTCTTTGGGCGGCATCACCGGCGGGGTCCGGGGCCTCCTCCCCAACACGGGCGGCAGTATGGCCCTCACGACGCTCGGCGCGGGCGCCCTGCTCATCTCGGGCGGCTTCCTGATCCGCAAGTTCGCCCGCAGGTACGCCAGGTAGCGGCGGACACGCCGGAAGGCGAAGGGGCGGTCCCATAACCGCCCCTTTTCGCTCGTCTTCAGGAGATTCTCTGGCGTCTAAGCTACGTTGGATTGCTGGTGCGGTAGGGTAAACTCGAGAACCATCCTGGATACTCCAGAGAGCAAGGCCTGCATCTCACGGGCCTCCTGGATCCTACCCTGGTATGTAGCTTCTCGCTGGTGGCGGGCTATGGCCCTGGACACTATGGCCGATTCCCGAAGGATTTGGGCCGTGCGATCCGATGCTGACTGGTACTGTGCGCTCCTCATGTCTTTGCTACTCCTCTGCTCTATTTCTAGCGGTCTCCGGTGGACCGCTTCTACCCGGCATCTTAGGGTGGGCAAGGCCTCGGATATATAGGAAATATGTCCTATATCCGCATAGGCATTTGTCCCGTAGTTGTATAGGCATTTGTCCCTTACGAGAGGCTTAAGGTGGTCTTCACAAGTATTGAGGCAGCCCTCTGAAGATGAGCGTTGGGGCAAGCAAGAGATATCCGAGAATCCGTTGCAGCGCTCCGAACGGACGTAGGATCGAGGGGTCGACACCAACGCAAACCGCTATATGGCCGGCCCAGCCTCCTTCCGGGTTACCGTTGCGAGCGATTTCCGGTCCTTCTTGATAGAGTTGTGGAGCAGGAAGCAACCTCTCGGCGCCAGGGGGAGAACCGTCCTTGAAGAGGGCACTACACGCACCGGCGGCGATAGCAGTAACGGTCGTTCTGGTCCTGCTATCGTTCTCGTGCTCTGGCGAGCAGTACGAAAAAGGGGCTGACCAGGAAGGGACCGGAGAAGAACGAGCCGGCGGAGAAGAGACCGGTGAGGGTCGCGCCGGTAAAGCCGGGTCCGAGGACGCCCGGGCGCCTTCGACGGACGACCGCTCCGATCTTCGGGCCTCGCTCGTTCCGATCGCTCATCTGACCTCTGCCCAGGAGGACGCGAGCACGGACGAGCTGTCCCAGGCCGCTGAGCTGGCGGTCCCCGGAGAGCTCCACGAGTCGGCGGGAGAGTTGCTCGGCCGCTCCGACTTCGAGGACTTCGACTCGACGGACGCGGTCCTCGACCACGTGAGCCGGACCCCGGAGGCGATCGGGCTCGTGCCCTGGGATGAGGTCGACCCACGGGTCAAGGCTCTGGCAGTGGACGGCGCGTTGCTCCTGCAACCGGACGCGGCGGACCTCGAAAACTATCCCCTGAGATCCGGGGACACGACCGTCCCGACCCCTGAAGAGCTGCGCAAGGTCGTCATAGCCGGGGACATAGTGCTCGACCGCGGGCAGCCCTTCGCCGTCTTCGAGGAGGGCAGGGGGATAGATTTCCCGCTCGACGGCGGCTACGCGACCATCACCGGGCGCGAACTCGTGCCCAACCCCTACTCGGAGTCCGAGCTCGTCTACCAGTTCGACGCCGAGCGCCTGGGCGAGGGCGGCGAGGTAAGGGAGTATCTCAGGGGTGCGGACCTGACGCTGGCGAACTTCGAGAACCCGGTCCTCGAGAACGCCGTCTACCACCCCGAGGCGCCCACCTTCAACGGCGACCTCCGGCTGCTGCCCATACTAAATCAAGCCGGCATAGATGGCGTGACTCTGGCGAACAACCACGTCCTGGACGCGGGGGCGCCCGGTCTGGAGGAGACCCTGGGGCACCTCGACGACGCCGGCATCTCGCACGCCGGGGCCGGGATGGACCTCGACGCCACCCGCGAGCCCATGATCTTCGACCTCGGCGGGATGAAGGTGGGTGTCCTCTCCTACCAGGGCGTGCCCAGCTACGAGTGGGCCTGGGCCACGGAAGATGCCCCCGGCACCGCTCCCCTCCAGGAGGACGTCGTGAGGGAAGACATACAACGGTTGCGGCCCGAGGTGGACCTTCTCATAGTGATGCCGCACTGGGGGATCGAGTACACGGCGCCACCCGAGCCGGAACAGGTGGAGCTCGCCCACGCGGCCGTGGACGCGGGGGCCGACCTCTTCGTGGGCGGCCACGCCCACTGGCCCAAAGGTATAGAGATGTACGAGGCCAAGCCCGTCTTCTACGGCACGGGCAACTTCCTCTTCGACCAGAGCTGGTCGGAGGAGACCTCGACCGGCATCTTCGCCGATATCGTCCTGTACGAGAACCGCGTCGTCCAGGCCCGGCCGGTACCGTTCATCATCCTGGACAGGAGCCAGCCCAACTTCCTCGTCCGGGATGCGCTCGGCGAGCGGGCCCTGAACACCATCTTCTCCGCCTCCCTAGGTCCCGAGTTCGAAGCATACGAAGAACCTACGCCCGGCGACTCTGGATAAACGCTCGGGCAAGGCCGATCATTGTTCGACCGTGGGTTCCGGAGAGTACCCTTCTTCTCACTTCCGTCCCCCAGCGAAGTAAGGTGTCAGGACGCGGCTCGACTCTAAGACTCTACTCGCGCGCCTCGCTGTCCGCCGGGTTCCGTCGTTCCCGATGGTCTCGCCTCGTCCGGTTCCCGTTCCCCTTCCTCGATGAGGTCCCGGATCTGGGTAACCGCGGGGCGGAAGAAGACCCCGAGGAGACAGTCAGCCGCGACCTGCGCCCGGTTCTGGGGGCTCTCCAGCTTGAATAGGTAAGTCGCTCGCCAGAAGAGAGAGGCCAGGAGACCGGAGAAGCGGACGCCCATGACCTCGTTAACGGCGAATCCTCCCAACTCCACGAGCTGTCCCAGGGGCCGGTACTCGAAGCGTTCGAGCTCGCCGCTACCGTCTATGGCGCGGAGGACGTTGCGGGCCACGGCGTGCCCCTCCTGGACCGCCGCCTGGAAGGCGTGAGCTACCCGGCCAGCAAGGAGGACCTTATCTCCGCCGCCGACCGGAACGAGCACCTTCGTCGTTGGTCCCCTGCCTTCTCTTGCGTCTCGCCGCCCGGCGTCCCTCGTCTCATAACCCGCTTTGGCGCGCGTCCGGCATACCAGGGCGCACCGTTCACGAAGGCATTCGAACAACAAAAAAGAGGGAGTTCCGATCTCGGAACTCCCTCTTCATAGCGCCGTGTATCGCTCTAGGCGGCGGCGTGGCTGGAGATCTGGCCGTACTCGCCGGTCCTCAGCATCCGCTCCGCCTCGCGCTGGAGCTGGCGAATACGCTCCCTGGAGACGCCAAGCTCCTCGCTGAGCTGCGCGAGCGTGGCGGGAGCCTGGTCGTCGAGGCCGTAGCGTCGGACCAGGACGTACCGGTTGCGCTCCGGGAGCCGCTCTATGGCCTCGCCGAGCTGGGCGGTCTCCATCTCCCGCATCACCGTACCGGGCGTGTCGGAGGCCCGCTCGTCCTCGACGAACTCGCCGAGCTCCGAGCTGTCGTCGTCCGAGGTCAGGGACTGGTTGAGGCTGGTGGCGTCCGGCATCGCGTCCTTGACGTCCCGCACCTCGTCGACCGTCCACTCGAGCCGCTCCGCGACCTCTTCGTCGGTGGGCTCGCGCTCGAACTCGGCGGAGAGCTCGTTGTAGGTCCGGGCCATCTTCCGGATCTTCTCGGTCATGTGTACCGGCACCCGGATCGTGCGCCCCTTGTCCGCCACCGCACGCTGCACCGCCTGCCGAACCCACCAGGTCGCGTAGGTGGAGAAGCGGAAGCCCCGCTCAGGGTCGTACTTCTCCACGGCCTTCATAAGCCCTATGTTGCCCTCCTGGATGAGGTCCTCGAAGGGCAGCCCGTAGCCGCGGTACTTCTTTGCCACCGAGACGACCAGCCTCAGGTTCTTCTCGATCAACCTCTGGCGAGCCTTCTTGTCACCAGCCTTGGCGGCATTGGAGAGGTCTATCTCCTCCTGGTGCGTGAGTAGATTACCCTGCCCGATGTGCCTCAGGTACTTGGCCAGGAGCTCCGGCGTCTCGCTCTCCCGCTCCGGCTGCCGCGTTATAGTAGTCTTCTTCTTCGCCATCACTTACCTCCGTCGAAACTCCGTCTTCAACCCAACGCCACGTGACCCTCACAGCGCCGCTCACCACTGCGACGCCTCAACCCTCCAGCCGGGCCTTACACCAGCCGGACATATTTGTCGAAACCCTCGGTATCTCCGCAGGTACTAGCGGTCGGATTAATACTTTTCTAGGGTTATCCCTAACCGCTACATGATACTACGAGGATGCGATTTGTCAAGATTTCCCGAGGCTTTGTCTATTAAAAGACCCGGTTGCCCAGAAAGTTGGCGCTCTGCCTAAAAAGTCGGGGCATAAAAAAGGGCTGGGTACTCACCCCAGCCCTTCGGAAGAAGACGACCTTACGGTAAAAGACGACCTTACGGTAAGTTAAATCCCGGCTGTATGTAAGCCCGTTGTCCCGAACTTCTCTCACGCCCGGGGGTTGACCGACCGGACTAGCTGTGGTCGGGCTTGGTTGCCTGGTAGATGGCGGCCATGTCTCTTCGCCGTGCCCGGCGTTTATCGCCTCGTCGAAGTGTTCGGCGGCGGCCTCGGCGAGGGGCAGGCGCAGCCCGTTGGCTTCGGCGGCCTGGAGAACGAGGTTCGCGTCCTTTCGCGCCAGGTTCGCGGAGAAGCTCGTCGGGAACTCTTCCTCGATCATCATCTGGCCCTTCATCTGCGCGTAGGGTACGCCTAAAGGTCCGCCCTCGATGACCTCGAGGAACTGGTTGGGATCTACGCCGACGGCTTCGGCGAGGGAGATCGTCTCTGCCAGCGTGCCGAGGAGACCCACGATCCAGTTGTTGGTGACGAGCTTGAGGCGGCTGCCGGTGCCGGCCGGTCCGAGCCACAAGGTCTTGCTGCCCACCGCGTCGAAGACCGGCTGGCATCGCTCCTGGACCTCCTCGGGCCCCGAGGCAAGCACGATCAACTGCCCCTGCTCGGCGGGCTCTTTGGTCCCGAGCACGGGAGCGTCGACGTAGATAGTGCCGTGCTCCTCCGCCTGGACGGCGAGCTGCTCGTGACCTTCGAGTCCGACCGTGCTCGTCTGTAGCCACACGCCGTCGCCGGGCAGCGTCGAGAGCGCGCCGTCCTCGCCGCCGGCGGCCTCCGTAACGGCGTCGGTGTCCGCGAGCATAGTCAGCACGAACCCAGCCCCTTCGGCGGCCTCGGCGGGGCTGTCCGCCACCGTCGCGCCGTCGTCCGCCAGTGGCTCCGCCTTCTCGCGCGAGCGGTTCCAGACGCGCACCTCCATACCCGCCGCGAGCAGGTTGCGCGCCATCGCGGCGCCCATGATCCCGGTCCCCAGAACGGCTATCGCGTTGTTATTCGCCATCTCTGTACGTCCCCCTTCTCGGAATATACGGTTCGTACGAACCTAACGTAGCTCTGATGCCCGATAGAAGTGCAAATCAATCGGCACGAGGTTTCAGAAAAAGTTGAGGGTGGCCAGCGCGATCACTAGATAGCGCAGCCCCTTGCCGAGCGTGACCCAGAAGCAGAAGACCCCGAAGCGCATCTTCGCGGCACCGGCGAGAGCGACCAGCGCGTCGCCTAGTACCGGCACCCAGGAGAGAAGCAAGGCAGGCTGACCGTAGCGCTGGAGTATTCGGGTCGCCTGCTTCTGCCCCCTTGCCGGTTTCTTCCGTTTGGCGAGCGCCCCTGCAGCCCGGCGCGCGACCCAGTACGTCGTGCATGCGCCGAGCACGTTACCCAAAGTCCCCACCAGCACCGGCAGCACGATGGCTCGCTGCACGGTGACCAGGTAGATCAGGGGCGGCTCCGAGCTCATCGGAACGACCGTGGCCGCCAGGAAGCTCCAGAAGAACAGCGTCCCGTAGGAATATGCTAGCGACACGGCGTCGAACGTCCCCTATCCCAGAAGGCCGAAGGTTCAGAGTAGGAATGTTACCAGAGCGGTCGCGCCGCACGTGCGCTAACGCCCGTGCCGGTCGAGCAACGCTTTCAACCGTTCGAGATCTGCGTTCTCTACTACGAAAGCCGTAAGCGCATCTCAGTCTAACCAGGCTTCGGAAGAAGCCATCTAACTGACTTTACTTGAAGCGGTACTGGCGGTACATGCTGGCGCTCTCGTCCACGTCGGCCTCGGTTACGTGGGTGCGCCCACGGCCGGCGACGCGCTCCTCGATGCGCTTGCGGATAAAGCGGCGCATCAGAAAGGGGCTGCGCTTTATGCGCCGGTCGGCCTCGGGGTCCCAGGTGATCTGCTTCGTCTCCGCCAATACAGTCCTCTCTCTACTTCTCTGGTCCGCGACTGTATTCTACCGTAGGGGTCTTTGGGGTGATGCGTGTAACAACGGGCGGGGCGGAACTAGAATAAGCCCGTCGTTCCTAACGTCGGGAAGGAAGTTTTGGAGAGAGCGGCGAGTCTTGGAAGAGCCGCTTGGTCGACAAGTAAAGAGCCGGGGCTCTGCGAAGAGCCCCGGCAAGGTTGCTTCTCGGTGCGTCCTACTCGGCGGAGACTACCTCCTTTTGGGTTAACAAGCCTCGGTGTCTAGCGGTACCCATACCTGGTCAGCTCCAAGGGGCCGTCCTTTACGAGCCCAACTCCGGTAGCATGGAACTTGAACTTTTCGACCTTTGGCTCCAAGGGCGTCGCCTCTTTTGCCTTCAAGGTGTTCCGGAAGTTCCCTCAACTCCTCGTAGATGTAGCCCATCGCGGTGTTGGAGACGTTCTCCGGCCCGAGGTCTATCTCCACGAACTTCCCCAGTACCAGGTACAGCAGGTTCGCCGCGTCGAGGCGCGAGATCTGGGCATCGAGGTCGAACTTCTCGAAGACCTCCCGCACCTCCTCCGAGAACCCGGCGACGTACTGGCGCAACTGGTCGGCGACGCCCTGCGGGTCGTCGAGCACCTTTCTCAGGTCCAGCTCGGAGGTGTTGTTGAACTGCACGCCGGTGATGCGGTTGAGGATAGCGTCAAACCTCTTCGGCAGCCCGGCATACCTTTCGAGGACCCGTTCCTTCGTCGGGGCGAGTACCCCATCGAGCCGGCGCAGCACGGTCAGAGGCAGGACCACCTTCCCGTACTCGGATCTCTTGTAGTCGCCCCACAGCAGGTCGGCGACGGACCAGATGAAGCGGCGTGGTTGCTTGCTTCGCCCGGCGCGCCCACGGATGTCAATCCGAGATCGGCGCCCACCAGCGGCGTCAAGCCGGCATGATCCTTCTCCACAAACCCTCCAAAACCCTTACACGTACCCGCATAGCCCCCGAAACTTGCGTGTTGCATGATACCAGCCGGGCCGAGGTCCCTACCGGCCGATCCTGAACGGGTTGAGCAGTCGCGCCCCGGTTCTAGCAACGTCGGCCGTGTTGCGGGTCACGAAGGTCATTCCCCTCACCTTCGCCGTGGCCGCCAAAAGGGCGTCCACTATAGGGAGGGGGTCGGGCACGCTCATCCGTCCCCACTCCTCGGCGGCCTCGGCGTCTACGGGGAGGATGCGGTCGGCATAATTGTGGAGAACGGCGCCGAGCCAGGCTTCGTAGATTTCGGCCTGAACCGGGTCACGCCGCTTCAGGCGCTCCACCCCGCAGCAAACTCCCGATAACGAGCGCGCTGAGGTACAGTTCGCCGGCGGGCACCGAAGATAGCCAGCCCTTCACCCCCTCATCGCCCCGTGGTCTGCGCGCCTCCGAAAGGACGTTCGTATCCAGCAGGTACTTCACACCCTATAACGCGATATCTCGCGGCATCTCCTTCGGCCGCTCCAGGTCGAGTACGCTCAGGTCCGGCCCGCTCATCAAAAACTCCTTGAAGTCCGGCTTTCGCCCGCCGATCCGGTCGCTCATCCGCCGGAACTCCTCAACGGGCACCACCACGACCACCTCCTCGCCGTGCCTGGTGACCACCTGCGGCCCCTCCCGCTCCGCCCGCCGGACCAACTCGCTGAACCTCTGCTTTGCCTCCTGCAACTGCCAAACCATCCCTAGCACCTCCGCTTTTTCTGTCTAGTCTGTCTATATAGTACGGTACGGGTGTCAGGGTCGGCGGGGTAAGGATGAGGCGTCGTCAGGTGCCTCGCGAGCAGCCATTCCCATAACCGGCTCTTCGAGACGATCTCACCCGGTACTTGTCTGGAGGTCCGTGTGACGCCCGTAACAACGGCGTTCCCGGCACAACGCTAGAATGTGGTCACCGATGGCAGACACGAGAAAGACGTCGCCCGCGCTCGAAGTCAGGAACGTCGCCCGCCGCTATAAGAGCAGCGGCAGGGGAGTCGAGGGCTTGAGCCTCACCGTCGAGCCTGGTGAGGTCTTCGGCCTCATGGGCCCGAACGGCTCCGGCAAGAGCACCCTGCTGCGCGTCCTCTCGACCGCCATCGCGCCGGAGAGCGGTACTTTCCGTATCGGCGGCGTGGACGGCCTCAAGGAACGCCGGAAAGCGCGCGCGAAGATGGGCCTGATGGTAGACCGTCCGACCCACTACGGGGACCTGACCGGCCGGGCCAACGCCTACCTCTTCGCCCGCTCCTACGGGATGGAGGAGGGGAAGGCGGAGGGCGTGCTCGAGGAGCTCTTCGACTACTTCGGACTGGCGGAGTACGGGGACGACAGGGCGAAGACGTACTCCTACGGGATGGGGAAGAAGCTGGCGCTCATCGAGGCGATGGCGCACGGGCCGGAGCTTTTGCTCCTGGACGAGCCGTCGCTCGGGCTCGACTACACCTCGCAGCTCGCTTACCAGAAGAAGATCCGGGAGCTCGCCGCCGCGGGCGTCGCCGTCCTCGTCGCGAGTAACCAGGTGGACGAGGTCGAGGCTATGTGCGACCGCGTCGCGTTCTTGCACCGGGGTAGACTCATAGCACTCGGAACACCGGAGAGCTTCGTCTCCTCGCTCGAAGGGACGCGCCGCATCGTGGCGACGCTCCGCAACCCGGTCGAGTACGGCGCGCTCGAAGGGGTGCCGGGGGTCGAGCGGGTGGCGACGGAGGGTCGGGACCTCGTGGTCCACTGCGCCCAAAGACCGGGTATCGTGGCGGACGTGGTCGCGGGCCTGATCGACGCCGGAGGAGACATCACCGACCTCGCGGTGCGCCGGCCGAGCCTGGAAGACGTGTACGTAAAGCTGACGGGGGAGGCGCTAAGAGACTATGAGGCTTAACCCGCCGGACGCTTACTGGAAAAAGGATGCAACGCTGTTCTTCTCGAAGAGGTTCGCGCTCCTAATAAAGATGATTTACCCGATGGCGCTCATAGTCCCGGTGGCGGTGAGCGACATACCGGCCCAGTACGCCGCGGCGGTTGTAGGGATCGTCGCGGTCATGGCCGGGACCTTCGGGGCCGGCGAGAGCCTGACGGCGGATCTGAACGACGGCATCCTCGTCCGTATCGCCCTCACCCCCCTCTCGCCGCGGCGCATCGTCTTCGAGATCCTGGCGATCAACGCCGTCCTCGACTTTATCCAGCTCCTGCCCGCGTTGCTACTCGTCTACGTGCTCCACCCGGCGCCGCTGGTGTGGGTTTTGGCCGCCACCTTTGGAGTCTTCGCGACACTCGTGACGGCGAACTGCATCGGCATCTTCATCGCCAACTTCACCTCCTCGCCGGCGGACGTGCTGCTGTACGCGACGGCGATCCTCGCGCCCCTGATCTACGTCTCCGGCTTCTTTCGCAACCAGAACCCCACTGGCATCTCCGCGACTTTGCGCGACTTTGTCCCCTTCGCCTACATGAACGACGCGCTAAAGGCCGTCTTCGGCCTCGCCGGTGAAGCTGGCGCTGTGCCCTTCGAGGTGTTCGTCTACCCGGGAATCATCGCCGCCGTCCTGGCCTTCGGCGTCTGTCTTACGGGCCCCCGGCTTCTCTCGCCCCGGTTCTAGCCGGGACCAATAATTTTTCTTTGCCCTGTCCTCCTCCTTGACGGGAAGTGACGGGCACACGAAAATACGTATAGGTGAGGACTCTAGACTGGGAAAGGGGAGGCTTCACGTAAATACGTAGAGAGATTGAAGAGACGAACCGAAGGAGGAACGATATGACGTTGGTCCAACGCTTCGCCCAGGTGTTTGGGGCGATCTACCTATTGGTAGGAATTGCGGGCTTCATTCCGCCGCTGCTGGCGGCGAAGACTCCTGACAGCTCCTTCGTGGGGTTGTTGCTCGGCCTGTTCTTCGTTAATGCGTTACACAGCCTGACGCATCTCCTGATCGGGGTGGCGGGGTTGGCAACCTACCGGAACCTCGCCGCCGCGAAAGCCTATACCCTGACAATCGGGGTGGCTTACGCAGCGTTGTTCGTATTGGGGTTGATCTTCGGTGTGACGTTCCTGGGAGGAATCCTGCCGCTCAACGGATGGGACCACATCCTGCACATCGTAACCGCGCTGGTGGCGTTCGGGGCCTACTTTACCTCGCAAGGGACTGCGGGCACGGCCACCGCCTCACGGTAGTAATACGTAGGGCAGCTCGATCCAAAGGCGGGCCGGGGTCCTTCGGGGCCCCGGCCCTACGTTTCGCCCGTAACTTCTCTGCGCTCTACGGTAGGAGGTCGAAGTTGGCCGGCGCCTCCAACCCTTGCAGAGCCCGCTCATCCCTACCCTGCTTCAGAGTCCGTAGCGTCACCACTGTCGGGGTCCCACCCGCAGGAATGGCAGTAACCGAGTCCGGTCTCCCAATCGAAATCAAGCCACTTCGTTGCATTACAGCTAGGACAACGGGCGGGGTAGGTCCTGGTATCTATCTCCTGGTTGCTCCAGTACATCAACAGCGTCCTTTTCACCTGGTAAGCTGTGTAACAAGAAACTGGTGCCCGTCCATAAATGGGGAAAGGGAAAGGAGGAGTCGGGCACCAGAGTAAGGGTTATGTTCTAAAGGCACATATCTCCGTTTGTCAATTACAGAGTGCGGTTACTCGGGTCACAGCAATCTTATGACCCGCTCACCCAAGAGGACAAGGAACCAGAGCGCGCGCCTGGTAGACCGCAATCCGAAGCACGAAAGCTTCTCTCGAATCTTCAGGAGAGCGGTTTCGGGCGCCGCCGCGCGGGTATCCCTGCCCCCGACGGGTAGCGCGAGCGGGGGGTGGCTGGTGGGCGGCAGGGAGGATAAGGCAAAGGCTCTCGAAGAGGTCGTCCGGCGGTTGGAAGAGGTAAAGGCCGACCCGCTTCTGCTCGGCGAGTTGGACTTCGAGGACGCACGGGTGGACGGCTACGTCACGATGGCCTTGAGCGCCGCCCGATCCGCCCTCGCCCTCACCGCGAAACACAACGGCCCCGAGGACGCCCGGTAGACCGATAAGGGTCGCCGGGACCGGGGTCCTCGGAGTCCGGGGCAGCGACGGAACCCCCTTGACACGAGCAGTTTGCTGGAATACCCGGTTGTGCTACTATGCGCGAACCGGATCAAAGCCTTTGGGAAGAGGTAGTAGGAGGAGGAGGAGACTATGGGGAACCGTCTCGGCCGGTATACTGTCTGGATCGGCGTCGCGTTGGTTGGGGCCCTGTGTTGGGGGGTGCTGGCCCTCGGCAGGGGAGAGACCGTAAACGCGGCGTGGCTACTCTTCGCGGCGCTCGCCTCCTACGCCATTGCTTACAGGTTCTACGCGAGGTTCATCCAGCGCAAGGTGCTGGATACGGACGACAACCGGGCGACACCGGCCGAGCGGCTCAACAATGGGCAAGACTTCGAGCCGATGGACCGCAGGATCCTCTTCGGGCACCACTTCGCCGCGATAGCGGGGGCGGGGCCGCTCGTGGGTCCCGTGCTGGCGGCGCAGATGGGGTTCCTGCCGGGGACGCTCTGGATCATCGTCGGCGTGATCTTGGCCGGGGCCGTCCAGGACATGACGATCCTGTTCTTCTCCATGCGCCGAAACGGCAAGACCCTCGGGCAGATGGCCCGCGAGGAGATAGGCCCCGTGGGAGGGGCGGCGGCGCTCGTCGCGGTCCTCGCCATCATGGTCATCCTGCTCGCGGTTCTGGCGCTCGTCGTGGTCAACGCTTTGGCCGACTCGCCGTGGGGCGCCTTCTCCATCGCGATGACGCTCCCGATCGCGCTCTTGATGGGCTTCTACCTGCGCTTCTTGAGGCCGGGTAGGATCCTGGAGGTCTCGGCTATAGGGGTGGGTCTCCTGCTACTCGCCATCATAGGTGGCGGTTGGATCTCCGAGTCCTCCTCCTACGCCGAGGCCTGGACCTTTGGGGGGGTCACGATCGCGATAGCGCTCATCGTCTACGGCTTCGTCGCCTCCGTTCTGCCGGTGTGGGTGCTCCTGGCCCCGCGCGACTACCTCTCGACGTTTATGAAGATAGGAACTATAGCCCTTCTGGCCATCGGCATAGCCATCACCCTGCCCGTCATGCAGATGCCGCGCCTCACCGAGTTCGCCTCCTCCGCGACGGGTGGACCCGTGGCTCCGGTAGGACCGCTCTTCCCGTTCGTGTTCATAACCATCGCCTGCGGAGCACTCTCGGGCTTCCACTCGCTCATTGCCTCCGGCACGACCCCGAAGCTTATCCAGAAAGAGTCGCAGGTGCGCTTCATCGGCTACGGGGCGATGCTCATGGAGTCGTTCGTCGCGGTGATGGCCCTGATCGCCGCCGCGGTCCTCGATCCCGGCCTCTACTTCGCAATGAACGCGCCCGGGGCCGTGACCGGCGGCACCGCGGAGTCGGCGGCCACGGCCGTCACGGGCCTCGGGTTCTCGGTCAGCGCGGATACGCTCACGAACACCGCGGCATCCGTGGGTGAGTCGAGCATCATCTCCCGGACCGGCGGTGCACCGACGCTCGCGGTCGGTATGTCCCAGATCTTCGCGGGTTTGACGGCCTTCCTCGGGGGGCTGCAGGCATTCTGGTACCACTTCGCGATCATGTTCGAGGCCCTATTCATCCTCACGACTGTCGACGCGGGGACGCGCGTCGGACGGTTCATGCTCCAGGACCTTCTCGGCAACGTCTACGAGCCCTTCCGCAACGCCTCGTGGCTGCCGGGCAACCTGATCGCCAGCGCCTTGATAGTCGCAGCCTGGGGCTACTTCCTGATCGTCGGCGTGACCGACCCGCTCGGGGGCATCAACCAGCTCTTCCCACTCTTCGGCATCGCGAACCAGCTTTTAGCCGCCGTAGCCCTTACGGTTGCTACCACGATCCTCATAAAGATGGGCAAGCTGAGATATATCTGGGTGACGCTCGTGCCCCTGGCGTGGGACGCCGTGGTGACGCTGACGGCGAGCTGGTACAAGATCTTCTCCTCCGAGCCCACTATCGGCTTCTTCGCTCAAAGGTCCGCCGCCCAGAGCGCGCTGGCGAACGGCGAGAACTACACCGGCGCTTCGAGCCTCGCACAGACCCAGCAGATAATCACGAACGCGACGGTAGACGGAATACTCTCGATCGTCTTCGCGCTCGCGATCATCATCGTCATAGCCGACGCCGCCCGCGTCTGGTTCGGCCTCATCCGCGGCGGGAAGGAGCCGGACATGCAAGAGGCGCCCTACGAAGAGTCGAAGCTCGACGTGGACGGCGGCATCCTCGAACCCGTGGGCGCGGGGGTGAGCTCGAACCGGAATGAATAATAGGGCGCTGCAACCGATCCGGTCCGCCTGGTGGTACCTCAAGGAGATCTCCGGCGAGAACGCCTACGACCGCTACCTGACGGTCCACGCCGCGACCCACCCGGACAGGCCGCCGCTAGGTCGCGGCGAGTTCTACCGCCAGCGCCAGGACGAGAAGTACAACAACCCCGGCAGCCGCTGTCCGTGATGAAGCCTTGCGAGCCGGTCGGCCCGCAAGGCAGCGGCAGCTAGTCAGCATTTCAGCTGGTCAGCCATCAGCAAGGAGGAGTTGGTGGCTGAGCGCTTTCGTTTTGTACTTACGAGGGTTTCTCGACAGCCACTCATCAAAAAGACCGAAAGCTGACCGGCTGGCGGCTGATAGCGAATAGCTCCCTACGAGGAGTTATTCGCTATTCGGAAGACTGCATACCGTACTTGGAGTTCACCTTCGCGCGCCATTCGAGGAGCTCGGTCCGGCGCTTCTCCAGCTCTTCGGGGGAGCGTTGTCCGGCGAGGTTCCGGCGTTCGGCGGGGTCCTTCGAGAGGTCGAAGATCTCCTCGGGCTGGTCCTCGAAGTGGTAGATGTACTTCTCCGTCCCCTTGAGGCTCGCCAGGCACCCGCTCTCGTTCCAGCAGCTGAACAGGAGGGTACGATCCTTGCGCATCGGGCGGAGGAGCGAGCTGCCCCCGTACGCGCCGCCTTTGACCTCGTAGCCCAACAGGTCGGTTACGGTTGGGAGGACGTCCAGTTGGTTAACCGGGCCTTCGAGGGTGGCGCCGCTCTGGAACTGTTTGGGGTCGTGGATGAGCAGCGGTATCCTCAAGCCCTCCTCGTAGGGCACGTTGTCGTGCTGGAAGCGGCCGTGCTCGCCGAAGCCCTCGCCGTGGTCGCCGAGGACTATAAAGACCGTATCCTCGTAGAGCCCGAGCTTCTTGTACTGGTCGAAGAGGTTCTTCAGGAAGATGTCCTCGTAGCGGACGCTGTTCAGGTAGCGGTTGACCAGGTCGTTGTCGGTGAACTCTTTGCGACCGTAGCGCTCGGAGGGGGCCAGGTAATCGTGGTGAGGGGCCGAGGTGAGGTAGCTGGCCAGAAAGGGCGCACCCGACTTCTTCTGCTGCTCGAGCCATTTGCGGCTCGGCTCTAGCATGACGTCGTCCTCGTAGCCGAAGTAGTTC
Organism: Rubrobacteraceae bacterium; assembly: GCA_030448125.1. Classification (GTDB taxonomy): domain Bacteria; phylum Actinomycetota; class Rubrobacteria; order Rubrobacterales; family Rubrobacteraceae; genus Rubrobacter_F. The sequence continues at coordinate 336,115 of JAUJNO010000001.1, read as the reverse complement.
GTCTGCTCGAAGCCCTCCGTCTCCATCCTATCAGTCGAGTAGAACTCCTCGTAGCCGAGGTTCTCCAGGATCTTGGGGCTCCTCTCGAAGCTCTCCGACTGCGACATGAAGTAGGCGGAGTCATACCCTCGCTCCTTCAGGAGTTCGGGCAGGCACGCGGAGGACACGCTATCTTCGCGGGCGCCCAGCAGCATGGTCCCCCATCGGTCCAGCGGGGGCTCGACGCCGCAGTTGGTCGCGGCGATGGCGTTGTGTGTGTGGGGGACGACCGCGTAGGCCTGCTCGGCCAGGAGGCTCTTCTTCGCCAGAGCGTCCAGGAAGGGCGTCGTGTCGAGGCTCTCGTTGTAGGGGGTGGTGGCCCTCGCGCGGGTCGATTCGAGGAAAATCATCACGACGTTGCGTTTCTCGGCCCCGGCGGTGGACGCGAGGCTCGCCTCCGCGGGCGGGTTCTCGGCGACCGGCTCGGCGGCTATCTCCGGGAGCTGCTCGCTCTCCGCCACCTGGGCCGCGGTCATCACCACGTTGACGAAAGCATCCCTAGAGAAGGACTTGCTGGCGCCCGTCGAGCTACCGCCGGGCAGCAGCGAGAACGAGAGCAGCGCGTAAGCCCCGAGCCCCACGCCGACGATCCGGAGCCAGGAGACCTCCACCGGCGTCCGGACGCCGACTCCGCCGGACCGACCGCGCCACCGGAGAACGAGGCGCGTCACCACAGCGGGCCCCACAGCCACGTAGGCGACTATCATCGAGAGCAAGACCAGGATACCCGGGGTGATCTCGCTCGCTATCGCGCCGCCCGTTCCCTCGGGGGACGAGAGCCAGAGGTAGAGGTAGTCGGAGTCGAGCGTCGAACCGGTGACCTTGTAGTATTGGTAAGCGCTCGTCGTTATCAGCGCGACGAGCATAGTAATCACGTGGAAGAGAGCGACGACGATCCACCGGGAAGAACGCCTTCCGGTGAGCGCGAACAGACTTGCCCACAGCAACACGTACCCCAGGTTGAACAATAGGTCCGACCGCATCAGACCGAGCCCCCCCAGGAGACCTGGGTCCCCGGTCCCCGCGAAGACCAGAGCGCCCTTCAAGACCAGATCGTAGATCACGAAGGGGACCAGGAGACTGAGCAGGTAGATCCAGTCGCGACCACTCAAAAGAGAGCGAGAAGCCCCACGCGTCTCCAGGTTGTCGCTTTCCATCGCCATAGACGGAAGAGTTTAACAAAGGGTTAACCCAGGTTCACGCGGAATTTACGTAAAAGCTGGAAAGTCGTGCTCGCCGTGCCCCGGCCGGCGATCAACCGGCGAACGGCTTGTCGAGGCCCGGGAGGATAGCCCAAGCTCTTGCGCGAAGGTTGGACCTTTGCTCTCTGTTGTCCGCCGTGGCTCCGGGAGTGCTTCCCCTCGAAACGTCACGCTGAGAGAGGGTCTCCGCGCGAGGATGGCGGCTCCGCGTCACGATAGGACTCCAGTACGGAGTATTCGTCCGTCTTGGGGCGCTTCCGGTCAAGACCTGCCGCCCAGCTCCGCCACGCGGTCGCGCAGGGTCTCGAGGATACGGTCCCGCGACTGGCCGTCCTCGTCCTGCTGCTCGACGAGACCTTGCACGTCGAGCGGCTCGCCGAAGACGACCGTAACCTTTGCCGGCCGCACCAGAGCCTTCCCCCGCGGCATCGCCTCGTAGGTGCCGTGTATAAAGACCGGCACCACCGGTACCTGGAAGTAATTTAGCAGCATGCCGATGCCGGGCTTGAACTGCTGCAGCTTGCCGTTGGGCGAGCGCTGTCCCTCGGGGAACCAGACCAGGTTCTTCCCGCGCGCGAGCACTGCGGCGCCGAAGGCTAGGCTTGAGACACCAGCCCGCTCCGGGTCTATGGGCACCACCTGCGCGAGCCTGCTGACCAGGCGGGTGAGCGGGTTGCCGAAGGCCGCGCCTGTCCAGCCGGCCCAGTACGTCCGGCGCAACAGCCGGTAGTCGAGCGCCGCGGCAACCGCGAAGGAGTCGAGGTAGCTGACGTGGTTCGGCGCAACGACGAACGAGCCCCGCTCCGGCAGGTTCTCCAGGCCCTCCACCCTCAGCTTGAACGGACCCCGCATCAGCGCCCGGTTGAGCGAGAAGAGGCCCCGCGCCATCGCCGACTTGCCCGGCCCCAGCGGCTCGAGCCAGCGTTTCTGGTCTTCGCCGAGCACTTCTTCGGGCTGCTCGAGCGGCGAGGCCCCGGACGGGGCTTCGCCGGACCCGGACGCTTCGGCTACCTCTCGCAAGAGGTCGCGGACGGTGTCGATGCCGTTTATGGCCTCCTCGTCCAGCTCCACGCCGGCGCTCTCGCCGATCTCCATCGTCAGGTTCACCCACTCCATCGAGTCCACGCCGAGGTCCAGTTGCGGGCTGGTGTCCGGGGTTAGGCGCGCGTCGGGGTAGCGGCGGGCGAGCAACTCCCAGACCTGTTCGGCGGCCGGGTCCTCCAGGAGCTCGCGATCCTCCTCGGACATCTCCTCGACCGGGATGGGTCCGGCGGCGCCCTCCACGCCCTCCTCACCCTCTTTCGCCCGGTCGTAGCGGTCTTCGAGGAGGTGCCGGCGGAGCTTGCCTAGCTGCGTGTACTCTAGCGGTTCGCGGGTGACGGCGTAGTCGGAGAGGCGCTGGTAGGACGGCAGGCGCTTCGACCTCTCCTGGACCGCTTCGCGGATCGCCTTCTCGACGTCGCCGTCGGCTCCGCCTTGTTGGCGGAGCTCGCCGGGGTCCGGCACGATCACCGCGACGAGCCGGCCGTCTTTTTGCAGCACCCCGATCTCCTGGATAACGGGGCTCTGGTCGTAGACCTCCTCGACATTCTCGGGCTGGACGTTCTTGCCGCCCTCGGTAACGATGAGCGTCGAGGCGCGTCCGGTTACGTACAGGTAGCCGTCGTCGAGGTAGCCCAGATCCCCGGTGCGGTACCACCCGTCGTCGGTAAGGACTTCGGCGGTCTTTTCGGGCATATTGCGGTAGCCGGAGAAGACGTTCGGTCCGCGGGCCAGGATCTCGCCCTCCTCACGGGGCTCGTCGGGCCGGCGCTCTTGTCTCTCCCCTCCCTCCTCCGACTCGTCGGGCACGGCGGAGGGATCTATCCGGATCTCGACGCCGGAGATCGGGCGGCCCGCGCTCTCGAGCTTTCGCCCGTCGGGCGGGTTCAACGTCAGTATCGGGGATGTCTCGGTGAGCCCGTAGCCGACGGCTACCCGCCAACCTAAAGACTCCAGCTTCCAGGCAAGCTCCGGGTCGAGCGCGGCGCCACCGGAGGCGAGGACCCGCAGGTTCGGTCCGAGCCGGTTGCGTACGGGGCGCAGCAAGGGCTCGCCGATGCGCAGTCCCAGCCGCCGACGCAGCCACGTGTTCAGGCCCAAGCCCGCTTCGAATAGCCTGGCGGCGATCCGGCCGCCGGATTTGGCCCGCTCTTCTATCCCCGAGTACAGCGCGTCGTACAACCGCGGGACGCCGACGACCAGGGTGACCTCTCCCTCCTGCAGGGCGCGTATGATCTGGGGTCCGGTCAGGGCGTGGGGCATGATGACCGGCAACCCAGCCGCGAGCGGGGTGAGCATCCCGATCACGAACGGGTACACGTGGTGGAGCGGCAGCGGCAGCATGACGCGGTCGTCTTCTATCAGGAGGTCCGCCTCGAGCAGCGTGTTGAGTTGGAATGTAAGGTTGCGGTGGCTCAACGGTACGCCTTTGGCCGTGCCGGTGGTCCCGGAGGTGTAGAAGAGCGCTGCCCGATCCTCCTCTTCGGGCGAAGCTAGCGCTGCCTCCGCGTCCCGGTCCGCCAACAGGCGCCGCCACCCCCGCTCGTCGTCCTCCCCGGCGTCGAGTAAGATGGGCTGAGGCGCGGCCTCGACGTCGAGGCGCTCCAGCCGGTCCGCCCCTTCGGCCGTGGTGAAGATGAACCCGGCGCCGCTGTCGTTAAGGGCGTGGCCGAGCAACGCGTCATCGATCTGGGCGTCCAGGGGCACGACGACGGCGCCCGCCCCGATCACTCCTAAGCACGCCACGATCCACTCGACCTGGTTGCCGGCGAAGAGCGCCACGTGGTCCCCGCGACCTACGCCGGCTCTGTTCAGGCCGCCCGCTAACCGCCGCGCGTGGTCGGCCAGCTCGGCGTAAGCCCAGCGCTCGTCGTCCTCCTTGTGCAACGCCAACACGGCCGGCCGGTCCCCGCGCTCGGAGAGCGTGTCGATAAAGGATCCCAGCGTACGCAGCTCGCTCATGGCTCGCTCCTATTGTAGATCTTCTGCTAGTTACATTTCTAGGAAAACCCTAGCAGGCGCAACCCCGCCCCACATCGCTCCAAAAGGACCATCTTTCCACGACCCCCGAAGGATACGAGCATCGCTCGGCTCCGGTCTTGGAGTCCGTGTGGTTCCGCTGTGGTAGGCTCGGGAGTCGGAATTGCACAGGACCCCGAAGGCGTTTATCATAGCTCGCGCTTCATCGAGATTTAACGGGAGGCCGCATCTCAACCAAGAGGTTCAAGATAGCCGCGCAGAAAAGTGGCCTTGCTCGGGCAAGCGGATTGGCTTTCCCGCTGCTCGTCCTGGCCCTTGCCGCTCTCGTGTACGCTCTGTACGGCTTCGACGGGGTGCTGCTCCGCGACTACTCCATCTATCTCTATAGTGGTCAGAGGGTGGCCGAGGGCGTTCCGCCCTACGTCGGCGTCTTCGACCACAAAGGTCCCCTCTCCCCCTTGATCGCCGGGTTCGGGGTGGTGATGTCCGGGCTGTTGAACGTGGATGACGTCTACGCCGTGCGCCTGGTCTTCTACGTCACCGCCTGCCTCACGGTAGTCGCGGTCTATCTGCTCGGCAAGGACGTGTTCCGGTCGCGGGAGGCGGGGCTCTTCGCGGCCCTCACCTTCCTGGGGTTCTATGCTTACGCGCAACCCGCCGCCTCGGGGCCCGAACCCAAGACCCCGATGGTCCTCTTCCAGACCTTGAGCCTTTTGCTCGCGGTCCGCAAGAAGTGGTTCTGGTCCGGCTTCTCCGGTTCCCTGGCGTTCCTCGTGTGGCAGCCCATGGCGGCCTTCGCGTTCGTGACCTTCCTCTTGGCCATCACGCGCCCCAGAGAGGAGCGATACGGCGCCGCGCTGCGCACCATAGCCGGAGGAGCGACACCGTTCCTGGCTACCGTCGCTTACTTCTACTACCACGGCGCGTTGTACGACTTTCTCGACGGGTTCGTCCTCTTCAACTTCCTCTTCCTCGAGCGGGGGTCGTTTAGTGCGGCGGCGCTCCTGGGGACGGCGGCGAGCAACATCATCCTGCCGTACAGTACGATGCTGGTGCCGATCCTCATCGGCCTCGTCGTGATCCTGCGCCTCTACTTCCAGAGACCGTTCGAGTACCGCTTCCTGCCGATACTGCTCTCCTTCCCGGCCCCTGTCCTGTGGTCCCTGCGGGATTTCCAGCTCGCCGACGACTTCTACGTCTTCCTCCCGTACGCGGCCATCGGATTCGGCGGATTCCTGGCCGCCGCGATCCGGCGCGCCGACAACCCGCGGGTCCTCGCCGCGCTCTTGAGCGCGATACTCCTGACGATAGCCCTGGCGAATACCTGGGATGAGATCAGCGCCGGCGCCGCTTACAAGCTTACGGGCACGACCATAGACCTGCCTGCCCAGAGAGAGGGAGCGCAGGAGATACAGGAGAGGTTCGGGGAAGACGTAAGGCTTGCTTCGATAAACTCCCCGGCAGTAATGGTGCTCCTCCACCAGACGAACCCCGACCCTTACCTCTGGATCACGGCCGGCGTCAACAACCGCATCGACGCCCGTACGCCGGGAGGCTTCGAAGGCTGGCTCGACAATCTGGAAGCGTACGACCCCGGCGCCATAAGCTTCTTCGGCGAAGGACAATCCCTGCTGCCCAGCAGCCAACTCTCGCCCGAGCACCGCCAGGCGCTGGACGGGTGGTTGGATCCCCGCTACCGCGCCGAGAAAGTAGGTCCCTTCTGGCTCTTCGTCAAGAAAGAGCTCTTGATGGAAGAGGCTCAACGCAGAGCGAGTACCGGCAGCGAGAGCTTCGAGACCTCCGGGAGCATAGAGGACTAGTAACCAATGTTAAGGTTCTGTTAAAACAATCTGGGCGATTGCCGCGAGAAAGCTGGCGCAACCCTCAAGTCCGTGTTAAGCTTTTCATGCAGAGCAGCGCCGAGGCCGGGCTCGAATGGGGCCGGAGCGCCGCCAAAACCGAGGGGGCACTATCCTGCGATCCGATTGTTGGGTAGTTGAGTTGCGTGGCATCGCGCACGGAGGGTGGGCTGTTGAGTCTTAAAAACCCGAGAGACAGGGTGAATTCCAGGACCGACTTCGACATCAGGGATAGCTTTGGCAACTTCTCGAATTCCCGTCCCAAGAGTCCCAAGGGCAGCCAACGCCGGCGGGGGATCCTCGGCGTCGTGCTCGTGGTCTGCGCCGCCGTGGCCGTGCTGGCGGCGGCCGACTACTGGGCGAACGCCGGCAAGATCTTTCAGGGCGTCACGGTCGGGAACGTGTCTGTCGGCGGCGAGACGCCGGAGGAGGCCCGCGGGATGGTCGAGGAGCGCGGCGCGAACGCGCTGCAGGAGATCCGGTTCACCGGGGGTCCCGAAGAGTTCGCCCTCTCCGCGGAAGACGTAAACCTGAGCGTCGACGTCGACGGGACCGTGGACCGCGCCTACGCCGTCGGGCGTGAAGGCAGCATCTCGAAGCGCATCGGTGAGCGGATGGAAGCGGCCTGGGGCACGGTTGAGACCTCGCCCGTGGTCGATTACGACCGGGAGGCCGTCCGGTCCAGGATAGAGAACCGGGCCGCGCGGGCGAACGCGCAGCCCCGCGACGCCTACGTGAACGTCCGCGGCTCCGGGGCGGAGGCGGTCGAGTCCCGCGAGGGGTACACGCTGGACGTCGCGACCACGGCGGCGAACCTGGACGATGCCCTTGGGAGAATGAGCGACGAGGTCGAAGTCGCCGGGGAGACGGTCGAGCCCGCGGTCCTGACCCCCGCAGCCGAAGAGGCCGCCGGGATAGCCGAAGGGGCGATGTCCAGACCCGTGACCCTGACCGCCGACGGCGAGGAATGGGAGTTCTCGCCCCAGGAGATCGGACAGTCTTTGAGCTTCACGCCGAGGGGCAACGGCGAGCTCCGGGTCGGCCTCGACCGGGAGCAGCTGCGGGAGTCCCTGTCAGACATGTACGACGACCTGACGGTCGAGCCGGTCGAGGCCGGGTTCAAGGTCAGCGGCGACGAGGTAGTCGTCACGAAGAGCCGGACGGGAACGGAGATCGAGGAAGAGGAGCTGTTCGACACCCTCGAGGCCGGGCTCTTCGACGGAAAGCGCGAGTACGAGGTGCCCGTCGCTACCACCGAGCCCGAGCTCACGACCGCCCAGGCCGAGGCACTGAAGCCGACGGAGCTCATCGGGACGTACCGGACGGACTACACGCTGAGCAGCGACAAGAGTCCGGAGCGGGTACAGAACCTGGAGATAGCCTCCAACGCCATAAGCGGTAGGTTCCTGGCGCCGGGCGAGGTCTTCTCCGTCAACGAGGTCGCCTCCCCGCAGGAGTACAACGAGACGAAGGTCATTATCGAGGGCAAGGAGGAGAAGGCCGACGGCGGCGGTCTCTGCCAGGTCTCATCGACGCTGTACATGGCGGCCAACTACGCCGGCCTCGACATCGTGGAGCGCCACCCGCACGACGCGCAGTTGCCCTATATCCGGCCCGGCCTGGACGCGACGGTGTGGTTCGGTTCGCTGGACATGAAGTTCGAGAACACGACGGACGGCTACATATTCTTGCGGGAGTACGTGGCGGACGACGGATACATCTACGCCGAGGTCTGGGGCCAACCGACCGGGAAGAAGGTGGAGATGGACTCCGAACCGCTCTACCTGGGTGCCGACTACTCCAAGTGGGAGACCTACCAGAAGGTGACGGACGAGGACGGCGAGGTAATCTTCGACGACGTCCTCCACAAGGATACCTACATGCCCCTGATCGACGAGAAGGGTAAGACCCTCGCGCCCAACTCCGAAGAAGTCAACATAGCGCCCGTGAACTACTAGAGGTAGATCAGTAGAACCAGAAGGAAGAAGAGCCCTCCGGCTTTCCGGCCGGGGGCTTCCTTTTGGTAGTTTTAGTTTAGTAGAAGACCTCGTGCTTGAGCTTCTGGTACAGGCGGTAGTAGATCGGCTCTAATCTGTACCACGCGGCTGCTCGCATCGGTTTTACCGGCAGGTCGAGGCAGCCGAGGAAGTCGGCATCTCCCCGCCGAAGCCCGCTTTGAACCTGTAGACACCCCACAATGAGTCGCCCTCGTTGAAGTTCTCGGGCCTGGGCACACCGACCATGTCGTAGTAGGTCAGGCCGCGTTGCCTGGCCCAACGCATCACCTCCCACTGCAGGAGATAGTTTGGCATGAGGCTGCGCTTCTCGTTGCTCGAGCCGCCGTGGATATACCAGTACTTCTTGCCAAAGGTGTAGACGTAGATGCCGGCGAGCGGCGTCTCCTCGTGTGTGGCGAAGAACAGGTGCCCCCGGCCCGCGTTGTGCATCTCGCGCATGTTGTCGTGGAGGTACTCCCGTGACCTTCTTATGGGGTAACCGGCCCGGTCGGCCGTGTCCTGCATGAACCCGTAGAACGTGTCCCACGCCTCCTCGAAGTCGGGCTCGCTCACCTCGACGTCCTTCCTGGCGGCGAGGCGGACGTTGTAGCGCGTCTTGCCCTTCATCCTCGCGAGCAGCTCCTCTTCGGGCGGGCTCAGGTCCACGAGCATGGTAGCCTTCTGATTGAGGTCGTAGCGGGCTTTGCGGAAGCCGATCCCTTCGAGGATGACCTTCACGTCCCTCTGCTCCTCACGGACCTCGGGCTCTATCTTGACGGTGTGCGCGCCTTCGCGCCCCGCTCCCTCCAGCACGCCCCGGAAAAAGGCTCAGATGGCCTCCTCGTCGTCCCAGGGCAACCAGGGACCTTTGGTGCAGTACCAGAGGGCGCCGGGGACGAACGGACCCGTGTCGTAAGCGAGGAACTGGCCGACCCCCGCCACCTCGCCGTCCCTCTCGAGCACCAGCCGGACCGGCCTCCAGCCCAGGCGCTTCTTGAACTCGCCCCACTCGTAGCTCTGCAGGACGTGCCCGCCTCCCGGCGAACCCTCCAGCAAGTCGTCCCACCCGGCCTGCGTAGCGCCCCGGATCTCCCTCATCGCGTAGGGGACGGTGGTTCGCGCGGGTCGCAGGCTCACGAGCGAGACACTCCGACGCTCGCGCGGCCGGGAGAGGTTGGTGGCGGCCGCGGCCGCACCTTAGCCGAGGACGCCGGACTCCCGCTCCGGCGCCGGCAGCGGCTCCTGGTCTCTGAGCACGTCCTCGGGCTTGCCAACGGGCCGCAGGAGGCGCGCCTCGCCCTGCCAGAGCAGCACCTCCGCCGGCGTGGGGTGGCTCAGGAAACCGAGGTTGCTGGCGCTGTACCCGTACGCACCGCTATAGAACACGCCGAGGAGATCCCCGGGCCTCGGGTCTTCCAGGGGAATGTTGGTCCCGAACATGTCGAGCGGCGTGCAACAGGGGCCGGCCACAGCCACGCCTTCTTCTCCCGTGCCTGCTCCCGCGCGGCTCAGGTTCAGGATGGGGTAGGCCTTACGGAAGACCTGCCCCATGTTCCCCGTCGCGGTCAGGTGGTGGTTCATGCCGCCGTCGGTGGTGACGAAGGTCTTGCCCTTCATCTCTTTCACGTCGACCACGCGGGTGACGTAGACGCCCGCGTCGGCGACCAGGTAACGTCCCAGTTCGAAGACGAACCGGCAGCCATCGAGGCGCGGGTCGGACCGGTAGGAGGCCAACAGCTGCTGGAAGCCCTCCCCGAACCGCTCCAAGTCGAACTCCTCCATCTTCTCGAAGTACGGGACGCCGAAGCCGCCGCCGAAATCGACCATCTCCAGCGGCTTACTCGCGAGGTCCGCGGTCTGCAACGCGATCTCGAAGATGTTGCGGCAGTGCTCCAGGAGCGCGTCCGCGTCGAAGACCTGGGTCGCCGTGTAGATGTGGATGCCGCGCAGAACGAGTTGGTCCGGGTAGGAGAGCGTTCTACGAACCGCTTCGGGGAGGTCGGCCTCGTCCAGCCCGAACTGCCCGACCGTCCCGCCCATGCGCATCTGGGAGCCCATGAGTTGAGCGGCGGGGTTGATCCGGAGCCCGACGCCTATCTTGCGCTCCTCCTTCTCCGCGATCGAAGCTAGGCGGTCGATCTCGTTCAGGGACTCCACGTTTACCGCGAAGATACCCTCCTCGACGGCCATGCGCAGCTCCTCGTCGGTCTTGGCGGGCCCGGCGAAGACGATGTCCTCCGGGGCGAACCCGGCGGCCCGCACCACCACCAGCTCGCCGGACGAGGCGACCTCGGCCCCGGTGAGCTGCTCGCGTGCGATCAACTGGCACACGGCGAGGTTGGGGTTTGCCTTGACGGAGTACGTGACCTCCACGTCTCCGCCCAAGGCAGCCCGGACGCGGCGGACCCTCTCCGAGATCATCTCCCCGTGGTAGAGGTAGAAGGGCGTGCCGTGCTCTTCGGCTATCCGGCTTACGGGCACCCCCGTGGGGGCGAACTCCCCTTCGCGCCAGCCGCCGAAGCGCTCGGCCAGGGTTTGAGCCTTATCGATCTGCGTAAGCATTGCTTATCCCCTTCCGGTCGATCTTGCCGGAACCGGTCTTCGGCAGCTCGTCCTGGACCATGATCTCCTTCGGCACCATGTACGGAGGCCCGTTCTTCACGACGTACTCCCGGATCTCGTCGATGACGCCCTCCTGGCCGTCGCTCTTGAGCGAGACGACCGCCATGACCTGATGGCCTAAGTCCGGGTCCGGCACCCCGAAGGCGCACGCCTCGTGTACGTGGCCCGATCCTATGAGGAGGTTCTCTATCTCCTCGGGGCTCATCCGGTAGCCCTGCGATTTGATCATGGCGTCCTCGCGGCCTATGAAGTAGATGAAGCCCTCTTCGTCCCGCCGGACGTTGTCCCCAGAGTAGACAACCCTCTCCACGTCCAACAGTTCCACAGGGGCGAGCGGGTTCGGGCGGTACGCCTTGCGCGTCGCCTCCTCCTTGCCCCAGTAGCCCATCGCGACGGTGGGACCGCGGTGGACCAGTTCGCCGACCTCGCCGGGGGCGCACTCCTCACCTTGTTTATTTATCACCATGATCTGGGTGTCCGGTATCGCCTTGCCGATGCACTCGGTGCCGCGGTGTATCTCCTCCGGTGGCAAATAGGTCGAGCGAAACGCCTCCGTCAGGCCGTACATCAGGTAGATCTTCGTACCCGCAGGCTCCAGCAGGCGCCGCAACTCGTCGAGGTTTGCCTGGGGTATTCGACCGCCAGTATTGGAGATGTAGCGTAGGTGCGTGAGCGGCTCCGCCCCGATGGACTTCGCGCTCCGGAGCAGCAGGGACCACAGTGGCGGCACCCCAGCAACGCCCGTGATCTCGTGCCTGCGCAACCCCTTTAACAGGTCTCCCGGCAGCCTCGAACGCTGCAGGGCGAGGGTCGCACCAACCCGCAACGAGGTGGTGAACTGGTTGAGCCCAGCGTCGAAGTTGAGCGGGAGCGCCGAGAGTATCCGGTCCTCTTCGGTGTTCTCGAGGTACGTGGAGACGATCTGGGCGCCGACCACGAGGTTGCGCTGGCTCGTCGAGACCCCCTTGGGCATCCCGGTCGAGCCGGAGGTGTAGAGGATCGTCCCGAGGTCCACCTCGGAGACCTGCCTCACCTCCCGGGGAGAGTCCCCGCTCCGCAACACCTCGTCCAGGTCCGTGAGCTCGCCGGAGACGCCTCCCGAATCCGGACTGTCGCCCCTGTAGAACGCCCTCTCGACGGTCTTCGGCTCCAGGTCCGCCAGCTTCTCGGAGTCCCCGATCATCACACGGATGTCGCAGTCTTCGGTTACGTAACGGACCTGGGGCGGCTTGAACATGGGGTTGAGGTTCACGAAGGCGGCGCCGGCCCGCGAGGCGGCGAGCATCGCCACTATCGCCTCCCAGGACTTCTCCATGTACACGCCGACCCGGTCGCCCTTCTCGACGCCCGCGTCCTGGAGCGCGGCGCAGAGCGCACCGCTCTGGCGGCTCATGTCCTCGTAGGTGTACTCGGAGTCGCCGTCGACGATCGCCGCCTTGTCCGGGTAGCGCTCGGCGGAGTTGTGGAGCAGATCGTGGAGGGTGAATTCCGGGTACATGCTCACCCCGTCTTGCTGGTCACCAGATCGGCGATGGTCCTGACGGAGGCGAAGGTCTCCTCGTTTAGCTCCTCGTCCTCGACGACGATGTCGAACCTGTCCTCCATGAACATGACCAACTCCACCGTCTGCAGCGACGTCAGCACACCCTTCTCGATGAGCTGCTCGTCCTCGGAGACGTCGCGGTTCCCCGTTACGTTCTCCTGCAGCCATCCGCGTATCTCGGCGACCACGTTCTCGGTGCTAACTGCCATAATGAAAACCTCCTAACGGAACCTAACTTAGCTTGACCCAGAAAGTCGCCTCTCCGTCGCCGATACTGTACGACCAGTTGGCGATGTGGCGGGCGACCTTGTGCAGGCCAGCATCTTTGAACTTGACCAGCAGTCTGTTGTTCCTCCCCTTGCGGGGGAAGAAGCCGAAGCGTACCAGGTCGTTCGAGCGGGGCGAGGTAGGCGACTCGAGGTACCGGTACCTGACGAGGGGCACCCCCGCCTTCCTGAAGAAGCGTACCGCCTCCCCGAGCAGCGCCCGCGCAACGTCGTGGCGTCCCGGAAGCGCTACGAGATCGAGTATATAGGCATCCCGGAAGCCCGCCGGACTTTTCACGGTCACCCCGAGCACAGCGTAACCGACGAGTCCTTCTTCATCTCGCACACCGAGGATGGTAACAGGCGTCTGGGGAGAGCCGGGGCCGTAGCGCCAGCGCAGGAACGCCGCGTCCTTCTCTGGCACGCAGGGCACCCGCGAGGCTATCTTCTCGAACAGCTCGTCGAATGCCTCGTCGAACCCCTCCAGCATCTCCACCCTGGACCTGTCCCCGAAAGCTCCGCCCAGCGCCTCGTCGACCAGCCGGAGTCCCCCGTTCATAAGTCCTTTTATGGGCGCGGGGATCGGGGCTCGCGGGCGCTGCGGCGGCGGTATGACGTGCTCGTGGACTTCCAGCGGCTCCGCTCCGGGTTCGTCCGCGTACGCGCCCGTGGGCGCGCCCTGCTCCTTTATTCCCAGGAGCCTCTTTACCGGCGAAGGGAGCGGCGGCGCCGGGAGCCTCGAGACGTTCAGAAGCTTCGCCACGTACTGCATGTACCCTGCCTCTTCCGCCCCCAGCCGCGTCTCGACCGCGATGACCGACGGCAGCATGTCGACGGCCACGCAGTTCTGGGTGGAGCGGAAGAACTTGCGCATCAACAGGAGGGCCTGGAAGCCGTACTGGGGGAGCACCTGGTAGTCTGCGGGCGTGTGGGCGAGGACCCGCTGCCCGTCGATCCGGTAGTACTGGGGCGTGGCTGCCAGGTGGCCGACCACCTCCCCCTCTTCGGTGACCATCACCCAGCGCCGCATCTCGCTCCCCAGCGGATGGCTCTCCAACCAGCGCCAGACGGAAGAATGCCAGACGGTGTCGGAGGACTCGGGCAGGTGAGGGTACACGAGCTTGCGTAGCCTGTCGATGCCGTGCTGAAGCTCGGCGCTGTGATCGAACTCCCGGATCGATATCTTCATCGGCTGAACGGGAAGCGGTCTTCGGGACGTTCTCCTACGTTATCTCCCGGCAGGCCCGAGAACCGCGTCGCGGGGCCGCCGTCGTAATGCAGGTGCATAAGCTCCCCCGACCCCACTACCTTTCTTTCTCCTTCGTCGTAGCGCAACTCTTCTTTACTCCGTAGAATCTACCGCATGGTCTGAACCGAGAAACAGAGTGTAAAGGAGCGGCTTCGCAAAGTCCAAGTCGGGCGCCCGCGAGCGGGACCGGGAGGTTGGAAGCATCCGGAAGCCGTTCGAGAGAAGCGTGTATGCTCGGCCGAGCATAAGTCGATCCTGGAGGAAGCGAAAACTTCTCCTTTTTGTTAGGATACCCCGGTTGGAAAAAGGCCGCAGGCGCTGGGGTCTTGCCCCAGGGGGAGGCGCAAAATCGGTTACGGAGACTTCCGGCCGGGAGCAGAGGCTTTGCTGCCGGCGATTACTACCTCGTCAAAACCTGCTTATCGTCCTGCGAGAAGAAGGGACCAGAGCTCGCCGTGATCAAGCGGTTCAAAGCCTGGCGGTTGTGGCGCCAGGCCGACCACGATAAGGGTCCGTCGGGGCCCGAACTCCATTCCCGGCGGGTGTTCGCCCAGGCCCGACGCCGGCGCCGGTCGCTCCGCATGATCGTGGTCCTGCTGGCCTCCCTGGCGAGCGCCCTGCTCGTCCTGGGCTACGTCTTGGGCGATACGGTGGGTGTCGGGGAGTACCTCTCCATACTGACCCGGGAAGACTCCTCTTCGACATCCCAAGAAGCCGCGCCCGGCAGGCCGGAGGATGCCTCCGGGGAACCCGCTCGGGAGCCCATTCCGGAGGAAATCACGGACGACTCGCCGGAGGCGGTCGCCTACCGGCTCGCGGCGGCCGAGATACCGAGCATAGACGCCGAAAGCGTCAAAGGCGTTTACGAGAGCGCTCTCGACCCTTCCTGGGCCTCCGTGCGCGTCGAGGGACCGGAGGACGAGGGGATCTACGTAGTCTTTCTGCAGCGGGAGGACGAATCGTGGAAGGCCCGCAGGTCGATCCGGGCCGATGAGCCGGAGAACCCCGAGTACGAGAGGGTCGTGCTGGGCGGGGTGCCGGAAGACCTGATCGAATCCGTCTACCCCCAGAGCCTGGGCACGGACCCTTCGGGACCCGAGTCTTCGGCGCTCCTGGCAGAGCCCGTGGAGACCGACGCCCTGCCGTCAGTCGAGGGGGCCGAGCCGCCGGAACCGGAGACGGTCGCCGACGATGTGCCCGAAGACGAGCGCGAGCGGGTGGACGAGGGACTCGAGGACGCGCAACAAGAGATCGAAGACTACGCGGAAGATTACGACGGGACGGCCGGGGTGTACGCGCAAGATATCAAAGGAGGCTACGGCTACGGGGTGAACGCGGACGAGACCTTCTTTGGCGCCTCGGTCATGAAGATACCGCTGATGGTCGCCGTCTTCAAAAAGATAGACGAGGGTGAGATCTCCCTGAACGACTCCTTCGAGACGGAGTCCGGGGACTGGGCGGGCGGCGCCGGGTGGTTGCAGTGGGAGGAGGCCGGGACGTCCCACACGGTGGAGGACTACCTGTGGATGATGATGACCCAGTCGGACAACGTGGCGACCAACGCCCTGTTGCGCCTCGTCGGGGGACCCGCATACGTAAACGAGGTCGCCCGGTCTCTAGATGCTCCCGACACGTTCCTCTACCAGAAAGTGACCAGCGAGCGCGCGGCCGTCCCGACCCTCGACAACCGGACCACGCCCCGCGACATGGCGATCATCCTCGAAAAGGTCTATACGGGAGAGGCCGTGAGCCGCGAGAGCTCCCAGAAGATGGTCGAGATCATGTACCAGAACGACTTGCAGTCGTCGATAAAGGACGGCCTCCCCGAGGACGTCGAGGCGGCCAAGAAGGGCGGCTGGCTCTACAAGGTCTACGACGAGGCCGGCATCGTCTGGCACGAAGACCGCCCGTACGTCGTGGCGATCTTCAGCAAGCACGGCTCGGAGGACGTGGAAGTAGGCAAGGCCCTCCTCAAGGGGATCTCCAAAGGCATCTACAAGGCTCAGGATGGTTAATCCTTAGCTGTTGGAGCTCGTCGCGAACGCGAGGTGGAGAGTATAGTGGCTCCGTCACGCGTCGTTCTAGCGGGAGTGTTTGAACTCGGCGGCGTGCGGAAGAGGGAAATGTTGGAACCGTCGATCCCGTATTCGACTCGACGAGTCGGCACGGGGACATCTTATACGAGCACGGAGGAGGGGATGAGGTGCACAAACGAGCCGCGATCGCGCTTCTGATCTCCGGGCTGACCATGGCCGGTCTCTACCGTTACCGGCGGCACCTCGTTTCGCGTCTGCTCGGGCTGCCGCCCGCGCCCTACGACGTCGCCGTCGAGCGCGACCTGCGCGTCCCGATGCCGGACGGTGTCGAGTTGGTCGCGGATCGCCATTTCCCGAGGGCGCCGGGCCGCTTCCCAACGGTTCTCGTGCGCACCCCTTATGGGCGGAAGAACCCCCAGACGGGTTTCGGGCTCCGGCGCCTGGCCGAACGCGGCTACAACGTCGTGGTGCAAGATGTCCGCGGGCGCTTCGACTCTCAGGGAGAGTTCGGGTTCCTCAAGGGCGAGGACGCCGACGGCCGGGCGACGATGGACTGGATCTCCGGCCAGCCCTGGTTCGACGGCTCGTTGGGGTTGTGGGGCGAGAGCTACCTGGGGTATACACAGTGGGCGGCGGCGCCCGAGGCGCCGGATTACCTCAAGGCGATTATGCCGGAGATCACCGCCTCGCATTTTTACCCGGCCTTGTACCCGGACGGCGCGTTCAACATGGACGTCTCCCTTCCCGTAACCCTCCTCATCGAGGGGCAAGACGACGACGCAGGCGCCTCGTTCTCCAGGGATTTCCTTCTGCTGTGGATCCGCCTCAAGCTCCGGCGCGGCTTTATGCGGCTGCCCGTCGGTGAAGCGGACACGCACGTCTCGGGGCGCCCAAACGCCCTTTACCGCGACTTGCTCGCGCACCCGGAGGCCGGCGACGCCTACTGGCGGGCTCGGGACCAGAGCCAGCGGGTCCGCGAGGTCGAGGCCCCGGCGCACCTGTTCGGCGGCTGGTACGACATCTTCTTGCGCGAGCTCTTGGACGACTACGCGGCCCTCGTCGCCGCGGGCAAGACGCCTTATCTGACCGTCGGACCGTACCCACACGGGTCGTTCGGCGCGTTGAAGGAAGGTCTGCGCGAGACCTTCGCGTGGTTCGACCTGCATCTGAAGGGCGAAGCGTACAGGGCGCGGACGAAGCCGGTACGTTTGTACGTCATGGGAGCGGACGAGTGGCGCGAACTCGACGCCTGGCCCCCGCCCGCCGAAGAGACGCGCTTCTACCTACACCCCGACGGACATCTCTCCCCAGAATCGCCCCCGGCCGACACCCCGCCGGACCGTTACCGTTACGACCCCGCAGACCCCACGCCCGCGGTCGGCGGTGCGCTCTTCGGTTTCTCCGGGAGGCGGGGCGCCGTGGACAACCGTAAGCTAGAGTCGCGCCCCGACGTGCTGGTGTACACCACGCCTCCGCTCCGGGAGGACGTAGAGGTCATCGGGCCGGTGCGCCTGGAGCTCTACGCGGGATCCAGCCTTGCGCACACCGACTTTTTCGGGCGGCTGTGCGACGTCCACCCGGACGGCGAATCCGTCAACGCCTGCGACGGGCTGTTCCGCCTCGAACCGGGCAAGATAGAGCCGCAGCCGGACGGCAGCTCGCGCGTCGAGATCGACATGTGGGCAACCGCGTACCATTTCCGGCGTGGCCACCGCCTCCGGCTACAGGTATCCAGCGGGGCACACCCGCGCTGGAACCGCAACCTCGGCACTGGAGAACCGGCAGCCACGGCCACAACCATGCTGGCCGCCGAGCAGACCGTCTACCACGACCGCGAGCACCCCTCGGCCGTGGTCCTGCCGGTCACGGTCCCCACCTCGCGTACGTGAGGAGGGCTTCAGCCATCGGCCGTTGGCAAGATGTCGTTCGAGTCGAAGGACGGGGCTACGTACCCGGTAGTCGAACGCGCAAGAACAGCAGCGACCGGCTAGAAAGAGCCTACGGCTGAGGGTTGATCGCTGACAGCGGGCAGTCTCTGGCTGCCCTACACTCGTTTTCGGAGCAGGGCGACGACGGAATTCAACTCTTCCGCCCCGAGCAAATAGGACACCGCCAAGTAAACCGCGAGCGAGGCTCCTCCGACGACGGTCAGGACGAGCGCCCGGTCCAGGAGCCCGGAACCGGTTCCGAGGAGCGCGACGCCGCCCCAGGCGACGGCGTACATGATGGCGCCGGCTATCGAGATCCTGGTCAGGGAACGCAGGAGGCGTCTGCCGCCTATCTGGCCTATCTCCCACCTCATCGCCGCTAGGCACAGCAGAGCGAAGATGGCGTTGACCGCCGAGAGCGCCAGCGCTAAACCGACGACACCCACGGCGCTGGAGAGCGCGTAGGCCACGGGCGCGTAGAGCCCGAAGAGGCAGATGTTCAGGAGGGCCGGCATCCTCGTGTTCTGCCGCGAATAGAAGGCCCGCACCAGGAGGAAGTACCCCGCGTAGGCGAGGAGACCTACCGAGTAGGCGGCGAGGATACTCGCGACGAGCTCCGTATCCTGCGGGCCGAATTCCCCACGTTCGTAGAGTAGACCGACGATGGGGGTTGCGAGGGCGACGAGGCCGACGGAGGACGGGACGATAATAAACGCCATCGTCCTCAGGCCGAAGGAGAGGGTGTCCCGGTAGCCTTCCTCGTCCCCGTTAGCGTGCCTCTCGGAGAGCTCGGGCATGGTGGCGGTCTCGATGGCTATGACGAAGATCCCGTAAGGGAGCGAGAAGACGGTGAAGGCGAAGTAGAGCTGCGGTACGGCGGCGAAGGAGGAACCGAGCAGGGTGCCACCGACGTACTGGACGCCCAGCGACCCGGCCGTGAAGACCAGCACGGGCAAGGCCAGCCTGACGGCGGGCAAGAGGGCGGGGTGGCCGAAGACGGGGCGTGGCCTATAGCCCAGGCGCCAGGCGGACGGGACTAGCACGAGCGCCATCAGCGCGACGCTCAAAGTGGTGGCGGCGAGCAGGTAGAGCGCCGCTTCGGGGTTGTCCGGCGCGAAGAGCGCGTAGCCCAGGAAGAGGGCCATGGTGATTAAGTTGTTCAACACCGGCGTAAAGGCCGGCAGGAAGAAGCGCCGGTGGGCGTTGAGGACGCCGGTCAGGACGGAGAGGAGGCCGAAGAAGACTATGTAGACGACGAAGAAGCGGAAGAAGAAGACCGAGAGCTCCGCCGCCCTTTGCGCCTCCTCCGGGGAGAGCTGCGCCCCCTCCTCGGAGAGCCCCGTCGACGGTTGGAAGCGCGTCATGAGTTCCACCAGAGGCTCGGCGAAGGCTATGCCGAGGACGGCGACCGCGGCGAGGAGCGGCAGCACGAAGGTGAGGATGGCGTTGGTGAGGTGCTGGGCGTCCTCTTCACCGTGTTTGGTGATACGCTCGATAAGGAGCGGGACGAAGGCCGAGTAGAGGATGCCGCCCAGGAAGAGCTCGTAGATCAGGTTAGCTATACCGTTGGAGACGCCGTAGGCGTTAGCCACCGCCCCGGTCCCCAACACGGCCGCCATGACCATGGCCCGCAGGTACCCCGTCGCCCGCGAGAGGGCGTTCAACGCCGACATCGAGAGAACGGCCCGCAAAATGCCTGTCATAGAAGGGAATGTTACCTCAAAGCGCACCCCTTTCCCCGCCGACTCCGGTCCCGTCCAGGATCGCCCCCGTGGGGAACCTTGTGGGGTAGCCGGGAGGGCAGAGACTGCTACCCTCGCATCCCTGGTCCAGCGGCACGGGTTGGCGTGACGTAGGATGAAGCTGCCGGAGATCGGCTCTCGAGCGTAGCTCGTTGGGAGTTCCGATCCAAGAAGCTTCCGGCTCGAAGACCGGCGGAGCTGGGGACACGGGCGGTAGCAAGGAGGGTAGTTCATGGTGGAGAAAGAGACGACCGTCGGCCCCGCGGAAGGACTTCACGCGCGCCCGGCGGCGGAGTTCATCAAGAGAGCCCGACAGTTTAGTTCGGATGTCAAGGTGATCAAGGGTGATCGAGAAGCCAACGCCAAGAGCCTGGTGAAGCTCATGACCCTGGGAGCTAAGAAGGACGAGAAGATAACCATCCAGGCGGAGGGAGACGACGCGGAGGAGGCCGTGGATGCTCTGGTGAATCTCGTCTCGAAGAACGAGCATTAGCTCGACGCGAGGAGGGCTACCGGCATGGATGAGAGACCGGAGCGGGCAGGGAGGATCGCCGGCGTTGCGGCTTCCGAAGGGGTAGCGGTGGGGCCGGCTTTCGTTCACGTCGCCGAGAGGCTCGAACCTGAGCGCGAGAGGATAACCGCAAAGGCGGTCGAGGCCGAGCTGGAGCGGTTCCAGGGCGCGGCCGAGGCCGTGGTGAGGAGGCTCTCGGAGACCGGCGACCGGCTCCGGGAGTCGGGCAGCGAGGAAGAGGCAGGCATCTTCGAGGCGCACGTCGAGATGGCCCGGGACCCCGAGATCCACTCCGAGGTCGAAGAGCGCGTCCGCCGTCTGGAGAGCCCGGAGGCGGCCGTACTGGCCGTCGGCGAGGAGTACGCAGCGATATTCGCCGCTATGGAGGACGAGTATATGGCGGCCCGGGCGGACGACGTGCGCGACGTCTCCAACCAGATAGCCGCTGAGCTTGTGGGCAGCCGAGCCGCGGGACTCGAGGCCCTCCAGACGCCCTCGGTGATACTGGCCCACAACCTGGCGCCCTCGGACACGGCCCGCGTCCCGAAGGGGATGGCTCTAGGCTTCGTCACGGCCGAAGGCTCCGGGACCTCTCACGTCTCGATCATGGCCCGGTCGATGGGCATACCGGCCGTGGTAGGCGTAGGCGCCGCGCTGGAGGCGCTCCTCGAGGCCGAAACGGTAGCCGTGGAGGGCGGCGAAGGATACGCGGTCGCCGACCCGGACCCCGAGACGGTGGCCGAGTTCGAACGCAAGAGAGAGGCGATAGCCGGCGAAAGGGCTGCTCTGGAGGAGTACAAACACGTCGAGGCCCGGACCCGGGACGGGCGCCGGATCGAGGTCTCGGCCAACCTCGGCTCCGTAGACGAGGCTGCGGAGGCTCTCTCGTGGGGGGCGGAAGGGGTAGGGCTCTTCCGCACGGAGTTCCTGTTCATGGAGCGCGACGAGCTACCCTCCGAGGACGAGCAGTACGAGGCCTACCGCGAGGTGGCGGAGGCGTTCGGGGAGAAGCCCGTCATCGTGCGCACGCTGGACGTAGGCGGGGACAAGGACCTGCCCGGTGTGGAGGTGCACGAGGAGGAGAACCCGTTCCTGGGCTGGCGGGGTATCCGGATGAGCCTGGACGTGCCAGAGCTGTTCAAGCCCCAGCTCAGGGCCATCTTGCGGGCCGCGACGGCGGGGAACCTGAAGGTCATGTTCCCCATGGTCGTGGACGTCGAGGAGCTTCGGGCCGCCAGTAGGGTCCTCGACGAGTGCCGCGAGGAGCTCGAGGGCGAAGGAAAGGAGACCGGCCCGCTCGAAGTCGGGGTCATGATCGAGACGCCCGCCGCCGCCGTCTGCGCCGCACATCTGGCCCCGGAGGTCGCCTTCTTCTCCATCGGCACGAACGACCTCGTTCAATACACCCTGGCCGCCGACCGGGGCAACGAACGCCTGCGTCGCCTGCAGAGTGCCGATCACCCCGCGGTGCTCGAACTCATAAAGTACACCTGCGAGGCCGCCCGGGAGGCCGGCATCCTGGTGGGAGTATGCGGGGAGGCGGCCGGTGAGCCGGCCCTGATCCCGAGGCTCGTAGAGCTGGGCGTCGGCGAGCTGAGCATGAGCGCGCCCTCGATACCGCGGGCAAAGAAGATCGTCTCCAGGCTGTAGGACCGGCGAACGAGCGACGAGCCTCTGATGCAGTTGGAGGAGTCTCCTGGTTCGGACTACGGCCCGCCCGGTTCCTGATCTTCGAGGAGCGCACCGAAACACACGACTCGGAGCTGCTGCGAGAAAGGCGCGAGTCGGGAAGCTGCAAGCAAACACCGTCGCGACCGGTCCTCGCGAGGGTCCTACTATCCTTCGTTCCCCTCCAACATCCGGAGCACGGTCTCCGCGGGCTCTCTTCCCTGGTAGAAGCCGGCGATCCCGGCGTTCTCGTCGATTACCACCACGGCGGCCTCGCGGCCGACCCCTCGCACTCCGAACCTCCGGCTGATGAGGCCTCCCCAGTCCTGCAGGATCAGGACGTAGTCGGCCGGATCGTCCCTGGAGAGGCCCTCGCAAGCGACCTCGCGGGCGGCCTTTTCGTAGGCCTGACCTATCACTATGCTCGCCGTGAGCCAGTACAAAGGCGGGACGAGGCTGAGGTCCACGACGCTCGCCACCACGATGTCCTCCGAAGAGAGGTAACGCTCCCTCACGGCCTGGTTCACCTTCTCGGCGGCCCACGCCGTGTTCTGCGAGTGGAAGATCAGGACCACACGCCTCCCGGCGCAAGTCCTCAAACTGACTTCCCGCCCCGACCCGGCCGCGAGGGCTCTGAAGTACGGTGCCCGCCCACCGACCTTTAGCCCTCGCTCCGTCCTCGACGCCCCCCGTTGTCGTCCTTCCGCGCACCGGTCCTTCGTCAATCTTGCCTCGCATACTTCTTCTTTTTCCGGCGGCTGCGGCCGCCTTCGAGGAGCGAGTAGCCCACCGGGACGACGAGCAGCGTCAGGAAGGTCGAGGTCGCGAGACCGCCGATGACGGTCAGGGCGAGGCTGCTGGAGATCAGCTGGCTGCCGCCGCCTGCTAGCCCCAGGGCCAGGGGCAGGAGGGCGAAAATGGTGGCTAAAGCGGTCATGAGGATAGGCCGCAATCGGGCGCGACCAGCCTCGATGATGGCGCCCTCCGCGTCTTCGTGGCGCCCGCGGGCCTTCGTCGCGAAGTCGACGAGGAGGATGGCGTTCGAGACGACGATGCCGATGAGCAGGAGGATACCGAGGAGGGACGGGAGGCTCAAGGCCGTGTTCGTGAGTAGGAGGGTGCCGAAAGCCCCGGCGGTCGTGAGCGGTACGGCGAGCAGGATGACCAGCGGGACGGCGAGCGAGCCGAAGAAGACGACGAGGAGCAGATACACGAGGACCAGCGCCACGATGATGGAGAGGAAGAGGTTGTAGAAGCTCTCCTCGATGTCCTCGGACTCGCCGCCGGCGGTGGCCGTGACCCCGTCCGGCAGGTCGAGACCGTCTATGAGCTCCTGGGCCTCGGTCGAGACGGCGCTCGTGTCCTGCGCGGTGATCCTACCCGTCACCGTGACCGCCCTATCCCCGTCGGAGCGGCTCACGGCCGACGGCGCCTCTTCCTCCTGAACGTCGGCCACGTCCTCCACCGTGGTCCCCGGCCCTATCGGCAGCCCCCGGACCTCCTCCAGGGAGTCTACGTCTTCCCCGGGCACGCCCACGTCGACCGGCGTCTCGCCGATGGTCACCTGGCTCCCCTCGCCGATGAGGGTGGCCAGGCTCCCCGAGACCTGCGCCGGGGAGACCCCTGCCGTAGCGGCCCTCTCCGGGTCGACCTCCACCGCCACCTCGGGGGCGCCGCCCGTCGCGTCGCTCTCCAGGTTGGTCAGGCCGTCGACCTCGGAGAGCTCATCGGTTATCTGCTCCGAGGCTCCTTCCAGCTCCTCCTCCGTTCCCCCGGTGACGGTCACCTCCAGGGCGCCCTGCGGCGGGCCGTTCTGGACCACCTGCGCCTGGAAGTCGTCCTCGCCGTAGAGGTCGCGCCCCTCCTCGCCTATACGCTCTAAAGTGTTGGGCACGCTAGCGTCCTCCGCGACCGTAACGAACGCCTGGGCTTGGTCGTTCGCCCGGATGGGTGCGTCGGGAGAGAGGTTGTCCCGTCCTCCGATGGAGACCTGGTAGCTCTCCACCCCCGAATCTTCCTCCAGGAAGTCCTCGAAGGGGCGCAGGCCCTCGCTCGCCTGCTCCAGCCCGATCCCCCTCTCCAGTTCCACGTCGACGAGGAGGAGCCGCTCCTCGCCAGGCGGGAAGAAGTTGACCGGGAGGAAGAACGCGGTGACGAGCCCCCCGGCGAAGACCAGGAGCGCCAGGAGCATAACGACAAGCCGGTGGCGCAGGCTCCAGAGCAGCGCCGGAGTGTAGAGCCGGACCAGGAACCCGTCCTCCTCGCCTTCTCCGCGTTCTCCGGCGCTCTTCGGTCCGCGCCGGGCCGCGCGCGCCAGAAGGGCCGCGAGACCCAGGATCAGGACCACCGCGAGCACCACGACGGCCAGGATGGGGGCCGGGGTGTCGCCCGCGGAGCCGAGGTCCGCGTCCACCACGCCCGTAAGCGCCGCGACCACGATCCCCGCCACCCCCCCGAGCACCCCGATCAAAAACACCCCGACCCCGGCGATCAACCACAGCCCCCAGCCCCGACCAGCACCGGCCCCGTTGCCGCCCGGAGCAGGCTCTCCGTATCCCCCGCCGAAACCTTCCTCAGCGGGCTGATCCTCCCGGCTCGACGCGCGTCTCGCGAACACGCTGACGGGACCACCGGCCCTCCGCTCCCGCTGATAAGCCGGGACAGACTCCTCCGCGGTCTCCCCCTGCTCCCCGCCGGGCTTCTCCTCGACGGGGTAGTTCCGGGTCGAAGAGCGCTTTATGAAGACGCTGACGAGGACGGGGATGATGGTCACGGAGACTATAAGGGAGGCGAGGAGGGCGAGGGCGACGGTCAGGGAGAGCGGGACGAAGAACTTCGAGATGATGCCGCCGACCAGCCCCAGGGGCAGAAAGACGGCGCTGGTCGTGAGCGTGGAGGAGGTGATGGCGCTCGCGACCTCCGTAGTGCCCTTGAGAGCCGCCTCCTCGGGGTCGTAGCCGGCCTGCACGTAGCGGTAGGAGTTCTCGAGGACGACGATGGCGTCGTCCACCACGCGGCCGACCGCGATGGTGAGGCCCGCAAGGGTGAGGATGTTGAGGGTAAGGTCGTAGCCCCAGGAGAACAGGAGCGCCGCCAGGACCGAGGTCGGCAGGGAGACCGCGGTCACCAGGGTGGCGCGCAAGGACCTCAAGAAGGCGAAGATGATGGCTATCGCCAGCACGGCCCCTATGAGTCCCTCCTCAACGATGCCGCTCACCGACTCCTCGACGTCCTCGGCGGAGTTGAAGACGACGAAGACTTGCTCATCACCTAAATCATCCCGGACCTCCTCCAGCTGCTCCTCCACGCCTCTCGCGACCTCGACGGTGTTGGCGTCTTGCTCCTTGGTTATGTTCAGCCCGAGGCTCGGCTCGCCATCCGTCCGGGAGACGCCGGAGATCTCCGCCTCCACCTCCCGCACCTCCGCAACGTCCCCGAGTAGCACCGGCGCAGGCGCGGCTCCACTCGGAGCGCCACCCGAAGCCCCGCCCGCGAGCGCGCCGGGAGGGCCGCCTCCGGCGCCGCCGGCCGCCGCGCCCGGGCGTGCTCCCCCGCCGGGTCTACCACCGGAGGCGCCGCCGGGAGGAGGTCCTGTGGCGGCGGAGATCCCGACGGGCAGCTCTTCGAGGGCTTCGGTGCTCTCGAGCTCGCTGGCGACGCGTACGGGAGTGGAGAGGCCTTCGACCTGCACGGTGCCGACGGGGGCGTTGGCGTTCGCCCCGCTTATCGCCCCGACGACGGCCGCGGCAGGAAGGTTGTTCTCCTCCAGAGCTTCGGGGTCGAGATCTACCCGGATCTGGTCCTCCGCCCCGCCGACGAGCTCTACCTGTCCGATGCCCTCGACGTCCTCGAGGCGGGGTATGACCTCGTCCCGGGTGTAGGTGGTTAGCTCGGCCAGGTCTCCGTTCTCGGCCGCGAGCGAGACGTTGAGGATCGGGAACTCCGAGGCGGATTGCCGGATCACCTCCGGCTCGGCGGCCTGCGGTGGGAGCGCCACGTCCTCGAGGGCGGCCTGAACCTCGGTCTCGGCCTCCTCGGTGTCGACGTCGAGACCGAACTCTATGGCCACGACCGAGAACCCCTGCGAGGAGGTCGTCTGGACGTTCTCTATGCCCTCCACGCCGCCGACCGCCCCCTCTATGGGCTGGCCGACCTGCTCGTCCACCACGTCCGGTCCGGCCCCCGGAACGGGGGTCGAGACGAGTATGACGGGGAAGTCGACGTCCGGCAGAAGCTCCTGGTTTAGCCGCGTGGTCGCGAAGATACCGCTCCCTATGAGCAGGAGCGTCGCGAGAAACACGACGCTCTTGTTCTTCAAGCACCAGCTAACGATGCGGCCCATGGGCGGCTTCCTCCTTCGCGCCGTCGAAGCTCTCGACGAGCAGTCTCAGACCTTTTAAGAACGCCCGGGCTTCCTCGTCAGTCAGAGAGTTCACGGCCTCCCTGAGCCGGCGGCGGCGGCCCTCCATCATCCGGCGCGCTATGTCCTGCATCCCCGGCGCGTAGTCCACGAGGACCACCCGCCGGTCGGACGGGTCGTGGCGCCGCTCGACCATCTTGTGCTCCTCCAGGTGGTTCACCAGCTGGGTCACGGCCGGCGACGACACCCCAACCACCCCGGCCAGCTGCCGGATCGAATGCGGCCCGCGCCCGAGCGCGATCAGAACCTGCACGTGGCCCGGGGATATGTGCGCGTCAACCGGTATCCCCCGCTCGGCGATCTCGCCCAACTCCCTGGGCCCCGGACGCCCGAGCCCCCGCCCCAACACCGGCAACAGCATCAAAACCTCGTCTATGAGCCGCTCCCGGTCCACGCAACTTCTCCTACTTAGTTAAGTTACTTAAGCAAACCCTAAGAAGGTTAACCCGCTTACGCGATATGTCAACGAGAGAACTGCGACGATTCGAGCTTTCTTGCGGGTACTCTTCGGGCTAGGATACCGGGGCTTTCGACCGCGACGAGGAGGGCTATGGTATGAGGTTACGAACGGTGGGATTAGGTGTGGCGGGCTCTGTCGGGGGGCTCGCGGCGTTGAACCGGAGGTTGGAGAAGGTTGGGGAGCCCGCGCGGCTGGCGGGCGGCGAGGAGCGGCGCTATTACTGGCGGGGGTGGAGGCTGGCGTACCGGGTAGCGGGCGAGCCTCAGGCGCCGCCGGTTCTGCTGGTGCATGGGGTGTACGCGGGGGCGTCGTCTTACGAGTACCGGAAGAACTTTTTGGAGCTGGCGGAGGATTTCCGGGTGTACGCCCTGGATCTCCTGGGGTGCGGTCTCTCGGAGAGGCCGCGGCGGAGGTACGGGCCCGAGGACGTCGCGGCGCAGGTCGAGGACTTCGCGCGCGAGGAGATCGGGGTCCAGACGAACCTGATCTCGAGCTCCCTCTCGGCGGCGCTCGTCGTGCCCGCGGCTGTCCGCAGCCCACGACTCTTCAAGAAGTTCGTCCTCATCTGCCCCACCGGCCTGGGGGGCAACCTGGACCGTACCTCCGGACGCCTGGGCGACTTTATATACAACCTCTTTCGCGCGCCCGTCCTCGGCGACTCGCTCTACCACGCCATCGTCTCCCGGCGGGGCATCCGCTACTACCTCGGCGACATGGCCTACCACGACCCGAAGTCTATCACCGAAGATCTCGTCGAAGACTACTACCGTACGAGCCACCAGACGGGGGCCAAATACTTCCCGGCGTCCTTCGTCTCCGGCAAGCTCAACCTCGGCCTCGAAGACCACTGGTCGAGGGTGCCGCATAAGAGCTTCATCGCCTGGGGGCAGGAGGCGCGTACGACGCCGGTCTCACAAGCGCAGCAGTTTACCCGGAGGAATCCTCGGGCGGAGCTCAAGATCTTCCGGGACGCCGCCCTTCTGCCCCACGACGAGCGGGCGGAGACCTTCAACGAGGAGATAAAGAAGTTTCTTCTCGGTAACACCAGAGGGAAGACCGCTTCTTAGGGTCGCGACCCGACCGGGACCTGGGGCAGTGGCTCGCGGTTTATGCGCGAGGCCATGAGGGCGGCCAGGATCGCCAGGATGCCCGCCGTCAGGAACGCCGCAGTATAGTCGCCCAAAGAGTCGCGGGACACGCCGCCGAGGTAGGAGGCCAGGGCCGCGCCGACCTGGTGCGAGAAGAACACCCACCCGAAGACCGCACCGACGTTCATCCTGCCGAACCTGTCGGCGACGAGGGCTACGGTCGGCGGGACGGTGGCGATGTAGTCGAGGCCAAAAAAGACGGCAAAGACCGCGAGCCCGGCAAACTCCGTAACGAACGGCAAGAGTAGGAGCGAGAGGCCGCGCAGGGAGTAGTAGACGGCGAGCAGCTTCCTCGGGTCATAGCGGTCCGTGAGCCAGCCCGAGGCTATGGTACCGGCGAAGTTCATGGCACCCATCAACGCGAGCGCCGAGGCGGCCGTCACCTCGGGGATACCGTGGTCTATGGAGTGCGGGACGAAGTGGACCCCGATGATGCCGTTCGAGGACGCCCCGCAGATAAAGAAGCTCCCCGAGAGCAGCCAGAACTCCGGGGTCCTGAGAGCCCGCGAGACGGCCCCGCCCTGGGCCTCCGCCGAAGCCTCCACCGGGGCCTCCGCCGCCGTGCCCGGCTCCGGTGCGGGGCTCTCCTCCGCGGCCGTCCCCCGCTCTTCGCTCTCTCGTGCGCCGTAGGGCCGGAGGCCGAGCTTGGTCGGGTCGTCGCGCATGAGGAAGAGCACCGGGATTAGAATGAGGAGCGCAGCCACCGCCAGGTAAACCGTCCCCTCGCGCCAGCCGGCGGCAACGACGAGCCACATGAGGGCCGGCACGGAGACGAGCTGGCCAGCCGAGGCGGCGGCCCCGAAGATGCCGAGGACGAGGCCCCGGCGCTCGACGAACCAGCGGTTCGCGACCGTGGCGCCGAGGACGGGTGCGACGACGCCGGTGCCGACGCCGCTGAGGACGCCCCAGAACAGGTTCAGCTGCCAGAGCTCGGTCATCGCGGCGCCCGCGAGGGTGCTGCCGCCGATGACGGCGAGCCCGACGAGCGTCAGCCTCTTCGGGCCGAAGCGGTCCATCAGCCACCCGGCCGCGGGGCCGGAGAGCCCGTAGAGAAGGAGACCGACCGAGACGGCGAAGGAGATAGCCGCCCGGCTCCACCCCAGCTCCGTTTCGAGAGGGTTGATCAGGACGGCCGGAGCCGCCCGCACCCCCGCCGAGACCAAAAGCGCCAGAAACACGACCGCGACCACGACCCACCCGTAGTAGAGCCGGCCGCCGAGCGCCTTTACCAGGATCTCCCCTTCCCGAGTGGTAACCCTCTCATCGCGACAGCCAGCTCTTTAATGGTCCGCGTCAGGCGCGGGGACGACGGTCCGCTCGCTCCCGTCCCTGAAGGCGGTCTGGAACTATCTCCCACAAGTTCTACCCTCCGGCCCGATCTCGGAGATATGGATTCTCCTCGTGCGTCTACGGTTATACCATCAGACGCCGCAAGCCCGCCCCGGGACCACCGCCAGTATGCCGGGTTCGCCGGCCGGGATCCCGCCGGCGCCCGTCGTGGGGCATCCGTCGCGGAGGACCTTCCCTGAACGCTCGACGGATTCTGTTAAATTTCCGTAAAACACTATAAAATCTCCCAAATCTATGGCGGCGAGAAACGATAAATGGACTATTTTGAGTCTCCCGGGCGTGCTCCTGAGCCGCCGGGACTGGGTTTACTTGCTCGTTCTCCTCGTTCCTCTCTTCGTCTACAACCTCTCTCTAAAAGCCTCCAGCGTGGCCTCGATACCCGGGCTTGTTCCGACCTTCGATCTGATGCGCTCGGACGTGTTCTTTAACCTGGGGTACGCGTTGTTCTGGATCGGAGTCTTCGCCGCTGTGCGTGGCGGGGGGCTCTCGCGCCGGGTCGTGGTCGTCCTCTTCCACGTCGTGACGATGCTCGTGGTTGTAGTGACCACGTTCGCCCACCATTACTTCCAGCAGACCGGCACCACGCTCGACTATGGCATCGTCGCCCTGTGGCTTCCCCAATTCAGGGAGGTCGTGCCGGTCCTCGCTTCCGGGGCCACGCCCTGGGTTTGGGCACTCCTCTTCGCCGCCCTCTTCTACGCGGCCCTGGGCCCGTTGCTCGTCACGCGCGCCGTCGAGCGCGTCGCGCGGTGGAGAGGAGGGTCGGAGAGGTCTCGGGCCGGAAGACCCGCGGTCTCCTTTTTGGGCTCTCTCGGGCTATTGCTCCTGGCGTTAGGTTTCGGCTTCCTTTCGCTGCTGATCGGGGCCCGTTCGACGGACAACCCGGCGGGAGCCAGCGTATCGTTCGTGAGGGACCCATCCGTCAACTTGATCCTGACGGGAGCGAAGGAAACGATCGCCGAGGGGAGCACTCCGTACGCCGGCACTACCGGCCGAAACGTCGAACATCCGGCCGCGAACGCCAGCCTCGCCGAGACGCCCCAAACCGAGAAGCGCAACGTTGTCCTGATCCACCTCGAGTCAACCCGCGCCCAGTCCGTAACACCCTACAACGAGGACCTACAGACCACTCCCTTCCTCGATGAGTTGGCGGAGAACAGCCTGCTCGCCGAGCGGGCCTACACGATCGTCCCGCATACCTCCAAGGCGAGCGTCTCGGTCAACTGCGGCATAGAGCCCCACCTCGTCCAACCGACCACCGAGGCAAACCCCGAGGGTATCCCCGTCCCGTGCCTGGCCGACCTCCTCGAGGAGCAGGGCTACGACAGCGCCCTCTTCCAGTCCTCCACCCAGAGCTTCGAGAACTTCGAGGGGCTTGTAGAGAACTTCGGCTACGAGGATTACTACCCGCTGGAGTCCATGGAGACGGAGGATTTCGAGAAGACGAACTACTTCGGCTACGAGGACGACATAATGCTGGAGCCGAGCAAGCAGTGGCTCGAAGAACAAGGGGACGAACCCTTCCTGGCCGAATACCTCATGGGCACGGGGCACGACGACTACCAGTGCCTCGACACCCGTTACGGTGCCGAGGAGTTCTCGGAGAAGGATGCGCTAAACCTCTACCTCAACTGCATCCGCTACCAGGACATCTTCTTGAAGAACCTCATGGACCAGTACAAGGAGTTGGGGCTCTACGACGAAACCATCTTCGTGATCTACGGCGACCACGGCGAGGGCTTCGGCGAGCACCGCAGGTTCCAGCACGACGATAATATGTGGGAAGAGGGCGTCAAGGTGCCCTTCTTGATCCACGCCCCCGGGTGGTTCGAAAACGGTGAGCGTGTCGAGGGCCTCTCGAACCACACCGACATTCTGCCGACCGTGCTGGAGATGCTGGGCTACGAGGTAGTAAATGGGGAGTACCCGGGCTACTCGCTCCTACGTCCGGTACCCGAGGACCGCACCCTCATGTTCAGCTGTTTCCACGACAAAGCGTGTATGGCGAGCCTGCGGGGAACGGAGAAGTACATCTACCATTACGGCAACCAGCCCGAGGAGCTCTTCGACCTCTCCGAGGACCCTCCCGAACGAGAGAACCTGGCGGACGAACGCCCCGAAGAAGTAGAGGAACGGCGCGAAGAGCTCCTCGAGTGGCGTTCGAGCGTAAACGCCGCATACTAGCTGTCATACCAAACCCGCCTGAAGACTCGTGCATTTCGAGGTGAACCCGCCCAAGGCGGGCACGGCTTCCGGTCAGTGTCGCAGTCCTCGCGCGCTTCTATTAGCCGGGTTCGGTATCAGTAGTGAGCGTTCAGCCATCAGCTTCTTGGGAGCACTAACCGTTCCCACGGAAACGTCCCGTCGATAAGTACTGAGGACGACGCTCTGTGGCGGGACCGAATCTCCGGCTTTGTCCTTTGCTGACAGCTGATTGCTGAAGGCTTCAATAGAAGACGTTTTTCTTCAGCTTGTAGTACAGGCGGTAGTAGACCGGCTCGAGCTTGTACCACGCGGCGGCGTGCGCCCTCCTTACCGGCAGGTCGAAGCAGCCTAGGGAGTCCGAGATCTCTCCGCCGAAGCCCTCCTTGAACTTGTAAACGTTCCACAAGGAGCTGCTCTCGTCCAGGTCCTCCGACTTAGGCACGCCGACCATGTCGTAGTGCGTGAGACCGCGCCTCCTGGCCCAGCGCATCACCTCCCACTGCAAGAGGTAGTTGGGCTTGAGGTTGCGCTTCACATCGCTCGAAGCGCCGTACATGTACCAATACTTCTCGCCGAAGGCGAAGACGTACATACCGGCGAGCGGCGTCCCTTCGTGCTCGGCAAAGAACAGCCGTCCCTGGCCCGTATCGTGCATGTACCGCATCACGCCGTGGAGGTAATCGCGCGACCTCCTCAGGACGTAGTCTTCTTTCCGCTCCGACGTGGCCTTCATCCACTCGTAGAAGGTCTCCCAGCCCTCCTCGAACTCCGGTTCGACCACCTCGACGCCCTTCCTGGCGGCGAGGCGGACGTTGTAACGCGTCTTGCTCTTCATCCTCGCGAGCAGCTCTTCTTCCGGCAGGCTCAGGTCCACGACCAGGGTGGTCTTCAGGTTCAGGTCGTAACGGGCTTTGTGGAAACCGATCTCGCCGAGGAGGGCCTTTACGTCCTTCTGCTGCTCGAGGACTTCGGGCTCTATCTTGACGGTGTGCGCGCCCTCGCGCCGGGCAATTGCCTGTACGCCCTCGAAGAAGGCCCGGACGGCCTCCTCGTCGTCCCAGGGCAGCCAGGGTCCCTTTGTGCAGTACATGAGAACGCCGGGGACCGGAGCGGTGTTGTAGGCGAGGAACTGCCCAGCCCCCACCACTTCGCCGTCCCTCTCGAGCACCAACCGGATGGGCCGCCAGCCCAGGCGCCGCTTGAACTCGCCCCACTCGTAGCTCTGCAGGACGTGTCCGCCTCCCGGCGAGTTTAGGAGCCAGTCATCCCACTCGGCCCGGGTAACGCTTCGGGTTACCCTCGTCGTGTAGGGGGTGGCCCGCACAGGCCCGCGTACCTCTGGAGTTGAGTTGACACCGGTGTTGGTCGCCACCGTTTTCCGTACCTCTCGAGACTCATGCACTCGATGCAAAACATTCCGCCTTACTCTCCCCCTGTACTCTTCCCGTCCCTACCCACTACTACTTATAGTAGAGGATTTTACAAAACTTTACGTTAATTTAACAGATCTTGTCAGACGTTTGCATTTGCGGAGTTTGGGCTCAAGGTAGCCTGTCATGGAGTGGCGGTGCGACTCCCCGAATAGCGTGTTTGAGCCCTGGTTATAACCAATAACACCGCCCCTCAGAGCCAAGCGGGGTATTGCGGGTTGTCCTGAACGAAGCCATGGTTCCCTACCTTGTCCAGAAGCTCGCTTCACCGTCGCCCACGGCGTACGACCAGTCGGCGACGTCTTGGGCCACCTTGTGCAGGGCGCGATCCGCGAACTTGACCAGCAGACTGTGGCGCCTCCCTTTGCGGTAAAAGAAGCCAAAACGCCGCAGATCGCTCGACCGGGGCGAGGTGGGCGACTCGAGGAACCTGTACCTGACGATCTGCACCCCCGCCCGCCGGAAGAAACGGATCGACTCCCGCAAGAGCGCCCGCGCCACGTCGCGGCGCTCCGGGAGCGTCGTGAGGTCGAGCACGTTGCCGTCCTGGCCCGTCAAGGTCACCATGAGCACTGCGTAGCCGAGGAGGGTCTCCCCCCCCTTCACACCCAAAACGGTCACCGGGAATTGGGGAGAGCCGGGACCGTAGCGCCAGCGCAAGAACGCCGAGTCCTTCTCCGGCACGCAGGGCACGACTGCAGCGACCTTCTCGAACAGCTCGTCAAAGGACTCGTCGAACCCTTCGAGCACCTCCACCCTCAGGAGGTTGCCCTCGAGACCGCTACCCAGCGCTTCGTCGACCATCCGGAGCCCCCCGTTCAGGAGCCCCTTTATCGGCACGGGGATCGGCAACCGCGGGCGCACCGGGGGCGGCGCGACGTGCTCTTGTGCGTCACGCGGTACGGTCCCGGGGCGGCTCACGTACCCGCGAGCGGTCACGGGGTGTTCCCCAAGGTTCAGGAGCCTCCTCACAGGCGTTGGGATCGGCGGCACCGGGAGCCTGGAGACGTTCAGGAGCTTCGCCGCGTATTGCAACTGCCCCGCCACCTCGGCTCCTAAACGCGATTCGACCCCGATCACCGCCGGCACCATGTCGCAGGCGACGCAGTTCTCGGTGGCGCGGAAGAATGCGCGCATCAGGGTGAGGGCCTGGAAGCTGTGCCGGGAATGCACCATGTAGTCGCAGGGCGTGTGTGCGACGACCCGCTGCCCGCCGATCCGGTACCACTGGGGCGTCGCCGCCAGGTGGCCTACCACCCGACCGCCGTCGGCCACCGCGACCCAGCGATGCAACGCGTTCCCCAGCGGGTGGCTCTCCAGCCAACGGTAGGCGGAGGAGTAGAACTCGACGTCGCGGGTCTCGGGAAACTGGGGGTACGCGTGGATGCGCAGCCTCGCTACGCCGTCCTCGAGCGATGGGTCATCGAGCGACCGTACCACCACCTTCATCGTTCGCGCCTCGAAGTCGTGCCTCCGATAACTCCTACCCCTTTCGCCATGACGCCTAGCTCCTCTACTTCATGAGCTCCCCCCGGCGGCTCGGAGCCGAGAGGTAAAGTGTAAAGGAACAGTCGAGTGAATCCAAGCGAAGATCCGGGGACCGGGTAGTCCGCAACCGTTCGAGGGCCGCGTGCGGACACGACGCTCCCACCGGTCCTCTACGCCAGGAAAAAGACGCGCCGCCAGATTCTATCGACCGAACCACGACAAAGGGCCAGGGGCAAAGGCGCGTTCCACGGGTCGTTACCATTCTCGTGTCGAAGGGGCGGTTGCTCTTGTTAAACACGCGTTGAATCATATAAGATCCGCGCACTTTGGCACGCCGGAGAGATCGTAGAACAACCAAGCCGAACGTTCCGGGCCTCTCGAGAGCGCCGCTCCTGAGCCACCGGGACTGGGTTTACGTGCTCGGCCTCCTCATACCTTTCGTCGTTTACAACCTGGCTCTGAAGGCTTTGGACGTCGCTCCGCAACCCGGCGACCCGGGGCTCGGCGGGACCCTCGAGTTGATGCGGTCGGACATATTCTTCAACCTGGGGTACGCGTCGCTGTGGCTTGCGCTCTTCGCCGTCGCGAGTAGAGGCCCCGTGCGTTGGGCCGTGGTCTTTCTCTTCCACGCCGCGACGATGCTCGTGGTAGTCGTGACCACGCTCGCCCACCAGCACTTCCAGCAAACCGGCGCCACGCTCGATTACGGTGTCATCGCCGGATGGGTCCCCAGGCTCGGCGAAGTAGGAACGAGCCTCTGGCAGGGAACGGAACCTCTCCCTGCCTGGGGGCTCCTTGCGGCAGCCCTCTTGTACGCGGCTCTCGGTCCCCCCTTCCTGACGCGCGCCGTCGAGCGCGTCGCGCGGTGGCGAGGACGGCCGGGACCCTCCCCAGCCAGGGCAGCCGGGTTCTCCTTTTTGGGCTCCTTCGTGCTCTTTCTCCTGGCGGCCGGTTTCGGCTCGCTCTCGCTGCTGGCCGGCTCCGGTTCGGGGGACGCCAACACTCCCCTGGCAAACGACCGGGTCACCAACGTGGCCTTGACGGCGTTCGGGGAGACGACCACGGGGGCGGAGGAAGAGACGACGGGGACAGAGGAGACGACCACCGAGGCGGTGGAGGAGGAGGCGGCCACCGGGGAGTACATCCCGGATGCCGACCCGGCCGCCAACCTTTCGGCCGTGAATGCGGGTCTTGTGGAGACGCCCCGGACGGAGAAGCGTAACGTCGTCCTGATCCACCTGGAGTCGACCCGCGCCCAATCGGTGACGCCCTACAACGAGGACCTGAAGACGATGCCGTTCCTGGGCGAGTTGGCCGGGAGCAGCCTGCTCGCCGAGCGGGCTTACGTGGTCGTCCCCCGTTCCTCCAAAGGGAGCACCGCGACCAACTGCGGGGTCGAGCCGCCCCACTACCCGGGCCCGGAGTTCGAGACGGGCCGCGTCCCCTCTCCGTGCCTGGGCGGCCTCCTCAAGGAGCAGGGCTACAGGACCGTCTGGTTCCAGTCGGTGTCGAACCTCGCGAACAGCTACTGGGACGACGACCTCGCGAGGAACTTCGGGTACGAGGAGTTCTACTCGCCCGAGACGATGAACACGGAGGGCTACCAGGTAACGAACTCCTTCGGCTTCGAGGAAGACGTGATGCTGGGGCCGAGCGAGGGGTGGCTCGCGAGTAACGGCTACGACGCTCCCTTTCTGGCCCAATACTTCACCGGCACGGGACACTACGGCTACGATTGCGTCCCCAACCGCTACGGGTACGAGAGCTTCTCGGAGGACGAGGAGCTCGACCGCTACCACAACTGCCTGCGCATGCTCGACTTCTTCCTGCAAAACCTCTTCGACCAGTACAAGAGGCTCGGGCTCTACGAGGACACGATCTTCGTCCTGTACGGCGACCACGGCGAGGGCTTCCGCGAGCACAACGGCCGCTACATGCACGGCGACACCATCTACGAGGAGGGCCTGAGAGTGCCGCTGATCGTCCACGACCCCAAGCGGTTCGAGGACGGCGAGCGGGCGAAAGGGTTGTCGAGCCAGATCGACGTACTGCCCACCGTGGTGGACCTCCTGGGCTACGAGGTAGTAAATGGGGAGTACCCAGGCTATTCGCTCCTAAATCCGGTGCCCGAGGATCGCGTTGTAAGGTCCAACTGCATCGGCGACCGCAAGTGCATGGCGAGCATAAAGGGCTACGAGAAGTACATCTATCACTACGACGAACTGCCCGACGAGTTCTTCGACCTCTCCAAAGACCCCCTCGAGCAGCGGAACATAGCGGACGAACGCAGCAAAGAAGAGATAGACGAGCGGCGCGAAGACCTCCTCACGTGGCGCCGGAGAGACGACGCCGAGTACGGCCCGATAACCTTTGAAGGTAACCCGTACCGTGGCGCCATGCCCTAACAAGAGTAGCTCTTGACCCGGCGATTTACGATGTCCTCGGATCCCGTTGCACCAACGCACGGCACTTGCTTGGAAGACCCGCGGACGCGGGTCAAGCCCGTTGCGAACTGCCCTGGTTACGGGACCCGTAAGTGCGAATAAAGACTAAACTCGCGAACCGAGACGTTCTCGTTTCGGTCGCTTTTCTGCTGATCGTGCCCACGCTTGCTCATCTGCTGTTCTCCTGGAGGGGCTTCAACCTCGTTGATGACGGGTTTACGCTCGCCTACAGTAGACGCATCCTGGAGGGGCAAGTTCCTCACCGCGACTTCATCATCATACGGCCCTTTCTCTCTCCCTTGTTGCATACACCCTTCGTTCTCTTCGGCGGCGACTACACCTACTGGGTATCCCGTTTCTTCGTGTGGTTCCAGTTCGCGTGTATCAGTTGGGCCTGGGTGTGCATAACCAACCGCGCTTTCGGCAACCCTTTCGATAATCCCACGAAGCTGTTCGTCGCGCTGGCAAGCTTCGCTGCTTCGGCCCATTACTTCGTGCTTACGGCGTGGCACACGGTCGACGGTATATTCCTGTCGTCGGTTGGAGTGTGGGTTCTTCTGACGCGAAAGCACACCGCCAACAGGATCGTCGGCTATGCGTTGATCGCCGCTGCTTACCTGTGCAAGCAAAGCTTTCTGTTTATGGCCCCGTTCTCCATATTGCTCTTGGGCGACTGGCGAGAGAAGAAGTATTGGCTAACCATAACCTTGCCCGCGGCCGGTTACTGCGCTTACCTGCTGGCTACGGGCTCGTTCTCGGAAGCCGTCCTACAACTGACCTCGCAGTCAGGCATAGTATCCACGGGTTTAGGGAGTTACCTGAACTACGGTACCTTGCTCGGCGTGGTGGCGGGGTATTGCTCGATGTATCTACTGAGCACGAGCACCGTACCACTGCTGCGTACCAGGCACGTATCGAGATATGTCGGGGCGTCGGTACTTATAGTAGTGCCGGCGTTTTTCGTAGCGGCCGGACTCTATCGGGGAAGTCTTGCGACGGTATCTTTCGGTATCTTTGGGATGGTACTCGGCGTGGTGCTATACCGGGTTTCGACCGGGATAGCGCGAGATGAAGACAAGGTACCGGTCGTGTTGATAGCCCTGCTATTGGCATGGAGCGCCTCGCTGTCGGTAGGATACAACTTTCCGACTTTATTGCTGGGACCATTGTTCACGATACTGGCGGCGTTCGTGTATTCCGTGCGCGAGTCGCTAGATCTCAAGTTCCTCCGAACGGCGCTAGCTGTTGCGGGAGTAGCGATTGTATTGGGTTTTGGCGTGGCCAGACCAACCTATATATACAGGGAGCAGCCATCCAGCGAGCTCACCAGGTCATTGGATGGGGTGTTGCCCGGTGGGCGTTTGATCTACACCAACCCGAATACCTACGATTTCCTGGTCGATCTCAACGCAGCTACGGAAGAAGTCTCCTCAAGGAACAGGAAGTATGCGATTGTTCCGGATGCTCCCGGATACTGGGTCCAGTCGAAACAGACGAATCCTTTGCCCGTGGATTGGCCCCAACCGGTCGAATTGGGTAACCAACGCCTGGTTGATCGCGTCACGAGGGACCTGGAAGCCGAGAGGGGAGAAGTAGTCATACTAGTCCAGAAGGTGCAGGCTTTCTACCTGGCGGACGGGTTCGTACCGTTAGATGAAGACCAGTACGCGGTGGTGAAGTACGTTCAAGCAAACTTCGAGAAAACCGATGAGACCGAATTCTTCGAGCTTTACGAGTGAATCCGTACTTCAGAATCTGCACTCCAGACTCTTTTCAGCCGCCGCCCTAATAGTAGCTCTTGCGCCAGGGCGGGGGCAGGGGCGTCGGCCCGGTTTACGCCCGAAGCCCGATGAGGACCTCGTCCTACCCCGGCTCGGGCGTGGGGGCGTCCGCAGCGCCTCCGGTACGCCGAACTCCTCGATCCGGACGGCCTTCATGGTTCACTCCTCTCGTTCACCGACGGCTCTCACCGACGTAGCGTTCTTTCGAGTCCTCGCGGAAGATCATGCAGGTGGTGGTCGCGTGGCCGTAGAGCTTGCCCCCTTCGTCGTGGAGCCGCGCCTCGGCGGTGGCGGCGCGGCCGCCGACGTGGATGGTGGCGCCCTCGCACAGGAGTCGTCCGGTCTCCGCGGTGATCGGACGCAGGAAGTTGACCTTGAGCTCGACCGTGG
Source organism: Rubrobacteraceae bacterium (assembly GCA_030448125.1). Taxonomy (GTDB): domain Bacteria; phylum Actinomycetota; class Rubrobacteria; order Rubrobacterales; family Rubrobacteraceae; genus Rubrobacter_F. Next base: position 297,316 of record JAUJNO010000001.1, on the reverse strand, counting down.
TGTACCCGACGCCGGCGGGGAGCATCGTATGCACAGCGCAGCCCATCGCGGAGTCGAACAGGGCACAGGCGAGGCCGCCGCGAACAGCGCCGATGGGATTGTAGTGATACTCGGCCGGCACGCACTCGAAGACTACCCGGCCTTCCTCGATCTCGTGGAAGCCGAAACCCAGAAGGTCCGCCATCGGGGCGGCCGGCAACTCGCCGCGGGCGATGGCCCGCAGGCACTCCAGTCCACTCATCTCCGTCGCCGCCCCCGCACCCGCCGCCGGGTCTTCCCACGTGACCATGCGAGTCCTTGCGTCCTTCTCGTCCACTTTATCCACTTACGCGTGAGCTCCTCTCGTGACCCCGCGCCAGGGAGCTCAGTTGTTCTTTGAGGTGATCCACAGACCTGTTCATGTACGCCGGATCGTCGTAGAGCCTGCTGAGCATCACCGCGCCCCCCAGCGTCGCCACGACCACGCTAGCCGTCTCCCGGGGATCGGTGCCGGGCCGGAGTTCCCCGCTCCGTACGCCCGGACCTCGACGTAAGGTCAGAGCCTCCTGACCCACCGACTCATCACGCCCGAAGGTAGAAGTGGGAGTTTACCCGGTTCCGAGATCTAGCTCAGCGGCTTCTTGCGCGGCGGAGCTTTCTTGCGCTCGTCAAAGCCGCTCACGGCGCGAACTACCCGCAAGATGTCCACGATGCCGAAGCCCTTCGGCACGAAAGCATGGATACCGAACGTGGGGAGGTGGGATCTCCCCGAAAGCCCTTCGCCTCCAGTTAGCGCGACCAGCACCCCGGCGACGTCCCGAGTCCGAAAGACGTACAGTCCGTCTCCGTTCCCGGCGCCCACGAGGAGGAGCGCGGGGGTTTGCCCCGGTGCCACTCCGGACGCCTCCCCGCAGGCTTCGACAGCGTAGCCTTCTCGAACCAGCAGGTGCTCGAGGACGGCCTGAACCGCCGGATGCGGTTCTACGATCACCGCCCGGGATCCCCGAAGGGCCCTGGCTGGTTCCTGGCGAGATCCGGAACTCTGTCCGAGCCTTAAGGGTAAGGACTCCGCCGACCCCTCGATGGGGCGCTCCAATGGCCGGTCCCTTTGAACCTGCAAATACACCGATAACTACATTACCCCAGGCAGAGCATCCCGTGGTTAAAGCAGCGTCAAATCTAGGCTAAAACCCGGTTAAGCTCCGCAGTTCAACGAGAGCGGCAAACCGGTTATACCCGGTAACACTCCAATTAAAGTTTTAGGACGGAATAGCCGACAATTAGTATATGCTAGACAAGAAAACGTTGATCAGGATCAACGACCGGCCCCGGTGCAGGGACCGGTCGGTGTACGTGGCGCTCGGCACGCTCGCGGTCGCCGCCGCGGTGGCGCTCCTGGTCTCCTACACGGTAGCCGTCGTCGTGCTCCTCTTGGGTGCGGCCAGGGTCTCTCTACTTCACAAGAGGGAAGTCGAGGCGCGGACCACCACACTCACCTACGACCTCGACGGCGAAGCCGCAGCCAGGTTCGCCGCAGTTCGGGAGGCCTGCGAGGCCCTTCTGGGCGCCAGGAAGTTATGGCGCGTCGAAGGAGAAGCGAAGGAGCAGGAGTCGTCGCCCTCTTACGGCGCGGTCCTCTCGTTCGAGGCGGGCACGTCCCGGCACCCGGTCGAGGTCGGTCCCATGGAGATGCCCGGTATCTCGACGAACGTGGAGATCTGGGGCATAAATACCGACGTGGTGAGCCTGTTCTTTCTGCCGGAGGGCGTACTCTCGTACAAAGAAGACCTCTACCGGGCAATCTCCTACGACTCTTTGGGCGTGGTTTACCGGCCCGTGCGGAGCGCCGAGGATGGGGGAGGCGCCGGAGGACGCGGAGGTCGTCGGGGAGACGTGGCAGCACGTCAAGGCCGATGGTAGCCCGGACATGCGCTACCCCCACCCCCCGGTACACCGTCGTTCTATACGGTCTACTCTCGGTGACGGGCATGGATCCCGGCATGCGTCTGCTGGTCTCGAACAAGGCGGCCGTCAGGTTCGCCCGAACGTTCGGCTCCGGCCAGAGCGAGGAGCGTCCGCAGGGCCGAGGAGGCACGGCCCGGGAGGAGAGGGCCCGCCGCTGGGCGGAGTCCAAGGCGGAGCGATTGGGTTCACTGCTCAAGGTCCTGGGTGTTGGATCCGGCGCTTCGCAGAAGGATATAGATACAGCCTACAAAAAGAAGGCCAAGATGTATCACCCCGACAGGGTGGCGAGCCTCGCGCCGGAGGTACGCAAGATAGCCGAGCTCAGGATGAAGGAGATCAACGCCGCCTACACCGAGCTCAGGCGCAGAGCCCACTGACGGACCGGGGTTCTGAAGTGAATGAGGGCCGGGGATTTTACGCCCCGGCCCTCATTCACTTCTTTCCGGTTTTGTCCGGTCGATTGGTGCTGCTTAGCGTGTCACCTTACGGACCAGCAGCCCACCGCCGACGAGCATGACGCCGGCGCCAAGTCCGAGCAGCGAGGCATTGATGGGAACGCCGCCGGTCTTCGGCATCTCCTTCATCTTCTCCTTCTTGCCGCCCTTGTCCTTGCCCTTGCCCTTCTCTTGCCCCATCGCGGGGGCGACAGCTATCATCATTACTATCGCCAGCATGGCCACCAACAACATCAACTTCCTCATGCCGTTACTCCTCTCTCGCGATCCCCCACGGACCGCTAGTGCTGACGAGCATACCCGAAAACCGGGAACGCAAAAAGACTTATATGAAGAAGTTACCAAGATTTAACAGAAAGCTCGCGCCGCCGTACCCCGTGCCGCCTATCGACGCGGGGTACGGGTCCGTAAAGGTGCTTCCTTATCCCCGAAGGAAGACGCCTCTCCTTGCCCGGCTCGTGTTCCCGAAGATGCGTCCCGCGCCCGTTCCACGGACCCGGGCGTAGAGCGGAAGCTTCACTATCGAGCGGTGACCGGCACGACCGGACTACGGTCGCGAAGGAGCGGTAAGCCGCGAAGGGGCTCCCCATTTGGGGAGCCCCTCAAAGAGGTACGATGTGCTCTCTTTCTACTGCGTCGCGGCCACCTTCGTCTCGAAGACGAGCTCGTCGCGCCCATCCTGCCCCCGGTCAACGACCACGGTGTCGCCGGGGTCGAACTCGCCGCCGATGATGCGGCTGCTTAGCGGGTTCTCGATGTACCGGCGTATCGCCCTCGCGAGCGGCCTGGCCCCGAACTTGGGGTCGTAGCCTGTCTCGGCCAGGAACTCCTTGGCTGCCTCGGTGACCTCGACAGAGACCTTCTGGCTCTCCAGGTGCTTGTTGAGCCTCTTGAGCATAATGCCCACTATCCTGAGCACGTCCTCCTTCGTCAGAGGCTCGAAGACGATGATCTCGTCTATCCGGTTGAGGAACTCGGGCCGGAAGGAGCGCTCCAGGGCATCCAACGCCCGCCGCTCGGTCTCGCGGAAGTCCACGCCGTCGCGCGAGGTGAAGCCGAACTGCCTCGTGGAGACGAGGTGCTGGCTCCCGACGTTCGAGGTCATGATGATGACCGTGTTCTGGAAGCTCACCGTCCGCCCCTGCGCGTCCGTCAGGCGCCCATCGTCCAGGAGCTGCAGCATGGTGTTGAAGACATCCGGGTGGGCCTTTTCGATCTCGTCGAAGAGCACCACGCTATACGGCCGCCTGCGCACCGCCTCGGTCAACTGCCCGGCCTCGTCGTAGCCGACGTAGCCTGGAGGCGCGCCGACGAGCCTGGATACGGTGTGCCGCTCCTGGAACTCGGACATGTCTATCCGGATCATGGCGTCCTCGTCGCCGAAGAGGAACTCGGCGAGCGTCCGCGCGAGCTCGGTCTTGCCGACCCCGGTAGGACCGAGGAAGATAAAGCTGCCGACCGGACGATCCGGGTCCTTGATGCCGGCCCGCGCCCTGCGGATGGCCTCGGCGACGGCCGTGACGGCCCGCTCCTGCCCGACGACCCGCTCATGCAGCACCGACTCGAGCTGCAAGAGCCTCTCGGCCTCCTCCTGGACGATGTTCGTCGCGGGCACACCGGTCCACTCCTCGAGGATGCTGCCGATGTCCTCACGCGAGACCTCGGGGGCATTCGACTCACGGGAGCCGGCCCAGCCCTGCTGCTGCTGGTCGAGCTCGGCCTTGAGCTGCTCTATGCGCTGCTTGAAGCTGGCGGCCTGCTCGTAGTCCTCGGCCCGGACGGCGTCCTCCTTCTCGCGCTCCAGCTGCGCTATCTCCTCCTCGATCCGCCTGACGTCCACCGGCGGCACCGTCGAGCGCAGCCTGACCTCGGCCGCGGCCTCGTCGAGGAGGTCTATGGCCTTATCCGGCAGGTAGCGGTCGGTGATGTAGCGGTCGCCAAGTTGCGCGGCGGCGATGATCGCGTCGTCCGAGATGTGTACCCGGTGGTGCGCCTCGTAGCGGTCGCGCAGGCCGAAGAGGATCGCCACGGCCTCGTCCACCGTCGGCTCGCTTACGAGCACGGGCTGGAAGCGGCGCTCGAGCGCCGAATCCTTCTCGATGTACTTGCGGTACTCGTCGAGCGTGGTAGCACCCACGACCTGCAGCTCGCCGCGAGCGAGCGCCGGCTTGAGCATGTTCGAGGCGTTCACGGCGCCCTCGGCCCCACCAGCCCCGACGATGGTGTGCAGTTCGTCGATGAACAGGATGATGTTCTTCTCTTCGGACTGCAGCTCCTTGAGCATCTGGCTCATCCGCTCCTCGAAGTCGCCGCGGAAGCGGGTGCCGGCGACCAGAGCGCCGGTGTCGAGGGCGAGCACGCGCTTACCCTTGAGCGTCTCGGGTATCTCGTCGGCGACCACCCTCTGCGCCAACCCCTCGACGATCGCCGTCTTGCCGACGCCGGGCTCGCCGATGAGGGCGGGGTTGTTCTTGGTCCTACGGCTGAGGATGCGCACGGCGCGCGCTATCTCCTCAGCGCGTCCCATAACCGGGTCGAGCTCGCCGTTGCGGGCCGCCTCGGTGAGGTCTCGCGTGACCTGATCCAGGGTAGGCGTCCGGCTCTCCGGAGCCTGCTGCCCGCCCTGACCGCCGAAACCACCGCCGCCGAAACCGCCGCCACCGGGACCGAAACTACCACCACCGCCGGGACCACCGGGCGCAGCGCCCGGCCCCATCTGTCCGCGCTGCTGCAGGAGGCGTGCGATCTCACGCCTCAGAGCCTCCGCGTCACCGGCCCCATTGCGGGCGAGGATCTGGCAAGCGTTACCGTCGCCCTCGCCGAGCAGGCCGAGTAGCAGGTGCTCGCTCCCGATCTGGGCGGAGCCCATCTGCCGCGCCGCCGTGAAAGCGAGCTGCAACGCCCGCTTGGCGCTCGGGGTGAAGGTGTAGACCTGGTCGCCCGGATCGCCCCGCTGCTCGCCGAAGTCGGAGCGCATCTTGTCGACGTTGGCGCCGACGCGCCTCAAAGCCTCCGTCGCCACGCTGTCGCCGCTCACGATACCGGCGAGCAGGTGATCCGTCCCGATAGCCGCCGTCGGGGTCGTCCCGGCAGAGGCCTCGCGGGCACGCATGACACTCTCTCGAGCCTCGCCGCTAAGCGCCTCGAAGAAGTTACCCGGCCCCTGGCTCTGCTGCTGCACGAGGTTCTGCAACATCTCGAACGGGTTGCCACCCCCAGCGAAGCTACCACCGCCCCCGATCATGCCGAGCTGCCGCGCGCACTGGGTGCAAAGATAAGCCGTCGTCCGCTGCCCCCCCTGCTGCTGGGAGACCTGTACACTCGCAGGCCGAATCCCGCAATTCTCACATATCATCTGCTAAACAGCCTCCTGTAAATCTGAAATTATCCAATCCCTCATTCCCGTACCCGGAGGAACCTAACCTCTTTACATCTGAGTACGTTAGGCTTAGATTTTATTACTTTTTGGCGGTAGATCAAGGCGCGGCGGTAGCATCCGGCCTGGTGGGGTAAAAAAGTATTCTCATAAGCCAAGATGAGAATCAGGAGGTTTTGGAGCGTGGAAGAGAAGGGTTTCATTGGGCTCGAGGCGCGCATGGGGGATGGCACGGAGGTTGGCAGAATTTTGGAGGTCATTACCGACGAGGCGACGGGGGAGGTGACGTACGTCGTTGTAGAGACGGACGAAGAAGAGCGCGTGGAGATCCCGATAGCGGACCTCGACCTGGATCGGGAGGCGGATTTCGCGACCTTCCACGCCGACCCATCCGACGAGGAGCCCGGCGACCACCTCGGGGACGTGGAGAGGCCGGAGGGCTACGCGCCCGCGCAGTCCGACGTTGAGGACTACGAGCACGAGGGGCAGTTCGTGACGACCCCAACGGACCCGGACGAGGCGATCTCCACGGAAGAGGCTCAACGCGAGGCGTCGGAGGCCGGCAGCTGGGAAGACGAGGGTGCAAACACCGCCGACTCCGGCTACCCGCGCAACGACGTCTACATAGACCCCGATACCGGCGAAGAAGAGCTAGACCCCGCCCTGAAGGACAACGAGACCCTCAAAGACGACGTGGAGGACCTCATCAACGGCACCGAGCTGGAGGTCCGCGCCGTAAAAGACGGCGTCGTGGAGCTAACCGGTGCGGTGGCTACGCGGGAAGACCTCGACGAGTCTATAAGGGAGATCATGGGCCTCGACGGAGTCCTCGAAGTCGATACCACCGACGTAGACGTTGGTTAGCCTCTGTCCCTGAGTCGTCCGAGGATCGCCGCCAGGGGGATGCCAAGGACCAGCAGGCCCTCTACCGCACCTACTGTTCCTCCCCAAAGAACGCCTACAAGAGCACCGAACAAAGCCACGAAGATGCGGCTCACTACGTCGACTCGTGTCTCGAACAAAGCTCCGAGAGGGGCCAGTGCCCCGAAGGTCATCCCGCCAAGACAAACCAACGCAACCATCACGGCGTACGGAACAAAAACCTGCCTTCGAGAGCCGGTCGCGCGAGCCTCAGCAACGCTTCTGACACTATGAGCCCGGCCACGACCAACTCAAGCACGGTTAATAAGCGAAGGTATAGATGCAGCCGCCGCGTTCTCTACCATTCTGACAGGGCTCGAAGGACCGCCGCCCATCAGATTCAGCACGTAGAAATTAGATACTCCGATCAAGACAGCCGCAATTCTCAGAAAGGCCGCCATCGGACCGCAACTCCTCTGTCTAAGCTCCTTCGGTGGAGGGGTGGCGGACGACGGTCCGGATCTTCAGCCCGCCCCGCACCTGCTGGGTGAGGTCCACGGTCATCTCCACGGGGTCGCACGCTGCGACGAGGTCCTTGAGAAGCGTCGCCGCCATGTCTTCGGCGAACATCCCCCTGTCCCTGAAGCTCCACAAGTAGAGCTTCATCGCCTTAGATTCCAGTAGTCGCGGCCCCGGACGGTAGCTCAGCTTCAGCTCATAGAAGTCCGGTTGTCCGGTGACCGGGCAGATCGCCGTCAGCTCGTCCGTCGAGAACTCTACGACCGCATCGGTGTCGGCGTGGTTCCAAGGTACCGTGTCTAGTTGCTCCGCCCCAATAGGTCCTCGCGTCTCGCGCCCCAGCACCCGCTTGTCTTCCTGCTGCATCGTACGAGCTCCTTGGTAATCTTTGGCTATCCGGTAGAGATGTTAACCCACGAGATCCAGCAGGCCCGCGAAGACCTCCCCGCGGGGTAGGATCTGGTCTCCAACCCCGTTATGATGGGTATAACAGAGTTGAGGGGTGCCCGGCGCACGGGCTTTGCGTGACCAGGGAAATAACAAGGAGGTGTCGAGGTGAAGATATCGTTGCTCGGCCCCGTGGGGACCGGCAAGGGGACCCAGGCGCAGCGGGTCTCGGAGGCGCTCAACTGGACCCGGATCTCGACGGGGGATGTGGTCCGGGACCAGATAGAGGCCGATACGGAGCTCGGACGCGAGCTAAAGCGCTACAGCGACCAGGGCGAGCCGGTCCCGGACGACGAGATCATGAAGTTGATACTGCCCCAACTCCAACCCGCGGGCGGTTGGATCCTCGACGACTGTCCGCGCACTATGGAGCAGGCCCGCATGCTGGACGAGGAACTAAAGAATCGCGGCGTTGGCCTGGATATGGTGATCTTCCTCGAAGGACCCAGCGACGAGGAGCTGATCGAACGGGTCAGCAGCGGCAGGCGGCATAGCCTGGCGACCGGCAGGGTCTACCACCTCGAGAACAATCCCCCGCCAGAGTCTAACGAGGGCCTGGATCCTGGGCCGTTCGTCCAGCGCGATGACGACACGGAGGAGGCCCTCCGGCGCCAGCTCGAGTCCTGGCGCGAGGAGGCCGAGGAGATCAAGAAACACTACGAAGAGCAGGGCATCCTCGCCGTCATAGACGCGGGCCAGGAGGTGCCCAAGATCACGGAGGACATCATCGAGGCCCTGGGCCACCCGCCAAAGAGGTAGAGTTGCACGTATACAGCGATCCCGCCTCCGAGCGCCACGTCAATCGTACGGCGAGCGTGGAGGCCCCGGAGAGGTTCCCGGCGGCGCTCGCCGGAGTCGAAGAGGCCGAGAGGGCAGGCGTGGAGGTGAAGCGACGCCCCTGCGCGCCCGCCCCGAGGTCCGCCCTCGAAGCGGTCCACGCGCCGGCCTACCTGGACGTACTCGAAGAGATCTCCGTATCGGGCGGGGGCAACGTCTCCCTCGATACGGCCCTCAACGCGCACTCCTGGGAGGCCGCGACTCTGGCGAGCGGGGCCGCGATAGGCGCGGTCGAGAGTGCCCTCTCCGGAACCGCAGCCTTCGCCATCGCCCGCCCCCCGGGCCACCACGCCGGCAGGGACTACGGGATGGGCTTCTGTCTACTGAACAACGCCGCCATAGCCGCCGAGCACGCCCGCTCGGGTGGGATCGAAAGAGTAGCCATCCTCGACTGGGATGTCCACCACGGCAACGGCACCCAGGACGTCTTCTACGCCAGCGGCGAGGTTCTGTACCTCTCGGTGCATCAGAGCCCCTTCTACCCCGGTACCGGAGATGCCCGCGAAGTCGGAGAGGGCCGGGGACGGGGCTTCACGGCCAACGTCCCCCTGCCCGGACGCTCCGGAGAAGATCTCTACGCGGAGGCGTTCGCAGGCTTCTTCGTTCCGATCTTGCGCGAGTACCGCCCCGAGTTGCTCCTCGTCTCCGCCGGTTACGACGCCCACGCCGCCGACCTCCTGGGAGGGATGCGTCTGGAATCGGCCTCCTTCGGACGGTTCGCGGCGCAGCTCGCGGCCCTGGCCCGCGAGGTCGGGGCGGCGCCCCTGGCGCTCCTACTCGAGGGGGGCTACAACCTGGACGCGATCACCGCGAGCGTCGCCGCCACTATAAGGGGAGTCGAAGAGGAAGCGCCCGCCTGGGAGCGCTCGGGGGACGTAAGGCCCGTCGAGGCGGCGCGCAAGGCCCTGGCTCCCTTCTGGGAGAGCCTCCGCTAGAATAAAGTCATGGAAAAGTCCGACGACACAAATGCTCACAAGCCCGACCGCGACCGGCGAGAGTTGCTGGCGCGGCTGCGCGATCCCAGGCCCGAGGACGCGACCCTGCCCGCCGAAGCCGACAGGCACCTGCGCCACAACCCGGACGACGCAGAGATGAGGGAAGCCCGCGAGAGGCTACCCGAGCTCGACCAGAGCGAGTAACCCCGCGTTCGACACGGAGCAAAGGAGAGAGAGATGGCAAAGGTAGTATTGTTCAGCACCACGACCTGCTCCTGGTGCCGGAGAGCGAAGAAGTATTTCAAGGAGAACCGCATCCCCTTCAGGGAGGTCAACGTCGAGCGCGACGCGTCGGCCGCCCGCACGATCCAGAAGCAGACCGGCCAGACGGGTGTGCCGGTCATCAAGGTAGGCAGCAAGTGGATCGTCGGCTTCGACAAGCCCGCCATCGAGCGCGAGCTAACCCGCAAGTCCGCTTAGTCTCGGACGGGCCGTTCGTCGGGGCAGGCGCGACGAACGGTGTGCCGGGCGGCCTCTCATCTCTCCGCCTCCCTCGGTCTGCAACTTTTTTCACAGTTTGCCGGTTTCGCGCAAGGGTATAGTGAGCGCCAGTAAAGCTACGGAGGAGGTTGTTTTTGGGTACGGCAAAGGGAATTTACGTGGTGGGCACCGGGATCTCCATCCTGCTCTCGCTCTACCTCTACCTGAGTGGCAGACGCGAGTCGGGTATCTTCGTCGGCCTGTGGGCCCCAACGGTGCTCAACCTGGGCCAGACCCTCTTCGAGGACGACGACGAGAGCTAGGCCATCCCGAACATTCCTATACGCTCCACCAACGGTCGTGCGGTAACCCCGCACGACCATCGTTTTGGCAAATCGGCCGGGTCACGCCTCCGCGCCGTTTCGGATACAAGCCGCGCCCAACAGTTAGAAGCAACGAGAACCCGAAAAAGAGGCTTTCTATAGCCCTGGATATCCTAAACCCCGGCAACCGGCTTGCTCCCGGTCGATCTTCGCTACCTCGTGGCCTCTTCGACGCCTGTGACCACGATGACGAAGGTCCCGTAACATCGTCGGCCCCGGCTATTCACCACTTCTCGTCGAGGTCTACCGCTATCGTCTAAAACTCTTACCTATGTCAAAGGTCTGGAAGAAGCATTTCCGGACCTACCCGTCGCCACCCCGGCCGGTGCTTTAGTGCGCGTCGTCTCCCCGAAGCCCGGCCGGGCAAGCGCCGGGTATGCGACGCCTCTGAGAGGTGAGAGAGCGCGGTGTATAGTGTCCGGCAACCGGAAAGGGGCGCGTGCATGCCTGAGGAGCCGCGCATACCACGCCGTTACGTGACCATCCGCGGGAAGCGGGCGACGGCGGAAGTGTGGAACTCGATACCAGGACGCGAGAACGAAGAGATCTGGCTGAAGGGCGTCAGACCCATCGTAAGGCTCGCCGGGGAAGAGAACGAGAGCGCGTATAGTCTCATGGGTAGGGTGCATGCCGCCCTCTCCGAGGTCGGTCTCCGGCGTCGGGCGCAGAGGTTCGTTACGCGAGCGTACTACCTGGGAGGCTACGACGAAGTATTGCGCCTGGCAAAGGAGTTCGTCGAGTTCGAGTAAGGGCGAGCCGGGGGACCATTCTCCCGCCCTCGCATAGGACCCGTAGATACCGGGGAAGGCTCGCGTGGATAAGAAGAGGGGGCGGGTATGTATCCCGCCCCCTCTCTCTGCTTGACCGTATCTCGCTACTGCTGCATCTGCTCCTGGGTTTGCTCCTGGATGGTCTCCGCGACCGACGGGTCGGCCAGGGTAGAGGTGTCCCCAAGTTCCTCGCCCTGCGCTATGTTCTGCAGGAGGCGGCGCATGATCTTGCCCGAGTTCGTCTTGGGCAAGTCTGCTACGGCGTAAACCCTATTGGGCTTGCTGATCTTGCCGGCCTTCTGGGCCACCGCGTCTACGAGCTCCTTCTCGTAATTCTCGTCGTACTCCTCATGGCCGCCTTCGAGGATCACGAACGCCACCGGAGCCTGGCCTTTGTCCTCATCGTCGATGCCGATTACGGCGGCCTCAGCTACGCCCTCGGCGCCCACCAGCGCGTTCTCGATCTCAACGGTAGAGAGCCTGTGGCCAGCGACATTGAGGACGTCGTCGATACGGCCGGTTATGGTGTAGTAACCCTCCTCGTCGCGCTTCGCGCCGTCCTCGACGTAGTAGATCTCCTCCGACACGTCGGAGTAGTATTCCTCCTTGTAACGCTCGGGGTCCTGCCACAGGGTCCTGAGTTGAGCGGGCCAGGGCTTGTTTATGGTCAACGCCCCGCTTGCGGGGTTACCTTCGACCCACTGCTCTTCTTCCTCGTCCCAAAGTCCCGGGAAGATGCCGGGGAACGGCTTGGTGGCGCTACCGGGCTTGAGCTTGGTGATGCCGGGTAGGGGGGCGATCATGATGGCGCCGGTCTCAGTTTGCCACCAGGTATCTACGATCGGGCACCTGCCGCCGCCGAAATTCTCGTGGTACCACACCCAAGCCTTCGGGTTGATCGGCTCTCCCACGGTCCCGAGGAGCCTCAAGCTGGAAAGGTCGCTGCCCTCCAGAGGCTCGGTCCCCTGCTTCATGAACGCGCGGATCGCGGTCGGCGCCGTGTAGAGGGTGGTGACCTTGTGGTTCTCTATGATGCTGGGCCAGCGGGTGTTGTCCGGGTAGGTGGGCGTCCCCTCGAACTGCAGCGTCGTGGCACCGGAGGCCAGCGGCCCGTAGACCAGGTAGGAGTGGCCAGTAACCCAGCCGATGTCCGCCGTACACCAGAAGACGTCGTCGTCCTTCAGGTCCATGACCCACATCATGGTGGCCTTGAGCTGCACCAGGTAGCCGCCGATGTTGTGCTGGATACCCTTGGGCTTGCCCGTCGAGCCCGACGAGTAGAGCACGTAGAATGGATCCTCCGCATCCATCTGCTCGGCCTCGCACTCGTCGCTGGCGTTCTCCATCAGGCTGTCCCAGTACTGGTCGCGCCCCCTCCTCCATCGGAACGTCTTCACCCGTGCGCCTGACCACGACCACGTGTTCCACGCTCGAGGTGTCCTGCAAAGCCTCGTCGGAGTTCTCCTTCAGCGGCGTTATCTGGCCGCCGCGAGGGGACTGGTCGGCCGTGACCAAGACCGTGGCCTCCACGTCGTTTATGCGCTCGGCGAGCTGCCCCGGCTGGAAGGCCGAGAAGACCACCGCGTGTATGGCTCCTATCCTCGCGCAGGCAAGCATCGCTATGGGCAGCTCGGGGATCATCGGCAGGTAGATAGAGACCGTGTCACCCTTGCCTATCCCGAAGTCCTTCAAGACGTTGGCGAACTTGTTGACCTCGGCCAGAGCTCGTTGTAGGTGTAGGTCTGCTGGTGGTCTGGCTCGTCGCCCACCCAGACCAGCGCCTGCTTGTCACCCTTGCCGTCCTCGATGTGGCGGTCGAGGCAGTTGTAGGAGGCGTTGAGCTTGCCGCCGACGAACCACTGGGTGAAGGGCGGGTCCCAGTTGTGGACCTGGTCCCACTCCTGGAACCAGTGCAACTCGCGGGCCCAGCCCTCCCAGAAGCCTTCGTAGTCTTCCGCCACCTTATCCCAGATCTCGGGGTCCTGGATGTTGGCGTTCTTGGCGAACTCCTCCGGCGGCTCGTAGACTTGCTGTGCCAGATCCTGGTCGTTCTGCTGCTCTTCGCTCACTCTTTTCTCCTTTCCCTTCTCTACTTCTCTAATACAAGTTTACAGTTCTTTTACCCACGCGCTCCAACGGGAAAACCGTACCCCCGAAGGCGTCGTTGATCACGTCCGCTACTGCGACGTACCACGCGGCGGTAGCCGTTGCGAGGCCAACGTAGCCACCCACCTTGACGTAGAGCGCCACTGGCCCTTCAGGTCCCCTTTGGAGATCGCCAATCGTCAGCAAGACTAAGAGCTTGCGTCGATAGGCTGGCAACTTTTCGCACCTGGCGATTCTCCGAACGATTAGATCGCCTCTTCATCGTCTGTTGGTACATTCACTGCTCACCTATTGGCGCGGCCTCTAAGGTGGGCTTCTTGGACGGTCCCCCGAACGCCCTCTTCGATCTTCCTCACCTGCCCGTCGAGTATCTCCTGGGCTTCCTTTCCACCGCTTCGCTTGCTTGTTCGTAGGTTTCCCAACGCAAGCTGGCTTCGTGCACCGCGTATGCGCGGAAGAGGGAAAGGCGTAGGTCTTTTTTAGGGTCTGGGTTCCAGGGGCCTACGGTGACGACGTGCAGCTGGGAGTTGGTGCTGTTAGCTAGGTCGATGGCTGGCGCGAGGCTGCCGAGGCTAAGGGCTAGTTCGGCCTCCTCGGAACTGTCGGTGGCTAATAGGATCTTGGTCGGGAAGATGCTCATCTGCGCTACTCCGTTCCGGGGTAGTCGTTGCCCCCACATTATTAGCTCAATTCAAGGGCTTGCGCTACTAGGAGGCGTCCATTACTTCTATATTCACTGGATTGCCTGCCGAGAGGCTCTCGGCCAATACTTATCTGACTTGATGACGATCTACATCGTGGCGGGCGGCATGGTAGCGACGACCTATATCCAGATCGTCAAGGCCTTCCTGCTCGTCGCCGGTTCCCTGGCACTCACGATCTTCGTGCTCGCCCAACTACAGCTTCAACCCGTTCGCGCTGTTCAGCGCGGTGGAGAGCCACGTCGGCTACAGCGCGCTCGTTCCGCCCGAGACGCCCGGCCTGATACCGAGCCTCGACAACATATCGCTCAACATCGCCCTCGTTCTCGGGACGGCGGGGTTGCCACACATCCTGATCCGTTTCCTCACCGTGCCGGACGCGAAGACGGCCCGCTCCTCGATAATCCTGGGCGACCTGGATCATCGGCCTCTTCTACACTTAAACGCCGGTCTGGGCTACGGCGCGGCCCTGTTGGTGGGGCAGGACGCGATCCGTGCGCAAAGCCCTGAGGGCAACCTGGCGGCCCCGCAGCTCGCCAGCGTTCTCGGCGGCCCCATCTTCTTCGCCTTTATCTCGGCGGTCGCCTTCGCCACCGTCGTGGCGGTCGTGGCGGGTCTGGTCGTCGCCGCCTCCAGGCGCGCCTTCGCCCACGACTTCTACACGAACGTTTTCCGCGGCGGCGAGGCGACCGAAGCAAGAGCAGTTCAGGGCTGCCCGCATCAGTCGCTATCTCGGTAGGCTCGATCTTGGCCCTTTTGCCCAGGGCCTCAACGTAGCCTTCCTCGTGGCGCTGGCCTTCGCGGTCGCCGCGAGTGCGAACGTGCCTACCATCCTGCTGACGATCTTCTGGAGGAAGTTCAACACGACCGGGGCCGTCGCCGGCATACTCGTCGGCCTCGTAAGCGCCGTTGTGCTCGTAGGCATCAGCCCGAGCGTCCTGCCGAGACGTGCCCGTCATATTAGAGGCGATCTCCCCGTTCAGGAATCCGGCCCTGTTCTCGGTGCCCCTGGGCTTGGCGGCTTGCGTGATCAACCCTCCTGACTGGACGCGGGTCAACGGCATGATTCAGACGGACTACGACAGATCTACGTCCGCTCCCTCACCGGCCTCAGCCCCAACATCGACGAGGAGCTCCAGGAGGCGTCATAGCGAGCGAGAAGCCGCCGGTATTGCCGGACACCGCTCCAGAGAGGCCCCGCGTTTCGATCGCGGGGCCCCTCCAGCCCGGCTTCCGGCAAATCTCTCTAGAGAGCCACCGAAATCGGCGAAGAGCTGCGTTGTCGAAGTTCCCTCCCCGAGCCAGGTGGGGCGCCGAAACTCGAGCGCGGCCTTCGAGAAGGACTCCAAACGGCGTACTACGATCCTCTGCGAGATCCACGCTTCTGGAGCCCACCTTCTACCGCATCCTTTGACGGTGATACGAGCTTTGCAACCGCTCCGCTTCACCGTGCCACGAGTTCTTGAAGATGGACTGCTTGCACTGCTCGTACCGGTGTTGCGGACCTTGACATCGCGTCGCCGCGTCGCCAAAGAGAGATAGACCGCGACCACGTCACCCGCGGCCAGCGCCCCAAACGTATTCTCCGTGCCTTGAGCAACCACGCCCTCTACACGCGTCCGGGTGCTCCGTGCTCCTTCTCAGGATAAGTGACAAAAGGTCGATCGGGGCCCTCGACAAGCGGGCCAGCGCCCTGTTTGCAAACGCGTTTTCAATGGCCCGTGCGGGGGTCTCGCCGCTTACCGCGCGCCGCACGGCGGAAATCAGCTCTTCGCGGGAGGCGTCCTTGAGTACGTAGCCGGTGGCGCCCGCTTTGGTGGCCTCCAATATGTAGTTCCGGTTCTCGTGCATGGTCACCATGAGGATCACGACTTTGGGACGCTCGTGCTTTATGGCGCGGGTCGCCTCCAGGCCGTCCATCTCCGGCATGCGGACGTCCATGAGGACGAGGTCCGGACCCAGGGAGCGGCAGAGGTCCACGGCCTCACGGCCGTTGCGGGCCTCGCCCACGATCTCGATATCTGGCTCCCCGCGCAGCATGCTGCGCAGCCCGCTCCGGACGAACGCGTGGTCGTCGGCGATCAGGAGCCGTATCGAGACCGCACCCTCGTTGTTCATCCGCGCCCCCCGCCGGTCGGGGCGCCGGTCGGGCCTTCGGCGGGCTTGCCGACGACGTCCCTGGCGTTTCCTCCAATGGGCCCGGCGAGCAGGGGGATCTCGGCGACTATGAGGGTGCCCGCGCCGGGGCGGCTCGCGACCCGGAAGTCGCCGCCGAGCAGGGCTACCCTCTCGCGCATGCCCGTCATGCCGACCCGCTCTCCGGGTCCGCCCGGAGCCCAGCGGTTGGTGGACGATTCCGGCACGAAGCCCCGCCCGTAGTCCCGGACCGTGAGCCGGATCCTGCCGCTCCCCTCGGGCGCCGGTATTCCGGCAGTACGCCGCTCGAGCGCGAGGTCCACCCTCTTCGTGCCGGCGTGCTTGCCGACGTTGTTCAGCGCCTCCTGAATAACCCGGAAGATCGCCGTCTCCGTGGTGGCCGGGAGACGCTGATCACCCAAAGATTCCTCGTAGTTGATGCGCCACCCTTCGGCCCGCAGGGCGTCGAGGTGGAGGCGCACCGCGCTCTTGAGGCCGAAGTCGTCGAGCGCCGTCGGCCTGAGGTTCGCGATGATCCGGCGCGCCTCGCCCACGGTCTGGCGTACGAGCTCGGAGACCCGCGTGAGGTCCTCGCGACCTTCTTCGGATTGAGACGGATGGTACTGGGCGAAGGCCTGCAGGTGCTGGTGTGCCGCGGCGGCCACCTGCGCGAGGCCGTCGTGTACCTCATAGGCTACCCTGCGCCGCTCCTCCTCCTGGGCGACCAGGATCTTGCCGACCAGGTCCTGCAACCTCTTCTCACGCTCGGCGAGCTCCTCATAGAGCCGGGCGTTCTCGAAGGCACTCGCTGCCTGGCTGGTGAGGCTCTCCAGGATCGCCACGGCGTCGTTCTCCGCCAGCGCTTCGGGACCGTACACCTCGAGCACCCCGACGGCTCGCTCCCGCACCCGCAACGGCAGGCACAGCCCGACGGCGGCGGACTCGTTCCCCTGATCCTCCAGCCGGAACAGCCGGGAGGTCTCGCTCTTCAGGGCGGACTCCTGGGCCTCTTTCACCACCGGCGCGTAGCGGGTCTGCGGTTCCAGCCTCTCGAGGCCGATCGACCGCCAGACACCCAGTTGCCCGCCATCCTCGCGCAAGGAGATCACCGCCGCCGTCAACCCGGAGATGCGGCGCATAATGCCCAGGAGACGCGTGGCTACCTCCTCGGGCTCGAGCGTCGAGCCCAAAAGGTTGCCCGCCTCGTGCAGCGCCACCAGACGGTCGAGGCTCCGCCGCAGCTCTTCCTCGGCTCTTTTGCGTTCGGTTATGTCCTCCACCGTGCCCTCGAAGCCCGCTACCTCGCCGGAGGTATGACGAACGACGCGGGCGTTGGTGGAAGTCCAGATTACGCCGCCGTCCTTGCGGTAGAACTGGGTTTCGAAGTCGAACACCATACCGTCTTGTTGCATACGACGGGTGAACTCGTCCCGCCGGGTGGGCTCGACGTAGAACATCCCCTCGACGTCGGTGAGGGTCTCTATCATCTCCTGCGGGGAGTCGTAGCCGAATATGCGTGCCATCATCGGGTTCGCCGTCACGAGGCTGCCGTCGGCCGTGGTCTGGAAGATCCCCTCCACCGCGTTCTCGAAGATGCCCCGATATTTCTCCTCGGCCAGACGCAGGGCCTGCTGGGCGTGGCGGTGCTGCCGGCGCTCCTCGGCGTCGCGCAGCTCGCGCTCGATGGCAGGTACGAGCCGGGCGAGGCTGTCTTTGGCGACGAAGTCGTGGGCCCCGGCCTTCATCGCCTTGACCGCCGCATCCTCGCCGATGTGGCCGGAGACGATGATGAACGGGAGATCCTGCCACCCGTTCTCCCGGAGTAACTCCAGCGCCGCGGGCGCGCTGAAGGTCGGCATGGCGTGATCCGAGATGACGACGTCCCAGTCTCGTTTTTCGAGCGCGGCCCGCATGCCCTCTGCGGTGTCGACCCGCTCGTGGAGGACCTCGTAACCCCCGCGCCTGAGCTCGCGCAAGAGCAACAGGGCGTCGTCGGCCGAGTCTTCGACCAGAAGCACCCGGAGCGGCGTACGCTCCGCGTCGCGCTCTGCGCCTTGCTTCGCGCCGTGTGACGAGGGCTGCGTCCGGCTCTCGCGAGCGGTCATTTCGTCGTGCCCTCCTTTTGGGATGCCGTCGGGTCGAGCCTGAGACCGGGGCGCAGGGTGAAGTAGAAGGTAGCCCCACGGTCCACCTCGCCCTCGGCCCAGATCCTGCCGCCGTGACGATGGACGACACGCTGGACGGTGGCGAGACCTATGCCCGTACCCTCGAACTCATCCTCCCCGTGCAGCCGCTGGAAGGCGCCGAAGAGTTTGCCCGCGTAGGCCATGTCGAAGCCCGCCCCGTTGTCGCGCACGTAGTAGACCGGGACTCGGCCTTTATACGAGAGCTTCTCGCTCAAGCCGAACTCTATGTAGGCCTCGGGGCTCTTCTCGGTAAACTTCCAGGCGTTGCCGATCAGGTTGACCAGGGCTACCCGGAGGAGCTTCGGATCCCCCCAGACCTCAAGCCCCTTCTGCGCCGAGAACTCGACCTTTCGCTCGTCTTCTCGCTCGGGCCTCGCCTCGCGCAGCTCCTCGGCGACCTCCTCGGCCAGGGCGCCGAGGTCCAGGCGTTTACGCTCCATGTTCCCCCGCGTTACGCGCGAGAGGCCCAGGATGTCGTCTATGAGCCGGCCCATCCGTTGGCTGCCGGCTCGCACCCGGCCAAGGTAGTCCTTGCCCTCATCGTCGATCTCGTCGGCGTAGTCCTCGACGAGGATCTGGGAGAAGCCGTCTATGCTCCTTAAAGGAGCCCGCAGGTCGTGCGAGACCGAGTAGGAGAACGCCTCGAGCTCGCGGTTGGTCGACTCGAGCTCGTGGTTGGCGTCCTCGAGGTCCCGGCCTGCCTTCTCGGCCCGCAGGCGGCTCCGGACGAGCATGAAGGTCGTGCCGAAGAGCAAGAGGCTCACCACGAGACCGCTCAGGAGCACGAAGAGCGGCAGCAGCCGGCTGCCCCCCTCCCCGGATGCCCCCGGTAGGGCCTCAAAGTACAGATCGTACTCGCGCCCGGCCAGGTCGATCTGCCTGAGGTCGGAGAGCTTGGAGCCCCCGGAGCCGCCCGCCAGAGAGTCCGCGAACATCCCGATCGTACCGAAGAAGCCGGCCGGCTCCTGAGACTCGCCGGCGCGCAGGACCCCGTCGTCGTCATAGAGGAGGCTGTTCGGAGCCAGGTCCTCCCCGTCGTAGATCTCGAAGTCTATGGAGGAGTCGAACGACTCCAGGGTTCCCCGCAGGAGCCCCTCCGCTTCGAGGTAGGCGACGACGTACCCTTCGAGGGCGCGCTGCCGCTGGTCGACGTCGTCGACGGACCTGCCCCTGCGATAGACCGGGAGGTATACCACCAGGCCCGGCTCGAGGGCAAGGTCGGCCCTGGAGCCGCCGGGCGCCTCGGTGAGCACGTAGACCTTACCCGTGGCCTGCGCCTGTCCCGTGTCGCGCGCCCGGTCCATGACGGCGCGGTACGCGGGATCGGAGTACGCATCGTAACCAAGCAGGCTCCCGTTGACTTCGTCGAGAGGTTCGACGAACGTTAGCGGAAAGTACTCCGGCCTCTCACCCTCCGGATGCAGCCCGGAGCGGTCGCCGAGTCCTTCGTCGCGAAGCGACTCCGCGAGCTGCTCCTCGACATCATCCTTGTCCGCGGGATCGACGCGCTCGGCGTACCCGAGGATCTGCATACCCTCGTAGCGCTCCTGGAGGTCTATGCCGCTCGCGTAGTCGTCCCACTCTCCCTCCTCGACCGAGTTGCTCGCGTAGAAGAGCCCACGGGAGCCGAGCATCGCCTCCACGTAGGAGTTCATCTGGCGATCTATGGCATCCTGCGCCGCTCGGACCGTCTCATCGAACTGATCCCGGACGCTGGCCTCGACGTTCTGGCGCACGTAGTAATATGCGAGGATCGTGAGCATGAGGGCGACCAGCAGGACCGCGTAAGCCACGGCCGCGCGTCTGAGGTGCCCAAACACCCGCCTCGCGCGACGCACGTCTTCTCTAGCCCCCCGCCCGCGGAGTCTCGTTCAGGACCAGCCAGTAGAGACCGAGCTGCCGCACCGCCTCGACGAACTGGGCGAAGTCGACCGGCTTGCGTATGTAGCTGTTCGCGCCATAGCCGTAGCCGTCCACGAGGTCCTGTTGCTCCCTGGAGGAGGTGAGGATCACCACGGGCAAGAGCTTGGTCCGCTCGTCGGCCCGCATTCGTCTGAGCACTTCCAGACCGTCTACCTTCGGGAGCTTGAGGTCCAGCAGCACCACCTGCGGCATGATGCTCAAGTCCCGCCCCTCGTAGGCGCCCGTACCGAAGAGGTAATCGAGTGCCTCGGCCCCGTCATGGGCGACGACCAGATCGTTGCCGATGTTGTTCTTCTTCAGGGCCCGGCGGGTCAGAACCTCGTCGTCCGGGTTGTCCTCGACCAGCAGTATTATCTTGCCCACCTCTTCTCCTCAAACGACCTTCGCTACCGGACATACTACCCCAACAACCCGCTCTCGCTCCATAGGACAAATGTCCCGGATGCGTTCGGGACAATGTCCCGTATCGCACCGGGACACGCCCCTGACCAGAAGGACGAAAGGTTCGTGTTCTTACTGGGTCAGTCGCGCAGGGGCAGCCGGAGCTGGGCGTACGTACCACCCCCGGGCTCACTTTCGACCCCGAGGGAACCGCCGTGCTGCTCCACGACGGCTTTCGTCAGGGCGAGGCCGACGTGGGGCTCCTCGTCACTCTCCAGCGGGTCGAAGGCCTCGTCTATAAGGGACTGTTCGGCACCCACGCCATCGTCCGCGACCTCGATCGAAAGCCCCGTCCCGTCTTCGGAGACCCGGGAGCGCAGCCCCAATCGTCCACCGCGGTCAGCAGCGCCGCCAGGGCGTTGCGCAAGAGCTCTCCCACCGCCTCGCGCAGCTTCAGGCGATCCAGGACCGCGTGGTCGACCTCCGGGCCTAATCCATCCGCTCGCACCGCCGCGTTCCGGCCGCCTTCGCCGCAGCAGTAGACGCCTGCCTCGATCCCGAACCTACCCAGCGCCCGATGGTGGATGGCCTCACCGGAGTTCTGAACAAGTTGGCCCAACCCCGGTCCTCCTAAGCAGCGACCTTTACAGACTCGCTCGACGTGATCCTGCCGGCGAAGAGGAAGGAGGTCTGCCTGAGGGAGGCCTCGAGGTCGAACGGGTCGAGGGCGGAGGTGGCGTCTCTGGGGATGATGACCTCCAACCACCGCAGGGCGGCGCTCGCGGCAGTGTAGTGGACGCAGATGTTGGCGACGGTGCCGCAGATGACGAGGGTGTCGATGCCCCAGACTCGCAAGTAATGGTCCAGGTGGGTACCGTAGAAGGCATCGTAGCGGACCTTGCGGATCACGAGCTCGTCCTCGCGGGGTGCGATCTCGTCAACGATCCGCCAGCCCCACGAGCCCTCGCGGACGTGCTCTGGCCAGATCTCCCACTCCGGGTCGCCCTCGTTGTGCGTGTCCTGAGTGAAGACGACCTTCATCCCGCTCTCCCGGGCGAGGTCGAGAAGGCCCTTTATCTTCGGGATCGTGGCCTCGGCGTCCGGGACGAGGAGCGAGCCGCCCTCTTTTACGAAGTCGTTCTGCATGTCCACGACGATAAGGGCGGTCTTTGTGGGGTCCACGCGAACCTCCTCGTGTATTTCGTACTCCGGAACTTCGACGTTTCTCATTGCGTTACGTCTCCTTTCTTGCGTAGCTTGCTTCGACTAAAAACAACCGGCGCCACCTCACTAGCGACGAGCGCCGAGAGGATCAGGGCGGCCCCGAAGATCTGGACCGCGACGAGCCTGTCCCCGGCGAGCCAGTACCCGAAAAGGGCGGCGAAGGCTGGCTCCGTGGTCAGTATCACCGCCGTCCGGGCCGCAGGGATTCGCTGCTGGACGAAGGTCTGCGCCCAGAACGCCCCGGCCGAGGCCACCAGACCCGTCGCGACGAGGGCGATCCAGACCTCTCGCGGCGGGAAGGCCACGGGCTCGAAGAGGGGCCAGAGGAGTCCGAAAACGAGCGCCATCGAGAGCATCTGGGCGAAGGCGAGCCCGGAGGCGTCGTGCGAGTAGGCGTAGCGGGAGAGGAGCGCTATGTGCAGACCCAGAGCGGCGGCGCACAGCAGAGTGAGGAGGTCGCCCGGGTTCGCGCCGTCCGGCCCGCCCCCGGCGAGGAGGCCCATCCCGAGGAGGCTCAAGCCCACCGCGACGAGTACCGGCCGCGAGGGCCGCATCCCGAAGAAGAGGCGGTCCGCCAGGGGAGCGAAGACCACAAAGAGCCCGGTAATGAGGCCGGAGTTCGTCGGCGTCGTGAAGAGCAGGCCCGTCGTCTGGAACAGGTAGCCCAGAGCCAGAACGAGCCCTATGCCCCCGCCGGCGAGGAGGGTTCGGCGCGATACCCGGGGCGCGGCGTAGGGCGCCAGGGCCGCGGCGGCGAGCGCGAAACGCACGCTTAGGAAGCCCAGGACGCCGTAGAGGGCGATGGCGTCCTGGACCACGACAAACGTCCAGCCCCACACCATCGCCACCCCAACCAGAAGGAGCGAGTACAAAATCCTCACGTGAGTTTCATTTTAGGGGAAGTGTTAGTGTACGTGGGTAAGCGGAGGATCTGAATAAGAGAGGGGAGCGAGAGATCATGCCGGAGTACCGTACCAGCGGTGGCCTGATGGCTCACGGCGAGCGTGGGGAGGGACCGGAGGACCCGTTGGTCCTGCTCCACGCCTTCCCGCTCAACCGCAAGATGTGGGCGCCGCAGGTGGAGGCCCTCGCCGGGACGCGGCGCATCATAACCCCGGACTATCCAGGCTTCGGCTCCTCGCCCCGCCCGCCCGCCCAGCCCGACGTGCGCTACTACGCCGAGCAGGTCGGAGAACTCTTCGACAGGCTCAAGCTGGACCGCGTCGTCCTCGGCGGCCTCTCGATGGGCGGCTACCTGGTCTTCGCCTGCCTCAGGCTCTTCCCCGAGAGGATCTCCGCGCTCCTCCTCGCCAACACCCGCCCCGACCCCGACCCCGAAGAGGCCAGAGAGGCGCGCCGCGAGATGGCCCGCAGGGTCGCCGAAGAAGGCGTCGAAGTCCTCCCGAAGCTCCAGATGGAGCGCCTCCTCGCCCCCAACACCCTGAAGAACAAAAAAGACGTCGTGGAGCTCGTGCGCGAGATGATCCTCGAAAGCTCCCCCGACGGCGTCGTCGCGGCCCTCGGCGCCATGCGCGACCGCCCCGACTCGACCGACCTGCTCAAGGAGATAGGCGTCCCCACGCTCGTCGTCGGCGGCGAAGAGGACGCCCTCTCCACGCCGGAGGTCATGGGCGAGATGGCCCGGAAGATCCCGGACTCCATACACCACACCTTCCCCGGCGCCGGCCACCTCTCGAACCTCGAAACCCCCGAAAAATTCAACGCCGCTCTGCTGGATTTCCTGGCGAAGATCTAACGCTGTCAACCCTCAGCTAAAACAGGTGCACCGTCGGAGATGCCGCGCGTTCGCAAGGCGGGATATCCTCGTTGCCCCGAGCCAGCCCACGTCTGCCCCTGCCGCGGACGAGGAGGAGCAAGGCCAGACAGGGCTGAAAGCTGAAGGCTGACAGCCGACGGCTATAAAAGGTAAACTCCCTTCTCGTGGCGAGGATACTGCACACCTCTGATCTACACTTCGGCCGGCCGGCGGTTGCGGAGCAGCTCGATTCTCTGAAGAGCAGCATCGTGGAGCTCGCGCCGGACGCGGTGGCGGTCTCGGGCGACCTCACCCAGCGATGCTCGAACTCCGAGTTCGTCAAGGCTCGCGCTTACCTCGACGAGTTCCGCGAGACCGCCCCCGTCATCGTCATCCCCGGCAACCACGACGTACGCTGGATCGGGGCCGTCGCCCGCAACCTGGACGTGTGGAGAAAGACCGCCCACGAGTTCAAGTACTCCAAGTACACCAGGCACATCTCCTCGGAGCTCAACCCGTCGCTGGAGATACCGGGGACGCCCGGAGCGGTAATAGCCGGGTGCAACACCGCGCACGGCATCTCGCGCGGCTCTTTGACGCACCGCATGAGAGACCTCGGCGTGATAGGCCACGTCAACCAGCGCGACCTCCGAAAAGTCGAGGAGGCCTTCTCTCGCGCGGCTCAGGACGCCGCCAGGGTAGTCATGATCCACCACAACCCCATAAGGGGCGCGACCTCCGGCCGCCACGGCCTCGCCAACACGAAGCAGGCCCTGAGGTCCTTCGCCACTTTGGGTACCGAGTTGGTCCTCTGCGGCCACGACCACCAGGAGGCGGTCCACACCGTCGAGGAGAGTGAAGGCGGCCTCGTCGTCTCCACCGCCGGCACCATCTCAAACCGCCTGCGCGCCGGTCGCCCCTCCAGCTTCAACCTCGTCGAGATAGACCACAGGGAGTTGCGCATAACCACCCACTCCTGGCGCAACCCCGAAGGCTTCGCCCCCTCCCGCGAGTACTCCTTCCCCCGCCAATCCGCCTCTCGCTCCGCCTAGCGGAGGTTTGTAAGGAATCGCCGGCCCGGCTTCGCAGGGTATAATCCGTCCTGACAGGAGCAGCCAGGAGAAGGGGTGTGAAGCATGTGGAGCAGGCTAACCCGCGGCGGCGACGGTCTCCCTCGCGAGAAGGTCGACGCCGTCGTGCGCCTCATAGACCGGTACCTGGCCGAGGAGGCGAACCTCCGCAACCTTCAGTCCGACAAGCAGACTATCCACCCGAGGGACCTCCCGCCCCAGAAGCGCGAGGCGCTAATAGAGGAGATCTTCGAGCTTCTCAAAGACTCCCGCAAGTAGCACGCAAGCGCTACCCGGTTAATAGGCGCGAACGAGTATACCCATGAGCCATGTCGTGGCGGAGTCTCCGCCAGTCGCGTAACTCAGCGGTCCGAAACGTCGCCCGGGTCCTCCTCAGCCGACACGCGACCCAGCCGAACGCCGCTCGGAACCTGCTCTTCTCCCCTGTCCCCGAGCATCTTCTCCGCCCACCCGGCAACGCCCGTATAGTCGCCCGCGATCCCGCCTCCGGCATGTTCGGGGTAGCGGCCAGCACCAGGCTCCCGGCGGTGGGCGTCTTGGTCCCCTACGCTCGCGCCGGCGTCGGGGCGATAGCAACCCAGGCGCGGACCAATCCCCTCCTGAGATATGACGGGCTGGACCTGCTGCAGCGGGGCTACGACGCCGAAGAGACCTTGCAGATACTCCTCGGCTCGGACCCGGAACCGGAGAAGAGGCAGGTCGGCATCGTGGACTCGCGGGGAGGTTCTGCCGCGCACACGGGCGCCAAAGCAGATCCCTGGCGCGGGCACGTCACGGGGGACGGCTACGCGGTGACGGGAAACCTCGTCGCCGGGGAGGAGGTCATTTTGGCGATGGCGGCGGCCTTCGAGGCATCCGAAGGAGAGATCCTACCGGAGCGCCTGGTGCGGGCGCTGGAGGCGGGGCAGGCAGCCGGCGGGGACAAAAGGGGAAAGCAGAGCGCCGCGATAAACACGATAAAGGACCAACCCTACCCCTACATAGACCTGCGGGTGGACGAGCACCCGGACCCCATAGTCGAGCTACGGCGGATCTACGAGGTGTTCAAGGTGCAGATGCTGCCCTTTGTCGAGGCGTTGCCCACGAGGAGGAAACCGAAGGGAGATTTCGGGGAGGAGATCCGGGGCTCACTCATCCCGAACGGCGGTCTATCCCAGGCGGACGGGAAGGCGCCTGAAGAAGACATGCCTCCGCCCCAGGACCTCCAGACCACGCCTCGAGGAAGCTGAAGAAGCTTCGGGGGACTGGGGCTGATCGTCCCCGCTCCCCTTATATCCTGCGCGGCAAGGGCCCGGCACTCTACGTCCTTCTTCTGGGGAGCCGGATCGTGACGACGAGCACGCCGACGCCCACCACCGGTACTGTCCGCTCGATTACCGCCAGAGGCTTTGCCCGCTGATACTGCCGAATGGTCCTGCGCGAGAGCGAATTTAGGAGTATAAAGAAGGCGTAAGCAGCCATTGGGGAAAGGAGGGCACCCGTGCCGGTACGAAACAGAACACCCGGGGACGAGCAGCCCCTGGCCAGGTCGGTCCGCGAGCAGCCGCTAGCGAGGTCGGTCAGTGGAGAGCAAGAAGAAGCCGCGCAGGCGGAACCCCGCCAGGCGGAGGAAGAACAAACGGCTCCTCAAGCGGAGGAAGCTCGCCAGGGAGAGAAGGGTCCCGCAACCAGGGCTATGGACAAGGCCCAGGAGAACAACTGGGTGTACGACTCCGTAGCGAAGAAGGCCCGGGAGAAAGGTTTGTTGGACAAAGCAGACGAGTTACTGAACAAGGCCAGGAACAAGCTGGGCGGCGGGTAGGGGATCTACCGAGAGCGCTGGGTTATCGTGCGGAGGGCGCCGGGGTTGATCCCGGCGCCCTCCGTCTTCCGCAGACCAGAGGGGAGACGCGACAAGCGCGTCTCCCCTCGACGGTTGTTCGGGCCTTCGTCCTCCAGGAGCCTGCCTAGAACCTTATGCGTGCTTCGATCTCACCGTGCCGTCCGGACAGCCCGCCGGACCATTCACTCTGCCCACCGGACCTTCCCCTTCTCAGGAGCCAGATCACGAGAACCAGAGCGACGACACCGGCTGCTATAGGCAATAGCGGCTTGACGCGCTCGAGTATCACACCCTGGCTGGCCTTGCCGAGGTCCAGCGCCTCGACCTCGTCTTTCTGCTGGGCTCCCCCCTGCCGGGTAGCACCGCCCTGGGATTCCTCCTCGGCCGCGCCGTTTGCGGACGGCTCGGTCCCTGCCGTATCGCCCGTTTCGGTCTCTTCTGCGGCCCCTCCACCTTTGATCTCCTCCTCCAGGCAGTCGGCGAACCGACCCAGGAGCTTCTCCGCCACGCTCTGCTGGATGCCCCGGCCGAACTGGGCGGCGCGACCGGTGATCTGCATGTCGGTCTCGACGTGCACCCGGGTGCTGCCGCTCCCTTCGTCGTGCAAGGTGGAGGTGATCGTGGCCGAGGCCGTCCCCTGGCCCCGGGAGTCCTTGCCGTCGGCCTGAAGCACCGCCCGGCGCTCGGACTCGTCGGCCTCCTGGATCTGCACCGTGCCCTTGTACTCTTGCGTGACAGGCCCGAGCCGAACCTTCATCGCCCCTTCATGCTCGCCGTCGCCGTCGGACCCATTAGTCAGGGCGGCACCCGGCAGGCACGGGGTTATCCGCTCCAGGTTGAGCAACACGTCCCAAACGTCTTCCACCGGTACGTCGACAGTAAACTCATTCTCCAGCTTCATCAGTTCCTCCTTTGACCGATCGCGCGGGCGCGCTCGCAAGCCTTGAGATCCCCTTCGAGGCGCCGTAAGTCCTCCACGGTGTCCACATCGGCCGGATCCGCTACGTCATCACAAGATACCTCCGTCACTATGCTCCTATGGTGCTTGAGGAACACCCTCGCCCCCCTGTCCCCCGACATCTCGCGCAACAACAAGGGCCATACCCCCCTGGCGAAGAGCACCGGGTTACGCATCTCGCCGCCGTAGGTCGCCACTGCCACCCTTGCCCCCCGCCTGAAGGCCTCGACGAGCCTCTCTACGGCCCCCGCCCCCACGAGCGGCTGGTCCGCCAAACAGACGATCGCGGCCCGCGTGTCGGGCGCACAGGCCCGGAGTCCGGCCCGTACCGAGGTGGACATACCCTCCGTCCAGTCCGGATTCTCGACTATTCGGGTCTCGTATGCGGTGCTTATGCTGCGCAGCCTTTCCCCATCGGCCCCGACCACCACGATTATCTCATCTACCGGCGCCCCGCGCAGCCCGCGGAGGGTAGCCTCGATCAGGGGCCGTCCCCCGAACGGCGCCAGGAGCTTACCGCCCCCGAATCGGCTTCCCGCCCCGGCGGCCAGCACGATGGCCGAGACCCCGCTCATCTCTCCCGGGCGGCGGCCTCCGCGGCGCCCCGTTCCGCGTCTCTCGCGTCCGGTGAGGTCGCTGTGTCCGGCTCAGGCGCGTGGATCGGACCCGAACGCTCCGCGAGCCGTCCGCCCGAGTGTCCCGTGCGAAAGGTGATGATCTCGGCGGCTATCGCGACGGCGGTCTCCTCCGGCGTGCGCGACCCGATGTCCAGCCCTATGGGGCTCGAGATGCGTTCCAGCTCCTCGTCCGTCACCCCCTCCTCCAAAAGGCGAGCAGTGCGGTTGTTGTGCGTCCGGCGGCTACCCATAGCCCCGATGTACCCGGCCGGGGTCGCCAGCGCCGCCTTCAAGACCGGCACGTCGAACTTCGGGTCGTGGGTGAGCACGCAGATCACCGTCCGGCCGTCCACCGGAGCCGTCTTCAGGAACTCGTCCGGCCAGGCAACCACTATCTCGTCGGCCGAAGGGAACCGATCGCGCGTGGCGAAGACGGCCCTCGCATCGCAGACGATGACCCGGTAGCCCATGAACTTCCCGATCCTCGCCACCGCGCTCGCGAAGTCTATCGCCCCGAAGACGTACATCCGGGGCGGCGGGGCGAAGGACTGGATAAAGACCGTCACATCCTCCATCCGTCGCTGGCCACGCGGGCCGAAGTGGGTCATCCCGGTACGCCCGCCCTCCAGCATCCCCCTCGCCGCCTCCACGACCGCCCGGTCGAGGTCCTCGTTCCCGACCGTGCCGGTATGTTCCTCCGGCGTCACGAGCATCTTGCCGCCCAGCCTCGGGCCTTCGACGAGCGTGGCGATGGCTACCGGCGACTGTGTCGCCAGGGCCTCATGCCAGCGGGCGAGGATGCTCACTACCAATCAACCCTTTCGACGAAGATGTGGATGATCCCGCCGCACGTCAGCCCCACCCCGAAGGCCTCGTCGTCGGAGATGCCGTAGGTCAGCAGCCTGGGCTTGCCACTCTCGATGGCGTCCATCGCCTCTTCATAGACCGCGGGCTCCACGCACCCGCCGCTCACCGACCCCGCGACCTGCCCGTCCTCGGAGACGGCCATCGAGGTCCCCGGGCCCAGCGGTCCCGACCGCTCGACCTTTACGACCGTGGCGAGCGCCACCTTCTTCTCCGCGTAGCGCCACTCGGCGACCTTTTCGACGACCGGGTTCAACGCGCACCTCCTTCTCTCTCGCTTGCTGCCCCGGCGATGGCCCAGGCCAGCTCCTCTAAGGATTCGAAGTTGTGGCCGGAGAGGAAGACGTCCACGTGCGGGAGCGCCGCGGCCATGCCCCTCGCGAGCGGCCGGTAACCGGGCGCTGCCTTCAAGGGGTTGACCCAGATGACTTTGTACGCCAGGCGATGCAGGCGCATCATCTGCTCGGCCAGTACCTCGACGTCTCCTCTGTCCCAACCGTCTGAGAGTATCACGACGACCGAGCCGCGGGCCATTCCGCGCTGGCCCCAGCGGTCCACGAACTCCTTCATGGTGTCCCCGATCCGGGTCCCCCCGGACCAGTCCCGGACCGCCTCGGACGCCTCGCTCAGGGCACGATCCGGGTTCTTTGTCGCAAGCTCTCGCGTTATTCGGGTGAGGCGTGTGCCGAGGACGAACGCCTCCAGCCTCTCCCCCGAGATCACGCCGGCGTGCATAAAGCGTAACAGCACCCGACTGTAGGAGGCCATTGAGCCGGAGATGTCGCACAGCATCACCACCCGCCGCGGCCGGCTCCTCGCCTTGCGGTACCGGTGGCGCATCGGCTCACCCCCGGTGCGCATAGCGCCTCTCAGGGTCCGGCGCGGGTCATGGCGTCCCCTGGGAGCGGGTTCGAGGCGGCGGCTCCTCCGCAAAGCCCCGGAGAGTTTCAGGTCGCCGAGGAGCTTGTTCAGCTCGGCGTGCTCCTCGGACGTGTAGAGCGCGAAGTCCTTCTTTCGCAGAATGTCCACGGGGCTGTAGCGGAGCCGGACCATCTCCTCGCCACTCTCGTTCCTCTCGACCGTCTTCTTGGGCGGCTGCACCGAGTCGTCGGCTAGCGAGAATGACATCCTGGTCTTGGACCGCTTTAGAGCCCGCCCCTCCTTCCTCTCCCAGAACGCTCGGAACGCCCTGTCGTAGAGTTCCAGATCCTCCCGGCGAGAGCAGAGAGTCACGCGCCCGGCCCAGTAGACGTCCTCGCGCCTGTCGGGGTCGAGTTCTTCGAGGGCCCGGACGAACTCTACCATTCGGTCGGGCCCCGCCGCGAGTCCCGCCCGCCTGAGGAGGCGGCCGAAGGTTACCGCCGCCCGGAGCATTGGAGGCGGGGCTACCTCTTGCGGGGCGTCTTCAGACACCGCCGGTCCCCGTGAGGAGTTGCAGGCCCGCGCCCAAGGCGCGCTGCTGGTCCTCGCGGTACTTCACCACCGAGCCTAGCGTAGCCTCGATCAGGGCCTCGTCCAGCTCCTTCGCCCCCAGAGCCACCAACGCCTCGGTCCAATCCAGGGTCTCGGCCACGCCGGGCGGCTTATAGAGGTCCATGCTTCGCAGCCCCTGCACGGCCGTCGCCACCTGCCGGGCAAGACGCTCCTCCGCCCCGGGCACCCGCAGACGCACTATGTCAACTTCCCGTTCGAGGCCGGGATGGTCTATGTAGAAGTACAGGCAGCGGCGCTTCA
This sequence comes from Rubrobacteraceae bacterium, assembly GCA_030448125.1. Taxonomy (GTDB): domain Bacteria; phylum Actinomycetota; class Rubrobacteria; order Rubrobacterales; family Rubrobacteraceae; genus Rubrobacter_F. The sequence continues at coordinate 266,810 of JAUJNO010000001.1, read as the reverse complement.
GGGCGTCGTGGACCTCGCGCGTGCGGTTCGAGGTCAGGATGGCGACCGGCGGGCGGTGAGCGTGTATCGTCCCGATCTCCGGTATCGTTATGGCGAAGTCCGAGAGGATCTCCAACAGGAAAGCCTCGAACTCGTCGTCCGCCCGGTCTACCTCGTCTATGAGCAACACCGGCGGGGTCGAGCCTTCGTACTCTATCGCTTGCAAGAGCGGCCGGCCGACCAGAAACTGCCGCGTGTACAGCTCGTCCTCGAAGCGCTGCCTGTCCTCCTCGGCCCCGAACGCCTCCGCCGTCCTGATGTGCAGGAGCTGGCGGGCGTAGTCCCACTCGTAAACGGCCTGGTTGACGTCTATGCCCTCGTAGCACTGCAGCCGGATAAGGGGCGTGTCGAGCAGGCGGGAGAGGACCTTGGCGACCTCCGTCTTGCCGACACCCGCCTCCCCTTCGAGAAAGAGCGGCCGTCCGAGCTTCAGGGCCAGTAAGATAGCGGTGGATAAACCCTCGTCCGCGAGATATCCCTCCCCCTGGAGCCTCTTCCGTAGCTCCTGAGAACGCGAAACGCCGGGGGGCAGAGCCCCCCGGCGTTCGTTACCAGCTTCGCTCAACGGTTCAAGGCCTCCTCGACGGCCCGTCGCGTCCACACCCGGGCCAGGTGCTTCCGGAACTCGGCCGAGGCAGCGTCGTCGGTGGCGGGCTCGGTGCCCTCGTCGGCGGAGTTGGCCGCTTCGGCGACCCCGTCCGGGCTGGCGCCGGAGAGCGCCTCCTCGACAGCGGAGGCCCTTATCGGGGTAGAGCCCATGCTGGTCAGCCCGATGCGGGCGGAGTCGATGTTGCCGTTGGACTTCTCGACCACGGCCGCCACGCCAACTATCGCCCAGTCCTGCGACCGGCGGCTGAACTTCTTGTACGACCAGCCGGTGTCCGGGCCGAGCTTCGGGACCCGCACCTCCTTCACGACCTCGTCGGGCTCGAGGTCCGTAAAGAGGTAGTCCTGGAAGAAATCCGACGCGGACACGGTACGCTCGCCGTTGGGACCCTGGACCACGAGGGTCCCTTCGAGCGCGGCGATAACGGCCGGCATATCGCCGGCGGGATCCCCGTGGGCCAGAGTCCCTCCGATGGTCCCCCGGTGCTGGACCGAGGGGTCGCCGAGCAGCCCGGCCGTGTAGCCGACGATGCCGCAGTGCTCCTGGACGAGCTCGTTGTTGTGTACGTCGCGATGGCGGGTGAGGGCGCCGATGGCCAGGTGCTCACCCTCATCCCGCACGTAGCGCAGGTCCTCCAGTCGATCCAGGTCGATCAGCACGGACGGCGCGGCCAGCCTGAGCCGCATGATCGGTATGAGGGAGTGCCCCCCGGCTATGAGCTTGGCGTCCTCCCCGTGCTGCCCGAGCAGCTGTATCGCGTGGTCGACAGATTCGGCGACCTCGTAGTCGAAGGCTACCGGGATCACTGGTCCTCACTCCTTCCTTCTTGCCTCACGTCGGCCTCGCGGGACCCGAACGCGGCGTCGTACTCCCCGGACGCGGCGCCGTTGCCCTGAGCATCCTGGATGGCGTTCCACACCCGCATCGGCAGCGCGGGCATGTCCATGTGCTTCACCCCGTAAGGCGACAGGGCGTCGATAATGGCGTTTATGACGGCGGGCGGCGCGCCGATGGTCCCGGCCTCGCCCACGCCCTTGACACCCAGCGGGTTGCTCGGAGACGGGGTGACCGTCCGATCCAGGGTGAAGTTGGGGAGCTCGGGCGCGCCGGGGATCATGTAGTCCACCATCGAGCCGGTCATCAGGTTGCCATCCTCATCGTAGATGGCCCCCTCGTACAGGGCCTGCGCGATACCCTGGGCCAGCCCGCCGTGCAACTGCCCGTCCACGATGGTCGGGTTGATCACCGGCCCGCAGTCGTCCACCGCGAAGTAATCGCGTACATACGCCTTGCCGGTCTCGGTGTCTACCTCCATGACGCAGATGTGCGCCCCGAACGGGAAGGTAAAGTTCGGCGGGTCGAAGATCATTTGCTCGTTCAGGCCCGGCTCCATCCCCTCCGGGACATCGGCCGCCATGTACGCCGCCGCGCCCACGTCCTGGATCGTGACGTTCTGGTCCGGAGATCCCGCCACAGAGAACGTGCCCCCTTCGAACTCGATGTCGTCCTCGGCAGCCTCGAGCATGTGAGCCGCTAGCTTCTTGGCCTTGTCCACTACCTTCTCGCAGGCCAGATGCACCGCTATGCCGCCCACGGCGAGGCTTCTCGAGCCGTAGGTGTCGCGGCCGAATGGGACGACTGCCGTATCCCCGTGCAGGACGACGACGTCGTCTGGGGTGACGCCCAGGGCGTCGGCGGTTATCTGGGACCACGTGGTTTCGTGACCCTGACCGTGGGGGGAGGTGCCGGTCGCGACCTCGACCTTGCCCGTTATGAGCATCCGCACGTTGGCCGCCTCCCAGCCGCCACCTCCGATGCCCAGTCCAGCGAGGGCCTGCGAGGGGCCCAGGCCGCAGATCTCCGTGTAGGCTGAGAACCCGATGCCGAGCTGGACGGGATCGTTGTTCTCACGCCGCTGTTGCTGCTCGCGGCGCAGCCCCTCGTAATCCGCCAGCTCCATCACCCGGTCCATCGCCGCCTGCATGTTCATCGAGTCGTACTGGAGGCCGCCCGGGGTGTCGGTCGGCTCGTCGAACGGCTCGTAGAAGTTCTTGCGCCGTACCTCGGCCGGGTCCATGTCCAGCTCGCGGGCCAGGGCATCGATGATGCGTTCGCAGGCGTAGGCTGCCTCGGGACGCCCCGCTCCGCGGTAGGCGTCGGTCGGGGTCAGGTTGGTGAAGACCCCCTTGATCTCGATGGAGAACGCGTCGAAAGTGTAGACGCCGGGGTACATGGCGGCACCGCTGGGCGCGATGACGGGGGTCAAGAGTTGCAAGTAGGCGCCCATGTCGTCCAGGAGCTTCACCTTCATACCGAGGATCCTGCCCTCGTTCGTGGCGGCCAGCTCGATGTCCTGAATCTGGCCGCGCCCGTGGATCGTCGCCTGGTAGTTCTCCGAGCGGTCCTCGACCCACTTGATGGGCACCCCCAACTTCTTGGTCAGCACGAGGGCCAGGATCTCCTCGCGATATACGTTCAGCTTGGAGCCGAACCCTCCGCCCACGTCCGGAGCCACGACCCGGATCTGGTTCTCCGGTATCCCGGTAGAAAGGGAGAGCACGATCTTGGCGAGGTGTGGCACCTGGGTGGCCGTGTACACTACGTATCCGTCGTGCCCGGGGTCCTGCAACGCAACGGTCGCCCGCGGCTCGATGGCGTTCGGGATGAGCCGTTGCTGGATGTAATGCTCCTTGACGACCACATCCGCCCTGTTGAAGGCGTCGTCTACGTCACCAACCTCCATCGGCATGGAGAAGCACTCATTGGTGCCGAGGTCCTCGTGTACCAGCGGAGCGCCCTCCTCCAGAGCGGTCTCCATGTCCACGACCACGTCCAGGGGCTCGTAGTCCACCTCGACGAACTCCAGGGCGTCCTGGGCCTTGTAGCGGTCCGTCGCAACCACCACCGCCACCACGTCGCCCATGTACTTGACTTCGTCCGTGACGATGGGAGGGTGGAAAGGGGTCTTCTGGTCATCGGTCACCGTCGCCGCGCATACAACGCCGCCCGGCCACTCGTCGGCGAGGTCCTCACCGGTAAACGCCGCGACGACGCCGGGTTGCTCCAGGGCGCCCGATACGTCGAGGTTAGTCACCTTCGCGTGGGCGAAGGGGCTGCGCAAGAGCGCGAAGTGCAGCATCCCCGGCAGCTTGATATTGTCGGTCCAGTTAGCCCGTCCGGTGACGAGGTTCGGGTCCTCCTTACGAGGTACCCCACCTCCCATGTAGCGTTCCGGTGCTTGGGTCACTCCCATGCCTCTCTTTCTAGCTGGACTGTCCGGCGGCCTGCTGAACAGCCTTGATTATGTTCTCGTAACCCGTGCAGCGGCAGTAGTTGCCTTCGAGGGCCTCCCGGATCTCCTCTTCGCTCGCCCGTGCAGCGGCAGTAGTTGCCTTCGAGGGCCTCCCGGATCTCCTCTTCGCTCGGGTCCGGCTTCTCCTCGAGAAGGCTAATGGAGGCCATGATCATGCCCGGTGTGCAGTACCCGCACTGCAAGGCGTGGTTCTCGTGGAACGCCGTCTGCATGGGATGCCAGTCCCCATTCTCGGCCAACCCCTGAACCGTGGTGATCTCGCGCCCATCAGCCTGCACCGCGAAGACCGTACACGACTTCACCGACTCCCCACCCATTAGTACCGTACACGCCCCGCAATTGGAGGTGTTGCACCCGACCATAGTCCCCGTCAGGTTCAAGACCTCCCGCAGGTAATGCACCAGGAGCAACCGCGGCTCCACCTCGTGCTCGTAAGTAGTCCCGTTCACCCTTACCTGAATTCTTCGCAACCCACTCCTCCTTCCCTTTCCGCGGACGTGAACGCCGGACGGCGTCCCTCGCTACCGAAGACTACCCCAGAAGCTTCCTCGCGCCCTTCACACCGGCGCAGTCAACAGAATCACAAACTGCTCTCGCCTCGGATAGCAACCTTATCCGTCTTTCCCCTTTCTTCGAGTCTACCGCCCCAGCGTAGCACAGGTACGAGAGTGCGTTCAACGAAAAACACGCCGCGTACCACGGGAAAACGGAGACGAGATGCGAGGAGCACCCTCTGTCCATTACACCCCCTCGGGACCTTACGGAGAGCGGTACGATCAAACGCGTCAACGCATCCTGCTCATATATGCATACATATGTGTATATGAGTACCGAGCATATCATTGTGCCATGCCACCCGGGCTCGGGGGGGTTAGCCTGTGTCCCTCGAAGGCGCCGGTCCTCCGGCCGGTTCTGCTTGGTATGAGACATTCCATTCTCCCTGGCTTGAGGTTATAGTTGGGGTGCAAGCAGACGATTTTGGGGTAAAGCGGGGAGAGGAGCCCACGTAGTGAGCCAGGCAGGGAGCAAAGACCGCGACGCGCCGGACCTCGATGCCACCGAGAAACAGCGAGTCGAGAGGGCCAATCAGATTTTCCTTCGGCTGAGGAAAGAGTTGCACGACCGGGAGAGGCAGCCCGCCGAGAGGGACATCAGGGAAGCGGTCCAGGGCGCGCAATGGTTGAGAGAGGTCGTCGAGCGGCACTCAAACGGCCTGGAACAGGCGTATGAAGACGCGCTCTCCGAGTCGGGTCTGCCCGAAGACGACCAGGCTCACCTCTGGAAGGAGACGGAGGAAGCGGGGGGTTTCTCCTCATTTGTACGAGATCACCTGCGGCGGTTGGAGGAGGCCGCTCCCACCGAAGGAGAGCACCCCGCTGACCCAACGGGGGGCATGACCCACCGGGATCTGATGTGTGGCGTGGTGGCCGGCCTGCTGGCGGGCGGTACGATGATGGGGAACTCCTTCTACTTCGGATTCGCGGTGGGCGCATCACGCAAAGCCAGTTGCTGGTAAAGTCTCCAGGTTCCCCGACCTTTCGGGAAGCTCATTGCCGCTTGTTCCCGTCACGACCTCACGAAACTTCAGCCGACAAGAAAAGCCCCGAGGATAGCGTTCATTGCTCGCATCTGCATACGGCTTGCAACTGCGTTTTTACGATGTTGGGATTCGTGGTATGGTGGTTCCCGGTCATGCAGCCCACGGGAAAGGGGTCTCAGATAGGGCGTTAAAAGCGGGGCGTCGCGGGAGCGTGATCGCGCTTCCGATCATTGTTCGAATTTTGACGTAGTGGAGAAAGGAGGGGAGGTCATTTTATGGATACCTCCCGAATGTTCGAGTTTCCGGTAAAGGAGTTCTTCAAGCAGCCACGGTCGTTGCTCGGCGCGGGGGCGTACGAGCAGGCCGGCCCGGAGGCGGCGGCGATGGGCATGAGGCACGTGCTTTTCGTGACGTCGGGTCTTAGAGGCACGGGCATCGTCGACGAGTGCAAGACTAACTTCGAGAACGCGGGCGTCTCGGTCACGGTCTACGACAAGGTAGAGTCCAACCCCAAGGACTACAACGTCATGGACTCCTACAACATGTTCGCGGAGAACGAGTGCGACGGGTTCGTCTCTATCGGCGGCGGCTCCTCGCACGATACCGCCAAGACCGCCAAGGTAGTGGCGGCGCACGACGGGCGCAACGTCAACGAATTCCAGGGCGTAGGCGTGTCCGAGACGCCTGATACCCCGCCTCTGATCTCGATCAACACGACCGTCGGCACGGGGGCTGAGACCACGCCGTTCGTCGTCGTTACGGACCTCTCCAGTGAGAAGGCTCCTCACAAGTGGGTCGGTGCCGACGGGGCGTTCACGTCGACGCTGGCGATAAACGATCCCGTCTTGTGCATGACCCAGCCACCGGAGTTTGTGGCCTTTACGGGCTTCGACACGCTAGCCCACGGTATGGAAGCTTACGTGGGACGCGTCCAGCACCTCTCGTGCACGCCGCTCGGGCTCAAGTCCGTCGAGATGGTGCAGCGGTACCTGCGCGAGGCGACCTACAACCCCAACAACTACGAGGCCATGGAAGGTATGGTCTGGGCGCAGTACATCGCCGCGCAGGCCTTCTCCAGCGCCCTTCTGGGGATCATGCACTCGATCTCGCACGCGGTGTGCGCCTACTACGACATCCACCACGGTCTGAACAACGGCGTCGGTCTCCCCAGGGTGATGACGTACAATCAGCCGGCGGCGGCCGAGAGGTACGCGGACATCGCGGCTGCGATGGGCGAGGACACGCGGGGCTTGAACCCGGCGCAGGCCGCGGACAAGGGTATAGAAGCGGTGATAAGGCTCGCCCAGGACTGCGGCATCCCGGATAATTTCTCCAGGGTGGACCCCAACTACGCCAAGTCGGAGATGGGCAAGGGCACGTTCTATGAGAACCGGCCAACCAAGATCGAGAGCGACGACGAAGAGCTCCAGGCGATGGCCGAGCACGTAATGGAGGACGTCTGTACGCCGGGGAACCCGAGGGACCTCACCGTCGAGGCGGCCAAGGAGATCATCAGGGACTGCGTCTACGATCCTATGGTCCGCAAGACGACCAACGGCTACCGGCAGAATATCTGGGGCGCGGACCCGAATACTGGTCGCATGACTGCTCAGCGGGCGGAGAGTTAGGACTCCCCTCCTACCAGGAACAACGACGGTAGCACCGTCTATACTCGGGCGCAGCGAACGAGACGGGAGCGGGCATAGATACCCGCTCCCGCTCACGCTCAGGGACAACGAGATTTGAGAAGGAGATTTTTTGTTTGAGAGCATCGAAGACGTAAGGGAGAGACTCGGCAACCAGAGCTACGTCTCGGATAAGCGGCTTGCAACGGTCGTATTCCTGGCGACGCGGCTGAACAAGCCCGTCCTGGTCGAGGGTCCGGCCGGCGTCGGCAAAACAGAGCTCGCCAAGTCGCTCGCGGGGGCCGCGGGGAGCGAGCTGATAAGGCTGCAGTGCTACGAGGGCCTGGACGAGGCGAAGGCGCTCTACGAGTGGGAGTACGGCAAGCAGATGCTCTACACCCAGGTCCTGCGGGAGAAGATCGGTGAGGTCCTCCAGCCGACGAAGGACCTGCGCGAGGCCGTCGAGACCTTGCGGGGGCAAGAAGACGTCTTCTTCTCAGAGAACTTCCTCGTCGAGCGTCCCATCCTGCAGGCGATACAGGCCGACGAGTCGGCGGTGCTCTTGATAGACGAGATCGACCGGGCCGATGAGGAGTTCGAGGCGTTTCTGCTCGAGTTCCTGAGCGACTATCAGGTGAGCATCCCGGAGATCGGGACTGTAAAGGCCGAGCATCCACCGGTCGTCATCCTTACCTCGAACCGGACCCGTGAGCTCTCGGAGGCACTCAAGCGCCGTTGCCTGCACCTGCAACTCGGTTACCCGAACAAAGAGGTAGAGCTGGAGATCGTGCGTCTCAAAGCCCCGCAGATAAGCGAGGAGCTCTCCGAGGAGCTGGTGCGGACTATCCAGGAGCTGCGCACGCTCGACCTGCGCAAGGCCCCGAGCATCGGGGAGACGCTCGACTGGGCACAGTCGCTCGTGGTCCTGAGCGCGCCGCGTCTGAGCAAGGAGCTTATCGAGGAGACGATCAGCGTGATCGCCAAGTACGACCGCGACGCCGAGAAGATTCTTACCCACCTCGGCGTTGGTGTCCCCGAGAGGAAGGATCTCGGCCAGAAAGAGCCCACCGGCGAGCGGCCGGAAGAGGCGCTGTACGAGCATCGCCGCAGGCCCGGCGCACACACGCACTAGAAACGGGGCGATAGCCATGGACGCCGTCATAAACGACTTCGTGCAGGTCTTGAGGAGCCACCAGCTCCGGGTCTCCCCCGCCGAGAGCATCGACGCCCTGCTCGCCTTGAAGCAGGTGGGCCTCGGGGAGCGCGGGATGGTGCGCGACACCTTGCGTGCCACTCTGATAAAGAACCAGGAGGATACGGAGACCTTCGACCGGCTCTTCGACCTGTACTTCAGCCTGCGCCCTCACACCGAGAAGCCGGCCGTGAAGCTCAAGCTGCCAGACCACGACCACGATCACGGCCCACCGCCCGACCGGCTGGAGCTCGGCGAGGACGCCGAGGGCGAAGCTCCCGAAGAGGGACACAGCCATGATGAAGGCGAGTCGGCTGATATGCGCCGCTTCTTCGATAAGGAGCAGATGCGTCCCTCGCAGAACATCCACGGCGAGAACGAAAAGATGCGGCTCTCGATGTTCTCGCAGGAGCTGATCCTTAATCGCAAGCCAGGCGCAATGGAGAGCGCGCTCCAACGCCTGACTTACCACATGAAGCTTCGTCGCTCGCGCAACATGTTCAATCCCGGCGGCCTCGTCCCGGATACCGGTGGCGAGGAAATTCCGCTCGATGTCTCAGCGGTCGATCTCGAGGAACTCGTCGACCACCTGCACGACATGGAGGTTGACGAAGCCCTCATCGAGCAACTCGAAGCCCAGGCCGAGAACATCATAAAGGGCCTCCCCGAGCTGATAAAGCAGATGCAGGAGCGTGAGAAGAAACTCGAGAAGAGCGCGAAGGACGACTCGGAGATGCGCCACCGCTCCCTGCGCAAGATACTCGACTTCTCGGCAACCGAACAAAGGGAGATGGAGGCAGCGATAAGGCGGATCGCACGCCGAATCTATGGTGCCAAGACCCGTCGGCTACGCCAGGATCGTATCGGCCGCATCAGCGTCCCCCACACTTTACGCCACAACATCCGCTACGAGGGCGTACCCTTCGACCCGGTGCTGCGTAGAAAACGCGAAGGCCGACCACGCGTCGCATTGTTGTGCGACGTTAGTCTAAGCACGCGCAACCTGGCGCGGTTCTGGCTGCACATGGTCTACCAGATGCAGAGCCTCTTCTCGAAGGTCAGGACGTTCGTCTTCGTGGCGGAGATGGCCGAGGTGACGCAGCTCTTCGAGGAGCACACGATGAACCGGGCGGTGGATGAGATCTTCTCGGGGCGCGTCCTCGACGCCGATGTGAACAGTGACTTCGGCAAGGCCGCCGAACAGTTCCGAAACGAGCATCTCTCGACCGTCAACCACCGCACGACAGTCGTGATACTGGGCGACGGCCGCAACAATGGGAAGTACCCGAACGCGGAGGCCCTCGAAGAGATAGCCCAGCATGCAAGGCAGGTTATCTGGATCACGCCGGAGCCCAAATGGGGCTGGAACCTCGGCTCCTGCGATATGCCGCTCTACGAGCAGATCTGCAACCGGGTCGAGGTAGTGCGCACCGTGGACCAACTCGCGGGTGTGGCCGAAGAGCTCGTCAAGATCCGGGCGTAGGGATCGGTGCCCGAGCAAGAGGTACCCTTCTCCCCCACCGAGCCCTACAGGTTCTGCCCCGCCGACGGGACACGCCTGGAGGGACCACGCCCGAGCGGCGGAACACGGTGTCCCCTCTGCGGCCGCTCCTGGTACCGCAGCTCGGCGCCGGCGGTCGGGGCCGTGATCGTGAGAGACGGCAAGGCCCTCGTGACGATCCGGGCGCGCGAGCCGGAGAAGGGCCGGATAGACCTGCCGGGCGGGTTCCTGGAGGTCGGGGAGCATCCCGTGGATGGGCTCAGGCGCGAGGTGAAGGAGGAGCTCGGGGTGGAGGCGGAGGTCGTGGGCACCCCGATCTTGCTCGAGACCCACACCTACGGGCCGGATGGCGCATACGTGCTGGCGATAGGTTTCAGGGCCAACATCACGGGGGGCGAGGCGAGCCCGACGGACGACGTGGCGGAGGTGCGCTGGGTCTCAGCGGAGGAATTGGACACGGTCGACTTCGCCTGGGAGCACGACCGGGAGATGGTGCGGACGATACTGGAACCCGGTTAGCTGCTCTCGCTACCCCCAAGCGGGCGGCCAGAGCAGGATCTGGCCCTCCAGTACGGAATCAGGCGCCTGGACACTTGCGCAGCCTTGCACACAAAAAGCCATCTGCACAAGAAGTGGGTAGTCTGCACAAAAATCCGCCCGGCTGAACGGCGGCGGATCGGCCTAGCTCACACGCGAGGGCTGTCGCCTTGCCCGCACCCTGTCTATCAGGTCCACGACGCCCGACAGCAGCAAGGATAGTCCCAACCCGCCGTACACCACGCCAGCCGCGATGAGTACCGCGCGGGGGACGTACGGCGTGGACGGCGCGAACGCTTCTCCGAGTCCCCCGAAGATGAAGAGCGCCCCAAGAAGACAGAGCGCAACCACCGCGAGGGTCCCCCACCAACGCCGACTGCGGGCGAGGAGGGCGAACACGGTCAGAGCGACCCACGGACCGAGGGGCAAAGAGGTCACCGTGCCGTTGGCAACGAGCTCTCCCGCCGTGATGTTCGGGTTACCCGAGCCGCCGCCGAGTTGGGCGGGCCATTGAAAGATGAGAGCCAGCACGAGGCCCACGGCCGAAGCGATGAAGATCAGGACACAAATGGAGAAAACCCTTTGCGTTGTCGGCCTCACCGTAGCACTCCCTCAAACCAGTTATTACTAAAGCGCTACGAAGATTCTCGCTGCCGCTTCTTCTCCCACCGCGCCTTGACCGCTTTGCGGGTTATTTTGCCACAACATCTGTATGCTAACCCACATGATGTACGCCTGAACATCCATCCCATTTATTGTGCAGAAACCCAAGCTGCACAAAACTCACCCGTTTGAGGGGGGTTATTTGTGCAAGGCCCACTTGCGCCAGGATTTCCCTTCTGCACATAATTCGCATGTGGGGAAGAAGAGGTACACCGTGGGGGCTTTGCAGGAGCGCGGGGTGCGCGTCACGCCGCAGCGGGCTCACATCTGGCAGGTCTTGGCCGAATCGGAGGGGCACTTCACCGCCGAGAAGGTATGGGAGAAGGTAAGAGACGCACTGCCTGGCCTGGAGCTCTCGACGGTCTACCGTTCTCTGGAAGCTCTGCGTTTGGCTGGGCTCGTGGCGGAGAGCCGGTTGCCCGAGGGGCCGAGGGTCTTCGAGGCGCGGCCGGCCTTGCACCCGCACCTGGTATGCGAGGTCTGCGGGGAGATCTCGCATCCCGGGCCGGAGGTCGGCCCCCGGCTACTCGAAGCGTTGAGTTCCGGCTCAGGGGGCTTCGAGGTACACGAGATACACGTAGCGGCCAGGGGTACGTGCGCCGGATGCGCCGGGCGGCAAACCAGAGGAGGAGTGCATGAGCACGATAGATAGCTATTTAGAAGGGTTTCTGGAAGGGCCGGCGGGGGTGGGGATGATACTGCTGATCAGCCTGTTCTTGGGCCTCCGGCACGCGAGTGACCCGGACCACCTGGCGGCGATCACTACCCTGATCGCGTCCGAAGAGGAGCGCAGGCAGGCACGCAAGGCGGGCTTGATGGGCTTCTTCTGGGGCCTCGGTCACGGCACGACGCTCGTGATCCTGGGCCTGCCGCTGGTGCTTCTCAACCGCTTTTTGCCCGAGCCGGTGCAGGTGGTCGCGGAGACCCTGATCGGTGTCATCATAGTGGCTCTCGCCGTGCGCCTCCTGCTGCGCTGGCGGCGCGGCGCCTACCACGCCCACGTTCACCGCCACGACGAGGAAAGCCCGCACCGCCACGTCCACTCACACAAGGGGGGGGAAGCCAGCGAGTCCCACAAGCACGAGCATGCCGTTCCCCACCGCACGCCTTTGGGCGCCTACGGCATAGGTCTTTTGCACGGCATCGGCGGCTCGGGTGGCCTGACGCTGCTCCTGCTCTCGACCATCCCCAACGGGGCCGAGGCCGCGGTGGCGCTCCTGATCTTCGCCGCCGGGACCGCCGTCTCGATGGCGATACTCTCGACCGCCTTCGGTCTCATCATCGCCGGCGGTCCGATCCGGCGCAACTTCGAGTACGTGGCGCCGGTACTGGGCGTCCTGAGCATGGCCTTCGGGGTCTGGTACGCTCTCGGCGCCCTGGATCTCGTGACGTACCCCTTCTAAAAATAGAACGCCTTTGATGAATACGAGGCTCACGAAGCTCCTCAGCGTAGAACATCCCGTCATCCAGGCCGGTATGGCCGGAGGAGCGACGACGCCGGAGTTGGTCGCGGCGGTCTCGGGGTCCGGAGGGCTCGGGACGCTCGGGGCGGCGTACATGACGCCGGACGCTATACGCGAGGCTATACGGGAAATCCGGTCGCTAACGGAGAGACCGTTCGCCGTCAACCTGTTCGTACCGGAGGCGTTCGATCCCTCGCTCTACGATCCAGGAGAGATAAACGCGCCGCTGGCCCGGTACCGGGAGGAGTTAGGCATAGAGGCGTCCGGCGAGGTCTCCTCCTACACCCAGCCGTATGAGGATCAGCTCGCGGTGGTCCAGGAGGAGAAGGTACCCGTGTTCAGCTTTACCTTCGGGGTACCCGAGGAGGCGCGGATCGCCGCTCTAAAGGAGGCGGGGACCGTGTTGATCGGCACAGCCACCACCGTGCGCGAGGGTCTGGTGCTCGAGGAGCGTGGGGTGGACGCGGTGGTGGGACAGGGGAGCGAGGCCGGAGGGCATCGGGGAACGTTTATCGGCGACTTCGAGAGCGCCCTGATCGGCACGATAGCGCTCGTTCCGCAGCTCGCCGACTCTCTGAGCACACCCGTGATCGCGGCCGGTGGCATCATGGACGGGCGCGGCCTCGCGGCGGCTCTCATGCTCGGCGCGGAAGGGGTCCAGATGGGTACCGCCTTCCTCCCTTGTCCCGAGAGCGGTATACACCCGAAGTACAAGGAGGCCGTGCTAAAGGCAGCCTCTGAGGACACGGCCCTTACCCGCGCCTTCTCCGGCAAACCGGCCCGCGGCATCCGCAACCGCTTCCTGTCGGAGATGAGCGGCGAAGAAGTTCCCGAGTACCCCATACAGAATGCTTACACCAGGGACATCCGGGCGGCAGCCGCGAGAGAAGACCGCATCGAGTTTATGTCCCTCTGGGCCGGACAGGCGGCCGGTCTCGGCCGGGTGGCGCCGGCGGCGGAGGTCGTCGAAAGCACGGTACGAGAAGCCGCCTTGAAGCTGGAGAGTCCAGGTCGGGGGTGATCTTGACCGGAGAGCAGCTTCTCACACCGACCGGAGGGTGAAGACCGTGATCTCGGGCCGGCAGTTGAACCGGAGACGCGGGTGGGCCCCGAGGCCGCGGTTGGTGTACAGGGACATCCCGCCCACGCAGTAGAGGCCGCTCGGGTACTTGCGGGAGAGCTTCGGCAAGAACAGGGACCGGAGAACGGGCAGCCCTATCTGCCCGCCGTGGGAGTGACCGGAGAGCTGGAGGTCGAAGCGTCCGGCCGCGGCGCTCTCGTCCGCGAAGTCGGGCTCGTGGGCCAAGAGGACGGCGGCGCCTCTCTCCGGGAGCCTTTCGAGCACCCGACTCAAGCCAGGCGCACCCTCCTTCACGTCGTCCACGCCGCAGAGGTGCAGCGCCGCTCCGTGCCGGCGCAGGGTCAGGACGGTATTGTGCAACTCGACCACGCCGCTCGCGGCGAGGACGCGCCGGATTGTGTGGGCTTTCGTCTTATGGTCGTGGTTGCCGAGGACGGCGACCACCCCGTCGGGGGCGCGGAGGCGGCGCAGAGGGGCGACGAGTCTGGAGGCGTGCCGGATCAGCGAACGGAACCGCGAGTAGGTGGCGAAGTCGCCGGTAATCGCCACAAGGTCCGGCTCTTCGGCGTTGACGAGGTTCACCAGCCCCAGGACGCGCCCGGGGGTCATCCAGCCGTCCGCGTGGAGGTCGCTGATCTGGGCGATTCGGTACCCGTCGAACCGCGCGTCGAGACGGGGCAGAACGAGCGAGACGGAGACGACCTCCACGTCCTCCGGCTCGACCTTCCGCGCGTAAACGAGCCCGCCTAGAAGGAGCGCGCCGCCGAGCGCAGCCCCGAGCAAGATGCAATATTTCCCGCATCCGTTCATGCCTCTAGTTTAGGCGACGCCGGAATATTCGCGTAGCTCTGTCGCGGTTGTAGTACGAAGGTCCGCGCGAAACTCACCCTAGAGAGGCGCGCAGGGCGACGTAGACGCCGTATGCTACTACCAGAACGAAACCCTCGATCCTCCCGACCCGGCCGCGGGCGAAGAAGAGCGTCGCCGGCCACGTCACCGCGACCAGGTAGGGCCAGTCGAAGACGCGCACCTGGGGGTCCACCCGCACCGGAAAGATCAGGGCGATCAGCCCCAGGTTGAACCACAGGAAGTAGAGCAGCGTCCCCACCAGGTTGCCCGCCGAGACCTCCGGGCGTCCCTCCCGCGCGGGCACCGCCTGCCGGATCACCTCCTCTATCTCGATAGCCGCCGGGGTCACTACCATGCCGACGAAGAGCGCGGAGAGACCGAGAACCGAGACGATGCCTTCGGCCCCCTCGGCGACCAGCTCCCCCCCGAGGGCGATGACGAGGAGCCCCAGGGCGGTCAACCCTACCGCTCCCCGATAGGAGTGCCGCTTCTCCCGGGCCTCCCGCACCTCCCCGGATTCGAGGAAGACGTGGTCGCGGGAGGCCAGGACCAGGTAGGAGACCGCCCCGCCAAAGGCCGAAAGCAGCGCCGCCCCCGCCAGACCGCTCGTCTCCTCGCCGAGGAGCCCTATCCCCGCCACGACCGGGCAGGTTGCCAGGAGGACGAGGAAGCCTCGCGGCAGGCTCACCCGCAGCGGATAGAGTATCGCCCCAACCCCAGAGCGCCGCAGACCAGGAAGATCGCCCCGCCAAAGACCGTCCCCAGAGCGACCTCGGAGGCGCCCCGCCTGGCCGCCGCCAGCCCAACCGCGACATTCTCCGCCTCGAAGCCCGAGAGGATTGCGGCGATGGCGAACGTCGAGACCCGGACCAGGGACGCGAGTCCCACCAGGCCCTCCAGCAGCCGCTCCGTGGCCCAGATAACCAGCCCGACACCGGCCGCGAAGAGGACGAAAGGCCAGATGAGAGACCAGCTCACGCTCGTCTCTCTCGCTCACGCGTTCCATCGCGGCGGTTCACGGCGACCGGAGGGTGAGGACCGTGACCTCGGGCCGGCAGTTGAGGCGGAAGCGAGCGTAGATCACCCCGAGGCCCCGGTTGGTGTACTGATACATCTCCCCCACCTCGTAGAGCCCGCTCGGGTACTCGTATATGAGCGGGGGCACGAACGAGAACCCCAGACGCGAGAGCAACGGCACCACATACGGGGTCTTCAGGAACGGTATCCGTACCTGCCCCCCGTGCGAGTGGCCGGAGAGCTGAAGATCAAAGCGCCCCGTGGCGGCGCTCTCGTCGGCGAAGTCCGGCTCGTGGGCGAGGAGCACGGCGCAGCCGGGTTCGGCGTCGTCGAGGGCTTCGATCACCTCGTCCAGGCGGTCGTAGCCCTCCATGACGCTGTCGATCCCGCAGAGGTGCAGGGCAGCCCCGTCCCTGCGCAAAGTACGAACGTCATTGCTCACCTCCACGACGCCAGCGGAGGAGAGCGCGCGTCTCACGGCGCCGGCGTCGTTCATGTGGTCGTGGTTGCCGAGAACCGCCACCGCCCCGTCGGAGGCCTCGAACCTCCCGAGCGGTCCGGGCAGGCCGGAGATGTAGTCGACAGAGACGGCGACGAAGTCGCCGGTGATCGCCACGAGGTCCGGCTCCTGCTCGTTGACGAGGTTCACCACGCGTTCGAGGCGCTCCGGCGTCATCCAGCCGTCCAGGTGGAAGTCGCTGATGTGAACGATGCGGTACCCGTCGAAGGGAGGCGCGAGCCGGGGCAGGGTGAGCGTTACGCGCTCCACCGCGACCCGGTACGGCTCGACGTACCGCGCGTAGAGGAACAAGCCCGCGCCCGCGACAGCCGCCCCAAGAAAGACACGCCAGTGTGTCCCGCGCCGGTTCATTGCCCTAGTTTAGAGGCCGGAAGCCGCTCGAACCGGTCTCCGCCGGGCGAGAGCGGGCCGCGTACCGGCTCCCGCGCCAAAGAGAGCGGCTCGACACCCGAATGCAAGGCATGACGACCTCTAGGGGTTGTACGGCCGGACCGGCGGGACACAAGGAGCAGTGCGTGCTGCGGAAAGGGGTGGCGGGCGGCGCGAGTCGAAAGATACACTTTGTCGCGATCAGTTAGAGGAAGGTTGCATTTGATTCGTCTTCCTGGCAACTTGAGGTTTGGTGTGCTGGTGATCTCGGTGGTCCTGGCGGGGCTCGCCCTGCGTCTCGCATGGGGCCTGCACGGCTCCGAGGTCTTCGGGCTCGGCTTCGAGGCGCGGGCGCAGGAGACCATCGACTGCCCAGACGGACGGGTCATAGACGAGTTCGCCGGGGAGGGCGCCCAGCTCACCGACGACTTCGACACCACGGACTCCTTCCGCGTCACCTACGACCTGAGATCCGCCGGAGCTCGGGAGCCCTCTCTGGACATCGTCGCGCTCGACGAGGACGGTGTTCGCTCCGTCGACGCTTTCCAGACCGGGGAGGGGACCGGGGAGAGCCTCGTAAACGACTCCCCGGGGACCTACTACCTCGACATCGAAACCACCGGCGACGCCGACTACACCGTGACCGTCGAGCAGTGCGAAGAAGACGGCGCCATCACCAACACGAGCGAACAGGACCAGGACTCGACCAGACGAGGCTCGACCACCCAACTCAGCCAGATCGCCCAGCGGGACCAGCCCACTGAGGACGATGTTACCGACGACCTCGACGAGGGTCTCGACGAGGGCCCGGATGACCCGGGCCGGGACTCCGCCGAGCAAGACGAGGAGACGGGCGACCCGCGGGACCAACCCTCCAGCAAGAACCGGCGCGG
>JAUJNO010000001.1:175744-249501 GCA_030448125.1 Rubrobacteraceae bacterium | reverse complement strand
CCACAGGAGGGCCCGGTGCCGGCGAGGCCGGGCGGCGGGTGCCCGACCGAGTATCCCGTAGAGCAGGGCAACGCCTGCTACCGCTGAAACCGACGCTCCTCGGGCGGGATAAGAAGAGAAGCGGGTACCACCCCAGTAATCGGCCGTCCCTATACCCAGCTAGGGCCGTAGCAACCGAGCCAGGGTCCCGTAAGATCCCGGCCCTTCTCTAAAAGGACGATGTTGTTTGGGCTATCTAACGGCTTTGGCCACTTGCCGAACGATCACCGAGGCGAGTACGGTCGAAGCCACCGTCGTTCCTGCTCTTAAGAGCGCCCTCGTAACGTCGTCTTTGATTCCCCTCTGTTCGGGCACGAGATCTTTTATGAACCGCTCGGCCACCAGCCGACTCAGGCCGAAGCCTATTCCCGCCGCAAAGAGGGTTTCCAACCGCTGCTGTGTTTGCTCGTTCATGCTGCTTCCCCTTCTCAAGAAGCTTCTATAGGGCCAATTCTGATCCCTTTTATTCCTGACAGGAGAAAAGCCGAAACCGAGAGGGAGATCTCATAGGGGCGGAGCCCTAGGTCCCCGCCCCTATCGTGCTCCAACGAAGAGGCGCTATTGAAGCCACGAACCGTTCGTGCCGATAACCATCGAGAGGCCCGCATCCCTTAGCATCGGGCAGAACCTCGGACCGGGCTGGCAACCATTACCCCCTCCTAAAAGCCCAGTCCGGTCCTGCAAGAGGGTCTGGTCCTTCCGCCGTGCCTCTTTGCTAGCCTTTATCGTCTGCAGCACCTCTTGAGGGCCGTTGAACTGCTTCGTCGCCGCGTTCCTTATCTGGTCGACGAAGAGCTTTGGGGGCGCCGTTGTTCTCCGCACCCGAGGCGACCTCCTCCTTTTGGGCCGGGAAGTCGATGCCTTCGAGGTATTGCTGCACGTCACCGATGCCCATAGAGCCTGGGTCCACGGTTCCTCCCGGCGGTGGTAGCTCTCTTGGCTGCTAAAACGTCGGGGCCTGACTACCCCAGGAAGACGCGGCCAAACCAAAGGAAACGAACTCTTAACCTTCGATTTGCCTTCCCGTAACCTGGGCCGGGGTTCTCGGTGAGGGGCTCCGTCCGTCTCCTTTTCCTCTACAATGCGTAGCAAAGCGACGATGAAGGAGCCGAAAGTAACATGCGTGGCGGAGCTATTGCGCTGGTGGCCTCCCTAATACTGATCATAATCTTGCTGATCGCCTTCATGTTTTTTCTTGTGCTGCGGCAGCGGGCTGCCGAGGAGCAGGCCGGAGAATCCACACAGGTGGTCACGCAGGTGGTCACCGAAGCAGTTACCGAGGAGGTCACGCGGGAAGTCACGCGCGAACCCCCGCGAACGGAAACGCCGAGTACCCAACCCGAGCAGCAGACGACCCTGCAGACGCAACCTGAAGGGTAACGGTACCGTCTTAGGGTAAAGTCGTAGTCGCCTCCGGGACGGGAAGAATCTTCTGCCGCTTTTGGGCCTTGAGATTGAGTAGGAAAAGTGGCTATACGAAAGCCGAGGCTAAGCTACGACTTTCGGGTGGCCTTCTTCATCTTCCTGATTGGCTCGTCGGGTGCTGTGTGCTTGGCGGCCGGCACGACCACTCCCTGCCCCGGCGCAGTAGTAAGGTATAGGGATGCGCATAACCATCACTACGGCCGGTTCGCGCGGCGACGTGCAACCGTACGTCGCGCTGGGGCTGGGCCTCAAAGAGGCCGGACACGAGGTTCGCCTGGCGACCTACGCACCCTTCGAGGGCTTCGTCCGCGGGCACGGGCTGGGCTACCGCCCGGTTACCGGCGACCCCGGCGGGGCCGTGGCGGAGCTGCTCGAGGCCGGCCTGAACCCCGTAAAGGGCGCCAGAACGTTCCGCCGGTTTCTGGGTCAGGTTCTGGAATGCAACCTCACCGAGTATTGGGAGGCCTGCCGGGATGCCGACGCGGTCGTCTACTCGCCGGTCGGGTTCCTCGGCCACCACGTAGCCGAGAAGATGGGGATACCGTCGGTCGGGGCCGCGGTGCAGCCCCTCTTCAGCCGCACCGGCAGTTTCCCGAGCTCCCTCCTGGGGAGGCCGCCCGGCAGGCTTCTCGAAGGAGGACCCCTCGGCGGCCTCTACAACTACCTGACCTACCCCGCCGCGGAGCAGCTCTTCTGGCAGGCCATGCGGCCGGTGGTCGGCAAAGCTCGCGCGGAGCTCGGTCTCGCCCCCCTGCCGTTCCTCGGTCCCTTCGCGGATCTGGGCCGACGCCGCTTGCCCACACTCTACGGCTGGAGTCCGAGCGTGTTGCCCCGACCGCCCGAATGGAGGGACTGGTTGTGCACGACCGGCTACTGGTTCCTGGACCGGCCCGGCTGGCAGCCCCCGGACGGGCTGATCGACTTTCTGGACTCCGGGCCGCCGCCGGTGAGCGTCGGCTTCGGCAGCATGAACAACGTGGACCCCGAGGAGATCACCACCCGGGTGCTCGAGGCACTCCGGCGCTCCGGCCAGAGGGGCATCCTGCTCACCGGATGGGGCGGCATCAGCAGCGCCGACCTGCCGGACGAGGTCTTCAAGACGGACGAGGTCCCCCACGACTGGCTCTTCGGCCGGGTGCGGGTGGCGGTGCATCACGGCGGGGCCGGCACCACGGCGGCCTCGCTGCGGGCCGGCCTACCGACCGTCGTGGTCCCGTTCTTCCCGGATCAGGCATTCTGGGGCTGGCGGGTAGCGAAGCTGGGCGCGGGACCCGAACCCGTACCGCGCAAAAAGCTAACCTCCGAACGGCTCGCAGCAGCGACCCTGCACGCCTCAAGTGACGCCGGTACAAGGGAGCGGGCGCAGTTGTTGGGCATGAAGATCCGGGCGGAAGACGGCGTGGGGCAGGCGATAGAAGCCTTCCACCGTTATATCGCTGCATGAGCAGCGGGAGAGGTACAAGACATGAGTTTGATCGATCGCGAACCACGAAGCGGTTCGAGAGAGTACGAGGAACGGTGGGAGCGTGCGGGCGCACGCGACGCGGAGGGGCAACAGTCGCTCAGCGTCGTGGGGAATCTGGATGGGGACTGGAGGGTCGAGTGGCTGAGCGGGCCGGTGCCGATGCCCTTTGTGTGGAAGCGGATCCGGGCCGGACGGGGGACGACGCGCGTCTCTCCCACGTCGTTACGCAACCGCGGCCTGCCCTTCGAACCGAAGCTGCCCTTCAGGCTCGAGCAGCGCGAGGGGTACGTCGCCCTGATCTACCGGGGTCCCCTCTCCTTACTAGTCGACGAGTTGCGCCTCGAGGATGACAGGTCGTGGCTCGGGCGGGCGAACGCGGCGGGCGTCCGCTACGCGTGGTTCCGGATGGTCCCTGTAGAGAACAACACGAAGCCCGCCCGCGGGATCCGAGGCCCGGAGCGGCGCTAAGTCCCCGGTCGAACGCGGCCGAGAAACACCAACGCCGCGCCGACAAGAAGCGCCGGGACGGGAAAAAGATCGGCGACGCGCCACCGGCTATCGGGAAAGAGACCGGGAGAGAGGTAGGGTTCGAATGCCGGTCCCATCGCGACAGGCTGCACCAAGACCTTGATGCTCTCCCTTCGTCCGACGACCCGCCAAAGCCGCTATCCCACGTCCTCCACAATCCGCGGTTCTCCGAAGTTTGCGTCCATCGCGATCTCGGCGAGGTGAGTGCGACGCGATTGAGCGAGTGGTTCTTCGCCGGTTTAGATGCGCGGTTTGCCGTCCTCAACCACGAAGTACGCCCTCGTGGAGATCGGGGCTCCGGGTTCCTTGACGTAAGGGAGCACCCGGTAGTCTGTCTGCCAGGCGTCCGGCGTGACGTGACAACGCACGTAGCCGCGTTGGTTGTTGTAGAACTTTACATGCAGGTTTTCGGCCATCGTCGCGGCGGTGTCGGGAGCGATGTCGGAGCCGTCCCCCCGGAGGTTATAGCGGTCCCGACGAACTCGACGCCGACCGGCGACGAGTCTGGGTCACCGAAGTCGGTCAGGATCTCGTTTGCCCAGTTGGCGTGAACGTTTCCCGTAAGGACGATGGGTTATCCACCCCCCGCCTGGCGACGAAGTCGACGATCCGGTCGTGGGAGTCGGCGTAGCCGTCCCAGGCGTCCATGGTGAACCTCTGCTCGTCCCCTCCCTGATAGTCGAGGCGGGCGAAGAATATCTGCTGAGCGAGGACGTTCCAGCGGGCCCCTGAATCCGCGAGTCCTCTCAAGAGTCACCGCTCCTGCTCGACGCCCATGAGCGTGCGACCCGGGTCCAGCGATTGGGGGCTCGGCGGCTTGACACCGTCGCCGTCGGCCTGGTCGTCGCGGTACTGGCGGGTGTCCAAAATGTTGAACTCCGCCAGATCCCCGTAGGCGAGGCGCCTGTAGATGGTCATGTCCGGCCCCCAGGGCACCAGGGAACGCCTCAGGGGCATGTGCTCGTAGTAGGCCTGGTAAGCGGCGACCCGTCTCCGGACAAAGGCCTCGGAGGCCGGCCCGATCTCGGGGAACTCGTCGGCGTAGTTGTTCTGTGCCTCGTGGTCGTCCCAGGTGACGTAGGGGGGAAGGCCGCGTGCGCCGCCTGCAGGTCCTCGTCGGTGCGGTAGAGGGCGTAGCGGTCGCGGTACTCCGGGAGCGTGGAGACCTGTAGTCCGTTGTGAGCGCGGGCGTTGCCGCCCGGGCCGGCTCGAGGCCCTCGACCTCGACGTGTACCGAATGGGCCAGCTCGGGCCGCGCGAACTCGGTGCCTTCCCGGACGACCCGACGGAAGTCCTCGTCGTCCGCGACCTGCCACCGCACCGGTACCTTCCTGTCGGGCATCCCGCCGCCGTTCAACGGATCCGGCGCCAGCCGCGTCCATAAGACCACGCCGTCCGGTAAGGGATCCCCCGGAGCGACTCCAAGACCAAAAGGGTAATCGGAGAACCGGGGTTGGTCCAGGGCCTCCTCGGTGTACAGACCCGTGCCGAACACGAACGCGGCGACGCTCAAACCGCTCAGCTTCACGAACGTCCCGCGGTCGATCTCCCCCAGTGATTTCAGGGGCCCAACGCACCGCTTCTCCCAGTTGCCGCGGATGCTCACTGCCTCTCCTCCGCGCCTCGCGCGCCACTAGCGAACCTGGCGTCATCAAGGTAACAGCAGATGTAAAAAGTTGTGTTTTAACCGGGTAAGACCACTGTAAAGTTTGCGTTTCTTGCTTTTCAAGGCGCGGAGGAGAGCGGGTCTCCGGTCTCTCAGAAACCCGTGATAAGAAGAGCTAGAGTTGGTCTACAGGTCTCACTCTGTCCGCGGGGATGTTCCCGATTCGTTCGCGCCTTCACGCCCTCCTGAACGGGGCAGCCCCGATATCGAGCCGGCGCCCGACGCTCCGCGGCGCGAAGGCTTTACTCGCCCAACAACCGCTCGAGGTCCTCGTCGGTCAGCACGAGGTCCCATTAGTGGGGGTAGAGCGGCAGGTGCCGGGCCCGGCCACCTCCAGCATCCCGTCGCGAGCGATCCAGGCCCTCAATACCGAACCTCTGGAGTAGGGACTACCGCTGAAGTCGCGGACGGTCCTGGTGAGCTTTATCTTCAAGCTGGCGCCTTCGGTCATACCGATCCTGACCTCTCCAGGCACAGCGGATCGGTAGTTCGACTCCCGTAGCTCTCCGGCTCAAGCCGCCGGCTTCTCCCGCTCGATCTCTCCGTCCACGGTAGCAGGCTCCTTGACGAAGAAGGTCTCGGGGTCGATAGGAAACGTCACCCTAAGCTCCCTACCAGGGTTCAGCCCCTCCACGATCTCCAGAGCGCGTCGGATGGTCTCGGCCTGTACCGCTACCCTGTATCGGACAGCCCCGCTACCCACTTCCACCGCGATTCTTACCATTCGACGCCCCCCTCTCTGCGCTAAACCGCGCCGCCTACCTCTCATCTACAGCATTTTTGTTACACCATCAATGTACACTAATTTTTAAAATTTCGCAACAAAACACATCTTTTTTTAAACTTTATAACAAAACCGTAGACCTCTGGATAATCGGAGAGGGCCGTGTCCCGGGCACGTCCGGCTCGCAGGGGTAGTAGCGATGCGCGCATCTCGCGGGTTCGCCCCGATCCTGTAGTACCTGTCTTTCGGGGTTGGCCGGGCTAAGGTCTCGTAAGGCTACGGGCCGCGGGTGACGGCTCGCTGCTTCACTGCGGTGTGGTTGGTTCTCAGGCCCTCTTCACGAGGGCTTTGTAGGTCTGGTGGAGGTGGTCGGAGACGGTAACGACGGCGAAGACGGTGGCGATCAGGCGCGTCATGCGCGGCGCGAGCACAAGCCCGTAGGTGAAAAAGGAGGAGAGCCACATCCCGAGGCAGAACTGGCAGCTCAGCAACTCGCCTATGGATTTGCGCAGGCCCGTGCCGCGGGGCTTCTCGTCGACGCTCTTGGGGCTTTCCTTCTCCTGACGCTCGGTGAAAGGGGCGCGTATGGGGCTCGTGACCGCGTCGTTGGATACCACGAAGCTGAGCTTGTGAGCCGCCACCCCGAGCAAGGCTATGTCCTTCGCCTCTATCCGCTCCGGTATGGGACGCTCCATGCGCTTCGCGGCCAGGAGGAAGACGGCGAAGATCAGGTTAAAAACACCTGCCAGCGTGGCGTAGGAGGTGAGCTCCTGCTCATCGGCCCCGTAACCCTCGAAGACGTCCTGCACCACCTTGTTGTCCTGCTCTGCCTGCTGCGCTTGGTCGCTCAAAGCCAAAACCCTCTCGTCGTCGCGAGTAGTTCATCGTATCGTTACCGACGATTATACCGGGAGACCCGGAGAGATAGGGTGTTTAGACAAACACGAACCGGAAATGGCCCGAAATGTGCAAGTTGACACACGCGAAGGTGGAGCACGCCGGAACCTTTAGGGACGTAGACCCTCCTGTCACGGCGGACGCGACGCCAGGGGCGGGGAGTAACGGGCACCCACCCCTGGGTAGAAGCCTCTTACGCCAGCCCGGAAGACCGGAGGATGGCATAGTAGAAGGTACACGGGGTCCCGGGTGCGCCCGGGGCAAAAAGAACGGAAGGAAAGATCGGGATGACCGAAGATCAGCACGCCCAGCAGGACCCGACGACGCAGTACCCGCAGCCGCCGTACGCGGAGCAGGATCAGCGGGATCAACACCCCGGCCTCGAGTCGGAGATGCAGCCCAGGCCGGACTACGGGGAGGAGTCTTACCGCGGCAGCGGCAAGCTGGAGGGTAAGAAGGCGATCATCACCGGCGGGGACTCCGGGATAGGGCGGGCGGTCGCACTCGCCTTCGCCAGGGAGGGAGCGGACGTCTTGATCTCCTACCTCGAAGAAGAGGAGCCGGACGCCCAGGAGACGGCGCAGGCCGTCGAAGATGCCGGAAGAAAAGCCGTAAAGGCGCCCGGGGACATTAGCGACGAAGCCCAGTGCCGCCGGATCGTCGAAAAGGCCGTGGAGGAGTTCGGGCAGATAGACGTCCTGGTCAACAACGCCGCCCACCAGATGACGGTTAGCGGGATAGCGGATGTCTCGACCGAGCTGCTCGACCGTACGTTCAAGACCAACATCTACGCCATGTTCTGGCTGTGCAAGGCGTCCCTCCCGAACATGCAACCGGGAGGGAGCATCATCAACGTTTGCTCCATCCAGGCCTACCAGCCCTCCCCAACACTACTCCCCTACTCCTCGACCAAAGGGGCGATAATAAGCTTTACCAAGGGGCTCGCCTTGGAGGTCGTCCAGTACGGGCTCCGGGTCAACTCCGTGGCGCCCGGCCCCGTGTGGACTCCGATCATCCCGGCCTCGATGCCAGGCGAGACGGTCTCGCAGTTCGGTGGCACCTCCCCGATGGGCCGCCCCGCCCAGCCCGCTGAGCTGGCGCCAGCCTTCGTGTTCCTCGCCTCCCAGGAATCGAGCTACGTCAACGGCGAGACCCTGGGCGTCACCGGCGGCATGCCGCTGCCGTAAAGCGCAAGCTTAGGCCGGTTGGCCACCAGCAGGCGGTCTCCATCACTCAGCCTCCGGTCGTCGGACCATGACGGCCAGAATACCGCGCCGATCAAAGAAAACGCGAGATACCCCACCGGTAGATGGTAGGGACGCCTTCGAGCGAGAGCGGCTCTACCGAGCTAGCCGACGGTTGATCGCTGATGGCTGATCGCTCCGAGATGCGCTAGGCTACACGAAAATAGCGGATGGGAGTGTGCAGGGCTTTGGGCATCGTCGTCCAGAAGTACGGCGGCAGTTCCGTCGCAACGGCGGAGCACATAAAGGCCGTGGCCAAGAGGGTGAAGAAGGCCCACGAGGATGAGGGCCTCGGCCTCGTCGTGGTCGTCTCGGCGATGGGCAAGACCACGGACAGGCTGCTCGCGCTCGTGCGCGAGGTCGCCCGCAACCCGGCGCCGCGCGAGATCGACCAGCTCCTCTCGACCGGCGAGCGGCAGTCGGTGGCGCTCCTGGCGCTGGCGCTGCACGACCGCGGAGTCGCGGCGACCTCGCTCTCCGGGCCGCAAGCGGGGATGAAGACTACGGGCCGCTACGGCTCCGGCGTGATCTCCGAGATACAGCCCGAGAGGATGCACAACCTCCTCGCCGAAGGCCAGGTCGTCATCGTCGCCGGTTTTCAGGGTATGAATGCTCTGGGCGACGTTATGACGCTCGGGCGCGGCGGCTCGGACACGACGGCCGTGGCGCTCGCGGCGGCTCTGGAGGCGGACCGCTGTGAGATCTACACGGACGTCGAGGGCATCTACACGGCCGACCCGAGGATAGTCCCCGGGGCGCGGCGGATACCCGAGATCTCGCCGTCCGAGATGGCCGAGATGGCGTGGCGGGGGGCGAAGGTGATGCACCCGCGGGCGGTCGAGCTCGGGGCGTTGTACGGCGTCGAGATCCACGTCCGCTCCTCTTTCAACGAGAACCCGGGCACCGTGATCAGGGAGGACAGAGATTTGGAGCGTTTGGAGACCCGAGAGACCGTAGCCGGCATCGTCCACGACCTCGACGTCTCGCGCGTCGCCCTGACCGGCATCCGCACCGGCCCCGGCACGATGAGCCGCATCTTCGCCCCTCTGGCCGAGGCGGGCGTCTCGGTGGACGTCATCGTCGAGAGCGCCCCGAACGAAGGCGCCTCCGACGTGGCCTTTACGGTGAGGCGCGCCGGGTTCGCCGACGCGCGCCGCCTGGCGGGCGAGGTCGCCGAGTCTTTGGGCGGTCGGGTCGAGGGGGAGGAGGACCTGGGCAAGGTGAGCGTGGTGGGGACGGGGATGCTCAACCGCCCCGGCTATGCGGCGAAGGTGTTTGACGCTTTAGGGAGGGCGGGCATCCCCATAAGGATGGTCTCGACCTCGGAGATACAGGTAACGTGTGTTATACCTGCGGCGCAGGTGGAGGAGGCGGTCCGGCGCCTCCACGAGGATTTCGAACTGGAGGAGAGAGATGTTTAGCGGCGCGTTCACGGCCATCGTCACCCCGTTCAAGAACGGCGAGGTAGACGTCGAAGCCCTCGAAGGGATGGTCGAGTTCCAGATAGCCCAGGGCATTCACGGCCTCGTCCCTTGCGGCACCACCGGCGAGTCCCCGACTCTAAGCGAGGAGGAGGACCGAGTCGTTATCGAGACCGTGGTGCGTGTGACGAACGGGCGGGTGCCTGTCGTAGCGGGAACCGGCTCGAACAACACCCAGAGCGCCATCAAGTACACCAGGATGGCCGAGGAGGTGGGGGCCGACGGCTCGTTGCAGGTCGCCCCTTACTACAACAAGCCCACCCAGGAGGGACTATTCAGGCATTTCGTCGCCATCGCCGAGAGCACAAGCCTGCCCCTCATTCTCTACAACATCCCGGGACGGACGAACGTGACCATAGCCCCGGAGACCATCGCACAACTCGCGGAGATACCGAACATAGTCGGGGTCAAAGAGTCGACACTCTCGATGAACGTAGTGAGCGACATAAGACGCCTCTGCGGCGAGGAGTTCGACATCCTCTCTGGTGACGACCCGATGACGTTGCCCCTGATAGCCTTGGGGGGAGTAGGCGTGATCTCCGTCGCCTCCAACATCGCTCCCGGCGCCATCTCGGACCTGGTAACCGCCATGAACTCCGGCGACCTGGCAAGGGGCCGTGAGCTCCACTACCGCCTCCTCCCGCTTATCAGGGCACTCTCCGTCGAGACCAACCCCATCCCCGTAAAGGCCGCCGCCTCCCTCCTCGGGCTCTGCTCCGACGAGATGCGCCTCCCCCTCGTCCCCATGTCCGGCGATAATCTGATGCGTTTGCAGGAGGTAATGGAAGCCAGCGTCCACCTCCTCCCCACCCCCGAAGAGGTGTTGTGACGCAAGCGGAGACGCAGGCGGTAACCCGGGTCGCCATAATCGGCGCCGCCGGACGCATGGGCCGCGAGCTCTGCCTCGCCGCCCTCGAAACGGACGGCATCGAACTCGCCGGCGGCACCGAGGGTCCCGGAGCACCGGGGCTCGGCGCCGACCTCGGCGAGCTCTGCGGCGCCGGCAAGATAGGCGCTGCGGTGACCGAGGACCCGCCCGACGCAGCCGAAGCCCTCATAGAGTTCACCACCCCCGAAGCGACCGTCGAGCACCTCTCTTACCACAAGCCGCTCGTCATAGGGACGACGGGACTGGACGAAGAGCAGCGCACGGAGATCGAAGAAGCGGCGAGGAGTGTCCCTATCGTGCTCGCCCCGAACATGAGCGTCGGGGTAAACCTACTCCGCGAGGTGGTGCGGGAGCTCTCCGGAAAGCTCGCCGGCTACGACATCGAGGTCGTCGAGGCGCACCACAGGAACAAAAAGGACGCACCTTCGGGGACGGCGCTTCTGCTCGCACGGGCCGCGGCCGAGGGACGGGGGCAGAGCTTGGAAAAGGTCGCCGTCTACGGCCGGGAAGGCGTGGCACCGCGCGGTGAGGGTGAGATCGGCATACACGCCCTGCGCGGGGGAGCGGTGGTGGGGGAGCACCGCCTGGTCTTCTACTCCGAGGGCGAAGAGGTCGAGGTGGTCCACCGGGCTCTCTCCCGCCGCACCTTCGCCGACGGTGCGATGAGGGCCGCGAGGTACGCGGCGAACGCGAAACCGGGACTCTACTCCATGCGAGACGTTCTGGAACTCGGCTAACCAAGAGTAGAGCAGTGAGCAAAGTCGAACAACTTTTGCAGCTCGCTCAAGAGATAGCGGATGTAAGTGTTGGCTTCTTCGAGATTGTGGGTCCAGGTGCTGGCGATCGAAGAACCAACTCGTTTATGCAAGAGCTTCGTCGCCGAGCAACCAACCTCTTCGAGCAAGACTTTTCCGAGCAGAAGATCTGTGGCGACAACAACTTGCCGTCGATTTCTTCGTTCCAGAAGAGTCGACCATCGTCGAAGTTGCTTTGAGCTTACGCAACCCGAATACAGAGTTCGAGCGTGACATCTTGAAAGCGCTGATGGCACAAGAAGCAGGTCATCCCGTCGCTCAACTGGTGTTCTTATCTAAACCGGGGGCTATCAACAGACACGCGCAGCCTAGTTCTCGTGTCATAATCGCGTGGGCAGAACGGAATCACAGGATTCGTGTAGAAGTTCGTGAACTGACGAGCAGTTAGCTTCAGCTAGAGACGAGCCCATGGCGGGTAGCTTGTTCGAGAACGCTCGAAAGTTCCCGGCGTTCCGGTGTGTGATGTTCGAGAGGGTGCTGCCGGAGGCCGGAAGAGCGCCGATCGAGCGTTAAACTCTCCGGCAACGCTACGAGAAAGAGGAAGAGATGACCGGCTCCAAAACGTCCCTGCCAACCCTGATCCCCCGAGAAGTCCTCTTCGGCAACCCCGAAAAGGCCCAACCCCGCCTCTCGCCGGACGGGAGGCGCCTCGCCTACCTCGCCCCCGTGGACGGCGTCCTGAACGTGTGGGTCGGGCCGGCGGGCTCTCCCGTGGGGAGTGAGGATTACCGGCCGGTCACGCAAGACCGTCTGCGCGGCATCCGCATCTACTTCTGGGCGGAGGACAACGAGCACATCGTCTACCTCCAGGATGTCGGCGGGAACGAGGACTGGCGCATCCACGCCACCGACCCGGAGACGCGGGGGACGCGCGACCTGACGCCCTTCGAGGAGGTCCAGGCGCAGCTCCTGGCGAAGAACAAACGCTTCCCGGACACGCTCCTCGTCGGCCTGAACAAGGAGGACCCGCAGGTCCACGATGTCTACCGCCTCTCCATATCGAGCGGCGACCTGGAGCTCGTCGCCAAGAATCCCGGCAACGTCGCGAGCTGGGTCGCCGACAGGGACTTCCGGGTGCGCGGCGCCGTAGCAGCTACCCCCGAGGGCGGCTTCGACCTGCTGTTTCGCGAAACGGAGGAAGCCGGCTGGCGCACGCTCGTGAGTTGGGAACCCGAGGATGCCCTGACCAGCGGGCCGGTGGGCTTCTCGGGGGCCGGCGAGAGGATGTACCTCCTCGACTCGCGTGACGCCAACGCCGCCCGGCTCGTCACGCTCGACCTCGAGAGCGGCGCTTTGGAGGTGCTCGCCGGAGACGAGCGCTACGACGTGAGCGACGTGCTCGTGCACCCCAACACCCACGAGGTCCAGGCGGTGGCGGTCGAGAAGGCTCGCGCCGAGTGGACCGTACTGGACGAGAGCATCCGGGCCGACTTCGAGGCTATCGAGAGGCTAAGCAGGGGAGACTTCGCCGTCACGAGCCGCGACCGGGCCGACGAGCACTGGCTCGTGGCCTTCACGGCGGACGACCGCGGAGCCTACTACTACTCCTACGACCGCGCGAAGCGTGAGGGGACTCACCTCTTCGACGCCCGGCCCGAGCTCTCCGAATACACGCTCGCCCGGATGGAGCCCATCTCCTTCACCGCCCGCGACGGCCTAACGATCGAGGGCTACCTGACGCTGCCGCTGGGGGATCCCGCCGGACGCGAGAATCTACCGATGGTCTTGAACGTGCATGGCGGGCCGTGGGCGCGGGACGGGTGGGGATATAACCCGGAGGCGCAGTGGCTGGCGAACCGGGGGTATGCCTGTCTGCAGGTCAACTATCGCGGCTCGACCGGCTACGGCAAGCGGTTCCTCAACGCCGGGAACAAGCAGTGGGGCGCCGCGATGCACGACGACCTCGTGGACGCGGTGAACTGGGCCGTCGGGGAGGGAATCGCCGACCCCGAACGGGTGGCTATCTACGGCGGCTCGTACGGCGGGTACGCGGCGCTCGTGGGGGCGACGTTCACACCGGACCTGTTCCGGTGCGCGGTGGACGTCGTGGGGCCCAGCAACCTGATCACGCTCATCAATAGCATCCCGCCGTACTGGTCGACGTTCCTGGCAACCTTCCACGAGCGGGTAGGCAACCCGGAGACCGAGGAGGAGTTCCTCGAGTCGCGGTCACCGCTGTTCTTCGTGGACAGGATCAAGGTACCCATGCTCATCGCGCAAGGGGCGAACGACCCGCGTGTGAAGCAGGCCGAGTCCGAGCAGGTAGTAGCCGCGATGAAGGAGAAGGGCATAGACTACGAGTACCTGCTCTTCGAGGACGAAGGCCACGGCTTCGCCAGACCCGAGAACCGCCTGAAGTTCCATGCCGCCGCCGAGCGCTTTCTCGCCAGACACCTCGGCGGCCGCGCGGAGGATTAGCCCGAACGCCTCACGGAGGTTCCTTCCCGGGCTCTCGACGGCGAGGTCGGGCAGAGCTTCATCCCCGCCGCCGGGATCTCGCTACGCCTCGGCCTCCTCTGGCTCGCGTTCCGCCGCGGAGGGCTCTTCGTCCCCGAACATGGAGACCAGGCTCTGAACCCAGGCTGGATCTACGCCCATGTCCTGCGCGATCTCCTCTGTGGACATCCCCGAACGCCGCCTGCGTTCGACCTCCTCCTCGAGACAGACCTCTCCTTTATTGTCCAAGGATTACACCTCCTCTAAGCTTCTCTCGTTACTCATGCTAATACCCGACTTGGCCTTCTCGGACACCAGGGCTAGAATCCTCTCATTATGCGCTTCACCAAAATGCACGGCGTCGGCAACGACTTCATCATCTTCGATCCCGGCGAGGTCGAGGGCACGGACCTGCCCAGTCTCGCCCGGAGGGCCTGTGACCGGCACTTCGGGGTCGGGGCGGACGGGTTACTCGTACCGGCCCCCTCCGAAATCGCCGACCTGAAGATGGTCTACCTGAACTCCGACGGCTCGCCCTCGGAGATGTGCGGCAACGGTCTCCGCTGCCTCGCCCGCTACGCCCGCGACTTCGAGATAGTCGAGAACGCTTCCCTCACCATCGAGACCGGCGCGGGTGTGAAAGAGGTCGTGCTCTACGAGGATGGCTCCTCGCGGGTGGACATGGGGGCGCCGGGGTTCGACTCCGAGGTGGAGCTCTACGGCTTCGACTTCCTGCGAGTCTCGATGGGCAACCCGCACGCCGTCGCTTTCCTGGGGAGTGAAGAGGAGGTCGAGGCGCTGGACCTGAAGGCGGTCGGATCGCCGGTCGAGAAGAATTCCCTCTTCCCCGAAGGAACGAACGTCGAGTTCGCCCATCCGCGCGGGGAGCACGAGGTTAGGATGAGGATCTGGGAGCGCGGCGCGGGCGAGACGCTAGCGAGCGGTTCCGGCTCGTGCGCTACGGCGGTAGCCGCTATCCGGACGGGCCTAACCGGGAGCCCCGTCGCGATGCGTCTGGACGGCGGGACGGTCGAGATCTCCTGGGAGGGCGAGGGAAAGCCAGTGTACATGACGGGGCCGGCCGAGTACGTCTGCGAGGGGGAGTTCCTCCTCTAGTCGCGGCCGTGTTCGTCGTTCGCGCTCATCGTACCGTACGGATCGCTATCGTCGCAACGTACCGTGAGTGCGAACCAACTACGCCCTAAGACCCGCTGCCTCAGCCTTGCCACTGGTCGCGGCAGCCTGGTCGATCGTCGATCGCACGTGGCAGCCTGCTCCGGTGCCGCCGTGACCGTACTGCCGCCTATCTCGATGTCGCCGTCGCCCGTCGCGAGGTACTGGACGGCTTCCTGCCCGTTCTGCAAGTTTCCGGTGTTGGCGTCCGGCAGGAGCGCCGCGCACTGGTTGGAGTTGTCGCCGGTGTCGACGACATCGGCCGACTGATCGACACCGCCGCTCTCGGCCTCCATCTCGAACTCCTGTTCGATCCGGATGGGCGCCTGTTCCTCCTCCACCACAACCCGGACTTCGAAAAAACTTTAGCTTGTACACACGATTCTCGGAAAAATTTATCAAGAAAGCTCGCCGGAAGGGTTCCCGCGGGCCGCGGAAGCGGTGATCTTCCTGTCCAGCGAGCGATCCGACTACCGCGAGCGTACTCAAACTCTTCTCGCAATCACGGTTTCGTCGTGTATGGGCGCGGTCCACGCGATCGTGGATAACCGGGGAGCGGCGGGGACCGTATTAGCTCTTCTCTCTAGCGTCTCTCGGAGAGCTCGGCCTCCAGCTCGTCGACGAACTGACGGGCGGTACGACCACTGCGGCCGGCGTGCCAGCGATCCCAGAGTAGAGCTTTCTCTCTGAGTTCCTCACCGGGAGTCTTTATTCCGCGCTCTCTGGCGAGCCCGGAGACTATCTCAAGGTACCTTTTCTGATCGGGGGAGGGGAAAGTGAGGCGCAGGCCGAAGCGGGCGGCCAGGGAGAGCTTCTCCTGCATGGTGTCGCGGGCGTGAACGTCGTCTCCTTCCTCGCGGTCGGAGAAGCGTTCGCGGATGAGGTTACGGCGGTTGGAGGTGGCGTAGAGCCTCACGTTCTCGGGCGGCTCCTCGACCGAGCCTTCGAGGAGCGCCTTGAGCGCCTTGTACTCGACCTCGTGCTCCTCGAAGGAGAGGTCGTCGACGAAGAGGATGAAGCGCGGGCCGCGCCCGCGCAGGGTTTCGAGCACAGTGGGCAACTCCCTCAGGTCTTCCTTGGCGAGCTCGACGAGACGGAGGCCGCGGTCCGCGTACTCGTTCAGGACGGCTTTTACGGTCGAGGACTTGCCGGTACCCGGCAGACCGTAGAGGAGGGCGTGGTGGGAGGGGAGCCCGGCGAGGAGCCGTTCGGTGTTCCTGATCAGGGGCTCGCGCTCCTTCTCGTAGCCGATCAAACCGCTCAAGCGCGCCGGGTCGGGGCGCGGCACCGGCCGGAGGCCGCCGTTGTCCCAGCGGAACGCCCGGTAGCGCCCGAAGGTCCCCGCCCCGTGCGTGGCGTAATGCTCCGCGAGGGTCTCGGCGAGGCCCCCCCAGTTCTCTACCGCCGCGAGCTTGCGGGCCAGGGCCCGGCGGTGCTCGTCCCCACGCGGCGGTTCGGCGTCCGCTTCCGGGTCTCGCCAGGGCGTCCACACCCCCTCCAGCTCGGACACGGCCTCCTCGACAAGGCCGAGCAAGGCTTCGGCATCGAGGTCGAAGAGCGCCTGGAGCGTGGCCAGGTCGCGACGGGTCTGCTCCACGAGGTTAGGGGCAAGCTCGCGCCTCTCCGCTGTGAGGCTGAAGAGGTTCTCGTCGTCCAGGAGACGCCCCACGAGATGCGACCGCCAGGCGTCGGGGAGAAGATCCCCGGCCTCGACGGCGAGATCCTCCCACAACCGCCCGAAGGTCTCCGCCACAATCGCGGGCGCGGGGCGATCCATCGCCAGCAGCTCCAGGAGCGACACGAAGTCCCGCGCCGCGGGCGATGATATAACTCCTCGCAGCACGGCCAGACCCCGCGTCCGCAGGAGCAAGTGTTCGATTCTTTCTTTATCCATACGGAGCGTCACTCTAGCAAAAACCGCCGGCGTTCCTCCTTGCCGTGCGCTGTCCTCCAGCTAAGATAGGATGCCCTCTTTTTGCCCGTCGCCGCGAAAAGGCCGGCGACGGCGAGGAAAACGGCGGTCGTTCTTTCAGCCGCCGAAGAGGCGCGACCAGAAGCCGCGGTTTTTGAGGGTGTTGAGCTCGGCTTCGAGGCGGACGCGCTCTTCGTGGATGGTGGATTTCTCTTCGACGAGCTCGACCTTCTCCCGTACGAGGCGTTCGCGTTCGGACTCGAGCTTTGCCTTCTCCTCTTCGAGGGTGGAGATGGTCTTCTCTTGCAACTCGCGCTGGAACTCGAGGAGGTTGAGGCGTTCGATCTCGGACCACAACCGGTCTATCTCCATGCGCGCAGCATCGCGCTCCTGGCGGACCTCCTCGATCTGGCGGGTGCGCTCCTCGAGGCGCGTCTTGTAGTCCTGGCCCTGCTGCAAGAGGCGTTCGTAACGCTCGAACGGGACCGCCGGAAGACGCGAGGTTCCCTCGAAGGTCTCGTCCCCGATGACCTCCCCCTCGAAGACCTCCTCTTCTTCCTCCTCCGCGGCTTCAGAGTCGCTGGCGCCGGCGGAGCCGATCACGCGCGCCAGCTCCTCGACCTCCGAGAGCAGGAGGCTGTAGCCGCCCCTGGCGGTGCGCTCGGCGTGCAGGCGTCCCTCGGCCACGTAGCGCCGGACCGTGCTCGCCGACCGGCCCAGGATCGCCGCGGCCCCGCCGAGTCCTATGCGCTCCTCCCTGACCTCCCTCTGGTCCATACCGCGACATTCTATATTAGCGGTCAGCGGTCAGCTATTGGCTATCGGCAAAACCAAGAGCCAAAGGGTCGAATCCCGCTCGACTTCTACGCCCGGAAGACCTGTCCGTCCCTGGCCTCGACCGGTATCTCCGGTAGGGGCTGGGTCGCGGGACCGTTCACGACAGCCCCGCTGTTGGTCGGGTCGAAGACCGAGCCGTGGCAGGGGCAGGCGAGGTTGCCGTCGCTGTAGCCCACCGTACACTGCCGGTGCGTGCAGATCGCCGAGTACGCCGCGAAGTCGCCGCCCTCGAGGTGAACCAGTATCGCCTGCTGCCCAGTCTCTTCGTCGGTGAACTCGAGGGCCGAGCCCGGTTCCACTTCGGACTCCTGGGCGATGGGTTCTCCGCCCTCGACCTGGGCGACGCCGCCGTTCGCACCTTGACCTTGCGTCGCCTCCCCGGCCCCTTCTACAGCGCCGGGTGTCTCGCCTTCTTCGCTCGCCTTGTCGTCGCCGCCGCCGCCGCCGCAGGCCGCGACCAGCGAAGCGCCGGCTGCGCCCGCCCCCAGGGCCGCCCCGAGCTTGATGAACTTCACGCGCGAGAAACGCTCCTCGGCCAAAACACCCTCCTCGATCATCGTTCGCGGTCTCTCCGTCGCACAGTTATACAGCAGGTTCAAGTAGATGTACGCAAGACCGCCGGTTCCGGTTCTTCTCCTTTAGCCTCTGGCGGCGCTTGTGCGTAGAATAGAGTGGTTGCGTACCTTCGGAGAGGAGGCCTTCGGGTTGAGCGGCATGGCGTGGGTGAGGGTCCTGATCGGGGCCGTGTGGTTAAACGGCGCGATCGAGAAGCTCCTCAACCCCGAGTTCCCCCGGCAGTTCGCCGCCAACCTCAACGCTGGCGGATACGTTTCTCAAGCTTTACCGTGGTTCCAGGGCTTCATGCGCGACACCGTCGTGCCGAACGCCGAGGCCGCGGCGCAACTCGCACGCTTCGGGGAGCTTGCTTTGGGGCTGGCACTCGTCCTCGGCCTCCTCACCAACCCGGCCGCGCTGGGAAGTACACTCTTTAGCCTCGCGATCCTCTTCTCCCAGGGCGGCATCCGGATCGGGACAGGTCTGGCGGAACCGGAGTTCCTTACCATAAACCTGCTCGTCGCCCTGATCTCGCTCGTCATCCTCTTCAGCCCCGCGGCGAAGGCGCTCTCCCTGGACGCGGCCCTCGCCCGCCGCCGCCCACGCCTCGCCCCGCTGCTGCTGAACCGCCGGGCGGGACGGCGTAGAAGCCGGGCTTGAAAAGCTAGTCAGCCTTCAGCGATCAGCTTTGTTCCTCCCTATCCCTACTCGCGGGCGACGGGGACGTTCTCGGACCGGCCCGGAGAGCAAGAAGCCCCATTCCGCGGCGCGGTCGAGCACGAGAGGATCGGCGCCGTCCCCATTTTTGCTGAAGCTACAAAGCGCCGGCCGCCAGGAGTTTCGGTATCTTCGCACCCGGTACCGGTCGCGAGAAATGGTATCCCTGGCCCAGCTCGCAGCCCATCTCCCGCAGTAGGGCGAGCTGTTCGGCGGTCTCTATGCTCCGGCGACCACCCCCAGGCCGAAAGCTTTCGCCAGGCTTATTATCGCGGAGACTATCGCCGCGTCCTCCGGGTGCCGTCCGAGCCCGCCGACGACCGAGCGGTCGATCTTCAGGAAATCCACCGGGAGGTGCTTCGGGAGGGAGAGCGAGGAGTAGCCCGCCCCGAAGTCATCTATGGCCAGCCGTACGCCCGTATCTTGAGCTCCCGAAGTCTGGAGCTCATTGCTTCCCGATCCTTTGTCAGGGCGTCGGCGGTGATCTCCAGGTTCAGGTCGCCCGGGTGCAGCCCGGTCTCCCGCAATACTCGAGAGACATCCTCCTTCAGGCCCGGCGACTGCATTTGCTTCGCGGAGAGGTTCACGCAGAGTAACGGGGGCGGGTCATCGGGGCATCGTTCGCGCCACTCCTTCGCCTGGCGGCAGGCCTCCCGCAGCACCCACCGCCCGATAGGGACGATCAGCCCCGTCTCCTCGGCCAGCGGGATAAACTCGTCGGGGAAGAGCAGGCCGCGTTCGGGATGCTCCCAGCGCAGGAGCGCTTCTACACCGCGGTCCCGCCGGTGTTCAGCGCCACCTGGGGCTGGTAGTGAAGCTCAAGCTCGCCCTCCTCTACCGCCCGCTTGAGCTCTCCCGCCATCCCCAGACGTCTCCGGGCGTGACGCCCATCGCGTCTTCAAAGACCCTGTAGTGCGCCTTGCCGGTCTCCTTGGCCCGGTACATCGCCAGGTCCGCGTCGCGCATCAGGCTCTCGGGCCGGTCTTGGGCCGTGGCGCTCAAAGAGACCCCGACGCTGCTCGTGATCGACACCTCTTCGCCGGCGAGCTTGAACGGCTCCCGCAGCTCCCAGGCTATGCGCTCCGCGACCCGAACCGCCTCGTCCACACCCACGATATCCTCCAAAAGGACGGTGAACTCGTCCCCGCCGAGGCGCGCGACGGTGTCCCCGAGCCGCACGCACCCCTCCACGCGCCTGGCGACCGCGACGAGCAGCTGGTCCCCGACGTCGTGGCCTAGAGAGTCGTTGACGACCTTGAAGCCGTCCAGGTCCAAAAAGAGCACCGCGACGGAGTCCTCGCGCCGGTCCGTACGGGCCAGGGCTTGCCGGAGGCGGTCCAGGAACAGGGGCCTGTTGGGCAAGCCGGTGAGGGCGTCGTGGAACGCCTGATGTTCGAGGCGCTTCTCGAGGGTCTTGCGGCCCGTGACGTCCTCCATCGTGCCCTCGTAACCCACCAGCTCGCCGTCCGCGTCGCGCAGGGCGCGGACGTCCGCGGAGATCCAGATAACGCTCCCGTCCTTGCGGTAGCCCTGCGACTCGAAGTCCGACACGGCGCCGTGCCGGCGCACGAGGCGGGCGAACTCTGCCCAGCGTTCGGGGTCGACGTAGAGCTGCCGCCCGGCTTCGGAGACGGTCGAGATCATCTCCTCGGGAGACTCGTAGCCGAACATTCGGGTCAGCGCGGGGTTTACCATTAGGAACCGTCCCTCGACGCTGGTCTGGAAGATTCCCCCGACCGAGTTCTCGAAGATGGAGCGGTACTTCTCCTCGGCCTTCCTTAGCGCCTCTTCAGTCCGCTTGCGCCCCGAGATGTCTTCGATCACCGCGATGAAGTACCTTGGATCTCCCAAGCCGGGGTCTTGTCCTCGCACGAGCGAGACCGTAAGGTTGGTCCAGACCGGAGAACCGTCTCTTCGGATGTAGCGTTTCTCCCTGGAGTGCGTCTCCAGCTCGCCCGCCAGCATCCGGCGCAGATAATCGAGGTCTTCGTCCAGATCGTCGGGGTGGGTTACTTCTCCGAACGTCTTCCCCAGCAGTTCTTCACACTCGTAGCCAAGAATGTCACAGAGCTTGCGGTTGACCCTCAACCATCGCCCGTCCAACCCTACGTGCGCGACGCCGACGGCGGCCTGGTCGAAGGTGGCGCGGAAGAGTTCCTCGCTCTCGCGCAGGGTATTCTCCGCCTCCTTGCGTTCGATGAATCGGCCGATCTGAATGCCGGTGGCCCCCACCATCTCGAGCGTCGCCGTGTCCGGCTGCCGGACCTCGCGGCTGAAGCACTCTACGATCCCCAGAACCTCTCCCCTGAGGATGATGGGGAACGCGAACGCCCCGTGCAACCCCTCCCCGGCGGCCACGGGCGCCCGCGGGGAGTCAGAGTCTTCGAGGATGTCGGAGATCCAGGCCGGTTCGCCGTTTGCCCAGACGCGTCCGGGGAGCCCCACACCGCGGGAGAAGGTTGTTTGTAGCGTGGTCTCCTCGAACTTTGGGAAGTCCACGGAGGGCGCGTGCCACGTCCGGACGCAGCGCAGCACGCCCGCCCGCCGGTCGAGCTCCCAAAGGGCGCCCGCCTCCCACTCCAGGCTCTCGCAGACAGACTCGAGAACCTTCGGAGTGGCTTCCTCGAGCGTGGAGGAGACCTCCAACGCGCGTGTTACGGCGTACTGCGTGTTCAGGCGGCGCTCGGCGCTCTTACGCTCGCTGATGTCGCGGGCAACGATGACCAACCGGGCGCGCTCGTGCTCGCGTAGAAACTTGATGCCGAGTTCCAGGTCCACCCGCCGTCCACTCTTGTGGAGCACGACGGTCTCGAGGTGATCCTCCTCCTCCTGGCCGCCCAGGCACCGGCCCAGCCTCTCCCGAGCCTCGGTCCGGTTCTCGGGAGGCATCAGCTCGAAGAGGGACGGCAGCTCCGCCAGCTCCACCGCATCGTAGCCGCTGATCCGGGAGAAGGCCTCGTTGGCGTAGACGATGCGCCGGTCTTCCACGATAACGAGCCCCTCTCCCACCGCGCTCTGGGCCTCGAGCAGGGTCTCGTACAGGTCCATCTGCCGGTGGAGCTCCTCCTCGGTGCCCCCGGTATCACGGATCTCCTCCGGCCCGAATTTCGGTCCGTTTCCAGGGTCCAACTCAGAGCTCGCCTCTCGAGACCAGGCTCATTAGGGCCTCGACGCACTCGGGGGAGAGCTTCTGGCCGCTCTCCTTCTTCAGGATGGCGAAGACCTCCTCCATCGGCAGGGCAGGGCGGTAGGGCCGGTCTTGCGAGAGGGCGTCGAAGACGTCCGCGACCGCCAGGATGCGTGAGGGCAGGCTCAGGTCTTCCCCGGTTACCCCCCGATGGTAGCCCGTACCGTCGAGCTTCTCGTGGTGGTTGGCTGCCGTCTCCGCGATGTCGCGGAAGGGAGGTACCCGCATCAGGACCTCGTAGGTCAGCCTGGGGTGGTCCTTGATCTTTGCGTACTCGGCGTCTGTGAGGGGTCCG
This sequence comes from Rubrobacteraceae bacterium, assembly GCA_030448125.1. Taxonomy (GTDB): domain Bacteria; phylum Actinomycetota; class Rubrobacteria; order Rubrobacterales; family Rubrobacteraceae; genus Rubrobacter_F. The sequence continues at coordinate 227,216 of JAUJNO010000001.1, read as the reverse complement.
GGCTTGTCGAGGATTTGACTGGAGACGCCGAGCTTGCCTATGTCGTGCAGCAGCCCCACCCGCGTCTGAGCGCGTACCGCCGGGGGCGGGAGCCCCATGTGTTCGGTTATCTTCGCGGCAGCCGTCGCGACGCCCTCGGAGTGCCGGTAGGTAAAGGGCGACTTGGCGTCGATGATCCGGGCGAAGGCGTGGGCGGTGAGGTCCAGCCGCTCGGAGGTTGCCATGAGGGCCCGGTCCGCCGGCTCCATACGCGAGATCAGGCGCGAGAGATCCGGCCTCGCCAGGTCCTCCCAGAGCTTTCCCGCCCGTGCCTCGGCCAGAAAGACGTCGACGAGCGCCGGGTCGAACCACCTCTTGCGGCGGACCCGGGCCATCTCTTCCGCGCCGGTGGGACCGTGGGCGGTGTAGAAGACCTCGACCGTCTGGGCCAGGCCGCAGATCCGGCCCAGGAGCGATATCTGCTCCCCCTTGAGACCGTCCGGGTGTCCCGCGCCGTCCCAGTGCTCGTCGAGGTGGCGGATAGCCTGGGCCGCCTCTTCGGGGAAGCCCATGAGGCTCGAGATCTCCGCCCCCCGCTCGCAGCGGATTCGAACGAGCTCGGGGGCGGATTTGGGGCCTTGCAGACCGACGGCCAGAAAACGTCGGCTCTTGGTCCAGAAGCTCCCGTCGGGGCTGACGGTGCGGGCGACATAAAGGACAGCTTTGGACGGGCGGCTCCAGTCGACCGTCTTCAAAGCCCTTTTGGGCTGGAAATCGTCGGTGCCGAAGAGGGCCGAGACCTTCGAGGCGTTGCTCGAGCATCCGGCGTCCTTCAGGAGGAGCGCGTAGAAGAGGGCGGAACGCTGCTCCTCCGAGAGCTGGAGCCGCTCGGCGATAGTCATCCCGATAAAGCAAGAACGGACGACGTGTCCCTCGGGCTGTCCCTCGACCATATCGAGGACGAACGAGAGCGCCGAGAGCACCTCGGAGAGCTTGACCCTCGCCCCGTCAACTCCGTCTCTGGATCCAGCCTTTAACATACCCGCCCTCTTAGCGACGCTATTATCCTACACGGATGTTATCGTCCAAAGAGCGGAGAAACTTTAATTTGCAGCCGTCAGCTTCCGGCATTCAGCTTTCAGCAAGAGCCCGGCATCGGCGGCTTTATTCCCCGGACGAACGCCTGTTAACCCGGCGCTCACCGCGGAGAACCGCCCGGAGAAACCCTCTCGCTTCCACGCGACCGCCGCGCCGGCGGTGGCCGGCCGTTTACAGAAACGCCGGTACGAGCTCGCCCTTTACGAGGTCGGCGAGGTGCTCGCGTTCGCGGACGACGGCCCAGCGGTCACCCTTCACCAGCACCTCGGCGGGGCGGGGCCTGGAGTTGTAGTTCGAGGCCATCGAGAAGCCGTAGGCCCCGGCGCTCATGAGAGCCAACAGGTCCCCCTCGGCGGCGTCGGGGAGGTCCCGGTCGCGGGCGAGGTAGTCGCCGCTCTCGCAGACAGGGCCGACGAGGTCGGCGGGGACGGCCGCCGCGCCGTCCTGAACGGGACGCACCTCGTGGTAGGCGTCGTAGAGGCTCGGGCGGAGGAGGTCGTTCATGCCGGCGTCTGCGACGAGGAAGTTCTTGCCGCCGCTCCGCTTGCGGTAGATCACACGGGTCAGTAACACCCCGGCATTACCGGCTATGTAGCGCCCCATCTCGCAGAGTATCTTCGTGCCGCCCGTCCCGAGAGCCTCTAAGATAGGCCGGATGGCGTCGACGAGCTCTCTGGGGCTGGGTGCTTCTTCGTCCTTGTAGCGTATCCCCAGGCCCCCGCCGATGTTGAAGTATTTGATGTCGAAGCCGCGGTGTTTGAGCTCGTCGACCAGCTGGGCGCTCTTCTCGACCGACTCGGCGTAGGGGGCGAGCTTGGTGATCTGGCTGCCGATGTGCTGGTGTACCCCGATGAGATCTACACACCGGTACTCCCCCACCCTCTCGGCGAGCGCCAGGGCCTCCTCGACGGGGATGCCGAACTTGCTGGCGCCGTGGCCGGTCGAGACGTGGGCGTGGGTCTCGGGATGCACGTCCGGGTTGACGCGCAGGGAGACGCGCGCCCTCTTGCCGTGGCGCGCGGCGAAGCGCTCGAGGTGTTCCAGCTCCGAGGCCGACTCGACGTTGAAGAGCAGGATGCGCTCCCCCAGGCCCGCCACAAGCTCGTCCTCGGTCTTGCCAACCCCCGCGAAGACGACCTTCTTCGGGTCGAACCCGGCCTTCATCGCCCGGTACAGCTCGCCGCCCGAGACGATGTCCGCCCCCGCCCCGAAGGAGGCGAGCGCGTGCAGAACGGAGAGGTTGCTGTTCGCCTTGACCGCGTAGCAGACCATGTGGTCGAGGCCGGAGAATGCCTCGTCGATCTCCCTGTAAGCTTTCTCCAGAGCGCCATAGCTGTAGACGTAAGTCGGAGTCCCCACGCTCCCGGCGATCTCGGAGAGAACGACGTCCTCGCACCGGAGACCATCCTCTCCGTAGTAGTAAGAGTCGTCCAAAACGAAACCTCCTCTTTGTCCTTTTGTCCCCGCTGCATGGTATATTATCCAGCCCCCGGGATCCAAAACCCCGCGAGACGCCTTTGGCCCTCGAGGAGGAATATACTCCCCGCCGAAACCAGACGCCGAAAGAATGAAGATACCAAGCGAACAGCCAACCCCGAAGAAGCCGCCCCGCCTCCTCCTGAACCCCGTGCTCGCGCGGCTCCCCGCCTACCCCCTGGCCCGCATGGACGAGCGCCGCCGGGAACTCGAAGAGAAGGGCGCGAAGCTCTTTGATTTCGGCACCGGAGACCCCCGCGAGCCGACGGACGTGAGGGTCCGGCAGGCCCTCATAGCCGGCGTTCCCGAGACCAGCCGGTACCCGAGCGCCGCCGGTACGAGGGAGCTGCGCGAAGCTTTCGTCGGCTTCATGCGCCGTCGCCACGGCGTCGTGCTCGACCCCGACACGGAGGTCCTGCCCGCCGCGGGCTCCAAGGAGGCCATCTTCCACGCGCCACTCGCCTTCGTACACCCAATCCACGAGCGGCGCGGCGTCGCCTACGGGACTCCGGGCTACCCCGTCTACGAGCGCGGCACCCTCTTCGCCGGCGGGGAGACCCTGCCGGTCAAGCTCCGCAAAGAGGACGGCTTTCTCTTGCCCACCGGAGCTCTGGACCCCGCGAAGACGCGCGCGTTATGGATCAACTACCCTCACAATCCCACCGGCGCGACCGCCACCCACACCTACCTCGAAGAGGTCGCGGGCTTCTGCCGCGAGCACGACGTCCTGCTCTTCTCGGACGAGTGCTACAACGACGTCTACTCCGGCGACCCTCCACCCTCGATCCTCGAAGTAACGAGAGAACGCACCCTGGCCTTCGTCTCCCTGAGCAAACGCAGCGGCATGACCGGCTACCGCTCCGCGATGATCGCCGGCGACCCCGAGCTCATAACCGCCCTCAAAAAGCTCAGGCCCTCTATCGGCGTCGCGAGCCCCGGCTTCGTGCAGGCGGCCGCGACCGCCGCCTGGAGCGACGACGCCCATGTCGAGGAGCGCAACCGCATCTTCGCCGAGAAGCGCGCTCTGTTCGTGGACTTCTTCGAGCGGGCAGGCCTCCGATGGACCTCCACCAACGCGAGCCTCTACCTCTGGGCCGAGACGCCGGACGAATACGGCAGCGACGACGAGGCCTACGCCCTGCGGCTCCTCGAAGAGGGAATACTAGTGGCGCCTGGCTCCTCGTTCGGCCCCGGCGGCGAGGGTTACTTCCGCGTTGCGCTCGTACCGAAACTGGAGGAGTGCAAAGAGGCGATAGCGCGATGGGAGGGCTTGGCCCGCTAACGCCCGAAGTCAAGAGCGCGCGTCGACGAGCTCTCGCTCCGAACAGCTCCAACGCGACCTCCTGCTAAACTGGCGCACGATCTGACGCCAAGCTCTTCTACACCGGAGGGAGCGCTATGAAGGAGCAGATAGAAGCCGCGTTCGATAATCGGGAGCTGCTAAAGCAGGAGGAGTACCGCCGTGCGGTGAGCAACACCATCGCCGCGCTGGACTCGGGGGAGCTACGGGTCGCTGAGAAAGAGGACGGGGAGTGGCGCTCCAACGCGTGGGTGATGAAGGCGATCTCCCTGTACTTCACCGTCGCGGAGATGCAGACCATCTACGCGGGGCCGTTCGAGTACCACGATAAGATCCCGACGAAGAAGAACCTGTCCGCGGCCGGGGTGCGCGTAGTCCCGCCGGGCACGGTCCGCTACGGCGCCTTCGTCGAGCCGGGCGTCGTCGTGATGCCGGGCTACGTGAACATCGGGGCGTACGTGGGGAGCGGGACGATGGTGGACACCTGGGCGACGGTCGGCTCGGGAGCCCAGATCGGGCGCAACGTCCACCTCGCCGGCGGCGTCGGTATCGGCGGCGTCCTGGAGCCGCCGGGCGCGATGCCGGTCGTTATAGAAGACGGGGTGTTCGTCGGCTCGCGCGCCATAGTCGTCGAGGGCATGCGGATCGAGGAGGAGGCGGTCCTCGGGGCAAACGTGGTCCTCACGGCCTCCACCCAGATCATCGACGTCACCGGCGCGGAGGAGGTCGTCCACCGTGGCCGCGTCCCCGCCCGCTCGGTCGTCGTCGCCGGGACCCGCACCAAAGAGTTCCCCGCCGGCTCCTACCAGCTCCAGACCGCCCTGATAATAGGCCAGCGCCGCGAATCGACCGACCAGAAGACCTCCCTGAACGAGGCGCTGCGGCAGTTCGGGGTGAGCGTGTGAGGGGGACCCTCGAACCGGGGGAGAGGCTTCTCGAAGCGCTGCTCTTCTTCCTGGAACGCCCGAGCGTGACCGGCGAGGAGAGGGGTCTCTGCGACGACCTCGAAGCACGCCTGGGCAAGCTCCCCGGCTGGCGCGTCGAGCGCGTGTCGAACAACCTCGTCGTCAGCCGAGTCTCGACGGACGTCTCGCGGGAGCGGCTGGTCTTCGCCGGCCACCTCGACACCGTACCGGAGCCGGTAGGAGGCCTGCCGGTGCGGATCGAGGGGGACCGCGCCTATGGCCGGGGATCCTCGGACATGAAGGCCGGCGACGCCGTGATGCTCGCGCTCCTGGAAGGCTTCGGGTGGGAGGAGTCCCGGGCGGAGCCTACCTTCGTGTTCTACGAGCGGGAGGAGGGGCCGTACACCGAGAACGGCCTGGAGACGGTCTTCGAGGAGTGTCCATGGGTCGTGGACGCGGAGCTCGCCTTCATCCTGGAGCCGACGGAGAACGCCCTGGAGGTCGGGTGCGTCGGCACGGCGCAGGTCGAGGTCACCTTCGAGGGCAGACCGGCCCACTCCGCCCGGCCCTGGCAAGGGGAGAACGCCCTCACAGCCGCCGGACGGTTCCTCGCCGATCTACACGAGCGGGCAGCGGAGGAGGTCGTGGTCGACGGACTCTCTTTCTACGAGGTCCTCTCGCCGACGATGGCGCGGGGCGGGCGGGCCAAGAACGTCGTGCCGGACGAGTTCTGGATCAACGTGAACCACCGCTTTCCCCCCGGGCGGGGCCGCGACCACGTAGAACGCGTCTTCGACGGGCTGCTAAAAGAGGCCGGGGGCAGGGCGCGGTACGAGATAGCGGACTTCGCCCCGAGCGGGTCGGTCGACCTGGATCACGCCCTTCTGCAAAGCTTCGTCTCCGGTGGACTGGAAGTACGCCCGAAGCAGGCCTGGACGGACGTCGCCCGCTTCGCCCAACACGGCGTCGCCGCCGCCAACTTCGGCCCCGGCCTCACGAGCCAGGCCCATCAGAAAAACGAGTTCGCGGAACTGCCGCTCCTCCTCGAAAGCTACGAACGCTTTCGCGTGTTCTTGGAGGCAGGATCTTAGCAAAAAGAGAACGGGGTTCCCTTTAGCGGGAACCCCGTTCTTCGATTCGGAGGATTCGGAGAAAGAGGCTCTGCTACTCTCTCTCGCCGTCGTTCTAGTCGAGATCAATCAAAGTCGAAAAACTCGATCTCTACCTCGCAGTCGGCACCCTCGTCGAACAACCCATCGAGGTCGTCGTCGATCCCGTCGCAGTCGATGTCGATCTCTTCGATAAGGAAGAGATGTGGGACGAAGAAGTCGAAGTCGCTGACGAAAAACACTTCCTCGTCGAGTTCGAAGTCGTCGTCGCAGCAGTCATCAAAATCGTTGTCGTGGTCAAAAACAAAAAAGTCCTCGCGAAATTCCTCGCGAAACTCCTGACGCTCTTCACGACGCTCTTGGCGGTTGTTGTCATCAGCCATCGCCGGTCCCGCAATGGCGAGGAGCATTAATGACAACATAAGCCCCATGAATAGACGTGCCTTCCAAACCATCGATCTACCTCCTCAAGGTAACCGCTTTTCACTGCTACTGAGACCATATCCGGTGGTTTGTGAAGGGGGAATACCCACTCACGCTTTATTAACAAGGTTTAGCGAAACTTATCTTGATCTACTTCGGCGGGCCTGGATAGTCTCGCCGTCTTTGCAAGTCGAAGGCCAAGAGTGCCTTCGCGCGTTCTCGAGATTAGGCCCCTGGCAAAGAGGACGGGGCCCCTTGGAAGGGACCCCGTCCTCTATTTACTAGCGTTCGGAAGAAGAGTACTAAGAGATGTTACTCCTACCCGAAGATGAAGCTGTCGCTCTCCTACTCGTCATCGTCATCATCATCGTCGTCATCATCATCATCGTCGTCATCATCATCATCGTCATCATCATCATCGTCGTCGTCGTCGTCGTCCTCGAAGTCGAACGCACCGAAGTCGAACGCACCGAAGCCGAAATCGTCTGCCTCGACCGTGTCTACCTCAACGTCGCACCTGAGTTCAAGGTCCTCATCTATAGAGAGGTCGCCGTCATCGTCCAAGCCGTTGAAGATCTCCTCATCGTCCACTCCGTCGCCGTCTTCGTCGACGATATCGCAGTCTTCGACTTCGAGTTCGAGCCCCACCACGAATTCCCCTTCGCCGAAGAAATCTTCGACATCATCGGAATCGTCCTCGTGGTCCGCCATCGCCGGTACCGAAACCACGAGTACCATCGCCAGCATGGTGAACACAAGCCCAAGACGCATCTTCCAACTCTTCATTGATCTCCCTCCAGGTGATCGTTTTATCTAACGTGCTAAATAGTAGCCTTACTTGGTTACGTTTGTAAAGGCCTGGGATACTGTTTTGTGTATGGTTTTTCGCCTTTTAGGTAATTTTTTAAGGTTTTTTAAAGTGTGTGTGCCTTTCGTGGCACCGGTTGAGTCCGGGAGCGTCCGGGTTTTGCGGCGCCGTTCGAGGGTCCGGCGAGCGCCCGGCATCTTACCTGATGCATAATTGGGGTCGAGGGAAAGGTGGCGTACGGAGGTACGAAGTAGGGCAGGCAGGCAGTCCTCTTACCCGCGAGTGTCCTTAAACTGGAATACTCGTGCCGGCCGTGCGGGTAGCTCGTAGGTTCCGCTTCTCCGCAACGGCGAGCGAAGACGCTCCTCGAGGAGATCGAAGTCTCACGAGCGGCGTGCCTAGCATGCTAGAATCCGGCCTTTGCGCGATGGCGTGGAACTAACACACAGAAGGAGACGCCTCTTCGATGGAATCCACTGAGCGACAGAAGGTTTTGATCACGGGCGGGGCCGGATTTCTGGGGATAAACCTGGTCCGGCACCTCATGGCGAAGGGATACGCGCTCGCCTCCCTGGACGTCGAGGAGTTCGACTACCCGGAGAGAAGCGAGGTCGAGACCATAAAGGGCGACATCCGCGATAAGGCGCTCCTGGATAGGGCGATGGAGGGCGTGGACTTCGTCGTCCACACCGCGGCCGCCCTGCCGCTCTACTCCCCGGAGGACATCTACACCACGGACGTCGAGGGGACGCGCAACGTCCTCGAAGCGGCCCGGCGGCACGGGGTGGAGAGGGTCGTGCATGTCTCTTCGACGGCGGTGTACGGGATACCGGACCATCACCCCCTGTACGAGACGGACAAGTTGGAGGGCGTGGGGCCGTACGGGCAGGCAAAGATACAGGCCGAGATGATCTGCCTCGAGTACCGCGCCAGGGGTATGGTCGTGCCGATAATCCGGCCCAAGTCCTTCGTAGGTCCCGAGCGGCTCGGGGTCTTCGCGCTCCTCTACGACTGGGCTCTCCACGGGCACAACTTCCCCATGATCGGGAGCGGCGGGAACCGCTACCAGCTCCTCGACGTCGAGGACCTGTGCGAGGCGATCTACCTGACGCTGGCACTCCCCGAGACCCAGGTCAACGATACGTTCAACATCGGCGCCGCGGAGTTTACGACGATGAAGGAGGACTACCAGGCCGTCCTAGACTACGCCGGGCACGGCAAGAAGATCGTCGGCTTCCCGGCGGCACCGGCGATCTGGGGCCTCAGGGTCCTCGATAGGCTGAGGCTCTCGCCGCTCTACAAGTGGGTCTACGAGACTGCCTCCAAAGACTCGTTCGTCTCCATCGAGAAGGCCGAGCGGCAGCTCGATTTCAGGCCGAAGTACTCCAACAAGGACGCGCTTCTGAGGAACTTCCAGTGGTACATCGAGAACCGGGCGCAGTTCGAAAACGCCTCCGGAGTCTCGCACCGGGTGCCGTGGAAGCAGGGCGCGATCGGCCTGCTCAAGCGTTTCTTCTAGCCATCCGCCGCTCGTCTACATAATTTTATGTGGACGAGACTACAAATTTACGTATTTTTTACAGTTTTTCCTCGAAGGAGCCTCCGGGATGATCCAGGGACCCATTTTCTCCCGTAGAATAGGCGATGCGGGTCGGCACAGCTGCTGCGCTTCGTCGCTCTTCGGCTGCTTTCACGTCACTGAGCGCCGACCCGCCATCCTTTAAGACACTCCACCCGAAGCGAGAGATTCGCCTCGCTCTTCGGCTGCTTTCACGTAGTGAAAGCTCCGGCCGCTACTATCTACACCCGCATAAAAAGTTGAGGGTCCTCTTGCGAGGACCCTCAACTACTTCCGATCCGGAGCTTTTGCTACTGAACGAAGATGACCATCTCGCCGTCGCGCAGAACATCTATCGCTACGACATCGTCGATGTCGATATCGTTGTCGTTGAGAGCCTTCACGATGATCTCAAGATTCTCTATGATGACCTCGACATCGTTGTTGTTCAGGAAGTCCTTCAGGGAAAGCCGAAGAAAGGAGCGCAAATGCCTGTAGCTCGCGTAACGGAGATGAGTGCTACCTCAGACCAGAGCTTCGAGGATGCGATCAACTCGGCCGTCAGCCGCGCCACCAGCACTCTTCGTAACGTCGAGAGTGCCTGGGTTAAGGACATGAATGTAAAAATCCAGGATAACCGCATTATCGGCTACAAGGTCAACGTGGCGATCACCTTCGTCCTGGAAGAGGGAGAGCAGCCCGCATAGAAGAAGATGGGCTAGTAGTAGTTCCCTACGGCGATATAGTGCCCTCTAGCATAAGATCGACGCACGCCTTCTAACACGCCGCTGAGTAGTAAGGGCCGGGGTCCCGATAAGGAACCCCGGCCCGGGATGTGACGGAACGTCGCTATTAGAATTAGACCAAGATCACCAGGGTACCGTCGTCCAGGATCTCTATCCCTTGGATGGTCACCAAGTTGTTGAGGATGTCTACGTCGTTGTTGTTGAGGAAGTTTCTGATGTCGATATTCACGTCGTTTCTGTTCAGGAAGTTCTGCAGGGCATTTACGTTCACCCTATTGTTGTTGACGTCGACGACATCGCGCACCTCGACGTCAGTGATTTCCACGTTGACGTTATTGAGGGCGGCGATCAGGTTACCCGCGGTGATCTGGATCGGCTGGGCCATCGCCGCCGGAGACGCGATGGCTAGCATCATCGCCCCCGCGGTCAGGCCGGCGGCCAGTCGTTTTTTCGTCCCGCTCTTCATTCTTGCCTCCTGGGAGGTAGCTTTCACGTCACAGTAATAGACTGGGGGAGTCAGAGTTTCGTTACAGAAATTAAGAGAAAAATTAGTTGAGTAAGAAAAAAATTAGCTGAGCGACCTTGCTGCAGCTGCGTCGGCCATCCAAATAGGTTCTCCTACCGGCCGAATAAGTTTAGCCGGACAATCATGCGGCTCCGCGTCTCCTTCGAGGATCTCTTTTAGCGCCGCCGCCTTACCCTCGCCGGCGACGAGAAAGACGACCCGCTTGGCAGCGTTGATAGCCGGGACGGTGAGCGTGATCCTGGTCGTCCCCAGCTTCTCGACCGGGTTCTCGACGACCCACCGGTCGCGCGCGTCGAGCGCCGGGGTGCGGGGGAAGAGGCTTGCGGTATGGCCGTCCTCGCCGATGCCGAGCAGGACGAGATCCAGGGCCGGCGGACCGCCGAAGAACGCCGTCAACTCTCTCTCGTAGAGGGCGCCGGCCTCCGCGGGATCGAGCTCACCACGCATCCTATGTACGCTTCCTACGGCTACGTGTGAGAGCAAAGCCTCACGAGCCATGCGGTAGTTCGAGTCCTCGTGGTCGGGGGGTACGGTTCGCTCGTCGCCGAAGAAGGCGTGAACCTTGCCCCACTCGAGGGCTTTCGATTCGCCGTACTCCGCCACGAGCGTCTCGTAGGTTTTCTTCGGGGTCGAGCCGCCCGCGAGCGCCACGGTGAAGCGGCCAGTCTCGTCTATGCGTCTACGCGCCTCCTCTACGAAGAGGCGGGCGGCGGCGGCGGAGAGTTCCCGGGCGTCCTCGTAGACGCGGAGGTTCACGATTCGAGCATCTCTACGAGCCTTTCGAGGGCGGACTCGTAGGTTACGTCTCTTTTGAGGAACTTGAGCTCTTCGCCGAGGAGGACGCCCACGCCAGAGGAGCCCAGGTGGACCGTTCGCTCGCCGAGGAGTTCCTCGCCCCGCATCACGGTCGAGCGGGCGTCGGTATGCTCCCCGTAGCGCGAGACCTGGAAGGAGAGCTCCTCCGAGTAGAGGCGCACCCGGCGCAGGGCGGTCTCGGGGACGTCATGGTAGAGCTCGACGGTTATCTTGCCGGAGGGACCGTCGAAGCGGAACACGCGTCCTTCCGCGGCGCGGTCCGCCGGCTCCGGGCGCCAGCCCAAAGCGCCGGAGAGCCAGCCGGCCAGGAGCAGGGCCTGGCACTCGCCCGCCGTGTCGTGCAGGATCTCGACTCGCCTTATCTTCGTTAGCTCCCCGGCTCGTTCCGGGGGGGCGAAAAGATCCGCGACGAGCGAGCGCCACGGCGAGAGCGCGGCCCACTGGAGGTCCCCGACCGCCGGGACTTCGTCGTGCTCCATAAGGTTCGCTATGACTCGCAGTGAAGCTTCGCAGTCGCCTGCCGCGCCCGAGTCGAGGATGAGACGGTCCGCCAGGGCAGCCATGCCGTCGCACTCCGGCGAGCCGGGAACATCACCGTCCGGATACCAGAGAAAGACGGGAAGGTCGGGGATGAGGAGGGGGCCCGCGAGGCTTTCGAGGTGTTCGGCGGGCGTTCCCTCAGCGTGGACCGTTATCTGCTCGGCGCAGACCTGGTTGCCGGCTCCGCCGGGCATTCCGTGCCTCACGCCGCAGAAGGCCGAGAGACCTATCTCCAGGTTCGCCTCCCCTTCGTCGGGGTCGGAGATCATGAGTATAGCTCTGGAAGGGTAATCTCCGGAGAGCTCGGAGACGACGCGGGCAACCTCTGGCGCGGACTCCTCGCTCGTCACCACGATCAGGTTAAGGACGCTCGCCCGCGCCCCGAGAGAGCCGTCCTCGTTCATCCGGAGCCGCGCGAGCTCGCGCTCTATCTGCGCGACAGACATCGCTCCTCCGTAGGGCGCAGACCGCGACTCCCCGATCACGAGGACGCCCTCACGGACGCCGCCACTTTCGCCCGTCGCGCATGAGGAGTTCTTCGGCCTCCTCGGGGCCCCAGGAGCCCGCCGGGTAGAACGAGACCTCCTTGCTCTCGGCCCAGAACCTTATCACCGGGTCCAGGACGTCCCACGCTCCCTCGGTCTCGTCCGCCCGGATAAAGAGCGTCGGGTCGCCGAGCATCAGGTCGAGGAGGAGCCGCTGGTAAGCATCCGGGACCTCTTCGAGGAATGCCGTGCCATAGAGGAGGTCCATGTTGACCGAGCGGATCTCGAACCCCGAGCCCGGAACCTTCGCCCCGATCTTTAACGACACCCCTTCCTCGGGCTGAACGCGCACCACCAGGACGTTGGGTTCGAGGTTCCCGGCCCCGGCGAACGGGGCGTGGGGCGTCGGCTTGAACTGGATGGCGATCTCCGTGACCCTCTTGGGCAGCCTCTTGCCCGTCCGGACGTAGAACGGCACCCCCGCCCACCGCCAGTTGTCTATAAACAGTTTCAGCGCCACGAAGGTGTCGGTCGTCGAGTCGGGGGCTATGTTCTTCTCCTCGCGGTAGCCCGGGACCTCCTCGCCCCACACCCATCCGCGGGTGTACTGGCCGCGCACGGCGAAGTTCTCGACCTCGTCCTCCGGGATGCGGCGGGCGGCCTTTAAGACCTTCACCTTCTCCTCGCGCACGTCCCCAGCGTCGAAGGCCACCGGCGGCTCCATCGCGGTGAGGCAGAGGACCTGCATGAGGTGGTTCTGGACGATGTCCCGCAGGGCGCCGGCCTCCTCGTAGAAGCCGGCGCGGGCGCCGACTCCCAACTCTTCGGCGACGGTGATCTGGACGTGGTCCACGTAGTGCTGGCTCCAGATGGGCTCGAAGATGCTGTTGGAGAAGCGCAGAGCCATTATATTCTGCACCGTCTCCTTACCGAGATAGTGGTCTATCCGGTAGATCTGGGTCTCCTCGAAGTACCGCCGGATGTCGATGTTGAGCTCCCGGGCGCTCGCGAGGTCCCGGCCGAAGGGCTTCTCGAGCACGAGACGCGCCCAGCCGCCATTCTCCCCCCGGTTCATCCCCGCTTCCCCGAGCTTCTCCACTATGCTTGGGAAGAGGGTCGGCGACGACGCCAGGTAGAAGGCGCGGTTCCCCTGCGTCCCCCGCTCTCCGTCGAGCTTCTTCAGGAAGCCTTTGAGCTCTTCGTAAGTCTCCGCCTTGTTGGTATCGCCGGAGAGATAGAAGACGTTGCCGCAGAAAGAGTCCCAGACATCGTCGCTCACCCCACCGGGACGTTGCCCGTCCAGCGCTTTGCGCAGTTTCTTGCGGAACTCGTCGTGGCTCATCTGTGTCCTGGAGACGCCGACTACGACGAACTCCATCGGGAGTCGGCGCCGGGCCACAAGGTCGTAGAGGGCGGGGACGAGCTTGCGGGCCGTGAGGTCGCCGGAGGCGCCGAAGATCACCATCGCCCCTGGCTCGGGGACCTTTGGGAGCCGCGTATCGTCCTGCAGAACGTCCACCGAGAGCTGCGTGTCGATCACTGTCGTCCCCTACGGCTGCTCGGGATACTTCGTGGAGGCCTCCTGGATCGCGTGCCCCCCGAACTCGCCGCGTAGGGCGGCGATGACCTTCATGGCGAAGGAGTCGTCCTGGCGGGAGGCGAAGCGGGCGAAGAGAGAGCCCGCGATGGCGTTGGCGGGCACGCTCTCGTTTATCGCCTCCAGGACCGTCCAGCGTCCCTCGCCCGAGTCCTCGACGTAGCCGCGGATGCTATCGAGGTTGGCGTCCTTCTCGAAGGCGCTCTCGGCGAGCTCGAGGAGCCAGCTGCGCACCACGCTCCCCTGGTTCCACAGGTGGGAGACGGCGTGCAGATCGAGGTCGTACTGGCTCTTCTGCATGAGCTCGAACCCCTCGGCGTAGGACTGGAGCATGGCGTACTCGACCCCGTTGTGGACCATCTTGACGAAGTGCCCGGCCCCCGCCCCGCCAGTGTAGAGGTAGCCGTCGGGGGGCGCCAACGTTTTTAGCGCGGGCTCGACGTGCTCGAAGGCATCCGCATCGCCGCCGACCATGAGGCAGTAGCCGACCTCAAGACCCCAGATGCCGCCGCTCGTCCCCGCGTCCAGAAAGCGCAGGCCCCTCTCGTGGAGCATCTCCGCGCGGCGAATGGAGTCCCTGAAATAGGAGTTGCCGCCGTCTATTAGTATGTCGCCCTCATCCATCATGTCCGCGAACTTGAGGAGGGTCTGCTCGGTAACGTCGCCGGCGGGGACCATCGCCCAGATCGCGCGCGGCGCGGAGAGCTTCTCGACCACCTCCTCCATCGAGTAGGCGCCCTCGGCCCCCTCCGAGACCACCTCTTCCACCGGTCCCGGCGAACGGTTGCCGGCGACGACGCGATGCTCGCCGCTCCGTACCAGGCGCCGCACCATGTTTGCGCCCATCCTGCCCAGGCCGTAGAGACCTATCTCCATGTGTTCCTCCCTTCGGTCGTCACAGTTGTCAGTTTTTAGTGATCAGTTTTCAGTTCTTACGTGTGGCGGCAACGCCGGGGGGCTTCGCTGCTAAGGGTTCGCGGAGTGACTCCGATCCCACGCCAAGCGTCTTCTACTATGTGCCAACCACCACCTGACTGAGAACTAATAACTAAAAAACTAAGACTGACGGACGACCTGGCGGCTCTTGCTCTGTATCACCTCCAGCAGCTCGTCGAAGGAGTCGGCGAACTTCGCCACGCCCTCCTTCTCGATGACCTCCGTTACCTCCTCATAATCCACCCCGGCCTCGCGCAGCTTCTCGATGAGCTCCCGCGCCTCGTCGAGGCCCTCTTCGATGGGGCTCTCCGAACGTACCTCGCCGTGGTCCATGAACGCGTCGAGCGTCGAGGCGGGCATGGTGTTTACGGTGTCGGGTCCCGCGAGCTCCTCGACGTACATCACGTCCCCATACTCGGGGTTCTTTACCGAGGTGGAGGCCCAGAGAGGGCGCTGCTTGGTGGCGCCCTTCGACTCCAGGAACTCCCAGTCTTCTCCAGAGAAGATCTCCTGGAAAGCAGCGTAAGCGAGCTTGGCGTTGGCTATCGCGAGCTTACCCTTGAGCTCGTCGTGGCCGCCCAATTCGTCGAGCCGCCCGTCGGCCTCGCTGTCCACCCGCGAGACGAAGAAGCTCGCCACGCTCGCTATCAGGGAGGGGTTGCCACCGGCGGCGACGAGGCGCTGGAGGCCCCTGACGTAGGCTGCGGCGACGGCGCGGTAGCGCTCGAGAGAGAAGATCAGGGTGACGTTGATGGAGTGTCCGGTGGCGATCATCTCCTCTATCGCCGCCAGGCCCGGAAGCGTCGCTGGTATCTTCACCATCAGGTTCGGCTTATTCACCAGCCCGTGCAGGCGTGTCGCCTCCTCGACGGTAGCCGGGGTGTCGTAGGCGAGGTCGGGAGAGACCTCTAAAGAGACGTAGCCGTCGAGTTTGTCCGTCCTCTCATAGACCGGCATCATCAGGTCGCAGGCGTCCCGGATATCCTCAGCGGCCAGGCCCAGGAAGATCTCCTTCGGGTCATCCTCCCTCTCGGCCAGCTCCTGGAGTTGCTCGTCATAGAGGCTAGACTCGGAGATGGCCTTCTGGAAGATCGTGGGGTTCGAGGTAACGCCGACGACCCCCTCCTCGATCATCCGCTGCAGGTTACCGTCCTGGATGTCGTCACGGGAGAGCGAGTCTATCCAGACGCTCTGCCCGATCCCGGCCAGCTTCCGCAAACGCTCGTTCATCGATTCCTCCCTATAAGCTGCCCACCACCGGATCCACCCGGCCCATCTCAAAGTCTACACTGGGGAGACCGCCCAAAAAAGCTTTGCGTACGGCGAGGGAGGGCCGAGGTTCGGAGGTCTCGGTCCTCGACAGCTTCTACCGTGAGCGGGCGATCACTGGCGAAACGCCCTTAACTTTGGTCCACCGGAATACTGAAGCAGACGAGATATCGGTTCTCACGCCGCCACCCGCGGCTCCCACGCGGCACCGGTCAGGGAGGCGGGCGCGGCGTCCTCGACGGGTCGGGTCTCGAAGGCGACCCGCTTTATATCCATCAGGTGCAGCGGCGAGACGTTGTCCGAGATGACGTTGTCACGCCTATCCAGACGCTCTGCCCGATCCCAGCCAGCCTCCGCAAACGCTCGTTCATAAGTTCCTCCTATAAGCCGCCCACCACCGGATCCGCCCGGCCCTTCCCAAAGTCTACACTGGGGAGACCGCTCAAAAAAGCTTTGCGTACGGTGAGGGAGGGCCGAGGTCCGGAGGCCTCGGTCCTCGACAGCTTCTACCGTGAGCGGGCGAACACTGGCGAAACGACCTTAATTTCGGTTCGCCGGAACACTGAAGCAGACGAAATATCGGTTCTCACGCGGCTACCCGTAGCTCTCGCGCAACGGCTATTAAATGAGGCGCGGCGCCCTCGATGGGTTGGGTCTCGAAGGCGGCACGCTTTATATCCATCAGGTGCAGCGGCGAGACGTTGTCCGAGATGACGTTGTTGCCCCGGGAGCCGCACCCTAAAGTTAGCGAGGGCGAGAGGGCGGTCGAGAGCCCTATCGCGCCGTGGGTCGTCGAGGTGTTGACGATCACGCGAGAGACGGGCATCTGCTCGCCGAAGGCAACGGCGGCCCGGCGCGAACGCGTGTGTATGCCGGCGGTGTGGCCCATACCGCCATAGGAGAGGACTTCGAGGCACCGGGCGACCGCGTGCTCCGTCCCGTCCTCGACGTAGAAGGCCAGGATCGGGGAGAGCTTCTCCATCGAGAGCGGGAAGCGGCGCCCGACGCCGCCGACCTCGGCTATAAGGCACCGGGTGCCGGGAGGGACGCGGATGCCCGCCATCAGGGCGATGAGGGCGGCGGGCTTACCGACGACGGCGGGGTTGAGCCTGCCCCCTCGTGTGGCGATGACTCGCGAGAGCCTCCCGGCCTCCTGCGTGCTCAGAAAGTGCCCGCCCCGCGCCCGGAACTGCTCGCGGACGGCTCTCTCGAGCGGGGCGTCCACCACCACGGACTGCTCAGAGGCGCAGATCGTGCCGTTGTCGAAGCACTTGCCGGCCAGGATGTTCCGCACCGCCTTCTCTGCGTCCGCCGTGCGTTCGATGAACACAGGGACGTTGCCGGGACCGACGCCGAAGGCGGGCTTCCCGGAGGAGTACGCCGCACGCACGAGCCCTATGCCGCCCGTCGCCAGGATTACGGCGGTGTGTGCGTGCTTCATGAGGGCTTGCGCGCCCTCCCTCGTGGTCTTCGTCATGCACGCGAGGGCGTCCGGCGGCAGACCCTCTTCGACGGCGGCCTCGCGCAGGACACGGACCGTCTCGTTCGTGCAGCGCACCGCCGCGTGGTGCGGGGAGAGCACGAGCGCGTTGCGGGACTTGATGCAGATGAGGGCCTTGAAGATCGCCGTAGAGGTCGGATTGGTCGAGGGGATGATCCCGGCGACGACGCCGCGCGGGCTAGCGATCTCCACGCCGTCCCTGGATTCAGAAATAACGCCGACGGTGCGCAGTTCACGGAAGCGGTTCCACACGTCTTCGGCAGCGAAGCGGTTCTTCTCCTCCTTGTCGGCGGGGACGCCGTAGCCAGTCTCCTCAACCGCCATCGCCCCCAGGCGCGCCGCTTCGCGCAGCGCGGCCCGGACCATCGCCTCGCAGATCCGGTCGATCTTCTCCTGACCGAAGCGGGCCAGCTCGGCCTGCGCCCGGTGGGCCTCCTCTACCAGATCACAAGCCTGCTCCACCGCCGCGAGGTCTTTGTCGAGGATCATGCCACTCGCTCCTTTGCCCAGGACGGTACGATAGACTCGCCCGGTTCGTTCGCTAGAGGCGGCGCTCGTCCCCAACGAGTCGCCTTCCTCTGAAGGGTTTGCGCTAAACGGTGCGTCGCTCCGCGCGCTCCGCGTGCGGGCCAGGGCCCGAACTAAGCTCGTCCGCCTCCGCCAGGATGAGGAGCCGGACGCTGTTCGGCAGCCAGCGGAGGTAGTCCAGGTGGCCGCAGCCACAACATCGCAGTGCCTGCTCCCCATCCCTATCCAGGACCGGCTCCCGGTTCTCGAGGTCGTCCCCACGCCCACAGAAACAATCCTCTATCATCGCCTACCTCCTCGCTCGGGGTACATCCACTACTCCAAGCGTACCCGGCGAGTGTTAGCCGGGCGTTAGCCGGGATGCTTAGAAACTACTTATCTTTTGGAAGGCTGCTAGTTTTCGATCCGCCGTTTCTCCGGCAGCAGACCAGGGGCGGGGAATAGGGAGCACGAACCGGCCCCTCCGGTTCGTGCTCCCTATAATGGTTGACCGATCGTCTCGACCAGCGAGTGTAGGCGCGCGGAGGCGCCTCTGGTTAAGGGATTCCCGTGCCCGACACCCACGGCCTGCGCGTCGAGCTTCGCCATCCGGCTCAGGGACGCGCGGTGCTGTACGAGGTTGAGGTTGAGGGCCGGCCAGCCCGCGCCGAAGCTCGGCCAGGTGCAGACGGCATCTCCGGCGAAGAGGACCCTACGTTCTTGCCAGTAGAAGGCGAGGTGTCCCGGTGAGTGTCCGGGTGTGTGGAGAACCTGTACCGGGCCTACCCGGTCCCCGTCCTCCAAAAGGCGGTCGACGGGGCAGGGCGGATGGTCATCCAACCCCAGCGCGAAGGCGATCTGGAGCGGGTACACCTCCAGATAACCGGGGTAGGGACGCAGCAGCTGTCTCGCGGAGGCCTGCGCCTTGCGCTCCCCGGCGACGATGTCCGCCTCCCACTCGTGGGAGTAGACGGTCGCCCCGCTCAGGCGTTTGAGCTCGGCCAGCCCGCCGAGGTGGGAGCGGTGGGCGTGCGTCAGCAGGATGTGCTTCAGGTCTGCAACCGTCCGGTTCGTGCGCCCTATCTGCTCCAGCACGAGCCGGGCGTCGGTCTCGAAGAGGGTGTCGATGAGCGTCAGGTCCGTATCGTCGTCGAGCAGGAAGGCGCGCACGTGGCCGCCCTTCTCGTTTCCCATGCTGTAGACCCCGTCCGCGATCTCCATCTCCTGATTGCTCCTTTTCTGGTCTGATCCCTGGTCCGTCTAACGTCGCGGGCTTGCTTAGGGTCTTCTCGCCTCCTTCCACGGGAAAAAGGCGTTCTCGACGCCGCGGAGCGTCGGGAGAAGGTCGGGGAAATGCCTCAGCAGGACGGTCGACATGTCGTTGTCGGCGATCCAGTCGAGGCCCGTCTGGGTGTAGATCCTGGAGGTGTAGTCCGTGGTGAAGAACCGATCACTGTTCAGGCGCCGGGACGCCATGAGGATGAAGATGCGAAAGGCCGTCTCGGAGAAGCCGAAGCCTTTGGGGAACGGTTCCGCGTACATGCCGATCATCAGGTCCACGCTCTCTATGTCGTCTTCGTACACGCGCCGGAGCTCCCCCGCCCAGGTCGCGTCATCGGTCAACTCCTCGAAAGTCTTGGGCGCGGGGAGCCTGAGCAGCCTGCGGAACTCGTTGTACCTCGGCACGCCAAGCTCGCGCGTGCGCATGATATCCGTCGCCGCCAGGTCCATGAGCTCGCCGTCCGGTCGCCTAAACTGCCGCAGAGAGTTGGGATAGTTGTGCAGCCGGATCTGGCCGGGGTGGGAGGTGCCGAACGAGTAGAACAGGTCCCTCGGAGGGATCTCCTTCATTATCTCCACGGCTTTCCTGTTCACGACTTCGGAGAACGGCACCGGGCGCTCCTCGAAGGGGGGATCGCCGGACGTGGACCGGAAGCTGATGTCGTCGGGGATCAGGGGATGCATGCGGTAAACGGCGACGAACTCCTCGGTGATGGAGTAGGGCACGTCGAAGTGGTTGGTCTTCGCGCCCGGGATGCCGCTGATGACCTCGCTCTCGCTGACGCGCCCGAGCAGCTTGTGGACACGCTCCGTCGCCAGGCCCCACCAGTTGGTCCTCAAGGCAAGCTTGGTGGTGGGGTGGCCGAGGATAGCGGTGGACCACTCGGTCACGTGTATTTTGGCCAGAAGCGCCGCGTTAATGAGCCGAGCGCGGTCGAAGAGATCATCGTCGGACCAGGAAGGATATTCGGCGCGCAGCCGGTCGCAGATCGCGTTGTGCTCCATTGCGAAGAGCGTATGCAGCATGGCCAGCCCGACCCAGAACCCCGGCTCGTCGACGGGGCTCTTCTCGGTCTTCCCCGCGGAGGCCAGGCCTTCGAGGCTGACGTGCAATTTGCCATCTTCTTCTGATCGCACCCTGTTCTGAAACTCTTTGCTGCTACCATAGATCTGGGAAGCGTCCCACCAGTGCGTCTCCTGGTTGGCGTAGGTGGGCGGCGGGCCGTCGGAGTCCCTGGGCGTGCGCGGGACCAGCACCTCGTCCTCCGGCCAATCGTCACCCCTCTCCCGCTTCAACTTCCAGGAGTCGTCCATAGTGCCCTTGCCGTGGCTCATCCAGTCCCGGACCATGAACTGCAGCCACGAGGCCGCGAGCAGGTTGAGCCCTTCGACGGGCTGGAACTCGTGGCGGGTCAGCAGCTCGCGGCTGACCGTGCGCGGGTTGGGCTTGAGAATTGCCCAGTCATTGTCGGGATGCGTGTGCTCGATGGGGACGTTGCGGCCGAAGCGCGCTCCGGCTTTGCCCATCGCGGGGTTCTCCAAATCGTTGTAGCTCCCGTCGGCCGTGCGCGCGGTCAGGTGGCGCCCATCCTCCGGCGGCTCGGGCCGCTCCATCGTCCCCGTCGACGACGTGTCGTAGAGATTCCGTTCTCGCAACCTGTAGCGGAGCCCGGCCAACGCGAACAGGCCCAGGGGACGCGGAAGCCTGTGCCACTTGAAGAGGCGGTCGAGCGCGTCTCCCGCCGAAACAAGTAACCGGGAGAGGGAGGGTCTGGCCATCGTGATGCTCCTTTCAGCGTAGGGTTACGCCACTTTCGACGACGCGGCGCCGGTCGAGGAAAGCCCGTTTCGCCTGGGGGGCGCGTCGAGGTGCTACCTCCGGGTCGGACGAGCTCGTTGCCTCCCGCGATCGCGCCATCTCTAGCCTGTCCCGAGCGGCCGTTGTTCCTTTAGCCGGTCGCCGATCTCTTGCCGGGAGTGGAGGCCGAGTTTCTTGAGTATGTTGGCCACGTGCTTATCGGCGGTACGCTCGGAGATCGTGAGCGCCAAAGCTATCTGCCGGTTGGAGAGCCTCCGTGCAACGAGGGCCGCGATCTCCTTCTCGCGACGGGTGAGCTTGACCGATGGTGCGTTCCTGGGTGGTCCCGCGAGAGCCGCGGGCTCTTTTTCCGAGAGGGCGTACTCGACGGCTCTTTCGGTCGCCATCGCCCGTCCCTCGGCCAGGGCCGCCTCCCAGGTCACTTCGTCTAGCCCTTCGCGGGCGGCGGCGATGTAGGGGCCGTAGTGGTAGCGCTCGGCTGGTCCGAGGGCGACGCCGATGGTCTCTCTCAGCGTCTCCGCCGCTCCCCACAGCCGGGCCGAGCGGGCCGGTCGTCCTTGCGAGCCGGCCAAGGCGGCCAGGACGTGCAGTATCAGGGCGGTGATGTGCGCGTGCCCGGTTTGCCGGGCCAGGTCGAAGCCCTCCTCGGCGAGCTCCCTCGCGAGCCGGTGGTCACCCAGGCCCAGGTGGGCGAGCGTTCCCACCCAGAGCGATATGGCGACCACCACCTTGTCCCCCGCCTTCCGGGCCAGCATCAGGCTCTCCTCGTATAGCGCCGCCGCCCGCCCGAAATCTTGCTGGACGACCGAGATCAAACCGAGCCTCTGGAGCGCGCGGCTCGCACCCGCCTCGTCCCTCAGCTCGCGCCGCAGCGCGAGGGATTCCTCGAAGAGCGCCCGGGCTTCTTCCGCCCTCATCTGGTCGTATATGGCGACCATCCCCAGGTTGAAGAGGGCCGTCGCGGCGCCCGCCTTGTCCCCCAACTTCCGGGAAAGCTCCAGGGCCTCCTCGCTGAACGTCATCGATCGCCCGAAATCCGCCCTGACCCACGCTATCCACCCCGCGTGGACGAGCGCCTTCACCCGCGCGTGCGGCGCCTCCTCCCCGTTCGCCAGCGCTGCCTCCAGCCACCGCAGCCCCTCGCCGAGGTGTCCGCGTACCCGCCAGAACTCCCCCAGAGCCCCGGCGAGCCGTAGGCCCTTCTCCGCCTCCCCTTCTTCGAGGAACCGTTCGAGAGCCGCCCGCAGGTTGTCGTGCTCGGTCTCCAGGTACTCCATCCACCCGGCCTGCTCCGCACCGACCAGCTTCGGCTCGGCCTCCTCCGCGAGCGCCAGGTACCAGGCCGCGTGCCGCCGCCGCGCCGCCTCCATCTCGCCGCTCTCCCCCAACCGCACCCGCCCGTACTGGCGAACAGGCTCGAGCATCCTGTAGCGTAGAGCGCCCCCCGGCGTAGCCCCAGCCACCACCAGCGACTTCTCAACCAGCCGCGAGACGAGGTCCAGTACGTCGCCCTCCTCGATACCCTCGCCCGCACCCACCACTTCCGCGGCCTCGAGCGTCCAACCGCCCGCGAAGACCGACGCGCGACAGAACAGCCGCTTCTCCGGCTCTTCGAGCAGCTCGTAGCCCCAATCGAGGGCTCCGCGTAAGGTCCGCTGGCGCAGCGTGGCCGTCCGGCTGCCGCCCGTCAAGAGCCTCAGGGAATCCGAAAGCCTCTCGGAAATCTGCTTGACCCCCAAAGACCCGACCCTCGCCGCCGCAAGCTCTATGGCGAGCGGGATACCGTCGAGTTGGCGGCAGATCTCCGCCACGGCCCCAGCATTCTCGGGTGTCAGCACGAAGTCGGAGGATCTGCGGAGGGCTCGCTCCACGAAGAGCCGCGCCGACTCGTAGCCCGCCAGCTCCTCGACGGTAGGCGAACGCTCGGGATCCGGCAGGGAGAGGGAAGGCACCAGCCGGTTCGCCTCGCCCGCGATACTCAGAGGTTCCCGACTCGTCGCCAGTATTCTCAGGCGCGGGCAGGAGCCCAAAAGCGTCTCTACCAGACCGGCGCAAGCGTCCACCACGTGCTCGCAGTTGTCCAGCAGGATCAAGGCTTCTTTGTTCCTCATTGCATCGACGAGCGTGTCGGCGATCGGCCGTTCGGCCTGCTCGCTCACCTGAAGAGCTTCAGCCACCGTCTTGGGCACGAGCGCCCCCTCCGAGAGCGGCGCAAGCTCGACGAGCCATACCCCGTCCGGATACGCCCCCACCAGATCCTCGGCCACCGCGAGCGCCAGGCGCGTCTTGCCCGAGCCCCCGGCTCCGGTGAGCGTCAAGAGCTTCGTCACCGCCAGGGCGCGCTTGACCTCGACCAGCTCGCGCTCGCGCCCGACAAAGCTGCTCGGGGAGATCGGCAGGTTGTGCCGGCCGGAGTAGCGGTCGGAGCCCGCGGCCGGAGCGGGCTCCTGCTCTGGTGGGCCGCCGGGTCGGCGGGTCGGAGGGAAGCTGCCGGCCAAGATCTCCTCGTAGAGCCGCCGGACCCCGGCGCCGGGCTCGGGGTCGAGCTCCCCGGAGAGCGCCTCCGAGAGCCGCTCGTACTGCCTCAAGGCTTGCCTCCGCCGACCGGAGAGGGTGTGAAGCCGCATAAGACCCGCATGCGCCTCCTCGCGCGCGGGTTCCGCCGCCGTCACCTCCTCCAACGCCTCTATTGCAACCTCGAGCTCCCCCCGCTTCTCGTGAAGCCCGGCCAACTCCAGGAGCAAGGCGAGGTACGTACCCCGCAACTCCCACCGCCGCTCCTCAGCCCACCCCTCGTAGAGGTCCCCCGGCAACAGGTCCCCCGCGTAGAGGTCCACCGCCGACCGGTACGCCGCGGTATCGCGGGCACGGCGGGCCGTAGCGGCCGCCTCCTCGAAAGCCTCGGCATCCACCTGGAGCGTCCCTTCCGGGCAAAGAGCTATCTGCTCGCCCTGGAGCTGCAAGCAGCGGGAAGCGAGGTCGTCCGGGGAGGGCTTCAGCGTCTTGCGGGCCACGTGGAGGGCGTAGCGCAGGTTGTTCGCGGCGGCCTTCTCCTCCAGCTCCGGCCAGAGCAGGCCCATCAAACGCTCGCGGTGCATCCGGTGTTCCGGCGCCAGCGCGAGCAATTTCACCAGGCTCGCCGACTTCTTGAGTCGCCAGCTACTCTCCTCGATGGTTCGGGGACCGACCGAGACCGAGAAGCCACCGAGCACGCGCACGCGCACGGCCTCGGGCTTCCTGCTAATGGTCTGCCTCCATCCCGAACCCGCCCGCTCAACGACCTCTCGCTGAGACCCCTTCATCTTTCAACTCTATCCGACGAGGAACGTAAACGGAACCCCCTTAGCGGAAAGAGTTGCAAAAAGTGCGCCGGCAAGCGGCCCGAAGGGTAAGGCGCCGGTTTGTCACGCAAAGGGTCCGAACCGCTATCAGCGAGACAAGGTAGTCAGACCGGCGCTCGGTAGCTGGCCGCTAGGAGTGTCCCTCCGCGGGATGCGTTTCCTCGAAGGCCGGGGTGCCGGGGGTCTCTTCCACCTGCTGCTCCGCCCGCCCGAGGAGCCCCAGGGCCGTGTTCGCCACGTTCTCAGGGGTGATGCCGAGCTCCTCGAGCACGGTCTCGCCGGGAGCGGAGGCGCCGAAGCGTTCGATGCCCACGCTCGCCCCCCGGAAGCCGACGTACTTCTGCCAGCCCATCGTCACCCCAGCCTCGACCGAGACGCGGACTTCTATCTCGGAGGGCAATACGGAGTTCCTGTACTCTTCGTCCTGGGCGTCGAAGATCTCCCACGAAGGCATGCTCACCACCCGCGCGGCGACGTCTTGCTCTGCGAGCAGTTCCCGGGCCTCCAGGGCCACGGCGACCTCCGAGCCGGTGGCGATGAGGATGGCCTCGGGCTCGCCGCCGCCATCGTCCACGTCGGCCAGCACGTATGCTCCGCGCAGAGCGCCCTCTGCCGCCTCGGAATCGAGGACGGGGACGTTCTGGCGGGTCAGGAGGATGGCGACCGGACCTTCAGCTTCGAGGGTCGAGCGCCAGGCCATAGAGGTCTCGTTGGCGTCGGCCGGCCGGATCACGGTGAGGTTCGGGATCGCGCGGAGCGCCATGTAGTGCTCGACGGGCTGGTGGGTGGGGCCGTCCTCGCCGAGGGCTACCGAGTCGTGGGTAAAGACCCAGGCGACGGGGATGTCCATAAGCGCCGAGAGGCGGATGGCGGGGCGCATGTAGTCGGAGAAGATGAGGAACGTCGAACCGTAGGGCCGGACCATGCCGCCGTGTAGACAGATGCCGTTTACGGCGCTCCCCATCCCGTGCTCGCGGACCCCGAAGGCGATGTTGCGCCCGGTGTGGGTCGCGGAGAAGAGCCCACCGCCCTTAAACGAGGTGCTCGTGGACTGGACGAGATCCGCCGCCCCCCCGACCATAGTCGGAACGTAGCCCTTGAAGGCGTCCATCACGGCGGCTCCAGCTTTGCGCGTGGCGAGCTTCTCGGTCTCCACGGGATCGAAGACGGGGAGCGCCTCTTCGTAGCCGGGCTCCGGCTCGCCGCTCCAGGCCCTATCCCACTCCTCCGCGAGCGGGGGGAACTCGCCGCCCCAGGCGTCGAAGCGCCCCTTCCACTCCTCCTCGAGCTCGCGGCCGCCGGCACGGCAGTCCATGTGCTCGTACACCCCGTCGGGGACGGCGAAGTGCTCGTCGAGGTCGAAGCCCATCGCCTCCTTGGCCGCCCGTACCTCGTCCTCGCCCAGCGCCGCGCCGTGGGCGGCGGCGGTGTCTACGGCGTGCGGGGCGGGGTAGGCGATGTGAGAGCGCACGATCACCAGCGACGGTCGCTCCTCCTCGTCGCGGGCTCTGGTCAGAGCCTCCTCCAGGGCTTCGAGATCCTCGGAGTCTTCGACACGCTGGACGTGCCAGCCGTAGGCCTCGAAGCGTCTGGCCTTGTCTTCAGCGTCGAAGGAGACGGCAGTCGGGCCGTCTATGGTTATGCGGTTATCGTCGTAGACGTAGACGAGCTTGCCCAGACCCAGTTGCCCGGCGATGGAAGCCGCCTCGTGGGAGACACCTTCCATGAGGTCGCCGTCGGAGCAGATAGCGTAGACGTGGTGGTCCATGACCTCGTGCCCGATGCGGTTGTACCTGCCGGCGAGAAAGCGCTCGGCGATGGCCATCCCGATCCCGTTTGCGAAGCCCTGCCCCAGAGGCCCGGTCGTGGTCTCCACGCCTGGAGTATGGGAGTGCTCCGGATGCCCCGGCGTCCTCGACCCCCACTGCCTGAAGTTCTTCAGGTCCTCAATCGCGAGGTCGTAGCCGGTGAGGTGGAGCATGGCGTAGAGGAGCATTGAGGCGTGCCCCGCCGATAGGACGAAGCGGTCGCGGTCGGGCCACAGGGGGTTCTCGGGGTTGTGGCGGAGGAACTTGGTGAAGATGGTGTACGCGACGGGCGCGAGCGCCATCGGGGTTCCGGGGTGACCGGAGTTCGCCTTTTGCACCGCGTCCATCGCGAGGACGCGTATGGTGTCTACGGAGAGTGCCTCTATGTTTTTGGTACTGAGCTCCAAGATAATCCCCTTCGCCGTGTCTCGAGTCGTCTGTACTTTACCGCCATCCGTTTTCTAGAGCCACCGGAATCTAATCCACCGCGGGTTGTGCCACGCTACTCCCGGGGTCGGTCTCCAGGGACCCAGCATCCCGCCGCGGTTCTCGCAGGCTCGCGAAACGTACCCAGGCACGAGGGAGGCTACGCACGCTACCCTCGTGCCCGGCAATAAAGGCCGTTCGGGCCTCCGGGTTTACGCCGTGGTGCTCGCGAGTCCACCAGGGCGGTCTCGGCGATCGGAGGCCTCGCGCACGGCGCCGTCGAGCTCGCCTGCGGCCTCATCCAGGTGCATACCGGAGGCCCTGAGCAGGTCCACGGCCGTCGAACGGACCTGTCCGACGAGCACGCTGATCGGGAGATCGCTGCGCTCGTCGAGGACTACGGTAGCCTCCCCGGCGGCCTTGAGGGCGAACCGACTCGCGGCTCCCTCGGGCGTCTCCAGCTCGCGGTCGGGTTGCTCCAGGTACCCGGCGAGGTCTTCGACCGCCCGGGCGAGGTCCAGGACGGCCTCGCTGAGCAGACCCGGCGCGGGCTCGCCGTGCCGCACCAAGCCGACGGCGGCGCGCGCCAGCACGCGGGTGTTGCGCACGGCGAGGTCTAAAGAGTCGGCGGCCTCGGCGTAGGGCGTCAGACGCTTGAGGGCGCGCCGGCGGGACGGACTGAGACGGGCGGTCTCGTAGCCGGCGTCCAGGGCCTCCCTGAGCCCAGCTATCCGCGCGTCGATCTCGCGCGCCCGCCAGAGCGCCGCCTCGGCCTGGGCTGGATCCCCATCCGCGAGGGCGGAGGCCACCTCCTCGAGCGCCGCCGCAAGGTCCGCGAAGATCGGACGGGCCGCCTGCTCGACCATCGTCTTCGGATCCACCGGTAGCAGCAGATGCACGGCCAAAGCTACACCGCTGCCCACCAGCGCGTCCAGCAACCGGTCTGGCGAGGGCCCCGCGGTCGAGGGGTCGAGGGTGACCACCAGGAGCGCCGAGACCCCGGCCTCGGTCACCAGGAGCGGCCCCGCGCCCAGGAACACCGCCGCCGCCATCGCCAAGGCCGCCACAACCCCTATCTGGACGGGCCCGGTCCCGATGGCGAACATGAGGAGATCCGCAACCGCGAGCCCGAAAGCCACCCCGAAGAACCACTCTACCGCCCGCCGGCCCGGCCGGCCGGCCGTCGCCCCGAGGGAGATGACCGTCGCTATCGGCGCCACGAACGGCTGCTCGTGCCCGAGGATCAAAGCCGCCAGATACCAAGCCGCGCTCGCGGCCACGGCCGTCTGTAAGATCGGCCACCAGCCGCTCCCGACCCGTCGCGCACCCGCTCGTAACCGCCGGCCAAACCTCGAAGCCCAACCGCCAGTGAACGGTCGCGCGGAGATCACAGCCGAAAGCCCGCGGCTCCCGGCCCCCGCCATCGCTACACGCCAATTGTCGAACATCTCACCTCCCATCGTCCGCCGATGTCTCTTTACACACTTTTCGAACACGCGTACCCAAGCTAACACAGCATTCGGGACGCAAAAAGGGGCCCCGCGGGCCCGAGAACAATATTTTATCAAACTGTTACTTGAACGTCACAAAGTTTTTACGAGTCGCTACGAGAAGCGCCCACGAACGAGTACCTCGTCGGTTTCCAGATCCGGTCACACAGACGAAAACTCGTGTGGAATCGTCGCGTTTGGGCGATGCGTAGGTACACGACCGACCCTTCGATCTTCTAAGATCCGGGCCGGGGTTTACAGATTACGAATCAGTGTCCGCCGACGCGGGCTCGACGGTAATAGCGGCGACTTCTTTTAGCGTAAGGTAGATTGAGGCTTCTTCGCCATTAGCGTCCCTGTACAAATACTCGTGGGGAGCCTCTATGGTAACCGGGGTTCTCGGGTCGAGGTTCACGTCGAATTCCGTTGCGAGAAGGTCTTTGGTCGCGCCGCTCTTGAGTACGATGGTTACTTTGTACAATACTTTTTTCCTTTCCGAGGCTAGCCGCGCTCCAGTCTACCCCAGAACCTCGTGAACCAGGCAGGGGTAGTAGACGCCACAACGGACCGCGCAAGGATTCCGAGAACTTCCGCAGAGAGACTGTCTCAAAAGTAGCCGGAGTGCGGTCTGCACCTTAGATTTGTTGGGCCCCGGCGGTTGAGAGCGGTGGTTTTTCGTCCCCTACGTCGGTTCTGGAAGCCTCAGTCTGGTGTCCGCGAAGGTTTTTGACAGTCTCAGAACCCGAAATTGTAGGTCGGGCGAAACCACCCACTCGGTATGCGCTGGCGCTGCTTCTATGATGCAGCAGAGCGAGCGTCCCAGTAGGTGAACCAGAACGCTCGCTTGTTCATTGGCGCCCGGGAACCTTTCCTGCGGCCCCGGAAGAGCTTTCAAGGGCAAGCTGGCGATTGAGTTACCCGCGGCTACCCTTGAGCGTTGTCGTACTGGATGTCTCCGGGATCTTCAGGCGGCGGACTCGACGTGCCGGTGGGGATCAGGATGGCGGTCTCCTCGTCTAGCAAAAACGCCGTTCCGTCAGGCTGTACGAAGACGGGGGCCGTAGAGCCATCGGGCAGCGTGATAAGCCCCGCTTCGTTCACCTGGCAGAAAGCTGTAGGATAACCATACAGGTTCTGGCACCCAACGGCGGACCCGGGGGCAGGGGTGACTAAGCTAGGGATCACGCCAGTATCGGCGGGCGCATCAGTAGTCACATCGGACGGCGGGGTCTGCTGAGCCAGGACCAGCGGTGTGAAGGCCGTCAGCAGCATCGCCAGCAATGCCGCCAGAATCGTTAATTTTTTCATGGTTCCCCCTCTTCGGTCAACAAATGCGCATCTCCCGTACGCAAACTCGGCAACATTCTACACGATATGTCCCGCTGTCAGTATCTCTCGAACACACCCGGGAGCCAAAACGGCAGAATCAGGCGAATTTTTCGGCGTTCACCCGCACCTCGTCTCTCTGCGCGAAGTGGTCCTGTATATACTTCTCGCCTTCGTCACAGAAGAGGGTGATGACCGTTTCCAACTCAGGATAGGCCGTCCGGACTTTTTTGGCGGCGATCATGTTCGCGCCGCTGCTGGGCCCGACGAAGAGCCCGTACCGCCTGGCCAGGTAACGCATGCTCTCCACGGCCTCTTCCGACTCGACCGCGAGGGTCGTGTCGACCAGCCGCCGGTGCCGCTCGAAGATGCCTGGCACGAAGCCGTCGGCGATGCCTTCTATAAGGTGCTCCCCCACCTCCCCGCATAAAATGGTCGAGGACTCCGAGGGCTCCATTGCAAAGAGGCGAACCTTCGGATTCACCTCGCGGAAGGCTTGCCCGATGCCCACGAGCGTGCCGCCCGTACCCACGCCCATGACGAGCGCGTCGGGTACGGTCCCTTCCGGGAGCTGGGCCAGGATCTCCGGCCCCAGGACCTCGCGGTTCTCCTCGACGTTCCACTCCGACTCGAACTGCGACGGGAAGAAGTAGCCGGGTCTGCGGCCGAGCTCCCTGGCCTTTTCGAGGGCGGCATCCACGTGGAAGTGGCCGACCTGGAGCACCTCGGCGCCGTAGGCGCTGCTTATGGCGAGCCGCTCGTTGCTCATCCCCTCGGGCATCACCACGAGCATCCGGTAGCCCTTCACGGCGGCGACCATCGAGAGGGCGTTGCCGGTGTTGCCGCTCGTCGCCTCGACGATGGTGTCGCCCTCAACGAGCAGGCCCTCCTCTTCGGCCTTCTCGATCATGTACTTCGCGATCCTCGCCTTGATCGAACCGGAGGGGTTGAGGAACTCGCACTTGCAGTAGACCCCCTCGACTTCGAGCATCGGAGTGTCCCCGATAGCGTCGAGGATGCTGTCCGAGACGCCGGAGGATCCCGAGCCCGACATTAGGCCTACTCTTCCTCCTCCAGAACCTTCTCGTACTCCCCGGCGGAGAGCAGGTCCGTCTCCTCCGAGACGCGTAGCCGTATTATCCAACCGTCCCCGTAGGGCTCTTCGTTTATCTTCTCCGGGGCGTCGTTCAAAGCCTCGTTGACCTCGACGATCTCGCCGCCAACCGGCGCGTACAAATCGGAGACGGCCTTGACCGACTCGACGGTGCCGAAGGCGTCACCCACTCCGAAGGAGGCTCCCTTCTCGGGCAACTCTATAAAGACTACGTCGCCGAGCTCGTCCTGGGCGTGCTCGGTGATGCCGACAGTCGCAACGTCGTCCTCGCGCCTTACCCACTCGTGGGTCTTGGTG
Source organism: Rubrobacteraceae bacterium (assembly GCA_030448125.1). Taxonomy (GTDB): domain Bacteria; phylum Actinomycetota; class Rubrobacteria; order Rubrobacterales; family Rubrobacteraceae; genus Rubrobacter_F. The sequence continues at coordinate 196,735 of JAUJNO010000001.1, read as the reverse complement.
TACTGGAGCTCCTCAGGTATAGCCAAAGCCTCCTCCTCCCGCTACTTTTTATCTCGCTTGTAGAACGGCAGCGGTACAGTCCGGGCCGCGACGGGCTTATTCCGTATCACCACCTCGAACTCATCTTCCACGTCCGGCGCCACGAGTGCAAGCCCGATAGCCTCGTTCAGGGTCGGGGACAGAGTCCCGCTGGTGACGCTCCCGACCGTCTCGCCACCGACCGCGACCGGGTAGTCGTGGCGGGCGATACCTCGCCCCTCGACCTTGAAGCCGACGAGCTTCTTCTTGAGGCCAGCCTCATTCTCCCGGCGCAGGGCCTCCTGCCCTACGAACTCCTGCTCCTTATCCAGATGCACCGCGAAGCCGATGCCGGCCTCAAGCGGCGTCGTCTCGGCGTCGAGCTCGTTACCGTAGAGACACATCCCCGCCTCGAGCCTCAAGGTATCGCGTGCTCCGAGGCCCACAGGCACTGCCCCAGCCTCTATGAGACGCCGCCAGACGCGCGGGGCGTCGTCGGGGCGGACGAATAGCTCGAAGCCGTCCTCGCCGGTGTAGCCGGTGCGCGAGAGTACCGCGTACACCCCTTCGACCTCCCCCACCTCGTAGCGGTAGTACTTGATGGCCGAGAGGTCCGTCTGCGTGAAGGGCTGCAGGAGCTCGGCGGCCCGAGGCCCCTGCAGCGCCAGCAGCGCCCAGTCGTCCGACTCGTCGATAATCTCAACGTCGAGGTCTCCCGTGTTCTCCCGGAAGTGCGCGACGTCCTTCTCGCGGTTGGAGGCGTTGACGACGATCAGGAAGTCCTCCGGGATCCTGTAGACGAGCACGTCGTCGACCGTGCCACCGCTCTCGTAGCAGACCGCCGCGTACCCGGCCTGCCCGACCGAGAGGCGCGAGACATCCCGGGTGACGAGCCTCTGCACCGCATCCTCGGCCTGCGGGCCCTTTATAACCACCTCCCCCATATGCGAGACGTCGAAGAGGCCTGCTACCGTACGCACCGCCTCGTGCTCGGCCTTTATCCCTGCGTACTGCACCGGCATCTCCCAACCGGCGAAGTCCACGAGCCGGGCGCCCAGAGCCTTATGCTCCTCGTAAAGGGGCGTGTGCCGGAGCGCTTGCGCCGCCATCTCGACTACCACCGGGCCTTGAGCTGGCGGGCGGCCCGGGCCTCGTCGAGCCTTCGGGTGGGGGCGCTCGTCGGGGCCTCTTGCAGATCCTCGGACGAGCTCTCGGCCAGCTCCAGCATCGTCCCGATAAAGTCGTCGAGCGTCTCCTTCGACTCGGTCTCGGTCGGTTCTATGAGCATGGCCTCCTTCACGACGAGCGGGAAGTAGATCGTCGGCGGGTGATAGCCGTGGTCGATCAGGCCCTTGGCAACGTCGAGAGCCTTCTTGCCCTTGGGCGGTTGGACGACGACCTCGTGCTTACACAGGCCGTCGTAGGGGATGCGGTAGGTGCCCCGCAGCCTCGCCCTCACGTAGTTGGCGTTCAACACGGCCATATCCGTGTTCTCCTTCAGCTCCAGGCCGTGCATTTTTATGTAGTTCCACGCCCTCAAGAAGACGCCGAAGTTGCCGTGGAAGCTGGAGACGCGACCAATGCTCTTCTCCGGCCGGACCAGCCGGTAATGCTCGCCATCTCTCTCCGCTACGGGGTCGGGGCGGAAGGGTGCGAGAGCGTCGGAGCAGGCGATGGCGCCGCAGCCAGGGCCGCCGCCGCCGTGGGGGGTCGAGAAGGTTTTGTGCAGGTTGTAGTGCATCACGTCCACGCCGGCCTCCGCGGGGCGCATCCGGCCGACGTTGGCGTTCATGTTCGCCCCGTCCATGTAGAGAAAGGCGCCGGCCTCGTGCAGAATCCCGGCGATCTCCTCTATGTTCTTCTCGTAGACGCCGCAGGTGTTGGGGTTGGTGATCATGAGCGCGGCGGTGGTCTCGTCCACCATCGCGCGCAGTTCCTCGACGTCCACGCAGCCGTCTTCGTCCAGCCCGATCTCCTTGGACCCGAACCCGGCCATCGTGGCCGTCGCCGGGTTGGTCCCGTGCGCGGTCGAGGGAACGAGAACCGTGGTGCGCTCCTCATCCCCGGCGTCCTCGAAGAACTTCTTGACCATCAGGATGCTCGTCAGCTCCCCCTGCGCCCCGGCCATCGGCTGCAAGGAGACGGCCGGAAAACCGGAGATCTCCGAGAGGAGATCCTGGGCCTCGTACGCCACCTGCAATGCACCCTGTACCTGGGATTCCGGCTGCAAAGGATGGATCCCGGCGAAGCCCGGTACCGCGGCGGCGGCCTCGTTGGCGCGGGGGTTGTGCTTCATCGTGCAGGAGCCCAAAGGGTAGAAGTTCGTGTCTATGCCCCAGTTCTTGCGGGAGAGGTTGGTATAGTGCCGGATCACGGTCGGCTCGTCTACCTCCGCCAGCTTCGGCTTCTCCTTGCGCAAAGACTCTTTCGGCAGAATCTTCTCCAGGTTCGCCTGCTCCACGTCGAACCGGGGGAGGGTAAAGCCCCTGCGGCCCTCGCGGCCTTTGTCCCGAATCAGGTTATCCAGCATCCGCAACCACCTCCACGAAGGCGTCAAGCTCTTCCTTGGTCCTCTTCTCAGTAACCGCGACGAGCATGGCCCCATCCCCGAGATCCAACCCGCCGATCATCCCGTTCTCCAGAAGCGCCTCTTTGGCCCGCCCCACGTCCGGTAACTCCACCGCGAACTCCCATAGGAAAGGCGCATCCGGGTAACGCAACTCGAAGCCAGCCTCCCGTAGCTTATCCGCCAAGTAGTGTGCCTTCGAGATCGAAAGCTCCGCGACCTCGCGCAGACCTTCCGGGCCCATGAGCGAGGCGTAGACGGTCGCGGCTAAAGCGGTCAGCGCCTGGTTTGTGCAGATGTTCGAGTTGGCCCTCGCCCGCCGGATGTCCTGCTCCCGGGCGCGGAGCGTGAGCACGTAGGCGAGCTTGCCGTCTTGGTCCACCGTCTCTCCGGTAATGCGCCCGGGCAACTGGCGTATAAACTCCTCCCGCGTCGCCATGTACCCAGCGTACGGTCCGCCGAAGAGGAGCGGCATCCCCAGAGGCTGGGCCTCCCCCACCGCCACATCCGCCCCGAGGTTCCCCGGCGCTTCGAGTACGGCCAGGGAGATGGGATCGCAGACCGCCACCGCGAGCGCCCCGACCGCGTGCGCCGCCTCCGACGCCGCGCTCACGTCCTCCACGACCCCAAAGTAGTTCGGACTCTGCACGAAAACCCCGGAGACATCCCCAGGCACCTCCGAGAAGTCTGTTGTTCCGTTGTTATGCGACAACTCCACGACCTCGACTCTGTAAGTTTCGATCACCTCGCGGTAGCGGGGGTTGAGGCCAGCCGAGACGGCGACCTTTGGGTCGCGTTTGGTCTGGCGGGCGGTCATGAGGGCGGCCTCGGCGACGGCGGAGGCGCCGTCGTAGACGGAGGCGTTGGAGATTTCGAGGCCGGTCAGTTCGGAGATTACGGACTGGAACTCGAAGATCGTCTGGAGGGTGCCCTGGCTGATCTCCGGCTGGTACGGGGTGTAAGAGGTCAGGAACTCCCCGCGCGAGGTGATGGCCCCGACGGCGGTGGGAGTGATCCTGTCGTAAGCCCCGGCACCCAGGAAGATCGGCAACCCCGCGACGTTCTTCGCCGCGAGCCTGTGTACGTCGGAGAGCGCCTCGTACTCTGAGAGCGCCGGAGGGAGATTCAGCTCCCCCTCGAGCTTGGGCGAGACGTCGGCGAAGAGGTCGTCCAAGGACTCGACCCCGATCGCCTCGAGCATCTCGCGGATGTCGTCGTCGGTGTGCGGTGTAAAGCGCGCCACGCGGTTGTACCCCCTTGTTGGGTGAGCGTCCTATACGGTTTCCGCCCTGTCCCAAACCTGAGAGTGTTACCCCGTCGGCGCCGGTCTACATACAACCGAACTCTCCAGGACGCCCTCCGGCCCACGGTCCTTTTGCCTGAGAGATTCGGCCCATCACCCCGGGCCTTTCACCTTCGGCGGCCGCCTCTAGTAGTTCGGCGACTCTCTCCCGTAGCCTTCGTCGAGCACGGCAAGGTTAGCACAGGTCAGCGTGGATATCTCCGATTTAACTGACACGAGGATGTTCTTACGGTGGCAGTATCCCCAAGTCTCGGCAAATCTTGCGGACCAGGTTGTTAGATATCTCGTTGTGCCGGGGGACGGTGGATGTACTACGGTTGACAGGATTCCAGTAGATCGAATGCCGAGAGCCTTCCCGGAAGAACTCGCAGCCGTTACTCTTGAGATGTTGTAGGAGTGCTCGGTTGAGATGTTGTAGGAGTGCTCGGCGTTTCACACTTCGAGCGGTTCACGAATCACATCCCGCCCCTCGGACTCCCGGCGTGCTATCTCCCGGTTAGCCTCGAGAACTAAAGAAACGACCTCTTTGAGGTTCTCTCGGGCCTCTTCAAGGGTCCTGCCCTGGGTATTGGCCCCGGGCAACTCCTCTACGTATCCGATCCACCAGTCGCCCTCGTCACGCTCGAACACGGCAGTAAACTTTTCCATCACTCTACCGTTCCTCCCTCATCAGTTCCTCGGGATCAACCTTCAAAGCCCTGGCCGGCTTGTGGATCGTCCGGGGCTGGGGTTCCCTTTTACCACTTGCGCCGCACCGAAGCTCCGGGCAAGGTTAGTATAGAGAGTACCAAGCAATCGGACAAAGTTAGGAGGCGAGCTGTCATGCACGCGGGCATAACGACCTTCCGGGTACGACCCGGCGGAACGGAGGAAGCGGTGCTGATCTACCTGGGTTCGGTGGTGCCGAAGATGCGGGAGCAGCGAGGGTTCCGGGGCGGGCTCGTGCTGTCGAATCCCGAGATAGACGAGGGATACACCATAACCCTCTGGGAGACGGAAGACGACGCGGAGGCGTACGAGAGCAGCGGGGCTTACCAGGAGCAGGTCGCCAAGCTCGGGAACCTGCTCGCCGAGCCACCCACCAGAAAAATCTATGAGGTCAGCATCCAGATGTAGAAGATCCCGGCACGAGATAACAGCCTTTGACCGGCGAGCCGGGGTCCCCAAACGACCCCGGCTCCTTCCCGGCGCAGCGAGGGATGGACATTGTCGAAGAAGAGGCATTTGACGAGGGGTCGCCGGCCTTCTTGAAGACGTTGGAGAGTTGTGTCTCCAGACGGCGTATCCGACGATGTAGAGGTGCGCGCGGAGGTGTCCGGAAGGCTCGTTACAGAGCTAAGATCTCGTCCCGCGCGCGGATTCGGCCGCCCTCGACCACCCTGGCGCAGATGCCGCCTCGCCTCCTCCTCAGCGCCCGCGTCATGCCCGGCTCGGTGAGGTCCTGGATGTGCTTGCAGGGCGGACGGGGCCGGTCGTACTCTAGTATCACCTCTCCGACCCTGAACCTCCTGCCACGCAGGTCGTGCAGCCTCACGCCGCGCGTGATGATGTTGCGCCGGTGCTCACCGTTCTTGACGCGTAGCCCTGCCTCCCGCTCTATCTCGTCGAGATCTTCGGCCTCTATGAGCGTTACCTCGCAGACGTCGCCGTAGCGGGTCCAGTAGCCGGTCCCCTCCTCGTAGCGGTCGCCCTCGAGCCCACCGGCCACGGCCTTTACCTCCTCGACACACTCCATCGCCGTGCTGCCCTTCGAGGTTACGTAGATCTCCTCGACTACGCCCGTCGTCATCTCTGCCGCACCTCCCGATATCAAGTACGAAACCACGGGTATTAAAGTACAACTCCGTCCGGCAGGCCGGAGGCACCGCGAGCCGGCGAGTCGAGGTTCGGCGGTTAGGCAATTCGGGACAAATGCCTATACGCGACCGGGACGTTTGTCCTATGTACACCTCCTTCGCTGCTGGATAGAGTCCTTCTCGTAAACATGTAAATGAAGCTCGGAAGGAGCGTGTACATCGTGAAGACCTGGATGAAAGTGTTGATCATAACCGTCCTCATCGCGGTTCCAGCCATGATGCTCGGGCCCGTCATCTGGCCCAACCCCGAGGGAGGCGTCGCGCCCACCGCCGCGCAGATGCCCTACTTCATCTTCCTCGCCCTGTGGGACGGCGTCCTTCTGGGGCTGGGGATCTCGTTCTTGCTCTTCGGATGGCCCGTGATCCGCGGCGTATCCCCCGATTCGAGGACGAGGGCGTACGCCATGTACCTGTCCATCGGCTGGCTGATGGTCTCCTGGTGGCCCCACCTCAACCTGCACCGCCACAACGAGGCGGACAACCTACAGGGCCTCTTGTACATCGACTATGGCTTCCACGTGCCCCTCATGATCGCCGCCATCGTCCTGGCTTACAGCTTCATCTCCATAGCGAGGAGCCGGATGGGGGGAGTATCGACCCTCGCGGAAGGGGCGGCGGGCAGCCCCGACTCCATGCCCATCGGCCAGACGCGGTAGCCTGACACGACACGGTTCATCCTTCCGGGGCCCCCGCGGGGGCCCCGGTTCTTTTCGTTGCTTCGCCTTTTGGAGCAGGTAGCGGCTCGGGCAGACCTGTAGACTGTCCACGTTACTCGTGCCGGGAACCTTTCGAGACGGGAGGTAGCATGCCGGAGATCTCCTGGGCGGACTTCGAGAAGGTCGACGTCAGGGTCGGAAGGATCGTCGAGGCCGAGCCTTTTCCGGAGGCGCGCAAGCCTTCGATAAAGCTCGCGGTCGATTTCGGGGCGGAGATAGGGGTCAAGAGGAGCAGCGCCCAGATCACGGCCCACTACGAGCCGGAGGGGCTTCTCGGAAAGCAGGTGGTGGCGGTGGTGAACTTCCCCGCCAGACGCATCGCTGGCTTCGAGAGCGAGGTGCTGGTGCTCGGAGTGCCGGACGAGGCGGGCGCCGTGGTCCTGCTCGCCCCCGACCGCGAGGTACCTCTGGGCGGCAGAATGTTCTGATTTCAGCTCGTCAGCTTTCGCCTTGCGAACCGTCGCACGCTCCGCATCCCGGCAGCACCAGCTTTTCGGCGAGCAGATTTCGTCGCCTGTTCTCTTGCTGACCAGCCGGTTGTCTGACCGGCTTTTAAATTAAAGTAGTTCGCCGTTTTTGCCGATAACGGTAGTGTAATGACTTCGGCGAGAGCGGAGGAGCAAGTGCAGCCGATGCGAGAGCTTGCCGGCCGGTTGGCCGGAGGTCGGGGTGTTGTACGTGGCCCCGCCCCTGGCTCACACGCGCGGCACGCTCAGGCGCCTGCTCTGGAAGCCGGGCCTCCCGTTCGGCGACCCGTCCGACGACGTCGTAGCGGTGGAGGTCGAGCCGGAGGGTTTGAGGAGCCTGAGCGAGCTCCTGCTGGACGGCTTGAGCGAGGCGGAGCTCAAAGACTGCAGGGCCGTACTCGTCGAGAAGGGCTCGGCCTTTGGCCTGAGCATGCTCCCGCGGATGCAGGACCTCGCAACCCTCACGGCCGCAGTGTGAGGGGCGAGTGGCTCCTCAACATGCTGCGCGAGGACCGGCTGGGCGTTCACTTCCAGCCCATCGTCCCGACGGCGAACCCGGGCGAGATCTTCGCCTACGAATGCCTCCTGCGTGGGCTCGACGGGGAGGGTGCCCTGGTGAACCCGGGGGCTATGTTCGGGGCGGCGCGTGACGCAGGGCTCCTCTTCAACCTCGACCAGACCGCTCGCATGAAGGCCATAGAGGAAGCCTCCGGGCTCGGGCTCGAGGCGAACATCTTCATCAACTTCAACCCCACCTCCATCTACGACCCGAAGTACTGCCTGATGAGCACGATGGGTGCGATCCGCAAATCCGACCTCTCCCCCAACAGGATAGCCTTCGAGGTGACGGAGAGCGTGCAGGTCAAAGACGACAGGCACCTGCGGAACATCCTGGACTTCTACCGCGAGAGCGGCTTCAGGATCGCCCTCGACGACCTCGGCGCCGGTCACAGCTCCCTGAACCTCCTCGCCACCCTGCGCCCGGACTTCGTCAAGCTCGACATGGGCCTGTTGCAAGACGTGGACCGGGACCCTTACCGCGCCGCGATCGCCTCGAAGCTCCTCGAGCTCGCCAGAGACCTCGGCGTGGCCGTCATCGCCGAAGGCTTCGAGACCGAGGAGCAGTGGCGTTGGCTCGCCGTCCACGGCGCTGACTTCGCGCAGGGCTACTTCTTCGCCAGGCCCGCCTTCCCCCCGCCTACGCGTGAGAAGACTCGGATGGCACACGCAACCGGCGCGCCGCTCACGCGTAGTAGAGGAAGATACATAGACTCGGGACGAGAACCCGGGTAGTATCGAGGTGTACGAACCCGACAGGGAGGTAGAGCGGTGAGCGAGACGAACCTCGAGCAGTTCCGGGAGGTAACGCCGGCCGGCAGGTTCACGCTGCAGAACTCCTCGCTTTTGAAGGTGAGACTCGACAACGACTCGATCCAGGCGAAGCTCGGTTCGATGGTGGCCTACCAGGGCGGGGTGCGTTTCGAGCACCAGGGTGGCGGACTCGGGCGCTTCTTCAAGAAGGCTCTCACCGGCGAGGGCGTAAAGCTCATGTCTGCGACCGGAACCGGCGACCTGTTCCTCGCCCAGGACGCCCGCAAGATCATGGTCATCGATCTCCACAACGAGCGCATGACCGTCAACGGCGACTCCATCCTCGCCTTCGAGGGGAACGTAGACTGGGACATCCGGCGCGTCGAGGGCGCGGGCCGTCTCGCCGGCGGCCTCTTCAACGTCGTGCTCGAAGGTACCGGCAAGGTAGCCGTGACCTCGCACGGCGAGCCCGTCCTCCTCGACACCAACACCCCGACCTTCGCCGACCCGGAGTCCGCGATAGCGTGGAGCGGCGGCGTACGCACCAGCGTACGCTCCGACGTCTCGTTCAAGACCTTCCTGGGCCGCGGGAGCGGGGAGACGTTCCAGGTCGCCTTCGAAGGCCCCGGCTGGGTCCTTATACAGCCCTCTGAAGGCCCGACCGTCCCCGAACACACCCACGGCGGCGAGAGCAGCGGCGGCTTAGGCTCCATGTTCGGCGGCGATTAGCTTCTATCAGTCAGTTTTCGGTTGTCAGTCCTTTGGCTTTTGCTTGTAGCCGAAAGCCGGCGGGCGTAGCCGTACGCTCCAGGTCGGTTACGCGCCGTACCGCCGGTATTCGCACCCAAAGGGGAGAAGCTGAAAGCTGATTACTTACAACTGACGGCTACTTCCGCGGGGAGTCCTGGGAACTCTGGTACAGAAACGCCAGCGCGAGTGCCAGGATCGCCCCGTGCTCGACGAGGAGGCACGGCAGCGCGTAGAACTTGCGGTCCCAGTAAGAGATCGGGCTCTTGAATCGCCACCTGTAGAGGGGCCATAGCGGCGGCCGCGCGTCCCCGGCGTGCATCGGGAAGTCCATAAGGTTGTGTCCGGCCCAGCCAAGCAGAAACGCGAGCAGGGTCTTGCGAGGATCTTTGTGTTTCAGTTCGAGTATCTTATATAGTGCGAGCAGCGATCCCACCGGCGCCAGGGAGTGGAGCGTGAGATCCACTTTGCCCGAGGGCTCCTTGTAGTAATCCAGGGCATCGTAGAACTCTTCCTTGAACTCTTCCTTCGTTATCGAGTCCCGCCGTCTCCACAACAGATGAGCCGCTTTCGCCAGGGTCGGTACGTCCGGGAGCGCCGCGCCCGCTGCACCCCACAAGGCAGCATGGGATTCTTTCGGGGCGAGATACCGGGCCAGCGTCCACGTAAAAACCGCATGCGAATAGGTGTGCATGGATAGTATTTTAGTCACACAGGCATCCCGTATGCTAATTGAACGTCAACTATAGGTATAACTTGCCGCGCGGAGCATAAGTTGTTATAGAGGGGCCCTTAAGTAGCAGGACGTAACGCGGTTTTGTGTACGCTACGCGAGGTGGTGGGTTGAGCAGATGGTTTTAGGGAAGACGAGTTGCATCACGAACTGGCTTTTTTGGGCCGGTAGCTGGCTCTTTTGCTGGGCTTTTTGCCGGACGCAGGAGATTTAGCATGAAAAGAGACATACACGAAAGAATCCGCTTTTTCCGTTCCTTTCTGGCCAATCCCCGGCAGGTCGGGGCGATCCTGCCGACGAGCAGACGGGCCGTTCGAGACATGCTGGACATGGCTAATTTTACGCGGGCCCGTTGCGTCGTGGAGCTCGGCGCGGGCACGGGCGTGTACACCGAGGAGATCGTCGCGCGTCTGCACCCCGAGGCCTATTTCCTCGCGTTTGAGGTGGATCCGGAGCTGGTGGCCACTCTCGACGGGAGGTTCGAGGATCCGCGGGTCCGGATAATCAACGACTCGGCGGAGAACGTTGGAAAATATCTAGACGGCGCCAAGGTGGACGTCATCGTCTCGGGACTACCCTTCACGTCCTTGCCGGAGCCCGTCAAGCGGAACATCTTCGAGCAGATCACGCGGGTGCTAGCTCCGGACGGGGTCATGGTGGCGATCCAGTACTCGACCATGGTGCAGCGGGACCTCAGCCGGATCTTTGCCTCGGTCCGGCGCCGCGTCTCGCCCCTGAACGTCCCCCCGGCGTTCCTCTTCCGGTGCAGCGCCGCCCTACCACAGGAGGCCCCGGAGCGATGATCACCCAACGAAGCTGGCTGACAGCCCGTCCCTACGTGTTGGCGCCACTCTCTTTGGGCGTGGCGCTGCTCCTGGCCGGACGCCGGCGGAGCGGCCTCGCCGGCCTCGGGGCCGCGGGAGCGTCCCTGCTCTTCTTCCGGGACCCGGAGCGACCCCTGAAGCCGGAGTCGGACGTCGTGTACGCGCCGGCGGACGGCTTTGTGACCGACGTCGAGGAGGCGCACGAGGACTGGATCCCAGGTGGTGAAGCCCTCAGGATCAGCACTTTCCTCTCCATCCACAACGTCCATGTGAACCGCAGCCCGGTCGAGGGGAGCGTAACGAAGATGGAGGAGGTCGCGGGCAGATTCGTTCCGGCGTTCCTGGGGGGCGCCAAAGAGGAGAACCATCAGAACCGGATCGCCATAGACGGACCCAGAGGACGCGCGGTCGTGGTGCAGATAGCAGGCATGGTCGCCCGCAGGATCTCGCGCTGGGTCGAGACCGGGGAGAGCGTCGCCGTGGGGCAGCGGATCGGGCTCATACACTTCGGCTCCCGCACGGACGTGCTCCTCCCCACAAGGGCAGCCGATCCCCTCGTGAGCCCGGGAGACCGGGTACGAGCCGGCCAGACGCCCCTGGCACGCTACCGCAAGGAAGAGAGCAACTCATGAGAGAGTACGTGACACTGGCCAACGCCCTGACCAGCGGCAGTCTGGTGGCCGGCTTCTTCTCCGTGCTCTTGATCTTCCGCGGAGACTATTACACGGCGGTGGGCCTGATCGCCCTGGCCGCCGTCTTCGACATGCTCGATGGGGCGGCGGCCCGCCGTAGCGATAATGGCGACGAAGCATTCGGCACCAACCTCGACTCCCTGGCCGACATGGTCTCGTTCGGCGCCGCCCCCGCGCTCGCGCTCTACATGAGCTCGCTGTACGCCCTGCCGATAGTCGGCGTGGCCGCCTGCCTCGTCTTCTTCCTGTGCGGAGCATGGCGCCTGGCCCGGTTCTCGACCTGCAAAAATCGTCTCTACTATGTGGGCTGTCCTATACCCGGCGCGGGCGTGCTGCTCGCTTTGCTCGCCGCCCTGGGAGCACCCCCGTTCGTCGCCCTGCTGGTGGCCCTCGTCCTGGGTGTATTGATGATCGGCACGATGCCGTTCCCGACGCTCTCCGGCCTGCGCAACCGGGAAGAGCTCTCCCAGGTAGTGGAAGAGTACCGCCAGGCGCGCAACGCTTGAGTTAGCAGCCGGGTCAGCTTCCGGCTCTCTTCGGGCTTTGGCTGGTAGCTGACCAGAGCAGCTAACCGACCACGAAGTTGACCAGTCGCCCCGGCACGTAGACGCTCTTGCGGATCTCACGTCCCTCGAGGTGGGGCCGCACCTTCGCGCTGGCGAGCGCGAGTTCCTTGGCGAGGTCCTCCGAGACGTCTGCGGGCGCCTCGATGCGATCGCGCAGCTTACCGTTGACCTGGACCACCAGCGTTATCTCCTCCTCCTCGATAAGCCTCTCGTCCCAGGGGGGCCACGCTTGCTCGTGTACCGAGTAAGGGAGCCCCATGAGCGCCCACATATCCTCCGCGTGATGCGGCGCGAACGGCGCGAGGACGAGAACGAAGGTCCTGAGCGCCTCCGTCCACTCGTCGTCCCCCACCTCGCCCCTGACGGCCAGAAGGTAGTTCGTTTGCTCCATCAGGGCCGCGAGCGCCGTGTTGAACCGGAACGCCTGGAGGTCCTCGGTGACCTTCTTGACCAGCCTCGCAGTGCGACGGCCGAGCTCCCCCGGGTCGGCCGTCCCCGACGAGTCGCTGCCAGCGACGAGCGAGTGCGCCCGCCTTAAGAAACGGGCGATGCCCTCGATGCCGCGTCCGTCCCATGGCCCGCCCTGGTTCCATGGACCGATGAACATCAGGAAGCAGCGCAAGGCGTCGGAGCCGTAGCGGTCCACGAAGTCCTGCGGGTTCACCACGTTGCCGCGGCTCTTGCTCATCTTCTCCCCGTCCGGTCCGAGGATGATGCCCTGATTGAAGAGCCGCGTCATCGGCTCGTCGAAGTCGACCAGCCCGAGGTCGCGCATCACCTTCGTCCAGAACCGCGTGTAGAGCAGGTGCATGGTCGCGTGCTCTACACCCCCGGTGTACTGGTCCACCGGGAGCCACTTCTCGCCCTCCTCCGGGTCGAACGGCCCCCCGTCGTAGTGCGGCGAGAGGTAGCGATACTGATACCACGACGAGTCCACGAACGTGTCCATCGTGTCCGTCTCGCGGGTGGCAGGATCGCCGCAGGTGGGGCACGTCGTATTGTAGAAGTCAGGGTCGAGCTTCAGCGGCGACTCGCCGGTCGGGGTGAACTCCGCGTCCTCGGGCAGGAGGACCGGCAAGTCCGCCTCCGGAACGGGTACCATGCCGTCCCGCTGGCAGTAGACGATGGGTATAGGGGTGCCCCAGTAGCGCTGGCGCGAGATCAACCAGTCCCTCAAGCGGTACGTGACCGCCGCCCGGCCCACGCCACGCTCCTCGAGCCACTCCGTTACGGCCTTCTTTCCTTCGACGTTGGGGATGCCGTCGAACCTGTCGGAGTTGACCATCGGTCCCTCGCCGGTGTAGGCCTCTTCGAGCGCCTCGCCGCTCCAGTCGGGCGGGGCGACGACGGTACGGATCGGTATTCCATACTTCTTCGCGAACTCGAAGTCGCGCTCGTCGTGGGCGGGGACGGCCATGATGGCGCCGGTACCATAGCCGAGGAGGACGTAGTCGGCGGCGTAGATCGGGATCTCCTCCGCGTTGGCCGGGTTGATCGCGTACGCCCCGGTGAAGACGCCTGTCTTCTCGCGCGTCACGTCCGTGCGGTCTATCTCGCTCATCCGGCCCGCGCTCTCGACGTAGGCGCGCACCTCGTCGGCCTGCTCCGGCGTCGTTATCTTCTCGACCGCCGGGTGCTCGGGCGCCACGACGAAGAACGTCGCCCCAAACAGCGTGTCGGGCCGCGTCGTAAAAACCTCCAGCGATCCGTAGCCGGGGACGTCGAACGCTATTTCAGCGCCCGTCGAGCGGCCGATCCAGTTCCTCTGCAGCGTCTCGACCCGCTCGGGCCAGTCTATCTTGGAGAAGTCCAGGAGCTCATCGGCGTAGTCGGTGATCTTGAAGAGCCACTGGGGCAGATTTTTCTTGATGACCGGCGTCCCGCACCGCTCGCAACGCCTGTCTGGCCCTATTACCTGCTCGCGAGCGAGCGTGGTGTTGTCTTTGGGGCACCAGTCGACCGGCGCCTCTTTACGGTACGCGAGGCCCTTCTCGAGGAACTTCAAAAAGAACCACTGGTTCCAGCGGTAGTACTCAGGCAGGCAGGTGACGATCTCCGAGTCGAAGTCGAACATGGTCCCCATCTGCCTGAGCTGGCCGCGCATGTTCTCTATGTTCGACATCGTCCACTTGTACGGGTGGATGCCCCGATTTATCGCCGCGTTCTCTGCCGGAAGGCCGAAGGCGTCGAAGCCTATTGGGAAGAAAACTCGATACCCTTGCATCCGCATAAAGCGCGCCCGGGTATCCGACGGGGTCATGGGGTACCAGTGGCCGACGTGCAGGTCCCCGCTGGGATATGGAAGCATTGTAAGCGCGTAGTGCTTCGGCTTTTGGGGATCTTCGTCAGTCTTGTACAGGCCGCTCTCGGACCACTTCTCTTGCCAGCGGCGTTCTATGGTCCCCGGGTTGTACTCTTTCTTCACGGTTGCCTCGCTCAAGAGCGACTCCTTCGGATGGAAAGTTTGCGTGGTGCTCTAGGTCAGGGACAGCGTGCGGGACTTATAGTCGGGGACTCGTGTTCCGGCCTTCGAGGTCTCTGGCGCGCATGCGCCTAATATAGCACCGGGGTTACCGTTTAAGAAAGAGAAGCGCCATTTTGGAGCGGGATTATTCAGCGAGACGGCCGACGACTTCGAGGAGCGTCGGGATGGCGCGCGGGCAGAACTGCGTCCCGGCTTTTCTCTCCAGCTCTTCGAGTGTCTCTCGGATGCCCATCGCCTTGCGGTAGGGCCTGTCGGAAGTCATGACGTATCAGGGGGAGCTCTTCGCCCGAGAGGCCGTCGGGGTAGCCCCCGCCGTCCCAGCGCTCGTGCCCGGCCCAGATCACGGGCGAAAGGTGGAGCAGTTTTCGGACAGCCGGATGCGCCGCCAGTCATGCGAAGGCTAGGACCAAACCGGCGGCGACGAGCGTGCATAGGACGTTGGTCAGCTCGTTGCCGGCGCGCGGCGCGAGCGCCCCTAGAAGGCTATCCGCCACGGTCCCTAGAAAAGCCGCGCACGTCACGAGCAGCGCCGCGCCAGGTCCGCCCACGAGACCTAGCGCCAGCCCGAGAAGGACGGTAATTCCCGCGGCGGCGAGCCCGGCGAGCGTTCCCGGCATGGAGACCGCACCATCCGTACCAGGCGGGACCTTCCGGAGGTTGGTGACGAGGCGCGGGGTGCGCCGGGCGATCTGCCCAACCTCGGATTCGGCGGTGTCGGCGAAGGCCGCGCCCAAAGAAGCTACGAAGGCGGCGGCGAAGATCTCCGAGGGTAAGATAGCGGCCAGGAGGGCGCACAGGAGGGCGACGCCGCAGTTGGCGAGGGCATTCCTGGCGCCGCGGCGCCCACCGCAGGATTGAGCGACACCACGGCTCTGTTTGCTCCGGTACCCGAGACGGGTGAGGGCGGAGCCGCCGACGACGAAGAGCGCGAGGACCGCGAACCCCCGCGGTCCGAGGCAAGTGTAGGTCACGACCCCCACCACGAATCCCCCCAAAGCTCCGCCCCGGCTGACCATTCCCAGAGCGTACGCGAGCCCGGTGAAGGCGCCGGTGACCAGCAAAGCGGCGATCAGGTCTCCAAGCACTTCTACCGCGCAGCCTCTTCTTCGTCTCGCACGGGGAGGTATGTTATCAATCGGGGCAGTCTATCCGAGAGCGAACGGGGAGGAGCGAGGTATGGAGATTCGGCTGATTCCGCACGAAATCGCACCTCCCTAATAACCCAAAAGAGGTGAGAGGCGTTCGAGGATCCTCCGCGCGTAAGACTCGCACTCCCTCGGAAGGGCGTGCAGGAGGGCGGGCTCGACGGCACCAACCCTGACGCCGCCCCCGGTGAGCTGCTCGACGCCCTGGTAGAGGAGCGAACCGGCCAACGGGCTCGGCCGGTTGGGGACCGCGACGACCACGCCGTAGAGGTGGGAAGTCTCCGTGTCACCTATCGGACGGATGGCGTCCACGGCGTCCGGACGATCCTGACCCACGGCGAAGATGTGTACCCGCGGCCCTTCGAGCCTCTCGGGGCTCCTCGACGTCCGCAGGCTCTCCCAGCGGGCCGTGGTCTTCGTGTACCCGGCGCCCAGGGCCGCCACGGAGAGCCCGGTCCAAATCTTCGCCGCCACCTCGCGCGCGAGCGGACTCTCGTAATCTACGAAGATCCCTACCGTCGGTCCCAACACTCCGGATGTTAGCAGAGGACCCGCAACATGACACCGCTCCTACGCACCGGCCTCTCCCCTCTCCCCCCTCTCGCGCTTCGCTAACCGGCGAACGAACACGTCTATCTCCTTGACGGTCTGGAGGTCCCCGTTCTTCTGTGCCACCTCGCGCCCCTCGGCGAATACTCGGCGGGCCTCGTCGTCCTCGCCAAGCTCGTAGAGCGCCCGGCCAAGCGCCCGGTGCGCCACCGAGTAGTCCGGCTTGTTCCGGAGCGCCCGGCTCAGATACTCCCTGGCCTCCGAATATTTCTGTTCCTTGAACAGCTCGTTTCCCAAGGAGTAGAGAACCATGGGATTGTCCGGGTCCCTCTCGAGTAGCTTCCGGAACATATCGGTTCGCGAAGTCTCCATCCCTACCCCCTAAATTTCGGTCTTTTGATCCGTGGACTTTTTAGCACGCGCGGTGGGAGCCTGGTAGGTTCATCGTACGCTAGAGAAGCTTCGGCGCCTGTTCTTCGGGCAACATGCACAAAAACCGTGCCGGAGCCTTTGTCCAACCTACTACGAGTTACCCTTTACCCTGGCTCTCGACAGGCGCCCCAGGGACGGCCGGGCGCTAGATCAAGGATCCACCTCGTCGTTCTCGGCCTGCCGCCTATAAGCCTCCGCGATCCCCAGAACCTCCCGGACATACCACCCGGCGCGGTTGTAGGTGTAGAGTGCGGCGTACCAGTCGTCGGGGGCGCCGCCGGCCACGAGGTAAGAGGCCGCGGACGGTATGGCGTCCTCGGGGTCCATTATGTTCGCCTCGCTGTCCCCGTTCCCGTCGACCCCGTACTGCGCCCAGGTTGAGGGCAGGAACTGCATCGGGCCCATCGCTCCGGCGCTGGAGGGGCCTATGTTCTCCCCGTGGTCCGACTCGACCTTGCCAACGGCCGCGAGCACGTACCAATCCTCGGCGAACTCGTACCGCTTCGCCGCCGCCTTGTAGATCTGCACATACCTCTCGTAGGGGATCTCTTCCACCGGGGTCGCCACGATGTCTTCCCGCGCGATCTCGAGCTCCTGCTCGGGCGCCACGAACCCGCCTCCGCCGCTCGCCGGCGGCCTCGTAAACGCGCCGGCCTCCTCCGCGACCTCCAACTGGGCGATCCGCTCCTCCATCTGCTTCTTCTGGGGGCTCGATTTGCCAAAGGCGACCTTGAGCTTTGCTTCGCGCCGGCGCAACTCCTCTACCCGTTCCTGCTGCTCTTGGAGCAACTCCTCGTAGCGGGCCTTTTTCTGGCGCAGCTGTCGGTTGGTGTTCTCCAGAGCCTGCCGGGAGTCTTTATTGAATTCTATGCTTCCGCGACCCTTGACTAGTATCCGCGCCATTGAGCCGTCGAGTACCGTATTGACACGCGCGCTATCGCCGCTGAGGAGGCTGTCCAGAACGATCGAGGCGCTGGCGAGGTCCTCACCCTTGTAAGCGGCCCTGGCCCTCTTCTCGAAGCTGGTCTGAGCGTCCGACGCGGCCTCTCGCTGGCCCTCGAGATCCCTGCTCAGCTTCCGGGTCTGTTGGTCCAGATCCTGGGCGCGTGAGGCGGCGATCTCTGCTTGGTCCCGCGCCTCGTTTAGCTGCGAATCGACCCTGGTTAACTCCCCTGCCTCCCTCTCGGGCGCTGCGTCCTGCCGCTGCACATCGGTCTGGAGAGCCGGGCGTTCGGTGTTCTGGGCTCCAGGAGCTTTCACGCTTTCGGCCGCGGCGGCCCCGGTCAAGAGGAAGGCCGTCACCGAGACTCCCACAACACCCGCCAACTTTGCGCCTCCGGCGAACATACTCCCCCTCCGCATGCACCACAGTACCGGCACACCCGGCGGTGCCTCAGGTCTACAGCATCTTCTCACACAAGTGCGTTCGAGCACAATCGTTTATCGAGAACATTCCACTGTAATAATGCGAAAACGCCTATATGTAGTATAGCTTCGAGCTACCGGCGGAAGATGTCTCTATCTATCCGGGCCAAGCACGCCGTCAGTAGAGTCAGCGTTCCCCCCGCTGTTCGCGGTGAGCAGGTCTACCAGCGCCTCCAGCTCCTCCTTCTGGCGGAAGCGTATCTCGAGCCTCCCCCCTCTGCGCGACGCCCGCACCCGGGTCGGCAGCGTTAGCGCGTCCTGGATCCGTTGAGAAGCCTCTCCGTACTCGTCGACGGAGTCTTGCTCTCGTGGGGATTCCTGTGTCGCCTCCCGGGACTCTCGCGGCCCTACGAGCTCCTCGCGGATCAACTCTTCGGTCTTGCGTACGGAGAGCTTCTCCGCCTGCACCACGCGAGCGACGCGGAGCATGTGCTCCTCTGTCTCCAGGCCGAGCAGCGCTCGCGCGTGTCCTTCGGACAGCTTCTCCGCAAGCACCATCGTCCGGATGGACTCGGGCAGCCTGGTCAGGCGCAACGTGTTGGTCACCGCCGCTCGGCTCTTTCCTAGTCGGGCGGCGAGTTGGTCCTTGGTCAATCCGAAGCTGTCCAGGAGAGCCTGATATGCCGCCGCGGTTTCTAGCGGGTTGAGGTCCTCCCTTTGCAGGTTCTCGACGAGGGCCATCTCCATCGACTCGCCCTCTCCAGCCTGTCTTATCAAGACCGGCACACGGTCGAGGCCCGCCTCCTTGGCCGCCCTGAGCCTCCTCTCTCCGGCTATCAGCTCGAAACCGGTCTCGGTCGACCGGATTACGAGCGGTTGCAGGATGCCAACCTCGCGTATGGAGGCCGCGAGCTCCTTGATGCTCGTCTCCGAGAAGTTGCGGCGCGGCTGGTGGGTGTTCGGCCGGATCGCTGAAACCGGCACCTCGTCGAACCTCAGCCCCCCGACGCTATCACCCGCGGATATGAGCGCGGATAGCCCCCTTCCCAACCCACGCCTACCCACGGGCTAGGACCTCCTCGGCTACAGAGGCATACGCCTCCGCCCCCGTGCTCTTGGGAGCGTACAGCGCCACCGGTAAGCCGAAGCTTGGGGCCTCGCTAAGCCTGACATTGCGCGGTATGACCGTATGGAATACCTGGTCCCCGAAGAACGACCTCACTTCCTCGACCACGTGGTGAGCGAGGTTGGTGCGGGTGTCGAACATGGTGAGCAGCACTCCCCCGATCTTCAGGCTCGGATTGAGCTCTTCACGCACCATCCTTATGCTCCTCATAAGCTGGGTGAGCCCCTCGAGGGCATAGTACTCGCATTGTATGGGAATGAAAACCTCGTCCGCGGCCGTCAGCGCGTTCAGGGTAAGGAGATCCAGGGACGGTGGACAATCCACGAGCACGCGATCGTAAGCGTCGGAGGACAGCTTCTCCAACGCCCGCTTCAACTTGAACTCGCGTGCCAGAGTAGAGACGAGCTCAACTTCGGCACCGACGAGGTTGATGGTGGCCGGCGCGACATCGAGGTTGTCGACCTCAGTTTCGACGGCGACCTGCTCCAGAGGCGCGCCCTCGAGGAGCACGTCGTACATACATCCATTGGCGCCTGCCGAGACGCCCAGACCGCTGGTCGCGTTGCCCTGAGGGTCCATGTCCACGATCAGGAGCTTCTCCCCCAGGCCCGCGAGGTACGCGGCGAGGTTGATCGCGGTGGTGCTCTTCCCCACCCCGCCCTTCTGATTCACTATGGCAACGATGGTAGCCACCGCCGGAATCTTAGCACGCCTCGGTTGAGCCTTGCCCCAATAGCGGCCTTAGCGAAACGGGAGGCCCAAAATGTTGTGGTTTCCTGGAGAGTGCCGCAGTCTGTAGGGCTGTCGAGAGACTTCGGTACAGAAATAATCCCGTTCTACGCTCCTAGAGGACGCTTTTTTGCGAGTCCTACTCTCCTGGGGAATCTGCCCGAAGTTGCGCGGACCTTATCGAATACGACCAAGCGGCGCTCCTTTTGCGGAAGCTGCGCACGATATTCCACCTTTAGCACCTCGCGCAACTTCGCCCCAAGTTGGTGGGAGGCCGCTACCCCCCGTGATAGCTCTTCCTCTGGCAACCGCCCCTTCATCGCCAGGATCGCACCCCCGGTACGCACGAGCGGCGCACAATACTCCAGTACTACCGGCAACGTAGCCAGCGCGCGGGCCGTAGCCAGGTCGAAGGCATCCCTGCAACGCGGATCCCTCCCCGCCTCCTCGACTCGTGCATGCAGTACTTCGAGATTACCGAGATCCAGTTGCGCCTTCGCGTACTCTAGAAAGCGCACCTTCTTCTCGGTTACCTCTAGCAACGTCACCTGAAGCTCGGGACAAGCGATGCTTAGCGGTATTCCAGGCAGTCCTCCTCCTGTTCCTACGTCTACCAGAGAGCCTCGCCACCGCGCGCCTTTGGTAGCCAGACAGCTCAGGGAGTCTGTGAAATGCTCCAGGATGATCTGTTCTCGATCTTTGGTCCCAATGATGTTGGCCAACTCGTACTCGGCAAGAAGGTCGGCATATAGAGATAGTAGCGATAGCCGGGAGCGATCCAGGTTCACCCCCCAGTCACTAGACTGCGATCGAAGCTGCTCTAGCGCCGTCGCCATAGATAGTGTTTCACGTGAAACATCTCCTCGGCTCACCGGAAGTGCCAGTGCGACAAATGTTCGTACACGCCCACATTTGTCGTGCCAGCTGTTTCACGTGAAACAGGAAGACTAGTGGATAGGGCTTACGACGACTCTTCGATCCTCTTCTTTGCCCTCGCTAGAGGTTGTGACCTGTGGGTTCTCTTTGAGAAACAGGTGAACCACGCGGCGCTCCGCGGCGGGCATCGGTGGGAGGCTGAGTGGACGCCCCTCACGTAGGGCACGGCGGGCGGTGCGGTGCGCCATGCCTTGGATAGCCTCTACACGACGTTGCCTATAACCCTCCGAGTCTACGACTATCCTCTTTGCAAAAGGGCGGTTCTTGTAAATAGCGACGTTCAGCAGGTACTGAATAGCGTCTATAGTCTCACCTTTTTGCCCGATAAAGAGGCCGGTCTCCTCCGTAGCTACGTCCACGGAGATAACTTCTCCCGAGTCATAAGCGTCTACGGTGGCGTCGAGGCCCATAGCATCGATCAGCGT
>JAUJNO010000001.1:42121-175644 GCA_030448125.1 Rubrobacteraceae bacterium | reverse complement strand
TGCGCGGGCTCTCGTGGCTCTTCTTCGACCGGCTCGACACTCCTCTCGTCGGCATACTCGAGCGTTTGACTCTCCCTGTCAGGCGCAGGAACATCTGTCTGTGGTTCGGATCGTTTGACCAGTATGCGTGCGTCTCTTGCACCTATGCCTAGAAAGCCCGTGCTACCCCCATCTAGAACCTCGAAATTGAGCCGATCCCGAGGAACGCCAAGAGCCGCGGAAGCCTTCTCCACGGCCTCATCGACTGTTGCAGCGTAAAACTCCCGACTATCGTTCATTTCTTCTTTTTCCTTCTACGCTTCCTCTTAGCTGATCTGGCGGCTTGCGCGCCGCCGTTGCCGGCATTGCCTTGTGCCGCTGCTTCACCACTGCCGGAGGAGCTGTTGGCTCGTTGGCTGCCTGCGGACCTTTCGGGTTTACCTTCCGTTTTCGCGGACCCGCCTTTGGCAGCCTCGGGAGACTTTTTGCCGGGGCCGTGGTTGTAGATCACGTAGTTCTGTACCAGGGTGACGAGGTTCGAGGTAATCCAGTACATAAACAACCCGGCGGGGAAGGTGAGGAGAAAGATCGTGAAGACTACAGGCAGGGTACGCATGATCCAGCGCTGCTGGGGGTCGATGTGCTTCGAGGTAATCTCCGACGCCGCCAGCATCGTCAGGGCCGAGAGCACGGGAAGGATATAGAAAGGGTCGTACGCGGAGAGATCCTGGAACCAGAGTATCCCCCCTGAAGTGAAGCTCGGGTGCGTATCGCCAAAGCCGCGGATAACGTAGAACATGCCGATAAATATCGGCATTTGGATCAGAAGGGGAAAGCAGCTACCGAAGGGGTTGACCTGTCGCTCCTGGTAGAGCTTCATGATCTCTTCCTGTTGTCTCTGGCGGTTGTCCTTGTACTGGGCCCGGATCTTGTCCATATCGGGCTTCAAGTCCTGCATGGCGCGCATGCTCTTAACCTGTCTGACTGTCAGGGGAAAGAGGATGGTGCGCACTACCACCGTGATGATGGCGATGCTCAACCACCAGGGCGCGCCCTGCGCGTGAACATACTCCAGAGCCCAACCCAGAGCGCCAGTGAGCGGAGCAAATACCCTTTCAAGAAACTCTATCATGCGATCCTTCTCATCTTACCGGGTCGATCCCTCCCTTTGACCATGGGTTACAGCGGAGTATACGCCACGCTCCCATAACGCCACCCTTCAAAACACCGTGCTTCTGTATGGCCTGCAACGTGTACTGCGAGCACGTCGGCCAGTACCTGCACGAAGGGGGCAATATAGGAGAGATAAACCGCCGGTACAACTTGATAGGTCCAATGACAAGCTTTCGCATCTCAGCAAACACCGCCGGATTCTCCGGCCTCGTCGCCCTTGACGAGCCTACGCAAAGATCGCAGGAACTCCTCGTTCAACTCCTCGAAGGTGGCCTCGGCAGCGGCGGGGCGCGCCGAGACCACGAAGTCCAGATCACCCGGGAGCTTCTCCGCCGAAGAACGAAAGACTTCCTTCAAACGCCGTCGCACCTTATTGCGCCTCACCGCGGTCCCAACCTTCTTGGAGACAGAGAGGCCCAATCTCGGTTTACCTATCGTGTTAGGCAGGGCGTGAACGGAGAACAGCCTTCCTCTGTAGACAGAACCCTTACGATAGACCCTCTCAAACTCGGGTGAAGCGGTAAGGCTCGTGCTCTTGCGCCGTCGCAAAAAAAGTTAAACGGCCAGCCTCTTACGTCCCTGGCGCCGGCGCGAGGCAATGATCCTGCGACCGCCGGCGGTGCTCATGCGCTTCCGAAAGCCATGGGTCTTGGCCCGCTTACGACGGTTCGGTTGGTAGGTGCGCTTCATAAAACTCCCTCGCGTGTATCGTCATCGTGATAGTTAGTCCGAACCAGTATATCCGAACCGGGAAATCAGTCCAACAGCACCAGCGCGCGCCTCGCAAAAACCGGACTCGAAAGTACACTCCAGGTACAAGAGAAAAGGGCTGCAAATCGTAACTTACTCACAGAACAAAACGTCGCAGCATGGGCAGGATACGCCTCTACGTACGCTTCTTATCGACCCGCACAGAGAAAATCCGTGAGAACTCCCGTCTTTTATCCACAACCTGTGGATAAATCTGTGGATAGTCACGGTAATAACCTGCAAAAGCAAATTTTTTCTCTTCTTGCTCTAGCGTCTTGGTGGGGGGTACGCAATAATCCGGGTCGGGGATGATGTACGCGAACCGGACACAGAGGGACGAAGGGGATGCCGGAATCGGCATCAAGGTCGCCGTGTATCCGAAGAGTGGGGAGCCGGAGGTGAGCGAGGTTTCGGCGGCTTCACCGCGCGCGGCGAGCGCGAAGTTCTCTGGGCTGGTTATGGAGAGAGTCAGGGCCTCCGGGGGACGCGTGCCCGAGGAGGCGTTGCGGGAGTTAATAGAGAACCTCGTACACGCAGGCTTCAAGGGGGTCGTGATCTCCGTGCTCGAAGACGGTAACGTGGTGAGGATCTCGGACAAGGGTCCAGGGATAGAGCACAAGGAACGGGCGTTCGAGTTCGGCTTCTCCGGCGCCACGCCGGAGGCGATCCGGGAGATTCGGGGAGTCGGCGCCGGGCTCGGTATAGCGCGGGCGGCCGCCGAGAAGGCGGGAGGGAAGGTCACCGTAGAGGACAATATCGGAGGCGGTACCGTAGCGACGGTTTCGGTAGGGGAAGCCCTCAAGGCAACTGAAGATCACAGGCTGCCGGTTCGATCCGTTCCGCAGAGAAAGTACCCGGACGCCGTTCCCAAGATGAACATCTCCGAGAGGCAGGAGAAGGTCTTGATCACGGTTCTGGAGAGCGGCGAAGTGGGGCCCTCTACCGTGGCCGAAAGGTTGGAGATCAGCGTCAGCACCGCGTACCGGGACCTGTCGGTTCTGGAAGAGCACGGGCTCGTCGCCGGCGACGAGTCGGGGAAGCGCGTGATCACGCCGCTCGGCCGGGATCTGGTCGAGGCGATCGTCAACGCCTGGGTGAAGTAGCCCGTGCCGCGCTCCGCGGAAGAGGTCTGGATAGATGTGCTCGATCGCGTCTCCGAGCACATTAACACTCCCTCGTACCGAGTCTGGTTCGAAGGCACGAGACCGGTGGACCTCTACGACGATCGGTTGGAGATCTCCGTCCCGAACCTCTTCGCGAAGGAGTACATCGAGAGCCGGTTCAAGCCGCTCCTGGAGGAAGCCCTCAGCTCGACGCTGGGCCAGGAGAGCATGGCGCTCGTGGTCAGCATCGACGGCGTCCACGGCTCGGAGCGAGCGAACGGCATGACCTCGAACGGCGCGGACTTCGTGAGGGGCGCCCGTACGCCGCGTCCCTTCAAGGCCAAGTACACTTTCGACACCTTCGTCATCGGCGCCGGCAACAGGTTCGCCCACGCGGCGGCCCTGGCGGTCTCCGAGACGCCGGGCGTCGTCTACAACCCACTGTTTATCTATGGAGGCGTGGGACTGGGTAAGACGCACCTCTTGCACGCTGTCGGGCAGTACGTCGAGGACCAGGAACCAAGCCTACGGGTCCGTTACGTGACTTGCGAGAACTTCACCAACGACTTCATCAACTCCGTCAGGGATAACGCTCCCCTGGGCTTCCAGAAGCGCTACCGGGAGAACGACGTCCTCCTTATCGACGACATACAGTTTTTGGAGGGCAAGATCGAGACCCAGGAAGCGTTCTTCCACACCTTCAACACGCTCTACGAGGAGAACAAGCAGATCGTCATAACATCCGACAGGCACCCGAAGTACATCCCAACCCTCGAGAATCGTCTCGTCTCCCGCTTCGAGTGGGGCCTCGTCACCGACATCCAGCCACCGGACCTGGAGACCAGGATCGCGATCCTGCGCAAAAAGGCGCTGATGGACCAACTCCAGGTAGACAACGATGTCCTGACCTTTATCGCGTCGAAGGTCTCGACAAACATCCGGGAGCTCGAGGGCGCGCTGGTGCGCATCCTGGCCTACTCCTCGCTCTACGGGCGAACCGTGAGCGTGGCCCTAGCCGAAGAGGTCCTGAAGGACATTCTGCTGGACGCGCAATACCGTGAGATCCCGGTCGAGCTCATCCAACACGAGGTCTGCCGCTACTTCGGTATCTCCAAGGGGGACCTCGTCGGAGCCAGCCGCTCGAAGGCCTTCGCCTACCCCCGGCAGGTCGCCATGTACCTCTGCCGCGAGCTCACCGACGAATCGCTCCCCAAAATAGGACGTGCCTTCGGCGGCCGCGACCACTCCACCGTCATGCACGCCAACTCCAAGATCTCCAACCTCATAAACAGCGATCGTGACGTCTTTAACCAAATACACGAGATCACCTATCACGTCAAAAGCAAACGCTAAAGAGCCGCCAGCATACAACTCTCAGTCTTCGGTAGAAGGCCTTTCAAGGCCGAAGTTCACTACAGCAAAGAGGCTCTCCACATCTCCGAAACTCCTCCTACCCCTCTCCCGCAGGGTAAGGGATTTGTAACAGCTGATAAACATACCTTGCATAAACTATCCACAGGTCGTCCACAGCTCCTCCGGCTTCCTGTGGATAACTTGCCCTTCTGCACCGGCGAATTTACGCACTTATCCACAAAAATTGTGGATAAAAACCGGAAACTGTGGATAAAAGCATTGAAACTACCGTATATGGGGTGAATATATCGCATCTTTCCGATATGGCCTGTGGATAAACCTGTGGATAACAGGGGTAGAATCTGTGGATAAACCTGTGGACAGTTTTGTGGATAACTTCGAGTTGTGGATAACTCGTGAGTTATCCACATTCCTTCCACAGGAAAACGCTACTTATCCACGATTTCGTCCACAGCCTCATTTGGGGGTTTTAGGCTTAGGTAAAAGGAATCTGGATTTTATCCACACTATCCACAGGCCATATTATTATTATTATTCTAAGAACTTAATGGTTTAGATAATAATAGTAGAGGAAGGAGGAGGAGCGATGAGGGCGATTTGTAACACGGATCTGTTCGGCAGAAAGCTGGCGTTGGTCTCGCGTGGGGTATCGGCGCGTTCGACGATCCAGCTTCTCGGTGGGATCTTACTGGAGACGGAGGAGGGCTCCGTGAGACTCTCGGCGACGGACATGGAGTTGTCGATCCAGACCACGGCGCCGGCGGAGGTCGAAGAGGAGGGGCGGGTGGTCATACCGGCCCGCATCTTCAACGATGTGGTGCGCTCGTTGCCTGGTGGGGAGCTCGCGCTAGCACACGACCGTTCGGAGGGCGTGGTGCGGCTCTCGGCGCGCGAGAACGAGTACCGCATCCGGGCGTATGCGGCCGAGGACTTCCCGCAGCTGCCGAAGTTCGACGAGGCGGCGGCGTTCAAGATGAGCGGCGAGGCGCTCGTGGAGACTGTCGAGAAGGTCTCGCGGTCATATTCCAGGGACGAGACACGGCCGGTCTTGACGGGGATCCTGATCTCCTTCGAGGAGTCGCGTGTCAGGATGGTGACGACGGACTCGTACAGGCTGAGCATCAAGGAGACCGAGTTGGCGACCACCTTCGACGAGGGCTCCGCCCCGAGGGAGGCGATCATACCGGCCCGGGCGATGCAGGAGGTGAGTCGCATCTACGCTTCCTCCGACGAAGAGCAGGTCGAAGTCGTCCTCTCAGAGAACCAGGCGCTCTTCAGGGTCGGGGACGTACTCTTCGGCACGCGGCTCATCGAGGGGAACTTCCCCGAGTACAAGCGCCTGTTGCCAAACGCCTTCGAGCGCGAGATCTCTGTCCGGCGCGAGGATCTGATCGATACCTTGCGCCGCGTTAACCTGTTCGCCCAGCGCCAGACGCCGCCGGTGCCGGTGAGCTTGAACTTCTCCGAGGGCGCCGTCGAGGTAACGGTGAGGAACGGTGAGGTGGGGGAGGCTCGCGAGAGATTGCCCGCGAGCTCTGTCGGCGAGGACAACTTCCACATCTCCTTCAACCCCAGCTACCTGCTCGACGGCGTCTCGGCGGTCGACTCCGAGAAGGTACTCTTCAAGCTCAACGAGTCCTTGAAGCCCGGGCTCATAGTGCCGGGCAACTCCGACGACGACGGCTCCTCCTCGAAGGAGCCGGACTTCCTGTACCTGATCATGCCTATGCGCGACCCGTCCCGGAGCTGAGCCCTGGCCGACGCCGCGCAGATTCCCGCCGGCCTCTCCCTCGGCCAGGCCCTGAAGGCCGCGAACGTCGTCGGTAGCGGCGGCGAAGCGAAGGTCCTGATTCAGACCGGAGAGGTCGCCGTCAACGGCGAGGTCGAATGGCGCCGTGGCCGCAAGCTCCAGAGAGGCGACGTGGTCGAGGTGGGCTACGAGAGGCTGGAGGTCCGGTGAGCTCGTACCTGCGCGCTCTCCGGCTCGTCAACTTCCGCAACTACGCTGACGCTACCGTGCTCCTCGCCCCGGGCCTGAACATAGTCGTCGGCGACAACGCCCAAGGAAAGACGAACCTCCTCGAGGCTGTCTCCTTCGCCGTCACCGGCTCGACGCCCCGCACCCCGAACGACCCGGAGATCGTCCGCTGGGGAGAGGACTTCACACGCACCGAGATGCGCGTGAGCCTGAACGGAGGCTCCGGCGGCGAGGAGCGCAAGGTAGCCGTCGGGTACGCCCCCGGCCAGAAGAAACGCCTCACCGTGGACGGCGCCCCCGCGCCCTCCCTCACCGCCTACGCCGCCGGCGGCGCGGGCGTGCGTGTTGTCACCTTCTTCCCGGACGACATCCGCATCGTCAAAGGCGCCCCCGCCGACCGCCGAGAGTTCCTCGATGACTTGCTCTCCTCGATGCGCCCGACCTACGCCCGCGCCGTAGCCGAGTACGCCAAGGCCGTCCAGCAGCGTAACCAGCTGCTGCGGCGGATTCGGGACGGCTTCTCCTCCGAGAGGACCCTCTCGACCTGGGACCGGAAGGTCGTGGACTTCGGGACGACGGTCCTCGAAGGCCGCGCCGCGGCGATACAGCCCCTGGCCTCGCTCTTCGGAGACGCCGTAAGGGCACTGTACGGCCCCGAGAAGGCCGCGCTACGCTATTCGCATAGCGCACCATTAGAAGAGTACGCGGAGGCGCTCAGAGAGGCGCGTGGAGCCGATATAGAGCGCGGGACCACCTCGGTTGGGCCTCACCGGGACGACTTCGTGGTGCTCTTCGGGGGGGTGAGCATGACGACGTACGGGTCCCAGGGACAGCAGCGGCTGGGGACTCTGGCATTGAAGTTCGCGGCCAGGGAGTACCTGCGCGCCCAGACCGGGCAGGACCCCGTACTGCTCTTCGACGACGTGATGAGCGAGCTCGACAAGCGGCGCCGAGGGTACCTGTCGGAGTACTTTTTGGGGAGCACCCAGGCCGTAATCACCACGACGAACCTCGAATACTTTGAAGAGAAAGTGCTTGAAAAGGCGTGGGTCGTACGCATATCTGGGGGCTCTGTCTCGCAGGACACTAGAGCTGGTGCCACGAACCGTGCCGGCAAACCAGAAACGGCTTAAATAAGCCTCAAACCAACGAAACGCTTCTTGGGGAAGTGCACAAGTTATGATACAATCCACGGGTGCAATACTGTGGCAGAGAGATTGGTTCTGGCGACACCTCTGGAGTTCCTACGGGGAGGTTTCGATTCTTTGGCGTCTAACCCTGTTTCCAAGAATGGCAAAAGTGATTACGATGCAAGCTCCATCCAGGTTCTGGAGGGGCTCGAGGCTGTCAAGCGACGGCCGGGCATGTACATCGGCTCGACCGGCCCCAGGGGCCTGCACCACCTGGTCTGGGAGGTGGTTGACAACTCCATAGACGAGGCGCTCGCCGGGTACTGCACGGGGATCTCCGTGAACGTACATGCGGATAACTCCGTCTCCGTAACCGACGATGGGCGAGGGATGCCGGTCGGCAAGATGGAGAAGTACGGCAAGTCCGCGGCCGAGGTTATCATGACGACCCTGCACGCCGGCGGAAAGTTCGACGGGCAGGGCTATAAAGTCTCCGGCGGGCTGCACGGCGTCGGGGCCTCCGTGGTCAACGCCCTGTCCGAGTGGCTCGAGATGGAGATCAAGCGCGAGGGTCACGTCTGGACCCAGCGCTACGAGCGCGGTTTCCCGGTTGGGGATCTCATAGAGGCCCGCAAGATGAAGAAGGGCGAAGGGACCGGTACGACCATTCGCTTTCTGCCTGACCCGGAGGTCTTTACGGAGACCCAGGAGCTCTCGTTCGACACGCTGTCGAGGCGGTTCCGGGAGTCGGCGTTTCTGAACAAGGGGTTGAAGATCGCGCTCGTCGACGAGCGCGAGGAGGATCGCTCCGTCGCTTACCAGTACGAGGGTGGAATTCGGGACTTCGTGGAGCACATAAACGAGGCGAAGGACCCGGTACACAAGACGGTCTTCTACTTCGAGCGTGAGGACGAAATGGGCGACGTCGAGGTCGCCCTGCAGTGGAACTCAGGCTTTCAGGACTCGGTGTTTACGTTCGCGAACAACATCAACACTCACGAGGGTGGGGCGCATCTCTCCGGCTTCAGGGGAGCTTTGACCCGCACGATCAACGACTACGCCCGGGGGAAGGGGCTCCTCAAGGAGAAAGAGGAGAACCTCACCGGCGACGACATCCGGGAGGGTCTCGCGGCGGTCATCTCCGTCAAGCTGCGTGAGCCGCAGTTCGAAGGGCAGACCAAGACCAAGCTCGGCAACACCGAGGTCAAGGGCCTCGTCGAGAGCAGCACGAATCGGTTCCTCGCGGAGTTCCTGGAAGAGCGGCCGGGCGAGGCTAAGGCGATCATCAGCAAGTCGCTCCAGGCTGCCCGTGCGCGCCAGGCGGCGAGGAAGGTGCGGGACACCATCCGCAAGGGCTACCTGGAGAGCTCGACGCTGCCGGGCAAGCTCGCGGACTGCTCCTCGAAGGACCCGGCGCGGAGCGAGCTGTACATCGTCGAGGGCGACTCGGCGGGTGGTTCGGCCAAGCAGGGCCGGGACCGGAACTTCCAGGCCATACTGCCGTTGCGCGGCAAGATCCTGAATGTCGAGAAGGCCAACATGAACAAGGTCCTCTCGAACGTGGAGTTACAGGCCATGATCAGCGCCATAGGCGCCGGAGTGGGGGAGAGCTTCGACGCCACGCAGGCCCGCTACAACAAGGTCGTGATCATGACCGACGCCGACGTGGACGGGAGCCACATCCGGACGCTGGTGCTGACGTTCCTGTTCAGGAACATGCCGGAGTTGATCGATGCGGGCTACGTGTACATCGCCCAGCCGCCGCTCTTCAAGGTCACGCACCAGCGCAAGGACTACTACGTCTACAACGAACGCGAGCTGCGCGAGACCCTGACGCGTCTGAACGCGAACGGCAACGCCAACATCGGCCGCTTCAAGGGCCTCGGCGAGATGAACCCGGACCAGCTCTGGGAGACGACGATGAACCCGCAGCACCGGACGCTGTTGCAGGTGACGGTAGACTCGGCGGCCGTGGCGGACGAGCTCTTCACGGCGCTCATGGGCGACAAGGTCGAGCCACGCAAGGCTTTCATAGAGGAGAATGCTAGAGAGGTGAAGAACCTGGATGCTTGATACCTTCTCGGGGAACATAAAGCCCCACTCTATCGAAGAAGAGATAAAGGACTCGTTCCTCTCCTACGCGATGAGCGTGATCGTCTCTCGCGCCCTCCCGGACGTGCGCGACGGCCTGAAGCCGGTACACCGGCGCGTGCTGTACGCGATGCACGACGTCGGTTTGCAGCCCAACCGTCCGTACCGCAAGAGCGCCACGGTCGTCGGCGAGGTCATCGGTAAATACCATCCGCACGGCGACTCGGCCGTCTACGACACGCTGGTGAGGATGGCGCAGGACTTCTCGCTCCGGTACCCGCTCGTGGACGGGCAGGGGAACTTCGGGAGCGTGGACGGAGACCCCGCAGCCGCGATGAGATATACGGAAGCGCGCCTGGAGCGCATGGCTACCGAGATGCTGCGAGATATAAGCTCCGACACGGTCGACTTCGCGCCGAACTTCGACGAGAGCCAGCGGGAACCGGTCGTCTTGCCGGCGCGGTTCCCGAACCTGCTCGTAAACGGCTCGGACGGTATCGCGGTCGGGATGGCGACGAAGATACCGCCGCACAACCTCGGCGAAGTCGTGGACGCGACGGTGGCCCTGATCGAGAACCCGGAGCTAGAGGACTCGGAGCTAGCCAGGCACATAAAGGGGCCGGACTTCCCGACGGGCGGTGTGATTGTGGGTCATCTCGGTATCCGGGATGCGATCCTCACGGGGCGCGGCTCGGTGCGGGTGCAGGCCAAGGCGCACACCGAGCAGATGAAGGGCAACCGCACCCAGATCGTGGTGACGGAGATCCCTTACCAGGTGAACAAGAGCTACCTCCTCCAAAAGATCGCCGAGCTGGTCAAGGAGCGCAAGCTGGACGGCATCAGCGACCTTCGGGACGAGTCAGACCGAACCGGGATGCGGATCGTGATCGAGCTCAAGCGCGAGGCGGTGCCGAAGGTCGTCCTGAACAACCTGTACAAGCAGACCCAGATGCAGCAGAGCTTCGGGGTGAATCTCGTGGCGCTGGTGGATGGCGTGCCGAAGACGCTCTCGTACAGGCAGGTCCTCGAGCACTACGTCGCCCACCAGTTTGAGGTCATTACGCGCAGGACGCGCTACGAGCTCGAGAAGGCGCGGGCGCGGGCCCACATCCTCGAAGGGCTGCTCATCGCGCTCTCCAACCTCGACGAGGTCGTGGCGACTATCCGGAAGAGCCGCTCCGTCGAGACGGCGCGCAACAACCTGATGAAACAGTTCAAGCTCTCCGAGCGTCAGGCCCAGGCGATCCTGGATCTCCGGTTGCAGCGACTGACGGCCATGGAGCGGCAGAAGGTCGAGCAGGAGCATCGGGACCTGGCCGAGAAGATCGAATACCTCGAGGGTGTGCTCGCCGACGACTCGAAGGTGTACGGGATTATCAAGGAGGAGTTGCTGGAGGTCAGGGCGGCCTACGCCGACGAGCGGCGTACCCAGATCACCGTCGACGAGAGTGTGGACTTCGAGATCGAGGACCTCATCGCCGAGGAGGAGATGGTCATCTCCATCTCCAACGGCGGCTACCTGAAGAGCGTCCCCGTGAACACCTTCCGCAAGCAGGGCCGCGGCGGGGTCGGCGTCGCCGGAATGGAACTCAAAGAGGGCGACTTTATCGAGCACCTCTTTATCACGACGACGCACCATTACATGCTCTTCTTCACCAACAGGGGCAAGGTCTACCGGCTCAAGGTGCATCAGTTGCCGAGGATGGGCCGGGCCGCCAAGGGGCGGCACGTGGCGAACCTCCTGCCGCTCGCGCAGGGCGAGAGGATAGCCACCGTCATCGCGACGAAGGACTTCAAGGAGGCCGAGCATCTCATCTTCGCGACGTGCAAGGGGGTGGTGAAGAAGACGGCTTTCCTCGACTACAATACGCCCTTGAAGAGCGACGGGATCATCGCTATCAACCTTACGGAGGGAGATGAGTTGATCTCGGTGCGCCAGGCGTCGGAGGGGGAGGAGGTTGTCATTGTCACTCGGCATGGGATGGGGATACGCTTCCCCCAGAGCGAGGTACGTCCGATGGGCCGGGCCACCGGCGGGGTAAAGGGGATCACGCTGAAGGGTAGCGACATCGTTCTCTCGATGGATGTCGTCCACGACACCGCCGACCTCTTCCTCATCACGGAGAAGGGCTTCGGCAAGCGCACCGCCCTCTCGCAGTTCCGCTCGCAGGGCCGCGGCGGGCAGGGGGTCATCGCGATGAAGACCGACGGCGAGCGGGGACGTCTGGCGGGCGTCAGGGTGGTCAGGCCGGACCTGCACGAGCTCGTAATCGTCTCGAACTTTGGGACCACGATCCGGATCGACGCCGAGTCCGTTTCTCGCCAGGGTCGCAGCGCCCAGGGCGTGAAGGTGATGAACCTCAGGGCGGGTGACTCGGTCAGCGCCATAGCCAAGGTCGTCGCCAGCAGGGGCGCCGCCGAAGACGCGGGCGCTGACGAGCTCACCCTCGATGAGATAGCGGGCGCCGCTGATGGCGTCAATGGCGTTGACGGCGCGACTCCGAACGAGGAGGTGGTGCGTGGATAACGAGCGTACCTGCGAGGGCGTAGTCGAATGCACCGCCCTCGTTCTAGCCGAGAGTTGCAGTGAGCTCGACGGCCGGCTCACCCTATTCGGAATACTCGACGAGTTAAGGACCAGTGAGGTGGAAGGCGAGGGGCTCTCCTTCGTGGTCTACGCCAAGTTCGAGGGGTGCGAGCACGCGGATGGGGGAGAGCGGCGGGCCCGCATCCTGACCACCGACGAAGAGGGCGAGGTTCTGGAGGAGTCTGTCGAGTACTCTGTCTGGTTGAGCGGCGAAGAGAGCCCGGCGACAATCGTGGCGGCTTTCGACATCCCGGCGGATCTCGAGCTCGAAGAGACGCTCTTGTGGGTGGAGGCGGAGCTCGACGACGAGACCCTCGCCCAGACAGCCATACCACTGCGCGAGAGATACAACGTGTAAAGATACGAAGAGGCCCGGATCTCCGGATCTCTCTCACTACGTAAGGAAAACAAGTTTATGCCCGAAGATCTAGCGATTTTTATCGACTGGGAGAATATCTACATCTCCACGGTCACCGAGTACGGCGCGAAGCCGAACGTCTCGGCCATCTTGGAGAAGTCCCGCGAGTACGGGCGCATCGTCTCAGCCACGGCCTACGCCGACTGGACCGACGGCGACTTCCGCGACGCCCCACCCACCCTGTACTCGAACGGCATCTCTCCGCGCTACATCTCCGCGCGGTACTTCCCGGGCGGCCGCTCCCAGAAGCGCCGGACGAACTCGATAGACGTGATGCTGGCGGTGGAGTGCTCGGACTTCCTGCACTACCATCCTCAGGTAGATACCTACGTCTTGGTGACCGGGGACGGGGATTTCATACCGCTCGTGAGCCTTCTCAGGAGCCGGGGGAAGAACGTCGTCGTGATAGGGGTCTCCGAGGCGACCTCGTACCACCTCATAGAATCCGCCGACCACTTCATCTCCTACGCCTCGCTCCTGGAGGAGGAGCGCGCCGCCCGCGCCCGCGACAGGGCGCCGAAGAAGAAGACCGCCGACCCGTACAAGGAGTTGGTGAGGGCCGTCGAAGCGCTCAAGAAGGGCGGCAAGGCGAGGGTCCTCGGGCAGGTCAAGCAGCAGATGATCGTGCAACTCGGCTCGTTCGACGAGCGTAACGAGGGCTTCAAGAAGTTCAAGGACTTCGTCGTCGAGGCCGAGCGCCGGGGCCTCGTGAACACGGTCGACCAGGACCTGGAGCTTCAGGTCTACCTGCCGGATGAGGAGGTCCCGGCGGGACCCCGAGTCGGACCTCGCCGCCGAGGAGCCGAAGGAGGCCGTTACCGAGGTCCAACCGGACGGACGATCGGACGGTCGGGCGCGGCGGGAAGAGGCCGCGACGGAGGAGGCCGGGAGCGCGTCCCCGGAGGACGCTCCGTCCGGGGACGGGTCCGACTTCGATCTCCTGGAGGACCTGACGCCTTACGAGTTGAGGACTATCTGCAAGAGCGTGGCGGACCTGCGGGAACCGGCATCTTTCGTCGAGATCTTCGGGGAGCATCCGCGACCTGGACGAGCGGGGCGAGCTCGAGTTGACGCGGGATGAGATCCGGGAGGTCATAGAGGCGATGCTGGAGACCGGATTCCTCGAGCCCACCCGCACCAGGCCCTATGAAGAAGCCAGGGCCAACATCACCTTCTACGCCCTCGACCGCGACCGCGAAGAGGTAAAGGTCGCCCTCGAAACGTCCTAGTCGGCCAGCTTATAGACCGTAAGGGCCGCTAGTAAGAGCGCGAAGGCGATCTGAGCGAGCGAGAGCCCCACGGTCTGGGCCACTTGGAGCGCGGAGGCGCTGCGGAGCAAGAGCTGCAAGGCGACGATCCCGCCAAAGCCGACGAGGAAGACCAGGGCGGCCTTGACTCTATAGCTCTCCCCACGCTCCTTCAGGATAGCCAACCCCATGAGAGCCGGCAGGTAGAAGGCCAGGATCAGAGGTACGAGTCGCAAAACCTCGACCCCGAAGCCGATAAAGTTATCCATAACTTTAGTCTAATCAAAAACTCCGCATTGCGCTGGAAATTCGTTCATCGAAAATGTACCCTAGTGTACTATTACAATAAGAGGATCGGAGGTGATGCAGGATGGGCATTAATCAGAGGGTTTCGCTCAGAAAGTTCGTGGACGACGTAAAGCGCTGGGTAGACGAAGGCCGGAGCGACGATTGGATCGCGAGCGCCCTCGGGACCAGCTCGTCATCAGTGCAGTCCTTCCGATCCCGCAACAGCATCTACCGCAAGAACCCCGGGGCCACGCTGGCCGAGCCCAGCGACTACGGGGCCTACGAGGGGGTCATAGAGTCCGATGGGACCCCTAACGGAGTCCCGGGAACGTGGTTCGATCCGGCCGTCGCGGACGACCCGCGCTGGCAGCGCCACTGGGGCCGGATCGGCAAGGTCGAAGTGCGTCTGAGCCCCACGAAGATAGTTATCATCGGCCGAGGCCGGCGTAATTCGGCCGACGGGTCGGGCAACGGCCTACCTAGGATATAATAAGGTCCAGGGTTCGGGCCGTCCGACCCGTCGCTGCGCCCCGGTCTTTCGGGGCGTAGAGAAAAGTCCGGACTCGCGAGGGCAGGAGCCTCTGGCTCCAGTCCGGAAAGGCCGCTCGGGCCAACAACCCGAGGGACGGGGCGGCGCAAGCCCCCGTCACGTCAAGTGCAACAGAGAGCAGACCAGCCGATGGCTCGGAGGTTCGGCCTCCGAGCACAGGTGATGGGTGAAAGGGTGGGGTAAGAGCCCACCGGCGGTACCCCGCGAGGGGCCGGCCAGGTAAACCACCGGTGCGAGCAAGCCAAATTGTCCCGGCGCCGCGAGGCGCTCGGGCTGGTAGGCGCAGCTCCTCACAGAGGAGCCCGGGAGATCATCCC
The DNA here is from genome assembly GCA_030448125.1 of Rubrobacteraceae bacterium. Lineage (GTDB taxonomy): Bacteria > Actinomycetota > Rubrobacteria > Rubrobacterales > Rubrobacteraceae > Rubrobacter_F. The sequence goes on along the minus strand of JAUJNO010000001.1, from coordinate 160,659 downwards.
GGAGATGGATGACGGGATAGAGCAGAATCCGGCTTACGGGACGGCCCGAACCCTTTTTCTACTTGGTGCTGAAGTTACAGAATCGATTCACAGCCAGCATTAAGTAAATCTTTTATACTTCTGTGGCTGATGATCCTCCAAATTCGCTTGGAGGCGAGGAAAGGTAGTGGGGAACTTGGGAAGGAGAGCCTATTTTGAGCGGTAGTACTTTAAGCTGGAGTGCTTTGACTGGCCGGCTGCCCTGGTGGGCCGGGTCGGTAACCACCGTGGCTATTTTGGGAGCATTTACCATTTACACGCTGTATATAGTGTTTTTCGAGCCGCAGGCGGCAGAATACGGCGGGTACTTACTCTCCCCCTGTATTCACCGCCCGTGCCCAGCCCCGTGAGCTGGCTCTCGCCGGCGATATTCGTCCTGTGGGCACCTCTGGGATTCCGGCTCACGTGCTACTACTACCGCAAGGCGTACCACCGGGCGTTCTTCTGGGATCCCCCGAACTGCTCCAGCAAAGCCCAACAGCGCGAGCCGCGGAGCCGGAGAATTACAACGGCGAGAGGAATCTGTGGGTCTTCAACAATATTCACCGGTACTTTCTCTACGCATCGATAATAGTGATGGCGTTTCTCTGGTACGAAGCGATTCGCGCGTTCTTCCCGGATGGGTTCGGGATCACTATCGGGTCGCTTCTTTTCCTGCTGAACGTGGTCCTACTCTCAGGTTACACCTTCGGCTGCCATTCCCTGCGGCACCTCGCCGGGGGTAGGACGGATTGCTATTCCTGCGTAAGGGGAGGCAATCTGCGCCGCAAGTCCTTTCATTGGGTTAGCGTCCTGAACGGACGGCACATGTTCTGGGCCTGGGTTAGCCTGTTCTCAGTGTGGGGGGCGGACGTATACGTGCGGCTGCTTCTATCAGGTGTCATAACGGATTTGAGGTTGGTGTAGCGTGGAGAGTAACGGACAGACGAACGGGAGTCGCGACCGGCACGAGGTACGCGAGCACGACGTTTTGATCATCGGCGCCGGCGGCGCGGGCCTGCGGGCGGCCATAGAAGCCACAGAGCGTGGCCTCTCGGTCGGCGTGGTCACGAAGAGCCTGATCGGCAAGGCCCACACGGTCATGGCCGAGGGGGGATGGCGGCCTCCGTAGGGAACGTAGACCCCGAGGACGGTTGGCAGACGCACTTCATGGACACCTTGAAGAGCGGCAAGTTCCTCAACAACTGGCGGATGGCGGAGATCTTCGCCAAGGAGGCCCCGGAGAGGGTCTACGAGCTCGAGCAGTGGGGCGCGCTCTTCAACCGGACGGAAGAGGGCAAGATCTCCCAGCGCTCCTTCGGGGGCCACACCTACCGCAGGCTCTGCCACGTCGGCGACAGGACGGGTCTGGAGATGATCCGGACGCTCCAGGAGAGAGACGCTGGCGACCGACACCAGGGTCTACATGGAGACCACGGTCACGAGGCTCTTCAAGAACGACGAAGGCCGGGTAGTGGGGGCCCTCGCGTACACCCGCGAGTCGGGCCGCTTCATCCACTTCAAGGCGAAGGCGGTCGTGATGGCGACCGGCGGGTGGGGCCGCAACTACAAGGTGACCTCCAACTCCTGGGAGGGGACCGGGGACGGAGCCGTCTTGGCCTACGACGCCGGGGCCGAGCTCGTGGACATGGAGATGGTCCAGTTCCACCCCACGGGCATGGTCTGGCCTCCGGGCGTGCGCGGCCTGCTCGTCACGGAGGGCGTGCGCGGCGAGGGCGGCGTCCTGAGGAACTCCGAGGGCGAGCGGTATATGGAGAACTACGACCCCGAGAAGATGGAGCTCTCGACGCGCGACGTGGTTGCCCGGGCTAACTACACCGAGGTTACGGAGGGCCGGGGAGCCCCCACGGCGGGGTCTACCTGGATATCACGCACCTCGGGTACAACGGCATCATGAAGAAGCTCCCCGTCATGTACGAGCAGTTCAAGAACCTCGCCGACATCGACATCTCCCAGGAGCCGATGGAGGTCTTTCCGACCATTCACTACGTCATGGGCGGGATCAAGGTGGACGCCGAGACCTGCGAGTCGAACGTGCCGGGGCTCTTCGCCGCGGGCGAGTGCGCCGGGGGCTGCATGGGGCCAACCGCCTGGGCGGCAACTCGCTCACGGACCTGCTCGTCTTCGGCAGGAGGGCCGGCGAGGGAGCCGCGGAGTACGTCAAGTCCAACGGCTACTCCACCGAGATAGATTCCTCCCAGCTCGAGACCGAGAAGAGGCGCGTCCTGGAGCCGCTGGAGAGGCAAGACGGCGAGAACCCCTACATGCTCCAGCAGCAGGTCCAGGAGGCGATGATGGAGCACGCCAACCTCATGCGCAACGAGGAATCTCTGCAGGAGGGGCTCGAGAAGATCCTGGAGGTCAAGGAGCGGGTGCCGAACGTCAAGGCCCAGGGCTCGACGCTCTTCAACCCGGGCTGGCACGCCTCGCAGGACATCCGGTACCTCACCCAGATCTCGGAGATCATCCTGCGCACGGCGCTGGAGCGCAAGGAGCGGCGCGGGGCGCAGTGGCGCCTCGACTACGATGGACCGAGCGACGAACTGGGTAAGATAAACTTCATCGTGAAGAAGGACGAGCAGGGAGAGATCGACATCGAGAGGCGGGAGATATCGCCGATGCCGGAGCATCTCTCCAGGCTGTTCGATGAGGGAGAGGGACACGGTGGAGAGGAAGAAGGGAAAGAGAGCCAGTTCTAAGGACGCGGACGGCACTTTTCGGGCCGTTTTGAGAAGGAGCGAAGATGAGCAACGAAGACGGTAGGCAGGACGCCGAGCAGAAGGATATGGCCTCAAAGGCCCACGCGAACGTCCATCAGGACGAGACCGATGCCGCCCAGGGCACAACCAAGCTGAAGATCTTCCGGGGTGACGGAGAGGGCGGCAAGGAGGTCGAGTACGAGCTACCGGCCGTCGAGGGGATGGTCGTCCTCGACGCCGTCCTGTACATCCAGGCTCACCAGGCGGGGGATCTCGCGGTGCGCTGGAACTGCAAGGCCGCCCACTGCGGCTCGTGTAGCGCGGAGATCAACGGCAAGCCCAAGCTCTTGTGCAAGAGTAGGGTCGAGGAGTACGAGGGGCAGGAGATCCACGTGCATCCTTTGCGGGCGTTCCCGGTGATAAAGGACCTCGTCTCGGACGTCTCGTGGAACTATGAGACGTCGCGTTCGATCACGCCGTTCACCACTGACGAGCAGGCGCCGTTCATCATGTACGAGGAGGACGTAGAGAGGCTCTACGAGCCGAAGAAGTGCATCGAGTGCTTTATGTGTCAGGATGTCTGCCACGTCTTGCGCACCCACCACAAGCACCCCGAGTTCGCCGGCCCTCGCTTCTTCACCCGGATGCAGTGGCTCGAGATGCACCCGAAGGACACCGAGAGCCGTCTGCGTGGCCTTAAGGAGGAGCACGGCCTCGGGTACTGCAACATAACCAAGTGCTGCTCGGAGGTCTGCCCGGTCGATATTCATATCACCGACAACTCCATCATCCCCCTCAAGGAGCGTGTCGCCGACGAGTATTACGACCCGGCCAAGTGGCTGATGCGCAAGATCCGGGGCCGCAGAAGCCCGAAGACCGGCGAGATCATCGGGAGAAACGGCAACAGGAACGGCGGGTAAAGAGAGAGCGGACGACGGGCTTCGAACCCGCGACCTCCAGCTTGGGAAGCTGGCGCTCTACCAACTGAGCTACGTCCGCGTGGAGAGGATTCTACCATGCTGGGCGTAGCTCTATCTCTATCGTGAACCTTTCGGAGTACAACTTCTGTCCCCGCTGCGGCGGTCGTCTCAGGCTTTGTGAGATCAAAGTCGGCGAGCCGGAGCGGCTGGTGTGCGAGGCATGCGGCTTTATCTTCTACGAGGGGCCGAAGCTGGTCGCGGCGACGATCTTCGAGCTCGACGGCGGGATCGTCCTGACCCAGCGCGCCATAGAGCCGGGCTACGGCAAGTGGACCTTCCCGGGCGGCTTCGTGGAGCGGGGCGAGAGGGCCGAGGCCGCCGCCGAACGCGAGGCGTTGGAGGAGGCGGGGGTGGAGATCGAGGTCGATGAGATAGTCGGACTGTACTCCTACGAGGACCAGGTACCGGTGATCGCGGTCTTCTCGGGAAGGGTCACGGGCGGAGAGCCGGAGCCCCTCGACGAGACGATGGCCGTGGAGGTCTTTCCCCGGGACGACCTGCCGTGGACCAAGATAGCCTTCCCGAGCACCGAGCAGGCGCTGAAGGACTACCTGCGCAAGTTCTAGCGCCCACCAGCCGAGGAGAGCGCCCCTTCCACGGCCGCTGTGATCTCCGCCTCTTCGGCGAGACGACCAACGCCCGGCTCCTCTTCCGCGGATGCCATAGCCCCTTCCGCCGGCCCGACGAAGGAGTGGCCCCAGCTCTCCAGGGTCTCGACGTTGCGCTTTGTGGCGGAGCTGCTCCACATCTCGGGGTTCATCGCGGGTGCCCAGAGAACCTTTTTAGCTCCTGCGAGGATGGTGGCGCAGAGGAGGTCGTCGCCGAGGCCGATGGCGGCGCGTGCCATAGCGTCGGCGGTGGCGGGGGCGACGAGTACGAGGTCGGCCCAGCGGGCGAGCGTGACGTGCTCGACCCGGCCCGACTGCTCCCACCAGGTCTTCTCGGTGTGTACCTGATTCCCGGCAGCGATGGAGAGGGTTTCCTCGGGGATGAAGTGGAAGGCGGCCTCGGTGGCTATCGTCTTTACCTCGTGGCCCGCCTCGCGGAGACGACGGATCACACCCGGTGCCTTGTACGCCGCGATGCCACCCGTAACCCCTACGAGTATCTTCTTGCCGTTCTCCACGGGCGCAAGTATATACCGCTAAGATAGACGCCTGTGAAGGAGACGCTAAAAGGCAAGGTGGCGGTCGTAACCGGCGCCTCCAGCGGCATCGGGGAGGCGACGGCGCGGGCTCTGGCCGAACGGGGCGCCGCGGTCGTGCTCGCCGCTCGGGCGGAGGAGAAGCTCCGGTTCCTGGAACGTGAGATCGTCGCCACAGGAGGCCGGGCGCTGGCTGTTAGGGCAGACGTCGTGGACGCAGCCTCTGTCGAAGCGATGATCGAACAGGCGGCAGAGGAGTTCGGCTCTCTGGACGTCCTGGTGAACAATGCGGGGCTCGGTCTCTCGGGCCGCGTCGAGGACCTTCGCGCCGGGGATCTCCGCTACCTCTTTGAGGTGAACCTCCTCGGTCCCCTGAACTGCATGCAGGCGGCTCTACCCCGTATGCGTCGCGGTGGACGTATCATCAACGTCTCCTCGGTGGTGGGGAAGCGCGCCATTCCCAAGGTCGGCGGCTACTGTGCCACCAAGTTTGCCCTGAACGCGCTCTCCGACGCCTTGCGGGTCGAGGTCGCCAAGCGGGGCATTACGGTCACGAGCGTCTATCCGGGGACGACCCGGACGGCGTTCCGGGAGAACTCCCGGCGGACGAAGAGCGAGAAACGCGGCTGGCGGCCGCGCGGCGTAACGCCCGAGAAGGTGGCCGCAAAGATCGCGGATGCCGCTGAGGGGGGCGGCCGGGACGTCTACGTTACCCTCCCCGACCGGCTCTTCGTGGCCGGGACGTCGCTGGCCCCGGGGCTCTTCGACCGTCTACTCCGCTCCTGGGCGAAGGATTAGAGCTCTTGGGATTCGAGGATAGCGCACTCGCGCGGCTCCGGCGCTACCGGGAGGAGGCCGAGCGCTCCCTGGAGGTGCAGCGCGGCATCGAGGAGACCACCCGCCGCTTCTCCGGGCGACTCTTCGGGGGCCTGGAGTACTTGGCGACCCTGGGGCGGCGAGCCGGCTTCGGGATGGAGGTCGAGCGCGCGAAGGAGGTGCTCGTTCTGCGGGTAGAGGCAGCGAAGCTTCCCGGCGCCGAAGCACGCCTCACGCTCGGGCTCGTCGCCGGTGTCGTAGCGGCGGAGACGGACGAGGATCTGATGCACGAAGACCTCAGTCGCTACAGCCTCGACCCGTCGGGCTACTCCGGTCGTATCCTCGGCTGGTCGGAGGAGGCGGGGGATGAGGCCTGCCAGACCTTCGCCGTGTACGGGGACGGCGTGTGGAAGACGAAGGGTCTCTTTGTCGCCAGGGCCCGTGGGCGGGTGGACGACGCGGACGAGATCCTGAAAGGTTTCTGCCTGCGGATAATCGGACGGCTCGTGGATTTGGCCGCGACGACTGGGGGCGTGGGCAGGAGATGGTCGGTCGAGCCTTACGCCCTCTCCGATCTCCTGTCGAGCAAGAAGTACCCGACGGAGATGCGCTGGCCCCATTGACCCCTTAGCCTTCGAACTCCTCGATGGATCGTACCGAGTAGCCGGGTAGAGTGCCGCTGTTGGTGACCCTGTCGGCCGGGACGAGAAGTTTGTGGCGGATCAGCTCTTCGAGAGCCCGGGCTATCTCCTCGTCGGTGCAGCTCTTGAGGGCGCCTCGAAGGTCTCTGCGGTTGATCTGACCGTGCCCCAGGAAGGAGCAGAGGGCGGCGTAGAGGACCTTCGAGGCGGGGGGGAGGAGGAGCGTCCAGATCTCTGGTTCGTACCAGAACTCCCCGACGCCCACGGCATTCTCCGGGCGCGCGCCGCGAACGTCGAAGAGGAGGGTGACCTCGGGAAGGCGATCATCTTTCATGCGCCGACCTTCGAGATCTCTCTCGGTGCTCATCGGTAGTCTCTCTTCCTGTGCCAGACCTCTGCGACGAGCACCTCTCGGGCTTCGTCGTCTACGCGGTAGAGAGCCCGATAGTCGCCGACCCGCAGCCGGTAACCCTCTGGCCCCTGGAGCTTCCTGCTGTTGCGGGGTCGCGGGCCTTCCGATAGGCCGTACACGGCTTCTATAACCCTTTGCCGGTGCTCCTCCTGGATCCTGTTGAGCTGCTTCTGTGCTCCGCGCCGGATCTGGACCCGGTGAACCATCAGTCTTCGGGCACTCGGCTCTCCCTGATCTCCCGAACCGCCTGCTCCCAGGGGATCACCTCGTCCTCACCGCTTTCGACGGCGGCCATCGCCTCGTCGTAGCGCCGGACATCCTCCATCTCGTCTTCTCGATCTCCCTTAGCCTCTCGTACTCTTCTAGGCCGAGGACCACCCCGATGCGCTTACCGTTCTCGTCGGTCAGGTAACGCGCTTTCATGCCCGGCTCCTCTCTCGTCGGCTCCGCCTTCATCCGAACCTCATCAGAGGACGGTGCGAACAGTTTCGCCGACGGCGGGGGTGTGGATCTTGTAGCTTGGGCCGAGCCGGTAGGCGAGGTCGCTTATTCGCCGCTTGGAGCCGTGGATGAGGATGATCTGGCGTGGCTGGAGCTTCTCGGTGATGCCCAAGAGCTCCTCCTGGGTACAGTGCGCGGCGAAGCTGACCTTCTCGACCCGCCAGCCCTCCTCCTCGCCCGGCGCCCGCGAGGCGCCGTAGGAGGCCGAGGCGTTGGACGGCAGGATCACGGCGTTCGTCGGATCGTCCTGCAGGTGCCTGCGGTAGAACGCGCTAGCTCCGCCCTGCATCGTCACCGGCGAGGCGATGATGGCGCACGGGTTCGAGAGTATCCGCTCGCGGGCCTTATCGTCGTTTGCGACCGCCCGGATGTTCTCGCCGAAGAAGAGCTCTTTGGGGTCTGTATGCTGCAGGTACGGCTTCATGTAGCCGAGTTGCTCGGCGTACAGGCGTTCGGAGGTCGTGACGACCGAGCCGTCCACGTAGATAAAGACGTTCCGGTCGAGGCCGTACTCCTTGGCGTAGTGCTTGATGCCCAGGATGATCTCCTGGGCCTGGCCCAGGGCGTACGTCGGGATCAGGACGAGGCCCTCGCGCCCCACGGTGGTCTCGTTGATAACCTCGATCATGGTCCTTATCGACTCGCTGAAGGGCTGGGGCTTCTGGTCCGCGAGCGTTGCCTCCATGATGAGAAGGTCTATATCCTTGACGTCGGGGAGGCGCGCCGAGGGTATGGAGAAGTGGTCCTCCAAAGAGATGTCTCCGGTGTGGAACACGGTCGCAGAGCCGGTCTCGAAGAGGACGCTAGCCGCCCCCAGTATGTGCCCGCTCTCAGTGAGCGTAATCCTGGCGTCCCCAACCTTTACCGGCTTGCCAAACGGCACGGGACATAGGCGTCTCTTTACCTCGTGTAGGGTCGCCCCACCCGGCAGCCCTCCGCCCATCGCCGCGTGGTCGTTGAGGGCGCTCGCTATGAGCTTGGCCGAGGGCGGCGTGCAGTAGATCGGCACGTCCGGCTGGTCACGAACCAGCAGCGGCAACGCCCCGCAGTGGTCCAGGTGGGCGTGCGTGATGACTGCAGCGTCGAGCCCCTTCACTGCCTGGAAGTTCGGTGCCAGGGTCCCCCGGCCGTCGGGCCGTATACCAGCGTCCACCAGCACCCGCGTCCGCCCGAAGTCCAGAAGGTGGCTGCTGCCTCCGACCTCGCCCGCCCCGCCCAGAGCCTCAAACGAGAGCGTTGGCCGGGGCCTCGCGTGGACGCCGACCGTGGCTTTCTTCTCTACGGACCCGACCGGCTCCCTATCTCGAACGTCGCCGTTCGGCGTCTTGACCACGGGCGGCGGCCCGAGCACGATATGCCCTTCCACGTCGTTCTCGGCGCCACCGGTAACGCCGACGGCGGCGCTGGACGATGAGGGGTCCGGATCTTCGGCGGTCTCTTCGCGGGTCGCTCGGGCGCTCGAGGAGTGTCCGGGGGAGCGGGACTCGCGAGCGCGAAGGTCGGCGTGGGCGCGGAGCACGCTGCCCATGAACTCCATGAGTTGGGCGGTACGGGTCGTGGCGTCCAGAGAGTTGGGCAGGGCGTCTACTTCGTTCTTGACCGCGCGGATAAGGAGCTCCCCAAAGCCCTCGTCGGTGAAGCGGGCGTCTTTTAGGGCGTCCCGGATCTTGTCCCGCTCGGCGACGACGCGCCCCAGCTCCTCGTGCATCTCCTCCAGGCGCTCGGCGGCGGAAGAGTAGGCGCTGCGCTCGCCCTCGAGGATACGCTCGAGGTGCCGGGCCTTTCGTTCGAGCGCCGTGACCTTCTCGCTCATCTGGCCCCGGAGATCCAGGGCCGCCGCCGCCCTTTCTTCGGCCTGCCTCGCCCCCGAGATGGCGTCCTCCTTCTCGCCGCGCAAGACCTCGACCTCGCGCCCCAGAGACGCGGTCCGTTCGTTGGCGGTCCTGGAGGTAAACGAGAGCCGCTCGTTCTCGCGCTTGAGGCGCTCCAGCTGCGCTTCGAGGTCCGTGATGCGGGCGTCCTCCGTGGCCCTTTTTTCGGCCTTCTGGTTCTCCTCGCGCCAGGACGAGATCAGGGCCTGCACGACCTCCTCTTCGGGCTCGGCCTCACCGGACAGGGCCGCGAGCAAGAGGCCCTCCGTGGTGTGGACCGCCGCGAGCTCCTCGACGTCTGCAAGCTCGAGGTTCTCCACGGCCTCGAAGGTCTCGGGCGGTATCTGCTCGCCGACGGCGGTGCGAAAGGCGCCCCAGGCGGTGACGTCGTTGAGGATCCTGCGGGTCACACCTTTGAGTATGGCCGTGCTGCCGCCGGTCTTGCGGGTTAGAGCGTCGGCCTGGATACCCCTGGGGAGCAGGGCCTCGTCGAGGCCGGGGATGCTCTTACAGAGATCCGCCAGGGCCTTCCTCGTGTCCAACCGGGAGAGGCGGCGTTGTAGGAGTTCCTCCGGCAACTCCTCCGGCGGGAGGACCCAGGGGGCGAATTCGTGTTTATCGACCTCTCTAGGAGCTTCTGTCCCCTCAGTTTCTTCGTCTTTGGGTATAGGATCTGACATCGTATCTCCCCTCACGAATGATAATTTTCTCTGATCGTCTCATACGCTTGAGATTTTACCATGAGCTTCTTCGGAGCCTTTCGTGAAGCTTCTATAAAGCACGGCCTTGCTATAGACTTCCGGCATGGGTGAGACACGAGAGAGCGCGGCGAAGATACTGGCGTATTCGCCGGGCCGTTACCCGATACTCGTCGTCGAGTTGTCCCCCGGCGAGCTACGAACGTTCTACTATGAGACGGGCTACGACCCGGAACGCACCAAGCCGGTCAGCGAGGACTGGCTCCGGGAGAACGCCCTCGGCCGCCACAGCTTCGTCGAGGTGAGTCCGCCCCGCGAAATCCAGCTCCCGGCTCTCAAAGACCACGTCCGCCGGGAGCTCCTCGAAGAACCCTAGAGAAAGTTCCAGCTCGCCGACCGGATCTTCGTGTTGGGAGTTCGGCGACGGCAGCGCCCATCAATCGTCATCGTTTTACTTGTTATTGCCCTTTCTCTCCGCCTTCCCGGCTTCCGTCCCGTTTACCGGCTGGGCTGGCGACGTGGGTTGAGCCGCCGGTGTGGGCTGGGGCGCCGGCGCGGGCTGAGGCGGTTCTACAGGCGGGGGCGTTTCGTACTCCTCGAACGATGCCGAGGCGAGCTCGGGCGGTCCCTCGCTCGCCCTGATGGTCACCTTCTTCGAGTTGGGATCCAGCTGCGTGCCTCCCGGAGGATTGGTGGAGATTACTGTTCCCGCGGGCTGGCCGCTCTGAACGAACTCGACGGTGTAGCCGAACCCCGCGTTCCATAAAGTGTCTGTTGCCTCGTTGACGTAGCTGCCTACGACATTCGGGACCTGTGTCTGTCTCGGCCCGGAGCTGACGGTGATATCCACGGAGCTACCCTCCTCCACATCCGTGTCGGCGGCCGGGTTCTGGGAGATGATCTGGCCGCGCGACACCTGGCTGCTCGATTGCTCCGTCCGGCTGCCGAGCTCCAGGCCCGCATCTTCGAGGTCTTGCCTCGCCGTATTGGGGGTGAGGTCGTAGAGGTCGGGGACCCTCACGGTCGCGGGCCCCTCGCCTACCGTGACCGTGACGGTAGATCCCACCGCGGCGGTCGCGTCCCCGCCGCCCCGGGGGTCCTGACCGACGACGTAGCCCTCGTTGCCCGCGGAGCTCTCTTCAGTATCTTCATTGACCTCGAAACCTACCTCTTCGAGTATCCGCACCGCTTCTTCACGTGTCTCGCCCTCGACGTCCGGCACATCCGTGACCTGCGTGCCGCTGATGTCCACGTAGATGGTCGACCCCCGATCGGCCGTCTTCTCGTTCTCGGCTCGTGGGCGCTGATCCACGATCGTACCGACGGCTTCTTTGCTCTCCACGCTCTCGTCCGCGACTTCTATCTCGAAGTCGTCTCCGACCCGTGCTTCCGCTTCTTCCACGGAGGCGTACCCGACGAGGTTGGGGACCTCGATATCTTCGGCCACCAACCGGGGGACGGCGTAGGCCAGTCCGCCGACGAGGGCGAGTAGCAATAGTACGAGCAGTATTGGAAGGGGGGAACGCCTCCGGCGCCGCCGGTCTTCCTTGAACGAGTATGCCGGGGATGCCGACATCACGTTGGTTTGCGCCATGCCCGCCGGTGTGACGCGGTTTATCTCGCGCGTCCTGTTCACCGCGGCGGGCTCGATGCCCTCGAGCACCCTCTCCAGGTCTTCCATGAGCTCCTCGGCGTCGGCGTAGCGGTCTTTGGGGTTTTTCTCGAGGAGCTGCATGACGACGGCGTTCATGCCCTTTGGTATCTCGGGGTTCAACTCCTTGGGCGGGACGAGGTGGCCGTTAACGTGCTTCATCGCGATGCCTATGGAGGTCTCGGCGTCGTAGGGAAGCGTGCCGGTGAGCATCTCGTAGAGGACCACGCCCAAAGAGTACAGGTCGCTCTGGGGGCCGACGGGCTCGCCCATCGCCTGCTCGGGGGAGATGTAGTGGGCGGTGCCCAGGATCGAACCCGTCCTCGTCATCGTGCTGGACGAGGCGGCCCGTGCTATGCCGAAGTCCCCGACCTTGACGTTGCCGGCCTCGGTGACGAGGACGTTGTGGGGCTTTATGTCGCGATGCACGACCCCGGCCTCGTGGGCGGCTTGCAGGGCTTCGGCGATCTGGAGCGCCACCGCCGCCGCCGTCCGGGGCGGTAAGGCACCGCGTTTGAGGATGCGATCCTTGAGGGTCCCGCCGCACAAGTACTCCATCGCTATGTAGTACGTCCCGTCCTCGGACTCGCCCCGGTCGTAGATCGAGACTATGTTCGAGTGCGAGAGGACGGCGGCGCTCTGGGCCTCGCGCTTGAAGCGCTCGACGAACTCCTCGTCGTCGGCGTAGCGCCCGCTCATGACCTTGAGCGCGACATCGCGCTCGAGAACGTTGTCGTGGGCGAGGTAGACCTCCGCCATTCCTCCGGCGCCGAGCGGCTTGACGATACGGTAACGATTGTCTACGAGCTGTTCCAAGCTGTGGTGCATTATAACCTCAGCCGCCCGGTCTCTGGTTCGGGGGCTGGCCCTGTGGCTGGTTGGGCGGTTGGCCCGGCGGCTGGTTGGGCGGTTGGCCCGGCGGCTGGTTCGGGTTCTGTGCCGGGGCCTTGCCGGGGGCCTGATCGGGGCTCCGGAAGGGGTTCTGGAAGGGGAACTGGGAAGGTCCCTCGTTCTGCGGCCGGGCGGGTTGGGCGCCCGGCTGGGTCGTCTCGCCCTGCGGCTGGGCGGGCGGGGGGCTCGGGGCCTCGTTAGGGAGCTCGCCCTCTTTCCTTAGATGGGCCTCCATGAGGCGGCGGGCGAGGGGGAGGGCCTGCTTGTAGCCCTCCTGCCCGTTCTCGATCATGACGGCCACGGCGATCTCGGGGTCGTCGGCCGGGGCGAAGGAGATGAACCAGGAGTGGAGCTCGCCGCCCGGGGCCTCGGCGGTACCGGTCTTCCCGGCGACTTTGACGCCGGGGATCTCGGCGCCCTTCTCGACCTGGGTGACGGCTGCCTCCATCATGTCGGTGAGGGTGCCGGCGGTCTCCTCGTCCAGCGCGCGGCTGTGGACGCTGGAGGTGGGCTTGTCGATTATGGCGCCGTCCGGGGAGCGGACCTCGCGGACGAGGCGAGGCTGCATCATGGTACCGCCGTTGGCGATGGCGCCGGCGACGTTCGCCATCTCAAAGACGGTGCTGCTGACCGTCTGCTGGCCGAAGGAGCTCTGGGCTATGTTCCCCTGGTCCCACTGCTCGGGCGGGGGATTGAAGAAGCTCGGGGCGATGGGGAGCGCGAAGTCCTCGTAGGGGTCGTAGAAGCCGAAGTCTTCGGCCTTCTGGGCCAGGGCCTCGGCGCCCACCTTCTCGTTGCCGATCCGGGCAAAGATAGTGTTTACGGAGTTGGCGAGGGCCTGCTCGAAGGTCTGTTGCCCATACTCCTTGGCCCTGTAGTTGTACACGGTGTATCCCGGCGTCTCGTAGGTACCGTTGTCCTTGAACTTGTCTGACGTCTTCACCCCGGCCTTCAGGGCCGCGGCGGCGGTGATGACTTTGAAGGTAGAGCCCGGCGGGTAGAGCCCCTGTGTTGCCCGGTTCACGAGCGGGAAGTTCGGGTCCTGGGCGAGTTCCTCGAAGTTCTCGTCTATGTCGTTCGGGTCGAAGGAGGGGTAGGAGACGAGCGAGAGGATCTCGCCGTTCTTCGGGTTCAGGGCGACGACGGCGCCGCGCCCCGTGCTGCTGGAGGCGAGCCCGTCGTAGGCGAGGCGCTGGAGCTCGGGGTCGAGGGTGAGCTCGACGTCGTTACCGGCCTGGGGGCCGCCGGAGAACTGGTTGATCAGCTCGTCGAGCGTCTCGGGCTCGCCGGCGCCGGAGAGGTTGTTGTTCTGGCTGATCTCGAGCCCGCTCGCCCCGTACTTGGTGCTCCAGTAGCCGGTTACTCCCGCGTAGAGGGGTCCCTCCGGGTAGACGCGGCTGTAGGTGCCCCCTCCGCCGTCTTGCTCGCTACGCGCGATCTCCGTCTCGCCGTCGCCCGCCAGGATCAGGCCGCGCGGGACCTCCTGGACCCGCCGCGACTGCAGGCGGTTGGCCGGGTCGGTCGCCAGGGACTCCCTGGCGTAGACCTGCCAGTAGGCGAGCACGCCGACCAGCGCCACGAACCCGGCCACGAAGAGGTAGAAGGTGCGCCTGAGCTGCGCGTTCAAACGGCCGCCTTCTCCGGCGCTTCGTACCTCGCCTCTTCCGCGTCGGAGCGTTTTCCGGCCTTTTCGGAGACGACCAGGAGGAGGCCGGTGAGGACGAAGTTACCGAGCACCGAGGAGCCGCCATAGGAGACGAAGGGCAGGGTGATGCCGGTGAGCGGGATGGCTTTGGTGACGCCACCGACGATTATGAGGGTCTGCATGGCGAACATGGCCGTCAGGCCGAAGGCGAGGAGCTTGGAGGCGTCGTCTCCGGCGAGGAGGGATATCTTTATGCCCCTGTACACAAAGACGAGGAAGACGAGGAGAAAGGCCGTCGACCCCAGGAGTCCCAGCTCGCTGGCGATGGTGGAGAAGACGAAGTCAGTCTCGACCTCGGGGATGGTTTGGGAGAAGCCCGCGCCGAGGCCCGTGCCGGTGATGCCGCCATCGGCGATGTTGAAGATGCTCTGGGCGATCTGGAACCCCGAGTCGTCCGGATCGGACCAGGGGTCGAGCCAGGTGCTTACCCGCAGCTGCACGTGCGAGAACGCGAGGTACGTCGCGAAAGAGCCTATGGCGAAGAGGAGCGCGCCGAGGATGACGTAGGCGATACGGCCCGTCGCCGCGTAGAGCATGAGCACGGGCACGGCGAAGAACAGCAGGCTGCTCCCCAGGTCCTTCTCGAAGATGAGGAGCCCCAGGGAGGCCGCCCACACGAGCGCCACGGGTCCGAAGTACTTCAGCGCCGGCAGCTGTATGCCCATGAACGACTTGCTCGTCGCCGCCCAGAGGTCGCGCTTCTCGGCCAGGTAGCCGGCGAAGAAGATGATGAGCGCGATCCTGGCGAACTCGGAGGGCTGGAAGGTGACCGACCCTATCTGCAGCCAGAGCCTCGCCCCGTTAACTTCGTAGCCCAAAGGCGTGAAGGTCGAAGCCACGAAACCGACGGCGGCCAAAGCCAGGAGGTACTTGTAGGCGAAGAGCTTCTGGTAGTCGCGGAGAAAGATCACCACGGCCACGAGGGCGCCGGCTCCCACCAAGATCCAACCGGCCTGCGTGGTCGCGAGGTTTTCGACCCCCGGCACCTCGTAGGTGAGGCGGTAGATCATGATGAGCCCGACCCCGGTCAGGAGCGTCACCATCGGTAGCAGCAGCACGTCGGAGTGGGGGAGCCAGAGCCTGACGCCGAGGTAGAGCGCGACCATCGTACCCGCGTAGTAGGCACCGTAGATCAGGGGCGGGCTGTTGGCCTCCTGCACGAAGATGAGGGTCGCGAAACCCAGGGTGGTTATGAGGAGGGCTATGGTCATGGGGAGCGTGGCGCGCTGGGTCATCTCGTCACCTCCACTACCCGGCCTCGAGGTCGCGCACTACCGCCTCGGCCTGCTCCTCGGAGGAGTAGAGCTTGTGGCTCTCCACGTCGTCCCGGAAGCGCTCTTCCACGTCGGCCTCTTCGAGGCCCGTCCTCCGGACCTCCTCGTTGAGCTCCAGGCCCCAGGGCGCGTAGGGCAGTCCTCGATAGACTACGACCTCGTTCCCGTCGAAGCCCAGGAAGTACCGGCTGGAGCCCCAGAGGTAGAAGGGCGTGAGGAGCGCCGCCAGCACCAGCAACACCGCCACCACCCGGACTAACCCCGCCATGGTACGCTCTAGCCGCCCCAGTCTTCTCTTCGGACGCGAAGCCGCGTGCTTCTTGCCCCGCAGGCTACCGTCCCGGGGGGTCTTCGGGCGAGGGGCGTGGGTCTCCTCGGGGAGGATGGCCCTCAGTTCCTGGGTGTCTCCCCGGTGGGGCTCCTCGGCGGGGGGATCCTCCTCCCGCACGTCAACGACCACGACGGTCACGTTGTCCGCGCCGCCGGCTTCGAGGGCGGCGACGACGAGGGCGCGGGCCGCTCTCTCGGAGTTTTCCGGGTAGGAGGCGAGGATCTCGAGCATCCCGGGCTCGGGGACCATGTCCGAGAGGCCGTCAGAGCAGAGGAGCAGGCGGTCCCCGGGCTCGACGGGGAGGACGACCGTGTCGACGTCGACCTCTGCATCGGCGCCTAAAGCGCGCGTGATCAGGTTCTTCTGCGGGTGTTCCGATGCCTGGGCGCGCGTCAGATCGCCGCTCCTGACGAGCTCGGCGACGAGGGAGTGGTCCTCGGTGACGGGCTTCAACTCCCCGCCGCGCAAGAGATAAGCCCGGGAGTCGCCGACGTGCGAGATCTGGGCGACCGGCTCCTCCCCGGTACCGCCGAAACGCATCGCCACCACGGTAGTACCCATCCCGTGGAACCTCTCGTCCCCCCTGGCGGCGGCGAGGATGCGGCGGTTGGCCTCTCTTATGGCGTCTTCCAACGAGTCCGAAGGTCCGAGGTCTTTGAGGACGTCGACCGCGATGGAGCTCGCGACCTCCCCAGCCTCGAAGCCGCCGATGCCGTCGGCGACCACGAACAGGGTTTCGTCCCGGCCCTCGCCGACGAGGAGGGAGTCCTCGTTGTTCTTACGGACCCTGCCCGCATCCGTGAGGCCGTGGTGTTCGAGGAGCAGCATACGCTTACCGGCCCCTACTCCGAGTACCTGAAGGTCGTGGACCCCACCCGCACCCGGTCGCCGCTCCTCAAGGGGGTTGCGCCGACGGTCTTGCGGTCATTGACGAAGGTGCCGTTGGTCGAACCTGCGTCCTCGACGTACAGGAGACCGCCGTGGCGGGTGAGCCTGGCGTGCTGTCCCGAGACGTAGTCGTCGCTCTTGAGGACGATGTTGCTCGCGCCCGAACGGCCGATGCTCGTCGTGCCGCTCTCCACCGGGAACCGGGTGTTCGGCGCGAGGATATCCGAGTCCTCGACCACGAGCGTGGCGTGACCGTTCTGGCTTTCGGCGGCGACAAATGTATCGGAGCGGGAGCCCGAACCTCTCTCCGGATGGTTGCTCCGGCCGTCCGTCTCCGGCTCTCTCCCGGCCACGAAGGTCTCGTCTTCGGGGATGGAATGCAGGTCGCCGATGCCGCGTCGAACCACGGCGTAGATAAAGGCGAAGAGCAGTAGCAACAGCAAAGCCTTCGCTGCGAGCAGCGGCACCTGCAAGTCCATGCCCTAACGCCCTCCGGAACCCTTTTTGCGCGGCGCGGAGTCATCGAAGTCCTGGCCCTGGCCTTGGCCCCGCCCGGGGGACGAAGACAGGCTGTCCATCCGGCGGACGAAGCGGGCGGTGATCCCCCCGAAGGTCAACTCGTCGCCGTTCTCGATGCGTTCGCGGTCTATAGGCGCGCCGTCGAGGAGGGTGCCGTTAGTCGAGCCCGAGTCCTCCACGAGGAAGCCGTTCTCCGAGCGCAGGAGCCGGGCGTGCCGCCGCGAAACGTTCGGGTTCTGGATAACGATCTCATTCTCCTCGGAGCGGCCGATGCTCCACGGCCCGCGGCCCTCCAGAGGATACGACCTGCTTTCCAGGACCAACTCCACGATCTCCCGCGCGAGCCCGTGCCTCTTCGCCTCCTCGGCGGAGATGGCGGATGTGCCCTGATCCCCGCCCTGAGAATCGTCGCCTCCGGTTTTCTCGGTGCGGAAGATGCGGGTCTGGCCTGAGGTGTCCTCCGGGGCGTCCTCCGCGCGGGGGCCGCCGCCGCCGGTGAGCTTGGCAGTTACGCCGAACTCGCCGAAGCGCAAAGAGTCTTCGGTGACGAAGCGGACCCTCGGCGGGGTCATGAGATGGTAGCTCTTCGACCGGGCGTGGGTCGAGGCGTACTGGATCAACTCGTCCCTCAAGGCGCTCTGGTAGGCCTGGATGGACTCCGAGTCGGGCTTTGAGAGGTGGATGGTGAAGTCGTTCGGGGCGTAGGTCCTGGAGACGCTGACCATGCGGTTCTCGTCCATCTGCTTGGTGAGCCCCTTTGCGATCTCGACCGGATGGACTTGCTTTCTGAAGGCGCGACCGAAGACCCCCTCCACGAGGGACTCCATCCGCTTCTCCACCAACCGCAGGAAACCCAAAGAGACCTACCCACCACCGAGCCTGGACCCGAGATACTTTACGACTCCATAGATTATAGCCGCCAAGCCCAGGGAAGTCATAGCTTGCGAGAGGGCCTCCTGCGTGACCGAGACCTCGAGCGCGTACCCCAGGATACCGCCGCCGACGGCGAGGACGAGCCCCAGCGCCCAGACCCCGAACCACTCGGCGAGCGAGATCACCCCGGCCATCGCGGCCCACAGGGCGGCGAGCATAAAGAAAGTGGGGTACGCTCTAAATAGCTCCTCGCCCTGCTCCAGAAGGCCCAGCGGACCCAGGCTCTTCGGGAGAGTCTCCGCGGGAAACCCGAAGTAGGGGACCACGCCGTCCCCGAAAGAGAGGTCGTAGACGATGAGCGAGAACGCCGCCGCCGCCGCCGAGAGGGCGGCCCCCAAGGGGCGCATAAGCGTCCCGAGGAAGAGCGGCAGCCCCGCCCCGAGACCGTAGGCGGCGAGCGGGATGGCGAGCACGGGCCCCAGGGGGAGCCGCCTCATTCCCCCGCTGACGGAGCCGGCGGCGACCCACAGGCCCCCTACCGCCGGCAGGAGCGTGGCGAATCCGAGGCCCGCCTGCTGACTCCTCACGAGCGCCACGGCCAGGGCTACTATGACCCCGAGGGCCGCGAGGCGCGGCAAGAGGTAGCCCAGGACCCCGAAGCCCGCCGCGACCCCCAGGGCTTCGGCGCCGTTGAAGAGGAACCCGGCCCCGAGGTAGCCGAGCCAGCCCGCCACCAGGCCGTTAATTATCCTCAAAACCTGGCTCGTGTACCATCCGGAGTCGGAAGCTTCCTTTTTCTTCCCGGAGGATCCGGCGCCGGGGACGGCAGTCCTGGTCGGGGTTCTGGTTGGGGTCCTGGTCGGGGCGCCGGTGCTCTCGCGGCGGCTGGTGAGGAGATCCAGGGCCGCCGATGCGCTCCGGGGGCGGTGGGCCGGATTGGGGGAGGTCGCGCGGTTCACGAACTCGAGGAGGCGTGCTGGCAGCTCCTCCGGCTGGTGGGAGAGGAGGGCGCGGGCGGTGGCGCCGACGGCGTAGATGTCGGTCAGCTCCGTGGGATTCCCTCCGTCCAGGATCTCCGGGGCTATGTAGCCGGGGGTACCCACGGCGTAGCCTACCTGCGTCAGGCGCGTGTCCCCGGCCCGGTAGGCAACCCCGAAGTCGGTTAGTTTCACCCTACCGCGGCCGTCCACGAGGGCGTTCTGGGGCTTTATATCCCGGTGGATGATCCCCTGGGAGTGGGCGTAGTCCAGGGCCTCAAGGATCTGGACCAGGGTGTCCGAGACCTCGTCGAGGGTGTAGTGCCTGGCGGCGACGTCGAGCGGCGCCCCGCGGACGAACTCAGTCACCAGGTACACCTCGAGGTCGCCGGGGATGACCTCCAGGGTCTTGACTATGTTCTCGTGGCGCAGGTTCTCCGCGATCTGGCCCTCTCGCAAAGCCCGCGAACGCTCCTGGACGCTGTAGACCGGGATGACCTTCACGGCTACCTCCAGGCCGCCCCCGATCCTCCCGAAGAGACCCTTCCTCCGGGGAGCGTCCACGGGGCGGGCCCTCCATACGGTCGCGAAGCCGCCCCGGCCAACCATCTCCGCCAGCGCGTAGCAACCCTGGCCGGGGGCCCAGCCGCCAATGTAATGCGTCTCGGCCATACGCAGCTATTCTATAGCTTGACGCGGGATACTTGTTACTAACGCCGGCAAAAAGCTTTTATAGGGCTCGCGATATCGCCCGCGGAAGATCGCCGCGGGTGGCCTCCGAGTAACAGAATGGTCTTTCGTCTCCGGACTTGATAAAATCCACTGGATTTCTCTAGGCCGTCGAAGAGGCTGGGAGGAGTTCGTTTGGGCGAGTGGCGGAATTGGTAGACGCGCTAGGTTCAGGGTCTAGTGTCCGAGAGGACGTGGGGGTTCGAGTCCCCCCTCGCCCACAATAGCGTCGCCTTCCGGGGGGAGGGGCTCTTGTCTCCATGCTAGGGGGTTATTCGTAGAGCGCAGATCCCACAGGTCCGCACCGTCGGTCCGCCGGAGGGGGCCCACGGGGGGTGGCTCCGGGGGCGGCTCCGGCCGGCGTCCCGCCCGGAGTCCCGGCCGGCCCTCCGGGCGGGCCCGGCGTGAATGGGCTCTGCCGCCCTGGATGACGCTCCTCGGGAGCGTCTTCTTCCTCATCCTCTGCTTCGCTGTCATCTTCTTCGGCGCGAGGAGTTGCGTCGCGGCTCAGGAGGCCACCCAGATCCGCAAGTACGTCACCAGCGCGGATAGCACTCTCAGCGACTCGGCCAACGTGGGCAACGAGGAGTTGCAAGCCACGGTCGCGGCGGCCCTCGAAGACCCCGCGAGCCTCGACGCCGCGGCGGCGGATCGGGCGGCGGACGCGGCCCAGAAAGGCTACCTGGAGGCCCTGCGCAACGAGGAGGTGCCGCCGGAGTTCGAGGATACCCACCATTATATGGTCAGCGCTTTAGGCATCCGGGCCGCCGCGACCGGCGAGCTCGCCGAGGCTGCGGAGGGGGGCAGCGAGGAGTTCGGGGAGGCCCTCCCGGCGGCCGTCGAAGACTACAAGCTCAGCGACGCCATCGTCCTCAACCACTACCTCCCCGCCTCCGAGGAGGCTCTTGGCGAGTCGGGGCGGAGGGGCGACCAGAACTACCTCTACGAACCGAGGCCCTTTATGGACTACGAAGCCCTGGGCCTCTCTACCCGCGCCCGCGACGCGTCAGGGCAGGGTGCGTCCGCCCCCGAGGATCCGAGCGCGCCGCGCGACGTGAGTATCTCCAGCGTCTCGGTCGCCGGGCGGCCGCTGGTATCGGGCGGGAACGTGATCCTCACCGGCTCCGATGAGTTGACCTTCGCCGTGACCGTGGTCAACGGCGCGGAGGTCGCCGAGACCGGCATCCCGGTGGAGGTCGTTCTCAACACCAGGGCCGAGCGTCAGGCCATCCCGGCGACCGTCGAGCGCATGGAGCCCGGCGGACAGGCGACCGTGGAGGTCAGTGGCTTCAAGCCCGGCGAGTTCGACGAGACCGCCGAGGTCAGCGTCAAGGCGGGCCCCGTCAAGTACGAGCAGAACGAGTCCGACAACGTGCTCACGGGCACGGTGACGTTCGGGATCTAAAACTTGTCAGCGTTTCAGCTTTCAGCTCTCAGCCAGACCGCGAGTAGCAAAAGGGTAGTTCGTTTGAGACAGGTTTCCAGAGTATCGAACGGCCTGTGGATATTCATGGGTGGCGGTTCGAACAAAAAGCTGAAAGCCGATTGCTTGTAGCTGGCGGCTAAGAAGGAGGCGAGGGTTTTGGTAACGGCGGTCGTCCTGGTCAGGACGGAACGGGAGAGGGTGCAGGAGGCAGCCCAGGCCATGCTCGGGATCGAGGGCGTGACCGAGGTCTACTCCGTGACGGGGCCTTACGACCTCGTCGTCATGGTGCGGATACCGGACTTCGAGCGGCTCGCCGAAATAGTCCCCGAGAGACTCGCCCAGACGCCCGGCGTCGCCCGCACCGAGACCATGGTCGCCTTCCGCTGCTACTCCAACTACGACCTCGACCGCATCTGGTCGCAAGGGTTCGAGGGTTAGAGCGATCACCGAGATAGAGACTGCCCGGCTGCTTCTGCGCCAATGGCGGGAGGAAGACCTCGACGCCTACGCCCGCGTGTGCGCCGACCCGGAAGTGATGCGGCACTTTCCCTACGTTCTCACCCGCGAGGAGAGCGAGGCGCAGGTGGGAAGGTTCGTGCGTCATTGGGACGAGCGCGGCTTCGGGCTATGGGCGGTGGAGGAGAAGGCATCCGGTGCCTTTATCGGCTTCGTCGGGCTGCAGTACAACGAAGAGTGGAGCGAGGGCGAGCACAAGACGGAGGTGGGGTGGCGCCTCGACCGAGCCTGCTGGAACCGTGGCCTCGCCACGGAGGGCACCCGGGCGAGCCTGGGTTACGGGTTCGAGGTGCTCGAGTTAGAGCGCGTCATCAGCTTTACGGTCCCGGAGAACGCCGTCTCCCGGCGCGTCATGGAGAAGTGCGGCCTCGTACAGCGGGGTGAGACGCGATGGAGAGGCCTGGATCACGTCTGGTACGCTATCGACCGTCGGGAGTGGGAGGCCGCCGAGAACTGACTGCTAAAGGCTGACCGGCTAGATCAGACCTGCTCCTCTGCCTGGCTCTCGTCCGAAGCTCCGGCCATCGCCGGGCGGGTACCTTCGATGAGGTAGGCGACGACGTCGAGGAAGTCGCCGCTCTTTTCGTAGACGCGGCGCTGGCGCTGGCTGCCGGTGCCGCCCTCTACTATCTCCAGGATGCCCGCGAGCTCGTTCTCGCACCCCAGGTCCTGGCTTACGGGGCGCAGCTCGTCGACCAACGTGCGCGCCATCTCCTTCGCGGGGACGGAGGCGCCTCTCTCGGCGTCGTAGAAGACGGCGTTCAGGCCGTGGCGGGAGGCGCGGAACTTGTTCTCGTAGGTGAGCTCGCGGTCGTAGGGGCCTTTCGCGCTTTGGGCGAGGGATCCGGCGACGAAGCATTGGGTGAGGGCGGCGAGGGCGGCAGCCGAGTCGAGGCTCGTCTGGGAGTCGAGGACGCGCAACTCTATGGTGCCGATCTTCGAGTGGGGCCTGACGTCCCACCAGCAGAAGGTGTAGTCGTCCATGGCGCCCGCCTCTACCATGAGGTCCACGTAGTCCTCGAACGCCTCGTAGTTCGGGAAGGCGGGGGGGAGCCCGGCGCGCGGGAAGGTCTCGAAGATCTTTACGCGCGTAGACTCGTAGCCGGTGTCCATCCCCTGCCAGAACGGGGAGTTGGACGAGAGCGCCAGAAGGAGCGGGACCTGCTCGGCGAGCCGGTTATGGGCTTCTATGACCTCTTCTTCCCCCGGCACGCCCACGTGGACGTGCTGGCCGAAGATGACCTCCCTTTGGGCCACCCACCGGAGGGTCTCTATCACCCGCTCGTAGCGCTCCTGGGCGGTGATCTTCTGGTCGTTGTAGCGGGAGAAGGGATGGGTTCCGGCCGAGGCGAGCGCGGCCCCGCAGGCCGCGGCCCAGGATCCCACCCGACTCCTGAGCCCCCTTAGAATCCCCTCGGCCTCTGCGACCGTGGCGCACGGCGGAGTCTTTATCTCCAAGACGGACTGGAAGAGCTCGTAGGAGACCGCCTCCTTGAGGTCCTCCGGCAGGCGCGACATGATCTCCTCTATCTGCGGGACGAGCTCGCCCGTGGTCGCACCCACGATGTGGAGTTCCTCCTCGACCCCTAAGCTATGGTCCTCGCTACCCTCGAACTCTACCGGCATGACGCCTCCCTTGCGCCCGCACCCGACGGGTCTCCGCGCGACGTGCAGACAGGCCCGGCGCTACCGCCCGAACCTGCCTACCGCTAAACAAGCGCCAATATAGTATCCGGTCGGCCGCCGTAGGGCCAAGCCGCTTCTCACAGGACTCCTCGCCCGCAGAAACCCTAACGCGGTCGGGAGGGCGCTTCGGGGGAGACGTCCTCGCGTCGCGACGCCTTTTCGAGCCTCACCTGGGCCAGTGCCGCGCCCGCCAGGACCAGGAGCGCCCCGAGGACTTTGGGCGCCGCGAGCCTCTCGTCCAGCAAGACCACCCCGATCGCCCCCGCCACCACCGGCTCGACCGTCGCCACGATCGCCGCCTGCCCCGCTTCCAGGCGCTTGAGCCCCGCCGTGTACAGCCCGAAGGCTATGGAAGTATGCACGACAGCGAGCATGAAGAGCAATACGTAGGAGCCTAAAGACAGCCCGACGAGCGTGTCGATCGTCGGGAGGGCGAAGAGCACGAGCAGCACGGCCCCAAAGCCGAGGGCGTAGCTCAGGATGACGGCGGGGTCGAGGCGTCCGGCCACGGGCTTGCCGAAGATAGAGTACAAGCCGTAGGTCAGGCCGCTGAGGAGGCCCGTCGCGAGCACCAGGGGACCTACTTCCAGGGCCGCTGGATCGTACCCGCCCACGACCAGGAAGATCCCCCCGAAGGTCAGCGCGAGCGCCAGGACCCGCAGTACCCCGAGCGCCTCTCTCAAGAAGAACCAGGCCAAAAGCGACACGAAAGCCGGCGAGCTGTAGAGCAGGATTGCCGCCGTCCCCACCGTGCTCTCGCGCACCGTGAAGAAGTACAACAGGTAGAAAGCCCCAACCCCGACGAGACCCAGAGGGACTAGAAAGAGAAAATCCCTCCGCGCGACCCGCAGGCTCGCCGCTCCGCGAGCCAGCAGCACGAAGAGAAGCATCGCTATCCAGCCGATGGAGGCCCGTACCGCCACCAGCGCCTCGAAGGAGACGCCCTCGGCGTAGAGGATCTTCGCGAAGAAGCCTAGAGTACCCCAGATCGAGGCAGCCACCCCTACTGCGAGCACTCCGAGCAGCCTATATTTAAACGAGCTCAAAAGGTTGTTCCACGTCCTGCGTTTATTCCGGAAGGAGAAGCCGGAAGTTGTTGTAGTTGAGGGAGGCTACCCCCAGGCGTACCAGGTGCGTGTTGAGTCTGGCGTCGGTTGTCAAGACGAGGTACCTCTCGGCTGCAACCTCGGCGATGGAAGTATCGGTGATGCCGAACGGGACGAACTCTGCCTTGCCTGCCAATGCTACGGCAGGCGGTGAGTGTTCATGGGTGCTCTCCTCCGCCACGTGTCGGGCGAACGCCTCGAAGCACCCGTCCCTGACATACCCGTGCAACTGGCCTAGTAAGTTACTCACCTCAGTGAGAATGTGGGGCGTGGTGATCAGGCGGTCGAACCCGCCTGCGAAGTCCAGAACGAACTCGTAGTCTTTACGCGTGAACCCCTCACTTCTCGTGCGGGGGAACCGCTCAATTTGCTGCGGGGCGTAGAGGCCGAGGTAGAGGAGCAACAGTGGGCTCGTGTCCAACAGAAGACCTCGACTGCGGTACTGCCCTGCTAGCGAGTTCACGTATTCGAGCAACAGCGCCTTGCTAGGTCAGTCCGCTTCTATCCGGCCGTCGAGCATTCCCTTAAGGTCGCCCGACTCCGCGTCGATGAAGAACCTCTTGTAGGTCCTAGGCTTCGTCTGCGGAAGAACGTTGCTAAGAGTGCCCGGCCTCTCCGTGCTGTACGGGCGTGCGAATCCCAACGTCACCTCCCACTCGTTTTCGTTCATCAGTCCCAAATACACCTCTTCCAAGAGCAGGTCCTCTAGGGTGTAGCTTGGGTACAGCTGCTGTATGGCTCTGAAGGCGATGTCCACTGCCTGCTTCATGTCGATGCGGTTCCGTTGTTCTTGCTCAGTCATGTTACCTCGCGATGATCATGGGCGTAGCGGCATTATGCACCAGCTTTCGACAAAGGACCTTCTCGAGAGCTAGTGTGCAGGATTCTGCACAGAGCCAGCAACCCCAAAGTCTCGAAACAGGGACCGTGGCGCAACTCGGACTGCGGAAAGTGATCGGCGGTTAGGGGCGGAGAATCGTTTCGTCTAGTGCCGGTCAAGCTTGCGGCCGATCTCGTTGACGCCGATACGGTAGCAGATGGAGCGGCCGTGCGGGCAGGTGGCCGGGAGCCGGCTGGTGAGCCAGCTCTTTATCAGGGCTTCCATCTCCGGATGGGAGAGCTTGTCGCCGAGCTTCACGGCCGAGTGGCAGGCGATGGTTGCGAGTATGTGATCCTCGCGACGACGGCCCGGCCCGGTCCCCTTAGCGGCGGCGAGCGCTTCTTTGAAGGCGCCAGCCACGTCCCGGCCGGCTAGAGTGGAGATGACGGCGGTGATCCTGAAAGAGGCAGGCCCGAAGGGCTCGGCCTCGAAGCCGTACACGGCGAGCTCCTCCAGGTACTCCGTGGCTGCCGCGGCCTCGCCGGGCGAGAGTTCCACGACCTCCGGGACGAGGAGGGCCTGTGTAGTCGCGAAGGACTCGTCCGCGGATCCCTCCTCGGCGTCGTTCAGCCTGTCGAGTATGGCGCGTTCGTGAGCGACGTGCTGGTCCACGAGCCACAAAGAACCTGGCTCCTCGACGAGGATGTATCCCGCCGCGAGTTGCCCGATGACCCGCAACTCTTCGAGGCGTGGCAACGCCCCTCGCTCCGGCAACTCCGGCGCATCGAAACGCTCCTGAGGCGGTGTTTCGGAGGACGACTCGGTGGGCGCTTCGGAGAGCGGCGCCGAAGCCTCGACGAGGCGCTCTCGGGCTTCGCGCAGGTCTCGGGCGGGTGGGGAGTAGTCGGGGCGGCGTTCGGCGACGCGTGCGTAGCTCGGGGCCGACGTACGGAAGGACGAGAAGCTCTCCTGCTCGTGCGGTTGTTCCGTGGGGCGTGGGGCGGCGGACGGCGGGAGCGGGCGCCATTCTATGGCCTCGCGGACCGCGGCGGCGATGGCGGCGCGGGCGGCCCGTTCCTCGGAGAAGCGTACGATCTGCTTGGTCGGGTGGACGTTCACGTCTACCCGGCGGGGGTCCACGCCGATGCGTAGCGCCACCGGCGGGTAGCGGCCCGAGGGGAGCGTCGCCCGGTAGGCGTCGTCGATACCACGGGTCAGGTTCTCGGCCCGCACCCAGCGGCCGTTCACCGCGACCGTCTGACTCGCCCGGCTTCCCTCGGTAACGCTCGGCAGGGCGGCGTACCCGGAGACCTCGAAGGCGCCGGACTCGTACTGCACCGGACGCATCGCGCGGGCCTTGGCGACGCCGTGGACCTGGGCGAGGCGCTCGAGCAAGTCTTTGGCGTGGGGCAGCGAGAGGTAGTCGCGGCCCTTCTCGGCGAGGCGGAAGGCGACCGGCGGGTGGACGACGGCGAGGTGCGTCAGGACCTCCACTATCGCCGCCCTTTCCGCCCGGGCGCCCTTGAGAAACGCGCGGCGGGCGGGGACGTTATAGAAGAGCCTGTCGACGAGGATAGTCGTTCCTTTGGGGTGCGAGGCGGGGGAGACGCGGGCCTCTTCTCCGCCGTCTACCACGACCTTTGTGCCGGCGCCCTCGCCGGTGGAGGTGGTCAGGCAGAAGGCCGAGACGCTCGCCATGGAGGCGAGGGCCTCGCCCCGGAAGCCCAAAGTCGTCACTGCCTCGAGGTCGGAGACGGCCTGTATCTTGCTGGTCGCGTGCCGCAGGACCGAGAGTGGAGCGTCCTCGGGGGACATGCCCGAGCCGTCGTCCCGAACGAGGATGTGCGACGCGCCGCCGTCGCCGAGCTCGACCTCTATTCTCGTGGCCCCGGCGTCCAGGGAGTTCTCGACCAGCTCCTTGACCACGGAGGCCGGCCGGTCCACGACCTCGCCGGCCGCGACCTGCTGGGCTACTACGGGATCTAGTACGCGGATGCTCATTGGTTCTGGAAGATCGTAACGAACATAGTACGAAAGGATTCTACACGTCCGGGCGGCTTTTCCCACGGCGCCCTTACGGGTCCCCTAACAGCCTTCCATAAGTGTACAATCCGGGCCTATGTCGAAGGAGAGCGTACGATGAACGATGGCGGTGAGTCTTTGCCGGAGCCCGAGAAGGGGGCGTTGCCCCTGGACGATGTCGGGAGGCTTGTCGAGCTTCTGGCCGAGAGCGGGGTCGGCGAGATCCGGGTCAGGCAGGGGGAGCTGGAGATCACCGTGAAGGCCAGGATCGAAGGCCCCGCCGGAGCCACTGTCGAGCCCTCTGCCGCGCCGGTAATCGCGCAGACCACCGCGCCTCTCGCGGAGGCCGTGTCAGAGCCGGGTCCGGCGGAGCGCAACGGGGGCATGCACGTGGCGCGTTCGCCGGTGGTGGGGACGTTTTACCGGGCGCCGGCGCCGGGGGAGGAGCCTTACGTCGAAGTTGGGGATCGCGTCGGGGCGGGACAGGCTCTGTGCATCGTCGAGGCGATGAAGCTGATGAACGAGATCCTCGCGGACGTCTCGGGCGAGGTGGTGGAGGTTCTGGTCGAGGACGCGAAAGGCGTGGAGTACGACCAGCCGCTCTTCCGCATCCGGCCTGAGGGTTAGGCGCGGTGAAGGTCTCCGGGTCGTGATCGGCAAAGTCCTCGTCGCGAACCGGGGGGAGGTGGCTCTCCGCGTTATCCGCGCCTGTCGAGAGATAGGTATAAGGAGCGTCGCCGTCTACTCGACCGCCGATGCGGACTCCCTGCATCGCCTCCTGGCGGACGAGGCGATCTGCATCGGGCCGCCGCAAGCCGCAAGCAGCTATCTGAACATTCCCGCCATCATCGCCGCCGCCGAACTCTCCGGCGCGGACGCCATACACCCCGGCTACGGCTTTCTGGCCGAGAACGCCCGTTTCGCGGAGATCTGCGAGGCTTGCAACATAAAATTTCTCGGCCCCGCCTCCTCGGTGATAGCCCAAATGGGTGATAAGGCCTCCGCCCGACAGGTAGCCGCCGCCGTGGGCGTACCCGTCACCCCCGGCAGCGACGGCCCGTGCCGGAGCGCGTCGGAGGTCAAGCGCATAGGGGCCGAGGTCGGCTACCCGTTGGTCATAAAGGCGAGCGCGGGGGGCGGGGGCAAGGGGATGCGCGTGGTCCGCGCCGAAGAGGAGGTCGAGGCAGCCTACACCTCGGCGAGCCGGGAGGCCGGGGCGGCGTTCGGCGACGGCTCGGTGTACGCCGAGCGCTACATGAAGGAGCTTCGGCACGTCGAGGTGCAGGTCGTGGCCGACGGGTTCGGGAAAATGGCGATCTTCCCCGAGAGGGACTGTTCCGTCCAGCGCCGCTACCAGAAGCTGATCGAGGAGTCCCCGGCCCCGGAGCTGCCCGAGACGGCCCGGAAAGGCATGAAGGAGGCTGCCGCGGCGCTCGTCGACTCTTTGGGCTACGAGGGCGCGGGGACGGTCGAGTTCGTCTACGTGGGGGGCGAGTTCTACTTCATCGAGATGAACACGCGGCTGCAGGTCGAGCATCCCGTCACCGAGATGGTGACGGGCGTGGACCTGGTCGCCGAGCAATTTGCGGTGGCGTCGGGGGAGGGGCTCTCCGTCGCGGGGAACGTGTCCTCGCGGGGGCACGCGATGGAGTTCAGGATCAACGCCGAGGACCCCCGGCGCAACTTCCTGCCCCAGACGGGGCCGATCGAGTTCTACAACCCGCCCGGCGGCCCCGGCGTGAGGGTGGACTCGCACCTCTACGCCGGCTTCAAGGTCGCACCGTACTACGATTCCCTGCTCGCCAAGCTCATCGTCCACGCGCGGACGAGGGAGGCGGTTCTGAGGCGCGGGGCGCGGGCGCTAGACGAGTTCGCCGTGGCGGGCCTGGAGACGACGCTACCGCTGCACCTCGCGATCCTGGAGGACGAGGACTTCAGGCGGGGTGGGGTCTCGACCACCTTCCTCGCCGGGCGCGAGCTCAAGAGCGACGGAAGAGGCCTTCCGCGGCTCGCCGCAACCGGCCTACCCTCTGCTTAGGCGATTCGGGCGAGGCGTCCTTCGCTTCCTCCCTGGGTGGGTTCGAGTCCGTGCCCAAAGAGTCCATCCGCTTCACCCAAAGCTCGCGCACGAGGACCTGGAGCGCGGCGATCAGGGGTATCGCCAGCAGGAGGCCGACGAACCCGAAGAGCGTGCCCATGATCAGGAGCGTGAAGACGACGACCACCGGGTGCAGGGAGACCGCCCGGTTCATCACCACCGGCTGGATCACGTTCCCCTCGATGGACTGCACCACGGCGTAGGCGAGGACCACCCACAGGGCCAATATGGGGTCCTGGGCGAGGGCCAGGAGGATCGGCGGGATTATCGAGATAAACGGTCCGACGAACGGTATAAAAGCCAGAAGTCCGCTAAGTATTCCCAAAAGGAGCGCGAACGGTATCCCGATCAAGAACAAGGCCACGGTGAAGAGCAGGCCGATGAGGGCCATCGAGGTAAGCTGCCCCAGAAACCACCTCTGGACGGTCTTGTACAGCTCGCCGAGGATCTCCCGGACCCTCTCCCGCCGGCCGGCCGGGTAGAGCGCCACGAACCCGTTAACCAGAGGTGCCGGCCACGCGACCGTAAAGATCGTCGCGATCAGGATCACGACCAGAAAGGAGAGGACGTTCGCCACGCTCGCGCCCACGTTCACGAACGTCGAGAACGCGCCGCCCGAGAGCAAGCCGCGAGCCGAATCCAGAAGCTGCTGCGGGTCCGGCAGCAACCCGCTCTCCAGGCCCAGGGCGCTCTGCAACTCTGCGATGCTGTCCTGCGCATCGGAGAGGAGCGTAGGAGCACTCTCCACCAACCCCTGCACCTGGCTCTCCACTACCGAGCCCATCGAGTACCCTGCTACGAACAGAACGAGGGCGAGGCCCCCGAAAACGATCAAGGTCCCCAAGGCGCGCCCGACGCCCTTGCGCTGCAGGTAGTCCACCGGCCCGCTGATGATGATCGAGAAGAGCAGCGTCAAGAGGAAGACCAGCACTATCGCCCGGATCTGATAGACGAAGTAAACCGTGAGAAAGAGCGCGAAGGCCAGCCCGATTCCGACGTAGATGTTGCGTCTCTGTGTTCCGGCAGTAGCGGCCAAAAGACCCCTTTTCCTGGCTTGCCCGCGCCGATCTCGTCGCCCGGCCCTTGTGCCCGGCGGCTCTTGGCGAATTTATTCTCCTAATACGTTTCCGCCAAACGCCCGGTTGCGCTCCCCGACGCCGGACGTGCTATCGTTTAACATCCGGTTTCGGGTTCTCGTGCAATGCGTACGGAGGAGAGTCTTGGCGCAAGAGGTTCATCGGGAGGAAGAGAGGCCTTCTCTTCGGCGGCATGGCCCGCTACGGCGGCATAGACTTCTTCGGACCCAACTACAGCAGCTCCGCGGAGCTGCGGGACGGCAAGATCTACGTCTGGATAGACCCTTCCAAGCTCTGGCAGCCCGAAGGGATTTTGGCCCGAATCTCCCAGTGGCCTGTCGTGCGCTCGGTCTTTCTGTGGTTCCGGGTCCTCCTGCAGCTGCTCGGTTCGATCTGGGTGCTCGTCTCCTTCGTCGGCATCATGGTGGTTCTCTGGCTCATCGTGAGACTCATGGATTTCGGATCGGAGTCCATCGGCGGGCCTTTGGGGGCTATACTCGCCTTCTTCGCCATCTTCCCCATCCTGCCGATCCTCCTACTCTTCTTCGCCGCCATGAAGTTCACCGTCATCGGCCGCTACCACGGCGCCGAGCACAAGGCCGTAGCCGCCTACGAGAAATACGGCGAAGTCACCCTCGAAGGCGCCAAAGGCATGAGCCGCCTCCATCCCCGCTGTGGCACCAACATCCTCATCTACATCGTCGCCATCTCACTCGTAACCCCTTTTATCGACTGGGCGCCCTGGGCTGTCCTCCAGTTCATCGTGATAAGCGAGGCCTGGTTCGTCCTCGGCCGGACCCGCGTCTCCATCGCCATCGGCAACTTTATCCAGAAGTACCTCACCACCTCCGAGCCCGGCCGTAAGGAGCTGGAGGTGGCCGTCGAGTCGCTAAACGAGCTCCTGCGTGCCGAGAGAGGCGAGCGAGGCGCCGCCAAGGAGCCGGTGCTCCTCTCGCCAAGGTATTAAGCTGGTTAGGCGTTACTTGAGTTAGCTACCGGTTCGCTGCCCGCAGATTCCCGGACCGGCACCAACAGGTCAACAGTTGACGCAACTATACCCTCACAGCAAATACTAACTTTAAAGCCCAGCATGTTTGTGCTGGTGTGAGATGTGACTCATGAGGCATGTGTTGTCAAGGGTCTTTCTGTGGGCGGCTCCGCGGCAGCCTGGGTGGCCTTTCCTCTCGACGCTTCTGGTCTTTGGGGTTGTGTAGGGGTAGCATCGGGCGTCTTCGGTCTCGTGGTGGGGGGCCGCTTTTGGGGGAAAGTGACCCCAATCGTCTTGGTATTGATGCAGTTCGGGCTCGCAGCCTTCTTTAGCTTACCGGACCGCCTAAGAAGGACCAAAATATGGCTAAAAGTTGCCGTCTTCTTGCTCGGCTTGACGGTCATGTCTCTGTCCGTTGTAGGCATCGTCGCCGCTTCGGGAGGCAACCCGATCTAGCTTAATTCGCCTGTTGCGTGGGGCGGATGAGGATCTCGTTGACGCTCACCCGCTCGGGCTGGACTACGCAGTAGGCGATGGCTGCCGCTATGTCTTCGGGCTGGAGTATGTCCAGCTCGTAGAGGGCGCTTATACCTTCCTGGGCTTCCTCGTCGGTTATGTGGCTGGTGAGCTCGGTCTCGACGGCTCCCGGCTCGACCATCGTCACCCGGATGTTGTCCTCGAGGAGCTCCTGGCGCAGGGCTTCAGAGATGGCGTTGACGGCGAACTTCGTCCCGGAGAGGCTCCCCGCAAGGGGCCGCTCTTGCGCCCGGCCACGCTGCTGACGTTTACCAGGTGTCCCGAGCCCTGCTCCTTCATCACCTGTACGGCGGCCTCGGTTGCGTAGAGGAGGCCTAGTACGTTCACGTCGAACATCCGGCGCCACTCGTCGGAGAGACCTTTCTCGATCTTGGAGAGCTGCATAACGCCGGCGTTGTTGACGAGGACATCCACCCGCCCGAGATCGTCTTTGGCTTTGCGGATCAGGGCGTACGCCTGCTCCTCGTCGGTCACGTCGCACTCGACGGAGAGCGCCTTGCCCCCGTTCTTGCCGTTTATCCGTTCGATGAGGTCGGAGAGCCGCTCCTCCCTTCTCGCCGCGACCACGACCGAGGCCCCCTCCGCGGCCAGGGCCTCCGCCGTCGCCTCGCCGATGCCGCTGGACGCGCCCGTGATAACCGCGACCTTGCCTTCTAGCTTTGCCATGTTCGAGATCCTTCCTACTTAGAGAGGTACCACAACGCCCTGCATCTTACCGCCTCTGGGCAGTCCTGGCCCGTAGCTACGCTTCTAGACCGGCGGCTCCTTCGGGTGGGATGACGAGCCGCAGGTAGGCTAGCGTCCAGTAGGCGTGATTGAAGGTGCCACGGCGGCCGAGGCGACGACGAAGAGGATCAGCAGAACGACGACGGCCAATACCCCCGCGACGACGCTCGCGGTGCCGAGGCCCGCGAAGGACAGGGCCGCGGCGGGGGCGGCGAGGACGAGGCCGACGATCAGGGCCACGATAAGCAGCGCGAGCCCGACCCCGAGCGAGAGAGTGAAGCCGACGAGCCAGACGAGCAAGCTCCGGCCGAGGTTCCGAACGAAGAGGTCGTAACCGCTCCCGAACGAGCCGAAGACGCCCTCACGGTCCAGCACGAGAGCCCGCATCCCCAAAGCCACGATGATACCGAGGGGGATGGAGATCAAGAAGAACACGCCGACTATTAGCAGAACGACCAGGATGAAGATCGGAATCCGAGCCGTCGAGGAATCCGACTAAAGCGGTTTGCGAATAGAGTGGTCGTCGCGGAGAGGGTGCCGACGAGAAGAAATATCGTCGGCAAGATGACAAGAAGTCCGATGCCGATGCTGATAAGGACCAACAGGGCGGAGAACCCCAGCACCCGCCAGAAGTTCGAGAGCCCGGCCCGGAAAGACGAGGAGAAGCGTCCGCTCCTCACCCCAGTGCCGCGCGGCTACGCCGTCGATGAGCGCCCCTTGAGCGGTCAAACAGGAAGATGCCGGCCAGCACGAGCGCGGCCGCCAGCCCCAGGAAAAGGATGAGGTTGTCGAGGACGAGTTGCCTCGCCTCGAAGACGTAGAGGGCCGCATCGTCTCCTAGAAAGGAAGCGTTTCTTTGACTGCCCAGATTGTTCGCGTTCTGAAGCAGGTTGAAGACCTGGCCGCCGCCGAGAAAGACCCCGAAGATCCACAGAAAGCGGTTGCGCCAGGTGAGCCAGAATGCCTCGGAGATAAAGCCCCGTAGTTCACCGTTCCAGGACCCAGGTGTCCTTCATCTTGCCGCCGCTGGATATGTTGGTCAGGTGGCTGCCCGGGGCGGCCACGCGCGCCAGAGCGCCGGGTACGATCTCTACCACGCTCGGGTCCGTCGGGTCCGGCGCCAGCGCGAGCACCCGGTAGTCGGCGTAGGAGTCCCTGAGGGCGAAGCCGCCGTTCGCCGCGTCGGCCTCGCAGAGCACGTGGGTGGAGAAGTCGATCGTCTCCTGCGCGATGTACTCGACCGGGTTGCGCTCGACCATCCGGCGGAACCGCTCGACGGACTCCCCGGACTCCTCCGGCCCGATCATGACCTCTTTGCCCCCGTATCCGCCCCGGCTCTTGACCACGAGCTCCCCGAAGTGCTCCATCACGTACCGGCGGTCCTCCGGGACCGCGAGCGACCACGTCCTGGCGTTCTGTATCAGCGGATCTTCGCCGAGATAAGTCCGGATCATCTCCGGCACGAACGCCTCTACTCCCTTGTCGTCCACCACCTCCGAGTTCGGGGCGAAGAGGACGTGAACCTTTCCCTCTAGGTGACAGTCGATCAACTCCGGCAGCTCCGCATACAACGTGTCCTCGTCTACCCGCTCGTAGACGACGTCTATCCTGCGCCCCGTCGGCTCGTGTACGAGGTACCCGTCCCGGTCGAACGTCAGGTCCTTGGTCTCCGCCAGGATCGCACCCATCTCCTCCGCGTAGATGTGGTGATCGAGGTAGAACTGATCGCCGGGGCCGCTGGACACGACCGCGAGCGTGGCCTCGAGCCCTTTCGGCGACGCCGCCCGCAAGGAATCGCCCAGGCGCCCGAGCCAGCCGTCCAGAGAGCGAACCGGCAACCCGGAGAGCGAGCCGGGGAAGAAGACCTCCCGGCTCATCCCGCGGCGCCGGGTCATGGCGGCGAGCCCCACGGGCATCTTGGCGTTCTCCTCGAGGACGAGGTACTCCCAGCCGCCGGTCTGGCCGCTATGCCTACTCTCGACCGCCACGACATCGAAGGCTACCTGCCGCACCGGCACCTCCCCGAAGTGGTTCGGAAGGGTGGGGTCGTAGAGGATGCTCGTCTCTATGACCTCCTCCGGCACGACCTCCTGGGTACCGGACTCGAGCCTGCGCAGAAACTCGTTGACGGCCTGCATCCTCTGGGCTACGCCCTTGCTCAGGCGCTCCCAGTCGGCGGCGGGCACGACGCGGGGGAACCAGTCGGTCGGGTGGGTCTTATCGCCCTCCCGGATGCCGAAGGCGTACTGCTCGTTCAGGAGGAGACCGTACGCGCGACGGAGGTTCTCTACCCAGCGCTCGGGGCCGGTCTTCTCTAGCTCTTCGAAGACCGCGTCGTAGACAGGGCGTGGCACGCCGTCGGGCCCGAAGACCTCGTTGGTTCCCGGCAGAGTGCGCTCGAATACGAAGGGCCCCATAGATCGGGGATTATACTAGTGCTCCGCAGGTACAGTTCCAAAGGCACGCCGGCTGGCAGCGGCCTAATCGTTGCGAACGCGATAACCGCCGGGTGCGATGCACGATTTCGTGCCTGAGAGATGGTTAGCAGGGTTTTCTAACCCGGTGACGCGTGTGCTTTTCACGTCGCTTCTTTAAGGCCGAAGAGGCGATTGGGTGTAGAGGGCTGGGGCCGGGACCGCTATACTGGCCGCAGTATGGAGCAGGTTCGGCTTACACCTCCAGGGGAGAAACGGGAGCGGGGCGCGAGGGCGCGCCTCTACGTCCGCTGGATGCCCCACCTCGGCGCCGAGGCGGTGGCCCTGTACGAGCTGCTCCGCATCCTCCCCGATGTCGGCCAGGACTGCGTCGAGGTCGAGGAGCTGGCCGAGCTTCTGCGGTCCACCCCGGAGAGTGTCGAGGACTCTTTGCGCATCCTGGTCGAGCATGGGTTCGCGGTGGAGCGGGAGGGATGGGTCGAGGTTCTAGGACATCCGCCGGTAGCCGGCAGGGTCGTCGAGCTCGGCGAAGCCCGGCGAGAGGAGGTTCCTCTCCGGGAGATCGAGGTGGTCAGGGCGGAGCCGGAGGGGGTCTCGCCGGACGATTACTTCCGCTTTATGGGAAGCCTGCCGGCACCGCACATACTGGAGTTTTTGAACGGGTACTGCGAGCGGGACGGGCTCGAGACTGCGGTGGTGCTGGAGGCGCTCAAAATAGCCAGCGAGCGGGACGCGCGGCGGGTGGGGTACGTAAGGAGCATCCTGGAGAACTGGGTCCAGCGGGGGGTAAAGACCGTCGCTGACGTGGAGCGTTTCGAGAAGGATCGGCGCTTGAGGCTCGTTGAGCAGAGCGGCGCCGTGCGGGGTGGAGCGTTGAAGATCGGGGAACCGAAACCAGGAGAGGGGGTGAGTGATGGAGCGGATCGACGGTCTGCTGCCCGACGCCGGGAGGGCTATGAGTGGCTCTTCGGCGAATAGGGGGGTCTCGTCGGGGTCTTCGTCGGCCGGCCCGGCTCTGAGGCTGGACGACCAGATCTGCACGCACTGCGGCCGGGAGCTCGCGGCCGAGTTCTTCGAGTTCCCTCCCGCCCTGCAGCGCAAGTACGGGAAGTCCGGCGAGTGGTATTACCATCCCTGCACGCCCGAGTGCGAGAAGAAGAACGAGCGGCGCGAGTGGGAGTTGATGCGCCGTGACGCCCGGGTGACGGCCTTGCGGGAGCGCAGCGGGCTCTCCAAGCGCATGAAGGGCTACACCATCGCCAATTTCAGGCCCACCATTAGCAACGCTGCGGGACTGGCCCGCGTAAAGGTGGATGGGTATCTCGAAAACTGGGAGGAGAACCGGGAGGCGGGTAGGGGACTCTATTTCTGCGGCGGGGTAGGAACAGGGAAGACCCACCTCGCGGTCGCGGTGATGAACGAGCTGATCCGCAGGAAGAGGATTCCCTCCCTTTTCGTGACCGTACCGGAGCTGTTGGACAACCTGCGCGAGACCTACAACAAGCCGGGCCGCAACCTCGACGAGTGGATGGACGCTGTCCAGAACGCGGACTTCCTGGTCCTGGACGATCTCGGGAGCGAGCGGCCCACCGAGTGGGTACGGGAGCGCATCTTCGTCATAGTCAACTACCGTTATCGGGAGGCCCTGCCGACCCTCTTCACCTCGAACATAGGGCCCAAGGACCTCGCCGAGCAGCTCGGCGAGAGGACGGCCAGCCGGATCATCGCGATGTGCGAGTGGATCCAACTAGAGGGCGAGGACTACCGGGAGACCGCCGCGAAGGAAGGACGTTAGGGCCTGTGCGCGACGAGTTCATGATCACAAGACAAGGCAAACAATATGTCCTCTTTGCAGGTCTTTTAGACGAAGCACACAGCCGGGGCCTGCGCGGCATAGACACCGAGCTGGTCCAGGTCCCTACGGCCGAGAACGGCAACGTTGCGGTGGTAAAGGCCGTGGTCGAGATGGAGGCAACCGAAGGCTCCGAAGGAAGCCGGATCTTCTCCGGTATCGGCGACGCGAGCCCCGACAACGTCGGTCGGAACATCGTCCCGCACATCATCCGCATGGCCGAAACGCGCGCGAAGGCCCGCGCCTTGAGGGATGCCGTGAACGTCGGCGCAACCGCCCTCGAAGAGCTCTCCGACGGCGACGAGAGCGAGGCTCCGCCCGCCGGCTATCCGCCCCCGCGCGGCCTCCAGAGCGCCGGGAGGGGCCAGTCCGCCGGCTCTGTCAGCTCCCCCCCGAACGGCAGGGCCGGCGGCTCGAAGCCCGAGGCCGTAGAGGAGGATTCGCCGGGAGCATCTCAGGGGACCTCCCGGCGGGGTAAGGGGGGATCTTCGCAGAAAGGCTCGCAAGAGCCAGATCGACCTTCTCAGGACCCTCGCCGAGGAGCTTCGGGGCGAGAACGGCGTCGCCCGCCTCGAGAGCCGTATCGGCAAGTCCTTGGGCGAGCTCTCCCGGACCGAGGCCGACGAGTGGATCGACCGCCTCACACCGGCCGAAGGCCGCGAATAGAGGGGAACCCCTGAAAAGGACCGTTCCCCGAGCCGTGGGTAGGTTCGCCCCGGTTCTGCTCCTCGCCCTGTTGCTCTTGGTCGCTTCGAGCGGCTGTGGCGTTCTGCCGATGCCGGGCACCGCCCAGCCGCCGCCCTCGGGCTCGCTGGTCGTGAGCTTCATGGACGTGGGGCAGGGCGACGGGGTGCTCGTGCAGTCCGGCGGCGAGAGCTACCTCCTCGACGCCGGGAAGGCCCAGGCAGGCCCCAAGGTTGTAGATTTTCTCAGGAGCCGGGGCGTCGAGTCGCTGAACGGTATCGTCGTCAGCAACCCCGACGCCGACCACATCGGGGGTTTCGAGGACGTGCTCGACGCCTTCGAAGTCGCCAACGTCTACGTTTCGGGTGATCCTAAGGGTACCTCAACCTACAACTCGTTCCTGCGCGCCGTGCAGGACGAGGGCTCTGAGGTGGTCGAGTCCCGCGCGGGGATGCGGATGGACTGGGGAGGGACGAAGGCAGACGTGATCGCGCCACCACCCGGCGAGCTATTCTCGGAGACGAACGACAACTCCGTGGGTATCCTCCTGACCCACGGCACGGCCCGCGTTCTCCTCGCCGGCGACGCCGAGAAGAAGTCTGAGGAGTACATGAGCAACGGCTCCTACACCGGTCCCCTGACCGTCCTGAAGGTCACCCATCACGGCTCCAACACCTCCTCGACGCCGCTCTTCCTCAACAGCTTCAAGCCCGAGATAGCGGTCATCCAGGTCGGCGCGGACAACTCCTACGGCCACCCCACCCCCCAGACGCTCGAACGTCTCCACAAGGCGGGCGCCGAGGTCTTCCGCAACGACGAGCAGGGGGACGTGATCGTGACCATCAACGACGAGAACGTGGACGTCGCGGTTACGAAGGGTGGCTAGAAGTCCCGCTACGACGGAGGCGGATAGTGCGGAGAACGTGCAAGGTTTATACTTGAGATGTGGGAAAGCTCCCGTAGACTTGCTCTACGAAAGCACGAGGAAAGGAGCCAGAAATGGTCAGCTTCAACCGGGTGGTACTCGCCGGTAACCTTACGAGAGATCCCGAGCTCAGGTTCACGGGCAACGGCATACCGGTCTGCGGGTTCGGACTCGCGGTAAACCGCGTGCGCTCCAAGAGCGAAGAGGTGGACTTCTTCGACATCACAGCCTGGCGGGAGCTCGGCGAGACCATCGCCAACTACAAGAAGAAGGGCGACCCGATCCTCGTCGAGGGCAAGCTGCAATACCGCACCTGGGAGGCCCAGGACGGCTCCAAGCGCTCCAAGGTCGACGTCGTGGCCGACAACGTCCAGTTTCTCGGCCGGAGCGACGGCAGCGGCGAAGGTGGTGCCCCCGACGGCGGAGGCCAGCGCAGCCGTGCGGGCGCCCGCCAGTCCTCCCAAAACGACGTGGACCTGAACGAAGAGGATTTTGACGACATTCCTTTTTGATGCATGAGTAGCAAGACCTGTAGAGGCTGCGACAAAGACAAGGACTTGAGCGAGTTCTACCGGCATCTTCAGATGAGCGACGGTCGCCTGAACTACTGCAAGGACTGCAAAAAGGCTGAGATGAAGAACAATCGCTCTTTAAAGAGAGAGCGATATGCCGAGTACGAGCGCCGGCGCAACCAAACCGAGAAGCGAAAAGCGCATCTCTACGCCAACCTGAAGCGTTGGCGGAGGGAAAATCCCCAGAAGATGGCCGTACAGCTGGCGCGGCGTAGAGCGCGGAAGCTAGACGCCGAGGGCGATCTTACGGTCGAGGAGTTCGAAGCGCTCTGTGAGAAATACGGCAACGCGTGTCTGCGCTGCGGCGATAGGGATGCTCTGCTCACTCCGGATCACGTCGTCCCCTTGTCTTTGGGAGGTAGCAACCTGACGGAGAATATCCAACCTCTGTGTCTTTCCTGCAACTCGTGGAAGAACGTCAAGGTGATCGACTACCGTCCCGATGCGGTTCTGTCAGGATAACCCGAGCTAGTTGCGAGGACCGCATAACCAGCCCTCGCGTGCCCAAGTAGATAACCCTCCGTCCGGACACGCGGGAGGCGCAATTCCCGATACTCGCGAGTATCTGAAGATGCCCCAAAGCGGGAGAATAATAAGATTCTTTAAAGTCTGAAGAACTTTTGGGAGTCGCAACATACGATACCGATAGAGGCTTGATTGTACTGGATGTAGTGTGCGTTTAGGGCATACGGGGACTAATTTCCTCGATTTTCTGTTCCAAGACCTTTACAAAGTGTAGCGAGCGCGGTATATTCTCGGTGTCGGTTGGTGCGATACCAAATCGACACAATTAAAGAGCCCGGGGCGCTACTCCTCCTTTCCCTTTCCCCACCTATCACCCCTAAAGTGCGCCCTAGGCTCTTCCCCTTTTCTAGTTGTCTATTTTTAGTTCTCGTTAGTCAGTTGGTGATGGCAGGTGCATCCCGGTGGTTAGTCTGTCTCTTTGCAAGAAGAGCGGCTCTCCGGTGGACGCCGGAGAGCCGCAAGCTGACAACTAATAACTAGACTACTAAAAACTACTTACGAGGCGGCTTCTCCGCCGACCTGGGTAAGGTAGTAGAGGGTGTGCATGAGTTGGGCGGTCGGGTCTATGCGGTGGACGTCTACCTCGTAGGGGACGTGTAGAAGGACGTCGGTGTAGTTGAGGATAACCCGGATGCCGGAGTTCACCATCAGCTCGGCGACGCCCTGGGCGGAGGAAGAGGGGGTGGCGATGATGCCGATAATCTCGTCGGCCTCCGCGACGCTCTTCTTGAGCTCGTCGATGTGCTTGACGACGATGTTGCCGACGGTTCGTCCGATCTTCTTCGGGTCGT
Source organism: Rubrobacteraceae bacterium (assembly GCA_030448125.1). Taxonomy (GTDB): domain Bacteria; phylum Actinomycetota; class Rubrobacteria; order Rubrobacterales; family Rubrobacteraceae; genus Rubrobacter_F. Next base: position 120,235 of record JAUJNO010000001.1, on the reverse strand, counting down.
TGTCGAAGACGTCGTGGATCACGAACCCGCGCTTGGGCAGGATGGTGCTGCTCGCTATGGCGCTCCCGAGGTTGCCCGCGCCGACGAGCGCGATGTTGTACTTCTGCCTCAAGCCCAGGATGCTCCGCACCGCCTCCACGAGGTCGTAGGCCTGGTAGCCCACCCCCGGGTGCCGGAGAACCCGATCGCGTTCAAGTCCCGCCGGACCTGCACCGGGTTGATCCCCGTGAAGTCCCCGAGCTCCTTGCTCGAGACCGCGTCACGCCCCTCCTCTATGAGCTGCTGTGTGGTCCTCAAATATTTGGTTAGCCTGTTTGTCAACCCTGGCTGTAGCGTGGCTCGCACCTTTCCTTAGGCTCCTTCTCTCGGTCTATTTGCCAGCTTAGTGGCCGGTATTGTAACAAAAAGAATCGCTCTTGCAATAATGATGCTCTTAACTGGCAGAAAAACGTCTAGCAAGTCAGATTACAGCCGCGACAACGTGCCCGGCACGTCCCGATCGAGCACAGATCTCCGCCGGGCCTTCTGGTTGGTAGTTCCGTGATGTAGTATGAAATCGTGGAACGAGATCTCATACAGCTTCTCCAGAGCCGCGCCACGGGACGTCTCCCTCGACCGTCCCTGCCCCGGCCGGCCCTCTAAGGGGTCGTTCGGGGCGTAGGCTCCCCTCCCGGACCTCTCCGGGTGGAGATCCGAAAGAAGCCTTGAGTTAACGAGAGATCAGTTTCGTCGGGGGAAACTGTGCTAGCTTCTACAAGAATAGACACCGATCTCCAAAGTAAGTAGTCGCGTAGGCGAGTTCGCGGCGCGGGCTACGTACCGGGTACTTACCCTTCCGTTTACTCCTTTTGCAGGACTTCGAAGGCGCGCTCGAGTTGGGCGTCCTCCTCGGAGATCTCCTCTTCCGTGAGGCCCCTGAGCTCGTCCGGGGTGCGCGGCTGCTGTCCCTTCTCCAGCCCGGCCTCGACGTCCGGCTCGATACCCGATCCCTGGATGGCATCTCCGCTCGGGGTCAGCCACTCGGCGGTGGCGAGCAGGATGGCCGAACCGTCTCTCAACGGGCGCTCCTCGAGTACCGTCCCCGCGCCGAAGGTCGTCCCGCCGACCAAATCCGCCCGGTCGTTGTCCCGCAGGGCCCCCGCCAGCATCTCGGCGCTCGAAGCGGATCCCTTGTTTACCAGGACCACCAGAGGGGCGTCCAGGGGCTCGTTGCCGTCCGGGACGACTGCCTCTTCCTCGTTGCTATCCCCATCTCTCTGGACGTAGGTAACGCTTCCGGCCGAAAGGAACCGCGCGGCCACCTCCTCGGCCTGTTCCACCCATCCGCCCTCGTTATTCCGGAGGTCCAGTATCAAACGCTCCGCCCCCGCCTCCCGGGCCTCGAAGAGCGCCCCTTCGAGCTCCGCGGCGCTGCCGTCCGAGAACAACGCCAGCCGGAGGTGGGCCACATCCGTGCCGGGGATGAGGTTCCAGGAGGCCGCCGGGACCTCCAGCTCGGCGCGTTCAGCGGAGAACTCGCGCTCCTCTCCGTCCCGGAGTACCGTTAGATCTACCCGTCCTCCCTCGGGCCCTTCGAGCTTCTTGTTGGTTTCCAGGATGTGCTCTCCTCGCACGCTCTTGCCATTCACCGAGATCAGGGCGTCTCCGGGCTCTATTCCCGCTTCCCCGGCGGGTGAGTTCTCCAGGAGGGACGAGACGACGACCTCGTCGCCCCTGTCTTCGAGCCTGACCCCGACCCCGATCTCCGTGTTGGGGTAGCCCTCGCGGTTGTTCGCGACCTCCTCGGGGGTCTCGAAGCGCGTGTGCCCCTCTTTGTCCAGGGAGCCGAGCATCCCTTTTATGGCGCCGTAGGTCTGCTCCTCGGGATCGAAGGATTTCCGATCTACGTAGTCCTCCTCGACCATCTCTAGAGCCTCCGCGTACAGGGCCACGCTCTCGTTGTTGTTCCCAGAGACGCCAGACGATGAGCCCCGCGAGCGCTCGTACAGGTACGCCGCGAGAACGAGCACGAGCGCCGCGAGAAGTAGTACCGTTCCTCGCGCCGGCGCGCGGCGCCGTTCCAGCCTCTTCGCGACCTCCTTCCACACGCCCGCAATTCTACTATCCACCTACTTTGTACACTTGGCGTGCCACCAGCGAGCCCCGTAGAAGGGGGTAGACCCGTCGTAAGGAACTTCATAAACCGCTACCCGCTGGCTTTCTCCTTGCTGCTTACCCTGGCGTTGTTCGGGCTCCTGCTCGTCAGCAGGGCCGTCTTGCCGGCGTCAGCGATCTCGAGCGTCGCGGAGATTCCGCCCGAAGCCCTCGACCGTCCCTCCGGGGCCGAACGGGCCCTCGCCGTCGTGGCGACCTCCGAGAACCTGTTCTGGGCGCTGGCGACCGTGCTCGCCGTCGTCCTGCTCGCGCGGTTGGGCTGGTGGCGCGAGGCCGGCTTCAACGAGCCTTCGCGTTGGCGGAACCTGCACCTCCTCCTCTTCCCGCTCCTCGTCGGTGCGTTGGGCTTGCTGGGCGGCGTACGCGATCTGGAACCGGCGTTGCTCGTCCCGGCGCTGCCGGGCATGTTCGTCGCGGCGTTCGGCGCAGAAGCGATCTATCGCGGGGGTCTTGTGGCGGGCGTTGGCGCCCAAGATGGGGGTGACGCGCGCGGTGGTAACGACTTCGCTGCTCTACGGCGTTCTCGAGCTCGGCCGGCTCGCGTCGGCGGGTCCCTGGCCGGAGGCGGTCTACCTGACGGTGCTGGTCACCTGCTCCGGGTTCACCTACGCGGCGCTGCGGTGGCGTACCGCCTCGATCTGGCCCGTAATACTGCTCCATTTCGTCTTCAATGTAGCCGGCGAGGTCGCGGCGCCGGGTTCCATCCGTACCTGAGGCCGTTGCTCGCCCTCGCCACCCCACTGGTCCTCCTCGGATACGGCCTGTTCCTGCTACGCAACCCTCGCGTACGGGTGGACGGGGGCTAGCCGAAGACGGTAACGAAACGGCTTCATCCGCCAATCGATCGAGCCGTAGAACGACCGGCTGCACGAGCTCGCCCGGATGTGGTCAGGCCCTGGATTGGACTGGTAGCAGAGAGGAGGTTTTACGAGCCAGGTCAAGAGGTGCGTAGCGAATAAGCAGGGTAATATGCAGCCGCAATGAAGGACAAACTTGCAAGGTATGCGAGACTCTTCGGCAAGCTTCGTACGGACGCGAGCCGCTCTCGCTGGTCGCCGCTCACGCGTAACCGTGCGCCGCACAAGCCTCTGCTGTTACTCTCCGTACTGGACTTGTTCGAGCAAGATAGTACCCGGCTAAATTTGCTGGAGCTGACGCCCGATATAGGCGAACTGTTCACCCGTTATTGGACCCGAGTCATGTCGCCCGACCGGCGGGGCAACATGGCCCTGCCTTTCTTTCACCTGAGAAGTGATGGTTTCTGGCACTTGCTGCCGAAACCGGGTAAAGAGAACGTCGTGACATCCGCCGCGCAGATGAGATCCTTGTTTCGGCTTCGAGATACTGTGACCGGCGCCCGCCTGGACGACGAGCTGTACGAAATCCTCCATGCTCCCGAAGCTCGCGCAACGTTACGCGGCGTACTTACCGAGGCTTATTTTGCACCCGAGTTGCGGCCCGTGCTGGTAGAGCAGAGCGCAACAAACCACGAAGCATTTCGGTACAGCGAGGAGCTGTTGCAGCGGGACTACGGAAAAGTCGCGGAAACGCTGACCGAACAGGAAACGTACCGGCCTGCCGCGCGTAACCAGGGCTTCCGACGGGCCGTTACCACAGCCTATGCTCATCGTTGCGCCCTTTGCGGCATTCGAGTGTTGACCCTGGACGGGCACACGGCGGTCGAAGCCTCTCATATAATTCCATGGAGTCTGAGCCAGGATGATCGTCCTGCTAACGGTATGGCCCTCTGTCGGCTCTGCCACTGGGCTTTTGACGAAGGACTCTTGAAAGTATCTACAAACTACGGCATCGTGACGTCCTCCCAGCTAACAGCGACCGACAACTTGCCTGGCTATCTAACGAACCTCAAAGGACGCGGCATCGTCGGTCCTGCTGAAACAGCATTCTGGCCTGACCCCGAGTCGTTGCGATGGCACCACAACAACGTATTTCGACCTTGGTGATAGATTAACCAACGCGTTCGATCCTGATGGACGATATGTCTCGTGCGCATCCCCTACCGTCAGGGTTATCCCGACCAGTACTCAAGTAGCGGTCCTCCCTGCCCGAACAGGGGATCGGCCTCGGGAAAGGGGACATCGCGGATGTTCTCCAGCACTTCGGGGCGTTCACCCTCCTCGCCGGTACGCAAGTCGTAGGACTCTTGGCCCCGCGGATATGCGCCGACGACCGTGAAGTCGCTGCTCGACCCCGCGTTGCAGTGTCCTACGCCCACCGGGATCACGACAACATCGCCCGCTTTGACCTCGACCGTGGTTCCCTCCGGACCGCCGAAGGCGATGCTCGCTCCGCCGCTTACCACCCACAGAACCTCGTGGGCGTTGGAGTGGTAGTGGTGGTAGGAGAAAACGCCGTTGACCCAGGCGCCACCCCAGCCGTTCTCCGCGAGCAGCTGCTTGCAGCGCGAGGGCGATAGGTCCGGCTCCCCGAGTACCCCGGGGTAGATGAGCAGCGGCAACTCCGGGTTGTTCGGTATATGGCCGTCGTCCTCGAAGAAGTATTCTCGAACCTGGATACCTCGCGTTCTATCGTCCATCACGCCCTCCGTAGCGTCTTCCCTTTGTTATTGTCTCTTCCGCCCGAAGCGAGAAGTAAACCGAACGTCGATCACATTCTCGAACTTTCCGTGCTCACCGGCATACTTATCCGCTCGGACGAGGCGCAAAGCGTGATGCTAGCCGGCCCTCCTGCCACGCCTCTCGGCCTGCAAAAGGCACCGGAAAGTTTGCTCGGTCCGGCCGCCGCCTGCTATTCTCCCCTCGCGGTCTTCGTGTCGCACAGTCACCGAAGGGGGAACAGCGCGTGGATCTCGTCAGGCGTACGATCGAGCTGGCGCTCGAGAACGTGGAGAACGGTGGACGGCCCTTCGCATGCGTGATCTCGCGCGGCGGCGAGGTCGTCGCCGAGAGCCCGAACCTCGTGGCCCAGACCGACGACCCCACCGCCCACGCCGAAATAGTGGCTATAAGGCAGGCGTGCCAGAGGCTCGGGACCGAGAACCTCGAGGGGCACGAGATCTTCGTGCTCGCGCACCCGTGCCCGATGTGCCTTGGGGCGCTCTACTACTGCAGCCCAGACCAGATGGTGTTTGTCACCACGCGCGACGAATACTCGCGGTACTACGAGGACGACCGGAAGTACTTCGAGCTGGAGAACTTCTACGACGAGTTCTCCAAACCGTGGCAGGAGCGCCGGCTGCCGATGGAGCACCGACCTGACGAAGAAGGCGTAGATGTCTATCGGCGCTGGCGCGAGCTGAACTCGTGATCCGCCGGGAGGATGGCGTCCCGACCTATCCTGCAACGCCCTCGCGTGGCCGTCCGACGATCTCCCTCCCCCGGTTCTGATGGACCTGGACGTTTGGGCCATCGTCCTGCTCGCCGTCGCGGGTTTCGTCGCCGGGGCGCTCAACGCGGCCGCGGGCGGCGGTTCGCTGATCTCCTTCCCCGCGCTGATACTCGTGGGGTACCCGTCGCTGACCGCCAACGTCACGAACAACGTCGCCGTCGCCCCCGGCTATGTTACGGGCGCGACCGGGTATCGTCGTGAGTTGCGCGGGCAGGGGGACGTATCTTTCCGCTGGTGATCGCCTGTTTCGTGGGAAGCCTCGTCGGCGTCGGGCTCCTCCTGGCCACCTCGCAGCAAGCCTTCCAGAGCGTCGCGCCGTTCCTGGTCCTGGCCGCCTGCGCCCTGCTCGCCGCCCAGCCTGTGTTGGGGAGGTGGCTGGGCGAGCGCTCCGGTGACGACGAGCGCCCCGGCATAGGGGCGCTCGCCGGCCAGGCTCTGGCCGCCGTCTACGGCGGGTACTTCAGCGCGGCCCTGGGCGTGGCCGTACTCGCCCTTTTGGGTCTCTCCTTTGAGGACTCGTTGCAGCGCCTCAATGCCCTAAAGGCGCTGTTGCAGCTCGTGATCGGCGTGGTCTCGGCGATCGGCTTCGCCCTGCTGGCGGACGTTGCCTGGACCGCCGTGGCCGTGATCGCGCCGGCGTCGGTGGTCGGGGGCGAGGTCGGCGCGCGCCTCGCGCAGAAGGTGAGCGACCGCGTCTTGCGCGTCGGGATCGTCGCCTACGGGCTCGCCGCCGCCGTCTGGCTCTTCTTGCGGTAAGCGTCCGGCGAGTTGTGGCGTAAAGCCTCGTCCACCGTTACGGGGCCGTGCCCTCCGTATCAGCTACCGCGGTAGGTGCTGTAGGACCAGGGAGAGACGAGCAGGGGCACGTGGTAGTGGGCCGAGGGCTCGGCGACGCCGAAGCGTACTGGCACCCGGTCGAGAAAAGGCGGGTCGGGGACGCCCGGTGCTCCGTCGAAGTATTCGCCGACGCCGAAGACTAGCTCGTAAACGCCGGGGGACAGCTCGTCCGCTGAGAATAGGGGCGTGTCGGTACGGCCGTTTTGGTTCGTGCGTACGGATTTGATCTCCTGTCGCTCGCCGCTCGCCGGGTCGAGGCGCGACAGTTCCACCCGCATGCCGGCGGCGGGGCGGCCGCGGGCGGTGTCGAGCACGTGGGTCGTCAGGCCGGCCACCCGCTCAGGCCCGCCTCTCCACGGTACCCTCGATCAGGCCGTAGGGTCGGGATCCGCATGAAAGACTTCGCCCTCGTTCTCTATCCCGAACCGCTGCAGGTCATACGGGATGTGGTGCCTGTTGGGCAGGGAGAGGTGGATCTTCTCTATCTCCGAAAACCGCTCCAGCACCGCCCTGCCCATGCGGTAGAGCGTGTTCTGCACCGAGGGACTGTAGTGGTCGGTGAGCGTGGCGAGGAGCTGTTCCCTCACGCCCCGCCACACCCCGCCGAAGTCCACATCCGTGCCGTGGTACGTCCAGTCCGCCGTGACGACCGTCGAGAGGATCCTGTCGTCGGTCTCCGGCAGCGTCGTGTACCGCTCGCGCAGGAAACCCTCCCAGCCGGAGTTGGTAGTCTTGAGCACGAGCAAATCGTCTATGCCGGCCCCGACCCGGAGGCCGCCCCCGTCGCCCTCGACGGTCGCCGTGCGCTCTCCAGCGGCCCTGACGAAGGAGTGCTCGTGCTCCCTGCCGTCCACCGTTATGCGGTCCCACAGGTGCTCGGTGAAGCGTACCCGGACGCGCTCGACGGCCGGCCCGGCCTCGAGGAAGTGCTCGACTAGCTTCTTGCCGAACTCCTCTATCTCTCCGGTGAGGTGCTCCTTCGCTAAAGCGTAGACCGTGTTGCGTATGGTGTCCGTCGCCAGGAGGCCGGTGTTGTCCCCCCTCACATGGGCTGCTTCAAAGTCCCCTTCGAGCGCCACGTCCACCCGCACGTCGGTCAGCTCGTGCCGGTCAGTGTCGCGCCTCACCTTAACCAGCCGGACATCGGACTTGCCGTAGCTGGTCTGCCCCAGGAAGATCCCTCCCGCGTCGGTCCCGCTCTCGGGCGCTCTAGCCATCGTCTCTCCTCCTCGTCTTCTCCCGCTCGTTCAGGCGCCCTGCCGGGCGTTGTAGATCATGCCGCCTTTCTCGGCGTAGTATCGGAGCACCGCCGCCGCCTCGTCGCGGCACACGTCCCGCGCCACGGAGATGCCGCGCTGCTCCAGGGACGCTACCCAGGCGGGTGTCTTCGGCCCCTCGTCGAACCCGATGCGGCGCGCGTCCTCCTCGCGCGCGCCGCACACGAGCCGCCGGACGCCGGACCACGGGATCGCGCCGAAGCACATCGCGCACGGCTCCGTGCTGGTGACCAGCTCGTACGCGGGCAGGCCCTCCCCGCCCAGGTCGAAGTGCCCGACGACCTGCTGTGAGATCATGATAGCGACCACCTCCGCGTGGGCGGCGGAGAGGTTGGTCGTGGCGACGAGATTCACGCCGGGGGCGACCAGACGATTCGTGCTAAGGTCGAATATCCCCGCGCCGAATGGTCCTCCAGTCCCTTGATCCACGTTTAAATGGGACAGCTCGATTACGAGCCGCATCCGGTCCTCTTCGGTCGGATAATCGCGGTTGGGGTCCGGGAGGAACTCCTCTACCCAACCGGGAAGGCTCACCGTTGCCCGAGGAAAACCCATAAGATCACCCCTCTGTAACCTGCCGGTGCGCGTTCACTCTCAAGCTTCTCATGTTTCGGCCGTCATCTTCGCTCTCCTTCGATGAGGTTCAGCAACCGGTAGCGGGAGATTTTGGAGATCTCCGCCAGCGCCGTCCGTATCTCCTCCTCACGGGAGTTACCGAGCCTCGACTCCACGTTTCTCAGGATGGATTCTTTGGTGTGCTCGCGCACGCACACCACCATCGGCAGGCCGAACTTCTCGCGGTACTCACGGTTCATCCGAGTGAACGCCTCGTACTCTCCGGGCGAGAGCGAATCCAGCCCCGCCGACGCCTGCTCGCGTCTGGACTCCGGGGAGATCTCGCCCGCGACGGCCGCCTTCCCCGCGAGGTCGGGGTGCGCCCGGATCAGGTCAAGCCGCCTCTCCCACGGCGCCGAGTACATCGCGTCCTCGAACGCGCGCCACATCTCCTCGACGCTCCCGAAGGGCCGCGCCCTCCAGGCTTCTTCGGCGACCCAGGGCGAGTGCTCGAAGAGGTGGCCGTACCTCTTCACGAACTCCTCGCGTCCGAGCTCACTCGTCCCCTCTATGCCGGTCTGGTCCGTGATCTCCTCCCTCCCGCCACGGTTGCTCGAGACGTCTTCTCTATTCTTACCCTTCGTCCGACGCCGCGGGCTTCAGCCGCCCCCGCCGAATCTCCCGGATTCCCCTTCGGCCTCGACCTTCAACTCCACGGCGCGCGCCCCCGCGTCGAGCGACGCTTCTATGACCTCCACCGTAGCTTCGAGAACCTCCCGGCGGCTGCCTGCCAGCACCAGGGTCTCCGGCCCGGCCTCGCGCGCCAGGCCCGTCTCGCCGGCCGCCGTCTTCGCCGTCTCTATCTGCTCTCGCGGCGGTTTCCCGGCGTGTTCTGAGGGCACGACCGTCAGCTCGGCGCTGACCTCGGCCCTCTCGTAGCCGGGCATTACTGCTCCCGCCGCTCATCCAGGCGGCCGAGCTCCGCATACCCTGCGCTGCCGGGCTGCGGGGGTGCGTCGGGGGGCTTCTTCGCGATGCCCACGATCTGCTCCGGCTTCACCGGCACCCGCGGGAGCTCGCGTCCGGTTGCGTCCCTGAGAGCTGCGACTATCGCCGGGGTGGAGGAGATGGTCGGCGGCTCGCCGACGCCCTTGAGGCCGTATGGTGCCTCCGGGTCGGCCAACTCCAGGATGTCCATCTTGACCGAGGGCATGTCGAGGGTGGTGGGGAGGAGGTAGTCCGTGAAGGAGGCGTTCTGGATCCTGCCGTCCTTTATCTGGATCTCCTCCAGGAGGGCGAGCCCCAAGCCCTGGGCGACGCCACCTTCGATCTGGCCCTCCAACGCCTGCGGGTTCATGGCCTTGCCGACGTCCTGCGCCGTCGCCAGCTCCACGACGCGCACGAGCCCGAGCTCGACGTCCACCTCCACCACCGCCCTGTGCGCGGAGAAAGCGAACTGCACGTGTACGTCCCCCTGCCCGTTCTCGTCCGGCGGGTAGGTAGGCTTGTGACGGTACTCGACCGTCTCCTCGATCTCCTCGTCCAGCACCTCGGACAGCGGCAAGACGACCTCACCACCGGACACGACGTCGCCGTTCTCTACCGAGAGATCACCAGAATCCTCCCCGAGCTCCTCGCGGACCCTCTCGAAGAGCCTCTCGCGCACCGCCTCGCAGGCCTTCTTGACCGCACCGCCGGTCACGTAGCTCTGGCGCGAGGCGGAGGTCGAGCCGGCGGAGCCGACCCTCGTGTCCGCCTGCAGCACGGCGACCCTCTCGACGCCGAGCTCGGTGCGTGCGATCTGGGCTTGTAAAGTAACGAGCCCCTGCCCAACCTCCGCCGCCGCCGTATGCACCCGCACCAGCGGCTCGCCGTCTTCTATCGAAAGGATAACCCTTGCCGTCGAGTAGTCGTCGAAGCCCGCCGAGAACCCGATGTTCTTGAAGCTGACGGCGTACCCGACGCCGCGCCGGACCCCCTCGCCGTGCGTCGTGTTCGAGACGCCGCCCGGTAGCTCTCGCAGGTCCCTTCCCATGACCTCCTTCTCCTCCGGCATGGGCATCGCCTTCACGCGTTCGAGGATCTCCACGACCGGCGCCGGGGGCGGCACCTCCTGTCCGAAAGGGAACCTGTCGCCCGGCTCGATGGCGTTCTTGACCCTGAGCTCGACCGGGTCCATCCCCAGGGCCTCCGCCAGCTTGTCCATCTGCGACTCGTGACCGAAGCACGCCTGCACCGCCCCGAAGCCACGCATCGCGCCGCACGGCGGGTTGTTCGTGTAGGCCAGGTAGCTCTCTACCTCGGCGTTCGGCACCTTGTAGGGTCCACAGGCAAAGGTCGCCGCGTTGAGGCAGACGGCCATCGAGCTCGAAGCGTAGGCCCCGCCGTCGAGCACGAAACGGGCTTTGACGTAGACCAGCTCTCCGCTCTTCGTCGCGCCATGCTCGTAGCTCATCTTCGCCGGGTGGCGGTGGACGTGCCCGTAGAAAGATTCCTCGCGGTTATAGACCATCTTCACCGGTCGCTCCGTGTGCAGGGCGAGGAGGCAGGCGTGGACCTGCATGGAGAGGTCCTCCCGCCCGCCGAACGCCCCGCCGACCCCCGAGAGGGTGAGCCGAACCATCTCCGGCGGCAGTCCGAGGCTTTCGGCGACCTGGTCGCGGTCCACGTGCAGCCACTGGGTCGAGATGTACAGGTCCACCCCGCCCTCACCGTCGGGCACCGCGAGCCCGGACTCCGGGCCGAGGAACGCCTGGTCCTGCATCCCGACCTCGTACTCGCCCGTCACGACCACGTCGGCCTCCGCTGAAGCCTTTGCCACGTTGCCGTGATCTATGCGGACGTGGCGGAGGACGTTGCCGGAGAGGTGGAGCTTCGGTGCGTCCTCCTTCATCGCCTCCTGGGCGTCGGTGAGGGGGTCGAGGACTTCGTACTCCACCGAGATCTTCTCCAGCGCCAGCCGGGCGGTCTCGGGGTGATCGGCGGCGACGACGGCCACCGGCTCGCCCCCGTAACGGATCCTCTCCCACGCGAGCACGGGTTGGTCGGGGATCTCCATCCCGTAGACCTTTCTCCCCGGTACGTCCTCGTGCGTCAGCACGGCGAAGACGCCCGGCATCGCCTCGGCCTCCGAGGTGTCGACGGACCAGATGTTGGCGTGCGGGTGCGGGCTCCTGAGCGTCGCACCCCACAGCATGCCGTCCATGGACAGGTCCGAGGAGTACTCGAACTCGCCCGTCACCTTCGGCACCCCGTCGGCGCGCGTGGTGCTCTCCCCGATCCTGCCCGGCCTCGTCACCGGAGCCTCCGGGCGTTCGCGCGTCGGGGTCGCGGGGACCGTCTCCGCACGCATCATAGAGCGACCTTCCCGGCGAGCCGCCGGCTCGCGGCGGCTATCCCTCTCGATACGTCTGCCTCGTCGGCCGTCCTTAACTCTCCTCCCTCCAAGACCGCCCGTCCGTTCACGAGCAGGAGCTCCACGCGCCGTGCCGATCCCAGGACGAGTGCTGCGACCGGGTCGGAGATCCCGGCGTGCCCGAGGTCGTCCATCCGCCACAGGGCTACGTCGGCGAGCTTGCCAGGCTCCAAAGAGCCGATCTCACCCTCCCGCCCCAGACAACGCGCTCCGTGCATCGTCGCCAGCTCCAGCGCCCGCCGGGCCGTCATCGCCCTCGGTCCCCCGGCGAACCTGGCCGCCAGCAGCGCCTGTCGCATCTCCGCCCCCAACTCTCCGGCCTCGTTCGACGCCCCGCCGTCCACGCCGAGGCCCACGGGAACCCCGGCGCCCACGAGAGCCGCTACCGGGGCGATGCCCGCTCCGAGCCGGCCGTTCGAGGACGGACAGTGCGCGACGCCGGTCCCGGTCTCCCCGAAGCGCTGTACCTCCGCGCCGTTCAGGTGGACGCAGTGGGCGAGCCAGACGTCCTCGCCGAGCCAGCCCAGCTCCTCCAAATACTCGACGGGCCTCACGCCGAAACTTTTCAGGCAGAACTCCTCCTCGTCCTCCGTCTCGGCGAGGTGGGTGTGCAGGCGGACGTTGCGCCTCCTCGCGAGCTCCGCCGTCTCGGCCATGAGCTCGCGCGTCACGGAGAACGGCGAGCAGGGGGCGAGCGCTACCCTCAGCATTGATTCCGGCGAGGGGTCGTGGTAGCGGTCGACGGCGGCTTCGCAGGCGACCAGGACCTCCTCCCGGTCCTCAACTAGTACGTCGGGTGGTAACCCTCCGTCCGAGCGCCCGAGGTCCATCGATCCGCGGCACGGATGGAACCGCAGGCCTACCTCCCGCGCCGCCTCGACCTCTACGCCGAGCAGGTTTCCGGCGCCTCGCGGAAAAACGTAGTGGTGATCCGTACTAGTAGTGCAGCCGGAGGTCGCGAGCGCCGCGAGCCCGGCGCGGGCGGCGGCGTGCTCTATCTCCTCGTCTATGAGCGCCCACACCGGATAGAGTTCCACCAGCCACTCGAAGAGCGTGGCCTGCTGGGCGAACCCGCGGGTGGCCCACTGGTAGAGGTGGTGGTGGCAGTTGACGAGTCCCGGCGTGGCGAGGCACCCGCGCCCGTCTACGCGCCGCGCGCCCCTCGCGTGCTTCTCGGGCGCCGGACCTGCTCCGACGGCGACGATAAGGTTGTCTTCAATGACAACGTGGCCGGAGTCGTGTTCGGTGCCGGCGGCGTCCACGGTCGAGATCGCGCACCCCTCGATGACCACGACGCCCGTGCCGTCCACGGCTAGCCTGTCCTCTGTGCCGCGAGGCGCACGGCGTCCAGGATCTTCTCGTACCCCGTGCAGCGGCAGAGGTTGCCGGCGAGGGCCTCCCTTATCTCCGCGTCCGTGGGCTCGGGCTCTCGCCGCAAGAGGTCGTGCGTCGCCACGACGAAGCCCGGCGTACAGAAGCCGCACTGCACCGCCCCCGCCTCGACGAACGCCTCCTGCACGGGATGCAACTCGTCGCCCCCGGCTATCCCCTCGACGGTCACGACCTCCCGCCCTTCGGCTTGGCCGGCAAGCACGAGGCAGGAGCAGACGAGGATGCCGTCCATGTACACGGAGCACGAGCCGCACTCGCCCTGTTCGCAGGCGTTCTTCGACCCCGGCAGCCCGAGCCGCTCGCGCAGCACGTAGAGGAGGCTCTCGCCCTCCCAAACGCCGTCTACCTCGCGCCTCTCCCCGTTGACCTCCAGCCTAAGCCGCATCGGTCGCCTCCCGGTACTCGTCCCAGGCCCACATGAGGGTACGCTTTGCCAGCACCCCGACCGAGTGGCGCCGGTACTCCCCGGTCCCCCTTACGTCGTCTATGGGCCGGGCCGCGGCCGCCACCATCTCCCCGAAGCGCCGGAGGGCCGCCTCGTCTATCGCCACGCGCGACTCCCAGAGCCCCCCTTCCTCCAGCACGCCCTCGATAAAGTCCTCCGCGTCTCCCGCCCGGATCGGGGTCGGTCCCGCGGAGCCGATGCAGGTCCCGACCTTTTCGCGCTCCGGGTGCAGGGCGAGGCCGAAGGAGCAGACGGCGATCACCATAGCGTTGCGCGGCCCGATCTTGGAGTACTGCTGCGGGCCCTCGGCCTCCGGTAAGTAGAAGGCGGAGATCAACTCGTTCTCCTTCAGGACGCTCCTCTTGGGGCCGAGGATGAATTCGGAGACCGGCACCCGGCGGACGCCTTCCGTCGAGTCGATCTCTACCTCGGCGTCGGATGCGTAGAGTGGCGGCAGGCCGTCGCCGGCGGGGGAGGCGGTGCCGAGGTTTCCTCCGACGGTACCGCGGTTCCGGATCTGGGGCGAGCCGACCGTGCGCGAGGCCATCGCGAGGCCGGGCAGTTTGTTCCCCAGTTCGGCGATAATTTGGGCGTAGGTTACTCCGGCGCCGACGCGCAGGAGGCGTCCGTCCTCCTCGCCCCACTCCCGTATCTCCGGGATGCGCGTCAGGTCCAGCATCGCCCGCGGACGGGTGCGGGCGAAGTTCAACTCGACCATGACGTCGGTCCCGCCGAAGATGGGCACGGCCTCGGGATGGGCCGCCTTCGCCTCCAGGGCTTCTTTCCGATCCAGAGGTTGGAGAAACTCCACCTGTAGTACCTCCCTTCACGTCTCACAACGTTACCAGGAAGATCCGGCTAGGTGATCGCCCCTCACGCGCCTTTTCCTTCTCCCGAAGGGGGAGATCGGCCAGGTGATCGTGCGCAGCGCGCCTTTTCCTTCTCCCCTAAGCTCCGCTCGGCGGACTTAGTCTTCTACTGGCCAGGCAGTGTAAGAGCCCGTCACGAACGCGTCAAGGAGTTCCGCTATCTTTCGCCCTGAGTACGCTCTGCTTCTGTTCTCCTAGACCTTCTCGAAAACTATATCCTGAGCCCCTTCCCAGAGGGTCATCTCCCCGAGGGGGCGCAGGTTCTCCCGTCCCCCGGTCACGGTCAGGAAGTGGTTGCCGGCGAGCTGTCCCAGTTTGCTCGCGAATTGGGTGCCTCCGTAGGGGAGCAGTATCTCCGTCTCAGAGTAGCCACCGGGGTAGAGCAGGATCTCCCCGGGCGCCGGGTAGCTGGTGGCATCCTCGAAACCCACCCCCAGGTCGAAGTTCCCCAAAGGGATCCAGCAAGACTCCCCGCTCCAGCGGACGTGGATGATCCTCTGGCGGTACGGCAGCAGCCGCTCGAAGGCCTCGCAGGTCTCGGGAGACTTCTCCCTCTCCCATCGGGCCACGAACTCGTACGGCCCGGCCGTTATCTTCAGGTCGCTCAACCCTTCCTCCTTCTTCCGTGGGCCTCTTAAGTTTCTCTCGTTTGCGCCCAGCTCGACAGAGCGGCCAATCACCTCTACCACCACGCCTGCGTCCTCTTCGGCGATGGACTCGGCGGAGTTGTAGAAAGGAGGGATGGACCGGGACCGCCTGGAGGTCCTGGCCCTACAACCACGTTCCTTGCTCGTGAGCCCCGCCACCTCGACCGGGACGGCCACCCGGATGGTGAGCTCGTACGCAGGCGGAAGGTGAGCCCGGGAAAACCTCCGGGCGGCTCTAAATAAGGGACTTCACGAAGTAGCCCGGGTCCAGTTCCTCTCCGGTGGCGCGCAAGACGGTGGTGCGCCAGCCGTCGCGGGCGCCGGGGCCGAAGAAGGCTTCCTGGAGGTAGCGGCCGGAGAGCTCGTGCTCGTAGAATGGGCCCCCGACGACGTTCTTTTCGAGGTGGTGCCTGAGCTGGGCGGCGGTGAGGTGGCCGAGGACGTAGTTATGGTAATAGACTGGGGCGAGGGCGACGTGTAGCTTGGCGGCCCAGTCGGGCTCCCTTTCGCGGCCGGGTGGGCGCTGGACTAGTTGGATCCTCTCGACGAGGTCCCACCACAGGTCGTTCAGATCCTCGCGGTCGGGGTCTTCGTAGAGGGCCTTCTCGAAGCGGTACATGACCAAAGCCCAGCGGGTAAAGACGAGCCCGTCATCCCGGCGCCGCCCGGCGAGCTCTCCGAGGTCGGGGGCGAGCTCCTCCTCTGGGACGCCGGCGACGGAGGAGAGCCAAAGGGGTTCGTCAGCCAGAGAGCCCATCATCAGCGCGATCGCCTCCGTCGAGTTGATGTGAGCGACGGTACGCAAGAGGTAGGGCAGCGCGGGGTTTATGTACTTGTCGTAGACGGCGTGGCCGAACTCGTGGAGCATGGTGTTCATCCAGTAAGCGTCGTCCCGGACGTTCGCCAGAACGCGCACGTCGTAGGGGTACGAACGTCCCACCCGCAGGCAGAAGGCGTGCTGGTCCTTGCCGGCCCGCTCGTAGAGGTCGCTCCTGGCCACGACGTCCCGGACCTCGAACCCCAGGCGGTCGTAGGTCTCGCGCGTGAGTGCTTCGAGGTCCTTGCCCGCGAAGTAGCGGTCCACGTCGAGGTATCCTCTCTCGGGCGGCTCCTGGAAGAACGGATCCGACAGGTGCCACGGCATTACCCGCTCGACCCCGAACCTCCTCTTCAGATCGACGTCGAGCCTCGCCTTGAGCTCGCGGAAGGGCGCGTCGGTCGCGGTCTGGAGGCCGTCCATGAGGCGGGCGAGCTCCGCGGCGTCTATCTCCTGGAGGTCCAGCGAGCGGGCGTGGTGGTCCGCGAAGCCCATCTGCCGCGCGAGCCTGTTGCGCAGACGGGAGAGCTCGCGCACGATGTTCTCGACCTTTGGCCCGACGCTCTTCGAGGCCTCCCACGCCTCACGGCGCAGAACCGGGTTATCGGAGTTGCGCAGGAGCTCGCGCAGCTCGTTCTCGCTCGCTTCTTCGCCCCCGACGGCGCCCCGGTGGTTGCTGTAGACGGCGTTGGCCTCGGCCTCGAGCTCCTCGATGCGCCTCAAAGTCTCCTCGTCGCCCTGCCGTCCGGCGAAGGTCTTGTAGAGGATCTCGACCTGCCGCCGCAGGACGGAACTCTCCAAATTCTTGCGGCCTTCGTACCAGCCCTTCACCAGCTCGTACTCGCCCCCATCCGCGAAGAGCTCGTTGTACACCATCCCGGTGCGTACGAGCTCCTTCTGAGCCCCCTCGGTCCCCATGGTGGCCAGGTTCCACCAGGCCTCGCTCGACGCCTTCTCGACCGGGGCCAGACGCCCCTCGAAAGAGGTTATGAAGTCTTGTACCTCAGCGGAAGAGACCATGAAATCCTCCTGTAAGATCTTCCGACACGATGGGCTTGCCGCCGCAAGAGACTACCGCAAATCGCGGTTCCAGAAAGCTCAAGTAGCGTTGCTCTTGTTCTGTGACCGTCGTGACCTCGCCCGCCTTTCTCGTGGCGGCCGGAGCCTTGAAGGAGAAAGAACTGCGGTAGTAGGCACAGTCGGCGATGTATGCGTTGCAGCCCGTCGAACTTCTCACCGTGCCGCTCTGGCGCGTCGTGCCGCCGTCGATCTTCAGCGCGGTCTTAATCCCGGTGGCTCCGGACGTGGCTCTCCCTCTTTCGATAATCTGTCCTCCAGCATGGCCTTCTCTTGTTCCGAAAGTGAGACGAAGATGAGTACGGCGCCCCGTTCGGCGAAGAACTCGAGCCGATCCTCGCTCAAGACGTAGTCGTACGGTTCCATCCCCAGGCCGGCCATCTGCGTCTGAGAGTCCTCCAGGCCGCACGAGCCCATCTCCTCCATCCCCAGGCCGATTATCGTGATGTCGTCGCCCTCGGCCTCGTAGCTGCCGGAGTAGCTGCCGCACCCG
Source organism: Rubrobacteraceae bacterium (assembly GCA_030448125.1). Taxonomy (GTDB): domain Bacteria; phylum Actinomycetota; class Rubrobacteria; order Rubrobacterales; family Rubrobacteraceae; genus Rubrobacter_F. The sequence continues at coordinate 102,888 of JAUJNO010000001.1, read as the reverse complement.
CCGTACCCCCGGATCCTGCCCTCCGAAGAGAAGTAGAGGGTGGCTTCCGAGCCTTCGGGCGCAGGGACGCCGTTCACCGAGTAGAGCCTCCACGCGGTCCCCACCAGGTCGGCGGGGTCCATGTCTCTCTGCTCCTTCTCCGCAAAAACCAGCGTCGTCTCGCCCGCTGCGTCCTGGATCTCCAGTTCACCGTTTTGCACTCGGTAAGAGGCGGCGTCTGTCAAAGCGCGGACATAGGCGCTTTCCTGTTGGTTGATGCCCCCTGGACAGCCCACCGTGGTGCTGTTGAGCCCGTCGCGCGCCTCGAAAAGGCCCTCGTCCATCAAAACTTTGCCACCATAGTAATTGCAACTCGTGGACCCCCCGATCCCGTCGTCGTTTACGTTCAGGGTAATGTTGGTATCGTCGAGGGGAACGCTGCCGTACAACAACACGAGCGTCCATTCGGTGCCGACGAGGTCTGCCGCTATGTCGCTGGTCAGATCTTCTATGTACGTCGGCTCTTTTCTGGCCGCTGGTTCGGTATTCTCCGCCGTGGACGGCCCGCCTGCCTGCTCATCGGGCTGGCCGCACGCCACAAGCGAGATCACCAGCGCTAGAGCGCCGAGAAAGGCGGCTGGCCGGTTGCGAGGCAACGACGGCTATCTTCCCGAAGGGAAACCAGGACAGGTCAGCGGCGGTCGCGCCAGGCGGCGCGTTCGCGGCGGGTGCCGAGGTAGATCACGGCGAGTAGCACGATTACGCCTATGGTGACGAACCGCACCAGTCCCTCCGGGCCTCCCGAGCCCCCAACGACGAGAGCGGCCACGAAGACGAGCGCCATGCCCGCCCACCCGGCCGTCCGGTAGGCGAAGTACGCCGCCAGGAGCCCCACAAGAAAGTAGACGATCGGCATAAACGGCGCCAGCGGGCTGATCGAAGCCAGAACGCCGGGGTTCACGCTCCCGGTGGCCCAGAGCCCGATCTGCCCGACGACGATGAACGCCAGAAACGCTCCCAGGAAGCTCAGGGCGCCCGTCTTCCAGGTTATGGGCTCCGGGTCGAAGTCGTGCGGCTCGTACCAGCGCGCCCGGCGTCGCGGCTCCCGATCCCGGTGGCCCCGTCCCTCGGCACGGCCGCCGGAGCTCTCGGACGTATCTCCCCTCCGGAACCTGCCGCGCAGGCGCTGGCCCAGGCTCGGACCGCTCTCGCTCTGGGACTCGCGCTCGCGGCGCTTCTGGGAGACTTCGTCGTCGAGCGAGTCAAAGTCCAGGTTGAGGGCCGCGAGCTGGTCGGCGGCGTGGGCGAGGTCCAGGGCCTCGTCGTGCTGGTTGCGACGGTTCGGGTCCGAGAGCACGGCGTGCGCCTCCTGCAGGCGGGCGAACTCCGTCTCGCTCCCGCCCGCGTGGTCCGGGTGCCTCTTCTTCGCCAGCGTCCGGTAGGCGTTCCGGATCTCGGACTGCGACGCGTTGCGTGGTACGCCGAGTACTTTGTAGTAGTTGATCTGGTCCGCCATCGTTCCCCTATTCTAAACCATCGACGGGCCGCCGGAGGCCCTCTTTCGCCGCCGCGAAGAAGCCCCGAGGGCGTGCTGGATCTCCTCCCGGCACTCCCCGTCGGTCTCCTCCTCGAGCGCTCCCTCCAGCGCTGCCCTGGCCTCCTCGCCCCCGATCTCCCCGAGCGCCCAGGCCGCGTGCCCCCGCACGAGCGGCGACCCGTCCTCGCGCAGACATTGAACGAGCGCCGGTACGGCCTCACGAAGCGCGAGGTTCCCCGCGGCCACGCAGCAGTTGCGTAACAGCCCCGCCCGTCCGGGGCGGGTGAGGGGCGTGCCGCCGAAGCGCTCCTCGAACTCCTCCTCGGTCCGGATGCCGAGCACCTCCTCTATCTTCAGGTACGGCCCGGCGCCCTGTGCCCCCGAGAACTCCGGCCAGCGGCTCACTGTGGCCTTGCGCTTGTTGTACGGGCAGACCTCCTGGCAGACATCGCAGCCGAAGGCCCAGTCGCCCACGGCCCCGCGCAACTCTCGCGGGATGGCGCCTTTGTTCTCGATGGTCAGGTACGAGATGCACAGTCGCGCGTCTACCACGCCAGGAGCCTTTATCGCGCCCGTCGGACAGGCGGACATGCAGCGGGTGCAACGGCCGCAGGTGCCCGCACCCTCCGCGTCCGGTTCTATCTCCTGGTCCACGATCAAATCCGCGATGAAGAAGTAGGAGCCTATCTCGCCGTTGATGATGCACGAGTTGCGCCCGAAGAAGCCCAGCCCCGCGTGCTGGGCCGCCGAACGCTCCAGAAGCGGCACCGCGTCCGTGAAAGCGCGTGCCTTGATCCTGCACCCCAGAGCCCCCTCCAACTCCGCCCGCAACTCCCGCAACCGCTCCTTTACGACGAGGTGGTAGTCCTTGCCCCACGCATACCGGGCGACCCGGCCCCCACCCTCCAGGTTCTCGGGATGCTCTCCCGGATAGTACGAGACCCCCAACGAAACCACGCTCCGCGCGCTCTTCTGCAAACGCCGCGGGTCCGATAGCAGCTCCGCCGGGCGGTGCATGTAGCCCATGTCCGCCGCCATCCCGGCCTCCTGCCACCTCTTGAGGCGCTCGCCGCCCTCGGTCAGCGGTCCGGCGCCCGTCACCCCGACGAGGTCGAAGCCCGCCGCCCGCGCCTTCTCCTCCAGGATACGCCGCGCCTCGCGCGGATCTCTCGCTCTCTCTCGCTTCGCGCCCATGAGTGTGCCGATTCTACCCGGCGATGGCCGCGGGCGAGCACGAATCCGGTCGAGATTTTCTTTAATCGTTCCGAAAATATGGGTAATGACTAAGGTTCAAAATAAGGGTAACATTCCGATCATGGCTGAGACGGAGGAGATAAGGGACATTCTGAGGTTGCAGGACGAGCTCGTCCGCCACCGGACGGTTTGGGACGCGGGGCCCTGGCTGGGGTTGAACATGTCGACGCCGCAGTTGAAGGCTTTGCTCTTGATCTCCGAGGAGGCGGGTATCCGGATGCGCGAGTTGGCGCGCAAGCTGGGCGGCTCGTTCTCGAACGCGACGGTTTTGGTGGACCGGTTGGTGGACCGGGGTCTCGTAGAGCGCCTGGCCGATCCCCAGGACCGGAGGGTCGTGCTGGTCCAGACCGCGGATGAGGGGCAGCAACTCATCGAGCAGCTCATCACCTCCTGGCGGACGCTCTCAGCCCCCCTCCTCGAGACCCTGGCCCCCGAAGACCTCTCCACGGTTCACGAGGCGCTCCGCGTGCTCCTGAAGGCGGCCCAACAAAACCGGGAAACTTAGAGTCCCAGCCGTGACCGTAGCGCTGCGCCGACCCGCGGAAGATTCATCAAAGGGAACATATAGGTTTATCGGCATACCAGCGTAAATCCTTTAGCTTCGTAGTCAGGAAACCCCGCGAGCGAAGAGGGACCCAAAGCCAGCGGCTCGTCAGGGACCGAAGGGATGGATCTTGGCGCCGCGCTTCTCCGGATCGCGGCAACTGCCCGTCGGACGGCGAGCCGCTAATATAGACCGATGCATCGCTCAGAATCCGAAACGGTCCACGCGTGCGTCCCGCATCGCGAAGTTCACCGAATCCCCGCCGGGGCGCGGCTGGATCTCGCCGAGCTCGTCCCGGCTCTGGGGCTCGTGCCGGGAGTGGACCCGTTCGTGCTCCTCGACGGAGACGGCTGGGACACCCGGATGCTTGCCTTCGACCCCGAACGCACCCTGGCGATCGAAGACGCCTCACCATTTGAGGAGTTGCGCCGCGTCCTCGCCCACGGGGGGTATGTCGAGGGCCATCCGTTCGCGGGACCGGCGCTCTTCGGCTACCTCTCCTACGACGCGGCCCGTTACCTGGAGCGCCTCCCCACCCTCGCGGAGGACGACCTGCGGCTGCCCGTTGCCCGGTTCATTCTGCCCCGCTACGTGGTCGGCGCGGGGCCGGAAGGGATCTGGGCCTCCGTCCCGGCCGGGGAGAGCGTAGGTTTCATCCTGCGGGCCCTCCGCCGGACGGCACTGCTCCCGGACGCGGCGTCCGGTGGAGGGCCCGCGGACGCGCTCCGGGTTGCGAACTCTTCTCTTGGACGCGAGAAGTATATCCAGGCGGTGGAGAGGGTGAAGGAGTACGTGCGGGCGGGGGACGTCTTCCAGGTGAACATCTCGCAGAGGTTCGAGGCGCCATTCGACGGGGATCCCCTGGCGCTCTACGGGGCTTTGAGGAGGAGGAACCCGTCTCCCTTCGGAGGGATGGTCTCCTTCCCCGGTCTCGTGGCCGTTTCGAGCTCGCCGGAGCGCCTCGTGAGCCTTCGTGGACGGCGGGCCTCGACCCGTCCGATAGCGGGGACGTACCCTAAAGGCGCCGGAGCCGGGGCGGCCCTGCTCCTCGACCCCAAAGAGCGGGCGGAGCACGCCATGATCGTGGACCTCGAGCGCAACGACCTCGGGCGCTCGGCGGCCTACGGGACGGTGCGGGTCGAGGAGTTCATGGCGACGGAGACCTATTCGCACGTCGTGCATATAGTTTCGGAGGTCGCGGGGGAGCTTGCAGAGGGGCACGGCGCCGTCGACCTACTCGCCGGGATGTTCCCCGGCGGCACCATCACCGGCTGCCCGAAGGTCCGCTGCATGGAGATAATCGAGGAGCTAGAGCCGGTCCGCCGCGGCCTCTACACCGGCTCCTTCGGCTACCTTAACCTGGACGGCTCGGCGATGGACATGAACATCGCCATCCGCACCATCCTCCTCAAAGACGGGACCGCCTATGCTCAGGCCGGCGGGGGCGTCGTCGCCGACTCGGTCCCCGCCCGCGAGTACCGGGAGTCCGTTATCAAGGCCGCCGCCCTCCTGGAGTGCCTCGGGGTCCAGGCGCCTTGAGAGGTACCCTTTGAGCCTCGTCTACCTGAACGGCTCCTACCTGCCCCCGGAGGAGGCGCGCCTTCCCGTCTCAGATCGAGGCCTCGCCTACGGGGATGGGGTGTTTACGACGATGAAGGTCTCGGGAGGGGAGCCGCTGTTCCTCGGGAAGCACCTGAAGCGCCTGGTAAGGGACGCGGGCACCGTATACCTTACGGCGCCCGTCGGGGAGGTCGAGGCCGCCTGTTCCGGGCTCGTCTCGCGGCTCGGGATGGGGAGTGGGGTACTCAAGGTGATCCTGACCCGGGGTTCCGGCCCGCGCGGGCTCTCGACGAGAAACACAGAGGGGCCGACCATCGTCGTGAGTGCTTCGGAGCTTCCGGGGCCGCGCCCTCCGCTACGCGCGATCTCCGTCCCCGACGACCGCGGACCGCTCACCGCCCATAAGACCCTCAACTACCTGCCAAACATCCTCGCTCTTAAACGGTCAGAGGAGGCCGGGTGCGAGGAGGCCGTCTTTGCTCACGGCGGGCTCTTGCTGGAGGCCACGACGTCGAACCTCGTCGGGGAGGTAGGGGGGAGCTTGCTGTCTCCTTCGCTCGGGGGGAGGATACTCGGAGGCGTCGCCCGGGAGGTCTTGCTGGAGGAAGGTGCGGTTCGGGAGGGGGATCTGCCGGCGAACTTTGCCGGACCGCTCTACTGCGTAAACTCCGTCCGCGGGATCGAGCCAATCGTCGAGCTCGACGGACGGCCTCTACGTCTAGAACCGGAGACCCAGAGCCTTCTCGACGGGGTCCTTGCACGGCGGTCGCGCCTCCCGTAGGGGGTTGGAGGAAAAGAGTGCGGGTATAATGGGTGGCGTATATAGGGCGAGGAGCGTAGGAAGCAAGGTTGTAGTGATAACCGCGACCGGCCCGGCGACAAGCAAGCAACCGCGGCGGTCGGGGTTGCAATACCTGGGGAACCCGGAAAGGAGAGGGTAGCGACGTGGACACGCAAACATCCGAGCAATCTGTTATCGAGGGTGTCAAGAAGCAGCTTTACATAGGAGGTGAGTGGCGCGACGCCGCAGGGGGCGGCACGATCTCCGTGGAGGATCCCTCGACCGGCGAGAACCTGTGCGAGGTGGCCGACGCGCAGCCCGAGGACGCCCTCGCGGCACTCGAGGCGGCCAGCGAGGCGCAGGCCGACTGGGCCAAGCACCCGCCGCGCCAGCGAGGTGAGATCCTGCGCCGCGCCTTCGAGATGATCACGGAGCGGATGGACGAGCTCGCCATGCTCATGACGCTCGAGATGGGTAAGCCCATGTCCGACTCGAAGGCGGAGATCACCTACGCCTCGGAGTTTTTCCGCTGGTACTCGGAACAAGCCGTGCGCATCAACGGCACCTACTCGATATCGCCGGACGGTAACCAGAGGATCATGACCATGAAGCAGCCGGTAGGCCCGTGCCTCATGATCACGCCGTGGAACTTCCCGATGGCGATGGGCACGCGCAAGATAGGGCCCGCCGTCGCCGCCGGCTGCACGATGGTGATGAAGCCGGCCAAGCAGACGCCCCTGTCGATGCTCAAACTGGCGGAGATCCTCGAGGAGGCTGGCCTCCCCGCTGGGGTGCTGAACGTCGTCGTAAGCTCCTCGTCTAGCGACGTCATCTCCCCCATCATCAACGACCCGCGCCTGCGTAAGCTGACCTTCACGGGCTCGACGCCGGTCGGGCGTCAGCTTATGGAGCAGGCCTCGGAGCAGGTTCTCCGGGTCTCGATGGAGCTCGGCGGCAACGCGCCGTTCATCGTCTTCGACGACGCGGACGTAGACGACGTCGTGGCCGCGGCGATGGTCGCCAAGATGCGCAACATCGGCGAGGCCTGCACGGCGGCCAACCGATTCCACGTCGCGGCCTCCGTGGCGGACGAGTTTGCGGAGAAACTCGCGGAGCAGATGGGCCAGATGACGGTCGGTCGCGGCACAGAGGAGGGCACCGAAGTGGGGCCGCTCATCGACGAAGACCAGCGCAGCAAGGTCGCGGAGCTCGTCGAAGACGCGGTAGGTAAGGGCGCAAGGGCGCTCGTGGGCGCCCAGAAGATGGACGGCCAGGGCTACTTCTACCAGCCGACCGTGCTCAACGACGTGTCCAAGGAAGCCGACCTGCGCTACGAGGAGATCTTCGGCCCCGTCGCCCCGATCTTCTCTTTCGACTCCGAGGATGAGGCGATCGCCGCGGCCAACGACACGGAGTATGGCCTCGTCGCCTACGTCTTCACGAGCGACCTCAAGCGCGCGCTCCGCGTGATCGAGAGTCTCGAAGTGGGCATGGTCGGCCTCAACCAGGGGATGGTCTCGAACGCCGCCGCGCCTTTCGGCGGGGTGAAGCAGTCCGGCTTCGGCCGCGAGGGCGGCGCCGAGGGTATCGAAGAGTACCTGGAGACGAAGTACGTCGCGATCAACCTCCCCGCGGAGGCCCCCCGTTTTAGTGGAGAGACCAGCAGCGTGCAGTAACGGACGGGGTATGAGCGTTCCCGTACCGGAGCACTGAGCAGTGAACGGCGTCGCTGCCGAGAATCCTTCCAGGGACTACCATGAGCGGCGATGACAACCAACGTTCGTAACCTGCTGTTCCTGCTCGGGGCCCTCTGGGGTCTCTTGCTGGCCGCCTTGCCCGCGGTGCTGGCGTTCGACGACCGGTTCGTCCTCAGCCCTTTCCTGGTCGCGGCGTTCGCTTGCGCCGGCCTGAGCAGCGCCGTGGGCGCCCTCGTCGCCGGACGTCGGGCGGCGGCCTCCTCCGCGAGGCGAGGCTTGCTCGCCGTCTGCGGTGTCGGGGTGTTGCAGTGCTCCGTCTCCGGGACGCTCGCGGCGCTCTCCATCTGGCTCGCCCTGGCGATAACCATATCCGGGTTCTCGGTGGGGAGCCCGGGCGAGATCCTCGACCTTCTATGGCGCCCGGAGATCTTCGTCGAGAGCGCCATCGCCGCGGTAGCGGTCCTCGCGTACGCCCTGATAGTAGGAACGTTGCTGTCCCCCGTCGTCGGGGCGGTGCTCTGCCGCCTGGTCCGTCGTGGTTCCTCCGCCCGCCGAGCAGCCCCGGAGCTTCGATGACGGCCCCCGTGCGCAACCGGCTCCTGGTTTTGGGCGTACTCTGGGGGCTTCTGCTCGCGGCCGTCCCGGCTCTCTTGATGACGAACCCTTACCGGCTCACGGGCTTCCTCGTGGCCGGGCTTGCGTGCGCTGCTTTGAGCGGCTGCGTGGGTACGCTGGCGGCGGGACGGCGGTTCGCGAAGAGCGCCGGGCGCTCGGGCTTCCTGGCGGGGGTTGGGACCGGGGCTTTTCAGGGGCTCGTAGGCGGGGGTGTCGCGGCGTTCCTGATCTGGGGCCTCATGGCGGTAACGATCTCCGGCTTCACGCTGCTCGATCCGGTCGAGCTCTCGGTTCTCATGAGCCCGAGGGTCTTTACGGGCAGCTTCTTCGTCGCCCTCTCGGCCTTCGTGTACGCGCTCGTGGGCGGTCTCTTGCTCGGCCCCCTCTTCGGAACGCTCGTAAATCGCGCCGTCCGCGCCGGTGACGCCGGAGGCAATGCCGGAGGCGACGCCGCGGGCGAGAAGGAGGACCTCGTTGTACGCTAGGCTATTAGGAATAGGGCTTATCTACGGCTTCGGCTTCACGCTCATAAAGTCCCTCTTCCCGAGTCCCGTCTTGTTGCTCTTGTTCACCGGGGGGCCTAGCACCGAGGGGGATCTTACAGTGCTGGCGAGCGTGTACCTGGCCTCGGGGCTTATCGCCGGCATCCTCGGCGGGCCGCTCTTCGGCATCCTCCTGCTCCGCCGCCGGGGCTCTGGGACGGATGTGGGCGGTTTCAGCGTGGTGCAGTCGGCCGGCGCGGACCTCTGGCGCGCGCTCGTCCTGAGCCTCGTGTTCGCGTTGCTGATAGGTTTGATCTCCGGCCTCCTCACCATGGGCGCCTACCAGTTCGGCGTCCTGCCCTCCGGCGGTATCCTCGACCCTCTCACGCTCATCCGCAGCTCCAACTTCTCGCCCGGCTACCCGCTCCTCGTCGCCTGGACCCTGGCCCGCGACCTTCTACCCGCCATGCTCGCCGGTCTCCTCCTCGCCCCCTTCGGCGGCGGCTTCCTCTACCGCATCTACGCCTCACGACGCCCACCAAAGGACACCCCCGGAACAGGCCCTTCGAGGAGGACTTTTAGATATCCTGTGGCTTTCGATATATTCGCCTTAGCCGTCTTCTCCTTCCAACCAGATCTCATCTGCCCGGTCTTTTGGCCAGCTCGTCGCCCGTTTGTTCTGCAGTAGGTGGCGCCGGCTGATAACCGGCACCCTCGATCCCGCGACTTCTACCTCTTCTCGCTCCGACCATGCCGCTTCGAAATCTACCGCGTCTATTGTTGTCAGTATGTTTATGGGTCGAGGTGCGACGCCGATCTGGAATACGACTCCGGGAGTCTCGAAACAGAGATCGATGTCGCCGGTAGCTCTTACGTGCCCGTGTACGGCCAGCGCGTACGCGCCCACCAGCAGGTACTCAACGCTTTCCTCTGTGAAGGCGGACAACATGTCTCGGTAATCGGGGTTCAGCAAGGACTTCTCCCTTGAAGGCCCAGACATCGAGCGCGAGTTGCCACATCATCGAGAGGCGCTCGGCCGGCGCCGTATCCTTCAGGTCCGTCTCCCTCTCCTGTTCGTGTAGTCTCTTGACCCGAATGATTCGTGTTGACTCTGCCATAGCGCAAACATGCAGCGCGGGTGAGCGCCTATCTACTCAATGCGTTCGAACTTTCTACGCAGTTTACTGGCGACCAGGTGCCGGAAGCCGGCCGCTAGATGATGCTGACGAGCGGTGTGATCTTGCAGTCCGCCAGCGCGTAGCTCTTGCGGGCGCGGGCGGACCGAACCAAATACTCCAGGCAGTTCGCCCGGCAGTCTACCTTCCCGCACGGCACCTCGACCGTCCCCAGATCCTCGACGATCCGGACCACCGGGTCCAGGCCGTTACCGGGCGAGGCGTCGCTGCGTCGGACGTACTCGCCCTCCTCGTAGTACTCGCGTCCGTAGCGAAACACGGGCATGCCTTTATTCTACACCAACCTTTTGATCTGGATCACAGAGACTTGAGTAGAGTAAGAGCACAAGACCAGCTGCCTCTCGCTGCTATATTTACGTGTGGAGAAGAGGGGAGAGGCGAAAGGGGAGCTTTTATGAGCGGGGGAATTTATCTCGTTCAGGATGATAGCGGACTCGTCAAGATGAACGAGCAGGCTTACGACTCCGAAGATCTGTTGCAAGGATTACTTGCGAAGTACCCGAACCTGCTGGCCGGAGATCAGATCGACAGCAACGAACCGCGCCGATGGTTGCTGGTCTCGCGCGAGGTGTCGCTGGCGTCCGAGGAAGACGGTGCCGGACGGTGGTCGGTGGATCATTTGTTCCTGGATCAGGACGCCATACCGACCATAGTGGAAGTCAAACGCAGCACCGACACCCGCATTCGTCGGGAGGTGGTTGGACAGATGCTCGAGTATGCCGCCAACGCGGTAGTCTACTGGCCGGTCGGAGGTCTCCGCGACCTGTTCGAGGAACGAGAGAAATCTGAACAGGAACTCGACGAGTTATTGGAGAGCGAAGCCGAGCCCGAGGAGTTCTGGCAGAAGGTCAAGACCAACTTGCAGGCCGGTAGAGTGCGTTTGATCTTCGTGTCCGACGAGATTCCTACCGAACTCCGCCGCATCGTAGAGTTTTTGAACCAGCAGATGGACCCGGCGGAGGTGCTGGCCGTGGAGATCAAACAGTACGTTAGCCAGGACCCGGATTTCAAGACGCTCGTCCCCCGAGTCATTGGTCAAACCGGAAACCCTCCTCCCCCTCGGCCAGGCAAGCTGTGGGACAAAGAATCCTTCTTCCGAGAGTTAGAAACTCAGGCACCCGAAGCAACCAGGCCAGCTGAAGAGATTTTTGAGTGGGCAGAAAGCAAAGCATCCCGGATTGTGTGGGGCAGGGGCAAACAGTATGGGACTTTCTTTCCAACGCTGGACCATAAGGGAATAGAACACAAACCTATACAGAGTTGGACATACGGCTCTTTATCAATCTGGTTCGGAGATATGCAGTTGAAGCCACCTTTTGATGACGAGCTTAAACGCTTGGAGTTCCTGCGCCGCTTGAACGAAATTCCGGGCGTCACCATTCCCGACAAAGCTATTGACAAGTACCCGAGCATTTCGCTGTCTACGCTCAACAACGAGGCTGCTTTGAACCAGTTTCTTGAAACACTTGACTGGGTTGTTCAGGAAGTCGAAGCCTCGTAGGTAGGGAAGGACCTGACCTTGTGGATCGAGCGCTATCATGGAACTCTGCGCGAGGTGTTCGCAAGCTGGTAGCATGCTTACCGTGAAGACGACGCTCGAACAGTCGGGGCCGAATGAGGTTTTCGCACCCGATGGAGCTCCTCGGGATCTCTACCGGCCGGTGCTGGGCGAACTGGAGCGGATGGGCGTCGAGGGGTGGGAGGAGCGCACCAGCCGGGCCCACGAGAGGCTCTTAGCCGAGCAGCATGGCTTCGGTATCCTTGAGGGGGATAAGACGCATCCCACCGATTGGTTCCCCCGCCTCCTGCCCGCCGCCGGATGGGAGGTGCTGGAGCGTGGGCTCGCCCAGCGGATGCACGCGATCAACGAGTTCCTGAGGCGCCTGGAGGCCGGCAAGGAAGAGGTCGTCCCGAGGGAGGTCATCGAGTCGAGCGGGCTCTACGACGTCTCCGTCCCCGACCGCTTCGGGGAGGTGCCCGCGCGCCAGATGGGCTTCGACCTCGTAGCCGTGGAGGAGGCCGGGGGCTGGAAGTACCTGGTTATCGAGGACAACGCGCGGATGCCGGTGGGCGCGATGTCCATGAGCCGTTTGAGAGCGCTGACGCCCGACGTTTTCTCGGAGTCCTACGCGGCGCTGGGGGTGCAGCCCCTCGGCGACCTGCTCGGGAGGCTCGGCGACGTGCTGCGGGCCGCCTCCCCGCTCTCCGAACCGACGCTCGCCATCCTCTCGACCGGTCCCGAAGACCAGTACTATCTCGACCACAAACTCTTCGCCGAAGAGACGGGCGCCGTACTCGCCGAGCGGCACGAGGTCGAGCTCGACGGTGTAGGGTACCTGATCCACAAGGAGACGGGGCGACGGCTGGACGTGATCTACGAGCGCATAGAGGAAGGCCGTATCTACGACGACCTGCCGAAGCTCGTCGAAGCTCACCTCGAAGGCAGGGTTCAGGCCATCTTCGCCCCGAACGTCAACATCGTGGACGACAAGGGCGTCTACCCGTTCATCCCCGAGATGATCCGGTCCTACCTCGGCGAAGAGCCCGTCGTGGAGAACCCCGAAACCTGGTCCCTGGCCGTCGAAGAAGACCGCCGCTACGTGATGGAGCACTTCGACGAGCTGGTAATAAAGAGCCGCAGCGGCTGGGGTGGTAAGGACGTCCTCATCGCTCCCGAAGAATCCAAAGAGACCATCGAAGAGTTCCGAAAGATGGTCGAGGAGAACCCCGTCGAGTACATAGCCCAGCGTACCATAGACTTCTCGACCCACGTCCTCTGCTCCGCCGGCGAAGCCGATGGAGAGCTACACTTGCGCGACTCCTACGCCGACTACCGCGTACACGCCCTCTCGCCGGACCCCGACACCGTCGAGGTGGTCCCTGGCGCCATGACCCGCGTCGCCGCGCCCGGCAGCCGCCTCGTCAACATCTCCAGCGGCGGCGTCATGAAGGACACCTGGGTCCTGAGCTAGGGTGGCAAGCCTCCTGAGCGGACTTGTGACCGTGGTGGCCGGAGGCGAGCCGGCGCCGGGGAATAGGGGCGCCGATCTGCCGGGCACTGGACGAAAAGGGCGCGGACGCCTTCTTCGTCCCGACCTTCTCCCTCTCCTTCCTTGTCGGCATCTTCGCTCGAGACAGCCGGCATGAGGGTAGATCTAGTCGACCACTTCGTGCTCACGGTACGCGACGTCGAGGCGACCTGCGATTTCTACTCTCGCGTGCTCGGGATGGAGGTGGAGGAGTTCGAGGGCGGTCGCCGGGCGCTCAAGTTCGGCCGGCAGAAGATCAACCTGCACCAGAGCGGCGCTGAGTTCGAGCCGAAGGCCGGAAAGCCCACGCCGGGCTCGGGAGACTTCTGCCTCGTAACCGCCGTCCACCTCGAACGCGTCGTCGAACATCTCGGGGCGTGCGGCGTCGAGATCATCGAAGGACCCGTCTCGCGCACCGGAGCGACCGGCAGGCTCGAATCGGTCTACTTCCGGGACCCGGACGATAACCTCGTCGAAGTCTCCAACTACCTGTAGGCTAAACGTAGCACGGTGAACTACTTGAGGCTTTTGCGGGAGGACGTGGTCTTGGAACGGGATGTGATGTGGAAACCCTGGGTGGGAGAAGGCCTGGAGCATCTCAGTCTGGCTCAAGGTAGCGGAGGCGCTGCGGCCGACAGCGTGGTCATCGGAGTCGAGAACGGCGTGCCCTTCCGGATCCGCTACACGGTTCGCTGCGACGCCGGATGGCGGGTCCGAGCGCTGCGCGTTTCTTCGCTCGCCGGCGACGATAAAGGGTTCGAGATGTTCGCCGATGGAGAGGGTCGTTGGTACACGTCCGCTGGAGATACCATGCCCTCCCTGGAGGGTTGTTTCGATGTCGATATCTCCGCGACGCCCTTCACCAACACGCTGCCGATACGACGCCTGGGGCTAGAAGCCGGCGAGTTCGCGGACCTAGAGATCGTCTACCTGGCCGTCTCCGAGATGCGGGTGGAGCCCGCCCGGCAGAGATACACGTGCCTGGAGCACGACGAGCGGGGCGGACTCTACAGGTACGAGAGCCTCGATGGAGAGTTCGCCGGTTTCGCCGCGGATCTCCCCGTCGACGCCGACAGTCTGGTGCTGGACTACCCGGGTCTGTTCAGAAGAGTGCGCCTCGGCTAAACGGCCTTCTTGCTCTCCTTCCTCCTCGGCGGCCTCTGCACCCTGTCAGGCATCTTTGCGCAGTAGGGTGTCCGGCCGATTCTGGGCTGCGGTCCCTCTACGGAAAATACCGGTAAACGTCGCGGCGGTGCAGAAAACGGACGAACTCCACCTCGTCTTACTCGGCCACGATACTGATACGGTAGTCACTCACTCGAATGCGATAGAAACCGCTCGATCCACTTATCTTCGTCAGGTTCGACACTTCGCGTAGCATTCCGCTGTTTCGACCTGCTCTATAATTTCTCTTACCCGACGCCGCAGCGATTCGTCCCGGATCTTTCTCAGGTCTCGCTCGAAGCTTCTACGGAATGTGGTCTTTACGCCTGATCCTCCAGGAGCCTGAAGATTTCGTCGCGCTCGGCGCGTTCGGTCTGTTGGCCTTCTCGGATGGCTTCGGCGAAGGCAAAGTCTTCGAGGACTTCGGCGAAAACCTCGCGCAGTAACCCGCGCTGCTCGTGCAATGTTTCGGTAAGCGCCTCTTTGAACGCCTCTTTGAGCGCGTCACCGTCCGGTTCTGTTTGCGCCATCCTATTCTCCCTTCAGGCCCCGCCTGAAAGCATCCCAGGCGAGCGTGGCGCACCGGATGCGGTTGGGGGTCTGGATGATGCCCTTGAGCGCCACAAGGTCCCCGAGCTCCTCGTTCTCCTCGGTGCGCATCATCTTCAGGAAAGCCTCTATCTCCTCCTCGGCCTCTTCGCGGCTCTTGCCGCGTAACCGCTCGGCCAGCATCGAGGCGGAGGCCTGGCTTATGGAGCAGCCACGCCCCGTGAATGCCACCTGCTCGACCTTGCCGTCCCGAAGATTAGCGTAGACCGTCACCTGGTCGCCGCAGAGGGGATTGTTGAGGTGCTCCTCGAGGTCCGCGTTCTCCAACTCGCCCCGGTTGCGGGGGCGCTGGTAGTGGTCGAGGACTATCTCTTTGTAGAAGTTTTGCAGCATGCCGGGAATTGTAGCAGCCGTCTTGGAGAGATAAGGGCGCTGGGTGCAGTTCCGCCACGGCGCGCCTGGACGCAAGCCGCTCGACGCCCTGGCTCGCTGGCACGAGCAGCAGAGGGCCGTGGGCAGAGAGAGACAGCCGCCGCTGCAGCTTCTGATCAAAAATCTTATAACACGACTGTCGCAGCGTCTCAGAGCTACGCAAACTCTGGAACGGGACGGCCGAAACGGCAGCCAGCCTCACTACTACGACCTCTGGTTACCGTGGGCCGGGATGCCTCCGGCATCCTGTATCATCCGCGCCAGATGCAAAAGATTCCAGGTCATGAACGTCGTGTTTCCAGTCGTGAAGGCGTTCTCGGGACCTCCGGAACCGGGATCCAGATATGAGGGGCCCGGACCGGCCTCTCCGATCCACCCCGCGTCAGCTTGAGGCGGTATCACATAGCCTAGATGCTGAAGTGAGTAAAGGATGTTCATCGAGCAATGCTTGATTCCGTCCTCGTTGCCGGTGATAAGGCATCCACCTACGCGCCCGTAATAAAAAGACTGGCCCGAGCCGTTTAGATTTCCTGACGCGGAATAAAGCCGCTCGATGACTTTGGTGCAAACCGATGATTTTTCGCCGAGCCAGATCGGAGAGCTTATGACGAGGATATTGGCCGCTTTGACCTTCTCGTAAATCATCGGCCAATCGTCCCTCTCCCACCCGTGTTCTTTCATGTCCGGCTGAACACCATAGGCGATGTCGTAATCTACCGGACGCAACACCTCGACCGAGACGCCGCTCTTCTCCATGATCGCTCGGGAGATGCCGACAAGCCCCTCCGTGTGGGAGAGCTCCGGCGAGGGCTTGAGGGTGCAGTTCAGAAAGAGAGCCTTGAGGTCAGAGAAATCCCATTCGCTCGATTCGATCGTCTCTAGTTGTGTTGCGTCGAGATCCACTTCGACTCCTTTTGTATTAGCAACGCTGAAAGGTAGGCACGCCGGTAGGTACGCCGCCTTCCCTATGGTTCATCGTACAAACCGTGTCGCCGGTGCCAGTCTTCCAGAGATTCGTCCGGGTATTCGGGAAAGTGCCGCTCGCTGGTGTCGCGGGGAATTTCGCCCCAGGGAGCCGCGTAGTTCAACATCATGCGGACGTACTCCGGGGGTTTGGGGAGCGGGGTGTCTACCGCCGAGGCGAAAGGATGGACGAGATCGGGCCAGCGGGGGTCATAGACCCACAGCGCGCTAGCACAGAGTTTGCAAAAGCTGCGCTCTCCCGGGCTGATCTCCACGCCATCGGCGCCCTCATGGTCCCACATCCGGGCCTGGTAAACGGAGATGTTCTCCTCACCCTCGACCTCCAGGGTCTCTGAGAGGGCGCCGAGGTTTATGGCATAGCCTCCACCGCCCGCCGTCTTGCGGCAGATGGTGCAGTAGCAGATCAAGTACGGGTACGGTGACGGCGAATCCACCCTGAACTTTACCGCTTTGCAGTGGCAAGATCCTTCGAGTAGCATGGGTTCTCCTACCGCCTCCGACGGCCCCGGCCGCCCCCGATCTTCACCCGCTTCGGGTTGAGCGCGACGTAGACGTGCCCGTCCTCGACCTTCAGTTCGTGTGTGGGGACGGCTTTGACGGCGGGGAGGCTTTTGGCATCCCCGGTCTTTACGTCGAACTTCGCACCGTGGAGGGGACATTTGATCTGCTCCCCCTCCAGCCCACCCTCGCTGAGATACGCGAACTGGTGGGTGCAGACATCTTCAATGGCGTAGAGCTCGCCCTCAACGTTGCAAAGAGCCACCGGCCGCCCCTCGACCTGGTACTGCTTCACCTCGCCGGGGGCGACCTCGTCGGCCTTCGCCATCTTGTGGAACTCGGCCATATCTTTAGGCCACCCGCTCCTCGAAGCCCATGCCGATCTTGCCCTCTATCGCCCGATCCAGCTTCTCCTTGAGGCCCCGCAGGGGGACGCGGCTCGTTACCTCACCGAAGAAGCCGAAGACGACGAGCTTCTCGGCCTCATTGCGTGGTATCCCGCGGCTCATGAGGTAGAAGAGATCCGACTCGTCAACCTGCCCCGTGGTCGAGCCGTGGGAGCACTTCACGTCGTCGGCCATGATCTCCAAATTCGGCAAACTCACGGCCATCGCCTCGTCGGTGCCGAGGATGACGTTGCGGTTGGTCTGGTAAGCGTCGGTCTTCTGCGCCCCGGGCTCGACCCGGATCAAGCCGGAGAATACCGTGAGCGACTCGTCCCTCAGAGCGCCCTTATACAACAAGTTCGAGTGGGCGTTTGGCGCTATGTGGTCCTGTAACGTGTGGTGGTCGAGGACCTGGTTGGAGTCGGCGAAGTATAGCCCGAACATCTCCGAGTCGCTCCCGGCGCCGGTCAGGCCGGCCTCGACGTTCGTGCGGCTGAGCTGGGAGCCAAGCGAGACGACGAGGCTGCTGATCGTGGCGTCCTTCCCGGTGGAGCTGCGGATGGTGTTGAAGTGCAACACGTTGCGCTCCCAGTTCTGCAACGAGACGTAGCGCAGGTTCGCACCCTGCCCCACATAGAGTTCAATCGCCCCGTTGCTGAACGCCGGATCCTCCCCGTCGGCGGAGGCGTACTCGTCTATGTACGTCACGCTCGCGCCCTCCTCGACGACGATGAGGGTGCGCGGCATGATCGAGCCGATCACGTCGAGCCACCTGTAGCTCTGGATCGGCACCTCCACGTCCACCCCGCGCGGCACGTACAGGAATGATCCGCCGGAGAACGCCGCCGCACTTAAAGCCGCGAACTTGTCGTAGTCCTCGGGCACGAGGCCGAAGAGATGCTCCCTGATGAGGTCCTCGTGCTCCTCGAGCGCGGTGTGCAGGTCGGTGAAGACGACGCCCCTGCGCGTAAGCTCCTCGTCTACCCTGGAGTAGGCCGTCTCGGAGTTGTGCTGGACGATGAGGGCGGAGTTCTCCTCGCCCTCCCTTATGAGCGTCTGGACGGCCTCCGGGAGATCCCCCTCGCTCGTCACGTCCGGGCTCGGGGCGTACGGCGCGAAGTCCTCAATCCTCACGTCCGAGATGTCCGTGTAGCGCCACGCCTCGTCCCTCAAGGTTGGCATCGGCGTGTTCTCGAACGTGCGCCACGCATGGAGGCGCTTCTCCATGAGCCAGTCTGGTTCGCCCTTGAACCCGCTGAGCGCCTCGACGACCTCGGCGCTTATACCCTTGCTTGTAAGGACCTTCGGTACTTCCTTCTGCTGCATATGACTCGCCTTTCGCTTCTCCCAAAAAAAGGGCGGACTCTACGAGAGAGCCCGCCCCACCAAACTGCTCCGCGTTCTACAAATTCTTCGGAACCTAGCCGACCGAGCCTTCCATCTCCAGCTGGATCAGGCGGTTCAGCTCGATAGCATACTCCAGCGGCAACTCCTTGGCGATCGGCTCGATAAAGCCGTTGACCACCATCGCCATCGCCTCTTCCTCGGAGAGCCCGCGGCTCATCAGGTAGAAGAGCTGGTCCTCCCCGACCTTCGAGACGGTCGCCTCGTGCTCGGTGTTGACCTTCTTCTCCTCGATCTCGATGTACGGGTACGTGTCCGTCCGCGCGTTCTCGTCGAGGAGGAGCGCGTCGCACTCCACCCGGCTCTTGGAGTTGACCGCACCCTCGTGAACCTTCAAGAGACCGCGGTACGTCGAACGCCCGGTCCCCCTGGAGATGGACTTCGAGGTGATGAGCGAGGAAGTGTTCGGGGCGGCGTGGACGATCTTGCCGCCCGCGTCCTGGTGCTGCCCGTCACCGGCATAAGCGACCGAGAGAACCTCACCGCGAGCGCCCTCACCCGTGAGGTAGACCGCCGGGTACTTCATCGTGAGCTTGGAACCGAGGTTCCCGTCCACCCACTCTACCGTGGCGTTTTCCTGGGCCACGGCCCGCTTGGTCACCAGGTTGTAGGTATTGTGCGACCAGTTCTGGATGGTCGAGTACCGTATCCGCGCGTTCGGCTTGGCGATCAACTCCACGACCGCCGAGTGGAGCGAGTTCGTGGTGTACGTGGGAGCCGTGCAGCCCTCGATGTAGTGAACGTAGGAGCCCTCGTCGGCGATGATGAGCGTCCGTTCGAACTGGCCCATGTTCTCCGCGTTGATGCGGAAGTACGCCTGCAGAGGTATGTCAATGTGAACCCCCGGCGGGACGTACACGAACGAGCCGCCCGACCAGACCGCGCTGTTCAACGCCGAGAACTTGTTGTCGTCCGCCGGGATGATGGTGCCGAAGTACTCGCGCACGATGTCCTCGTGCTCGCGGAGCCCCGAGTCCATATCCATGAATACGACACCGGCGTTATCCCACTCCTCCTTCAGCGAGTGGTAGACGACCTCGGACTCGTACTGCGCCCCGACGCCCGCGAGCGACTCGCGCTCGGCCTGCGGGATACCCAGCTTCTCGAACGTGTTCTTGATATCGTCCGGCACGTCGTCCCAGGTGCGGCCCTGGTTCTCCATCGGCCGGATGTAGTAGTAGATCTCATCGAAGTCGAGATCGTTCAGGTTGCCGCCCCACTGCGGGGTCGGCTTCTCGAAGAACGACTCGAGCGCCTTCAAGCGGTACTCCAGCATCCACTCGGGCTCGTTCTTGTGCTTGGAGATCATGGCGACGATCTCCGGATCTATGCCTTTTCTCGGGGTCTTGAAGAAGTACTCCTCGGGTCGTGAAAACCGAATTTGTACTCGTCGAGCCCGAGCTCCTGGATGGTCCTGTCTTCTGGCATTCCTGCTCCTTCTGTAGCTTTGCGCTGGGCGGCGGAGCCGAACTCCTGGCGCACCCAGTCGTAGCCCTTGTCCTCGAGCTCGTCGGCGAGCTCCTTGGCTCCCGAGGTCACGATCCTACCGTCGAGCATGACGTGGACGTGGTCCGGCTCAATGTACCTCAAGATCCGCTGGTAGTGCGTGATTATTACCGCACTGAATTCGGGACCCCTCAACTCGTTGACGCCCTTCGCCACGACCTGCAGGGCGTCTATGTCGAGCCCGGAGTCGGTCTCGTCCATGATGGCGAGCTTGGGTTCGAGCATTAGCATCTGCAGGATCTCGTTGCGCTTCTTCTCGCCGCCGGAGAACCCCTCGTTGAGGTACCGCTCGGCGAACTTGGGGTCCATCTGCATGATGCGCATCTTCTCTTGCAGGAGCTTGTACATCTCCATGATGGAGAGCTCCTCCTCCCGCACGGAGTTGACGGCGGTGCGCAGGAAGTTGGCCACCGAAACCCCCGGCACCTCGCTCGGATATTGGAACGCGAGGAACATGCCCATCCTGGCCCGCTCGTCAGGCTCGAGCTCGAGCACCTCCTGGTCCATAAAGGTCACCGTCCCGCCCGTGACCTCGTAACGCGGATGGCCCATGAGGACGTTCGAGAGCGTGCTCTTCCCAGAGCCGTTCGGACCCATGATCGCGTGGATCTCGCCCTTCCCAACCTCGAGACCGAGACCCTTGAGGATCTCGTTGCCATCGATCTCCGCGTGCAAATTGTCTATCTTTAGCATCGAACCCCTACCGTTGTTCTACAAAACTTTGCTACTCTGATCTGGCTCAATAATAGCACAAACCCCCCGCCCGGCACAGAAAAATAAAAACAGGAACTCATACTAAAATCGCCGAAATCCGGCATTTTCGCGCGGTTTTCCGTGCTGATTTATCGGCAACGATGCCTAACTGAGAGCCATTCCCAAAGGGTTTACGAACGAGGCCACTTGTAACATCCTCGCGGCATAGATTGGCGAGTTATCGAGAATTGTTCCCGATAAGCGTCTATGGTGCTAGGCGGACGGCGGCTTCTCCGGCGGAGAGTGGGGCGTCCTTCCTCGTGTTGCGGGAGAGGTAGCCGAGAGCCAGGTTAGCGCCGCTCACGGGCAGGGGGGCGACGCTGGTGATCCTGCCGACCTGCTTCCCGTCCTGGACGATAGGGGTATCCGGAGGAGGGGGCGGCCCGTCGACGACGAGACGGTGGAGGGTACGGTTCGGGTGGCCGCGGTAGTGCATCCTTGCGACGGTCTCCTGGCCGGGATAGCAGCCTTTCCCGAAGCTCACGGCGCGTTCGAGGATACCGGCTTCGGCGGGGAAGTTCTCCGGGGTAATGTCCGCGCCGAACCGTGGTACGCCCGCCTCCACGCGGGCCGTCTCGTAGGCGTCGAAGTCGATTAGCCTGGCTCCGGCCTGGGTTAGGTGCTCTCTCGCGGCGTTCAGGGCGCCGGCAGGGCCCAGGAGGTCGAAGCCGGGCACGGGCACGGCGACGCCGGCGGCGAGCAGGGTTGCGTCGCCGGCCTCGATCCGGGTGGTCTCGTGCTCGGTGAGCCGTAGGCCGCCTAGTAGCTCCGCGGCGCGAGGACCGTAGAGACCGAGGATGCCCCAGGGCTCGTCTCTTACGGAGAGGTCTTCGATCTTGACGCGGGAGAAGGGAGCGTAGCGGTCCAGGATCTCGCGGGCCGCCCCGGCTCCTTCGGGCTCGGCGTCGACGAAGACTTCCTCGCCGCTTCTCAAGACGCGCAGGTCGGTCTGGATGCGTCCCTTCGGGTTCAGGAGCGCGGCGTAGGCGCCAAGGCTCTGCTCCTTCGGCACCTCGTTAGTGAGTATGGCGTTCAGCATTCCTATAGGGTCTTTGCCGGTGAGCCGGAGCACGAGCCTGTTGAAGCGGTTCACGAGGGCCGCCTCGTCTTTGAGTGCTTCGTGCCCGGTGGGGCTGCCGTGGTGGGTATCCTCCGCCGCGCCGCGTTCGTGAGGCGTTTGCGGCGGCATGTTCTCAAGCTCTTCCATGTGGGTATCCTCCATATACATATTCTAAGCCATGAGGAGGCAGACAAGGTGGCGAAGGTCGTGGTGCTCGACGTGGACGGTACGCTGATGGACACGAACTACCTGCACACTGAGGCGTGGGCGCGGGCGTTCGAAGAGGTGGGGCAGCGAGTGCCGCGAGTGGAGATCCACAAGCAGGTCGGCAAAGGCTCCGATCTGCTCATACAAGAGTTCGTCGAGGACGGGGAAGCCGCCGAGAAGGTCAACGAGCTGCATGGCGAGATCTACGGCGAGACCCAGGAGCATGGCTTCCCGCTCCCCGGAGCGAAGGAGCTCATAGCCTCGCTGGTCGAACGGGGCTACGACGTCTGGCTCGTCACCAGCGCCAAGCCGGAGGAGCTCGAGCACCACATGCAACTCCTCGAGGCCGAAGACAAGATCAGCGGCGTCGTCAACTCGAGCGACGTCGAGGAGTCGAAGCCCGCCCCCGACATCTTCGAGGAGGCCCTGAAGAGGGCGGGCTCTTCCTCTGAGGAGACCGTCTCGGTCGGCGACTCCGTCTGGGATGTCGAGGCCGCCAAAGAGGCCGGTGTTCGCACGGTCGCCGTCCTCTCGGGCGGGGCGTACGACGAGGAGGCCCTAAAGGCCGCCGGGGCCGTCGCCGTGTACGAAAACTGCGCCGCGCTCCTGGATTCGAACTTCCCGGAGTAAGACTAGCCCCGCCCTGGATAGTGGATGACTTGACGCCGCCGTTTCTGTATACTGCGAGCGCAGTCGAAGGTGGGTAACGGTCATCAAGCGCCGCCCGTTAGACTAGGGTGGCGTTTTGTCGATACGGCCCAGAGAAAGAGAAAGGCGGGCTCCGACATATGCCCCAAGGAACGGTCAAGTGGTTCAACGACGAGAAGGGCTACGGCTTTATCTCCCCGGATGAAGGCGGCGAAGACCTCTTCGTTCACTACAGTGGGATAGCCGGCAACGGGTTCAGGTCCCTCGAAGAGGGCACCAAAGTCTCCTACGAGGCGACCCGCGGCAACAAGGGCATGCAGGCGGAGAACGTCACCCCCGTTTAACGACGTCGTCGTCTAGCGAACGGGTAGCCTAAGCGGTAGCACGAGGGCCGGGGTTTTACCCCCGGCCCTCTCCTCTTACCGGCGTATCGTCCTAACCCTTCCCCCACTGCTCCCGGAGAGCGGCGCGGGCATCCGAGTAGACCTGGGGAAGAGGAAGCCCGTTCTCCCGGGCGAGACGGGCGGCGTCGGTGTACTCCGGGGCAGCGACGAAGTCCTCCCCGTCGAGGCTCCCGACCTTTACTCTGCAGGCCCCGTACGGCAGCTCTATCTCGACGGTTCGGCGCTCGGCGACCGAGCGTCCTACCATGTAGTGACGTACACCTAGAGCCCCGGTCTCCCGCATGAGGAGTCGGGCGAGCCTCTCGCGATCGCCGGGGCGGACGAGGGCGCAGACCTTGTAGGCGCCGCGGCCCTTCTTCATTACTATTGGTTCGAGCCAGGCGTCGAGCGCTCCGGAGGCAAGGAGCTTCTCGGCCGCCGCCCCGAGGAGTTCGCCCGGCGCGTCGTCCACGTTGGCCTCCAGGAGCTCTACCTCTCCGGTCACACCTTCTATCTCGCCGACCACGGCCCGCAGGAGGTTCGGGGTGTGAAGTAGGGTCGAGCTGCCTGCCCCGTAGCCGGTCGCGTGTAGCACCATGGGGGGCGCGGCCTCGGTGAAAGCCCCGCCCGTCAGGCTGGCCATGAGGGCCGCGCCGGTCGGAGTCGTCGTCTCGTTGGGCTCTTCGGTCCAGCGCACCCGCGAACCTTTGAGGATCTCCAGCGTCGCGGGTCCGGGTACCGGAAGGGGACCGTGGGCGGAGGGGACGGTGCCCGTACCCATCGGCAGGGGACCGCAGCTTACGCTCTGTACACCGAGCAGCTCCAGGGCGACGCAGCTCCCGACTACGTCCACTATCGAGTCGACCGCCCCGACCTCGTGGAAGGCAACTTCCTCCGGCTCGTGGCCATGCACGGAGCCCTCTGCTTCGGCCAGGAGCCGGAAGGTCGCGACGGCCCGTTCGGCGCTCCTACGGGGGAGGTCGGCGGCCTCGATCAGCCGCCGGACGTCGCCGAACGTGCGGTGGGCGTGCTGCTCGGGATGCTCGACCGTTACGCGGAGCGCCCGTACCCCGCTAACCTCAACGGTCTCCGTGCTTATCTCGAAATCTACGCCGAGCTTCTCGAGCGCGCGAGAGACCTCCGCGAGCGGCGCTCCGGCGGAGGCGAGGGAGGCGAGGGTCATGTCGCCGGCGGCCCCGCCGACGGGTTGGAAATGGACGTGAATGGGAGACCCCGGAAGGTCGGTAGCTAGCTCTACTCCTGACCGCCGCCGGTGATCTTGCGGGCCGTCAAGAGGGTTACGGCGAGGAGGATAGCCAGGAGGATGAGGGGACGAGGGTCGCTCCTCACGGCGTCGGTGAGGGGGGCGGTGTCTCTGTTCTCGCCGGCCTCGCGGGCCAGGGAGAGTTGGCGCTTGGCGGAGTCGACCAACTCCTGCTGCCTGGCCTTGAGGTTCGCCTTGACGCGGTCCACCGCGTCCTGGAGGCGTTGGCGCACCGTCCGCTTGACCTGCTCGGCGATCACCTGGGGTTCGATGTGCTTGCGCAGATCGGTCATGTCCGGGGCCATGCGGGCCCGGACCTCGAACATCTCCCGTTCTATGCGCTCCGGTGTCTCGCTCACGGTCTAAGCTGCCCCTTCACCCATTCTACGTTCTGCTGGAGAGCGGCTATCGTCCGGTGGGGCTTGGGGTCCAATGTCCGCAACCTGCCCGCGCCCGCCCCGGCGAGTCCTCCCCCGATCAACAGAAGTATAACAGCATCTATACCCGCCGCGACCCACAGGGGGAACCCAAGCGACCACATAGCGTACATCCCGGCCAGGAAGAAGAACACCAAAAAAAGGAGCAAGAAAACGGCCCCTACCACCAGCAGACCCACGGCGATGCCGGCCTGCCTGCCGACGGGGACGAGCTCCGTCCTGGCCAGCTCGACCTGCTTGCTGACCAACTCCTGTACCTGCGGCCGGAGCGCGTCAAGTATCTCCTTGATGCTCCGGTCCGAGGCTGGAGGACCCTCACTCAGCTCCCTGGAGAACCTCTCTACTCGTTCCTGCTGCTCCGTCACCCGGTACCCCTTTCCTCTCGGAGCCCAAAACCGGAAAACCCGGCAACTATATGTTACCCCTGCTCGCCCACGGATAATCTTTCGAAGCTAACATAGCATAAGGCACTTGTAGTATACTTTCTTGGTGTATCATTAGGCACCTGTATGTTGCGAATCGCGTATACGTTCGGAAGCGGGCGCGAAGGCGTTTCGGTCGGGGGTGGGGAGGAGATCTGGAGCTTTACAGGGCTTTGGGCATCGTAGAGGGGGATATCGTCGCCTTTGTGGGCGCCGGGGGGAAGTCCAGCGCGATCCTCCAGGCAGCCGGTGAGCTCGCGGAGGCCGGGGTACCGGTCCTCGTCACCTCGACCACGAAGATGTTAGTGAGCGAGGCCGAAAAGGTCGGCCCTGTCCTGATCTCCGAAGACAGAGAAGAGCTGCGCTCGAAGGTCGCGGAGACCCTCGCCGGGCAGGGCGCCGCCGTGGCCGGGAGCGGCATCCTCTCGAAGAAACGGGTGGACGGCGTCGAGCCGTCTTGGGTCCCGGACCTCGCCCCGAAGGACGGCGTGACGCTCGTGGAGGCTGACGGCTCCCGCCGCCGACCGCTCAAGGGCACGGCGGCGCACGAACCCCCCCTCCCTCACGGAGCCACCCTCGTGGTCGTCGTTGGCGGCATCCGCGCCCTCGGCGAGCCCGTACACGAAGAACGTATCCACCGCCCGGAAGTCTTCTCGGAGCTCACCGGCATTGGTCCGGGTCACACCATCGACGCCAGCGCATTCGCCCGGTCCCTACTCGCCGGACTCCACAACACCCCCCCCAACGCCCGCCGGACGGCGCTCCTCGCCGGTGTCGAGCCAGGCCGGAGCATGTCAAACGCCTCGGTGGTCGCGCACGGGATCTGGCGCGCAGGCGTGCGCAAGGTGGTCCTTAGCTCCCTCCCCAACGAGACGCCGGGCCGGGTCTGGGCACTCTGATTTAACAGCCGTCAGCTCCCAGCTCTCACCCATCAGCAAAAAGCCTCCGACGCGTCTCCCGGCGACCGCCCAAAGTGCCGTCTGATAAACGAGCGCCCCGCTACGCTCGAAAAGAAGCTCCAGGAACTTATTTGACAGCTACGCGATAGAGGCATAGCATTGTCGCATATATATGATACTAACTGAGTGAGGAGATAAGGCGTGACTCTGTGGTTGGAGGTTGATCCGCGTAGCGGGGTGCCGATCTACGTGCAGTTAGTGGATGGAGTGAGGCATGCGCTGGGGGTTGGTACTTTGCGGCCTGGGGAGAGGTTGCCGACGGTGCGCGGGCTCGCGGGGGAGTTGACCCTCGCGCCGAACACGGTCGTGAAGGCGTACAACGAGCTGCAGCGGATGGGTTTGATCGAGAGTCGGCCCGGGGTCGGGACCGTGGTCGTGGCGGCTCCCGGAGACGCGGTGCGCGAGCAGCAGGTGGAAGCACTTTACGAGCGGCTCGGCGTGCTCGTGCGCGACGCGGTCGGTCTCGGGGTCACGGAGGACGAGCTCTGGGAACACTTCGACCGGGAGTTCGAGCGCGTCTACAGGCGCGCGACCAGCAGGGAGAGGGCATAAAGAGTTCGCCTGATCGCCAGCGCGCTGTACTGTGGATACCCTGACGGAAGGCTCGCTGAAGGACAAATCCTTCTCTCCGGTGCGATGCTCGGCGTATCGCCGATGTACACTCTTGTGCTACCGGATGCTGGAGGAGATACGGTATGGGCGACTTTCTGGAGAACCTGTTCAACCACGCGCACGGGGCGATCAACCACTTCCCGATCGCGCTGCTCTTCGTGAGCGCCGGACTGGATCTCGTCGCGGAGAAGAGACCGAACCTGCGTTCGACCGCGTGGCTCTTGCTCGTGCTCGGAACGCTGGGCGCGGTCGGGGCCACGGTCTCCGGGCTCCTCGCGCACCTGGCCTACGAGGACGACCCGACCCTCCTCTCGGCGATCGACGTCCACCAGTACCTGGCCTTCGCTACGACGGCCCTCTTCGCCTTCCTCACGGCCTGGCGCTGGCACTCCCTGCGGCTCGGCTCGGACATTGGCGGGACACGCGTGTACCTGGCCCTGGCCCTCCTGGGGCTGGTCGTGCTCGGGGTCACGGGCTTTCTCGGCGGGAACCTCCTCACGGAGTACGGTATCGGGGTCAGGGGCATCACCCGTTAGAGGGGGACGTTTCCCGCTAGAATAGCGTTGAACAGCAGTGATGCACCTTGGCAGCGGAGAGGAGATGCCGTGGACGTAACCCAGAGTTTCAGCGGTCTCGCGGAGGAAGTTCGGGACGGCTTCGGGGAGGACATAGTCTCCCTGAGACGCGACATTCATAAAGAGCCCGAGCTCGGCTTCGACACGGAGAAGACCGCCGAGAAGGTCCTGAACGCCCTCGACGGCCTGCCGCTGGAGATACAGACTGGCATCGCCGAGAACGGCGTCGTCGCCACCTTGAAGGGCGAAGGGGGTGACGGTCCTACGGTAGCTCTGAGGGCCGACATGGACGCCCTGCCGATCCACGAGGAGACGGGCCTACCGTTCGCCTCGGAGACGGATGGCAAGATGCACGCCTGCGGCCACGACGGGCATACGAGCATGCTCGTCGTGGCCGCCCGCGCCCTCTGCCAGGACCACCTGCGCGAGCGGCTAAACGGGACCGTCAAGTTCGTCTTCCAGCCCGCCGAAGAGGGCCACGCCGGAGGCCGGGTGATGGTCGAAGAGGGGGTCGCCGAGGACGTCGGTTCGATCTTCGCCCTGCACCTGTGGCCGGGGCTGCCGTTCGGGACGGCGGCGACGAAGGCCGGCCCCATAATGGCCGCCGCGGACGCCTTCGAGATGACGGTGAGAGGCTCCGGCGGCCACGGCGCAATGCCGCACCTGACCACCGACGCCGTCGCCATCGCCGCCCACGTCGTGACGGCGCTCCAGACCATCGTCTCCAGGGAGGTGGACCCGGTCGAGCCCGCGGTGTTGACAGTCGGGGAGATCGGAGCCGGAAGCGCCTTCAACATCATCCCCGAGACGGCGCGCCTGGGCGGTACCGTCCGCACCTTCGACGCGGATCTACGCGAAAGGTTCCCAAAGCGCATCGAGGAACTCGCCCGCGGCGTGGCCAAAGGCATGCGCGGCGACGCCGAGCTCGACTACCGCTTCTCCTACCCCGTCACCAGCAACGACGCCGGCTCCGCGAAGCTCGCCCTCGGCGTGGCCGGAGAGCTCTTCGGCGAAGAACACGCCGTGGAGCTAACCTACCCCTCGATGGGCGCCGAGGACTTCGCGTTCTTCCTCGAGAAGGTGCCCGGAGCCTTTATCTGGCTCGGCGTTGGGGACGTCTCGGGCCTCCACACCCCCCAGTTCTCCTTCGACGAGGAGATACTGCCGCAAGGGGCGGCGCTCCTTACGGCGCTGGCGCTCGAGTCTCTATCTGGTTAGCTCGCCGGCGTTTCGGCTAAGAGCTTTTGCTGATCGGCTCTAATCTGGCGCGTGGCCGGGGTTTGTGGTGAGGACGTCTAGGTTGCGGCGGGTGGCATAGGGGACGTAGCCGCGCGAGTTGGCCTTCCTGTAGAAGTCGTTTATTTTGTCTCGCCGGGTCACGTAGTCTGTGACGAGGACGGGCTTGCCGGCGGCCTTGAAGCGGTCGAGCTGGCGGACCGAATAGGCGATCTCGTCGGCGGGCTGGTGGCGGTTGCCGTCGTAGAAGAGGTCTTCCTTGCCGATGCCGCTGACGGTCTGCACGTAGTCGGGGTGACGGGAGAGCTCCTCGGCGTTCTGGACAAAGACCTGGAAGTCCGGCCTGCCTCCCTCTACGCGGGCGTGCTCGGCGATGCTCTTGACGAAGGAGACCATCTCTTCTTCCGCGGTGGGACGGTCGGGGCTGCTCGGGCCGCCGGGGCCCCAGTACTCGTAGGCATCCACGATGTCGAGGTAGACGCCATCGTAGCTGGCGGCGAGGACTTTGTCCACGTAGGCGTAGATTATCTCTTGCCAGGCGGGGTCCCAGTAGCGGACCTTGTAGTTGCCCGGCCAGTCGGGGTTAGACGGGTCGAGCCGCGCGGGCGCGCCGGCGTCAGGCTTGCCGTCCCGGTTGGCGTCCCAGCTCTTCCGCCAGTACCAGCGGTAGTCCTCGGCCTCGCCGATGCTCATGTACGAGAGGACTTGTTTGGGGCCGCCGGGACTGTTTTTGAGGCCCTCTATCTTGGTAGCCGTGAACTTGCGCTCGTCGGAGCCGTCGCGGGAGTAGTACATGATCAAAGGTCGAACTTAATCTTCCTCAAGGCGCTCAGGTCGATCCTCTGCAACTGGTACACGAAGTCGTTTGGCGTCTCGGCGGTCTCCGCGCTCCTGATCTCGAGCAGCCCTCCGTCGCCGGAGCCGCCCACCAGGCCCAGCGAGAGCGCCAGGATTATCGCCGCCCCTCAGACCAGCTTCCAAGCTCTTCCGCGCACCTTCGCTCTCCTTACTCGCCTGAAGTTTGCGGTAGTTATCGGTACGAGAGGCGAAAACTTTTAGCGCTGCCCTCGGACCCCGGTCGCTTTACTCCCCCGGCGGGTTAACGAGCAACCCGTATGCGTCGGTTGGGCCCGTCAGGAGGAAGAGTATGAGCAGCACGGCGCCTAAAGGTGCGAGGGCGGCGACGGCGGCGCGTCTCCAGCTTACGAACAGCGCTCCTTTGACGGCGACGGTGGCGACGTAGAGGCCGTACGGGAGCGCCACGAAGGGGGCGTAGGGGATCCAGAGCACCAACCCTATCGCCGTCGCGTAGCCCAGAGCGCGGAACACGGGCCCGAACTTGCGCCTCGACGGGGCGCCGTCGAGGACGGTGAGGACGAGCGTCGAGAGCCCCGCGACGAGCAGGGGGCCCAGCACGAGCGCCACGGCGAGGCCCGGGAGCGCCGCGTACAGGAGACCGTAGTTGAACTCGAGCCGCCAGACGGCCCGCAAGAGCTCCTCGAAGAGGAGGTTCAGGTACAGAACGGCCGCGGCGAAAAGCGCCGGCCTCACGAAACCACCCTCCGGGTCGAGCCTTCCGAAGAACCTTCCCGGCGCGAGCCAGACCTCGCGCACGACGTCTTTGAAACCCTCCGGCGAGTGGTAGCCCGAAGGCCCGCTCCCGTGCACGCCCCGTCGCAGCACCCGGCGCTACCCCGATCCCTGCTCGTCTTCGCGCACGACCTCGCCCACTCGGGCTTCGAAGTTCAGGTCGTTGGTGTCCTCGGCGGGGAGCCGGACGCTTATGCTGCCCGTCTCCACGAGGACGCGGCCGCTGCCGGAGAAGCGTCCCAGCAGGGTGACGTCGCCCGACTCGACGCGCGCCTCCAGGATGCCCACGACGAGGTTCTCGATCTCGAGGTCGCCGGAGCCGACCGTGATCTCGGCGTTCCCGGTCTCGGTACTCACCGACTCGACCGTTACGTCTCCCCGAGACGCTTCTATGACGATGGAGCCCTGAACGTCCTCCATCGAGACGTCCCCGCTCTCGACGCGTACCGTCGCGCTGTCGTCGAGGCCCGAGACCTCCACGTCCCCCGCCTCGGACTCGACCTCGACGGCGGTCCCGGGCGGCACCCTGAGAGCATAGTCGACACCGGTCCCGCCGCCCCCGTCCGAGGAGATCCCTAGAGTCGAGCCCTCGCCGGCGATGTCGACCGGGACGCCGCTCGCGTTCTCCTTGGCGGCGGCGGGGTTGCGGCCGCGGGCGTACCTCTTCGCGCTGATCTCCACGTTCTCCAGCCTCTCGACGCCCTCGATACTCACCCGGCCCGCCCCGTTCGTCAGGCGCACCACCGGCTCCGGCCCCGTCTCGATAACGTCTTCGAAGACGCTCGTGCCGCCGGCCCGATCGCCGTACGAAAACCAGAGGAGGACCCCGCCGATCAACAACGCGAGCAACAGAAGGCCGACGACGACGGGCACGAGCCCCGGACGAAAGGCGGGCCGTACTCCTCGCCTCCCTTCCTCCGCCGATTCCCTCGACGGCGCCGGGGACCGCTCGCCTGGAGATCCGTCTGGGGACCCGCCGGTCGCTCCGCCGCGCTCCCCGTTCCCCGGTCTAAAACTCACCCACCGGCTTCTTGATCCGGAGCATCGTCCGCGGCGCCCGCGAAGGAAATGAACTTATTCCAAGCCCCTCGTGACCGGTGCATGAAGACAGGATCTGTCGCCGGGCTGAGAGCGGCGATGACTGTAAGCTTCACGGCCGTACTTCTCTACGGCCCTATGCGGCCGTAGACGTCTTCCAGGCGGATGATGTCGTCCTCGTCGAACTCGCCGAATGAGACCTCGAGTATCCTCACCGGTCGCTCGCCTACGCAGGAGAGCCTGTGGACCGTCTCCCTCGGGATAAAGAGCTTCTCACCGGGGGTAGGGTGTAGGACCTTCTCGCCGAGCTCGACCTTCGCGCCGGGGTCCAGCATGACCCAGAGCTCGTCGCGGCGGTAATGGTACTGGCTGGAGAGGATGCCGCCGGGATCGACGGTGATGATCTTGACCGTGCTGGGGAGGTTGTGAGTGTACTGCTCGAACCTGCCCCAGGGTTTCTCTACCCTTACCGAAGGTGGCCTACCGCCCAAGTCCATCTCCTCACTCATGCCGGGGCAGTTTAAACTATCCGTGCCTCTTTTGGGAGATCACACCTGGAACTCCTCACTCGCGCCGGATGCGCCACCGTGGTTAGATACGGTCATCGGGTTCTTGCCGAACGCTGATCACTAACCGCTACTATGAAGGAGTAACGCGTGCCAAAGCTCGAGGTCGAGGGGGTCGGCGAGGTCGACGTGGAGGAGGGAAAGCGGCTGGTGCTGGCGATAGAGGAGGACGCGGGGTGGACATCCTCCACCGCGTCGGTTCACAAGTGCGAAAACCGGGATTTGGCGTTCCGCGCTTTGCTCTTCGAGGGCGGCACCGAGCGGTTAGAATTGGCGAGAGCTTAGAAGAAAGGAGGCACGGCGCGGACCGCTCCACCAGAGTCTAGATACGTGGAGCCGCTGCCGCGGCCCGTGCCAAAGGAACTCGCCTGCTCAGAACGCCCTACCTGTACCGATCTCTTAGCCGACCCAAAGGGCGTGTTAAGCGATAAAGAACGCTGGCCGGATCATCTCTGCTGCGTGTTGTTTCTGCGGATGAGCATGTATGAGTGGGCTTCTTCCAACTCTGTGGCGCCGGGTACCATTGGCCTTGAGGAGTACTCTAAATGGTTGTGGGCGTGGCCGCTTCCTGTTGGCCAAGAAGCCGTGGCAACCAAACTCGCGCCTGGACTTGCCCCGGCAGGACGGACACCTGAACATTGGGGATGAGAGGTCCCCCAGGATGAAGGAGTTTGGGGTGCCAGGACCAACACCCACCGCACTACCCGCCGGAGTTTTCAAGCCAGAAGCCGTTCGACTTTAGCGCTCCTCGGACAGCTCAATCCCGAAGAAGAAGATGGCCGAGGAACTGGGGAGATAGCCAGCGAGTCCTTGAGGAGGTGGATCAAGCAGGCCCAGATCGCGACGCGGCTGAACGAGCAGGGCTCTCCAACCGACGAGCGCGAGAAGCTTCGCGCAAGCTCCGCCGGGAGAACAAAGTCCTCAAGCAGGAAAGGGACTTCCTGAAAAAGCCGCGGTGGATTCAACCGGTGAGCGCAACGGTCTTGGCCAGTGTAGCAGCCGGGGTGCTGTAGCCGAGGGTCTTGCGCGGTCTGGTGTTGAGCTTCAAAGCGATCAGGTCGAGGTCGTGCTGGCTGTACACAGATAGGTCGGTCGGGCAGGTACTGCCTCAAGAGCCTGTTGGTGTTCTCACTCGTTCCACGCTGCCAGGGGCTCTTCGGATCGCAGAAGTAGACCTTCACGTCGGTGACAATAGTGAACTTCTTGTGATCGGCCATCTCCGTTCCCCCGATCCCAGGTGAGAGTGTCAATCATGGTTCTGGGTAGCCGCCTTATCTGCTCGCTCAGGGCCGCGACGACGCTTTCGGTGTCCTTGCCTCCAACCCGCACTAGCATCACTAACCGCTGCGCTCGACCAGGGTCGCGACGTGAGTGTTGCGCGATCCGGCCAGCAGATCTCCTTCCCAGTGTCCGGGCACCGCCCGGTCTTCGGCCTCGGGCGGACGCTCACGAATCGAGACGGCTTCCTTGATCTGATAGCGGACCGACGCATCATCCGCCTGGAACGCAGATGCGCGAGCAGTTCCCTTTTCAGAGCGCCTCTGGCCTAAACGAACAGGGTACGGTAGATCGTCTCGTGTGACACGCGCATCGCCTCATCGTCGGGATACTGTCTTTCAGCCAACCAGAGATCTGCTGTGGCGACCAGTCCTCCTGAGCTTCTGGGCTACCACATCGCGCAGGCGCTCGTTTGTCGCAAGCAGGCATCTTCTCGGACGGCGGGCTCGCTCCCAGCCCGTTCGTCGCCTTCGCTGCCCGGTAGTTTCCGCGCCCGCCGTTACGATTTACTTCCCGGCACACAGTGGAGGCAGAGCGGCCCAGCCGGGCGGCGATGGCACGCAGAGATTCTCCGGCCGCGAGCCCGCGAGAGATCTCCTCCCGCCAGCCAGGGTGAGCGCACATCTTCGCCTGCGCCGCTGAGGCGGAGAGATCCCGCCGGTGGCTTCGAGCATCCCGTGAATGGAGCCGGGAGGCTTGTGTAGCGCCCGGGCGATGTCGCTGATGGACTCCCCGGCCTTCCACCGCTCCCACAGCTCCTTCTTGCGCGCCTCGGTCAATCCTCCTGGACGGCCCAGCCTCGCCACACCCGCACCTCCGATCCGAACAACACCTAAAACCTACCGTGTTGCACTGATCGGTTGAATCCACCGCCGTCTTCTTCGCGAAGGAGGAGGAGGAGGAGGATGAGGATGATGATGGGACTAGGTGAGTTGTTACAGGCTCATCGAGGCGCAGAGGACGAGCTTTCCTACCCCCGCTGATGATGATGTGCAGAACGCTCGGGGTCTCAAGAAGCGGGGCTACTACGACTGGAAGGACAGGCCGCCATCGCGAAGAAGAGGGCCCAAGAAGAAGATGCCGCCCTTACCGGGCCTTACCGGGCGGATTCGTGAGATCCACCAGCGCACCAGAAAGAGAGAGAGCTTTACGGCTCGCCGATACGAGTGCATGCTGCTGAGCTCAGAGATCCATCGGCATCCGCTCTGCTCCAGGAAGCCGGTGGCGAGGCTAATGCGCGAAGAAGAAGGTTTACGAGGATGCATACTTTAGGAGGCTGCGCATCCGGGGTCCAAGGAAGCGTCGTACTACCCACCGCAACAAGCAGCCGGACGCCATCCCCCCGCCGAGGACCTGGGGTCCGCCGGGAGTAAGTAGTTTGCCGCCGCGCGGCGCCAAACAAGCTCTGCACGGCGGACACATCACCTAACATCACCTACATCGACACCGACGAAGGCTTTCCTGTAGAAGGCTTCCTGTAACTGGCATTCATCCTCGACGCCTGCTCCAGATCAGGCTCCTCGGCTGGGCGATGTGGAGAGTCATCTGAAAACGGAGTTGGTGGTGGTGGTGGTAGTGGTGGACGCCCTGGAAATGCCCGTCTGAGGTAGGAAGCCTGCTTAGGAAGCCTGCTTGGGGGCTGATCTCCATCGCTTTGATCGGGGGTTGTTCAGTACACACGGCCCTCTCGTTGGGCAAGAGACTGTGGAGGAAGTCGTCGGGGCATCGTGGCCTCGATGGGACCGAGCGGCTCCGCGGCTCTGGAGAAGGCCATCTCGGAATCTTCTTTTGTGGCTACGCTCAAAGAGCGGAGTTGTTGGTGAGCAGGAGGAGGTCGGTCCCGGTTGCCCAGCCCAGAGGCCGCGAAGATGGCGAAGATGGCGATCTTTGAGTACCTGGAAGACAACTCACGCGAGGCTTCACTCCTCGCTCGGCTACAGGAGCCCTGCGGGCTTCTTCGAAGAGGCTAGAATGCCAGCAAGCGAGCGTCGCGTAAGATGAACGTGTCCGTGCTAGCGGGGGAATTCCATCCTGAGTTTAGGATAACCTAAGTCTAGCCTTTGCCCCAGCCTTTGGTCGCTCTTTGCGCCACGCCCTTCACAAAGCCCTCTTCCCTCACCGCAAGCAAAGGGCCGGGGTATCCTTCGGGGTGTCCTGGTCCTTTGCTCTAGAACTGAAGCGGTTGCAGATCTGAGGTGTAGGGGTAGAAAGTCCTTCAGGGAAAGCAAAACAAAGGAGTGCAAAATGCCTGTAGCTCGCGTCGTGGAACTCAGCGCTACCTCAGACCAGAGCTTTGAGGATGCGATTAACCAGGCCGTCGAACGTGCCACTAGCACTCTCCGGAATGTCGAGGGCGCTCATGTCAAGGACATGAACGTGTTGATCGAGAATGGCAGCATCACGGGTTACAAAGCCAACCTGGAAATCGTCTTCGTCCTGGAAGAGGGAGAGCAGCCCGCTTAGTCGGATAGCCACACCGGATAAGGTCCGGGGTCCTTCGGGGCTCCGGCCCCCTTTATTGCGAGATTAGGAAGGTAAGCAGAAAGCCAGCGGCAGTGGCGAAAGCAACCAGCGGACCGCCCTCTTTATATGCCTCGGGCATCACCGTGTCGGCCACCGAGGCCAAAACAGCGGCGCTGGCGAAGGCCCGCGCAAAGGCCAGCACACCCTCGTTTGCATACACGAGTAGGGCGTTGCCTACCACCACGGCCGCTGTCAGCAACAAGGCGGTAGCCGTCCAGGTAGCGATGACGAAGCCTCTTGAGCGGCCCCCGTTTCTCATGTCTACCGCTCCACCCAGCGCCTCGGGGAGGTTGGAGGCGAAGATACCGACCAGGAGCGCGAGGATCCCGGTCAAGGAACTTCCGATGAGACCGACGCCCAAGGCGAGGTTTTCGGGTACGCCGTCGAGGGTTACGCCGGCCAGTAAGGCGAAGCCCGAAGAGCCGCCGTATCGATCCAATAGCTCGTCGGCTGTCACGAAAGCGGCGGCTCCTGCCAGAAGGCCCAGGCCGGCGACCCAGGGTCCTCCAATGTTAAAAGCTTCCTCGAACAGGTCGAAGGCGAGCGCGGTGATGAGCGCACCGCTGGCAAAGGCCAGTCCGACGGCAACCATCCCTTGGGGTGGGCTCCAGAAGGCTCCGACGACCGCGCCAATCAACTAGGGCGCTGGACGCGACGATGCCGACGAGGAGGGCTGTCAGCATCCCGCTGACCTTCGCTCTTTGAGAGGGTGTTGCTCGAACAAGAGGGTACAACCTTTTCGTGCTCGACGAAAAGGTTGTACCCGATACTATGAGCAAGAAAAAACGAAGACGAGGAAAGAACCGGAGCCCCGATTACCGGCAGTCGTCTGGTCATGACGGCACCTTCTTGCCGCCATTGGAACACAGCGCCTTCCTACTTCAACAAACTACCGGTAGGCCCCCGGCCCGACAGACAACCGTCCCAGAGGGTTTCGCTCCTTTCGAGGACGTGCATCGCGATGGATGAAGCGCCCATCTACGGGATAGAAGCTGGTTCGGACTTCGTCCGTCAATAAGTTATCGGACAAACCTCGTGAAGCTTTAAAAAGCCGGAGCCCCGATTAGGACTCCGGCCTGTAGTGCCTACGTGAAAGGCGCGTGGAACTAACTAGTCGGTGTTACGCTCAGAGCCCCCCTTTTGTGGCCCGATGACGTACAGGTACGAGCCAACCAGGATCGTGACAAAGAAGACCATGGCTATCACGAACTTCACCCACTCCGGGCCTTCCAGTAACGTCAGCACGCCTATGGTAGCGAAGGCGGCCACGCCGAGGACCGCTATCACCGCGAACATTACGTAGTCCCTCTTGCTCACCGAACGCTCCTCTCATCGCTCCACAGTAATTCCCTAGAATCTTACCCATTCGTAAGGGGCCAACACCCCCGCCGCGAAGAGCCCCGCACGGATGCTCCGAGAGAGCGAGCCAGAGAGAAGGCCGGAGCCCCAGCGAAGCTAGGCCCCCGGCGCGGCTTGCGTGCTGCGAACTCGTCGAGTCGGGCTTACTTTCGTCTCCGGCCGGGTACACGGCGTACCAGAGACCGCGTGTACACCGCCAAAAGGAGAAAACCTTGGGATCCGATACCGACGACGTGCGCCGCTACATCGAAGGCGCCGACTACCCGACCCGAGCGCAGGATTTGCTCGCGGCCGCCCGCAGCGGCGACGCCCCGGAGGGGGTACTCGAGCGCCTGGGTCGGCTGCCGACCAACGCCCAATTCTCCGACCCCGACGAGGTCGTCGAGGAGCTGGAGAATCCAGAGGGGCCGGGCGAGGACCAGGCGCCGCCCGGGT
Organism: Rubrobacteraceae bacterium; assembly: GCA_030448125.1. Classification (GTDB taxonomy): domain Bacteria; phylum Actinomycetota; class Rubrobacteria; order Rubrobacterales; family Rubrobacteraceae; genus Rubrobacter_F. The sequence continues at coordinate 65,946 of JAUJNO010000001.1, read as the reverse complement.
AGCCCGCCGAGGCTTGACGCTGACTCCTCCCCGGCGGGGTTGCTTCGCGAACGCGAGAGAGGGCCGGAGCCCCGATTAGGACCCCGGCCCGGTAAAAGCGTGAACCGTCACGCCCTTAGGTTTGACGCCTTCTTCGGCTAGCGTCAGGTCCACGAACTTGTCCCAGTTCGCGGCGGTCCTCTGAGCCATCGCCTCGTCTTCCGCCCGATTCGTGCGCGCTACCTCAGCAGTCTCGGTGTCGCCCGCCCGGTTCGCCAGGCGCTCCAGCAGCTCGTAGGAGGCTATGTCCATGTATTCGGTGGTGAAGGTGTCCCGGGCGTTCTTGCCCGCCTGGTCGCCGCGCACCTGGTCGGCGACGCCCTTTACCAGCGAACCCGCGACCGTCTGCGCCTCCTTTCGGGTCGAGGTGCCCCGCCCAAGAGCATCGAGCCTCTCGCGCAGCCGCTGCTCGTGCTGCTCGGTCTCGTCCTTGTGGTGCCTAAGCGCCGCGTCGAGTTCCTCGAAGGCGAGCCCGAGAGGATGACCGAAGCGGAGCGCGAGGTTCTCGAGAGCCGCGACCTGCTCGGGTAGGTGTGTCTCTCGTGCCAGGCTGTCTGCGACCACGACGTGAAGGTGCGGGTTCTCATGACCGTAACCTCGACCGGCCTCGACGGCCCCGGCAACAAGCTGGAGCCCGGGATCACGCCTCCCCCAGAGTGGGTGGAGAAGCCTGCCTAGAGGGAGTAGTTCGTCAGGAGAAGTTGGGGATCACCTCTCTGGCGAAGCGCTCGACGGGGGCGGGGTCGTAGGCGACGCGGGGCAGGTAGACCTGGAAGTAGTTGACGCCGGTCTCGACCATCGGCTGCAGGCGTTCGGAGATTTCGTCGGCCGTGCCGACTACGAACCGTTTGGAGTACTCATCGTAGCTCATACCGCCCCGGGCGAGGGCCGTGGCGCTCTCGGGGTCTTCGCCCTCTTCCAGGAGATACACGCTGACGGAGGTCGAGCGGACTATCTCCTCGTAGTCGCGCCCGAGGTCGTCGCAGTGCCCGCGTAGCACGTCGAACTTGTGACGTAGCTTGTCCACGTCGCCGATGATGTTGCAGGCGTCGGCCCACCGGGCCACCAGCCTCAGCGTGACCTTCTCGCCGCCGCCCCCGATCCAGAACGAGGGATGGGGACTGCTTACGCCTTTTGGCTCGTTTATGGGCCGGTCTATAGTGTAGAACTCGCCCTCGAAGACCGGCTCGTCCTCGGTCCACATGCGGTGGATTATCTCGCAGGCCTCCCGGAACATCCGCATCCGCTCGGGTACCTCGGGGAAGCCGTAACCGTAGGCGCGCCACTCGTGCTCGTACCAGCCCGCGCCCAGGCCAAAGAGGAGACGCCCGTTGCTCATCACGTCTACCGTCGAGGATATCTTCGCCAGGAGCGCCGGGTTGCGGTAGCCGTTGCAGGTGACCATCTGGCCGATCTTGATGCTAGAAGTATCGCGGGCGAGGCCGGCGCTGATGGTCCAGCACTCAAAGGTGGTCTCTTTGGTGGGTGTGGGGACGGTGTGGAAGTGGTCGTAGACCCAGATCGAGTCGAACCCGCCGCTCTCCTCGGCGACCTTTGCCACCCGGGTCATCGCCTCGTACTGCTCGACGGGGTCCTTTATCTCGACCAGGTCCATCCGCCAACCCTGCGGGACGAACACACCGAACTGAACCGCCATACGGAACCTCCCAGGGAGCTGTCTGCCGCTCCACATCATACCCCCGGCGCGGGACCCGCCGCCGGGATCAGACCGCTACTCCTTCGAGAGGGAGGCCTTGCCGTCGGCTTTGCGGGCGACGACGAAGAGCAGGTCGGAGAGCCTGTTAACGGACCTGAAGGCGTCGGGGTGTGTCTCGGCGAAGCCGGCGGCGGCGAGGCTTCGCTCCGCGCGGCGCACCACCGAGCGAGCGACGTCGAGGAGAGCGCCGAGCCTCGTCTCCCCGGGGACGACGAACTCGTTGGGGATCTCCGTCCGTTCGCGCCACTCCTCGAGCGCCGCGTCCAGGTACTCCAGGTCCGTGCTCCCGACCGCGTTCTTCTCCTCGGGCATGGCGACGTCGCCCATGATCCGGTAGAGGAGCCGCTGCAGACCGATCAGCAGCTCCGCCATATCGCTCCCGGCTTCGCCGACCTCGGCCCCGACCTCCGCGCGGGCGAGGCCCACGAACGAGCTCGCCTCGTCCACGTCGCCCAGGACGATGATGCGAGCGTCGCACTTGGAGATCCGGCCGGCGCCGAGCAGGGTGGTGGTTCCGTCGTCACCGCCTCCGGTCGAGACGGGCGGCCTCTTTTCGTCGGTCACCTCGGTCCTCCTGTCTTGGGGCCAGTCTTGCCTTGTGCGGTGGTAGAATCGTCTTTTGTGAGGGTTCGAATGAGATTCCCCCTGAGTTCCGAAGGTCCCCTGGGACGGGCGGCCTCCGTCGCGGCCCGCCATCCATCTTACCGGATCGAGGGCGAGAACGGCACGGCGAAGGTCGAGGTCGAGTTGGATCTGCCGGAAGACTGGCGTCCTCTGGACGACCTGCGGGAGCTCCTGCGGGGCGATCGGGAGTCCGAGTACACGGCGGACGGGGTCGCGCTGTCGGGCGAGGAGCTCTTCGGTGGCCTGGGGTGCTTTCTGCGCAAGCAGCGCCGGGGCGTGTCGGCGCGGGAGTGGTGTACGCCGAAGAAGCTCGGGGGCAAGCAGCTCTTCCCGTGCAAGCAGATCCGCGTCTACGACAACGAACACGCGACGTCGAACTCCTGGTACTCCTTCGGGCAAATGGGCGAGGACGGCGTCTTCGAGGTGGATAAGGAGAGCCTCACCGAGCGCGTACTCTCGGACCTCGGGCCGTGTGCGCGGTGCCCGATCCTGGACCTCGATGGGACCGCCGAGATCCTGACTCGACTCCCCGAAAGGATAGACCCGAACCGCGAAGAAGCCTGGCGCTACAGGGGCGGCGGACCCTTGACGAGCTGGACCGTAGCCAAGAACAACGATGCCGCGCCTGAAGAGGACCCGGTCCCCGACCCGAAGGAGGGTCTCTTCGAGCGTCTCGCGAAGAGCGTGCGGAGCGGGAGCGCGGGCGTGGCGGCGGTAAGCGGGGCGGCGCCGGGATCGCGCAACGTGCCCGAGACGCGTTACGAGGATGTCGGTGGGATGCGCGAGACCATAGCCCTGGTGCGCGAGGCCGTCGAGCTGCCCATAACGCACCCGGAGATCTTTCAGAGGCTCGGTATCCGGCCGCACAAGGGGATACTCTTCTACGGTCCGCCAGGGACCGGCAAGACCCTGCTCGCCCGAGCGGTCGCGCACGAGAGCGGGGCGCACTTTATAGCGGTGGCGGGGCCGGAGATCCTCAACAAGTACTGGGGCCAGAGCGAGGCGCGCTTGAGGAACATCTTTACCGAGGCTCGCGCCAAGGCGCCCGCGGTGGTCCTCTTCGACGAGATAGACTCCTTCGCCTCCTCGCGCGACACGATGAGCGAGAGCTTCGAGGCGACGCTTGTTTCCCAGCTACTCTCGCTCATGGACGGGATGAACGACCTGGGACGCGTCTGCGTCATCGCCACGACCAACCGGCCGAGCGCCCTGGACCCTGCCCTGAGGCGTCCGGGCCGCTTCGACCACGAGATCGAGATAGGTCTCCCCGACACAGAGGCGCGCCTGCACATCTTGAAGATTCACGCCGAAGGCATGCCTGTAGCGTCCGACCTCGACCTCAAGCAGATCTCCGCCGCGGCGCGCGACTACTCGGGGGCGGACCTAGAGGCTCTGTGCCGCGAGGCGGCGCTCGTGTGTATGCGGCGCTCGATCAACCTGCGGGACTTCGAGAAGAGGATCTCGCCGCACAAGCTGGGCAGCCTCTCTATCACCACCTATGACTTCCGCACCGCGATGAAGCGCGTCGGCCCGAGCGTCCGGCGCTAGGACGAGCGTGCTCTAAGCGGGGATACGCTCTCTGGGCGCTCCCGCGAGGCCGAGCTCTCGGGCGGTGTTGAGGGCCTCCGTAGCTAGAGAGTAGAAGCCGGTGAAGAGCTCCACGCAGCACGAGGGGTTCTCAGAGAAGTCCGCCAGCCGGAACAGTTCTTCGAGCGGGATGACTCCTCTCCCCGGTGGCAGGTGCAGGTCTCCGAGCCCGTAGACAGGGTGCTCTGAGACCGGAGGCTCGCCGGTGAGGTTGGTCTTCATCAGGTTGTCGTGGAGGTGCAGGTGGCGGACGAGGGGAGCTACGGCGGCGCACTCTGTGAGGTAGTCGAAGCCGAAGACGTTCGCCGCGAGGGCCGCGTGTCCCACGTCGAGGCAGAGGCCGACTGCGGGGTGGTCGACGGTGGAGATCTGCTCGGCCAGCTCGGAGGGCCAGACGGAGTAGTCGTAGACCGCGCCTCGAACGATGGGCAGATCGGGGTAGTAGTTCTCGACGGCGATGGTTACGCCGAGCTCCCCAGCCGTCTGCCCCGCCTTTCGCAGGGCGGACCGCTCGGCGGCGAGCTGCTCTTTGAAGCTGTACCGGGCGTCGCGCGACGCTAATCGCTGGCCGGCGTGGCAGATCACCATCTCCGCGCCGATGTCGCTCGCGAACCGGAGGCTGGCGTCGAGGACGCGGCGCTGGAGATCGTGGGCGGCCAAGTCCATGAGGTTTATCTCGAGCGGGGCGTGGACGGTGTAGGCCAGGTCCGTTTCGAGCAGCAGCTCCCGAACGGGTCGCAGCCGTGCGGCGTCGAGGCCGCCGCCGAGGATAACCCCCAGGTCGTGCGGCATTATCTCGACGAAGTCCGCTCCGGCGCGCTTTGAGGCTTCGAGCTCCCTGGCTAGTTCGGAGAGGCCGTCCAGATGCGCGCGTGGTTGGCTGATACCCACGCTCCGAAAAGTCATACGGTTCTTTTCCTCCCTCAAGAGTTCCTCAAGAGCCGCAAATCGCGGCAAAGTATAAGGTCGGCAACCGTCCCTTGAGTAAAAAGAGCGTTAACAGTGGGTAAAACCTAGGTTTACCGGATCTATAGAGCTCTATCGGGTAAGCTCTTGTTCTCTCGTGGTAGTACGAAAAACGGACCTAAAGAGGAGTACGGGATGAGCAGTTACGAGAACTACACGCAGAAATCAAGGAACTACGACAAGACGCGGGAGCCGGTGGGGACGGAGATCTCCGTCGGCTGCTTCGCCCACGCGCCCGTGCCGTTGGACCAAATGGTGGTCCTGGACGCCGGGTGCGGTACCGGCAACTACTCCCAAGCGATGCTGGGTTACGTCGGCCGGATCGAAGCGGTCGACATGAACCCCGGTATGCTGGAGGTCGCTGCGCAGAAGCTGGCCGGAGCGAGGGACGAGGGCCGCATCTCGTTCCAATCCGCCCAGATCGACGAGCTGCCCTTCGAGGACGAACATTTCGACGGGGTCATGATCAACCAGGTACTACACCACCTGCCGGACGACGCCCCGAAAGGTTTCCCCGTCCACCGCCGGGTCTTTGCCGAGTTCGCCCGCGTCCTGAAGCCCGGCGGGGTCCTCGTGGTCAACACCTGCTCGCAAGAGCAACTGCGCCACGGCTACTGGCACTACAGCTTGATCCCGGAGGCTGCGGACGCCCTCCGCGCCCGCTACGTCCCCCTCGACGAGCTGGCCGAGATCCTTATCGACAGCGGCTTTGCTTACCGGGGGAGGTTCGCGCCGGTCGACGCCGCCATCCAGGGCGAGTCTTACTTCGACCCCCGCGGCCCCCTCACCAAAGAGTGGCGGGACGGCGACTCAGTCTGGTCGCTGGTCGCCGAGGACCGCCTGAACCGGGCGCTCTCCCGGATCCAGAACCTCGACGAGAGGGGTGAGCTGGAAGCCTACATGGCGCGCAACGACGCCCTGCGACCCCAGATCGGCCAGGCGACGATCCTCTTCGCGTCCCGGGAGTAGGTATCCTTCCAGGCCTTCGTAGATTTCACATAGATTTTACGCGGAGTTTACATTCGGTTTACAATGAGGTGGTCGGTACTGTGGCTTGGATCGGGGACAGAACGTGCTTTCACCTCACGTGGAGCGAAGAGCGAGACTGGATGGGGTGCGCGCCGTGCTGGCGCGCTTGTCCTTCTTTAGGGGTGTACGGTTGGAGAACGTTGGGCTCGAGCGCCTTAGTGGCGCCCTGACCAACGTCAGCTACAAGGTGACCACGGACGCTGGGGATTACGTGCTGCGGCTCGCGGGGGAGGGTACCTCCGACTACGTAGACCGGGCGGCCGAGGGGCACAACGCACGGGTCGCGGCCGCCGCCGGGGTCAACGCCGAGGTGCTCTACTTCGACGCGAGAGAAGGCACGATGCTGACCCGGTTCGTCGAGGGGGTCGGCATGGAAGGGGAGGGGTTCGAGCGGGATCCCGGTGCGCCGGCTCGCGCCGCGCTGGCGCTCAAGCGGGTCCACGGTGCGGGGAGGGTCTTCAGGTCCCGTTTCGACGCCTTTGCCATGATCGACGGCTACATTGACCTCCTGCGCGGGCTGCGGATGCCGCTACCGGAGGATTACCACGAGGTGAGGCGGGAGGCGGAGGCGGTGCGCCGGGCACTGGAGGCGTCTCCCATGCCCCTGGCGCCCTGCCACAACGACCCGTGGCCGGGAAACTTACTGGACACGGGCGGGAGCATCTACATCATCGACTGGGAGTACTCCGGGATGAACGATCCGTTGTGGGATCTCGGCGACCTCTCGGTCGAGGCCGGGTTCGGACCCAAGCAAGACCGGACGATGATGGAGGCCTACTACGGTGGCGCGGCCCCCACGGCGCTCTACTCCCGCCTGGCGCTCTACAAAACCATGAGCGACCTTCACTGGTCCATCTGGGGCATGGTCCAGCACGCGAATGGCAACTCGGCGGAAGACTTCCGGACCTACGCGGCGACGAGGCTCGAGTGCTGCAAGGCGCGGATGGGCAGCGCCGACTTCGGCCGACATCTAGCCGCCACGGTCGCTGGTCCCCGGTCACGCGCCTCTGGTTCGAGGCACGTCTATCGCGCTCACTCGGAGCGGAGATCTTCTCTCCACAAAGCCCCGGGAAGCGGGCAGCGTTCCCCAATCTCTCCGTCGCCGCCTTCCGCGGCTTCCGCGCCGCCATCGTAAGGTACGCGGGCCCGGGTCTGCACCGCTGAAAAGAGACACCAGGCCCAACTTCGCCGCAAAGACGAGGGCCGGGTCGCGCGACCCGGCCCTGGAAGAGTAGGCTGTTCTAGCCGCTAGTTGAACAAGTCTTTGAGCTTGCCCTTCTTCTCCTTGACGGTGCCCTTGCGCTGGTCCGAGCGGCCCTCGGCCTTCAGGTTCTCGTCGCCGGTTACGGCGCCGGCGGCCTCTTTGAGGCGACCCTTCACCTTGTCCGTGGCCCCTTCACTTCTGTCCTCTCCGCTCGTCTTGGACCTGCGACGATCATCCATAGACTTTCCCCTTTCTTCCAGGTCCGCTCCCCGGACGACTGCTTGTCACCTCTGTGTTTCATACCACGGAACGAGAACCCTAAACTCGCCTCACTCGGGGGAGGGAACGGCGGGCTCGTTCTCGCCGCGCACGAGGATCGGAAGAAGCGAGCGGAGCGAGGGCTTGGATCCGTGCGGCCCCTGCTTTACCAAAAGACCTCGAAGCAGGCAGCCTCGATCACGTTCTCTTACTACTCTCCGCAGAGGGGCGGCGTTTACTATCCGGGTGCGGTCAGGGCTTGAGCAGAATCTTTATCGCGCCGTCCTGCTTCTTCTGGAAGATCTCGTACCCGTGCGGCGCCTGATCCAGCGGCAGCCGGTGTGTCGCGAAGCTCTCGACCCCGAGCGGGTCGCCGTCCATCAAGAGCGGCATGATGTCGTCCACCCAGTGCTGAACGTTGGCCTGGCCCATGCGCAGCTGGATCTGCTTGTCGAAGAGCGTCAGCATGGGAAGCGGGTCGGCCTGTCCGCCGTAGAGCCCGATAAGGGAAATCGTGCCGCCCCGGCGCACCGTGTCGATGGCCGCGTAAAAGACGCTCATGCGGTCGACCCCGGCCTCGTTCATGACGCTCTGCGCGGCCGAGTCGGGCAGCAGGCCCGCGATCTGCTGCGTAAGCCCGGTGGCGGGCGAGCCGTGTGCCTCCATCCCGACCGCGTCTATAACCGAGTCCGGCCCCCGGCCGTCGGTCATCTCGCGGATGACTTCGGCAACGTCGTCGTGGTCGCGGGCGTCCACCACCTCGATCCCGTGTTGGCGCGCCCTCTCGATCCGCTCGGGCACGAGGTCGACGGCGATGACGCGGTGGCCCTTGTGTAGTGCGATGCGCGAGCTCATGTCGCCGATCGGTCCGAGCCCGAAGATCGCCACGCTGCCGCCGTCGGGGATACCGGCGTACTCGACGGCCTGCCAGGAGGTGGGCAAAACATCCGAGAGGTAGACGAAGCGCTCGTCCGGCACGCCTTCGGCTTCCTCGGGCACCTTGATCGGCGTGAACTGCGCCTGCGGAACGCGTAGGAACTCGGCCTGCCCGCCGGGCACATCCCCGTAAAGCCTGGCGAACCCGAACAGCGAGGCCCCCATACCCTGGTCGCGGACCTGGGTGGTCTCACACTGCGAGTGGAGGCCCTGGCCGCACATAAAGCAGTGTCCGCAGGCGATGACGAACGGGAGGACGACCCTGTCGCCGGGTTTCAGGTTCGTGACATCGCTCCCAACCTCCTCGACGATGCCCATCGGCTCGTGGCCGAGGACGTAGCCCTCCTGGATGAACATGCCGAGCACCTCGTAGAGGTGCAAGTCGGAGCCGCAGATCCCCGTAGTCGTGACGCGCACGATGGCGTCCGTGGGCTCCTGGATGGTAGGATCGGGAACGTTATCGACCCGCACGTCGCGCTTGCCGTGCCAAGTTATCGCCTTCATCTCAGCTTACCTCCGTGGTGGTGTTGGATTAATGGTTGTACCCCAACGCCCGCTAGTTACGCATCCGTTAGTGTAATATCGTTGCATACTTTGGGCCATTCTGCCGCGCCCCCGGAACCGCGTGCCCTCTTCTGACTAATACTCTTTGCACGCTTGAGGGGCGCTACCCGGGGACCACGGCGAAGTCGAAGGAGCCTGGGCTATCGCCTCTCAGCACGATGCGGAAGGTTAGCCTCTACCGGGTCAGGACCAGCGTCTTTGCGGAGCGGAAGCCACGCCCGACGGAGAAGACGACGAAGGGCTTGTCTAGCCGTGCGGTGAACCCGACGTTCGCAACCTGCGCCATGTCGAGAATCTTCTAGCTCGTTGTCATGCCACTCTCCCGGCTCTTCGCCGGGGATGCCTCCAGAGCGGTACGCCCGGCTTCTTCCCAGAGGGCGTAAAAGAGGCCACCGCCATGCACCCGCACTTCCAGGTGTCCGGCCTCCGCGAGCTCCTCTAGCATCGCGTCCGCCTGCGCCACGGAGAGCGAGGTCTCCATCGCCACCCGCGCCGGCGTTACTTCGCCCTCTCGCCGCAGCGCTTCGAGGAGCTCCCGCTCCCCGGCGGAGCGCGCGGAGGCCACCTGCGCCTTCCGCCCCGGGAGGTCGACGATCCCCTCCTTCAGTAGGCCGAAGGCCGGGAAGGCCACCCAGAGGTACGTCGTAAAGATCCACCAGAGGCCGGGGGCGAACGCGACCAGAAGAACGCCCGAGAGCGCCACCGGCGCCAGCACCGCGAGCGCCGCAACGATACGGGCTTTCGGACTCATCTCCTCCACGTCGAGCCCCAAGAAGCGGCCGGAGCCACCGTGGCGGCTGTGATGGCCGCAGCTTCTCCACGGCCCGGGTCCCGGTCCGCGTCCTGAGTGGACCTTTACTACGGACGATCCCCTGCTCATATACACTCCTTTATCGACGTCCCGGGTTGTGTTTCGATCGCCGTCCTCGGACCTTGCGGCGACCGGAGCATTGTCCACACTCGCAGCCCGCGCGGCTCGCCTACGCTGGCCACCGCGAAGCCGTGCTTCTCATAGAACTTCACGTGCTTGCTCACCGGCGGCCCCTCTCTCGCAACACCCCCAGGCACACGAATCCCAAACCGGCCACGTTCATCAGGACGCGGAAGGCGTGGAGCCTGTCCCAGCGCTCTCGCAGGCGCAGGAACTCTTCGGAATCGTTCTTGGGAGATAGTTCGAGGACGCGGTCGTTTATCGGCACGTTGCCGAGCAGGGTCGAGATCAGCATCGCCGCGAAGCAGACCGTCCCCGCGAGGGTAAAGAGAAAGGCGCCCGACCGGCGGCCCAGCGTCAGCGCCGCGAGGCACGAAACGACCACCGAGGACATCCAGAAGGGCATGATCTTCGCGTAGCGGCGCGTCACCTCCTGCTCGGCCCGGATGCGCTCCGGCATAGACAGCTCTCCTAGAGCCGGATGCACCGCGACCCAGGTCCCGAACTCGTTGCCCGCGAGCAGGGCCGCCAGGATCAGGTTAACGAAACGTACGATACCGGACCTCATCCTCGACTCCTCCCCGCCCGGCGCGCCCGGAAGGCGGTCACGGCCAGCGCCGCCAGACCGAAAAACAGCCCCACCAGTACCACGAGCGCGAGCAAACCCGCCGCCGGACTCCCGTAGACCTGATAGATGTCGCTTACCGGCGCCTCGCGCTCCTCGCCCACAAAGTGAACGGAGAAGACCAGCGCGAGCCCAACTAGCGCGACGAAAAGATGGTACCCGGCCACGGTGCGGCCCCGCCAGGTCGCGTAAAGCCCCGGCAGAATGAGCGCGTAGATCAGCAGACTGAAGGTGAATGGTGTGACCGCTTCCTGGAACGGCCAGCCCGAGTGGTTGCCCCGGATGACGTGGTCCGCGTGGTGCAGAACCCCAAAAACCGTCACAACGGACCCCACAACCAACAACGACCACCGTAGCCGCTCCCGCGGCTCGCCCGTTACCTCGTCGCCCATCTTCTCGCTTCTTTCCATCGATCCTCCTCCCGCGTCCGGTTGCTGCTAACATATGTCAACAACGACATAGGTACTGTAGCGTCCGCTGGTTCATATGTCAATAGCGACATAGGAGGTTTTTTCAATTACGTCTTTAGGATATGCGCTGTTGGGGTTGTTGGCCCGCGAGTCGCTCTCCGGGTACGATCTGGCGAGCCGGTATGAGGGAGAGGGTAGGGTTCTTCTGGCAGGCTCGCCACAGCCAGATCTACCCGGAGCTGGCACGGCTGGAGGGGGAGGGGATGGTCGTCCACCGGGTGGTGGAGCAGCAGGACAGGCCGGACAAGAAGGTCTACGAGATCACGGGCGCGGGCCTGGAGGCTTTGAGAGTGGGTTACGGCGCCGGTGAAGCCGCGGGCGACACGGGACGAGATGGTATTGAAGGCGTACTCCGTCTGGCTCGCCGATCCGGAGAAGGCCGTTGCGCTCTTCCGCGAGCAGCAGCGGCTGCACGAGGAGCAGTTGCTCCGGTACGAGGAGATCGGGACCTGGATGGAGAAGGAGTGGGGCGAGGACCTGGGCCTTCCCGCTTCTCCCCGCTTCGCCAGCTACACCGCGCTCCAGAGGGGCATACTCCACGAACGCGGCTACGCGGAGTGGTGTGGGTGGGTTGCGGACCGTCTGGAGAAGGGCGCCGGTGGCGGAGAGATCGGCCCCGGGTAGAATCCCGGGGTTGGCGAGACCGGAGAAGAGGCCTGGGGCTACGCGGGGGAGCTTTGCGCGCCGCGCCCGGAGGGATGCGGGAGCGGGGCATGCATCTCTCTCCACGATGATGGCGCTGCTTTAGGGGGAGGCGTCTAGACACTCTCTGTCCGTGCGCGGGGGAGAGGCATACTGGCTGGAGGATACTGGATCGGGAGTGTACGGAGGCGGCCTCTACGGGGACGGGTGGGTGGAGGGTTACGAGCTATACGGGCAGGGGAGGGCTGAAACCAAAAAGCTGGAATGCCGACCGGTTAATCTGCCACCGCTATACAATGAGCACTGCGCAACCGAGACGGGAGGCAACATGGAGACCACGGGCACGGTCGGGTACGCGGCAATGTTCGAGCAATTCCACCCCACGGATCTGCTCGAGTGGTGTAAGCAGGCCGAGGAGTCGGGTTTCACCTCCGTAATGGCCTCGGACCACTTCCACCCCTGGACCCCCGAGCAGGGCCAGAGCGCCTTTGTGTGGTCGTGGCTGGGTGCTTTAGGCGCCACGACCAACTTGCGCTTCGGCACCGGCGTGACGCCCCCCGGTTTCCGCTACCATCCGGCGATCATCGCCCAGGCCGCCGCCACTCTGGAGGCGATGTACCCGGGACGGTTCTGGCTCGGACTCGGGGCAGGTGAGGCGCTCAACGAGCACATAACCGGCGACTACTGGCCCGAGGCGCCTACCCGTCTCCGCATACTCATGGAGGCCATCGAGGTCATCCGCAACCTCTTTACAGGCAAGGTCGTCAAGTACGCCGGGGAGCACATAACGCTGGAGAGCGCGAAGCTCTACACGATGCCGGAGACGCCGCCGCCCATCTACGTGGCGACGGCCGGGCCGATCATGAGCAAGCGAACGGGCCGATTCTGCGATGGGATCATCACCGTCGGCGCCGCGGATGAGAAGATAAAGATGCTCATGGAGAGGTTCGAAGAGGGCGCGCGGCAAGAAGACAAGGACCCGAACATCATGCCGCGCATGATCCAGCTGCACGTCTCCTACGCCGAGAGCCAGGAGGAGGCTAAGGAGCAGGCCGTCCGCGAGTGGCCGAACGGCGGGATGCCGTTCCCCAAGGCCGACATCCGGAACCCCGAGGACTTCGCGGCGATGGCGAAGCTGGTCCACATCGACAACTTCAAGAACCGCGTCCTCACGTCCGCCGACCTCGACGAGCACCTGGACCACGTCCAGCACTACGTGGACCTGGGCTTCGACGAAGTCTACGTGCACAACGTCGGGCGTAACCAGGAGGAGTTTATAAGGGCATACGGCGAGCGTGTGATCCCCAAGCTAAGGTGGCCCGAGGAGGGGTAGCTTGCTAGCTTGGCGGGTCGAAACCCGTGGCAAGATACCCCGGTAAGGGCTACGGTAGCGCTTCGATGCGATCCCCGACCCGGATCTCCCCATCCGAGAGTACGTCGGCGCGCAACCCGCCCCGATGCACCAGACCGCGCAATACGCCGGGGCGCGTCAGCCTTTCGAGGTGCGCGCACGGTTCGCAACGCCGCTGGCCGAAACACTCGACCTCGCCGACCCGGAATCGCTTCCCGATCAGGCCGTCGAGCGAGACGCCCCGCACGACGAGGTTGCGCCGCGCTTCGGCCGGCGCGATCTCCACGCCGCCCGCGGCCAACTCTTCCAACGCCTCGGCCTCGACGAGTGTGAGGTCGTAGCCGCGTCCGCTCGGGTTCGAGAAGGACCCGGCCCCGCGCTCGTAGCGGTCTCCCCGCAGCCCGCGGCCGGCGAGCGCTTCGGCCGATCGGACGGTCATCATGGGGCGTTCGGCTTCTGCGGATATCGCGATCAACTCGATAGTGCCGGTGCGGGAAGGTTCGACTCGTTTGTTTGCATCGCCTTCGCGTTTCGGATCGTGGGCCGCCAGGACGAAAGCGGCGTCGAAAGCCTCGGGAGCGGCGGGCGGTTCGGGCTCGAACACGACGCCCGGCGGAACGCCGAACAGTACGGCCCAGGTACGCGAACCACGTCGCCGGCCAAGGAAGTGTCCCGGCCACGCAAAGTTCTCCGCGGACTCGACGGGCACCAGACCGAGGTTTCGCCGGGCAAGCCACTGGCCCAGGGCCACGTCTCCGTCGCGGGGGACGTCATGCGGGGAGATCCCCAGCACGTAGGCAACGCACTTGGCTAATGAAGATGCCTCGAATCTGCTTGTCATAGGGACCGTGACGAGCTCCTCTTCTGGAGAACGACCGTGACGCAACGGATGCTATCGCGGGGCGGCCCGCGGATCAACGTACCGGACCCGGAACGGTTTACAGTAAACTCCGAAGGTGCCTATACTGCCTTTTCGAGGAAAGGGAGGCGACCACGTAGAGACGGCTCTCGAAAAGCGAGGATTTCGAGCCGCGGACCGGCCGCTGCTACTCGTGGACAAACTTCCGTAGGGCCGCGGGGTGGGATCTTGCGTCGCGGGTCTAAAGGCAAGACGCGCCCAGTCATTCATAGTGTCGTGGTCGGAGCGGCGACCGGGTTCGCCGGTTGACCGGGGGGCGAGTGTTGTACACACTGTAGCTATTACGCGGCGGGCAGTGGCGCCGCCCGGTGGGGCCAGAGCCGTGCGACGGCCGCCTCTTTGGCGGCAGCTGCGGCGAGAAGGAGGACTGGACGGATGGGTGGTTTACTTTTTACCGGCGGGACGATCGTGACCGCCGACGGCAGCTTCGAGGCGGACGTGCTGATCGAGGACGAGAAGATCGTCGCCGTCGGCACGGACATCGCCGCCAACGGGACGGAGACCGTGGACGCCTCCGGCAAGCTCATCATGCCGGGCTTTATAGACGCGCATACTCACATGGCTATGCCCTTCGGCGGCACGGTAACGTCCGACGACTGGGCTACGGGTACGGCCGCGGCGGCGGCGGGCGGCACGACGATGATCATAGACTTCGCACTCCAGGAGGAGGGCGGGACGCTCGCGGGGGCCGTCGAGACGTGGACGGAGAAGGCGAAAGACAAGGCGCTCATAGATTATGGGTTCCACGTCGCGATCACGGACCTGCGCGACGACGTAAAGACGGAGCTGCCGAGCCTCGCCGCGCAGGGTGTAGCGTCGGTCAAGATCTTCATGGCCTACAAGGGTACGCCGCTGTACACCGAGGACGACGACCTCTTCGAGACCTTGCAGCTGTCCAAAGAAGCGGGCGTGCTGGTTCTGGTCCACGCTGAGAACGGCGACGTGATCGCGAAACTACAGGAGCAGGCCCTCGTCAACGGGAACACGGCTCCGCGCTTCCACGCTCTAACCCGTCCGCCGGAGGTCGAGGCCGAGGCGACGGGCCGGGCTATACGGCTCGCGGAGGTGGCCGGGGCGCCGATACTCGTCGTCCACGTCTCCTGCGCCCCCGCGCTCGAGGAGATCCACCGGGCCCACGAGCGCGGCCAGACGGTCTACGCCGAGACCTGCCCCCAGTACTTCGCCTTCTCCTACGACGACCTGGCCCGCGAGGGCTTCGAGGGCGCAAAGTACGTCTGCTCACCCCCTCTGCGCGACGAGTCGAACCGACCCGCGCTGTGGAACGGGCTGAAGGTGGGAGATCTGCAGATCTTCGGCTCCGACCACTGCTCGTTCAACTACAGGGGGCAGAAAGAGATGGGAGCCGACGACTTCACTCTCATCCCCAACGGGTTGCCCGGCGCGGAGGAGCGGGCGATGGCGCTGTGGACGCTCGGGGTGCGGGAGGGCAGGATCTCGGAGAACCAGTTCGTCGCGGCGCTCTCGACGAACCAGGCCCGCATCTATGGGGCGTATCCTCGCAAGGGCGCCCTGGTTCCCAGGCGCGGACGCGGACATCGTGTTGTGGGACCCGGAGCTCTCGATCACGGCGACGGCGAGCAACCGCCATGGCAACGCCGACTACACCCCGTACGAGGGGATGACGTTCGACGGTGGTCCCGCGGCGGTGTACGTGCGGGGTACCTGGTCTACAAGGACGGCGAGATCTTGGGCGAGCACGGATCAGGCCGCTTTGTCGAGCGTAACTTCACCGCGACGAGGGGACTGGAGGCGAAGGTATGAACCCCGACGAGCTGAGGAAGCGCCACGCGGCGGCGTTGCCCGAGTGGATCGCGCTCTACTACGAGCGCCCGATGGAGCTGGTGCGCGGCGAGGGGTTCAGGGTCTGGGACTCTGAGGGAACGAGTACCTGGACTTCTTCGGCGGCATCGTGACGACGATAAGCGGACACGCCATCCCGGAGATAGTCGAGGCGGTCCAGGAGCAGGCCGCGAAGATCTTCCACTCCTCGACGCTGTACCTTATAGAGAACCAGGTAAAGCTGGCGGAGAAGCTGATCTCGCTCTCTCCGATCTCCGGCGACCAGAAGGTTTTCTTCGTCGGTAGCGGCAGCGAGGCGAACGAGGCGGCGCTACTCTTCGCCACGCAGTACCGGAACTCCAGCGAGATCGTCGCCCTGCGCGGCTCCTATCACGGCGGCTCGTTCGGGACGATGGGGACAACTGGGCAGAGTTCGTGGCGGCCCACGCCGCGCTCCGCCCTCGACGTTAGCTACGCTGCGACCCCGCACCGCTCCTACAGCCCGCTCTACGGGCCGTTCGAGGGCGATCCGAAGGCTTTGCGCGCGCCTGTGCCGAAGACGTGCGGCGCGTCATCGAGACGACGACCACCGGGCGCGTCGCCGCGTTCATCGCGGAGCCCATACAGGGCGTGGGCGGCTTTATCGAGATACCGCCAGGCTACTTCGAGAGGGTCAAGGAGATCCTGGACGAGTACGACGTCCTGCTTATCTCGGACGAGGTCCAGACCGCCTTCGGGCGCACGGGCAGCCACTTCTGGGGAATCGAGGCGTCGGGCGTCGAGCCGGACCTGATCACGATGGCGAAAGGCCTCGGTAACGGGCTCGCCATCGGTGCCGTGATGGGACGGGCAGAGGTCATAGACTCCATCTCTCCGAACCTCCACATCTCCACGTTCGGCGGCAACCCAATCTCCGCAGCGGGCGCTCTAGCCAACATAAACTACATCCTGGAGAACGACCTCCAGAGAAACGCCGACGAGGTCGGGGGCTACCTGAAGGAGCGCTTGCTGAAGATGGCCGAGAAGCACGAGGTCGTCGGCGAGGTCCGCGGGCGCGGCCTGATGCTCGCCATCGAGATCGTCGGCCCGGGCGGAGATCCAGACCCGCCGGGGGCCGCCCGCTTTATGGAGGCGTGCCGGAAGCGTGGCGTTCTCGTCGGCAAGGGCGGCATCAAGGCGAACTGCCATCCGCATCTCACCGCCGCTAACCATCACCCGTGAGGCCGCCGAAGAGGCGGCGAACGTCTTCGAGGAGACGCTAGCCGAGATCGGGACGAGAGAGAAGGTAGGATGAGAACAGGGAGTAGGTCCCCCGGCGAGATGCCGGGGGTTCCAGGAGTAGGGAATAGGGAAGGACGCCACGGCTCACTGCTTTTCTTCGCTTTGGACCGGCCTCCTGGAGCCGGGGGGCGCTGACATGCAGACTGAAGGCGTTGACGCCCGCCGCGCCGTCGAGGAGTTGAAGGAGCTCGCCGACCTGACCGGCGGCCCCGACGGCGCCCGGAGGGTTGCCTGGACCGGCGAGTGGGCGAAGGCGCGCGAGTGGCTGCGCGAAAAGCTCGACGAGATCGACTGCGAGGTCGAGACGGACGAGGCCGGGAACCTCTGGGCGACCGCACCCGGCGATACCGAAAGCGCCGTCGTCCTCGGCGGACACATAGACTCCGTCCCGAACGGCGGCTGGCTCGACGGCGCACTGAACGTGATCGGCGCCCTCGAAGTCTTCCGCGTCCTCGCCCCGCAACAACGTCCCGTGACCCTGCGGCTCGTCGACTGGGCCGACGAAGAAGGCGCCCGCTTCGGCCGCAGCCTCTTCGGTTCGAGCGCCGCCGCCGGCACCCTCAAGCCCGACGACGTGCGCGACTTCAAGGACAAGGACGGCGTCGCGCTGCCGGATGCGCTCGGGGAGTACGGCGTCGAGCTGGACCGGATGAACGAGGCGAACGGCCAGCTCCGGAACGCGGCGGCCTACCTGGAGCTGCACATCGAGCAGGGTCCGGTGCTGGAGCGGATGGACCTGCCGCTCGGCGTCGTGCTCGGCACGTTCGGGGTCGAGCGGCACGCGGTCCGCTTTACCGGCCAGCAGGCTCACTCGGGCTCGACGCCGATGGACGCGCGCAGGGATGCTTTCGTCGCGGCGGCGCGCTCGGCTGTCGAATTCCGGGACGACGCCGCGCGCCGGGACGACGTGCGCGCCACGACTGGCTTCGTCAACGTCAGCCCTGGGATCGTCACGGCTTTCAACGGGTGGTGCGAGATGTCGCTGGACCAGCGCGCCCTGGACGCGGAGGTGCTCGCCGACATGCTCCGGACGGCCAGAGAGGTGAGCGAGCGGGTCGCCGGGGAAGAAGGCGTATCGGTCGAGTGGGAGCGGTTGTGGCAGATAGAGCCGATACCGTTCGACGAGGATCTCATCGAGCTGGCCGAGGAGGCCGTGAACGAGGTCGCCGGCAGCTCGCACCGGTTGCCGAGCGGTCCTTTGCACGACGCGGCGGAGATGGCGCGGCTCATGCCGACGGTGATGCTGTTCGTGAAGAGCTTGCGGGGGTTGAGTCACACGAAGGAGGAGGATACGCCGGAGGAGGATCTGGAGCTATCCGTGCGGGCTTTGCACCGGCTTGCGATCCGGACGATGGACTGGGCGGCGCAGCGAAGCTAGGGCGTAGGAGACCGCGAGAGAGGAGAGTGGACGACGTGGCGCAGGAAGAGTTTAGGGACATGGCGGTGAGCGACGAGGCGCGACTCGCGCGGATAAAGGCCGAGGTCATGTCCTCGAGCCTCTACAACGAGGACCTGGCACCGACTGAGCCTGCGGAGCGGACGTGGACCACGTACAACATCGCGGCGCTCTGGATCGGGATGGCGATAGTCATAACGACCTACACCCTGGCTTCCGGGCTCATGGCCGCCGGGATGAACTGGTGGCAGGCGCTCCTGACCATCTCCCTGGGCAACATCATCGTCCTGGTCCCGATGCTCCTCAACGCCCACGCCGGGACCAAGTATGGCGTGCCGTTTCCGGTTTTCGTCCGCGCCTCGTTCGGGGTGCGCGGGGCGAACTTCGCGGCTATCGCCAGGGCGCTGGTCGCCTGCGGCTGGTTCGGGATACAGACCTGGATCGGGGGCCTCGCCCTCGACGCGCTCTTGACCGTCGCCTGGGGCGGCTGGGCGAACGTTAGCGGGCACCAGTTCATAACCTTCTTCATCTTCTGGGCCGTGCAGCTCGTCATCATCCTGACCGGCGTCGAGGGCGTCAAAATCTTCGAGTCCTACTCCGCGCCGCTCTTGATCGGCGGCAGCGTGGCTTTGCTGATCTGGGGCTTCTACGCGGGTGGCGGCGTGGGGAACGTGTTCTCGACCTCGGCCCAGCTCCAGCAGGGGCAGGCCCCGTTCTGGTCGCTCTTCTGGCCGAGCCTGGCGGCGAACGTGGGGTACTGGATCACGCTCTCCCTCAACATCCCGGACTTTACCCGTTACGCCAAGAGCCAGCGCTCGCAGGTCATCGGGCAGGCTTTTGGGCTCCCCCTGACGATGACTGCTTTCAGCTTCATCGGGATCGCGGTTACGGCGGCCACCGTCGTGGTCTTTGGGGAGGCGATCTGGGACCCGGTTGTGCTCATCACGCGGATCGCTGGCGAGCTTCCCGCCGTACTGATCCTCGCCATGGTCATCATCGTGATCGCTCAGATCTCGACGAACATGGCCGCGAACGTGGTCTCCCCCTCGTTCGACTTCTCCAACCTGGCGCCCAAGTACATCTCGTTCCGCACCGGCGGCGTCATCACCGCGATCCTCGGCGTCGTCTCGTTCCCCTGGGTGCTCTTCGACAACGTCGGCGCCTACATCTTCACCTGGCTCGTCGGCTACGGTAGTCTGCTCGGCGCGATCGGGGCCGTCATGATCGTGGACTACTGGATCGTACGCCGCCGCCGCCTCGACCTCGCCGAACTCTACAAGATAGACGGACGCTACGCCTACTCCGGCGGCTGGAACTGGCGAGCAATCGTCGCCGTCTTTGTCGGGGTTATACCCGTCGTGCCCGGTTTCCTGAGGGCCGCCGCTACCCCCAACTTCGGCGGCGTCTTCGAGACCCCGACCTTCGTTGAGAGCCTCTACAACTACGGCCTGTTCTTCACCTTCTTCGTCGCGGGCATAACGTACCTGCTCCTAAGCCTCATCCCCGGCCGCGCCTCCGAGATGGCCGAAGAGCGTGAAGCCGTCCCGGAGTAGCCCGAAACCATCCGGGGCGCGGAGTTGCCGGTCGCGCCCGGTACCCGGCAGAACAGGAGAGCGCATGGACTTCGGAGTCACCTTTCAGACCGACCCGCCAGCCTGGCGTATCATTGAGTTAACACAACGAGCCGAGCGGCTCGGGTTCACGCACGCGTGGACGTTCGACTCTCACGTGCTATGGCAGGAGCCGTACGTGATCTACTCGCAGATGCTCTCGGCGACGGAGAGGATCGCGGTAGGCCCCTTCGTCACGAACCCCGCTTCGCGTGACCCGTCAGTGACAGCCTCGCTCTTCGCCACACTGAACGACATGTTCGGCAACCGCACCATCTGCGGCATCGGCCGGGGCGACTCGGCCAGACGCGTCCTCGGCAGGAAGCCGACCACCCTGGCCCAGGTCGAGGAGGCCATGCACGTCATCAAGGAGCTGGCCGAGGGGCGGGAGATAGAAGCTGCGGGCGTAAAGGTCCGCATCCCCTGGGTCAGAGATGGCAAGCTAGACGTGTGGATGGCGGGCTACGGTCCGAAGGCCCTCAACCTGGTCGGACGCAAGGCCGACGGCTTCATCCTGCAGCTCGCCGACCCCGTGCTACTCGATTGGACCATGAAGCACGTCCACGACGCCGCTGTCGCGGCGGGCCGTGATCCCAAGGACGTAAAGATCTGCCTCGCCGCGCCCGCTTACGTGGGCGAAGATCTCGCCCACCAGCGAGACCAGTGCCGGTGGTTCGGGGGTATGGTCGGCAACCACGTCGCCGACCTCGTCACCCGCTACGGAGAGGACGGCGAAGTACCCAGAGCACTCACGGACTACATAAAGACCCGCGAAGGCTACGACTACAGTCACCACGGTAAGGCGGGCAACCTCGACCGACTTCGTCCCTGACGACATCGTAGACCGCTTCTGCGTTTTGGGTACTGTCGAGGACCACGTCGCCAAGCTGACGCAGCTAAAGGAAATGGGCGTGGACCAGTTCAACATTTATCTGATGCACGACGCGATGGAGGCGACGCTCGACCGCTACGGGAGGAGATCATACCGGCTCTGGAGGCGAGATCCGCCGTATAGTAGAGAGCTACTTCTAAAGGCTCTGGTGAAGCAGGGGACGTTCTTCGATGCGTTAACCTAACTCAAACCCTATACCCTTCAGCATCCACCGAGTGGTGGATTTGTCCAGAGCGGGAGTCCTCCCTTGTAGCCACGCATATCGCCGAACGGTCTGAATCCAGCTATAGATTTGACAAACTCATTCAGGTCGTCTGCATAATCTATTACGTCCACGATTGCTTGTCGCTTCTCCTTCTCAGTCACTTCCTTGCCGTGCATTACGTCATCTCGTATTTGCTTAGCTTCTTCTAGGGCATCCACGATAGAAGCTCTTAACAGGCTTGCCATAGATCGTTTTGAACATGGTGCCGAACTTCTGCCGGTCGACGCGCCATTTTTGTCTCGGCGTTACGCGTTAGCTCTTTTTCCCCTCCATGTAACTTTACGACACCGTAGTATACGAGTTCGTTTTGCGCTTGCTCGGTTCGAGCAAAGCCGGTAGCTGATGCAGATGTTTAGTGGAAAATCCTCTTCGATCAACCTAGGCAAGTACTCAAAGTACCTTTGCACATCAGCAGACGCGTCACGGTAGCGTTTCACTATAGCCACGCGACTACCAGGAGGTTTCTTGCTGTTCTCCACTCTTACAACGCCTCCTCGTGATGACGCCAACGCGTGTTGCTCATACCGCTCACTTTACCTCTTTGCCTACCTCGTGCAAGAACTCCGGTGCAAAGTCAGCCCCGTTCGGCCACTCTATTGTGTTCGTCTCCTCGTTGACCTTTGCTTGCTTGAAGAACTCCGCGTCTCTGAGCGGCTCGAAGACCTCACCGTAAAGCTCGTCTTCCAGATCTACTTCTTTGATGGCGCCGTCGTTGAACGCTACTTCCAGTTTGTAGCCTTCCGTATGGCGGGCGCCTGTAACGCGCAAGAACATGTTCAGCTTCTCCTACGCTAGGGGTGGTATCGGTTCGAGTGGTTTGCGTTCTCTTGCCAAATTCCAGTTTCTTACAAGCTCTTCCTGGTGTTTGTCTGACCATTCGAAGATCATGCGTAGCGCCCGCTTCGCCATGGCGCCTCGCACGATGCCCGTCTCGATCTCCACTATGACTTCCTGATCCTGATACCTGGCGTGAAAGTGCGGAGGGGCGTGGTCGTTGTAGTTCATGAAGACTACAATTCCGTAGAACCTGGATATGGTAGGCATTCGTCTTGAGCTTTTTCGGGCTCCATCTTCACGTGCGTAGTTTAACGCTGCCTTCGCATAGTAAACAAGCTCGAGACGGTCGAAAATCACGTAGAGAAATGACACATTGCCAAGCTAACGTGCTCGCTCTTACCCAGAGTGTCTGGTTTTTGCGGGGTGATCGTAGCGGCGCCTCTTGCGAGTCGGAGAGCCCTCTTCTCTCGGGGAGGTTCGCGTAGCTTTCGTGCAGCGGCGAGGAATACGGGAGCGGGCCGTTCTAGTCTTTAGCTACGATCACGTGGTAGCCCTCGTTGTTGGGGGGATGGTGGATGTAGCCGAGGTAGTCGGAGCCGCACGGGGTGTTGAAGATCACCGCGCGGCCGTTCTCGGAGAGGGTGCCCGTGGTGTCGGTGAACTCGATGCTGACGGCGTCGAGCGAGGCGCGTCTGGACTTGATGTCGCGCGTGATGAGGGTGTAGTCCTCTTCGCTCCTCGACCTCGTGTCCACGAGGAGCCGGGCGGCCTTCGCGCCGTATCTCTCGACCGGGTTCTCCTCGACGATCTCGTACGCGGATACGTCCTCCGGCGGATCGAAGCTGCCGAGCCGGACATCCTCGCGCTCCTTCTTCTCCTCCTCGGAACACCGCAGTCTCCCCGAGTTCTCCTCCGCGGTGGACTCTACGGTCCTCTCGACCTCCCCGGCGCCCTGTCGGGCCACCGTCCGCGTTGTCTGCTCTCCGATCTCCCCGGTGGGGGAGGCTCCTTCGCGGGCTTCGGAGGAGTCCGGTGGCCCGGTGGCG
The DNA here is from genome assembly GCA_030448125.1 of Rubrobacteraceae bacterium. GTDB lineage: Bacteria > Actinomycetota > Rubrobacteria > Rubrobacterales > Rubrobacteraceae > Rubrobacter_F. Next base: position 43,017 of record JAUJNO010000001.1, on the reverse strand, counting down.
CCGCATCCGGTGAGAGAGCCGGCGGCCGCGAGGAACGCGAGCGCGCCGATCAGTATGGCTCTCCGTAGCAAAACGTCTCCTCCTTTCCGCCGGAAAGGCTACCACGCCGCCGTTGTGGTGAGGAGGTTGCAGTGTACCCCGCCGCGCGTGGCCGGGTTCCTCGACTCCGCAAGAGCACCGGGGAAGTGGATAGGGCGCGACCGGCAACGGGAGCCGCCGCGGTGACGTCCTGATCCAGCAAGCTTCGCGTCGCGCGGCCGCGGTTGTCGCGATGGCATGCTCCGGAATCTACCGGACGCGCCTTCACCCGGCGTGCCCGATGTGAACGGATGATCTACCTAAAAAATCCGATGTACTAAAATATAGGGGTAAAGGTTTACATATTCGAGGAGAGTGTTCCTGTTGGCCGAAAAAATCTACGATACCGCCGTCATCGGGTCCGGGCCGGCTGGTTATACGGCGGCCCTGTACGCGTCGAGGGCGAACCTCGACACGCTGGTCTTCCAGGGGTTCGAGTCGGGCGGGCAGCTCATGTTGACTTCCGACGTCGAGAACTACCCGGGGTACAAGGACGGCACCGCGGGGCCGGACATGATGGACGACTTCGAGGCGCAGGCCGCCCGTTTCGGGGCGGAGATGCGTCCGGACAACGTCGAGCGCGTGGACTTCTCCGAGCGGCCCTTCAAGCTGTGGGCCGAGGGCGAGGAGGAGCCCACCCTCGCGAACTCCGTCATCATCGCCACGGGGGCGAAGGCCAGGTGGATCGGCCTCGAGGGTGAGCAGCGGTTGATGGGGCGCGGGGTGAGCGGTTGCGCCACCTGCGACGGGTTCTTCTTCAAGGACAAGAAGGTCGCGGTCGTCGGCGGCGGCGACACGGCGATGGAGGAGGCGCTCTT
>JAUJNO010000001.1:0-42021 GCA_030448125.1 Rubrobacteraceae bacterium | reverse complement strand
CCCGCCACGAAGCTCTTCGCGGACCAGATCGAGATGGACGAGAGCGGTTACGTCGTGCAGCACGAGCACACGATGACGAACGTCCCCGGCGTCTTCGCCGCTGGCGACGTCTCCGACACGCGCTACCGGCAGGCCGTCACCGCTGCGGGCGACGGCTGCATGGCCGCCATCGACGCCGAGCGCTGGCTGGAGTCCCAGGGCGAGGCCGAGCACGCCGTGGACCCCAGCGCCTGGACGACGGAGAAGGACGAGAAGGCCGGCATCTGGGCCAGGTAAATAACCGGCCAGCCAGTTCTCTGGCCAGCCACCACCGGTTTACAGCGGAGGGGCGCTCTCAGCGCCCCTCTTTGCTTTACCCGACGGGCTTTAGCGGGAGAACCGGTCGCGTAGCTTCCTCGTCCAGGCGCCGGTAGCCAGGAATGGGCGCCGGAGCCACCCTTTGAGCTTTGCGAGAGCGGGGCGTTCCTTCTCCGGCGTCTCTTGGTCTGCTCGTGTCTCGCGTGCCCCCTCGGTCTTGCGCGGCTTGAAGATGGAGGCGACCTTGTCGTTGGCCTCTCTGGCCCGCTCGATAAGCCTCTTCGTCTTCTGCATGATATGGAGCCTCCGGGAAGGCTTCCTCTCGCAGGTCTCGAGAAAAGAGATTATCCCTTCGTTTACCTCTTCCGCCTGCTCGATAAAGACCAGGTGTCCGGCATCGTCGACGACGCGCAGCCTGGCGTCCGGGATGGCTTGGGCAAGGGCGGCGGCGTTGGTGACGGGCACATAGCGGTCCTCGGCGCCGTGGATCACCAGCGTCGGGGAGGCGATGTTCCCTACGCCGCGCGAGGCGTCGAACCGGGCGCCCGCCATCATCTGCTGGTAGTAGTCATAGAGGGACGGCGAGTCGCCAGCGCAGGATCAGGTCGAACTCCTCGGGGTGTTCGGCGCGGTAGGAGCCGGAGGTGGCCCCCTCCAGTCCCCGGCGCGCCGCGCTCTCGGGGCTCAGGGAGCCCCACCCGAGCATCTTCCCGAGTTGGATCAGGATAATCCGCACCGTAGTGTGCAACCGCAAGTGCAACCGTGAAGAAGTTGTCCGCGATTTATCGAGCGGTGTTGCGTACACGAGGTGTTCTTGCCTGGTTGCTGGGCGGGTCGCTGCCAGGTGAAACGCTTGCGGAGCTGGGTGGCTGGGCATCGAGGATCGGCTGTTGGCCGAAGAAGGGCTCGTGAAGTTCAGGAGCGGCGAGGAGGTCTGGTTCAAGCACATAAACGACCTCGTCAGGGAAGACCGCCGAGCCAGGATTGAGACCGAGAGTGCGAGAGTGGCTTATGGAACGATCAAGGAGGGAAGCCGGGGTTGCCGGGTAGCGGCGGGGTCTAAACTGTAGACAACTTCACCTCCCCCCGGGGCTTATCCTCGTTTAGAAGGGGTTCTCTACCGGACTACTCCGGGCATTTCCGGTTCTCTGGATGCTTCTCTAACTCCGTCGTTTACGGAAGATACGGAAGATCTACCGGTAGCAGGCCCCGTCCTTCTCGACCGGGAACTCGGCGGGGCAGCCACCGCCCGGCATGAGGGGGATGGGTCCGTCGGCCGGACCGCCGGCGTTCATGAGTTGGCCGGCTTGCTGTTGCTCGCCCGGCTGCTGGATCGGTCCTGGTTTCTGGATCGGTCCCGGTTTCTGGATCGGCCCGGGTTGTTGTATGTCTCCCTGCGCTTCGGCCTCGGGGATACTCTCCCAGGCCATGCGGAGCGCGAACGCGCCGGTCGCCAGTACCACGAGCACCAGAGCTAGAAAGATCGCCTTCGAAACCAAACTCCCGTACCGCACAGGACTGCCCCCCTTACGCTATCGAACGCTCGAATTCTACACGAGCCGGGAGCCGCGGGGACACTCCTACGACAATCGCCGGTAACTCCGGTGGCCCCAACGACGGGCGGCGGGCGCCAGATGTAGGCTACGCGAGGGTTGGACGCCGATAGCTTGGATGCAAGCAAAACCCGCGAGCGAAAGACGACGCGAAACCATTCTCCTTGCGGCATTCGCGCCAGGCGTCCGGCCAGCTCGACGAACCTACTTCCCGCTCTTCAGGTACTCCTCGAACTCGGTCCAGGGCAGGCAGTTGATGATGCTCCCCTTCTCGACCCACGCCCTACGCGCCTGGGCCACCCCGAACTTCGCGAAGCTCAGGGACGTCTCGTCGTGAGCGTCGGTGTCTATCGTGATGCTCACCCCCGCGTCTACGGCCTCCCGCACGTAGGGGACGGAGAGGTCGAGGCGATCCGGGTAAGAGTTTAGTTCCAGGGCGGTGTTCGTGGCCTTCGCCTCCCGGATGAGGCGCGAGACGTCCACCGCGTAGGGGTCGCGGCGGTTCAGAATGCGCCCGGTGGGGTGGCCGATGGTGCGGACGTGGGGGTTGTTCATCGCCCGGAAGATGCGCTCCGTCATCGCCTCCTCGCCAACGTTGAACGAGGTGTGAATGGAGGCCACGACGAAGTCGAGCTCGGCCAGGAGTGCATCCTCGTAGTCGAGCGAGCCGTCTTTGAGGATGTCCACCTCCGAGCCGCAGAGGAGGTGTATCTCACCGTACTTCTCATCCGCCGCGCGTACGGCTTCGAGCTTCTGCGCGAGGCGGGCGGGGGAGAGGCCGTTCGCCACCTTGAGGCTCTGGGAGTGGTCGCAGAAGACGAGGTACTCGTAGCCCAAAGAGATCGCGGCCTCCGCCATCGTCTCGATGGTCCCCCGCCCGTCCGAGTAGTTCGTGTGGACGTGCAGGTCGCCGCGGACGTCCCCGACCTCGACGAGCTTTGGCAGGTTCCCCTTCTCGGCGGCGGAGATCTCGCCCGTGTCCTCCCTGAGCTCTGGCGGGATGTAGGCGAGGCCGAGCCTCGAGTAGATTCCCTCCTCCGTCGCCACCGGCTCGTACTCGTGCGTCCCGGCCTTTGCCAGGCCGTACTCCGAGATGTTCAGGCCCATCTTGACCGCTCGCTCGCGCAGCGCGATGTTGTGCGCCTGGCCTCCGGTGAAGTGGTGCAGGAGCGAGCCAAACGCCTCGGGGGCCACGATCCTCAGGTCCACCTCTACCCCGCCGCACTTTATAAAGACCTTCGTTGGGCCGTGGGCCAGGACCTCGTCCACGAACTGCGCCCCGGCGAAGGCGTCGGCGAGAGATTCCTGATCCCTGCTCGCGGCGACGAGGTCGAGGTCGCCGATGGTCTCTTTCCGGCGTCTCAGGGAGCCCGCGATCCCCGCTTGCTCGCAGGCCGGGTGCGACCGGACGAACTGGAGCAGGTGCTCCGCGAGGGCGGTCGCTTCGTCCAGGAGCATCCGGCGTTCCCGGGAGTTGTAGGTGCGGGCGGCGCGCAGGATGCGCTCCTCGCTCTTCTTGCCGAAGCCTTTGAGGGCGGCGAGCCTGCCCTCTTCCATCTCGCCCAAAGACTCGACGGTCGTGATCCCGAGCTCCCGCCACAGGCGTCCCGCCGTGCGCGGACCGACGCCGGGGAGGCGGGTGACCTCGACGAGACCGGAGGGGATCTCTTCGAGGAGGTCCGCGAGTATCTCGGGGGTGCGATCCTCGGCCAGGTCGCGTATCACCCCGGCGATCGTACCCCCGACGTGGGGCAACTCCGTGAGGTCCTCGACCTCGCGCACCGGACGACCCAGGGCGACCACCGACTCGGCGGCGCGCCTGTAACCGAGGATACGGTAGTAAGTTTCGTCTTTGAGCTCCATGAGCGTCGCGATTGTCTCCAGAGCGCGGGCGATCTCGGCGTTCTGCAAGGGGACCTCCTCATCTCTCTCCGGTCGCCAGGAGATTATACGTGGCTTTGCGGGCCGAACCCCAGGGTAAAATCCTCCTCATGCTCTCCAAGAAGTTGCTCCGCAAAGAGATCAGTACCCGCCTCTCGCGCCGGCTCGGCCTGGCGCTCACGGTTCAGCTGGTCCTCGGCCTCCTGCTCTCGCTGGGCGTCATCGCCCTCTTCGCCAAGATCGTCGAGGACGTCGTCGAGGGCGAGAGCCGCCGGTTCGACGAGACGGTGCTGCTCTGGATCCATTGGTACTCTCCCAACTGGCTCGATTGGGTGATGCGCTTCGTCACCGTTCTCGGCTACTACTGGGTGGTCATACCGCTCCTTGTTCTGGCGGCGTGCGCCTTCTACCGCAAGGGTCGGACGATCTCCGCCGGGCTGCTCGTAGTCTCCACGGTCGGGGGCATAGTGTTAACCACGACGCTCAAGACCGTCTTTCAGCGTGACCGCCCGGAGCTCTTCGACTCGGGATACACTGCCGCCTTCTACTCCTTCCCGAGCGGCCACGCCACTATCGCCGTCGGCTTCTACGGCACCCTGACCCTGCTCGTAGTCTGGCGCCTGAGAGGTCTCCAGCGCTGGGCGGTGGTGTTGGCCGGCGTCACCCTCGTCCTCCTAATCGGCTTCTCGCGCCTGTACCTCGGCGTCCACTACCCAACGGACGTCCTGGCCGGCTTTCTCGCGGCGCCCGTGTGGGTCAGTACCATTGGGCTCTGCTACTTCCTCTACCTCAACCTCCGCAGGGTAAGGCTCCCGCGACGCTTCGGCCAGCGTAGAACAACCCCCAAAGGGGGTAGAGAATAGGCGTGAAGCCGACCGGCACCTACCACCGCCCCTACGAAGACGGATGCGGGTGATGGGTGGCGAAGAGAGGTAGCCTTCTCCGGCGGGGCAGGCGGGCGATCCGGGAAACGAACGCGGCGTTGGAGGCGGCTTCGGTGTTCGCTCGCTCCCTTGTCACCGGCAGGGCGGAGCCGACGGCGCGGGACCAGTACGTGCAGAACGTCTCGGCCCGTTCGGCGGTGATCGCCTGGATGAGCGAGGAGCCGGGAGCGGGCTTCATCGAGTACGGGGAGACCTCCGAGCTCGAACACGAGCAGGGCGACGGGCGGATCGGCAAGCGTCACGCGGTCACGCTCTCCGGGCTTCGACCCGGCTCCATGTACTACTATCGTGTGGCGGGGGCGCGGAAGACCGCCTCTTTTCGCACAGCCCCCGAGGGGCCCGACTCCGGCTTCGCCTTCGCCGTCGTCGGGGACAGCGGCAACGGGAGCAAGGCGCAGCGGGCGGTCGCCGGTCTGCTGGAGCGCATGGCCCCCGACCTGATCCTGCACACCGGTGACGTGGTGTACCCCAAGGGCAACGACGCGGACTACGACCCGAAGTTCTTCGTGCCGTATCGCCGGATCATAGAGGGCGTGCCGGTCTTCCCGTCCCTGGGCAACCACGACGTGGAGACGAAGGACGGGGCACCGTACCTGCGGAACTTCCATCTGCCCCGCAACAACCCCGAGGGCACGGGGCGCTACTACTCCTTCGACTGGGGCAACGCCCACTTCGTCGCGCTCGACAGCGAGCTGTACTACGACGACGGCGGCGGCGACCCGGAGAGACAGAAGGCATGGTTAGAGCGTGACTTGGGGGAGACGCAACAACCCTGGAAGTTCGTGTTCTTCCACAGGCCGCCCTACAGCTCATCGGAGCACGGCAGCGACCTGACGGTGCGGGGAGATCTCGAACCCGTCCTCGCCCGTCACGGCGTGGACATAGTCTTCAGCGGCCACGACCACGACTACGAGCGCACGGCGCCGGTAAGGGGAGTGACCTACGTGGTGACCGGGGGTGGCGGCAAAGACCTGTACGAGGCGGGCAACAGCGAGTGGACCGCCTCTTCCAGGTCCGCCCACCACGTGGTACGCGTGCGCGTCGACGGCGACCGTTTACGCCTGGAGGCCGTCGAGCCGGACGGCGCCGTCATGGACCGCCTGGACCTCCGTCTGGACCGGGCCGGGATGGCCGGCTGACGTTCGAGTCTGCGTCTCTGGGCGGCGGGGGCTGGAAACCGGCCGCCGGAGGTGATAGTTTTCCCGGGTGCTCGAAGCCATCCTGCAGCCGCTCATAGATTTCGTCACGGCCGCCATCGGAGGTTACGGGCTCTTCGCCGTCTTCGGGCTGATGCTGCTCGAGAGCATGGGGATCCTGATACCTTCCGAGGCGATCTCGCCGTTCGCCGGGTACCTGGTCTCCAGCGGGCGGATGAGCTTCTTCGGGGCGGTCGCGGCCGGGGTGTTGGGGAACCTGGTGGGGTCCTGGGTCGCCTACTTCATTGGCCTCTGGGGCGGCCGCGAGCTCTGGTTTCGCTACGGACGCTACGTCGGGGTGCGCCGGCACCACCTCGACGTGGCCGAGAAGTGGTTCGATAAGTACGGCGAGTTCACGGTCTTTATCTCGCGCTGTCTGCCGGTGGTACGCACGTTCATCTCCTTCCCGGCCGGGACCGCCCGGATGAACTTCGCCAAGTTCACCTTCTATACCTTTGTGGGGTGCGTGCCCTGGGTCTTCGCCCTGACCTACTTCGGCTACTACCTCGGCGAGAACTGGGACCAAGTCGGATCTTACTTGCACTACCTGGACTATGCGGTCGCGCTGGTGCTCCTCGCCGGGGCCGTCTACCTGTTCGTGCGCTGGCGCTCGTCCAGGTCTTCCCGGGCTTAGAGAGAGCCTCCGTAATCCCGTGCCGGTGCTCCCCAGCCGCTAGAATGGGCGAATGGATCTTCTACAACTCTTGATCCTGACCGTTCTGGGGCTTCTCGGGGGGTGCTCTCGGGGGCGGCCGGGGTGGGGGGCGGTATCGTCTTCGTCCCCACGCTCGTGTACGCGGCGGGCTGGGACATCAAGGAAGCCGTCGCGGCGAGCCTGGTGATCGTCATCTTCAGCTCCCTCTCGGGCACCGTAAGGAACCAGCGGAGCGAGGACCCGGTCGACTGGCGAGCCACGGCCATACTCTCCCCTCGCGGTGGCGCCGGCGTCCCTGATCGGGGTCTACATCAGCACCATCTCGCCGACCACGCTGGTCCAGCTCGTCTTCGCGGCGGTCCTCCTGGCCCTAGCCTACCCGACGGCTCGCGGCCGCGGCCCTTCCGGGGAGAGGAAAGAGACGTCGCTCCCCCTCATCCTCCTGGCGGGGGTGGGCATCGGGGCCCTCGCGGGGCTCGTGGGGATCGGGGGAGGGGTGGTGCTCGTGCCCCTGCTGACCTTGGGCTTCGGTCTGCGGACGAAGCAGGCGATCTCGACGAGCCTGGCGGTGGTCCTCTTTACCGGCATCGTCGCTTCGGTCGGCTACATCGTCGGCGGCTTCTCCGACCTGGTGAGCCTGCCACCCCTGATCGTGGGCTCCATGGTCGGGGCGTGGTTCGGGGTGCGCCTGCGGGAGAGGCTGCCGGAGAGGGCCGTGAGGCTCGGCTTCACCGGTTTTATGGTGATAACCGCCCTGCGTATCCTGGGCGACGCCACGGGTATACTCTAGCCGCTTACCATGGATAAGAAGTCGCGTACCGTGCTGTTCTCGATCTCCTCGAACGCCCTCTTGCTCGCCGTGAAGCTGGTGGCGGGCGTTCTCACGGGCTCGGCGAGCGTCCTCTCCGAGGCGGTCCACTCGGCGAGCGACCTCGTGGCCTCGGTCGTGGCCTTCGTCGCCGTCCGGCGCTCGGGATCTCCTCCGGACGAGGACCACAACTACGGCCACGGGCGCTTCGAGAACCTGGCCGGCGTCTTCGAGGGCGTGATACTCCTCGGGGTGGGCGCGGGCGTTATCTACAGCGCGGTGAACGGCATCGTAAACGGCGCCGAGCTCGAGCTCCTGGGCTTCGGCATCGGCGTAATGGTCCTCTCGGCGGTCGTAAACCTCTTCATCTCCCGGTGGCTCCTGCGGGTCGCCCGCGAGACGGACTCCCGTGCTCTAGAGGCCGAGGGGTACAACCTGCGCACGGACGTCTGGGGCGCGGCGGGGGTCGCCTTCGGGCTCCTCGCCGCGCTGGTGACCGGCTGGACCGTCCTCGATCCGATCATCGCGGCGCTCATAGGACTCGCGATCCTGTGGACGGCGTTTCGCCTGATCTCGGGTAGTACCCGCGTTCTTTTGGACGAGAGCCTGCCGGAGGCAGAGTTGAGCGTGGTCGAGGGCGTGATCGGGGGGGGAGGTGGAGAGCGACCCGAGGATCCGGGGCTACCACAAGCTCAGGGCGCGCAAGAGTGGCGCCCAGCGGCACATAGACTTCCACCTGCAGCTCAAGGCGGAGACCACGCTCGGGGAGGCGCATAAGATCTCCGACTCCCTGGAGGAGAGGATCCGGGGCAGCCTGCCGAACTCGGACGTCCTGATACACCTGGAGGACGACCGCAGCCCGAGAGACGAAGACCGCGCCCGGCAGCAGCGTCCCGGGCGCTCCGGGCGCTGAGAGCTTTGTGTCCCCGCGTGAGGTATCCTGAACGCTTGTGACCGAGAGAGACTACTACGAGGGGGGTTTCGAGACGGGGGTAGCGCCCGAGGAGCGCCAGAGCCAACGCGCGCCCAAGAAGGGCGGGGGCTTTCTCGAGTTCCTGGTCATTCTCCTCGTCGCCTTCGCTCTGGTCTTCGGCTTCGTAAAGCCGTTCGTCCTCGAGGCGTTCCGCGTCCCCTCGGAGAGCATGGTGCCGACGCTGGAGGTAGGCGACCGGTTCCTGGCGAACAAATTCATCTATCGTTTCGCCGAGCCCGAGCGGGGAGACATCGTGGTCTTCCGGAGCGTGGAGGGCGGGGATGAGGACCTGGTCAAACGCATCGTGGCCGTGGCGGGGGACGAGGTCGCGGTCGAGAACGGCGTGCTGCGCGTGAACGGCGAGCCCCAGGATGAGTCTTACACCAACAAGGGGTTCCCGGATGACGGCAGCTTCTTCGGTCCGACGAGGGTGCCGGAGGGAGAGGTCTTCGTAATGGGCGACAACCGGGCCAACTCGCGCGACTCGCGCTTCTTCGGCCCCGTCCCCATCGAGAACATCGAGGGTGAAGCGTTCGCGTCCTTCTGGCCTCCGTCGCGCATCGGGTTCCTCTAGGGTGGACGGGGGCCGCTTTCGCTGGGAGGAAGATGCGCCGAAGAGCCGGCGCAAGTCGCGCCGTTCCAGGCGTCGGAAGAAGAGTGGGACACGCCGCCTCGCGGAGTACGCGGTCATCCTCCTCGTCGCGTTCGTGCTGGTCTTCGGCTTTCTACGGCCGTTTGTCGTCAAGACGTACTGGATCCCCTCGGAGAGCATGGTGCCGACGCTGGAGGTAGGCGACCGGCTCTTCGTCAACAAGTTCGTCTACCGCTTCACCGAGCCCGAGCGGGGAGACATCGTGGTCTTCGACAGCCTGGAGACCGACGACGAGCTGATCAAACGCGTCGTGGCGGTGCCGGGGGACAGAGTCAGGGTCTTCAACGGTGAGCTGAAGCTGAACGGCGAGTTCCAGGAGGAACCTTACGTCAAAGCCCAGTTTCCGGATGGCAGTGTCTATGGGCCGACGAAGGTGCCGGAGGGCTACGTGTTCGTGATGGGGGACAACCGGGGCAACTCCCGCGACTCGCGCTTTTTCGGGCTGGTCCCCATCGAGGACATCGAAGGCGAGGCCTTCTTCATGTTCTGGCCGCCGTCGCGCATCGGTCTCATATAGAGCGGGCAACCGGAGCTTCGCTTCTACGCTTGCGGTATCCTAAGTATTCATGGGCGAGAAAGACTTCTACGTGCAAGATTTAGAGATTGGCGCCGGGCCCGAGGAGAATCAGGAGAGCCGCCCGGCCAAGAAGGGTGGGGGCTTTCTCGAGTTCGTGGTTATCCTCCTCGTCGCCTTCGCTCTGGTCTTCGGCTTTGTCAGGCCGTTCGTCCTCGAGGCGTTCTACATCCCCTCGGAGAGCATGGTGCCGACGCTGGAGGTAGGCGACCGGGTCTTCGTCAACAAGTTCGTCTACCGCTTCGCCGAGCCCGAGCGGGGAGACGTCGTGGTCTTCCGGAGCGTGGAGGGCGAGAATGAGGACCTGATCAAGCGTGTCGTCGCCGTACCCGGAGACAAGGTCGCGGTCCGCAAAGGCATGTTGTACGTGAACGGCGAGCCGCAGGAGGAATCCTACGTCAGAGACGATCGACCCTTGGACAGGGGTCCCTACGGTCGTCCGACGAGGCTCTCGGAGGGAGAGGTTTTCGCGATGGGGGACAACCGCGGCAACTCGCGCGACTCGCGCTTCTTCGGCCCCGTCCCCATCGAAAACATTGAGGGGGAGGCCTTCATGATCTTCTGGCCCCCGTTGCACATCGGGCTTCTCTAGGGTGGAGGGGGATCGCTTCTATTGGGAGGAAGAGGGGCCGAAGAAGAGCCGGCGCGAGCTGCGCCAGGAGCGGCGCCAGGAACGGCGTCTGGAGCGGCGTCTGGAGCGAGAGTATCGAGAGGATTGGGAGGAAGAGGAGTCGGGAAAGAGCCGGCGTGAGAGGCGACTGGAGCGAGAGAGGAAGAAGCGCAAGGCGGGCGTCGCCGAGCTGGTCCTCACCGCCGTCGTCGCGTTCGTGCTGGTCTTCGGGTTCGTGCGCCCCTTCGTCGTCGAGGCGTACCGCATCCCGACGGAGAGCATGGTGCCGACGCTGGAGGTCGGAGACCGGGTTCTGGCGAACAAGTTCGTCTACCGCGTCACCGAGCCGCAAAGGGGAGACATCGTCGTCTTCGACAGCGTCGCCGAGGATGACGACCAGACGCTCATCAAGCGCGTCGTGGGGATCGCTGGCGACCAGATCCAGGTGCAAGGCGGCGTCCTCTACGTGAACGACGAACCGCAAGAGGAGCCCTTCTTGAACGAGGAGGACCTGTTCAGGGGCTTCTACGGCCCGACGATGGTGCCCGAAGGGCACATCTTCGTGATGGGCGACAACCGGGGCAACTCGGCTGACTCGCGCGTCTTCGGCCCCCTGCCTCTGGAGAACCTGAAGGGCGAGGCGTTCATGGTCTTCTGGCCCGTCTCCAAGATAGAGGCCCTATAAAGAAGCCCTATAAGTCGGCTTTCACGCGACGCGGCAGTTGACGAAGCTCTTGAGGCCGGCGAGGATATCGAGTGCTATGGTGCGGCCGGCGGCACGGGCCAGCGCACGGCGAGTTCGTAGTCGACGGCGGCCGGCCGCTCTCAATCCACGATCTGCTCGGTCAGGCTGCGGGGATCGAAGTAGGCCATGAAACGCTTGACCTTGTCGCCTTCGATCTCCAGGATGCTCACGCCCCCGTAGGAGACGTTGTCGCCGTCCTCGGTGGCCTCGGTAGTCCACTCGAGCGCGGCGTGACCCGCGTCGTCGGCGAAGACGTTGCGGAACTCGGACTTCATCTCGTCGAAGGTATTGCGGTAGTTCGTCCAGAACTCGCGCAGCCCGTCGTGACCGTTAAAGGTCTCCGGCACCGCGACGTTGCCGACGCTGCAGTCCTCCGCGTGGACCTCGACGAGTGCCTCCACGTCCCGATCCTCTTCAAGCTTCCACAGAGCTTCTTTGAACCTCTCCGCCACCTCTTTGGACATATCACGACCCTTTACGTAGACGACTTTGCACGGACAAGGGTAAAGCCGTCGCGCCGGTAGAACTGTAAACTCGCCTACCCGCCGAAGGGATCTTTACTCGTTCCCGGCCCGTTCGAGACACCGGGAGTGTACGAGCGCATTACTCATAGATAGGCTGCGAACACGTAGAACGTGCCGCCAGGAACGCCCGGAATCGGCAGTTTCAAATCCTCGTAGGTAGGCTGCGAACGGTGTTTGTCAAGCTTCGTTTGGAAGGACGTCGAACCCCAGGCGGGAGGCGGCCTTTCTCAAGCGTCCGTCGAGGGCGACGAAGCGGCGTCCCTGGGGTTGGGATCCGCACCAGATCAGGGCGGAGGCGAGCTGCAGGGCATCGGCGGCCCGCAGTGGGTGGGTGGTGAGGGTCTGCTCGGCGAGGACGCGCAGCCGGGCGGTGGCCGTACCTCCGTCCAGCTTTCGGACAGGTCGTCGAGCAGCCCACGGGCTGACGCTTCCTGACCGGGACCAAACAAGCCCTCCCTGACGCGGCACGAGATCGCCGAGACGCACCCCACGCGTGTGGCCCACCAGACGACCATCCCCGCGTCTTCTTCCAGGAGCCGGCGCACCTCCTCCGAGAGAGGTTCTTGGGAGATGAGGGGCAGGATCTCCGAGGTGTCCCAGAGCCGCACCGTTTAGCGGCCTCTTTCCCGCTCCTCAAGTGCGGCTTTCCTCAGAAGCCCCTCCGGGTCCGCCGGACGCTCCTTCTCGAAGAAGCCCTCGGGCAACTCTTTTTGTTTTCCTTATCTCTTCCAGCGCTTCCGGCGCCTCCCCAATAGCTCCTCCCGTGACATCGTCCGCGGCAGCTCATCCTCCGGCACCGGTTCGGCCTTCTCCCAAAACTCCTCTGTTATCTCATGGGTGCTCCAGAACTGATGCGCTTCGTCTTCGGTCATGTTCTCCGGTATCTGTGAGGGGTCGGTAAGCGGGATCAGCTCTCTCTCTTTCACCGGTTATGCCTCCTGTAGATCCTTCTCTCCCTTCGGCTCGCATCACGAGCGCTTATAACCCTCATCCTTCTGTTGACCTTGCGTAGGAAGATTACCACCAACAACCGGCCGTCGAGCGTCATGCCTATAATGCCCGTAGCACCGCCGTAAGCGGCTCTGGGAGCGCGGCCTCGCTCCAGGATCGCTTCCTCGGCTTCCCAGGGCTCCACCTGGTGCTCGGCGATGTGGTTGATGTTGATCTCGTCCCACTCGAACTCTTGCCAATCGATTTGTTTCTCCTCGCCAACTCTTCTCACCCTTCGGTGCCAAGCGGGACTAATCCACCAAAGACTCAACCGCGTCCGCTTGCCGTTTCGGCTCTTCGTTTGTTGCCCACCGGCGAGGCGGTGTGGCGATCTCTGCCTACGGCGTGGAGTACACGGCACCGTTCGCGGTGCCCGAAAAGGGTTATCCTGCGGCTCCTCGCGCCGTACGGCGGTCCTTGAGCATCTTCCAGGAGATGTAGAAGCTCAAGCAGAAGTAGTAGACGAGGTAGAGGAGCGAGAGGGTCCGGAGGACCGGGTCGGGGTCCGGCATCTGGACGAGGATGGCGACGTAGCTCAGCAGCCAGAGCGCCGTTAGCGTTATGGTGAGCTTGCGGAAGGCGAGCGTGCGCGACGGGTAGACGTACCGGATGGGGACGAAGACCAGCAGCGAGCAGACGAGCAGTATCGCGCCGACGGCGCCGACGCTGACGTCGAAGACGATGACGTAGAACGCCGCTATGTTCCAGTAGCTCGGGAAGCCCAGAAAGAAGTGGTCGGTCTCGGCGTCGTCACCGGTCTTTGCGTCCACCCGGCAAAACTGGTAGCTCGACGCGAGGATGGGGAGCGCCGCCAGGACCACGCCGAAGGTGCCTCCCGGCAGGTAACCGGCGGTCCACAGAAGGAGGATGGGGGCGAGGACGTAGGTCATGTAGTCCACGATGTTGTCCAGGAGGCCGCCGTCGAAGCCCGGCAGGAGCTCCTTCACGCGGAAGCGGCGGGCCAGGAGACCATCGGTGCTGTCTATGACGAGGGTCGCGAGCACGAGCCACAGGGCTGCCACGGCGTTGCCGTTGTAGGCGGCGACCAGGATCAGGAGCGTCAGCACCGCCCCGCTCGCCGTGTACAGATGCACCGCCGAGGCCCGCAAACGTAGCCAGGGTGAGACCGCCACCGTACCCTGTGCGTCCAAGTCTTCCATCCAGCCCTCCTTTCTTCTACGTCCCGTGAAACCCACCAACTGCTAACAGCAATTTAACAGCCGTTAAAACGATTGGCAACAATGCTACTCAATCCGTACGGATCTTCGTCGCCGGTGTGGTGATCTAAAGACCACCAACCGCGCGAGAACCCACGAACCGGATACTTCGACCGGGGCGTCTTTAGCCGCGTGGAACCTCCTCGATCTCTACTGACTCGATCTTGTCGCCAGGTTCGCGGTCGCGCTGTGGGTCGCGCTCGCGGATGGCGTTGACGGTCTCCATGCCCTCGACTACCTCCCCAAAGACCGCGTGCCGGCCATCAAGCCAGGGCGTAGCCGCGTAGGTGATGAAGAACTGGGAGCCTCCGGTGTTCGGTCCCGCGTTCGCCATCGAGAGAATGCCCGGCTTGTCGTGTCTCAATTCAGGATGGAACTCGTCCCTTATGTGGTAGCCGGGTCCGCCGGTCCCGGTCCCGGTCGGGTCGCCGCCCTGGACCATGAAGTCTTTTATGACCCGGTGAAAGGTCGTACCGTCGAAGTAGCCGTCGCGCGCCAGAAAGACGAAGTTGTTCACCGTCTGCGGGGCCTTGTCCGCGAAGAGTCTTATCCGGATCGGACCCCTCTCCGTATAAAAGGTCGCGTAGTAGTCGTTGTCGGGGGAGATGATCATCTCTGGCGGGCTGCCGTAGCTTTTCCGGTCCATAAGTTCCTCCTGATCTTTGGTGGAACCTCATGTTAACCGATGGGCGGCGCGTGGTCCGTGAGCTACCCTACTCCAGCGTTCCTACCGGCCCCGCTCCGGAGGAATCAGCACTGATTCCTGGTAGCAGGGCGGCCGCTCACTGACCGACATCAGGTACTCTTCTCCGATTCCTTCGGTGAGTTGGTTATGCTCACTTCTCCGTGGTTGCTTCCAGGGAACGGATGCGGTTGATCGCCGCCGCCACCTCTTGTGGCCGGGGCAGGCTCAACTCCCCGGGATGCCCCCGGAAGTTGCCGAGGGAGTCAAGGCCGTCGCTTTTTATCGCATCGAGCGCCCCGTACACTATCTCCCCGACGCCGCGGCTCGTGTCTCCGGTGGCGAACTCGCCGATGATGCGAGCTATGGCCTCGGTCTGGCCGGCTTCGGCGAGTTGCTCCAGGTACGAGAGGTCCACCCGCTCCCGGCCGAGCTCGATGGTGCTCGAGCCCTTGCCGCGCGCCGTCTCGCGTTTGCCGCGCCGGAGGTCTATGGAGGCGGCCCGGACCCGGCGTCCCTTCGGGGTGCGCGCCTCGCCGGTTCCGAGCGGGGCGCGGACCGGGAACCGCTCGCGGACTTCTTTGGCCCGGTCGGTGGCGTCGCCGGGTTCGTAGTCCTCCATCAGGATCACGTGGTCCGCCACGTCCAGGTAGTCGCCGACGCCGCCGACGACCACGACCGTGGAGACGCCTAGAGTCTCGTAGAGCGGGCGGACGAGGTCTATGAACGGGGAGATCGGCTCTTTGCGCACGAGCTCACGCATCCTCTCGTCCCGGATCATGAAGTTCGTCGCACTCGTGTCCTCGTCGACGAGCAGGAGCGAGGTCCCGATCTCCAACGCCTCCGCAATGTTCGCCGCCTGGGAGGTCGAGCCGGAGGCGTTCGGCGTCGAGAAGTCCTCCGTGGCACGGCCTCCCGGGAGGTCCCCGATCATGCCGGAGATGTCCACCCCCGCTACGCTCCGGCCGTCCTCGGCCCTTATCTTCACCGCGTCCGCCCGCGACACCACGAGCTCCCGCCCGTCGCCCGGCACGTGATCGTAGACGCCCCAGGCGAGCGCCGAGAGCAGCGTGGACTTGCCGTGGAACCCGCCCCCGGCCACGAGCGTAACCCCCTCCGGTATGCCCATACCGGAGACGGAACCCCCGTTGGGCAGCTCCACGGCGACGCGAAACTCCTCCGGACTCCGAAACGGGACGGTCCCATCTCGCAGCGGCCTATCGCTCGCCCCGCTCTCCCGCGGAAGCATCGCCCCGTCCGCTACGAACGCGACGAGCCCGAGATCCGGCAGCCGGTTGCGGAGGTGGTCCGCGTCTTCGACGACCTCCACATACGTCCGGGCCAACTCTGCGTCCACACCTGCCAGCATAAGGGCCTCGCGTACGGCCCGCGGAAGCTCCTCGAGGAGCATCGTCCGCGCCGCCCGGGCGTCAATCGTCCGGCCCCGGGCCGGGAGTCCGACGGCCATGCGGGCCTCCACGGACTCCGGCTCCACGACCACCGAGGTGCGTGGCAGGACGGCCTGCGAGGCGCGCTGTATCTCGATCCGCCCGCTCCCGCCGGAGCCCCGGTTACCCTTCACGGCGCGGCGTAGCGCCCTCTCAACCGAGCGCGTCAGGAAGTCCTCGAAGGCCACGCGGCGTACGGGGTTCCCGAAGAGCGAGGGATCTAAGCGGTTCTCTTTCGTCCGCACCCGAACCAGGGACGGCGGGGCGAATGGGTCGCGTTGCACCCTGTCTACGAAGAGGGTGAAGCCCTCGAGGTCGTAAGAGCCCTGGAGGTCCTTGTAGGCACCGTAGCCTTTGCGGTCTATGCGGTCGAGTGTGGACTGGAGGCGTTGCAATCTTTGCCTGCTTTCAGCGGTAGATATCTCTCCGATGTCCGACCTGGAGGACGGTGACCACCCTCTCTTCGTCGTCTATCTCGTAGATCGCCCGGTAGTTGCCTATCCGGATTCTCCAACCGCCTTCTCCCTGGAGCTTGCGACACCCGGGCGGTCGTGGGGCTCGGTCGTGGGTTGCTCTGGGCTCGCAGGGAGCGGTTACATATCCGTAGCGACTGCTTCTGTGAATATCCGTGGGAACTCCTGCTTCTGTGCCCTCCGCTGAACGGTTACAGAGTAGCTCACTAGTCGCCCTTTACCTTACCCTCCCGTATCTCCCGCATGGCTTTCTCGAGGGGAATAGCCTCGTCCTCTCCGCGCTCGATCTCTGCCTTCGCTTTGTCGTAAGCCCGAGTTGCGAGGATGTCCTCGAACTCCTCAAGCTCCTCCACCATCCGCTCGTACTCCTTTATGTCTAGGATCACACTCACGCGCTTGCCGTTCTCGTCTATAACGTAACGCATATTCATCGTGCTACCCTCCTTGAGCTTGTAGAGCGGCTTGTCCGAGCGGCCGCTCTTCTGGATCTCTATCTTCCCTTCGGCTTCGAGCTCGTCGAGTGCGTGCCGGATCTCGCGCTTGTCTTCGCCCAGAATACGATGCCAGTCGGTCGTGGAGTAGAGGACGCCGTTGGGGATGGCGTCAGGACCTTGAGGATCTTGGCCTTCGTCTCCTCCACTGCTATTAGTCCAGGCCCAGCCTGGCCCAGGCGTCGTGCAGGGTGGAGCGGGCCGCCTCGCTCGCCCTCTCGGCCCCGGCTTCGAGGACGCCGTCGAGCTCGCGTGGGTTGTCCAGCAGCTCCAGGGTCCGCTCCCGGATGGGGGAGAGGCTCTCCACGACGACCTCGGCGAGGTCCTTTTTGAAGTCTCCGTAGCCTCTGCCCCGGTACTGCTCTTCGATCTCGGGGATGGCGCGGCCCGTGAGCCCGGCGTAGATGCCGAGTAGGTTCGTTACGGCGGGCTTCTCCGGGGATGCTACGATCTCGGTACCGGAGTCCGTTTTTGCGCGACGGATCTTGCGCCGGATAACGTCCGGCTCGTCGAGGAGTGCTACGTAGCCCGCCGGCGTGGGCGCGCTCTTGCTCATCTTGGACATCGGCTCGTCGAGCGCCATTACCCTCGCCCCGGTCTCCAGGATCATGGGCTCCGGTACGACGAACGTATCGCCGTAGAGGCCGTTGAAGCGCCGCGCCAGCGTCCGCGTGAGCTCCAGATGCTGGCGCTGATCCTCCCCGACCGGCACCAGGTGCGCGCTGTACAGGAGGATGTCGGCGGCCTGGAGCACGGGGTAGTCGTAGAGCCCGACGCTCGCGCTCTCGGCGCCTCCTCTGTGCGACTTGTCCTTGAACTGCGTCATGCGCGAGAGCTCGCCGACCTTCGCTATGCAGTTCAGGAGCCAGGCGAGTTCGGTATGCCCCGAGACCCGGCTCTGCCGGAAAATCACTGCTTTCTCGGGGTCCAGGCCGATAGCAATAAAGATCGCCGCCATCTCCCGCACGTTGGATCGCAAGACCTTCGGATCCTGGGGCACGGTGATAGCGTGCAAGTCCACTATACAGAAGTAGCTCTCGTACTCCTCCTGGACCGCGACCCAGTTCTTGAGCGCCCCCAAATACGTCCCGAGGTGGGACGTGCCGCTTGGCTGTATTCCGCTGAAATCTGGCCGTCCTCGCCCTCCTCTTCGGCGCGGTGGTGTTCGCCGTGGCGGACGATGAGGACGGCGGCGAGATCGCGGGTTACGTGTCCAGCGCTTCTTCGGTGGACAACGTGTTCGTCTTCGCGCTGATCTTCCTACTTTGCCGTACCTGGTTATCAGCAACTCGTCGCGCGCCTGGGAAGCGAGATCCGCGCGGGGTCCGCGTCCTCGTCGAGGAGGAGCCCGGAACGCTAGTTGGATGATCTACGTCTTCGGCGTTTTCTTGGCCAGATAATGGCGCTCCACCGCGATACGGAGGTCCATCAGCGCACCCCTGCGCGTCGTACGGCGCGTGAGCACCAGCACGCCGGCTTTCCCGACAAGTTTTTTAGACGCTCGAAGATTCGCCACCCGGTCATCGTCATGATCGGGACGACGGCCGTCATCTTCGCCGTCGACTCCATACCGGCGATCTTCGCCATCACGTCGAGCACCTTCGTGGTCTGGTCGGCAACGCCTATCGGGAGCGCCCCTGCTCTCCTCGGTTCGACCGCTTCGCACGGAACGTCGGCATCCCGATACCTCGTCTTCGTCGGCGCGAAGTTCATATCGATCTTCGAAGAGGATCTGGGTCTCCTGCCCTTTATAGCCACGGTGGTAACCATCTCCATCCTCGCCTCCTCTACAAGACCCGAGTTCGCGACGAGCCAGCGGCGCCGCGGCAAGGCCCGGCGTTGGTCGGCGGGTAGAATGAGCGCCGTGGAATGCCTGAACTCGTTCTCGGACCGCTGTTGCGCTACGCCGGCGAGACGGACGCCACCGTCTGGGTCGAGACGGACGTAGCCTGCGAGGTGGAGGTTCTGGCCGGCGAGAGCCACCGCTCGCGCACCTTCCGCGTCGAAGGCCACCACTACGCCCTGGTACACGTCCCGGAGCTGGAGCCCGGCGCGACGTACGAGTACGAGGTTCTCCTGGACGGCGAGAAGAGGTGGCCGGAGGACGGCTTGGGGTTCCCGCCGAGCGTGATCCGCACCTTCGACCGGAAGGCGCCCTTGAAGCTCGTCTTCGGCTCGTGCCGGATCTCCGCCCCGCACGAGCCACCCTACACTTTGAGCAGCGAAGAGGACGAGCGGGGCCTCGGGGTTGATGCCATGTACGCTTTAGCTATGCGGTTGCGGGGGCGGCCCGCGGAGGACTTGCCGCACGCGCTGGTGCTCCTGGGCGACCAGATCTACGCACACAAGCCTCCCTTCGACACGCTCGAGTTCATCCGTTCGCGCCGCGACACCGGCGAGCCGCCCGGGGAAGTGGTGGCGAGCTTCGAGGAGTACGCCCGGCTCTACCGGGACTCGTGGATAGACCCGGCCATCCGCTGGCTCCTCTCCACCG
This sequence comes from Rubrobacteraceae bacterium, assembly GCA_030448125.1. Lineage (GTDB taxonomy): Bacteria > Actinomycetota > Rubrobacteria > Rubrobacterales > Rubrobacteraceae > Rubrobacter_F. Next base: position 22,814 of record JAUJNO010000001.1, on the reverse strand, counting down.
TGCCCTCGGCCATGATCTTCGACGACCACGAGGTCGACGACGACTGGAACGTCTCCGAGACCTGGGTGGAGGAGATGCGCGAGAAGCCGTGGTGGAACGAGCAGATCATCGGCGCCTACGCCTCCTACTGGATCTACCAACACCTCGGCAACCTCTCGCCCGCGGAGCTCGAAAGAGACGACCTCTTCGGGAAGGTCAAGGGGACCGAAGACGCAGGTCCCCTCCTCCGCCGATTCGCCTACGAGACGCACCGGGAGGCAGCGGGAACACGCTGGAGCTTCCACCGGGACTTCGGAGGCACCCGGCTGCTGATGATGGACTCGCGCGGCGGACGGGTGCTCGAGAGAGGCTATCGCTCGATGGTGGACGCCGAAGAGTGGAACTGGATAGAGGAGCACGCGACCGGGGACTTCGACCACCTCCTGCTCGGCACCTCGCTCCCGGTCCTGCTCGGGCCCGGCATGCACCACCTGCAGACCTGGAACGAGGCCGTCTGCTCGGGCGCGTGGGGCGAGCGGATGGCGGCTCGGGGAGAAGGGATCCGTCGCTCCCAAGACCTGGATCACTGGGGCTCGTTCCACGAGTCGTTCACCGCACTGAGCGACCTGATCCGCGGCGTCGGAGCCGGCGAGAGAGGCCGACCCCCGGCCTCCATAATCTTCCTCTCCGGCGACGTACATCACGGCTACCTGGCCGGGGCGAAGTTCCGCGACGGGAACGTAGAGAGCCCGGTCTACCAGGCGGTCTGCTCCCCCTTGCGCAACTCTCTCCCCGGAAAGAAGTCTCGCCTCCAGAGCGCCGGCTGGACAAAGCCGGGCGAGCTCGCCGGACGCTTCCTGGCCCGGCTGGTAGGCATGGGTGAAGAAGGGCTGAACTGGCGCCTGACCCACGACCAGCTCTGGTTCGAGAACCAGGTCGCGACCCTGAAGCTAGAGGGCCGGCGGGCTACGCTGACCTTCGAAAAGGCCGTCCTGAACGCCTCCGGAGAGCCAACCCTGCAAAAGTTATACGAGCAAAACCTCGCATGAATAGCCGTCAGCTTTCAGCTCTCAGCATTCAGCTTTTTGCCCACGCTCCTCCTGATTCACGCAAGGGATACCAGCAGACTCGCCCAGAGCTTCTGTGCCGTTTGGCGCTACGAACGTGGGTGGCGGAATCGCCGTCCTACTCTTAGCTGAAAACTAAGAACTTACAACTAAAAACTAACAACTAAGAATCCCTCGCGAACATGGCGGCGCCCCCTTGCCGGACCGGCCTGACGTCTATGCGGTCTACGTTGACGTGCGGGGGCAGGGTGACGGTCCACCGGACGCACTCGGCGACGTCCTCGGCGGTGAGCGGTGTGATCCCCTTGTACGGCGCCTCGGCTTTCTCCTCGTCGCCCTCGAACCTCACCAGGCCGAACTCGGTCCGGACCGCCCCCGGCAAGACCTCCGTCACGCGCACGTCCTCTCCCAGAAGCTCCAGGCGCAGGCTCCGGGTTACGGCGTGCGTCCCGAACTTGGCCGCGTTGTAGCCCGAGCCCCCCTCGTACGCCTCGACCCCCGCCGCCGAGCCGACGACGACCACGTGGCCGCCGCCGGAGGCCCGAAGCTGCGGCAGCAGCGCCTTCGTCACCAGCCCGACGCCGAGCACGTTGGTCTCGAACATCCAGCGCCAGTGCTCCTCGTCCATCTCGGCGACCGGCTCCAGGCCCCTGGCGCCCCCGGCATTGTTGACCAACACCGACGCGCCGCCCAAAGACTCCGTCCACTCCGCAAAGGACGCAACCGAGTCGCGGTCTGTCACGTCGAGGAACCTGGCGTGCCCGCCGATCTCCTCGGCTAGAGCCTTTATCCTGTCCTCGCGCCGTGCGCCCAGGGCCACGACGAACCCGGCCCCCGCGAGCGCCCGTGCCGTGGCCGCCCCTATGCCGGACGACGCCCCGGTAACGACCGCGAACCGCGAACCCGAATCAGACATCTTCTCTCCCTTCCTTGTTCGTGATCGACCGCGGAGGTTCCTCTCGTCCTCCAAGCGCCCTCTCTATCTCCCGCGCGGCGGCGACCACCCTCTCGGACAGTCGCTCGCCCGGATGGTCGCCGAGGCGGGCGATCGGTCCGCTCGCGCTGACCGCCGCGCTCACCACGCTCCCCGACGCGTCGAAGACCGGCGCGCTCACGCTGGCCACCCCCTCTTCCCGCTCGGCGACGCTCTCCGCCCATCCCCGGCGACGTATCTCCTCTAGGACAGGCTTCGCCACAAGGTCGGCGTACCGCCCGCGGTCCTCCGCCCACGCGAGCAAGACCTTCCCCGCCGACCCGCGCGCGAGCTGCAGAACCGCCCCAACGGGCACCGTGTCCCGCAACCCCGTTGCCCGCTCCACCGACTCCACACAGACCCGGTCGTCCCCCTCCCGCACGTAGAGCTGCGTGCTCTCCCCGGTCTCGTCCCGCAAAGCCGCCAGAACAGGCCGGGCCGCATCGACCAGGTTCGTACCCGCCGCCCTGTGCCCCCATCCCAGGAGCCGCGGCCCGAGCAAGTAACGCCCCCCGGCGCGCGCTACCAGATGATGTACCTCCAGCGCCGACAAGAGCCGGTGGACCGTGGGCCGCGATAACCCCGTCCCCTCGACTACCCCCGCGAGGCTCGCCGGGCCGTCTGTCGAGAGGAACGCCAGGATCAGGACCGCCTTGTCCAAGACCCCAACCCCGCTCACCGTGCCACTCTTGCTTTTCGCCGAAACATCTCCTAAACTGTCCATATGGTGAACAGTCTATCTCAACATGTGAGACGAAGCAAAGGAAGAGCTTGACGCACGAGTGGAACGCCGCCGAGTACGAGGTGCTGTCGGCGCCGATGACGGGGTGGGGCTTTGATCTCCTGGGGCGTGTGTTAGAGGACCGGCCGCTCGGGGGGAGCGAGTCCGCCATAGACGTGGGGTGCGGAACCGGCAGGGTAACGGAGCTTCTGTTGCGGCACTTGCCCGACGGGATGGTGTTGGCCGTGGACGCATCCGGGGCGATGGTCGAGGCGGCGCGTAGGCGATTCGCCGGAGACGTGCGGGTACGGGTCGAACAGGTAGATCTCTTGCGGCTGGAGGTTCAGGAGCCGGTCGACTTGATCCTCTCTACCGCCACCTTCCACTGGATCAAGGCCCATCAGAGGTTGTTCGGACGCCTCGCGGGGGCCTTGAAGCCGGGGGGCAGGTTGGTAGCCCAGTGCGGGGGCAAGGGCAACATCTCCCGGGTGACGAGGGCGACGGAGGAGGTCATGGGCGAGGAGCGCTTCCGGAGTCGCTTCGAGGGCTGGGAGGACACCAAGGAGTATGCCGACCCTGAAACCACGTGGGAACGTCTGGAGGCAGCCGGGTTCGAAGAGGTCGAGACCTGGACGCACGAAGAGCCCACGCGGTTTGGCTCGGTGGAGGAGCTGGCGCGTTACCTGAAGACGGTGGTTCTGGGCCGGCACCTCGAGAGGCTGCCGGAGGCGGACCACCAACCCTTCGCGGACGCGGTGGCCACGAAGGTCGCGGCCGTGGAGGACCCGCCCACCATGGACTACGTTCGCCTGAACATCCTGGCGACCCGGGGACGGGAGACTTGAGGGCTCTGTTCGACGGTGCTGCCGCAGGCTACGATCGGGCCCGGCGGCAGCTCGTGCCTCCTTTCGACGACTTCTATGGGACGGTCGTCGAGTCGATACCTTACGAGCGGGAAGCCGCCATTCGGGTCCTGGATCTCGGCGCCGGCACGGGGGTGTTGAGCGCACTGGTTGCGCGGGCCTTTCCTCGTGCCCGGATCACGCTGGCGGACGTCTCGCCGGAGATGCTCGAGGTGGCGCGGTGGCGCTTCGCGGACGAGTCCGAACGCTTCGAGCTGCGCGTCATGGACTACGCGCGGGAGCCGTTTCCGGGAGAGTACGAGGTCGTTGTGTCCGCGCTCTCCATCCACCTCGACGGGAACGAGAAGAGGCAACTCTTTCATAAAGTCTACGGCGTGCTTTGCGACGGCGGGACTTTCGTCAACGCGGATCAAGTCCTCGGGCCCACGGTGGAGATCGAGGCTCGTTACCGCGAGGCGTGGCTCCGCCAGGCGCGCGAGAGGGGAGTAAGTGAAGAAGACCTCTCCGCCGCTCTCGCGCGCATGCGGGAGGACAAGGCGTCGACTCTGGACGAGCAAGAGGCGTGGCTGGAAGAGGCCGGCTTCCGACAGGTAGACTGCCCGTACAAAAACTATAGCTTCGCGGTCTATGGCGGTTACAAAGGCGTTTAGGTAGAGCTGACACCTACGGAAAGGAACTACGAGATGAGCGGACCCAAGACGTTGGTAGAGAAGGTTTGGGAGAAGCACGTGGTGCGGAGGGTAGAGGGGGAGCCGGATCTCCTTTACGTCGACCTCCACCTTGTCCACGAGGTAACCTCCCCGCAGGCCTTCGAGGGCTTGAGGCTGGCGGGCCGCGAGGTGCGGCGCCCGGACCTCACGCTGGCCACGATGGACCACAACGTCCCGACGACCGGCATCGGGCTTCCCATAAAGGACGAGGTCTCCGCCAAGCAGATGGAGGCGCTGCGCGACAACTGCGAGGAGTTCGGCATAGAGCTCAACGAGTGGGGCTCCATCGGCCAGGGCATCGTCCACATAATCGGCCCCGAGATGGGTCTCACCCAGCCGGGCCTCGTCATCGTCTGCGGCGATTCCCATACCGCCACCCACGGCGCTTTCGGCGCTCTCGCGTTCGGCATCGGGACGAGCGAGGTCGAGCACGTCCTCGCGACCCAGACGCTCCCGCAGCGGCGCCCCAAGACGATGGCCGTCACGGTCGAGGGAGAGCTTCCGCCGGACGTCAGCGCCAAGGACCTCATGCTCGGCATACTCAACCGCATCGGGACCGGCGGCGGGGTCGGGCACGTGATCGAGTACCGCGGCGAGGCGGTACGCTCCCTCTCGATGGAGGGCCGGATGACGGTCTGCAACATGTCCATAGAGGGCGGCGCGAGGGCCGGCCTCGTCGCCCCCGACGAGACGACCTTCGAGTACCTCAAGGACAAGCCCTACGCTCCGAAGGGCGAGGATTGGGACCGGGCCGTCGAGGAGTGGCGCTCCTTGAGGACCGACGAGGGTGCCGAGTTCGACAAGGAGGTCGTCATCCGGGCCGAGGACCTGACGCCGTACGTCTCCTGGGGAACGACCCCGGCCCAGACCGTCGGGCTCGACGACGTGGTGCCCGAGCCGCGGAACGAGGGGCACGAGCGGGCGCTCAAGTACATGGCACTCACGCCGGGCACCCCAATCCGCGAGATCGAGGTGGACACCGTCTTCCTGGGCTCCTGCACCAACGCCCGCATCGAGGACTTGCGCGCCGCCGCCGCCGTGCTGGAGGGCCACAAGGTCAGGGAGGGTATCCGGGCGCTCGTCGTACCCGGCTCCATGCGCGTGAAGAAACAGGCCGAGGAGGAGGGGCTCGACGAGGTCTTTACGGAGGCCGGCTTCGACTGGCGGAACGCGGGCTGCTCGATGTGTCTCGGGATGAACCCGGACATCCTCCAACCGGGCGAACGCTGCGCCTCGACTCCAACCGCAACTTCGAGGGCCGGCAGGGTAAGGGCGGGCGCACACACCTGGTCTCGCCTGTAGTCGCCGCCGCCACGGCCGTAATGGGCCGCTTCGCCTCGCCATCGGAGCTCGGCGTTCCCCTGGAGGTACGGTAATGCAGCCGGTCGAGCGCGTCGTCGGTAAGGCGCTGCCTTTAGGCTACTCCGACGTGGACACCGACCAGATCGTACCCAGCGACGCTCTCAAGCGCATCGAGCGCACCGGCTTTGGGCAGTTCCTGTTCTCCGAGTGGCGTGAGGACCCGGACTTCGTAATGAACAAAGCCGAGCACGAGAGCGCGGTCGTCTTGCTCGCGGGAGAGAACTTCGGCAGCGGTTCGAGCCGCGAGCACGCGCCGTGGGCGCTGCAGGACTACGGCTTCGGCGCGATCATCGCTCCCTCCTTCGCCGACATCTTCAAGAACAACTGCGCGAAGATAGGTCTTCTGGCCGTGGAACTGCCGGAGGAGACCGTAAAGAAGCTCCTCGATGCCGTACGCGAAGACCCGCAGACCGTGATCACCGTCGAGCTCACGGAGCGCGTGGTCACGGGTCCCAACGTGTACGAGACGTTCGAGATGGACGACTTCACCCGCCAGCGGCTTATGGAAGGCCTCGACGACATCGGCGCGACGCTCACGCACGAGGATGACCTCGAAGCCTTCGAGAAATCCCGCCCGTCGTACCTGCCAAAGGTGTTGTAGTTATCAGTTTTCGGTTGTTGACGGCCGATACTCGACTCGACAACCACACAACGGTAACAGCAGAAAGGAGACGCCCCGCCGTAATCGGCGGGGCGTCTCTGTGCCCACAATCTCTACTCTCCCAGCAGACCATCGCACGACCTAGCCCTCAAACTGACAACTAAAAACTAACAACTATAAAACTACGACTTCGACCGGGGCGACGCCGAGGCTGGTCAGTCCTATCGCGTCGGCCGCGGCCCCGGAGAGGTCGATATCGAGGCCGTCGGCGTAGGGACCCCTGTCGTTGACGGTGACCTGAACAGAGTTGCCGCCGTGGCTGACGAGTAGCTGTGTACCGAAGGGCATGGTCCTGTGGGCGGCCGTAAAACTTCCCGGATCGTAGGGCTCGCCGCTGGCCGTCGGGCTCCCCGCGTGCGAGTAGTCGTAGTAAGAGGCCATCATGATCTGACCCTCAGCGATACCGTACTGAGGAGCTTCGACGATGTCGTACTGGAGAGCTCCTCCGTACTGCGGGGCCTCGGCCGGAGGAGCTTCCCCGTACTGCGTAACCCCGAACGGGTCAATAACGCCGGTATACGGGTTCGCACGCACATCGATCATAGCCAGGACCACAATAGAGGCTACCCAGAAGGACACGACCAGCGATGCTCTCTTCACCAAGAACCTACCCTTCTGCGGCGTAACATCCTATGACGGCGAGGACCGTAACAATTTCGTAACGTCTGCGCAACGCTATCGTTACTCCACACGAGCGTACTAAAATCTGATTTTTCTTATACAAAAGCCAAAAACTCTGGCTTCTCTGGACAAATAATCTTAATTTTTCTTAACATTATTTTTCGTGTATATGGCGTGGTTCTTCCCGGGTAGCTCCGGAGCACCTGCGGGATCAGCTAGTTCTATTCTTGTGGTGTTGAGGCACGAGGTAGGGCTCCCCGTGCCGGGTTGGTTGGAGAGGATCAGGACAGCGGCCCGGAAGATCGGCCGTGGTCGCCGTATCGTTACGGGTAACGACTACCCGTAACGACCATCGGGCGCGAGAATGCCCCGGAGCCCGAGTTCAGTTCGGGCTCCGGGGCGTATCCTCGTATCGTCAACTTCCGCTTGCCTCTACGAAAGTCGGAGCGACGGGACGGGCGTTACAGTACGGCAACCTCCACCGGGGCGACGCCGGGGCCGGTCAGTCCTATGGTCTCGGCCGCGGCCTGGGAGAGGTCGATGTCGCGGCCGTCGATGTAGGGACCCCTGTCGTTGACGGTAACCACGGTGGAGTTGCCGCCATAGCCCACGCGCAGCTGCGTGCCGAAAGGCAGGGTCTTGTGGGCCGCCGTGTATCCCTCCGGGCTGAAGGGCTCGCCGCTGGCCGTCGGTAGCCCCGCGTGCGAGTAGCCGTAGTAAGAAGCCATCCAGAGCTCGCCCCCCAGGGGCGTCTCCGGGACCCCGCCGATGGGCCCGCACTGCTCCACCCCGAACACGTCGTACCAGACGGCGGTTGGGTCGCAGAAGATGTCGTAGGCGTTGATCCTGTCCGAAACCGCGAACGAGCCAACGAACAAGACGGCCCCCAAGACCGCGACCACCAGTAATTTCTTCACGTTCAGATTCAGTGCAGCCAAAAGATTCCCCCTCTAGCGTAGTAACGTTTCCTGGCCCCAGCGCCTGGCATGGGACATTCACAACACTCGTCGTATAACTACAAAGGCTTCCTTCTACTAGCCCGCGTCTCTAGGCGGCCCCTGGGAGCCCCCCTCCATGTAGGACGGCGCAGAACGTAACAGCCTGGTAACGTGAACGCAACACCTACGCTACTTCTGGAGAACGAGTGCAGAGTTCGTTTTCCTCTTACGTAAGCCAGATTCTCTCTATGTGCCTAACGAGAGATATTAATATTTCTTAATATAAAAACGGCTTGTTTTCCTCTGTCGCCTCACCGTTTAACCTGGAGTAAACCTGGTAGACGGTCTTGTTTGATGCTTGTGTTGTGTGGGTTAGGGAGTACCGAGCCGGCTTGGTGGCCAGAAGCGCGAGGAGACCTCTCCGACGAGGTTCTCTTCCGGTATGGGGCCGAAGAAGCGAGAGTCGTAGGAGTTCGTCCGGTTATCTCCCATGACAAAGACGTGGTTCTGGGGCACGATCATAGGGCCGAAGGAGTCGACGCCGGGTGTATTTTGGGCGGTGGGGCTCTGTTGGGTGGCCACGTAAGGTTCGTATGGTGGCTCGCCGTTCACGAGCAGGACGCCTTGTTGTACCGAGATCTCGTCTCCCGGAAGCCCTACGACCCGTTTTACGATCTCTTCGTCCTTTTTCTTATCGACGCTCTCGAAGACCACGAGGTCCCCCTTCCCAGGGTCCGTAAAGTCGTAGACGAACTTGTTGGTCAGGACGCGGTCTCCTGGTTGCAACGTCGGGGCCATGCTCGCGGACGGGACACGCATCGGCTCCACGACGAAGGGACGGACAAAACCGAAGACCAGATCTACGGCCACGACCAGCATCATGAAGAGCGTCCAGGGACCCCATTCTTTCCCGGAGATCCCGAAGGGCTCCTTTGTGGTAGTCGAAAACCGGCCGTGGAAGCTCTCGCGAACCCCCTCGCCCTCCGAGGACCGGCCTATGGAACCTTCTCGCTCTCTGGTGCTCGTCGAGAAACGTTCATGGAAACTTTCGTAACCCACGGTGGCAGAGGATATCGCACATACACCGGAACGTCGCGGTTCGCCGGGATGATCGGCCGCGCCCGATGGCTTCCGGGCGGCTTTCGGGACCATCGAAGGGGTGCTCGGCCCGCGAGTCGGTGGTGCTGTAGCATGCTGGTATGACGTCACGCGCCAGGCTGGTCGGGTTCAACCACGTAGCTGTCGTGGTCGGCGATATTGAGGAGGCCCTCGACTTTTACGGGCGCATCTTCGAGGTAGAGTTGCGCGGGCGCGGGCGCGGGATGGCGTTCATCGACGCCGGCGACCAGTTCATCGCCCTCTCCGAAGGCAGGCCGGGGCCCACAGACGATCACCGCCACGTCGGGCTCGTGGTGGACGACAAGAGGGCCGTCCGGCGGGCTTTGAGGGAGGCGGGCGTCGAGATACTGCCGGGCAGGGGCCTGGACTTCCTCGACCCGTGGGGAAACCGCTGGCAGGTGGTCGAGTACGGCGAAGTCCAGTTCACCAAGTCGCCTGAGGTGCTGAGGGGCATGGACCTGGGCGGCCTGAAGAAGACGGAGAAGGCCCTCGAGGAGCTGCGGAGAAAGGGCCTGACTTAAAGAGCTATCAGCTTTCAGCCGTCAGCTTTTTGCTCCTGCGTTGCTCGGAGCGCCGCGCGATCAATCGGTACCGGGCATTTGAAAGAGACCGGCAAGAAGGATACCGGGCGCGACGGAGCGATCCAGCCAGGACGCGTACAATGCAAGGCGGCTCCGTCCTCGTCCCCTTGCTGAGAGCTGATCGCTGACCGCTGAAAGCTAGAAACCGTCAGCCGTCGACCTCGAGCTCGACCTTTTTGTCGTAGAAGCACAGGTGGTCCCTGACCTTCTGGGCTTCGGGCAGGGGCTCCGGGTAGTACCAGACGAGGTCCTCGACGGCCTCGCCGTTCGTCCGCGCCGATCGGTACGACGCGACCCCCTTGTACGGGCAGATGGTCTTTGTCTCGCTCGGGACGAGCAGCTCGGCGCGGACATCCTCCGGCGGGATGTAGTAGCGCGGCGGCAAGCCGGTCTCGAAGAGTATCTTCGGCCGATCCGTCTCCGCGAGGACCTCCCCGTTCACGCTTACCTTGACGTGCCGGGAGCTCTCGAGAACGTCCACCCGGTGGTAGGGATCGTGGGGGTGGCCGATGACCTCCTCGTCCTCCTCGTACCACGCGTCCATCTTCTCCCAGTAAAAGGCGGCGTAACCGGCGAGCGGCGCGAAATGTTCCTCCGGCTCGGGGTAGCCCCACACCGCGTTCTCGGCGACCCGGTCCCCGACCCGGACCGACCGGTAGGAGGCGTCGCCCTTGAACGGGCAGTGGGTCGTGTGGTCGCTCGGTTCCAGGAGGTCCTGGCGGATGTCCTCCTCCGGGAAGTAGTAGACGGGCAGGTGCCCGGTCTCGTGCATGAGCTTGACCGAGCGGCTGTCGACAACAGTCTCGCCGCCCAAGACGGCCCGCACCCGCTTCGGAGAGTCCTCGAAGTACAGGGCATGTCCTTTGGGCGCCGCAACCTCGAAGTTAAACGTGCCGGTGCTGTGTTTGCCGAACGGTCCGGTCCCCACGGTCAGTGCCATGCTGCTCTCCTCTCTCGCCGGCTACTCTCCTTGCGGCCGGCCGGTACGTAAGTGCCGACCTTATAGTACACCCGGACTCCGACGCTCGGATATAGTCTCCTTGACGTCGATGCCCCGTCGGCATTACTCCGATCGCTCGGAGCCTCCGAGAGAAGATCGAGTTCTCCGATACGAGCCTTTCGTGGTTAGGTATTCCGGTATCCAGGTTGTGGGGGTATAGTTGAAGTATGGTTGGCAAACGAGCATGGTGAGGAAGGGTGGAGCGGCGGATGGTTGTCTTTATAGTTCTTTTCGTTCTTAGCTTTGTCGTCGCGGGTGTGCATATCTTCCGGGACAAGCAGCCGCGGACGGGTGGGCGAGTAGCGGAGATCCTGCTGCTCTGGCTTCTCGTGATAAACACGGGTTTCGGGGGGCTCTACGCGTTCATGGGCCACACGTTCGCCGCCAATGAGGTCGCGGAGTCCATCGGATGGCCGGCGGGCAACCCATTCCAGACCGAGGTAGCGGTAGCGAACCTCGCCATCGCTGCTTTGGGGATACTCTCCTACTGGATCCGGGGCAACTTCTGGACCGCCGCCGTGGTCGCAACGTCCATCTGGCTGCTCGGCGCCGCTACGATACACGTCGTGGAGATAGTGAATGAAGGTAACTACAATCCCGGTAACGCAGGAGTGGTGTTCTACATGGACATCATAGGCCCGCTGCTCCTCATCTCCCTGCTAGCGTACTCCCGGTACACGGGGCGAGCACGAGCCGCGTTGGCCGACAGGGAACGGCCTGTAGGACAAGCCCGGTGACCAGCATCGGCAGAGGCCGCGGTACGAAAAGATCTGCCTCTCGATGAGGACGATGTGGGGTACGTCCGTCTTCATAGACGAAGAAGCGCCCTAACGAGGAACCGAGCGAGTAAGGAGGACGCGGCCGTGCCTTTGGATATCGTCCGGTGGGGTGGGTTAGCGGGCATGGTAACCGGTGGTGTTTTCGTGCTGTCGAGCGCCCTCTCTTTAGCGATAAGGGGTCCGTATTCATTCCTGGACGCTGTCTTTGTCAGCGCGTGGCTGCTCGCGCTGGTCACCGTAGCGGGGATTTACGGTCTGCTGGGGAGGGCGGGCTCTCTGATACTCCCCGCCAGGATAGTCGGGAGCACCGTCGGCACGGCGGCTCTCGTGGTAGGGACCGCTTCCTTCGCGTGGCTCGCCTTCCTGGGGGCGCGCTGCTCATGCTCGTCGGTTTCGTGCTCTTGGGCATCGCCACGCCGCGAGCGGGGGTGCTGCCCCGCTCGCGGCGTGGCACTCATCATCGCCTTACCGCTCACGGCGGTCGCTAGGAGTGTCTTGCGTGCGGAGAGCGACTTTGGAGGTTACCCGGGAGTTGTGGTGATGAGCGTCGTCTGGTTGGCGCTGGGCTACGTACTCTGGGTGCAAAGGGCGGCGCACGGCTACCCTCACGCGTGAGTTGGACGATGCGGTTGCCGGCAATGAGGCTTTCTGTGCAGGCCGTTCGCTCTTTGTACAAAGCCAGGCGGAGGATATATGGGATGGCTGGAGTTATTACTAGCCGCCGTAGTGGGCATTGTCGGGGGTTTTATCAGTACCCTGGCGAGTAACGGCTCGGCCGTCACGCTGCCCGCGCTCGAGCTTTTGGGTTTGCCCGAACACGTAGCCAACGGCACGAACCGGTTGAGCGTCGTCGCGCTGGGGCTGGTGGGCGCCGTCAGCTTCTATCGTCAGGGCCTCCTCGACTGGCGAAAGGGCGGTTGGATATCGGTACTCGTGGCGTTAGGTACCATCACAGGCTCTCTCGTTGCCGTCGAACTCAGCGAGGTGGTTCTGGATGGCATCGTTACAGCGGGGCTGCTCTTCGTCCTCGGGCTGCTGCTCCTCGAGCCGGGTCGCTGGCTCCGGGGGAGAGAAGGGGCATTAGAGCCGTTTGATCTGAGGCAAGCGGCGGTGGGTTCAACCGGTCGGTGCAACACGGTAGGGTTTTCAGTGTTGTTCGGATCGGAGGTATGGGTGCTTCTAATCTGGGTCGTCCGGGGCTGCCGGCGGTGCGCAAGAAGGAGCTGTGGGATAGGTGGAAGGCCGGGGAGTCCATTAGCGACATCGCTCGGGAAAGAAGCCTCCCGGCTCCATCCACGGGGAACTCAAAGAAACCGGCGGGATCGCTCCACCTCAGCGATGCAGGTCAGCGCTCAGCTGCTCTCTCGGGGACTTGCGGCCGGAGACTCGATGCGTCATCGGCGTATGCAGGTAACGGTCGTTCTCGGGCCGCCAAGGCCGACGAGCGGGCCTGGGACCGAGCGCGCCGTTGCTTGCTCGCCGAAAACGATCGCGCGCGCTGGTCTCTCTCTTAAAAGACAGTATTCCGATGATGAGGAGATGCGATCTGCGTTCGTCCGGCCAGAGGCGCCTTGAAAAAGGAACTCCTTTCCCATCTGCGCTCCAGGCGGACGATGCGTCGGTCCCGGTGCGCCTCTACCTCAGGTCAGCAGCGGGGCAGATCAAAGACGCCGTTTCGATCCGTGCTCGTCGTCGGCCTGCAGGGCCTGCTTGATCTTTGGCGACCCCGGTCGAGCGTGGGTTTGTGATGCTGGGCCGCCTGAGAGGCCGCTCGTCTCGGTAGCGCCACCGGGGCGATGGACACCCTACGGGGCCTCGCTGATGGCCGCCCAGGACTGGTCCCGATGTGAAGTCTGGACCCGAAGAGCCCCTGGCAGCGCGGCACCAGCGAGAACACCGCTTCCCCAAGGAACCGATCGCACACAGCCAGCATGACCTCGATGCGATCGCGTTGAAACTCTCGTAGCTCGTGGTCACCCTGGCTATTGTTCATCTGCTGATGGTGGATTGCGCTCACCGGTTGAATCCACCACCGCTTACTTCGTCATCGGCGTCTACGCGGGATTCGTCCTCGGTCGGGTTTCTTTATGCTCGCCGCGCTGGTCTTCCTCACGGGCTGCGACCTGCGGCACTACTGGCCTTTATTCTGCTCATCGTCGGCCTGCAGAGCCTGCTGATCTTCGGCGAGGCCGGCGAGGTGGCCGCGTGGCTGGCGCTCGGTAGCGCCGCCGGGGCGTACGCGGCCTCGCTGTTGGCCGCCCAGGACTGGGCCAGGGTCTGGGTCTACCGCTGTGCTCGTGGTCGTTCTGGCGATAGTCCACCTGCTGGTGGTGGATACCAACGAGTTCCTCGGCCGAGGCGCTTATCTTCTCCACTACTGATCCAGAGCGCCGAGGTTCGCCGGTGGTGTCCGTAGCTTGTAGACTGCACCACATGAGCGAGCTTGAGGCGGCGATTCGGGACGGCGCCTCGATCCTGACCGACGGCGGGATCGAGACGCGCATCATGTTCGAGACGGATATCCCGCTCCCCCCGCACGTCCAGGTGGCCGGGCTGGTCAAAGACCCTGCCGGTGGGCCGGTGCTGCGCCGGATCTACGAGAGCTACGTCGCCGCCGCCCGCTCTTTCGAGCTGCCGGTAATCATCGGCACCCCGACCTTCCGGGCGAGCCTGAACTTCGTCCGGCAGGCGGGACTTGGCGATGCCGAGACGGTGCGGCGCCTGAACGCCGACGCCGCGGCGATGCACCGGCAGATCCGGGCCCGGTCAGACCACCGGCCGATCTACATCGCCGGGGTGATAGGGCCGAGCGGAGACGCCTACAGCCCCGAGGAGTCCCTCCCCGCGGGGGAGGCCCGGGAGTACCACGCCCTCCAGGCGACTGTGCTCGCGCAGTCGGGTGTGGACTTTCTGTACGCACCGACCTTTCCCGCAGTCGAGGAGGCCCTTGGCGTGGCGAGGGCGATGGGCGCCACCGGGCTACCGTATGTGGTCAGCTTCGTGCTCGAGCGGGACGGGCGCGTGCTCGACGGCACGCCGCTCCACGCGGCCATCGAGCGCATAGACGCCAAGGCTTTGCCGGCGCCGCTCTTCTACTCGATCAGCTGCGTCCATCCCTCGATCGCCGCCGCGGCCTTGCGTGACGAGGCCGTGTTCTCGGACCTCGTCTCCCGCCGCCTCAACGAATTCAAAGCAAACGCTTCCCCTCTAAGCCCGGAGGAGCTCGTCCAACTCGACCACCCCGAAGGCGACGCCCCGGACCTCTTCGCCGCCGAGATGTGGGCGCTGCACCAGGACTTCGGCCTGCGCGTCCTCGGCGGCTGCTGCGGCACCGACGACCGCCATATAAGGGCCCTCGCCGCCCTTATGGCGGACGCGGGGCGAACCTGAGAGAAGGAGAGCCGAGCTTGAGCCCCGACATCTCGGAGACGTTTATCCAGGGTATGCCGAAGGCAGAGCTACACATCCACATCGAGGGTTCGCTGGAACCGGAGTTGATGTTCGAGCTCGCCGGGCGCAACGGGGTCGCCCTCCGGTACGCTTCGGTGGAAGAGGTGCGCCGGGCCTACGACTTCAGCGATCTCCAGTCCTTCCTGGACCTCTACTACGAAGGCATGCGGGTGCTTCTCCACGAGCAGGATTTCTACGACCTGACCCGGGCCTACCTGCAGAGGATCTCGGCCCAGAACGTGCGCCACACCGAGATATTCTTCGATCCCCAGGCCCATACCGACAGAGGGGTGCCGTTCGAGACGGTGGTTGCGGGCATACGCCGCGCTCTCGTCGATGCCGAACAGCAGCTGGGAATCTCCTCGAAACTGATAATGTGTTTCCTGCGGCATCTCAGCGCGGAGAGAGCAATGGAGACTTTACGCACCTCGCTGCCGTACAGGGAGTGGATCGTAGGGGTTGGGCTCGACTCCTCGGAGGTGGGACACCCGCCGGAGGACTTCAAGGCCGTCTTCGATGAAGCGCGAGAGCACGGTCTGCTGACGGTCGCGCATGCGGGCGAAGAAGGGCCGCCGGAGTACATCTGGCAGGCCCTGGACGATCTGAAGGTGTCCCGGATAGACCACGGCGTCCGTTGCGTGGAGGACCCGAAACTGGTGGAGAGGCTAAGGGAAGAGCAGATCCCCCTGACCGTGTGCCCGCTCTCCAACGTCAAGCTGCGCGTCTTCGACTCTATCCAGGACCACAACTTGAAGCGGATGCTGGACCTCGGGCTGTGCGTGACGGCGAACTCCGACGACCCAGCGTACTTCGGTGGCTACGTCGACGAGAACTTCCACGCCGCGTGGGAAGGGCTCCATCTCTCTCGGGACGCCGTCTACCGGTTGGCGAAGAACTCTTTCTGGGCCTCGTTCCTCGGTGCGGAGAGAAAGCAACGGCTGTTGAACGAGCTGGACGACTACTTCGCGTCGCACTCTTAGCCGGCTGACGCACGGTTTGCCTCGTGCGACGTGCCAGAAACCATAGCTGCGCTTCGTCCGTAATTGTCTCTGACCGGTTAGGACAAAGGGTTGCGTACCGCCCGCCAGGAGAAGCGGGAGGAAGGAGAGAATCGTGTCGCAGCCACCGCGGGTAGACCTGTTCGATCCCGAGTTCAAAGCGAATCCCTATCCCGCCTACGCCCAACTACGCTCGGACGCCCCGGTCCATCGCGTAGCGCTGCCGAACGGCCAGGGCATGTGGCTGGTCACCCGTTACGAGGACGTATCCGCCGTTCTGCGAGACGAGCGTTTCGTGAAGGATTGGCGCAACGCCATGACCCCGGAGCAGCTTGCCCAGATGCCGCCGATACCTGAGGTGATGAGGCCTCTCAGCAAGAACATGCTCGACACGGACCCGCCGGACCACGAGCGGTTGCGCGCGTTGGTCTCCAAAGCGTTCACGCCACGTTTGATCGAGCGGATGCGCCCGCGCGTCCAGGCTATCGCTGACGCGCTGCTGGACGCGGTGTGGGACAAAGGGGAGATGGACCTCATCGACGATTACGCGTTCCCGCTGCCCATCATCGTGATCGCCGAGCTGCTCGGCGTCCCCGCGGAAGACCGGAACGAGTTTCGCGAGTGGTCGGACGCCGCCGTGTCGGGGGACGCGACCCAGGAGTACGTAGAGAAGATCCTCCTTCCCCACATGCAAGCCTTCACCGGCTACCTGCGCGCGATGTTCGAAGAGAAGCGCGAGAACCCCAAAGACGACCTTATCAGCGCGCTGGTGCGTGCCGAAGAAGCCGGCGTCAAGCTCAGCGAAGACGAGCTGCTCGCCATGGTGTTCCTGCTCCTGGTCGCCGGGCACGAAACTACCGTCAACCTTATCGGCAACGGCGTGCTGGCGCTACTGCGTCACCCCGACCAGCTCCAGAAGCTCAAAGACGATCCCTCGCTCATCAAACCCGCAATCGAGGAGCTGCTGCGCTACGACGGCCCGGTGGAGACCTCGACCGAGCGCTTCGCCAGGGAAGACGTACGGATCGGCGGTACAGTCATCTCGAAAGGCGAGATGGTGACGGTCGTGATCGCGTCCGCCGACCACGACCCGGAGCGGTTCCCGGACCCCGACGCGCTCGACATCACCCGCGCGGACAACAAACACCTCGCCTTCGGTAAAGGCATCCACTTCTGCCTGGGCGCGCCCCTCGCCCGGATGGAAGGCCAGATCGCCATCGGCACGCTCCTGCGCCGGATGCCCGAGCTGCGGCTCGCGGACCCGCCCGGATCGCTAACCTGGCGTCCGGGCCTGGTGCTGCGCGGCTTGAAAGGGTTACCCGTGGAGTTTTGACCGCCGAAGGTCAGGGTCTGTAGTCGTTGGGAGAAGTTGTCGTGAAGGTAATCGGCGCCGGTTTCGGGCGAACGGGTACGATGTCCCTCAAAGTGGCGCTGGAAGAGCTGGGATTCGACCCGTGCCGCTTCTGGCTCGATCGAGGGGAGATGGTGCGTGGCGAGGATCGATGAGGACGGACTCCACCAGTTAAGCCTGAACCTGCACCCGAACGAGGCGTCGGGGCTGCTCACGGTCGAGAACGACACGCTGCTGGAGGCGCACGGTTGGGAGTTTGCGTTGTGGGCGGTGCTCGATGAGGGCGAGATCCACGACTGCATCGCCATCATCGGGCACAGGCGCGGCTCGATCCTCGAGGAGGGCTGGGAGATAAACCGCCTGTACGCGATACCAACGGGCGACGGCGCAAAGACCGAGGACGCCGAGGCGATCACACGCCACGACGGCTGGGTGTACACGCTCGGCTCCCACTTCGGCAGCAAGAGCGGCCCCCTGCAACCCAAAGGGCGTTCGTCGCCCGCTTCCGCGAGGCCGACGTCACGCACGCGACCAGAGAACCGGCGGTCGAGGTAGAGGTCTCCCGCAGGAGCTTCGCGTTGCACCGCCTCATAAACGACGCCCTGAAGGCCGGCGGCCCCGAGACGATCCCGCTAGGCCCCGAATCCTACGAGGCGTACATCGAGGGAACACGGCGCCGCGGCGCGGAGAAGAAAAAGAAATGGGAGGGTCTCGTACACGAGGACGACCTCCCCTCAACTTCGAGGGCGCGGCGTTCCGCGCCGACGGCTCCCTCCTGCTCGGCCTGCGCTTCCCCGTCGCCGCCGACGGCCGGCCCATCCTCGTCGAGCTCGGCGGCATCGAGCGCCTCTTCGAGCCCGGCGACGAGCTACCGGAGGTAAAGGGCTTCTGGACCGTAAACGCCATCGGCCGGAGCGGCGGGATGGCCGGGGTGCGCGACCTCGCCATCGTCGGTGACGAGCTGCACCTCGTCACCGGCAACGTCGACAGCAGAGAAGGACAGAGCACCCTCACGCAGGACTACCCCGGCGGCCGGGACACCATCGCGACCCACTTCCGCTGCACGCTCCCGCCGGACCAGCACTCCGGTTCCCTCGAAGCCGAGTTCGTCCGCGAGTTCCCGACCCTGCCGCGCGTGGAGGGAATCGCGATCACCGACGACGGCCGCTTCTTCTACGTCACCGACGAGGACGAAGGCGTTCACCTGCGTCTGACGCGTCTCCTGGCCGGCTAAGCCTCAGGTCGGGTAAGAAACCGTTCCTAAAGAGACGCAGCATCCCGAAGGATGTCGTCGGCATGCGTCTCGGGAGAGACTTCGGGGTAGACCTTCGCAATCTTTCCGTCGGGGGCGAGCAGGAAGGTGACGCGGTTAGCGTAACCCCGGTCACCGAGCACTCCCAGCGCCTCCGATGCGCGTCCGCCCTCGTCGGTGAGTAGCGGGAAGTTGAGGTTGTGCTTCTCGCGGAACTGGCGGTGCGATTCGGGGGAGTCGAGCGAGACGCCGTAGACTCGGATGCCCGCCCCTTCGTAGTCACCCATCCGGTCCCGGAAGGCGCAGGCCTCCTTGGTGCAACCGGGGGTGTCGTCCTTGGGGTAGAAGTAGAGGACCGTCTTCTGGCCGCCGAGGTCCCCGGCCGCGAGCCTCTCTCCGTTCTCGGTGATGAAATCGACGTCCGGTAGCCGCTGTCCCTGTTCCGGCATAGTCGTCATGATTCTCCTTCCGTGGTGTGGGAGTCGATCTGATCATAAGTCTACGCGAGGGTCCACGGCACTGCTCTCCGAAGATTGTCGAGATGGCGGCCATGTTCCGAGAGCTCGTGTCGGCGGTGGGGCTTTCTTTGAAGGATAATGCGGGCGGAAGTACCTGGACCCGACGCGTAGGAGGCACCGTGCATGGCCCGACGAGGTTCCCCTGTTGACGACGTGGGGCGGGACGCCGGGGACCACGCCGAGGAGGCCGTACGGCGCGCGGGACCCTGGGTAGGGCGGATCGCGCGCGTGGGCTACGTGGCGAAAGGCGTGGTCTACGCGACGATCGGGGTGCTGGCGATGCGGGAGGCCCTGGGGGCGGGTGGCGCTACTACCGGGCCGATCGGAGCGATGCGGAGCATGGGACCGAATCCCCTGGACAGCGTGCTGCTCCTCGTCCTTGCCGCCGGGCTCGTCGGGTACGCAATGTGGAAGTTAGTTCAGGGAATCACGGACCCCGACGACAAGGGGTCCAGCGTCCACGGCATCCTGCGCCGCGTCGGCTACGTCGGGAGCGGTGTGATCCACGGTGGTCTGGCCTTCACCGCGGCGCAGTCGATCTTCGGCGCGGAAGACACCTCGGAGGACGCCATGGCGCTGGCCGCCATGGCCTACCAACCCCCGCTCGGCCGGATCCTGGTCGGGCTGGTAGGACTGATCGTGATCGGCGTCGGCCTCTACCAGCTCTACGCGGCTTACGGGGCCAAGTTCCGGGACGAGTTGCGGCTGAACCGGATGGGCGACGCAAAGGATCGCTGGGTCACGCTCGCGGGTTGCGTCGGCACCGCCGCTCGCGCCCTCGCCATCAGCGTGGCCGGAGCCTTCTTGGTCCTGGCTGCATACGAATCTGACCCGAGCGAGGTTCGCGGCCTCGGCGAGGCGCTCGAAACTATCCAGCGCCAGCCCTTGGGTTCTTATATGCTCGGCATCGTGGCCGCGGGCCTCTTCGTCTACGGTGTCTTTATGCTCCTGGTGGCTCGTTACCGCAGCATAGAGCCCGCCTGAGCCGCGCGTCCCGCCCACCTCTCGCGCACCCCGCGAGTACGGGGCGACCAGAGAGAAAGCCTTCTGGGTCGCGCGTGGCTCGCTCACCGCTCGGAAAGTCCCGCGTGGAGTCGAGGAGCCAAGAGCGCGGTGACGCCCTTTTTACCACTCCTCCCCACACATCCCACGGTATGGTTAGAATGTGCGTCGTTGCGCGGAGGCGCGAGAGTGGAGTTCGTCCGGAGAGGAGAAGACCTTGAGAGAGAGAAGAGCCGTCTTGCTCGGGCTGTTCGGGGCGCTGCTGCTGGCCCTGGCGGCCAGCGCGGCGCTGGCGCAGGGCGGAGGCGGTGCCACGGCGGAGCTGGAGGACCCGGACGGAAACCCGGTCGGTGACGCGACCTTTACGGAGGGGCCGGACGGGGTGACCATCAACGCCAACCTGCAGCCGGGACAGCAGGGGGTCGAGCCCGGGGAGCACGGCATCCACGTCCATGAGGCAGGTGAGACCTCGCCGGACTTCGAGGCCGCCGGGGAGCACTTCAACCCGACGAACGCCCAGCATGGGTTCGACAACCCTGAAGGGCCGCACGCGGGCGACCTCGAGAACATAACCGTCAACCCGGACGGGAGCGCCAGCTACACGACGACGAACGACCAGATAACGCTCTCCAGGGGCGAGGGCACGATCCTCGACTCCGACGGCAGCACGCTCGTCATCCACCAGTCGGCCGACGACTACGAGACCGACCCATCCGGCGAGACGGGTGACCGGGTCGCCGCCGGCGTCATCAGGGAGTCCGCCACCGGCGAGTCCACCGCCGCAGGGGATATGACCAGTGTACCGCTCCCCAAGAGCGGTGGTCCGGCAACACTGCCGGGACTCTTTTTGCCCGCCGCCGCCCTGCTGGTGGGCTCTGGGGTTCTGGCCTACGCCGTCCTGCGGCGCAGATAGTTTCGGGTCACGCGTCGTGCCTGATCTCCTGATCCCTCCCTTGGAGAGGCCTTCATCGCCGGGCGAGGCTTGGAATAGCTGCCCCGGAAGCCCGGGCAGACGGTAAGGGGCGCGAGGAAAAGTAACCGGCGGAAGGACAGGCCGGCGATTTAATAAAAAACGGGCACAAGTAAGGCCGGGGTTATTGCCCCGGCCTTACTTGTGCCCGCGGTACCAGCTCGTACTACAGACCGGTCTGTTCCGCTGGGATTCTCCTGATTAGCGGGAGGCTACTCTTGCTCCTGCTGCAGTCGGGGCACGAGCATCTCTTTTGCCCGCTGGTTTGCTTCCAAGTTGTTCTCGAGAATCCCGTTGAAGAATTCCAGCAGCTCCTGGTCGCCCTCCTGCTCGGCATCCTGAACGTAGCTCTTGAGCGTTTCGACATTCTCCGACGATTGGTAAAGCACAGTGATCAAGTTGTAGTTCTTGTCCTTGGGCTGTCTCGATGCTTCGGTCATCTTGTCCTTTCTTCTGGTTTGCCGCACACGACTCGTTTGTCCTGACGTTATATTGCCCTGATTAGTAAGGTTTAAACGACCAAACGCCCGCGAGAGCGTTGCAGCGGTAGACCCATACGTTAGAGAGCGGTAGTTGTAGCGTAGTTAGCAAAAATAGTTCTTTTGGTGGGGGGCGACCGGCGGAGTCTGAGCCTAGAATGTCCTCGTGAATCACCGGAGGACGAAGTGGCAGGGCTAGGCCCCTTGCTGATGGGGAGGAGTGTTGCGGGCTAGAGATCTAGGAACCTGGAGCATCCGGATCGGTTCGGGCGGGGGAGCGAAGGCCGGTCTCGGACCACGGCGTCTCTTCTTGTTGGCTCTCCTCGCGGTCGCGGTGGTTCTGGTCGTCGCCGGTTGGTCCTGGATCGACGCGCAGGCTCGGGCGGCGGTCGTGCTCTCGTCGGTCCTCGAGACGCCCGTCCTGACGCCGGCCGTCGAGGTCCTCACGAGAGAGCCGGGCGTCGAGGATACCGTCTTCGCCGGTAGGCCGGCGCTCGTCGCGAAGCCGGCGGGGGAGGGGCCGTGGCCCGCCATCCTCTTCGTGAACGGCACGATCCCCGAAGGCCGGGCGTACCCGGAGGTCCAGAACCTCGCCCGCGGACTCGCCCGGGCGGGCTACCTCGTCGTGGTGCCGGACCTGCCGGGGCTCACGACCGACGAGATCACCGGAGAGACCGTCTCCTCGACGGTAGACGTCTCCCGCGCCGTAGCCGACCGTCCCGACGCCCGCGAGGGACGGGTCGGCCTCGTCGGGGTCTCGACCGGGGCCACCCTCTCCCTCCTGGCCGCCGAGGACCCCGAAGTGAGCGAACGCGTCTCGGTCGTGGCCGGCATCGCCCCGTACACCGACATCCGGACCGTCCTCAGCATCGCCACCACCGATCACTACCGGGAGGGCGAAGAGTACGCGCCCTACGACGCCGATCCCTTTCTTTCGTACGCCATCGCCAAATCGATGCTCGCGGCACTTCCACCCGGAGAGGACCGGGACGAGCTGCGCGCGGAACTGGAGGAGGTCGACCGGTTGGACCCGGATCCCCTCGCCGGCCTCCGCGCCCGCTCCACCAAAGACCTCTCCTCGGAGGCGCGCAGCGTCGTCGAGCTGCTCGCCAACAGGGACCCGGAACGCTTCGACGAGCTCTACGAGGCGCTCCCGCCCGAGATCCGCGCGAGGATGGAGAAGCTCTCGCCGCTCGCCGGGGACGAGCGGATCTCGGCGCCCGTGGAGCTCGCCTCGGGGGCCCGGGACAAGTACTTCCCCGTCTCCGAGTCGTTCGCGCTCGGCCGCATCACCGCCGACCACCAGGTCACGGTGTCGGAGGCGATCGACCACTCCGAGGTCGGCTTCTCGGACATCCCGGCCTTCGTGAGGCTCGACGGCTTCGTCGTCCGCTCCCTCCGCGAGGCGCGCCTCGCGGAG